>NZ_JAHVHU010000004.1 GCF_019802045.1 Membranihabitans marinus | reverse complement strand
ACTAGATAGACTTCAGCGTATTGAATCGGCTGAGGCCTTCTTTCGGTATCTTTAAATTAAGAAAATATTTTGAGAAATAACAATATAAATACTTGGATTAGATCATAGTATCTGTCAGGTTTTTCACTCGCTTCAAACAAACATACCAGTGTCTGGAGACTCGTACAAAATCAATCATTCCGCCTTTTTACACAGTCTCTCAACCAGGGGGAAATGTATTAAATTATTTGGTGCGCTGTAAACTCGTTACTTTGTTCCTGGCACTAATCAGCTATCCTTAAAACCTTCGCCGGATCCAATTTTTGCGTTAACCTCGATACGACAATGATGGTGATCAATCCCGATGCCATGGCCAGTGTTCTAAATGGAAATAAAACTTCCCCATCCTGGATCATGGGGTATTCTATGAGTATGGGGAGGCCTAAGGTCGGATCGCCTCCGCCAAATCGGAGTATAAAAGCGATAGCAAAACCTGCAATAGAACCCATGGTGTTGGCTTTTTTATCGTAAAGAGCCGTAACCAATTGCGGAAACAGTAAGACGTATACGAAATCGCTGCAAAGGAACCACAACGCATATACACTGGTGATGTTTAGCGCTAATATGGTTGCAGTAATACCGATGATCCAGATGCATCGTTTGATGATCATTGTCAATGACTTGTTGGTGATCTTGGGTCTGAACAGAGGCCGGTATATATTCCAGCTGGCCATGGATGAGGCCGATAAAATGGAAGAATCTACAGATGACATGACTGCGGCTGCGACTGCGCCCAGACCGATGGTAGCTATGAATTCGGGAGTGAGGTATCGGATTACATACGGAAGGATAAGCGCTGAATTTTCGGGAGGACCGACTGCACCGAGCGCCTCCCAGGAAGGTACTGCCTGACCAATCACGCCGATCATAACCGGTGGAATCGCGGCCAGGATGCATATTATGCCGGCAAAAACCGATAAACGAACAGCAGTCTTTTCATCTTTTGAAGACAATACCCGTTGGAAATAAACCTGCCACGGAATACCTCCGAAAATGAGCAATAAAGCAAAATCCCACCAATTGTAATAATAATCACCCAATGCGTCTTTTGAGGGGATAATAGAAGCCAATCCATCCATATTCATTTGATATTGATCCCAGGCAAATTCCCAACCGCCCACTTCATGCAGTGCGTAGGGAATCACAATAATCAGGCCGATCGCCAGTAACCCCAGCTGGATCACATCTGTCAATGCCACTGCCCACAGACCACCGATGGCGGTATAAGCAATGGCTATAAACGATGACACGATAATGGCTGTCTGTATATCCAAACCCAAAATGGTCGCAAAAGTAGCGCCCAATGCGGTGAGGATGGCTGCAGTCCAAAATATTTCACCTAATAATGCTGGAAGGAATAAGACAGTCGTCATGCGTTTGCCGAATCTTTGAGCCAGCGGATCCAAAAGGGTCTTGAACCGATGCCGTCTCATTTTTCGTGCAAAAAACAATCCACCTATGATCAAACTAAGACCATAACCCCAGGGTGCCTGGACCCAAATGATACCGTAATTACTATCAAAAGCATACTCGGCAGCTCCATTAATATATCCACCACCCACCCAGGTTGCGCTCATAGTAAATACGCCCATCCACACAGGAATGCCCCTTCCCGCCAGTAGTATCTCATCCGTGCTATTGGTCTTCCGTAAGGTGGCTGCATAGGTTCCCATGTAGAAGATCACCCCATAAAAGAATATCATGGTGATAAAACCGGGCCAAAACACAGGTGAATCTGTAAAGATGTAAAGATAACCTCCTGCTAAAGCCAGGGCTGCCATAAGAAACAAGGTAGGACGGAGGTTGGATAGAATGTCTCGGTTGATCATATTCTTTTAGAGTTGCATTTTAATTGTAGGTGTCACTACATGAGTCTAGACATCTTCTATCGGCGGTAATGTCTGTTTGTTTTGAATGAGATCCGCTGCTTTTTCTGCGATCATCAAAACCGGTGCGTAGATGTTTCCATTGGTGATGTATGGCATGACTGATGCATCCACCACCCGAAGTCCTTCAACTCCGTGTACCCGCAGTTGATCATCCACTACAGCCATATCGTCATGCCCCATTTTGCAGGTGCAGCTGGGGTGATAGGCACTTTCTCCTTCCCGGGCTACCCATTCCAGTATCTCTTCATCCGTCTGAACTTCTTTGCCTGGTGATAGCTCTTCACCTCTGTATTTCTCCATGGCTTTGGTTTCGATGAGCTCACGGGTTTTGCGAATGGCTCTGATCCAGTCCTGACGTTCTTGTTCAGTAGAAAGATAATTAAACAATATGGCCGGTGGCTCATAGGGATCATTGGATCTGATCTTGACATGACCGCGGACATCCGTGTTCATAGGGCCGACATGCAATTGAAACCCATGCCCTTCGGATGGAGCAGATCCATCATAGCGTATGGCCAGTGGTAAAAAATGGTATTGTAAGTCCGGATAAGGCTTTTCCTCACTGCTTTTTATAAATCCTCCTGCTTCAAAATGATTGGTAGCTCCGGGGCCTTTTCGTCGAAAAAGCCAATCAAATCCAATTTTGGGTGCCCGCCACGGACTCAAATTCGGATACTCACTGACTGGTTCTTTGGCTAGCCACTGGACATATACTTCTAGGTGATCTTGGAGGTTTTTGCCCACACCGGGCAAATCGTGAACAACCTCAATTCCATGTTGATGAAGTTCTTTTCCGTCGCCGATGCCTGATAACTGAAGCAATTGGGGTGAATTAATGGCACCTCCGCAAAGCAGGATTTCCTGGTTAGCATAAACTTCTTGTACTTTTCCTCCCTTTTTGTACTCCACACCGATGGCTTTTTTTCCTTCGAAGATCACTTTGTGCACCATGGCTTTCGTCATGACCGTCAGATTTGGACGGTGTTTGACCGGATGAAGGTAGGAACGGGCTGCGCTTCGTCGTCGGCTCTTATATATAGTCTGGTCAAATTTCCCAAAACCTTCTTGTTGCGCCCCATTCACATCATCAGTCAAGGGATATCCTGCTTCCTGTACAGAATCAAAAAATGCCTTGAATAGCGGATTTTTATTTTTCGGGGTAGTCAACTTGAGCGGTCCTTTATCGCCGTGGTATTTGTCCGCTCCAATCAATCGGGTTTCGAGTTTTTTGAAATAGGGCAGGACATGGGCATAATCCCAGTGTTCCAATCCTTTTTCCCGGGCCCATTTATTATAATCCTCTTTATTTCCCCGAATCCAGATCATGCCATTGATGGAACTCGAACCGCCGAGTACTTTCCCTCTGGGTTGGGCGATCCGTCGGCCGTTCATGTATGGTTCCGGTTCAGAAGAATATCCCCAGTTGTAAAATGTTCCCGTGAGTAGAAAACTCAATGCCGCTGGCATATGAATTCTAAAATCAAGAATATAATCCTGGCGACCTGCTTCCAACACCAAAACGGTATTTTCAGGGTTTTCACTCAAACGGTTGGCTAGTACAGATCCGGCAGAGCCACCACCCACGATCACGTAATCATAGTTCATATGTTCTTTTTATTTTTGAAGTTCATTTGTTCCTTTTATACATTGCGATCCCGTGCAATTAGAAAGAGATCATACATGCTAAAGGAAGGAATTAATAAGGGCTGTCTATTTTGTCCATTTCCACGTATACCGTTTTTAGCTGGCTGTACGCATCAAGTGTTACCAGGCCATTTTCTTTTCCAAAGCCAGATTGTTTGTAAGGACCAAAAGGAATTTCAACCGGTGTGACATTGTAATTGTTAATCCAGCACATCCCCGCTTCGAGTTGTTGGACCACCCGATGTGCCCGTTTTAGATCCCGGGTGAAGACTCCTGCGGCCAACCCATAAATGGTATCATTGGCCTTGCGAACCACCTCCGTTTCTTCTGTAAAAGGAAGCACCGTCATGACAGGCCCGAATATTTCTTCTCGGACGATGCAGGCCGATTCATCATCAGTCTCGAAAATAGCAGGAGAAATAAAATATCCGTCCTTACATTCCCCCTGATCGCCTTCAAATCGTTCCCCACCATAGAGCAAAGTGGCTTCCTCTTTGCCCTTGTCGATGTAAGTCAGAACCTTTTCAAAATGCTCCCGGCTAATGAGCGCACCGACCTGGGTTTTTATATCCATGGGATCACCGGTTTTCAGAAGTTTAGTTTTGTCGATGAGTTTTTTAAGAAACTCAGTTTTGATGGATTGCGCCACATAGACTCGGGTCCCGTTCGAACAAATTTCACCCTGGGTGTAAAAATTCGCCAGTAAAGCACCATTTACAGCTTCATCAATATCTGCATCGTCAAAAATAATCAGTGGAGATTTTCCACCCAATTCCAGGGTCACATGTTTCAATGATCCCGCTGCATCAGCCATCACTTTTTTCCCGGTACCTACCTCTCCGGTCAGTGAGACCTTCCGTATATCCGGGTGGCGAGTCAGCAGCTGGCCGACTTCTGCTTCTCCTTGAATAATATTAAACACGCCATCAGGAAGTCCTGCTTCCGAATAAATCTCCGCTAGAAGAACGGCTGACCGGGGTGTCAACTCGGCGGGTTTAAATATCATGGCATTTCCACATGCCAAAGCCGGAGCTGATTTCCAGCAGGCGATCTGTATGGGGTAATTCCATGCACCGATGCCCGCACAGATACCCAGGGGTTCCCTTCGGGTGTATGCGAAGCTGGCGCCCAGGTCATAATGTTCGCCGTGAAGACTGGCAGCAATTCCACCATAATACTCCAGGGCATCAGCTCCCGAATGAATATCTACTTCGAGTGCTTCTGAAATAGGTTTCCCTGTATCTTCCACCTCAATTCGGGCAATTTCATCATTTTTTGATCGCAACAGTTCGGCTGCTTTTCTCAAAATACGGCCCCGTTCGGTGGGTGACATGGCGGACCAGATCCGAAAGCCCGACTTTGCTGATTCTATGGCTTTTTGAACGTCATCTTCCGATGCAGTTTGAATAGTACCGATTATTTGGCCATTGGCTGGATTGATATTCTCAATAGAATGATTAGATGTGCCGGTTTGTCGCTGGCCATTGTAATAGAGCATAGTTTGGATTTGGATTATTTAGAATACAGGTATATAAACCGCAAATATAAGAAATTTTATAGCGGGGCAGAAATCGAGAGAAGCCCTCTTTTTCATTATTATTCCTATATTTAGTCCGCTAAAATTGCCGGTGAGTTAAATACGAATATCCCCCTTATGACCAACTTCAACTTTTTTATTGACGGCGCTATAGTATTGATTTATTTGGCTGGAACGGTAACGGTCGGGTTGTGGGCCCGAAAGTATGTGCGTAACGTCACGGATTTCCTCGTAGCCGGCCGGAGCGTCAATGTTTATTTGGGTATAGCCTCATTGGCTGCCACAGAATTTGGTATTGCTACGTTTATGGCCAATGCAGAACTGGGGTTCAAATATGGGTTTGCCGGAACCACTCCGGGCGTGACGACGGCGATAGCTATGTTCATCGTCGGGTGGACAGGCTTTTGTATTAAGCCTCTCCGTGATCAGGAAGTGATTACACTGCCTGAATTATTCAACGTGAAATTTGGCACCAAAGTTCGGTGGGCGAGCGGGGTGGTTATCGTATTGGGTGGATTGCTCAATATGGGGGTTTTTCTGCGCATGGGTGGTAATTTTCTGACGGTCGTCTGTGGATTTGATATGGTTTATTTGGAATTGGTGATGACAGTCATCCTGCTGGGAGTGGCACTCTATACCATATTAGGGGGGATGATCTCAGTTTTTATAACAGATTACATTCAGTTTGTGATCATGAGTATCGGCTTGACCATGGTGGTCATTTTACTGTTGGTCCAGTTTGGGTGGTCGGATCTCCTACATACCTTGGATACGGTCCGAGGTCCCGCTGCTTACAATCCGTTTTTGGGCGATACGTATGGGGTCGATCGAATTTTCCTGGATATCTTTTTGGCATTTGCTTCTGTGATGACCTGGCAGACGACACTTTCCAGAGCATTATCGGCCCGAAATACCAAAACGGCCATGAATATTTACAAAGGGACGGCTCCGTTCTTTTTGGTTCGGTTTATCCTGCCGGCATTGATTGGCATTGCGGCCCTTCATTATTTTGGTACGGACCGATTTAGTGGTTCGGAAGCGATCATGGCGATGCCGCACTTCCTGGCTGCGATACTACCTGTGGGGCTCATCGGGATTATGGTAGCAGCTATGCTGGCAGCCGATATGTCGACCAACTCCTCGTATATGATTGCCTGGAGCTCGGTGATCTACAATGATATTATGAAACCGATTCACAAGGGTTTGTGGTCGGACCGGAAAGGCTTGCTGTGGAATCGGGTCTTGATTGGTTTGATTGGAATATTTTTACTACTATATGGTCTTTGGTATCCGTTGAAAGGTGACTTGTGGGTTTATCTGCAGGTAACAGGGACGATTTATTTATCCAGTATGAGTGTGTTACTGATCGCTGCTTGTTATTGGAAAAAAGCCAACAACTGGGGGGCCGTTGCAGCTATTATCACCGGATGTGTGATTCCATTGTCGTACCTGATTTTTAAAGAAGTAGAGGCTACCCGGGGTTTGTTTGAATCCATCGGGCCCTATAAATTTGGTGTGGCCACTTACATCGCAACGGCTGTTATGATGTGGTTTGGTTCAAACCTGAAATTTTACATGGAAAAATAAAAGTCAATTAATATGAATCATTGGATTTGGACACTCATCGTAATTTTAGTTGTGATCTGGTATATCGTGGTGACCGCCATAGTCACAATACGGGGTGGTAAAGACATTCGTACTATGATTCAAGAGTGGCAAAAAGAGAAATAATTCTTTTCATATCCTTAACGATCTGTTGGGGAGGTGTCTTTTTAGTTAGTTTAACTACATATTGAATTTCTTGCAGTTAAGTAACCGGTAATCAGCATATTATATAAATTGCTGGTGCATGCAATGATATTTTCTTTTCAATTTCTTATCTAAATTCTTTAGAAGATAGTAAATAATTTAAAAACTATTTTTTAGGTTTGTGAAGGAAATGGTAAAAAGCCATCTAACTCGCTCTGATGAATTTAGATAATAAGTACAAAGTCCAATTAATAAAAAACATGTATGGTTGTGATCATTTGTCTGTTGCGGAGTTAAGTAAAAAAATTAAAAAGAGTATTCCTTTTACCAGTTCGTTAATTAGTGAAATGATCGAAGACGAAGTTCTGGAGGAATGTGGTCTCGCTAAATCCAACGGAGGACGCCGACCTCAGTTGTATGCCATCAAAGACAACAACTTTTATACAGTGGGTGTGGCCGTGAATCAGATTAAAGCAACTCTGGCAGTTTTTGATCTCAATGGAAATCAGATCATCGGTCCCATTTCCCGAAACATTCGCCTGTCCAAAACAGGAGAAGATCTCGTAGAACTTGGAGAATTTATATCAGAATCCATCGTAGAAAGTGACCTTGATCGAGAAAAAATCTTGGGTGTAGGAATTGGTATGCCGGGTTTTATCGATTCTATAAAGGGAGTGAACCATACTTTTCTGGATAGTGGTACTTCCTCGATTGTCTCCTATCTGGAAGATGTGCTGGGTTTTTCCGTTTTTATTGATAATGATTCATCACTCATCGGGCTGGCCGAATTAAAACAAGGGTGTGCTAAAGGTCATCCCAATGCGCTTGTGGTAAATATAGGATGGGGTATTGGTCTCGGTGTGGTGATCGCTGAGCGGGTGTTTCGCGGAGAAAAAGGATTTGCCGGTGAATTTAGTCACATCCCGTTATTTGATAATAATAAAATATGCAGCTGCGGTAAATTGGGTTGCCTGGAAACGGAAAGCTCATTATATGTTTTGTTGGATGCAGCAAGAGAAGGCCTGACAGACGGAGCATATACCTCCTTACCCGACCGTTTACCGGAAGATCCCACTGAGGCCGTGGGGTTGATATTTGAGGCGATGAAGCAGGGCGATACTTTTTCTATCGGTTTGCTTCGACAAGTGGGACAAAATCTGGGACGGGGGATATCTATTCTTATACACCTGTTTAATCCCGGATTGATTGTGTTAAGTGGAATGGGCTCGTCGCCTGGTAGATATTGGTTACCTCCAGTTCAGCAAGCAATAAATGAACACAGTATTGGAAAATTGGCTGAAAAGATCGAATTGAAAATTTCTAGACTCGGACCGGCTGCAGAATTGGTGGGTGCAGCAGCCCTGGTGGTTGACCGGTTGGAAGAAGTACAAGTTCTAGAGCGCGTCAATTAAAGAACGAAACAACAACCTTTGTCAAATAAAAGCTGACTGGTACCCGGTTTTAGGTTTTTTAGATTTGGCATGGTTGTCATTGAACAGAAATATTTTTTACTAACTCAATCTCTTTATTATGAAAATAGTACATATTTTACGGAGTGAGAATTCACCGCTTTCGTCGATTCAACGCGAAAGGTGTACCGGATTTATCACGTTATTCCTTCTATTGCTATTCGCCACTGGAGTGAATGCCCAAACGGTATCCGGAACGATAACGGACGCCGAAAATGGAGAAGCTATTATCGGAGCTACAGTACTGGAAAAAGGTTCTGAAAACAACGGGACCACCACGGATTTTGATGGAAAATTTAGCCTGACCCTACAAACTGAGGATCCTGTTCTGCAGGTGAGTTACGTGGGGTATCAGCCCCAAGAAGTGGCTTATACAGGCCAGGAGAATCTGACAATTCAATTGAATCCTGGGTTGTTATTTGATGAAGTAGTGGTCACTGCTTTGGGGATCAAGCGGGAAACCAAACGACTGGGCTACGCTGTGACAGAACTCAAAGGAGAGGACATCGCGATGCTGAATACCGTTAATCCGGTGGAAGCGCTTCAAGGGAAGTCTGCCGGACTGAGTATTGGATCTTCCGATGGGGGTTTGTTCGGAAATAATAAAATACAACTCCGTGGAGTCTCTGTGTTAAATTCGAACAACAATCAGCCCATATTTGTAATTGACGGTGTCATCGTTGAAGCAGGCATATCCAATGCCAGCGCTGATTGGGCTGGAAATGCGAATGATTTTGGCAGTATACTTAAAAATCTGAATCCGGACAATATTGAATCCGTCTCTGTATTAAAAGGAGCTGCTGCTACTGCATTGTATGGATCTCGGGGAATCAATGGAGCTATCGTCATAAAGAATAAGGACGGGAAAGGGCAAGAGGGACTTGGTGTGAATTTTTCACAATCTTTGGGCATTACCGATGTCTATGCGCAGCCGGATCTGCAATATGAGTACGGTCCGGGTACCTTGGCTGGTTATATTGGGTATGGCGAGAAAGATGCGGATGGAAATTATTATCGATTTGATATAAATCAGGTGAGTACCAGGGAAGTGAATGGTCAGCAAATGATGTCAAAAATAGGCTACCCAACGACATTGGGGTGGGGGCCCAAATTTGATGGTCGTCCCATCGAAGATTATGATCGGGAGATTCGGACTTATTCACCGTTTCCGGGCAATATGGTCGATGCTTATGACACCGGGCTGAATTCCAATACGGCTTTGGGACTGAGTGGGGCCAACGACCGGGGAAGTTTTTATCTATCCAATTCCTACAACACCCGCACCGGCGTGATGCCTACGAATAAATTTACTCGAAACTCCCTCTTGTTTAAGGGATCTTTTAACTTTTCTTCCTGGTTAACAGCGGATGCATCGGTAGCTTATACGACTTCCAGCGCAACAAATCCAGGAAACGACTTGTCCGGAAGTTTTGCAACAGGAAGCTGGCGCGCCTGGTATGATACCGAACGATGGAGCCAGCAGGAGGTTTATCAGGCGCCCCATGGTGGGACCCCGCAAAGCAGTTACGGGGATAAATATGCCAATGTGCCTGGTAATGGAACCTGGTTCAGGTATAACTTGTGGGATGCAACCAGAAAAGAACAAGTGATCCGACCTATCGTACGACTTACGGCCCAGTTGGCTGATTGGATTTCGGTTTACGCTGAAGGAAATATGAACGACTATTCGGTATTTTATGAAAATCAACAGTTGGGAACTGGGTATGCCATGGATGGTGGATTTTATGAATTGAGAAATGATGGCGATCGAACACGTACGGGAAAACTGGTCGCTAACCTGAATAAGGATTGGACAAACCTGACAACCAATGTCATCGTAGGAGGGGAAATGTGGGATCAGCAAAATCAATATACCCGAACCTGGACTGATGGAGGATTAATCGTCCCCGGACGATTTTATATTGGAAACTCCAAGAAAACACCCCGGACCAGTGCAGCTATTAATGGTACAAAACAAATCAATTCACTGTATTTCTTAGGAAGTCTGGGCTGGAAAAACCAACTATACCTTGATGTCACCGGAAGAAATGACTGGAGCTCAGCACTGGTGTATTCTGATGGCTCGGGGAATTATTCCTATTTCTATCCATCAGTGAGTGCTTCCTGGATACTTTCGGAAACCTTTGATTTACCTTCATTTATTTCATTTGGTAAGTTTAGAGCTTCCTGGGCGCAGGTTGGAAACGATACGAATCCATATACGATCAACAAAGGGTATGGTTTGGGATCTTATGAACTTGCAGGGGGTAATTTTATATACACCAATACAAAATCAACGACTTTGGTCGATCCAAATATCAAACCTGAGCGTAAAAACAGCATGGAGGTTGGGCTTGACTTTAGATTGTTTACAGGGCGAATCAATGCGGATATTGCTTATTACAACGAGTCTATTACGAATCAGATCGGAAGCATACCCATTCCATCATCAACTGGTTTTGGCAGTATGTTTACGAATATCGGTACGTTGAGCAATAAGGGGTTTGAGCTGTCGCTGAAAGTGATTCCAGTGCAAGTCAGGGATTTTCAATGGGAATCCACATTTAATTATTGGAACAATACCACCACAGTGTCGGAGCTTCGAGATGAAGTGGGAGAGTATAAACGGTTAGGTGGAGATATTGCTTACGGTAATTTTAGAGTAGGTTCAGTGGCTTTTGAAGATGGAGAATATGGTGTGCTATATTCAGATACAAAACCGTTGGAAGACGGGAATGGGAATAAGGTTTTGACCTGGAAGGACGATCGCAGAGGCGCGCATTATACAAGGAGTTATGAGGCACAAGAAGTTGGTAAAATCAATCCTGACTTTGAAGGGTCCTGGGGGAATACATTTTCGTATAAAAACCTGAGTGTTTCTGTTCTGCTAGATGCCCGGTTTGGTGGACATATTGCTTCGTATTCGAACAAATATGGAACGGCTTACGGGTATTTGGAGAGCTCGTTGACTGCTCGTGATGAAGCCCACGGTGGAATCACGTGGACCAGCGAATATGAGGACACGAAAGGTCAGACCTTCCATGACGGCTTGATTCCCGAAGGGGTGTTTGCGGCCGACCAGGTGGTTACAGCCCCGGATGGAGAGCAGGTTAATGTAGGGGGGATGACCTATCAGGAAGCATACGATGCAGGGTATGTAGAGCCTACGCACGCTAGCCTTTACACCTATTTTAACAGCGCATGGAGTAGTGGGGTCATTAATGACAACTGGTTCAATGAAGTGAAATACATCGCATTGCGAAATGTTTCTGTTGGGTATAACCTGCCCAAATCGTTCGCTCAGAAAATAAAAGCCCAGAACATGTATTTGGCATTTACGGGTAGAAACCTGGGATATTTACTCAATTCCTTGCCGAACAACCTGAATCCGGAAAGTTTTCGGGGGACGTCAAGTAATGCTTCATTCCGTGAGCGTTCTTTTATGCCCTATACGGCAAACTATACTTTTACGCTGAACATTGATTTTTAATCTAGAATTCACTTTTAATTGATCATAAATAGTAAATTATGAAAACGATATATAAATTGATAATAGCCCTCGTTCTGGTATCAGCCTGGAGCTGTGACCGGGATAAGTTTGCAGAACTCAACAGCAATCCATCGACCTTGTCTGACCCGGATTTACGGTATTCTGTGACCAAGGCGATCGAACAAATGTATAATAATGATTATACAAATTGGTTCTATTCCAACTTTCAATACATCTATCCCTGGACTCAGGTCACTACAGTCCAAGGGGGAAATAATGCTGATTTTAATTTAATGGGACCTTATGGGTCGCAAGGGCTTTATGGCGCATTGTTTCCCCAAACAGTCGATGTGCGAATGCGAATAGAGGCTATGTCGGAGGAAGAGCAGGCTGCCCGGCAGGCTTTGAAAGCCATCACTTATCCCATACAGATTGCTCCGGCTATCGTGAACACAGATCTGACCGGATCACTGGTATATTCGGAGGCAGGCTTGGCGCCCTATACGAACCCGCCGTTGTTAACCCCTGAAATTGATAATCAAGAGGAACTTTTCAATACCTGGTTGAGTGAACTGGATGCAGCTATTGAATCACTGAGAAATTCAGAGGATCAAATTACCTTGGGCAGGCAGGACTTTATTTACGAGGGCGACTATGAAAAGTGGGCAAAATTCAGCAATTTGCTCAAATTGAAAATAGCAGCCCGATTGGTGAATAAAAATCAAAGTAAGGCACTCGAAATAGCAGAACAGGTTGCCAATTCCCCGGTGGGGTATATGGATGCTTTAGCTGATGATTTTATTTATCATCGGGGAATAAAATACCATGGGACCGGTAATGGGATGTGGATCGGTTATGGTGGTCAAAATTTAATCGATTTTCTGGTGGCTAATAAGGATCCACGGTTACGGTTTACCTTTAATAAAAACCATTTTAACGGCGAAGTGGTCCAGGCATTTATTGATGCAGAACAACCACTGCCCCCCTTCATAGAGCCATTGGTCGATTTTGATGAAAATGGAAATTTTGCCGGCTGGAATGAACCCGGAGAGCCCTGGGTTCGGTATCATGGTGCACCTGTTTCGCCAGATGAGACTTTGGACCCAGCTAATGATATTTACTTTAATCAGACTGCTTATAATAAAATAGCAGCTAATGGGGTCGAGAAAACGTATTCATCCACCTCGCTTTATCACGAAAAACTGACGCGTACGCTCTATAACTATACCTACCCAACCAAACCAGGCGGACGGATTATTGAGTTAAAAGACAATGACCCGCCTTTGCATGTTATCCTCGGGAGTGCTGCAGAAACTAATTTGTATTTAGCTGAATTTAAGCTAATGGGAGCCAATCTGCCAAAAAGTGCCCAAGAATATTTTAACCGGGGGGTGGAATTATCAGTGAAACGAGCGGATTTATTGGCTGAAAATAACGAGACGCCGTACTACTTTTCCGATCCGGTATACACCGATCCCGATCAGGCCGAAGCAGCATCCACTCATTTGAGGGATGGTGAAATAGAAGCACTGATTAGTCAGCCTGCTTATGATCTGAGTACGGATGGACTGGAAAAGGTTTATATCCAACAATACATCAATTTTATGAATACTCCTCAAGATCTTTGGACCACTGTTCGTCGTTCCGGTGTTCCCATGAAGGAAAGCGAATATCTGTCCTGGGAAACTTTCACCTCATCAGGCACGGAAATGCCGATACCACGCCGGTTTACTGTCGGAACACCAACACCGGATGATTTGAATTATGAGAATGCGCTGGAGGCTGTGCAAGAACAAGGATTTACCACAGGTGATCCCAATCCACAGATTTTAAATGCAGAGCGTCTATGGTTTGATCAATCTAATCCGGAGTACGGAGCAGGACCTAAATAGTAGCGAAAGTAGTATTCATATTTCACGATGATTACTACTTCTTGATTCTGTTATTTTTAGACATAGAAAATCTGAACGACCTTATGAGTCCGTTCAGATTTTTTTTGAAGGTATTGGACTTCTTGACACATGGTAACTACTTGCGCCCATGATTAGCGCGATCAGATCGTTGATCGTTAGCATCCCACTGGATAATCTCTTCTGGTTCTACGTAAGATCTAAACCAACTTTTGGCCTTATAAAATCAACCTGAGTACGTCCTGCGAGGCCATTCATTTTAAAAAAAAACACTGACATATTAAATAAATTAAAAAGTAATCAATACATTTGTGAAGTGCTTCATCTACAAAGGGCATTGTGAAAATGATTTTAGAAAACAAATTCAAAATTAAACTGATAAAGCAACTCTACGGTCGGGAGCAATTACCTGTCTCCGATCTGAGTAAAGGAATTCGTAAAAGTATTCCCTTTACCAGTGCTTTGGTCAATGAAATGGTGGAGGAGGAAATCCTTGAAGAACGAGGCCTTGCCAAATCCAAAGGAGGACGTCGTCCACAGTTGTATTCCATTAAAGAAAAAATATACTATACCATTGGTGTAGCAGTGAACCAGATCAGTACGACTTTTAGCATTTTTGATTTAAAGGGCAACCAGGTCTTGGAAAGTAAATCCAAAAATATCCTTCTGTCAAAAACCGGTGAAGATCTGATTGCTCTGGGAACCTTTGTTTCTAAGTGCATCAAAGACACGGGAATTGATAAAAGTCGAATATTGGGGGTAGGTATTGGCATGCCCGGATTTGTGGATGTAAAGGAGGGGATCAATCACAGTTTTTTAAAGAGCAATCACTCTGATATAGTAGGTTATCTGGAAAGCATCCTGGAATTGCCTGTTTTTATTGACAATGACTCCTCATTGATCGGACTGGCAGAACTGCGGCAGGGGTGGGGGCGGGATCGTGAGAACACGCTGGTTATCAATATTGGATGGGGGGTTGGGCTTGGTGTGATTGTTTCCCAAAAAGTATTTCGGGGTGAAAATGGCTTCGCAGGTGAATTCAGTCATATTCCTTTGTTTGAAAATAACAAGGTCTGTAGTTGTGGAAAACGGGGTTGTCTGGAAACAGAAACCTCTTTGTATGTTCTTATCGAAAAAGCAAAGGAAGGGTTGGCAGATGGTGTATATACCATCTTGCCCAATCAATTACCTGATGACAGAACCGATGCTGTGAAGTTAATCTTTAACGCTATTCAACAAGGAGATTCTTTTGCCGTAGGCTTGTTGAAGCATTTGGGCCATAATCTTGGTCGAGGCATTTCCACGTTGGTTCATCTGTTTAATCCGGGGCTCATCGTGCTAAGCGGGCTGGGAGCTATTCCCGGTAAATTTTGGTTGCCACCGGTCCAGCAGGGAATCTATGAGCACAGTATTGGCAAATTAGCAGAAAACACCGTGCTTAAAATCTCTGAGCTGGGAGCTGCTGCCGAGTTAGTCGGAGCAGCAGCCCTTGTGATTGAACGATTGGAGGAAGTTACCCCCGGTGTCGTAAGCAAATAGTTGTTTTAACCTCAAATCCATAAATTATGAAAATAGTAGTATCGAGAATTGAAAAACTACCGCCTGGTAATTTGTCATATAAAATGGTTATAAAAAAGTATAAGTTTCGATTTTAAAAACCACCTATTAAACCTAAATGAATTTATTTACTAAAAAAATCACCAAATGAAAAAACTTGTAATGTTGAAAATGAGACTTAACCCAGACCAGCCGTTGCTGGCCATGGGGGTGCTCAGTTTCTTTCTGATGATCTCGGCATTCACCGGACCCGGTGCGTATGCTCAGAATATCCAGGGAATAATCTCAGATGCGGAAAATGGAGACCCCATTATCGGGGCAACCGTATTGGAGTTAGATACAGAGAACAACGGGACCACCACGGACTTCGACGGGAAGTTCCAATTGGAAGCCCAGACCGATAACCCTGTGCTCGTGGTGTCCTATGTCGGGTATCAATCTGTGGAAGTCCCTTATAATGGCGAAGAATTACTTGAAATTCAATTATCCGGTGGTCTGGCTTTGAATGAGATTGTAGTGACTGCGCTCGGTATCAAACGGGAAAAGAAGGCACTGGGATATGCCGTGCAGGAAATTGGCGGCCCCTCCCTGGTTGTCGCACGTGAAAATAATATAGCGAACGCCATCTCCGGTAAAATTGCCGGCCTGCAAGTCGTTCGTGGAAGTAATGGTCCGGCAGGATCTTCAAAAATTGTGCTCCGGGGGAACAACTCTCTGACCGGAGATAATCAACCTTTGATTGTAATTGACGGGGTTCCTATGGACAACTTTACGGGAGCCTCCAACAATGACTTTTGGAACCCTTCGACGGATATGGGGAACGGATTGGGTGATCTCAATCCGGAAAACATAGAATCCATGTCCGTCCTGAAAGGAGCCTCAGCAGCAGCTTTATATGGATCTCGGGCTGGAAACGGAGTGATCCTGATTACCACCAAAACCGGTAAAGCTCAGGATGGCTTGGGAATTACGTATTCCGGTACACTTGGCTCATCGTCCATGTTTATGAAGCCCGAAATCCAAAGTGTGTTTGGACAAGGAAATAACGGAATCTACAACAACCTTTCCAGTCAAAGTTGGGGACCGGAGATTGCCGGACAAAGCATCGAACTATGGGATGGTTCTACAGGGAAGATGGAAGCGCATGAGAACCTCGAAAATTATTTTGGATCCGGTACAAGCTGGAATCACAGTCTTTCATTCCAGCAACAAATGAATGAAGCAACATCTTTGTTTTCATCCATTAATTACCTGTCTGATAATAGTATGATTCCAGGTGCTACTTTGGACAGACTCAATCTGATGACTCGTTCCGTGTCCAACTTTGGTCGCGATGACAGCTGGACAACAGACGTCAAAGTGCAGTATATCAAATCCACCGCAAACAACAGACCACTAAATGGTGTCAATATATCCAATTCATTTGCCACGATGTACTTGCTTCCCAGGTCCATTGATGTGACGTCTTTCAGTGAAGGAAGCGATGAATTTGGGAATATGATCTGGTATCTGCCATCGAATGCTGTCAATCCATATTGGAATTCTAGAAACAATCTGAATTCAGATACCCGCGACCGGTTTATGGTCAATGGATCAGTCAAAAATCAACTGACGGACTGGATGTATGCTGAAATACGGGCTGGTTTTGACCTTTATAATACAAATACAGAATCGAAATTATACGGAGGAAGCCCGCTGGCTACGACTGGAAGATACAGTCTTGGATCGAATTCCTTTACGGAAGGAAACTACAGTGCCTTGCTTTCTGCCTCAAAAGATAATATTTTGGGGAACCTGGGAGGGACGATTAATCTGGGTGGAAACCTGATGCATCAGACCCACAAGAGTCTGAGCTCGAACTCCGGGCTGTTGGTCGTGCCGAATTTATTTTCACTGAACAACGGTGAAGATAATCCGACAGTAGGTCAGGGGTTCAGTGAACGAAAACTGAATTCACTCTACGGTACTGTTCAGTTTAATTACGGAGGATATCTTTTCCTGGATGTTACAGGGCGAAATGACTGGTCTTCCACACTGAGTAAAGAGAACCGATCTTTCTTTTATCCCTCGGTCAGTACCTCCTGGGTATTCACAGACATGATTGAAGCGAATGGTGGAAATGTGCCCAATTGGTTGATGTTTGGTAAGATCCGTGCATCCTATGCAGAAGTAGGGAACGATTTGCCAGCATACCAGTTGTACAATTACTATTCCATTGGCAATGACCCGAATGGGAATACCACAGCCTCTAAAAACAATGTCTTGTTTAACCCGGATGTGAAAAGTGAGTTAATCAAATCATGGGAGGTCGGGATTGACGCCCGAATGTTTGAAAACAGATTGGGAATTGACTTTTCTTATTACAAATCCAATGCGACCCGTCAACTGATTAATATTCCATTGAACCCGTTGAGTGGCTACAATTCCAAAAAGGTCAATGCGGGTAATATCGAGAACAAAGGGGTAGAACTGACCATTAATGGTACGATCATCGAAAATACAAATGGTTTCAACTGGGATATGAGTTTGAACTATGCCAAGAACATTAATACAGTTGTGGAATTAACAGAAGACGTGACCCAGTACGGTTTGGGCGGTTTTGATAATATATCCATACTGGCTGTTTCCGGACAACCTTATGGTGAGATCTGGGGTACAGAATTTAAGCGAGTGGAAGATGAATCAAGTCCTCATTTTGGTCAGATCATTGTGGATGATGAAGGGATCCCATTGAGTAATCCGGATAAGGTGCGATTGGGTAATCAGCAGCCGGATGCGCTGGTTGGATTCAACAATACCTTTACCTACAAGAATATATCTTTGAGTATGTTGATCGACGGACGTTTCGGTGGTGAGATTTTTTCCGGAACCAACCGGGCGTTGCAACAAGCCGGGAATGCCGCTGCAACCGTAGTGAATGGTGCCCGCGCGGATATCATATACGATGGCGTAGTGGAGAATGAAGGAGGTGGATATTCTGTAAATTCCACACCGGTATCGCCCGAAATTTACTGGACGACATTGTCTGAGCGAAGCGGCAACCTGGGTATCACCGAGAATAACATCTATGATGCCAGCAATATCCGTATCCGGACCTTGCAGTTGAACTACAGCTTTCCACGAACCTTGATTCAGAATACTGGTATGCAGAAATTGCAAATCGGTGCCTCTATGAACAATGTCGCCATGCTTTCAAGTCATCTGAAAGGTGTCGATCCAGAGTCAGTGTATGCTACAGCTACCAATGCTGTTGGTTTTGAGAACCTGTCATCACCGACTTCACGAAGTGTATTTTTTAACTTAGTAGTAGGATTCTAAAATGATAAATAATATGAAAACCAAATTAATATATTGTCTTCTTACCGTACTTGCAATCAGCTTCTTGGCTGCTTGTTCGGATTTTGAAGAGATCAACATTAACCCCACTGCAGCAAACGCTGACCAGGTGCAGGTTGAATACTTTATAAATAATTCCATAGTCGGAGCCCAGATGGATCCTCACATCGCAGAAAGGGCGTTTGTATTGTATTGGAAAGCAGCCGGACGGATGGATCGCACGAATACTTTACCTGTAGGTAGCTACAACGATGGTTGGTCCTCGGATTATTTCAGATATGTTTCTGACTGGCTCAACAATTCGTATTCGGCCATTGAAATTGCCGATCAGCAAATTGAAAGTGGACAATTCAAGGAGTATACCAATAATTTGAAACAGGTTGCGCGAATATGGCGTGCCTATCTTTTAAGTGAAATGACGGATAATTTTGGACCATTACCAATAAATGGGTTTCAAGGTGTAAATCCTGACTTTGACAGCGTGGAAGATGTGTATTCTTTCTTGTTGACAGAACTGGCCGATGCAGTGGGACAGATTGATGCGTCAATTAGTGTTCCCAACACTATTCAGGATCTTGATCCGGCGTATTCATACAATTTTACCAAATGGGTCCAATACGGAAACTCCATGCGGATGAGATTAGCCATGCGGCTTTCGGAAACCGATCCTGGAACAGCTCAACAGCATTTTGAAGCAGCTGCCGGAACCAATCAATTTATAGCGACGCTTGATGATAATTTTGCGGTACAGGAAACCGGCGGCTGGAGTGCATTGACCGGGGTGATGACACGAGAATGGAATATGCAATACTTGTCCCCCACGATGAACAATCTTATGATTGGACTGGGTGGTGTCCCGAGTGAAGTTCAATTGGCAGATTCACTGCTTCAATACATCAAACCAGCCAACTATCTGGGTGCCAGATATGAAGATCACTTTACTACAATGACGAATGATCCTTCAGCCGGATATTGGTTTGACGGTCTACACCAGACCATCGATCCCCGGTCTTATGTTCAGTTCCCCATACCTGGCGACTTTGCCAATCCGGAAATGAACCGCTATCCATCGTGGAGCTTGGGAACTACCGGAGAAACGGTAAGGAATCTGGTCACAGATGATGGGAATACCGTCGTGAAAGAGATCGATGCAGCATTTACCTGGAATGCGCCCTCCATTGGTAACTGGGGCGATAAAGGTTCCAAAAACCAGGTATACTCCCATGCTGGTGCCGTGCCTCGACTGGCCAATAGTTTCCGAAATGGCACTTCCAAGCGGATTTTCTTCGGATCTTGGGAATCCTATTTTCTGATTGCTGAAGCCGCAGTGAGAGGTTGGAGTGTGCCTATGAGTGGTCAGGAAGCTTATGAGGAAGGAATCAAACAAAGCTTTGCGTATTGGGATGTGACGGATTTTGTTACGACGTATCTGACTTCAGAAGACTACAATCGCGTCGGTACATCAGTAGCGTGGAATCATACCGCAGAACCACCAGCTACGGTAACTATGGACTATGTGAACGGATACACGGATGAAGCTGGCACGGTGGAATTCAGCTATCCGGACAATGATTTATATGAGAATGGTAATGTAAAGAATGATGCGTTGACGAAAATCATGACACAGAAGTTTATTGCACAGTCCCCGTGGTTACCTTTGGAAACCTGGAATGACCATCGACGGCTTGGTTTACCATTTTTTGAGAATCCAGCTGTAGAGAAATCATTGCCCAACTTGCCGGCTCTGAATTCCAGTAATTTTATGGAAAGCCGCTGGGAATTTTTCCCTCAGCGATTGCCTTACCCTTCCAATCTGGAAAGTAATGTGCCGGAAGGCTATTCTCAGGCAGTTAATTTCCTGAACGGACCGGATGAAGTTTCTACCCCGTTGTGGTGGTCAGGTGAGCAACAATAATAAATCTTTTTATTGGTGAATTATAGGGCCGCTTCGTTATGAAGCGGCCTTTTTTAGTTTAGCCCGCTTTATCCACCACGTCCAACTATTATGATGCATAATTTCCAGTGCATCAATTGCCTAATTCCCAAAATTGGACCTGTTACATAGCCCAAATTTGGTTGACGTTTTACTTTTGATTCATCCTTTATCCTCGGGACAGAGCTCTCCCACAGCCAAGACGGGTAATGTGGATTGACCACATTCGTTCTCGCCCTTGGCGAGATTTTGCTCAGTCATACTGAACTTTCTGTCACAGCTCGGCTTTACGGAGATGAGACTACATTCGGTCCTATTACGAACTCCTAGAAATAGAATACTATGCCTGAGGCTATATGTTTATATTTTTTTAAATGCAATTAATGCTTACCCGCCCAAAACTAGGATGTTTCGGTTTCTTCATCAGAGGCAGATTGACTACCTATGGTCTCGAGCGAGCCGAGACTGCATTCACTCATATCCGCACTACTTATTTTCTCGCATTTTATTTGTAATATTGCCCACGAAAACAAATCACCTACACGCCTGAAATGATCTTTTACTCACCCATTGAACCCATATACTATATTCTTCCGGTTATCGGATTAATCGTGGGCTTACTGGGAACACTGGTCGGTGGGGGAGGCGGGTTTGTTTTTCTTCCGGTCTTGGTGCTTATTATCGGTGTCCCGACACATACGGCGGTGATTACATCCCTGGTCGCCACACTTCCTGTGGGTTTGATAGGTTCATTTGTTCACTATAAAAAAGGTAATGTGAATGTCCGGGTGGGCTTGATGTTTGCTGCAGCCGGGTTATTTGGAGCATTTGCGGGAGTCGCATTGGCGAACCAATTTAGTGATGACGGTCTGCAAAATGTTTTTGGAATTTATTCGATATGCATGGGAATCTATATTTTTTTCAATACCCAAAGTATGGATTTGTTGACCAAGAACATTACAGGAAAAACAGCTCCATTTACCAGGAAAACTATAATCAAAAGCTCGTTTTTTGGATTCTCTGCGGGCACCATAACCGGTGCTTTCGGCACCAGTGGAGCTGCTCCATTGTTAGCAGGTTTGTTTTCTTTAAAAGCTTCCATCAAGATTGTAGTGGGAACATCGCTGCTTATCGTAGCGTCAAATACTATTTTTGCCATTGGCTCTCACTTTTTAGTGGGGAAAATTGACCTGACGCTCGTGATCTTTCTCACGGCAGGTTCTGCGATCGGAGCCAGCATTGGTCCTCTTTTACTGTCTAAAATGGATACTGTAAAATCAGAAGGGAATGTGCGATATATATTTGCGGTCATAATGGCTTTGTTGGGAATAGTTATGATCTGGAGCTGATGGGACAAGAAGTATATATCACCCCGTTGATCTGGACGATTTACCTGGTTATCCTGGGCTATTTTATTCTCGGTGCTGTAGGATTTTATGTCATCAATCGAAAAAAATCCCGTGAAATCGCTCGAAAAAGTTATATCAAGTTTGGTACTTACTTTCTGATCATCCATATACTTTTTTTTAGTATTTCATTCTGGCCTGTTCTTTTTCAGTTTTGGAGTATTGTGATTATCGGCATAGGATCGATTGAATTAGCCCGATTGTATGGGAAATCGGGCCGTCAATTAACTGGATTTTTCTTTGCATCCATGCTTGTATTTCTTCTGCTGTCCGTGGGCTTTATTCTATTCGGCTTTCTGAAACAAAATTTAATTCTCTACGGGTTTTTGATCGTTTCCATTTTCGATAGTTTTAGTCAGATCTCCGGCCAATTGTGGGGTCGAAAACCCATACTTCCCACCATCAGTCCCAATAAAACAGTTGGTGGAATAGTGGGTGGCGCACTTATCGCACTAGTTAGTAGTTTATTTTTGGCAGGACTGTATGATGCATCCCTGCAAGAGCGCCTCCTATTAACCACTGGAATTATCCTGTTTGCGTTTTTAGGTGACGCGATGGCATCGCTGTACAAACGGAAATACAAAGTCAAAGATTATAGTCAAATTATTCCCGGCCATGGTGGTTTCCTGGATCGATTTGACAGTCTTATTGCTGGCGGAGCATGGGTGGTCATTTATTTTACATTTTTTATTGATATTTGTGGATCGAACTAATAATTAGCCGGATGGATAACGTACTGTTGATTTCTTTGGGGTATCTCTTTGGAATTAGCTTGCTGCTTATTTTCAATGAGGTTAATTACAGGTGGTTCAAAATAAAGGGTGAATATAGCCGGAAAATAGCTCACGTTTTAGCCACCTTAGCCACGTTGCCTTTCCCGTTCTTGTTTTCCAGCCATTGGTACGTGTTTTTTCTTGCAGCTTTATTTTTCGTGGTTTTGTGGTCTTCCCAACGGATCCGTCAATTGAATTCGATACATGATATAGCACGAAATTCGTATGGCAGTTACCTGTTGCCCCTCGCCATATATTTTACTTTTCTTGGATATACTTTCAGTGGAGATCCTGTGATGTATATTTTACCTATAACCATTTTAGCAATTTGTGATCCTGTCGCTGCATTAGCAGGAATGTCTGTGAAAAAGTACAACAGAACACTTTCATTGCCCGGGATTCCTACCAAGAAAACAGTGGTGGGTTCATTTGCATTCCTGTGTGCCAGCGCCATTTTGAGTCTCATCATATTGAATTGGTGGAGCGAATGGACTTTGAATAAAATGGTATTGATGTCCATAAATATCGCAATTGTAAGTACATTAGCTGAATTGTTGAGTTGGCGAGGTTCTGATAACTTGACCATTCCATTGAGCGTTCAACTGACGGTCTGGATCTTGATTTAATACCGCAAATATTATAATGAAATGAACAATAATAGTAAAATGGAATTAAATATACTGCAAAAGATATTCAGTGCTCGGTCGAGCGCATGAATGTGCATCTAAAAAGTAAAACCTTCTATGAAAAAAGTCATAATCGCCGGTGCCAATAGTTTTGTTGCCTCACATTTTGTACACAAATTATTGTCACAAGACTATCATGTAGTTGCGTTGGTCCGAGGAAGCAGTGAAGCTTCTGCTGTGGATCGAATGCAGGAAGCCTTGGAAGACACCACGTTGGATCCTGTTCAAGATTCGGGAACGCTGACCGTCATTGACTATACGCTTCTTGCTCCCAACTTTTCGCTCAGTGAAGAAACTATTGCATCTATTTTTGAAGGCCATTTAGACTACTATCATTTTGCTGCCAGTCTAAAATTTGATTTTCGGTCGAAAGAAGAGATATTTGATACCAATATCAACGGGCTCAAAAATGCATTGAATATATTTCAAAAATATGCTTCTGAGAAAGGTCGATTCTTCTTTATAAGTACCGCCTATTCTTGTGGAGTGTATTCAGATGTCTTTGAGGAAAAATTCTACCCGGAAGCAGATATTTCTCAATTTAGAAATTATTATGAACAATCCAAACGTCTTGCTGAGAATGCGCTGCAGGAGTTTATGGCAGAATATCCCATTAATGCCCACGTCATTCGCTTATCTCAAGTAGTCGGTAATAGTCGGTCAGGTGTAACCAGAACCAGTTATGGCATATTCGATTTTGCAAAACGTGTCCATGCTTTGGCACAGCAGTACCCCAATCAGAAAATACGGATTCATGCAGATCCCGATGCAACGCAGAATTTAATCTCTATTGACACCGTGATTGCTGATCTGATGGAGGTAGTAGCTACGGATGAGGTCCCTGTAATTATGAATTTTGTGGCCAATCATCCGATGTCCAATCGACAGATTATTCGAAGTATAAGTGATTTGACGTCAGTGGAACTTGTTCCAGAGAAAGACATTCAAAAAGAAGATATGAATGAGTTGGAAAGAATGGTATTGGCCGGGATGGCCTTTACCGGAAATTACATCGATACTGATATTGACTTTGACACACGACAACGGGATAAGGTGATTTCTCCGCTTCACCGCGAAGTCAACGAATCCAGTGTTTTTGCCATGCTAGCCTATTATCTGGATAACATCACGGAGAAAAGTGCGGTAAAAAGTCAACAATGACTTCGGTTAATTAGGAATTGTGAATGCTATTTAAGAAGCTGTAAAATCTCATGAAGAAAATATACGTCCGCGGTGAAAATGTACTCAATGTACCCAACCTCCTGAGCTTATATCGACTATTGGTTTTTCCGGTGATCTTATTCATGGCGCTGACCGGCCGGGAAGAAGAATTTGTAATTCTCATTTGTATTAGTTTGGTTTCGGATATCCTGGATGGAAATATTGCCCGGATCTGGAAATTGCAAACCAATTTCGGAGCCGCACTTGACAATCTCGCAGACGTGTTTACGTTTGCCATGGCGTTATTGGGGTTGTTTATATTCAAATGGACAGAGATTGAACCGCATGCGTGGTTGCTTTATATATTTCTAGCTGTCTTCGTGTTGAGTTATGTTGTAGGGTTTTCCCGGTTTGGTAAGATACCTGGATTGCATCTGTATGGTGCGGTTATAGCCGGTTACCTTCAGGGTGTATTTTTCTTTGTATTGTTCGTTTTTGGCTTCTACGAGTGGTTCTATTATCTTGCCGTAGGGTGGGGCGCGCTGGCTTATCTAGAGAAAATATTGGTGTTATTTAAATTGGATGATATTCGTATTGGGGTAAAAGGGTTGTATTGGCTGATGCAGGAAGAAGAAAAGGGGTGAGGCGAGTATTAAGGTTGAGGTTACGGTAGAGGGGATGATGTAAGTGAACGACGTATGTGCTTATCGCCTTTTTAACCAGGTGGTTTAACATTGGGGCATGTTTATCGTGCTAAAATGGGATTTACAGCGTGTTTAAAAACTGAAGCGTCTGGTTGAAGATGGTTTTTGATAAATATGTCAGTTTGTTTCTTTATACTATTTAATTTGGATGTTCATAAAGTCTTGTCAGTGCTTAGGTTGCCCTCGCCCGAAGGTTGACAGGCGGCTAAGTATTTGGATAATAACTCCAACCTTTCTTTTCACAGGTAATTTATGAACAAAAGGCTGTCAGGTTAGCCTCCCTCTGTAGCCAGACCATCATCAAAGAATGACGTGGTGAATAAAGCGGGTTAACCAAAATTATTTATCTTACCTTCAAAAGTACCATGCACTTCAACATCAATCGCCGACACTTCCTGAAAAACAGCTCTGCAACTTTGGCATTAGCAACTATGGGTGATTATGGGCTGGACCTCTTTCACAGAGAGAAAAACTGGCGGGTTGGTTTGATCGGCTGCGGCTGGTATGGTAAAAGTGACCTCGCCCGATTGATGCAAGTAGCTCCGGTAGAGGTCGTGGCTTTGTGTGATGTGGATCAGCATCATTTAGCTGAAGCGGTGGAATTGGTGAATAGCCGGATACAGCCTTCCAAACTACCTCAGACTTATAGGGATTACCGGAACATGCTGGCCAACCATGAATTTGATCTAGTATTAATTGGGACACCGGATCATTGGCATGCGCTGACAATGATTGATGCGGTGAAGGCCGGAGCCCATGTGTACGTCCAAAAACCTACTGGTGTGGATGTTATCGAAAGTGAATCGATGCTGGCTGCAGCCCGAAAATACAACAGAATCGTTCAGGTTGGCACGCAACGAAGAAGTACACCTCATCTTATAGAAGCGAAAGAAAAGGTTGTTGATGCCGGGCTTCTCGGGAAGGTGGCTTATGTAGAGATGTTTTGCTATTACCACATGAGAGCAAACGGCAACCCATCAGTGACGCCTGTTCCTGACTTTTTGGATTACGATCTGTGGACCGGTCCTGCACCCCTCCGCCCGTATGATAAATTACCTCACCGGGGGTGGTGGCGGACCTTTATGGAATATTCCAACGGAATCATTGGTGATATGGGCGTTCATATGTTTGATACCGTACGTTGGATGCTGAACCTGGACTGGCCGGAGCGAATCTATTCTACGGGGGGCATCTTAGTTCAGAAAGACGGCAAATCCAACACCCCGGATACCCAGACAGCTACCTTTGAATACCCGAATCTAAAATGTGTCTGGAATCACCGAAGTTGGGGCAATTCGGTCGACGCGGAATACCCATGGGGTTTTAAGATATACGGTGAAAAAGGAACTCTGGCGGGCAGTGTCCATAAATATAATTTTACGCCCAGGGGCGAAGGGAAAGTGGTGCACGGCGATGTCTTGTATGAAAAAGAAGAGTTTCCCGAAGATGTCACAGAAAGTCATAATGAGCTCCATGTGGCCCCCGCAACACGACGACATATGTTGAACTTTATCGCTGCGGTCGACGCTGGGAGAAAACCAGTGGCCGATATCCGTGAAGGGCATATATCCTCCGCGAGTTGTATATTGGGAAACCTCTCCATGGAGCTGGGACGGGCGTTGGAATATGATGCAGGGCAACGGGTGGTAAAAGATGATGCGGAAGCGACCGGTTTACTGAGACGGAAGTACAGAGGGGCATGGATCCATCCATGAATCAATTGAAAATTGAAAATTGAAAGTTGAAAATGGACGCACAATTTGATCACACACGATGAAATTCAGGATGTGCGAATTTCATACCGTAGTAATTGATTTTTGATTTATTTACACAATAAGTCTGCTGAACGCAAAAGGAATAATGCGATTGAATCGAGAGGTTTGAGGCTGGAAGCTGAAAGTTAGAAAGCCTGGAACGAAATCCCTGCTATAATAATCAAAGTGAAACGTCCTAAAGCCAAGCGTCCCAATAACCAGTTACATTGCTCTCCGCACTTTATCCAACAAAACTGGTACTTTCTCGTAGGGATCTCCCGGTCCAAGTGTCTCAAGTGGTTAGTAACCCCGGTAACCGGATCTTTGGATAATCGGCATCAATCGCTCAAAATCCGTGGGTGTTTCTTGATCTTCGATCCATACATTTTCCTTGATCTGCCAAGTAATCGCTTTATGGATATTTTTTTGGATTTCCTGATAGGGGGGATGTTGCCGGTAGCTGCCGATATCAAGATTCAATCCCATCCAGTCCGAGTCAACCAATGTAAAAAGATGGTTAACATCAGCTGCGGTTTTTAAAAATCCATTGTGGTTTTGCACTGCGATCATCACACCATATTTTTCGCCAGTTTTGCAGCAGGTTTTGATGTCCCTGGCCATCCATTCAAAAACTTCTTCCCGAGCATATCCGGAGTGATCGTGATGCCCTGGAAATATTCGAAGAGCGGGAATCCCCATCTTGAAGGCGACCTCCGTCCATTGACGGATTAATTCAATATCATCCCGCCGGCTGTCTGCATCCGGATTGGCAAAGTCATTCCGCACACCGGTCCCGCTGATATCCAGGCCAAGCAGAAATGCCTTTCGCTTGAATTCCCGCATGTATTCATCAGCTGGTACTTCCGGGTAACCTGGAAAGTAATACGCGGTCGGATCGATGGCCTCAAAATTATACTCAGCGCAGAAATCCAGTACGTCAAAAAGGTCTATTACCCCTTGTTGGAGCAGGGCGTTGAAAGAATATACGTTAAGGCTGAGTTTAAATTTATGGGGTAAGTCCTTCTTACCGTGATCAGAAGTAGAAGTTAGGACCTGAAAACTAAAAGTGGAAAGAGCAGGCGCTGTCATCATTGTTTTTAGAAATGTCCGTCTGGTCGGTGTGTTTTTCATAATGATCGGTTATTATAGTACATGGAATATAGTAATTTCTTACCCAATTGCGATCTTTTTATAAGCCCACTCCTGCGATTTATGGTGTTTGGCGGTTAAAATCCGCCCCACACCTGGACTAGACGTTCTAATTGTCGAATTTCGGTGCTGTGCCCCAGACCAGTGTTAGCATAAGGTTTGGGGCACCCCCACTCCAGGGTATTCACAAACTCAGGGGATTCGTAATTACTACTTCTTTTACGCACGCACCGTCAGATAAATTCAGCAACCATTCGATGGTGTGAAACAGATCTTGTGTCTGGATCCTGTCCTCCGGTGCCAACGGACTGCCTGCTCGGTTCGCCATATCCGTATCCACCCAGGCGGGACAAAGAGCGGTTACTTTGATGCCGATCGGGGTTAATTCCCGGTACAGTGATTCACTGAGGCCGCGCAGCCCCCACTTTGAAGCGCAATAGCCCCCGGTACCTGGAAAACCTACTGTTGCAGAGCGAGATACTACATTGAATATATATCCGGATCGTTGTCTTTTCATTAATGGGACCACCGCCTGAGCTACTAAAAACTGACCTGTGATGTTGGTTTCCAAAAGTTCTCTGAAATCTTTTTCAGAAAGATCCAGTGTTCCTTTACGGTGTATGCCGGCATTGTTAATAAGGACATCTATACGGCCAAACTGTGCTGCAATGGCATCGATGGTTTGTGTGATCAGACCGGAATTGGTGATATCCAGGATATAATAGATTGGTTTTTGGTATCCCAGCGAGACAATTTCCTGAACGGTTTTCTTCAGATCTTTTTCATGGCGTCCAGTCAGAATAACCTGATATCCGACTTTTGCTAATCCTGTTCCAAGGGCTTTTCCGATGCCTTTGGAACCGCCTGTGATTAAAGCGATTTTGAGCCTGCCTTTTCCCATCGTACGAAAATTTTCTCAAAAGATACAAAACCCAATCGGATCGAAAAGGGATATTAATGCATTTGATCAAAAAATTAAGTTTGGGTATATTCGACGCCAATTACACAGGCGGCAACTTCGTAGCCGGATGAAAACTACATAAAACTAACAACTTTTAATATGATGAACCGCGATTGCAAAGCACTGACAATGATTTTACTATTGATCCTGTTCTGCGGTGGGTCGGGACAAGCTCAGGTGAGTTATGACTCTTTTGAAGCAGCAGGCGTTTATCGCATGGGCGCTGACCAGGCACAAATTAATTCCCGGACCACGACGATAATAGCTGATGATCGATTAACCAATAAAAAAGGAATAACACTCAAAAACGGAGTACCGGCTGCGCTGGATATGGAACGAGAGGAACCGGATATTCTTTTTGAATTTAAAGCTCCTGTAGCTGGATATTATGTAATGAGTACTTACGCAAAGACTGATGAAGAGGGAGCAACATTGATGGAAGCAGCTACTTCCAAATACGAATCCTTATTTATGAAAATGGAGTTTGATGATCAGCGAGCAACCAGTCGGGTCATTTATGTGCCGTGGAACCGCCCCCGGCAAACCACGGGAAAGTTTATGTTATCCGGAGAGGCGCAAGTGCTCAAAATCTGGTTACCTCGTGGTGTTCGGTTAGATTTTGTGGAACTTAAAAAGTATGTAGCCCCTGCCGTACCCAACGAAGTTGAAGAATACAAACCGACAGTTCTTCCACCAAAGGAGCACCCCAGACTTTGGGTGAATTCGCAAACTTTGCCATTGGTGAAAGACCGGCTTGAATCCAAAGAGCACAGTCATATTTGGAAAAAAGTAGCTGATGAGGCCAAAGAACCGTTTGAGTTTGAAGTAGATTCCACCATTGAAATGTCGTTTGATGTGGAATTGGAAAAAGCAGCCAAGCTCAAAGCGTTTTATTATCTGATGGAAGACGACAAAATGATAGGCCGGGAAGCCATTGATTTGATGAGCAGCTATCTGGATGTGGTATCGTTCGGAAATATTCTTGATATTACACGGGAAATGGGGCGGACGATCTATACCGCGTCGCTGGTTTACGATTGGTGCTACGATCTGATGACCGAGGATGAAAAGAATGAGATGGTTGAACGTCTGATGAGACTGTCCATGGACATGGAATGTGGTTGGCCACCGTTTAAGCAAAGTATCGTAAATGGTCACGGGAATGAAGCACAGATCAATCGGGACCTCTTGGCTATGAGTATCGCCATATACGATGAAGACCCCACGCCTTATCAGTATACATCCTATATCATCCTGGAACAATTAGTTCCCATGCGGGCGTTTGAATATCAATCGCCGCGGCACAATCAAGGTGTGAATTATGCCGCCTATCGGTTTGCCTGGGAGATGCACGCCGCCTGGCTTTTTTATCGGATGACCGGTGAACCGGTGTTTGATAATAATATAAAAGGAATGGGGGATTACTGGCATTATATGCGCCGCCCGGACGGTCAGATGCTTCGAGATGGGGATGGATTTAGTGCCGGAAAACCCGGTGAATTCTACTATTGGAACCGACCGATTACCATGCTCATGATGTATTCCTATGCCCGGGACCCGGTTTTGAAAGGAGAGTTCCAAAGGCAAGGCGGACTCCCTCACAATCCGGTGTTGTATCTGCTTCTGAATGATCCCGAGCTCATGGGCAATAAAAGCCGTGAATCGTTGCCTTTGACCAAAGATTTTGGGCCTGTATTGGGCTCCATGGTCGCCCGGACCGGGTGGGATATCAGTATGGAAAGTGATGACGTCGTGGCTGAGGTAAAGGGCGGTGGATATCATTTTGGGAACCACCAACATTCGGATGCCGGAGCGATTCAGGTTTACTACCGGGGACAGCAGCTCGGCGACCTGGGAATCTATAAATTTTATGGTACACCCTATGATTACAATTTCAACAAACGGTCTATCGCGCACAGCATGATGCTTGCGGTGGATCCGGATGAGAAGTTTTTAAATACGGAGTCGAACGATGGGGGAACCCGGCTGAACCAGCGTTTCCCACGAACACCCGAAGAAGCAATGACAGATCCCTGGTTTGATAATGGTCGGGTAGTATCTACGGCCATGGGGCCTCAGCTGAAGCAGCCTCAGTTTAGTTATTTTAAGGCAGATTTGACGGCGGCATATACCTCTAAAATGAGTGATTATACCCGTTCTTTTTGTTTTTTGAACCTCGACCGCAATGATGTTCCCGCAGCTATTATTTTGGCTGATGATATGACTACGTCTCATGAGAATTTTCAAAAATACTGGCAAATCAACACATTGAATCCTCCCGAAATCAAAGAAAAACAGTGGCGACTCTATAATCAGCGCAATGGTAAAACCGGGAACACCTTCGTCGAAATGGTCAAACCAGGCTACAATGAGCGCAAGATTGAAGTTTTTAGTGGTCAAGAAGCAAATAGCTCGTTTGGGTATCAATACCAGGTTCCTTCACAGGTGCAACCAGAGGTATCGGGGCACCGCATTATGGTCACACCATCGCAACCCTCCAAGCGGGACCGGTTTTTGACGGTGCTCCAGATGACAGCGGATGATACGCCACCTTTGCCTGTGACTACACTGGAAACACCACAAAGTGATGTAGTCATTTTGGCAGATCGGGTGGTGAGCATAAGTAACCACAGTGATTTGATTCGGGACTCTTTTGCTATAGAAATTCCCGGTTCAGGAAATTTTCAAATTTTATTGGCGGACCTGAAGCCCGGGTACTGGAACGTCCAGAGCGATTCCGGTGAAATAAAGTTCAATGTTCAGGTGAAGGCAGGTGAGAATACGATATACTTCCTGGCACCAGCAGGAAGATACCAAGTTCAGCCTGGTCGATTGTATGGGGTAAAATTGTTGGGCGAAGAATAAAGTTCGTTGTACAGGGTGTCGGAGGAGGATTAAGAATTATGCAAAGTCTGAAAAGTTATGATGGAACGATCATAGAAATCAAGAAAATATTTCCTCTATGTTGAAAATAAAAAATAATTATTATTTAATATTAGATTGGAAAATTAGCATAGATCAAATAGTAAATAGTATGAACAAAGAACGGTTGGTATTTCAGCAGCATATAAGATTATGTTTATATTTTCTTGTTTTTAACTTTATTAATCCGGTTGCCGTTACCGCACAAATAACTGATGTATGGGTGCTTGGAGATGGAGAGAAAGTTTTCAGAGATGACTTAAACCACGCATCAAAAATCAATAATTATACCTGGGACGGTCATAAGATCAAACTAAAAGGTTTTTACAATGAAATTTTAGCATTTCAGGTCATTGTTGAAACGGGTAGTAATGGGGCACAAGGGGTAGAGCTCGCAGTGAATAGACCGGTAAATAAAACTGGGAAAGTAATAGGTGGAAATACGATCAGGTATGGCAATGGGGGAACGGTTGAACTTTTCACTCAGCATATGGCTTTACACATCTCCGATCTACTCTTACTATCCTGGATTAGCACCTGAGAAGGTTGATGAAATGTTGAAATTTGAGGGCCATCGTCACAGAATAGATGTTGTAGGAGGGTTTTCAGTAAATTTCTCTAAATTCAGTGATGAGCTTATGGGTGATTATAAACCCTGGCTTGATGGTAAGGCCTATATCCCAACAAATGGTTATTGGGGCCCAGGGCAGGGGGTTGGTGAAAAGACATTTGTAGTTGGTATGTATGGGACTGATGTGCTTGGCAATACCAAGGAAGAAATTCAACTCCAGTCAGATTTATGGGTGACCTGGTTTAAGAGCAATGCGCCAGATGTTACAAAAAAATAAATTTCTGGACTTCAATGAAAAAAGAATGAATGATCCCCATGTCGTCGGGCATTGGAAGAACTGGAGCAAGTTGGCCGAAAGCGAGTCCCACAAACCATCTGGTCTGCCACTTGGCGAAGTGATACTGGAAGATTATGAATACGCTAATAAAGGGTAATTCGTATTCGATGTGAAGGCTTATAAGATGAAGTACTCATTCCTTATGGGCTATCTTGCCAATTAATTTCTGCTACTTTTTTGTTAAAAGTTGAGATGTTGTCAGACATGTGCGGTGGAAGGCTAGTACGAGGATAGTTTCTGGAACGGAGCTACCCTAAACTGTGCGCACCGGTGTTATACCAGCATGGAGCTACTACACCACCCAATATAGGGCAGCCAATAGTGACATCATCTCCAGATCCGAAGGAGAAATTTCAGATCGAATGTTTTTCATGGCCTGCGCCAGGTGATTGCGCACGGTATGGGGTGAAATATTAAGTTGAGCCGCAATTTTTTTGTGGGAAAGACCTTCCCGTTTACTCAAGTGGAAGATAAGACGTTGTTGATGGGGGAGCTTAGAAAGATATCCCTCCAGCATTTGACGGTAGTGTTCCCGATTCATGTTGAGGTCTGCAGCCGGATCCACCGCCGGTTCGGATTCTTTTTGATAACTTAAAATATACGCCCAGTATTCTTTTCGATAAGCTGCTTTTTTGAGGTAGTCAAAGGCGCGGTTACGACACATTTGGTAGATGTAGCCGTCTTTGTCATCGATGTCGTCCAACGCTTTTTCACGTTGAAGTATCTTAACAAATACATCCTGGGTGAGATCTCGAGCTATCTCCTTGTTGCTGAGAAAATCCACAAAAAAACCAAAAACCCTTTCCCTGTATTTTAGAAATAATTGCTCCGATTGAGTTGATGCATTATTCATATAGCTTCTTTAAAATCCTCTTTTCAAAATCCTGTATCTGCGCCTAAATTAATAAATTTTATGAATTCACTAGTACATTTAAGATTTTGGAGAGTCTTGTATAGGTAATAGAGAGATCTAAAATATTATTAATTCCTAATGAATGGAACCGTAATTTCAAAAATGGAGCGTGGACAAACACACTGATATAAGAAAACTTTTAGAAAAGCATCTGAACAGAGATTTGACAGCGTCAGAAGCCAGGCAGTTGTTTGATCAACTAAAACATATCAAAGATCCTGAAGGCTTGGATGATTTGATGCGTCAACGGTGGAATGTGAATGTCAAACAAACGCACCTACCTGAGTTGAGCTGGGCAGAGATTGTTGAAGAGAAAAACAAACGCGCAACTAAAAGTCACATAGAGAACAAAAGAGTGTTGATTCGCCAGATGTGGCAGTGGGGCGTGGCGGCATCTTTGACATTGATGGTGTCCTTGGCCGTGTGGTGGACCTGGGAGTCCCGGCCTGATTATTTGACGTATACGACAGGGTTTGGAGAGACCAGAGATATTGTATTGAACGACGGAACAGCGATCATTCTTAATGCCAATTCCAGATTAACCTGGAAAAATGACTGGAAAAATGACACCGTCCGATATGCTGAGCTGGAAGGTGAAGCTTTTTTCGATGTAGCACATGTAAATATTTCAAAACCGGATCATCCTGACTATGAAAATAAAAGTGCTCGTTTACCTTTTCAGGTGCAGACCTCAGATCTTTTAATTGATGTACTTGGGACGACATTCAATGTGGCTGACCGACGGGGAGAAACGAAGGTGTATTTGGAAAGTGGTTCGATCCGGCTTGGTCTGCTTGACTCTTTGACCACTGACGATCAATATTCGAAGGATAGAATCCGGGTGCCCGGCAGGACTTCAACAGCCAGAAACCCCATCATAATGGAACCCGGTGAGTCCCTGGCTTATTCAGCCCGCTCGCAAAAGCTAAAACAACACGAATCAGAAACAGCGGAATCCATGACCGAATGGAAAGATGGAACCCTGGCGTATCACGATATCGATTTCAAGCAAATGCTTGAGCACTTGGAAGATATATATGGGAAGCATTTTGAAGTGCTGGATCAAAGTCTGCTCGACACCAAGGTCTCCATTGGCGTGCCATACAAAGACTGGAATACCGTAAAAAGTCTGATGGAGTTAACACTACAGCTTCGGATTACAACCAAAGAGAACGATCAAGTTTTGATTCAAAAAAAGTAATACTGGTCTTACCCAGGGTAGGGACCTTCTAAATTTTAAATATAACCAAATGATGACACTAGCTATTGAAAAACGATTCCTAAAGCCACATGCGCTCTCTTATATAGTGGGCTTTTTGATTGCCATGGTGTGCTTTTTGCCCTGGAGTAATGCATCCGAGGCAGAATTGGATGAAGAGATTCTGATCGAAGAAGCATTCATGCGTATTGGCAAAGAATATAAAGTCTTTTTTAACTATGACCGGGCCATCGTAGCCAATATAAAGGTAGAATACGTTTCTGGGGCTCACGAAAGTGTGGATGAAGTTCTGGAAGCTGTGTTTAGTCAAACAAGCCTCCAGTATCAAATGTTTGAAAATAGATACATCGCTGTGTTTAGAAGTGATCAGGAGGGAATTGAATCACTAAAACAAATGATCGTTCATTTTCAGGAAATTGTCGATCGGCAGGAAGTCAAAGAAGGCCTGGCCCGAAAACCCATCGTCCAGTTGGAATCTCTTTCTCTGGATCGATTGTACAGGAAAAAATTGGAACTGAATATTTCAGGAACAGTGACCAATGATGAAGGTGAACCATTGATTGGTGTGAATATTTTGGTGAAGGGAACAGATAAAGGAACTTCATCTGATATAGATGGAAAGTTTACATTGAAAGATGTAAATGAAAAAGCGACCCTGGTTCTTTCTTACGTCGGATACAAGAAAAAGGAGGTGCCTGTCAACGGACGAAGTAGCATAAATGTCATACTGGAATCCGATGCTGCTCTGGTGGATGAAGTGGTCGTGGTCGCATTTGGTACTCAAAAGAAAGAGGAAGTGATCGGTTCTGTGACCACCACGAGTCCCAAGGAGCTGAAAGTGCCATCCAGTAATCTGACCACTGCCTTAGCCGGACAAATGGCCGGTATGGTGGCGTACCAACGTTCCGGTGAACCCGGGCAGGATAACGCTGATTTTTTTATCCGCGGTGTGACCACGTTTGGATATAAGAAAGATCCGCTCATACTGATCGATGGAATCGAATTGTCCTCGCGTGAACTGGCAAGAATGCAAGTCGATGATATTGAAAGTTTTTCAATTCTGAAAGATGCCACCGCGACCGCCCTGTATGGTGCCCGGGGGGCGAATGGGGTCATCCTGATCAAAACCAAGGAGGGTGTAGAAGGGAAGGCAAAAGTGTCGTTTCGGATCGAAAATTCCATTTCCACCCCGACCAAAGAAGTGGAACTGGCAGATCCGATCACTTATATGAGACTAAATAATGAAGCGGTGCTTACCCGCAATCCACTGGGTATTACCCCGTATCCCCAACAAAAAATTGATAATACCATTGCCGGAACCAACCCCTTGGTATATCCCGCTACAGATTGGAGGGATTTGCTTTTTAAGAAAAACGCGGTCAATCAACGTGCCAATCTGAATGTGTCTGGGGGTGGACCCGTGGCCCGGTATTACCTGGCCGCTACGCTTAATCAGGATAATGGACTGTTGAAGGTAGATAAGCGAAATAATTTCAACAACAACATCAACCTTAAAACCTATGAGCTTCGTGCCAATGTGAATGTTAACCTGACCAAGACCTCTGAGGTGGGGATCAAGCTGTATGGTACCTTTGATGATTACGTGGGACCCATCGGAGGTGGATCTCATTTTTATAGAGAAGTGGTAGGGAGTGATCCGGTGGCTTTTCCGGCTTTCTATCCTGTGGATAGCCAGTACCAGTTTGTCGATCACATCCTTTTTGGAAACAGTCCTGAAAATCTGGTCAACCCTTATGCGGACCTTGTTCGCGGTTACAAAGAATACAACCAATCACTGATGCTGGCTCAGTTTACGTTTAATCAAGATCTGTCTTTTATCACTGAGGGGTTGGATTTCAATGGCTTATTCAATACCACCCGATATTCGTATTTTGATGTCGCCAGAGCCTATCGACCGTACTATTATCAGGTCGGGTATTATGACAAGTACAACGACAGCTACACCTTGGATCCCATCAATGAAGATACGGGAACGGAATATCTGAGCTACTCTGAAGGGCCGAAAAATGTAAGGTCCACAACTTATATTCAGTTGATCGCGAACTACAACCGGGTATTTGCAGATAAACACTCCGTAGGAAGTATGCTTGTGTTCCTGATGCAAAATCGATTGAATGGAAATGCCGGATCCTTGCAAACCTCCCTGCCGCACCGGAACATTGGATTGTCTGGTCGATTTACCTATTCATACGATAAACGATATTTTGCAGAATTTGACTTTGGATACAATGGATCAGAGCGATTTTACCGGACAAACCGATATGGATTTTTCCCTTCTGGTGGGATTGCCTGGGAGATATCCAATGAAGATTTTATGAGTGGACTCAATGATTTTCTGACTACATTCAAAGTCAGATATACCTATGGACTTATAGGAAACGATGCCATTGGAAGTGCTTCGGACCGGTTTTTTTACTTGTCGGAAGTCAGCCTCAACGCCAGTGGACGGTCTGCGGTTTTTGGATTGGATAATACCTACCGCAAAAATGGGGTCGTCATCTACCGGTATGGTAATCCTGAAGTGACTTGGGAACGGTCGTATAAGTCCAACCTTGGATTTGAAGTGGGACTCTTTGATAAACTGAATTTTCAGGCAGATTTCTGGAAAGAAGAACGAACCCACATCTTGATGACCCGTTCTTTCATTCCGACCACGATGGGACTTTATCCCAGTAGTGTGCCCAAAGCCAATGTAGGTTCTGCTGAAGGAAGTGGCGTGGATTTGTCGGTGGATTACTCTCAGTTTTTCCGGAATTCGTTTTGGATTCAAGCGCGGGCTAACTTCACGTATGCCTCCAGTCACTTTTCAGCCTTCGAAGAACCCATTTATGATAACGAACCCTGGAAATCCCGAATCGGTTATCCCATCAATCAGCAGTGGGGATATATAGCGGAACGGTTGTTCGTAGATGATGAGGAAGTATTCAATTCGCCGGTTCAGAATTTTGGCGAGGTTCCTATGGGCGGAGATATCAAATACCGGGATGTAAATGGTGACGGTCAGATAACTACACTGGATCAGGTCCCCATCGGACATCCGACCACACCTGAAGTGATTTATGGGTTTGGTGGATCGTTCGGTTACAAAGATTTCGATTTTTCATTTTTCTTTCAGGGATTGGCCCGGGAGTCATTTTGGATCGACGTAAATCGGACATCACCCTTTGCGTATAGCGGCAAGGTGAACGGGTTGAATCTTAAAAATCAACTTTTAGAAGCTTATGCCAATGACCACTGGTCTGAGGATAACCGGGACTTGTATGCTTTATGGCCCCGATTGAGTCCCAATGTCAATGTGAATAACCGACAACAAAACACCTGGTTTATGAGAAATGGATCCTTCTTGCGATTAAAACATGCAGAGGTCGGGTATAGCCTACCCGAACACTTGGCTGATCGTTTCTTCCTTGAAAAAGCCCGGATATATTTTAGTGGAATAAATCTGCTGTCCGTGTCCGCTTTCAAACTGTGGGATGTCGAAATGGCCGGAAATGGTCTGAACTATCCCATTCAAAAAGTTTACAATATCGGTTTACAAATTTCATTTTAATCAAACTGGAAACAGAACAATCATGCTATATAATTTATACTATTATTTTAAATCAAAGGTAGTCACCGAATCTGTGGTCAGATGCTGTTCAAGGTTGAAAAATAGCTTTGGTCCATTGTTTATCGTGGTCTTTTTCGCAGGATCCTGTAATTATCTGGACATTGTGCCGGACAACATTGCGACGGTGGACAATGCCTTTAAGCTGCGAAGCCAGGCGGAGAAATACCTATTCACCTGCTATTCTTATTTACCCAAACATGCGCATACGGGGAACAACCCTGCTTTGTTAAGTGGCGATGAAGTGTGGTTTTATTACCCATATAAAAACATTCCGGTGTTCCGACCTCCGGAAAATTGGGAAATCGCCCGGGACAATCAGAATATTCTGAATCCCTATCTCAACTTTTGGGACGGATACAAAGGAGGGATCTCCATGTTTCAGGCCATTAGAGATTGTAACATATTTCTGGACAATATTGACAAGGTGCCTGATATGACCTCGCGTGAACGGGCCAGGTGGACCGCAGAAGTCAAGTTCCTGAAAGCATACTATCATTGGTTTTTACTTCGGATGTATGGTCCTATACCCATCATTGATCAAAATCTGCCTGTATCTTCAGATATTACAGAAGTTCAGGTGATCAGACAACCTGTGGATGAATGTTTTAGTTACATTGTCGACTTACTCGATGCATCAGCTGATGATCTGCCGGAGACGATTCTCAATCCGGTTTCCGAAATGGGACGAATTACGAAACCCATTGTATTGGCCATCAAAGCCCGGATTCTGATGAATGCTGCCAGTCCGCTTTTTAACGGGAACACCGACTATAGCTTTTTTACCAATGCAGAGGGTGAACCATTTTTTAATCAACAATATCAGCCTGAAAAGTGGCAAAAAGCTGCAGATGCTTGTCTCGATGCCATTGAGGCAAGTCACGCCACCGGACATAAATTATATTATTTCCGCCCTTTGGTCGATGTTTACAATCTGGGACCGGAGCTCCAGACCCAAATGAATATCCGCAATACACTGGCCGAAAAATGGAATTCGGAAATTATTTGGGGCTCAACAAATAGCATGGCCTCGGAAATACAAGCACAGGCGCAAGCCATCCTGGATCCATCAGTAGGAGTAACCGGCGCAAAAACCACTGGTGCGCATGCCATGTACGCTCCTCCGATAAAGATAGCGGAAATGTATTACACGGCTAATGGAGTTCCGATCGATGAAGATCGGACCTGGGATTACCACAACCGGTATGAAATTGATACAGCGTCCCTGGAAGATTCACTGTATATCTATCCGGGATATGAAACCGCTAAACTGAATTTTGACCGGGAAGAGCGTTTTTATGCCGGTTTGGGATTTGATGGCGGAGTCTGGTATGGCCAGGGAAAATACGATCAGGAAGATTTATACCACCTGGAAGGAAGACTGGGTAGTTATTCAGGAAAGTCACGGGGTGATCAATATTCCATCACCGGCTATTTTGCAAAAAAGTTAGTGAATTTTTTAAATGTAATCCAAACGGATGCGACCTATCAGGTCCAGTCATATCCATGGCCCATCATCCGCTTGGCTGATTTATACCTGTATTATGCCGAAGCATTAAATGAAGTCGGAGGACCATCGCCCGAATCATTGAAGTGGATCAACATGGTTCGTGAAAGAGCTGGACTTACACCAGTGGAAGAAGCCTGGCCGGCTCATTCCAACAACCCTGAAAAATTTACGAGTCAGGAAGGTCTGCGTGAAATCATACACCAGGAACGGTTGATCGAGATGGCTTTTGAAGGTGGGCGGTACTGGGATTTGCGTCGTTGGAAAGAGGCTGAGAGAACACTAAGTCAACCGATTACAGGATGGGATATTAATCAGGAAAATCCCATTTATTATTACCAGCCAGTATTGCTTTTCAATCAAAGCTTTGAGATGAAAGACTATTTCTGGCCCATTCGGGAGCACGATTTAATAGTCAATAAAAAATTGATTCAAAATCCGGGTTGGTAAACACTATAAATTAATACACACTATGAAATTCACTTATTCATCAAAGCAAGTACTTATACCGCTCAATACGGATTTCGGTTTATGGGGCTTTATTTTGTTCTTTGCTCTTTCAATGACGCTAATCAGCTGTGGTAAAGAAAACCTCAATGTCCCATTGGACAACGATAGTGTAGCGCCCAGCCCGGTAACAAATATTCAGTGGGAAGCAATCCCCGGAGGAGCTGTTATTACCTATACCATACCTACTGACAGCGATCTGCTCTATGTACTGGGTGAATACGAAATTCGCCCCGGTGTTCCACAAGAGCAGAAAACATCATTTTATGAACGTCAAATGACGCTTCGTGGTTTTGGTGATACCAAAGAACACGAAGTGAAATTGTATGCAGTAGACCGATCGGGAAACAAATCCGAACCGGTATCTGTGCGGATAACTCCACTGACTTCACCGGTTCAACAAGCATTTGAATCATTAGACTATTACAGCGATTTTGGTGGAATCACGGTTTCTCTGCTAAACGAAAGTCAAGACAATCTGGTCATTTCTATTCTGACCAAGGACTCTCTGGGGGATTGGGAAGATTATGACAATTTTTATTCCGGCTTGCCTGAAATTGACTTTTCCATCAGAGGGCTTCCGGCGGAACCTGTCGTCTTTGGTGTTTATATCAAGGACCGGTGGCAAAATGTATCTGATACGCTCGAAAAGGAGCTGACTCCATTATTTGAAGAAGAATTGGATAAGACTCGGTTCCGTGAACTTCGTTTACCCGGTGATGGTGCGAATACGTGGGATCTTTCCGCCTTATGGGATAATGTAACTACCCGTTACAATGGGTTTCGAACAGCCGATAATGAAGGTTTGCCCACTCATTTTAATATTGATTTGGGTGTGAAAGCAAAATTGAGTCGGTTTCGAACCTGGCAGGTGCATGATGGCCGGGAATATTCTGCCAGTAACGCTCGACTTTTTGAGCTTTGGGGAAGCAACGAACCCAGCCCGGATGGCAGCTACGAAGGGTGGACCAAACTGGGTGAATATGAAGTAAAAAAACCATCCGGATTGCCTGTCGGGGAAATATCCAATGAGGACATTGCCTCTGCTGCAGCTGGCGATGAACATACAGTGCCCATATCTGCTCCGGCCATCCGCTATGTTCGGATAAAGATAATAGCCACATTTATTGCTCCGCCAAATGCTTCCACCGGTGGGGCGTGGATGGTCGAAACCGGCTTTTGGGGCAATGAAGTCGAATAACTATAAAAATATAATATGATGAATTCTTTGATCAAATACCTCTTTTCTGCCCTCTTGGCTGGTCTGTTTTTTACAGCATGTACAAAAATGGATCATACCTATGCCAAATTTATTGAAGACGGCGAGAAAGTTTACAGTGCAAAACCGAAAACGATCGATTTTTTTCCCGGAAATAACCGGCTGAAGATCCGGATTGGTTTGGTGGCCGCACCAAATGTAAATAAAATTAATATTTACTGGAACAACAGAAATAATTCGGTGGAATGGGAATTGGAACCGGACTTCAGCGGAGATACTACCTTTTTTGACGGCATTATTGATGACATTGAAGAGGGAAGACATACCTTTGAATTTGTCACATCCGATAAAGCTGGAAATCACTCCATCAAAGTGGACACCGTGGGAATGGTTTATGGTGAGGATTACATCTCCAGTCTGAAGAACAGGGGCGTGAAGAGTGCGGTGGCCAAACGGGAAGGCATGGAGATCAAATGGTTTGACACACCTTATGAAACCGCCATTGGTGTAGAAATACATTATCAAAATACTGTGGGAGAGCAGAGCGTCGTGGATGTTTCATTAGATGAATTTAACACTGTCATTGAAGGGAGACCAGCTGGGGACTCTATTCGCTATCGAACTGCCTACCTACCTGATTCCAATGCAATCGATACCTTTTATGCTGGTTTTCAGACCGTCCATTTGACACCACCGGGTCCGGAACCTTTGGATAAATCCTTGTTTTCCTCATACCCCCTTCCTGGTGATGCCGAAAATTATCCGGTGTCTTATGTTAAGCTCGACAATATTTGGGATGATGATATCACGGGTAACAGCTGGTATGGAACCGCTGATCCGGCCGGTAATCCACATTGGTTCACCTTTGATTTGGGCGTTAAAGCCAAGTTGACCGAGTACACCATCTGGCAACGTGGAGTCGTTTCCACGTTAAGTCTGGTCTATGCTCATGCGAATATGAAAAAGTGGGAATTGTGGGGAAGCAATGATCCCGATGCCGATGGTGGATGGGAGAACTGGACTAAGTTGACCGAAAGTGAGTCACACAAACCATCTGGTTTGCCATTTGGTGAAGTGACGCCAGAAGATTATGAATACGCTAAAAAGGGTGATACCTTTAGCTTTCCATCGGATGTACCCGCAGTAAAGTATATCCGAGTAAAAGTATTTGAAACCTGGGATCCGGGAAAATCACACCGGTCCTTTTTACAAGAAATGTCATTTAAAGGAATTGCTGAATGAAAAGAAGAGATTTTGCTAAATTAATAACCGCTGGAGGCGGATTAACCCTCGTGCCGTCCTGTGTAGCAACCGGGAAAGCCGGAAAAATGAAACCCGGGAGTAAGGATCCCCGGGAATTATCCGCTGATGTAGCAATCATCGGTGGTGGCTTGGGAGGCTGTGCAGCAGCTTTGGCGGCGTGCCGAAATGGGTTGCGGGTCATTCTGACTGAGGAGACGGATTGGATTGGCGGACAGATTGCGCAGCAAGGGGTCCCGCCGGATGAGCATGGTTCGATCGAGACCCATGGCGCCCCCCAATCGTACCGGGATTACCGGGATAAAGTACGGAATTACTACAAACAGAACTACCCGATGACCGAAGAGGCCCGGAATCGGAAATACCTCAATCCCGGCGATGGCTCGGTTTCTCGAATATGTCATGAGCCCCGGGTTTCTGTAGCGGTACTGCGGGAAATGTTGAACCCGTACATCAGTGCTGGAAAATTGGAATTGTTAATCCGTCACAAAGCTTCCGGAGCGGATGTACAGGGCGATGAAGTACGTGCCATCGAGGTGACAGACCAGGATACCGGGTCTGCAGTGGTGGTTCATGCACCCTATTTTGTCGATGCCACCGAGCTGGGAGATTTATTGCCCATGACCAATACCGAGTACGTCAGTGGTACAGAGTCCAAAAAAGAAACCGGGGAACTGCATGCACCTGAAGTGGCAGATCCTCGGAACCATCAGGCTTTCACCTTTTGTTTTGCCATGGATTATCAACCGGGGAAAGATAACGTGATCGACAAGCCCAAAGATTATGATTACTGGAACAGTTATGTTCCCGATATGGATCCGCCTTGGGCCGGAAAGCTTTTAGAACTCAACTATTCCAATCCAAGAAACTTAAAACCCAAAGACCTGGGCTTCCATCCGGAAGGTAAGAAAACAGGGAACAAGCTCAATCTTTGGCTGTATCGCAGAATGATCAATCGGCACAATTTTCTGCCGGGCACCTATGATGGCGATATTACAATCGTCAATTGGCCCCAAAATGATTATTTTAAGGGGAATTTGATCGATGTCAGTGAAAAAGAATTCAATGAAACCATCGAAGGTGCGCGTCAGTTGAATCTGTCTCTGTTCTATTGGCTCCAAACCGAAGCGCCTCGTCCGGATGGAGGAAAAGGCTGGCCTGGACTTCGGTTGCGTGGCGATGTCATGGGAACTGCGGATGGGATGGCTAAGTACCCCTATGTACGTGAAGCGCGTCGGATTAAAGCAGAATTCACGGTACTAGAGGAACATGTAGGAGCCGAACAACGTAAAATGGTAGCCGGACCGGAAAAAGGAAAAACCGCGCCTGATTTTTATGATAGTGTGGGTACTGGGTATTATCACATTGACCTTCATCCCAGTAACCGGGGGGACAACTATATCGATTTTGGTTCGCTGCCGTTTCAGATACCATTGGGCTCCCTTTTGCCCATCCGAGTAAATAATCTACTGCCAGCGAATAAAAACATTGGGACCACGCACATTACCAACGGGTGTTACCGGCTTCATCCTGTAGAGTGGAGTATTGGAGAGGCCGTAGGTTGTTTGACGGCTTATGCCATGAAACACAATATTCCACCCCGGGCGGTGCGATCAGATAAAAGACGATTGGCTGATTTTCAGGATTGGATACGCAGTCAAGGCTTGGAAACACATTGGCCGAAAAAATAAAAGCCTGGTTGTGGGTAGAGCCTGTATGGTCACGAACGTGATTAGCCAATAGTGCTGAAAAAGGGAAAGCAGAATGCGACAAGAAACCATGAAGCTGTTATTTTTATTACAGATAAGGGGTGAACAGGTTGGTCTGGAATCTTCTTGTCTGTCTTCACAGATAGAGAAGTCGGACAGGAAGACTCTGTTTTTACACATCAGAAAATAAGGGACTTGAGTAATTTATATTTATCGTTTACGAATGGCTTAATACCGCTGTTGCTTCTTCTGTGGATTATACCGCTGAATGGGCAGCCTGAGGTGTACGTGGATAACCAGGGGATTTCGGGAAACACTAGTTCAGACCTCCTTCGAAGGCTGGACCGAGACGTATTAAAAAAGAATCCTGATGTATGTATTATACTAGTGGGAACCAATGATTTACTGAACTCTGCTAAAATGATAACTATAAGTGACTATTCTGATAATGTCGCGCGATTGATCCATCGGATTTCTGATGCGGGTATAGAACCTGTACTGATCAGTCCACCGCCAGTAGACACCCTGTATCTATTTCAACGCCACGACCGGAGGAGTTATCCACAGTCTCCGCGTCAGCTATTGGAAGCAGCACGGGATTCTATGGCCGGGATCAGTCTTCAAGAGAACGTATGCTTTATTGATCTTTATCAAATCCTCAAAGAGGATCGTGTTCCTACCCATAATAAAGATGTTATTATTCAAAATGAATCGAACAGCCAGGTCTCAGATGGCGTACATCTGACCGCGGAGGGGAATCAATTGTTGGCGACCTTGGTTTATGAGAAATTGAAAGAGGAACATCTCCTTGATGAATCGGTTCACATTATTTGTTTTGGAGATTCACTGACCTATGGGGTGAGAATGGAAGGGGCAGGTTCCAGTGATGGAAACACCTATCCATCTTATTTGAAAAGCCTCATTCTTTCCAGATGATAAACATATATATATGCTTGGTTAACGCAATAATAAATATAAATTTGTGCTGTAGTTAAAATACAATACGATCGAACAATTAAATTCTGTTATAATACAATAATAAAATGAATCAAAAAATCCATGCCTTTGGCATACTGGTCCTATCGCTTATCCTGCTCACAGGTTGCCAGCAGCATTCTGCTAAATTGCACGTCTATGGGAAGGAAAGTAACGATTTGGTTCGTCTACTTGAGAAGGATCCTTCGGTCGACTTGCAATTTCATCAATCTCCCATGGACGCTGTCAATGCCGCGAATTCAGGGAATGGTTTGTTAATTCTCTCTGAAGGATATCCCCAAACCATGGTGCCGCTGGATGATAAATTTTACACGACGATTAAAGAAAAGCAATTGAGGTGCTACATTGAATTTCCTTCTTATGCGCCAGGAGTCGAACTTGGCGATGTCGTAGAGGCTAAAGCGGAGCGGGCTGTGGTGAAGCAATCAAGTTGGTTTCATGGTCGGCCGGACAGTCTTCAAATATTGGGTATCAATGGCTTGCACTACATTAGCAACGATGTCGATGAAAGTTATATCGTCGCCGCAAAGGTCGCCGGATTTGATTCAGCCATTTATGGACTTCCGGACAAATCCGATCCCTTATTTTTTGCCTGGGGGGATTTCCCGGTTTGGATCGCATCGACGCAATTGAGTCGGTTTGTATCGGGACGGTATGCACCCCAGGAAGCTTGGGCATCCCTATGGGAAAGTATTTTGAGTCATGTATTACCAGGTGTTGAACTCCAACCCCTGGATTGGGATCTCACTGTAGCCGCAAGTTATGGTAAAACAGAAAAACTACCTGCTGATTTTCAAAGACAGAGTGTGCAACGGGGAATTGAGTGGTATAAAAATGCCCGGATGTTGGTCCCCGACGGATACGATGAAAAACTTCAGTCCATATTGGACGACGGAAGACAGGAACTGGCGTATGATACAGCAATTCCGGTTGGGGATGGTTCCAATGGTGTCTTTGAATGCATTTTTTCGGAGATAAATGAAACCGGAAATCAACCCATCGGTATTATTAAACGAGGGGATTGCATCAGTGAATCTGCTATGGCGTTTGCCACCGCTGGTGAGCTTTTTGATAATGATGATTACAAAGAAATTTCCACAAATTTACTCGACTTTTATTTGTTGGAGTCTATCGCCACCAAAAAAGAGTATGGTGACCCGGATCACCCGGCTTATGGTCTGATCCCCTGGGGAATTAGTACCCCGGCCTGGTTCAAAGCAAGTTATGGAGATGACAATGCCCGGTTTGCCCTTGGAGCATTGGCCGCAGGCGCACTTACCGGGACCGACACCTGGGAAGAACCGATCATGAAATCCATGGTGGCTTTGCTAAGGACGACGGGTCGGGAAGGTTTTCGGGGAAGCCGCATAGATTTGGATCATTTTGAGGAAAACGGATGGCGGTACTACCGGGATCGCGATATCGTGAACCTGGCTCCGCACTTTGAAGCTTACTTGTGGGCGTGTTACCTGTGGACTTATGATCAAACCGGTGATGCTGTTTTTTTAAATACCGCTGAAAAAGGCATACACACTATGATGGAGCATTATCCGGATGGGTGGACCTGGACCAATGGTCTGGCGCAGGAACGCGCACGAATGATTCTTCCATTAGCCTGGTTAGTCCGCGTGAAAGACAATGCGGATAACAGGGCGGTACTGATGAAAGTGGTCAATGATTTTTTGGAATTGCAGGATGAAACCGGTGCGATCCGGGAGGAATTGGGAGAAATTAAAATGGGAAGATATCCACCGCCGCAATCCAATGCGGCGTATGGGACCACAGAAGCATCCTTGATTGCCCACAATGGCGATCCCGTCAGTGACTTGTTGTATACCACCAATTTTGCGTTATTGGGGCTTCATGAGGCGGCGCATGCGACGGGAGATGCAACCATCAAAGAAGCGGAAGATAAGCTGGCTGAATTTTTAGTGCGGATTCAGGTAAAGTCTGAAGGACATCCCGAACTGGATGGGGGTTGGATGCGCGCTTTTGACTTCCAACGGTTCGAGCATTGGGGATCGAATGCTGATCATGGATGGGGTGCCTGGGCTATAGAGTCTGGATGGACCCAGGGATGGATTACGACTATTTTGGGCCTACGGGAACTGGATACTTCCGTCTGGGACCTGGCTAAGAAATCAAACGCCGGAAAATATTATCCGGCATTAAAGAAAGAAATGCTCGTCAAGTAAAAACCGCGGATGACCAATATAAATACTACGAAACCGACGATTTTAGATACAACGGCTAACACTAAAACCACCTCGCTTCTATGGAAAGTCAGTCTAGTCGCCTCATTGGGCGGAGTTTTGTTTGGCTTTGATACAGCTGTCATTTCCGGGACATTTGGGATGGTCGAAACACAATTTGGATTGTCCAAATTGCAAGTCGGCTGGTTTGGAAGTTCGGCATTGATCGGTGCGATAGTAGGAGCCTTGGGAGCCGGGAAACTCAGTGATCAGTTTGGGCGAAAACCCATATTGTTATTATCCGCTTTACTTTTTTTCATATCAGCGTTGTTTTCAGCCGTTCCACCCGATTATTTTTGGTTGATCTCTGCCCGTCTCTTGGGTGGGGTAGGCGTCGGTATGGCCTCCGTCCTATCACCGCTTTATATTTCGGAATTTGCTCCGGCCCGGATCCGCGGCCGTTTGGTCGCCATGTATCAGTTCTCCATTGTAGTGGGCATTCTTTTGGCTTATTTTTCCAACTGGTTATTGCTCAGCAATGCGGGTGGAGAGATGGGGGGAGGCACCTATGGACTCTTTCACAAGGTTTTTGTAGCCGAAATATGGCGGGGTATGTTCGCTGCTGAGATGATTCCCAGTGGGTTGTTTTTCTTGCTCTTGCTGGCTGTTCCGGAAAGTCCACGGTGGTTGATTAATCAGGGGAAAGAAGATCGGGGATGGGCTATTCTCGAACGAATCAATGGAAAAGTGGATCGTGTATTATTGACCTCGAAGGCGAATGAAGAAGCGCAGAAATTGGGAATCAAAACACTTTTTCAGCCCGGTTGGCGGAAGGCACTGGCTGTTGGCGTGGGGCTTTCTGTATTTGGACAATTCACCGGCGTCAATATCGTGATTTATTATGGACCGACCATACTGGAAAGTGCCGGATATGCTCTGAGCAACGCAGTGCAGTTTCAGGTGTTGATTGGACTTATTAATCTATTATTTACCATTATAGCCTTGTTTAAAATCGATAGCTGGGGCCGACGTCCTTTATTAATCGGAGGCATGATATCGGTTTTTATATCTCTGTGTGGCCTGGGCGTATTATTTACCGGTAGCGAATCCTCGGGGATATGGGCCGTGGTCATTTTGTGTATCTATATTGCGAGTCTGGCGCTGTCCATCAACGCCGTAATCTGGGTATTGATCGGAGAAATATATCCTACCCATATCCGCGGTCAGGCGATGTCCATTGCCACCTTTGCGAACTGGACCACCAATTTTGCGGCTGCTTTTCTATTTCCATGGTATGTCAATATTGTCGGGATGGGCATGGGCTTCTTTACCTTTGCCGGATTTAGTTTGTTGGGAATTCTATTCTTTTTCCGGTACGTACCCGAAACAAAGGGTAAGAGTCTGGAAGAAATCGAGGAGTATTGGCAGATGCAGGATGGATACTAAAAATTAAAACAGTATGAAAATAGGTCCCAAGTCTAATGGGGTGATTCTGCAGGGGCACTCGTCCTGAAATTTGTCCTTCGTTTTTTATGGTATAAAATATACCTGTCAATTTGATTTTACCGTCGGGCCGGGTTTCTTTTTATCATTTTCTGCAGGAAAATGTTGTTGGGTAAAGATACCTCCTCATCCTCTTTAGTCTTTAGTTTAATAAAGAATAGGCCAATATCACTTATTCTTCCTTCTACCTCATAATCTTTATCGATAATGGATATGTTATCCTCTAATTTTGCTGAATGATTAAAAAAGATGATCAGTCCAGATGTAATATTTGATAAGTGAGACCATTGAGCAAACAATGCTATTCCGATTACCGTCAATACAGAAGCCATGAACAGGAATAATTCGGAATGATCGATACCCCAAACTGTTAAGATAAAGAGGAAGGTGATGGTTAAGAGAATGAATTGAATAATTTTTTTAGTGATTTTACCGCGTGATTTTTGCAATAAATTCTTGATAACAATCCGGTCAATTAATTTAAAAATTGCAATCCGTATTGCAATGAATAGCGCAATTGCTATGACAGTTTCCAGAATTTTAAATTCAATTAAATTCATTTAATTCACGTTAATCGTGCATTTCACTACAGACAATCCTCTCTGAGGTTTTTAGCTTCGAACCTTTTCAAGAATTTGGTCGACTAATGTACATTTGATTCAAATTCAATTCAATATAGCATAAAGGAATTTAGAAATATTTATTTCAAATTCATCCATGTGATCCACCGGGGTATGACCGGCCCCCTCGATCGTTACTAATTCGTGTTTGATGTTATTCGCTTTTAATCGTTCAGCCAAATCAACTGCACTGCTGTAGGCCACCAGTTGATCATCGGTACCGTGAACCATTATGGTGGGCGGATCATTTTTATCAATATCCAGAGCCATCCATTTTGCCGATGGGGTTCCCCATAAATTGATAAATCCGATAACTCCTTCACTATCTTTTTTATCAGGTTGATCGTTCAAGCACAAACTAGAGCCAAGAATGCCACCGGCAGACCCCCCTCCAACGACCATTTTTGAGGCGTCAATACCCAATGATTTTTCATTTTCCCTTACCCATGCCAGTGCTTTTGCGGCATCTTCGACTGCATCTGAAATGGTTCCAGAAATATCGTCCATGGGTTTTTCTCTCACACGATAATCAATGGATATACAAACATAGCCTTTCTTCGCAAAGCGGGTGGCCAATTCCACGATATAGGACTGTGATTTATCATTGCCGTATCTAAATCCACCCCCGTGAATCCATACGATAACCGGTCGGTCTATCATGGGGTCATTGTCCGGGGTGTAAACATCGAGAAGAAGTTTTTGCTGTTCTCCTTTCGAATTAACCGTCTCTCCAAACACCACATCGTTTTGAATGTCAATTTCCTCAAATGTTTTTTCGAGAAATCGGACGGGGTCTTGTTCACCGTTGGATGTGTTTTTGAGCGGATTATAAGCTGCCAAATAACAGCCTGTTGAAATCACAAGTAAAATTGAAAGATAGAGGTTTATACATGACTTGGACATAGGTTGCTGTAATTGATGTTTTTGACGTAACTTCTTTAATAAGACAAACTAAAAATACTCAAATAATTATTATTTAAGCATCTTGGGCTAATTAAACGAACAGCTAATTTTCAAAATCGTCCAAAATAAGGTAGAAAGAACATAATCATGTATTCCAGCCACGCTGGACAACTATGCGGGCGTCTGTTCTTGTAAAATAGAATCCGAAAATGCGTGCTGCACGGATTAACGGTCGATGTCTTAATGTGATTGACGCTTTACGTTGTAAAAACTTTTCAATCTGTGTAGCATCTGTAAAACAGATATCCAGGTGACAAGTTCTACGATTTGCTGAGACGATAGTTTTGCCTGAGCACACGTGTCAACTACTTTCTTTGTGATTTGTGTCGGGCTGGGTGAAGCGGCTTTCACTAAAATCATGGCGGCTTGTACTTTGGGGTCCTCACTGATCTGATGAACGATGTCATCGTGAACAAATTGGGTTGCGTTTTCAAAGTCTCAATGCCTTGGGTGCATATTTGAGGACAGATAACTTGGTCCAGAGAGAATCTGGTTTGGGTGGTGCGCTGGTCGTCTCAGGGTCTGCGAGCGCACGGCCTGCTTTCCCGAAACTTAAGTTGGATCCAATGATGGCAGAAGTTTCAGCCGCAGTCGAAGATTCTAATTCGACACTAACGGCATCCATAAATAATAGGGGGGCTGTATCCCGGATCTGCAATTTAAGCGCTCAAAATTTGACTTATTTTGTGCAATACCTAAGGTATGTGCACAAATGCTGGGCATAGATCGTCTATTCGACGATCCTTCTTTTTATTTCTACCTCATTCGTTTTATGAACCTAAAGAGTACGATCAAAAGCGAACAGAGTACACATTGGAGGTGAATCGATTATTATATGGCATTGAAAAGTATTGTCATGAGTTGTCAGACTAAGAGCGCAAAGAATATCGAAATGAGCACTTCCAGTCAATTGTCGAAAAGTTTAAATAGTGGTAAGATGAAAAGGCGGTACGGGTGCTTCCAAAGAGTCCGATGGGTACTGCCATTAGATATGCCATCAGGCAATGGCACAAAACGATCCGGATTGTGGAGGATGGGCGTTGATGTTTAAAAGCACTAAACCTCAACACAATTATGAACTCGTCACATGGGGTGGTTAGCTATGGAAAAATGCGTGGGTGACTGAATGAAATCCCAGCTTGCCTGGGATCGTAGGTGCTAAATGCACCTGCTATGAAGGAACCGAGGGCTCTGCCCCGAGGATGTTTGGAGGAGCACCTGCGAGCAGCATAACACCTATTTTAATCTGGAGGGCTCCGTCTCGAGGATGGCTATTCCTTCATCAATCCAATTTGAGGGCATTTTTGTTCACTCTTCCAAGGTTCGTTGAATCTTAGGTCCTCCGTTGTCAGATCTGCTGCAGGCAAGCTTCATTTGTTCATCATAGGGTTTTGTCTGCCTTTACCAGAGCGCAGCGGCAGGCAGGCTCAACTTTGGGCTATGCCAAAGTTGAAAAGAATATGAGAGGATAGTGCGACCTCTCCGAGGTCGGAGATCATTTGTTAATACTAGTTGCTAATATACTGTGACCCACTCCGGGGTCATTTTCCTTCATGCTTAGCATCAAGACAAAGTGGAAAATATGTTAGGAGAATTTGTGAAACGCTGCACTACTCCATTCGTATCAATTGAATGGCATCCATCCGTACTCGTGCATTTTCAATGAGCGATGTCAGCGTAATCTGCTCGTCCACGGCAATTTTAATTTCTTCCGGCCTGATGTTTTTGTTGGTTTTCTGAAGAGATTTGAGTCTTTCGATCTCATGGTTCAGCGTTCGGTTCATGCGTTGCAGACCGGTTGCTCTTTCGATGGAACTCCACTCGTCCGCAATTTTTGTGGCGGCTGCCATCATTTTGGGCAGGATGGTTTCTACGATGTGTTCATTATCCAGCAAAGGTGCTATGGGGCCAGGTGCCAATTTTTTGTCGAATGCTTCCATGGGATATTGTTTGGTAACCTCGTTACCCGCGTGGTCTACTACGATCCGCAGGGGGGTATTGGGAAGGAAGCGGCCGATCGATGCACCTTGTTTTCTTGAGGTTTCCAGCACAAAAAGAAACTCCATTAAAAGCCCCGGACTAGGGGCTCCGCGCAATACGCCAAAGCTGGCACTGCCGGTCCCTGAACTGAATACCCGATCGATGCACGCCGTGGTCATGGGATGATCCCAGGTAAGAAAGCTGATGTCTTCCCGGCTCAACGCGTGTTTTCGGTCAAAAGTGACATAGATGCCCTCGGTCGGAATGGCAGGGAATGGCACGGCGGTGACCGAAGGGGGATGCAAGAAATAGGTTCGGGAGGGAAGGTCTTCCATTTCTATCTCAAAATGTCGAAGAACCGTCGTGAAATACTGTTCAAGGGTTGGATCGCTGTCTTCTTTTTTAATTTGCTTTACGATTTCCTGGGCAATCTTGGGTCGGTAGGAATTCATTTCCAGCAACCGATCCCGTCCGTCGGCCAGGCGTTTTTGAAGTTTTTTATGAAAATGAGCAGTCTCCGTAATTAATTTTTCCAATTCCGGATCACTAGCTGCTGTGGATGAATCTGTGGAAAGATGAAGCAATCGATCCCCAAATAGATTGAATATTTTATGTCCCCCCTCCAGGTTTTTTTCAAAAGCATTCAAGCCTTCCTGATACCACCGGATTAATTTGTGCTGCGGGCTGCCACTCAGGTAGGGGATATGTATGTGAATATCTTCCGTTTGGCCAATCCGGTCCAGACGACCGATCCGTTGCTCCAACAATTCGGGATGAAACGGCACATCAAACAGGATGAGGTGGTGAGCAAATTGAAAATTGCGTCCCTCGCTTCCTATTTCAGAACAAAGGAGAATTTGAGCACCATCCTGTTCGGTGAACCAGGCCGCATTTTTATCCCGTTGTACAATGGTGAGATCCTCATGAAAAACAATGGTCTTTAGGTTGGATCGCTTCGTCAGGCTGGCCTCCAATGCCAGTACTTTTTCTTTGCTCGTGCAGATGAGTAACACCTTTTCCGGATGTATTTCCTTCAACATCGTCAGAAGCCAACGAACGCGTGGATCTTCTTTAAACCAAAATTTTTGTTCATTGGACTTTACTCCGGACTTTACATCATGGTCAAACTCCTTCGTGAGTCGTTCGATCCAACGGTCGTGTTCTTTCTTTGCCTTTAAAGGAATGAGATGGGCCTTTCGCTTTGGGAAATCGGTCATGGCAGATCGGGTATTTCGGAAAATAACCCGACCGGGGCCGTGCTGATCCAGTAAATCTTCGATCAGGTGGTTTCTTGCTGTTCTGTCTCCATGAAGCACTGATTGTATTCGATCTTTGAGGAAATAGGATTCCAAAACCTTGATAGCCTTAGCATCCAGGTCTTTTTCGGCGTGCAATTTATCCACGATATCGGCTGTGATCATGTGGTCCATGGACTCCTGTATAAAATCATTGTAGTTGGAATATCTGTGGGGATCCAATAATCGGAGCCGGGCAAAATGGCTTTCAAAGCCAAATTGTTCCGGGGTAGCGGTGAGCAGCAGCAATCCTTGAGCCACTTGACTTAATTGTTCCACCACGCTGTACTCCGGGCTGACCTGATCCACAGCCCATTCCAGATGATGCGCTTCATCCACCACCAGCATATCCCATGGGGCAGAACTTGCCTGGCTGGCCCGTTTTTCGGAACCGGCTAAAAATTCAATACTGCAGATGATCAATTGATCGTCCAGAAAGGGGTTCCCTTCGATGGCGCTGTCATCAAGAGAGGCACAACGCGCTTCATCAAAAATATGAAACCACATATAAAATCGGCGCAATAATTCAACAAACCATTGATGAAGCAAGGACTCCGGCACGATAATCAGTACCCTGGAAATGCGATCACTCAACAACAAACGGTGGATAATCAGACAAGCTTCGATGGTTTTACCAAGGCCCACCTGATCGGAAAGCAAGACCCGGGGTGCATACCTGGAACTCACTTCCTGGGCAATATAGAGTTGGTGCGGGATTAAATCGATTCGTCCACCCACAAAACCACGAACCGGAGATATTCTGCGATTGTATTCGTGTTGCAGTGTATCCCTACGTAAGGCAAAGGCGTGCGGTGCATCTACATCCCCCATGAAAAGCCGGTCTGTCGCACCGTAATGTACCATTACATCACCCAATTCTGCTTCGGAAATCTTTTGGTCTTTCCCGTAATAGACATACAGTCCATCCTCCAGCTCCACGCTTTGGATCAGCAAAGTATGATTATTCACATCTTCTATAGTATCGCCCGGTCTGAAAACCACCCGACGCAAAGGCGCACTCTCCACGGCATACACTCTTGTTTCATGGGAGCCGGGGAAATAGATCTTTACTTTTCTTGGACTGACATCTTGTAGGATACCAACACCAAGTTCCGGTTCTCCCTGACTCGTGTATCGTTGATCCGGATAAAATTGCTCGATGTTTTTCATGGTTGTGCCAACTAGATTGATTGGAGAAAATGGATAAATGTCATCAGATCTATCGGAGGTGTAAGTAAAGAAATTTTCTGATTCAATCCGGAAAAAATCAATTTAGAAAAGTGGAAGACTCGTTTTTCGATGGGGCCTTGTTCCTATGGGGTTAACCCGCTTTATTCACCATGTCAATTTGTTATCATGCATAATATGCAGTACATCAATGGTATAAAGTCCAAAATTGGGCCTGTTACATAGCTCGATTTTGGGTAGCATCTGACTTTTTATTCATACAATACGACCTCTGTGAGGTCGATATTTTAATCATAACGGTTGTTACTATTCTTCGACCTGCGATTAAGGTCTGCTTATAAGCATCATTTACAGCACTAAGCACATCCCCCAACTTGGCAGTGAATTTGTGCGCATATTTGACCTTATATATTTGAGATTTCTAGCGGCCAGTATATCTTACACTTATTTCCATCCCATAACAAATGCCCCTAATAGTACAAAAATACTATAACGGTCATTTTTAACTTCCAAAGCCAGAAAACGACCAGATAAACCCTCGTACAAGCCCCAAACTCCATGCGGGGCAAGCTGGCTTTAACCGCCTACCGCGTTCGCTGAAGCTTTATCGGTGGCGCAATGGCCGACAGACCATTCCTTCAACTTAATTCAAATCCTTCTCTTGCACAAGTATATGGAGAACTCTTCCATTCCTGAACTACCCCGGCATTTACCGGATTCAAGATAATGTGGGTATATACAACGATGAAAAAGATAAGGAATGTAGAAGGAAAAATAATGTAGAGATGGTATAATTTCATTCTTAAGGAATGAAACTATGGGCAGCTAAAGCAGCCGTTACTTGGGGTGTATTGGGTTTTGACAACGTTCGTGGTCTGTCATTTAGGTAAGGGGGATATATCATAAAGTTACAACGGTCATTCTTCACTTGCAGAAATATGGGGCAACATAATAAAACATACATTCGTAGATGAGAAAAACTCATCTCATCTCCAGCGACTTGAATCAGCTTGCCCTATATGCTATATGGACAAGCTGGTTCTAACCGCCGAAATGGCCTGAACTATTCAATAAAATATGGCGAAGGCTCCAGGATCATTATTATTGTCAAAATCAATACCAGATGTTTCAGCATTGTGTACTTCTTGCATTACCTTTGTACTTAAATTGGCGGGGATCTGTGTTTTAAATATGTAAGATTTTTCGACAATTAGTTAATCGATAATTTTAACACTTTTTGGATCATGAACACAATTTCTCGAAAAAACAAATCGGTCATCGTAATTGGGGGTGGGGTGAATGGATTGTGCGTAGCTTACTACTTGCGTAAAAATGGATTTGAGATTACCCTGATTGACCGGGGAGATATAACAAACAATTGTTCCTTTGGGAATATGGGTTTTTTAAGTCCGAGCCATTTTACACCTTTGGCTTCCCCCGGCGTGATTTCAGAAGGACTCAAACATTTATTAAGTAAAACAAGTCCTTTCTATATAAAGCCCCGACTCAATTATTCCTTTATGCGTTGGATGCTGAAGTTTTACAAAAACAGTTCCTACAAGGTTGTCGACCGGAACGCACCGGCGCTTTCCGAACTCCTCTTATTGAGTCGGAGATTGATGAATGAAATTGCAGAAGATATTGGCGATTCTTTTATGATGGAGGAGATTGGTTGCATGATGATGTGTCACAGTAAGAAAACCTTCGATGGCGAAGCACGAGTTGCAGAAGCTTCAAAGAAGTTTAACTTGAATGTAGAAATACTGGAAAGGGACGAATTACAAGCCCATGAACCCAATGTCGAATTGGATATCCACGGTGCCATTTTATTCAAAGATGATGCGCACATCCATCCTGGGAAATTTATGCTCGCCATGAAAAATTATCTGATCAATGCCGGTGTCAATTACCAGCTGAATACAACCGTAAAAGATTTTGAGAAATCCGTGGATAAGGTAACCCAGGTAATAACCGACCAGGGGACTTTTTCGGCGGATGAAATTGTCATTACCCCCGGATCCTGGATGCCGGAATTGGCAAAGAAATTAAAAACAAAGATTTTGATGGAGGGTGGAAAGGGGTATAGCTACACCTATGACGATGTCAAGAATAACATAAAATATCCGGCAATACTCGTAGATGATCGTTGTGCGATCACTCCCTGGAAACAATCGTTGCGTATAGGGGGGACGATGGAGTTCTCGGGTTTGAATGAAAAGGTGTCAGCCAACCGTATGAAAGGGATTTACCATTCCATAAAAAAATACTATCCGGGATTGGACATTGATCTGCCACCTGCCGACCAGATATGGGTTGGACTTCGACCCGTCACCCCCGATGGTTTACCTTACATCGGCAGACCTCAAAAATGGGAAAACGTCGCCTTTGGTGGTGGACATGCGATGCTGGGAATGTCTGCTGGTGCTGCAACGGGGTTGATCCTGAGTAATATTGTCTCCGAACAAAAATTACCAATGAATATCGATCACTTTTCGATCAACCGTTTTGCTAAAACCACCATTTAAATATTTCTAATCGCGTCTGGGGTTGGTTTTTCAGCTACTTGGTAGGAGGGTAGTATTTCCTAAGCTGTTTTACGTATTATGGATGATTCTAAGTCCGGATCAACCCGTGTGATCCACGATAAGCCCAAAGAATGTGCTAGCCACAAATCATATTTGGTTAAATATTTTTTTAAATTTTTTTTAGTGTACTAAAACCTTTGCGGTGGCTGTATTGTACGTTATTTACCTCGTAAAACATAATTAGGCCCGGTGAAATATTAACATTTGTGGCTAGTATAATTCAGTTTTCAGATCGTTTGGTATTTATGAAGGTCGAGATACAAATAGGTTGTATCGGTACTCAATTGACTAAATAAATATTTAATAACGATGAAATTAACCTTTACAAAAATGGAGATTCTCCGGTTTCTATCGGTGGTACTCTTCTTAAGTTTGTTTCACTATTCTGCACAAGCACATAATTCGAAGAGAACAGCAGAGGATGATCACACAGTACCTGGGGAAAGTTTTTTAGCGTTTATCCATGCGCTAGATATTGCGATGGATGTATCCGGTGTTGTCAAAGATGAGTCTGGAAATCCGCTTATCGGAGTGAATGTGCTCGTCAAAGGAACCAATCAGGGAACGGCGACAGATTTTGACGGCAGTTTTACCTTAAACGATGTCGATGAAAATGGTATCCTCGTGTTTTCATACATAGGATACAAGACCCAGGAAGTTCAACTATCAGGTCAAGCCACCATTTCTGTTATTTTACAAGAGGATTCGAAGACGCTGGATGAAGTCGTCGTCGTGGGATACGGTACCCAACGGAAAGGGGATATCACCGGTGCGGTGTCACAGATCAAGACTGAAGAGTTGGAATCTTTACCGGTCTACAATGTGGAGCAGGCTTTGATTGGTCGGGCCAGTGGGGTACAGGTGACCAAAAACTCCGGTGAACCAGGTTCCCGGATTGAAGTCAGGATCCGCGGCGGGAACTCCATGATTGGGAGCAACAGTCCTTTGTATGTGGTGGATGGGTTTCCGGTGACGGGGGATATTAGTTTTCTCAATCCATCGGATATTGAATCCATGAATATTTTGAAAGATGCTTCTGCCACATCAATATATGGTGCTCGTGGAGCAAATGGCGTGGTGATAATTACTACAAAGAAAGGAAGTAAGAGCCAAGATGGCCGCATCTCGTATTCTGGATATTACGGCATTCAAAATGAAATCGATCGGTTTCAGGTGCTGGACGCAAAGCAATATGCAGAGGTGGCCAACGAGTGGCTGCGCAATAACGGAGATCAACCTTTTTTCAATGTTAATTCAGTTGATAACCCTGGAACGAACTGGCAAGATATTATTTTCAGATCTGCCCCGGTTCAGAACCATACGATTGATTTTAGCGGAAGTGGCGACAAAACCAATTATGCATTGTCCGGAAACTTTTACCAGCAGGAAGGGATTATCATCAATTCGGGGGCGAAAAAAGGATCGTTTCGATTCAAACTAGATCATGAACTGAAAGAATGGATGACGGTGGAAGCCAATGTAAACCTGGCTCGGCGGGAAACGAATAGTGTCCCTGTCAACAATGGTACCCGCGGGAGCAATCTTTATTCTGGTGCTTTGTCTGCGCCACCAACGCTTCCAGTGTATGATGAAGAAGGTCAATACACCAGGATCGAGCAGATTTATTCTTTTGGCTCCATCGATATGCGCCATCCGCTCTTATGGAGCAAACCCCGAAAGGACAAAGACGTCAGTAATACAGTTTTAATGAATTCGGCACTGAATTTTAAGATTGTAGAAGATCTGACCTTCAAAACCCGGTTTGGGCTGGAGTATCAAGCCAATCAAAGTGAAAATTTTTCACCGATCATTTTTGATAATGACCGAGGCTCCGCTTCGGCCGGAAATTCCAACTGGAATTCGTTTTTGAACGAGAATACTTTGAATTATCACAAAGAGCTGGAGAACAATGATGAGTTAAACATTTTGGTGGGTAATACCTTCCAATCTTATCGTAGTGCATATAACTCAATCAGTGTTTCCGGTTTTTCAAACAATATTACGGAGAATTTCAACCTTGGTTCAGCAGAAACCGTTAATCCACCTTCTTCCGGTGTCACGGAGTGGAAATTAATTTCATTTCTGGGACGGGGTACCTATGACATCAGTAAAAAATATTATTTCACAGCCAGTGTCCGGGCGGATGGTTCCTCCCGGTTTGGAGAAGACAACAAATGGGGGATTTTTCCATCGGGGGCCTTTGCCTGGCGAATCTCAGAGGAAGACTTTCTCAAAAACACTTCCAATATTGACAATCTAAAACTCAGATTGAGTTATGGTGTAACCGGGAATACCGCGTTGTCACCCTATCAATCCCTAAATCGATTGTCTCCTGTAAAATATATTTACGGCGGGAACTCTGAAAGTGTCGGATTTGCTCCATCGGGTATTTCAAACAGCCAATTAAGATGGGAAACTACGAATGAATTTGATATCGGAATTGATTTGGGGCTGGATAATGGTCGATATGAATTCACGCTGGATTATTACAAGAAAAACACTCATGATTTATTGGCTTCTGTACCATTGCCTCCCTCCGTAGGTTTTGGGTCGATCTTGCAAAATGTAGGTGAAATACAAAACCAGGGACTTGAATTAAGTGCAGCAGTAGGTGTATTGAATGGAGAGTTTGCCTGGGATTTGGGATTGCAGTTGTCGGGAAATCGAAACAAGGTGGTTAAGTTGGCAGGAGGAAGTGATATTATTTCTTCCGGACAATCCTCTGGGTTGGCGGGTATGAACATCGCCCGTGAAGGAGAGCCGCTTGGTAGTTTCTATGGCTTTTTAGAAGATGGCCTGGATGAGAATGGTTTTATCAAATACATGGACATCAACGGTGACGGATCACTGAATGCGGCAGACCGGGTGTTATTAGGTAATCCTTATCCGGACTTTATCTACGGGGTAAACTCGACCATGATGTGGAAGGGTTTTGGTTTGGATATTTTTATTCAGGGATCCCAGGGCAATGACATCTTTTTCCGTACAGCGTATACCAATTTGAACTCATTTCAACGGGGGCAGAATCAATTGGCTGATTTATTTGGCAACTACTGGACGCCGGAAAATCCAGACCCCAACGCAAAGTATCCCGTCATCAGTGCACAAACCCAAATGCGTGCGTCGGACCGGTTCATAGAAGATGGTACCTATCTTCGTGTGAAAACTATTCAACTGTCTTATAACCTGCCTTTATCAGAATGGGGTGTACGTGGATTTAACTCAGCCCGGTTCTATATCAAGGCCAACAACCTGTTGACCATGAGCAATTATATCGGTCTGGATCCTGAAGTAAATACACAGGGTAGTGATTCCCAAAATATTGGAAGTCGATTGCGAATCGGAATTGATGAATCGGGCTACCCAAGTGCCAAGGTATTTGGCGCGGGTCTCCAATTGAATTTCTAAATAATAAAAAGTACGAACATGAAATATATATTACTATTCATTTTTTCGCTTACGCTTTTCATGGCGTGTGAAGAAACACTGAAAGAAGTACCAAAGGATTTTATTTCCAAAAACAATTATTACAAAAACCAGGCTGACGCAGAGGGTGCTATTGCGGGGGTGTATTCTTCGTTTGCATCTGATTATGGCATTACTTTCTGGTTGTTTTCTGTACTACATGGTGATTACGCGAATGGTCGGGGATCACAAGCGACGATCACGGTATTTGATCAAATTTTGGATCAGACGAATATTAACAGAGCGGGCAGTATCTGGAGTTCGTTTTACCGGACCATTAACCGGGCGAATTCTGTATTGGATAATGTTCCCGCTATCGAGGACATCAATCCGGACGTCAAAGCACGAATCCTTTCAGAAGCTCATTTTTTCCGGGCATTATCTTATTTTAATCTGGTCAGAGGATTTGGTGATGTCCCGCTCAAAACTTCTGAGAGTGTAGACATCAGCGATATTGCCAGTCCACGAGTTTCTCAGGACCAGGTATATGACCTGATATTGAGTGATGCATTGGAAGCTGAAAAGAATCTGCCCGAAAGTGTGGGAGATAACACCGGCCAATTATCGGTGTGGGCTGCCAAAATGCTTCTGGCTGAAGTGTACCTGACCCTGGAAAAATGGGATGATGCGGCTCGTGTTTCGAAGGATGTTATGGACAACAGTCCTTATCAACTGACACCAGTGACTGAGGCCGATGATTACTACAACACCTTTGCTAATTTTGCAAATACAGAATATATACTGGCCGTGAACCACTCCGCTTCACGACAATCTTCTATACCGAGTTATCTGCACCGCCCCAATACGCCGCCCTATAATTATTCCAGTGGGGGTGTTTTTGCGTGGTTACCCAATCTGAACTCTTTTATTGGCGACGAATGGGATGATAATGACCTGAGGAAAGAATTTAATTTGTACCGGGAATATCTGGGCCCCGATGGTGAGATGGTTTCACTGCCATCATCTTCTCCAGTACTGTTTAAAAAATTTATTACAGGTACGGACGGTCTAAGATTGTATAGCGATCCCATATTTCGAATTACGGAAGCTTACCTGATTTTTGCTGAAGCTGCTGCGATGGCGAACAATGGTCCCACGGTGGATGCTGTGGAGGCTTTGAATGCTATTAAAAGAAGGGCGTATGGGTACGAGATGTTTAGTTCTTCCCCGGTTGATTATTCAGCCAATATGACTGCAACGGAATTTCAGAATGCCGTGTTGCAGGAAAAGGCTTACGAATTTATCGTTGAAGGTAAGCGATGGTGGGATCTGAAACGAACCGGCAAAGTGAAAGAGGCATTGGCAGCCGCGGGGAAGGATTTTATAGATGAACGGTTTTTATGGCCCATCGATGAAGATGAAATCAATAATAATCCCGATATTACTGCGCAAGATCAGAACCCGGGGTACTGATTAGTCATAGAACTTCACAAATTCTGAATTATTAATAGAAATTGTCGCTATCCTGATATGGAACTATCTTGCTGTATTGACAATTCAACCACAACCTTAATTTTCATCCAACTATGATTCGAAATTTTGTTTTTTACATTGGTTTGTTCCTATTCTCGGTACCCGCAATTGCCCAATCGAATTCCTATGATATCGTTATTTACGGAGGAACATCGGCGGGTGTATCTGCAGCTATACAGGCAGCCCGGATGGACAAATCAGTTGTTATTCTTGAGCCTTATCACCGATTGGGTGGACTCTCTGCTGGTGGACTTGGTGCCACAGATATTGGCAATAAACGGGTGATCGGAGGGATTTCCAGAGAGTTTTATCAAAACCTCAAAAACCATTATGACCAAAACTCCAATTGGAAATGGGAAGACCGATCGGACTATTTTGGTAAAAATGAACATCGGAATAGTGAAGGAGATGATGGGATGTGGACCTTTGAACCTTCAGCTGCTCTACATGTGTACCACAAAATGATGGAGCCCTATGACATTGAAGTACAATATGGCAAAAAGCTCGATCGGAAAGCAGGTGTGAAAAAGGAGGGCAACTCCATTCGTTCCATTACCATGATGGACGGTTCCGTGTATACGGGCAAAGCTTTTATCGACGGTACCTATGAAGGTGATTTGATGGCCGCTGCCGGTGTAACCTATGCGGTGGGACGCGAAGATAATGAAGTATACGGTGAGACTTTGAACGGTTATTACTTAGCGGAATACCACAAACAATCCGGATATCACCAATTTCCGGACGGCGTGGATCCCTATGTGGAACCGGGCCATCCGGGAAGTGGACTACTTTGGGGGGTCAGTACGAATAAACCCGGACAGAAAGGGGAAGGAGATCAGCTCATGCAGGCTTATAATTTTCGAATGTGTCTGACGAATAACCCTGAGAATCGGCTTGCAATAGAGAAACCAGATAATTATAATCCTGACAAATATGAATTGTTGGTGCGTTTGTTCGAGGCACAACCTGATATGCGAAAAATCAATCAATACTTCATCTGGTCTAAAATGCCAAACCAGAAAACGGATGTGAATAACCGGGGTGGTTTTTCAACCGATGCTATTGATATGAATCACAATTGGCCCGAAGCCAGCTATGAAATTCGGGAAGCTATTCAAAAAGAACACCTTGATTATACACAGGGGTTGTTTTATTTTTACCAGAATGATCCGCGGGTGCCTTCAGAACTTCAAAACTTCGTGAAGGAATGGGGGTATCCAAAAGATGAATACGTTAGTAATAATCACTTTACCCCTCAACTCTATGTACGGGAAGGCCGACGCATGGTCAGTGATTATGTCATGACAGAACATCATTGCCAGGGCGATGTGGTCGTGGAAGATGCCATCGGAATGGCGGCATATGGAATGGATTCTCACAATACACAGCGTATCGTAGTGGATGGCATGGTGAAAAATGAAGGAAACGTAGAGGTATCCGGGTTTAAGCCTTATCCGATTTCTTATCGATCGATCACGCCGACAAAATCTGAATGTGAAAACCTGGTGGTACCTGTGGCGCTCTCCGCTTCTCACATTGCGTTTGGTTCGATCCGAATGGAGCCTGTGTTTATGGTCCTTGGCCAATCGGCTGCCACAGTAGCTGCTATGGCCGTTGACCAATCATCTGCTGTCCAGGATTTATCCTATGGAGAGTTGAAAGAAAAACTTTTGAAAGACAAACAAGTATTGGAGTAATTATAGGCAGCGTTTTTTGGTCCGAATTTGGGGCTCAAAAACAGAGTACTATGGCTACATCTTATTCATAAAGATCAAAGTATAATAATAATCAATAAATGAAACAAAAAGTCTACTACCTATTGCTTTTATCCTTACTGTGCATAGGATTTTCTTGCGCCCCGGAGCATTCATCCTCTGATGAAAATACTGCTGACATCATTATATACGGTGGTACATCTGCTGCTATTATAGCTGCTGTCGAAGCTTCTCAAAATGGAAATAGTGTCATCGTAGTATCACCTGATACGCATCTGGGCGGATTGACTTCAGGCGGTCTGGGGTTTACAGATACCGGAGACAAAAGTGTGATTGGTGGTCTGGCGAGAGAATTTTACCATCGGTTGTATCAACATTATACGACAGATTCGGCCTGGATATGGGAAAACAGATCAGATTTTGGAAATAAAGGCCAGGGCACACCTGCTATTGATGGAGCCAATCGAACGATGTGGATATTCGAGCCACACGCTGCCGAACAGGTGTATGAAGACCTCGTGAAAGAATACAACATTAGAGTGGATCGGGATGAATGGCTGGACCGGAATGCCGAAGTGGAGAAAGAAAATGGCCGAATTATTTCGATCTCTACTTTAAATGGTAAAACGTATCGTGGTAAAATATTTATGGATGCAACCTACGAAGGAGATCTGATGGCTGCTGCCGGGGTATCTTATACAGTGGGGCGTGAAAGCACAGCTCAGTACGACGAGGAATGGAATGGTGTCCAGACCGGGGTCCTGCATCATCAACACTGGTTCCATTCTGATATTTCACCATATGTCATACCGGGAGATCCGACCAGTGGGGTGTTACCATTGATCTCTACGGAGCATCCTGGTGAGAAGGGGAGTGGTGATGATAAAATTCAGGCCTATTGTTTTCGCACCTGCCTGACCAACCATCCGGATAACAGAGTCCCCTTTCCCAAACCAGAAGGCTATGATTCGACGCAGTATGAACTGCTGCACAGAATGTTTCAAACCGGGCGAAAAGACTTCTTTCAAAAATTTGACATGATTCCCAATCGTAAGACAGACACGAATAATCATGGACCATTCAGCAGTGATCACATTGGTATGAATTATGACTATCCGGAGGCTTCCTATGAGCGACGAAGAGAGATCATAAAAGATCACGAGCAATATCAAAAGGGATTGTACTGGTTTGTAGCCAATGATCCCCGGGTGCCTGAAGACATTCAATCACGAATGAAAAACTGGGGTTTGGCCAAGGATGAATTTGTAGATAATGACAACTGGCCGCACCAAATCTATGTTCGGGAAGCACGGCGTATGGTGGGGGAGTTTGTTATGACCGAGAATGAACTGTTAAAACGACAGCCTACGCCGAAACCAGTGGGGATGGGCTCGTATACCATGGATTCACACAATGTCCAAAGATACATCAAACCGGATGGATTTGTTCAAAATGAAGGTGACATTGGGGTAAGTACAAAGGGCCCCTATTCCATTTCATACGAATCCTTGGTTCCTAAGAGAGAGGATTGTGAAAATCTGATTGTACCGGTATGTGTATCAGCAAGCCATATTGCGTTTGGTTCTATTCGAATGGAACCTGTCTTTATGATTTTAGGCCAATCCGGAGCGGCAGCGGCAGCCATTGCTATTGAAAATGAGATCGCGGTCCAAGATGTAGATTACGATCAATTGCGGAAAGATCTGGATGAGAAAGGACAGATCCTGAGTATTGATTAATTGTTGACGGTGGATTGTCGATTCGTCTTAGGAGGTAAATAGCTAAAGCTCAAGAGCACAGCAACCAATAACGCAATAACACCATAACCAATAACCTACCCCGGTTTTGGAATCAATGGTCTGATGGTCACATCACTGACCAGGTAATTATCCGGAGTTTGGAGGAGATGAATTACGGTATCAGCGATATCTCTGGTATGAAGCATATGATCATGGGATTGTATGCCTGAACTGCTAAAAAAGTCCGTTTCTATGGAACCGGGATTGAGGCATGTCACTTTCACTTGGTCATGGCGTAATTCGAGAAAAAGCGATTGACTAAAACCCTGAATAGCAAATTTGGTGGCGCTGTAAGCAGAGCCTTTTGCGCGGCCGGCGGTTCCAAGTATGGATCCGATATTAATAATATGGGTGCTGTAATCTTTGCTTTTCATAAAAGGGACCAATCCTGCGGTGAGGTAGAAGACTCCATTCAGATTCACGTTAATCATTTTATGCCATGCCTCATGCGTTGTGTCATCAATTGCATGAAATGAACCAATACCTGCATTATTGATCAATATATCTGGAGTGTGGCTGGCGTCAAATGTACTTTCGATCCATGAATCTACGTCTTTCTGATTAGTGATATCCAATACCACGGGAATAAATAACTCGCCAAAGTCCGACCTGAGCTGCGTGAGTGCATTTTTAGTGCGCGCAATGCCATATACCTGTACTTTGTTATGTATTAATTGTTCTGCAATCGCCTTCCCAAGCCCTTTACTGGCCCCGGTAACTACGGCAACCTTATGTTCTAAATTCATGGTTCATTTACTTTGACATACTATGATTTATGATTGGTCTGATAAGTTCCTGGTGGTACTCGCATACTAATGGCCAGTCGGTTCCATCCGTTGATTGCAACAATAGCCATGGTCAGTGCCATCACCTCGTCTTCGTCAAAATATAACCGGAGTTGCTCAAACGATCGATCCGAAACCTCTTTTTCTGCGATGAGCGTCAAAGTCTCCGTGTATTCCAGCGCGGTGCGTTCCCGGTCCGAAAAAAATGGTGTTTCCCGCCACGCACTTAGAGCGTACAATCGCTGTTCGGATTCACCATTTGCCCGGGCATCCTTACTATGCATATCGATACAATATGCGCATCCGTTAATTTGAGAGGCCCGGAGTTTGACTAGTTCATAGATCGATGGGTTCAATTTGCTTTGCCGGATCTGTTTTTCAATTTCAAGCATTCCTTTGATGAGTTCGGGATACTTCTCTTGATAATCGATTCGTTGATCCATTAGTGGTCATTTTCGGATTTCTCCATTTCATCCATGGCTATATTTGCATGAGCATATGCAGCTCCAGCTCTCATTTCTGATGCGACCCAAATGGCTTCCATGATTTCTTCGCGGCTGGCACCCTTCTCCAGGGCTTGCTTGGTATGAGCTCGAATGCAGTAGGGGCATTGGGTGACATGGCCGACAGCTACGGCGATGAGTTGTTTTGTTTTTTCCGGCAATGCACCTTCTTTGAATACTGTGCGGCTAAATTTACGCCAAGCTTTGAGGTTGTCAAAAGCAAGATTTGCCTTTTTTTCTGCCAGTTCTTTCGAGCTTTCAGGGAACATGGAGTGGTTGTCCATAACGATTAATATTTTTTGGTGAAGAATAGTCTATGATCGATAAACAGCGAAATCCCCCGGTATTGTTTAAAAGGAGGTGAAAATCTTTAATTTGAAGTTAGCTGAACACCAAAGCTGACCGCTGACAATTCACCAACAACCATTCATCATCAACCATCAACAATTAAGAATCACCTTACCGTTCTTCCACCCACTTCCTTTACTCTGCGATTGACAATTCCTTTTTCATCGATATCTACCAAGAGACCGACATAGGCCGATCGTCCCGGGGTAGCGTATTCTTTATCCCCATAGGTCACAATACCATAATCTTTTTTCCATTCTTTGGCTAACAATCGGTAAACGCCTTTTTCGCCCCGATACCCCCGGCTGTTTTTTGCTGGACCAAAAATGAGATAGTGATCAGCTTTTCGTTCAAATGAAATAGCCAATCGATCCTTGCCAGGACTGAAAACAAATACGCCGGGCGTACCCTTGGGAAACACAATTTCTTCCACCCGTCTACCATTTCTTATGGATATTCTGCCCTGTTCGATCGTCGATTCACCTTGACGGAGTGCCCGATGCAAAATGATATCATCGGAAAGGTAGAACTGAATTTTTTGAAGGGCCTGATCATCGTATTGATATTGTTGGACGAGGGATTGCGTAAAGTGGGAAAGCTGTGGTGTGCACCCCCATGCAAGACTTCCAAGTAGAAAGGTTAAAATGATGTTTTTCATATCAAAGATGTTTTCCCTTAAGATACGAAGGATCGTGAATTATTTAAACACATTAAATGATCGTTAGGAATCATTATCTTTTTCGTAGAAAAAACCGGTTGATGAGCAATCTGGCTTCTTCTTCAAGCACACCACCTATGATCTCCACTTTATCCAGCAATACAGAGGGTTTATACTTGGTAAAACCTTTTTTAGGATCTGCTGCGGCAAACACTACTTTGCGAAACCGGCTCCAGTGTATGGCTCCAGCGCACATAAAGCACGGTTCCATGGTAATGTATATGTTGCATTTATTCAGATATTTACTGCCGACAGCTTCGGTGGCAGAAGTGATCGCAATCATTTCTGCATGCGCAGTGGGATCATTGAGACGTTCCACCTGATTGTGTGACCGGGCTATTATTTGATTGTTGTACGTGATGACACAGCCAATGGGGACTTCATCAAGTTCCAACGCCATTTTGGCTTGTTGAATGGCTGTTTTCATCCATTTCTGATCAATTTCATCCATTTTTAGAAATTTGTTCAATCGAATTTATGGGATATAGTTAAGAAACCCTACTTTTGCACATGGAAATTAAGAAATCAGCACAAGACAAGATTATCACACAGGGACTGACCTTCGATGATGTATTGGTCGTTCCTCATTATTCAGAGATTTTACCCCGGGAGGTTGATATATCAGCCCGTCTTACCCGTGAAATCACACTCAATGTACCTATTGTTAGTGCCGCTATGGACACTGTGACCGAAAAGGAACTGGCGATTGCTGTAGCACGTCAGGGCGGTCTTGGGTTTATTCATAAGAATATGACCATTGAGCAGCAGGCCGGACAGGTGAGAGCAGTGAAGCGGAGTGAAAGTGGCATGATACTGGATCCGGTTACGCTTTCCCCCGACGCCACCATCGGAGAAGCGCAGGATATTATGAAAGAACATAAGATCGGCGGTATTCCTATTACTGAAACAGATGGTAAGTTAGTAGGAATACTGACGAACCGTGACCTTCGGTTTGAAACCAATTCCCGCAAAAAAGTACATGAACTAATGACCCGGGAAAATCTGGTGACCGTTCCAGGCGACACTGATCTGGAGCAGGCCGAAGTCGTATTGCAAAAGAACAAAATTGAAAAATTACCCGTTGTTGATGAAAACTTCCGGGTGATTGGGTTGATCACCTACAAAGACCTGTCTAAGGTCAAAAGCTATCCTGATTCATGCAAGGATTCTTACGGAAGACTTCGTGTAGGCGCTGCAGTAGGAGTCACGCACGATACCATGGAAAGGATCCACGCACTTCGCGCTGTTGATGTTGATGTGATTGCAGTAGATACGGCACACGGTCATTCTGCTGGCGTATTGGATACGATACGGCGGATCAAGAAGGAGTTTCCTGATTTACAAATTGTTGGAGGAAATGTAGCCACGGGATCGGGAGCAGAAGCTCTGGTCGAGGCCGGGGTGGATGCAGTGAAAGTCGGGGTAGGACCGGGAAGTATATGTACCACTCGAGTCGTGGCCGGAGTAGGTGTCCCACAGCTAAGTGCCATCTATTCTGCCAAACAGGCCATCCAAAAATCTGGTGTTCCGATCATTGGAGATGGGGGGATTCGTTTTACCGGGGACATTGTCAAGGCGCTCGTGGCTGGTGCCGATACCATCATGGCCGGATCTTTATTTGCCGGCGTCGATGAAGCTCCAGGTGAAACCATCATTTATGAAGGAAGAAAATTTAAAACCTACCGGGGCATGGGATCCATTAGTTCGATGAATCGAGGGTCCAAAGATCGATATTTTCAAGATGTCGAGGATGATATCAAAAAACTTGTTCCGGAAGGTATTGAAGGACGAATTTCCTTCAAAGGAAGCCTGGCTGAAGTGATGGTGCAGTATATTGGTGGTCTGAGAGCTGGTATGGGGTATTGTGGTGCTGCAAATATCGAAGCGTTGCAAAAAGCCCAGTTTGTCAGTATAACTCATTCCGGGATTACCGAAAGTCATCCGCATAATATTACCATTACCAAAGAATCGCCTAATTATCAGCGAAGATAATTCACCAAATACTGAATACCTCGATTTTCAAAGCACCGATGTCGTCGCGTTGGCAAAATCGTTGTTGGGCTACCGATTATGTACACGTATCGGCGGTCAATTGACCAGTGGCGTGATCGTAGAAACGGAAGCCTATCGGGCACCTGAAGATAAAGCCAGTCATGCCTACGGAAATCGTCGGACGGCTCGTACTGAAGTTATTTTTAAGGCAGGAGGGACCTCCTATATTTACTTGTGCTATGGGATTCACCACCTGTTTAATATAGTATCAGGGCCACCGGAAACGGCCCATGCTATTCTTGTCCGGGCACTGGAACCTGATGCTGGATTGACTGAAATGCGACTACGGCGAGGAGAGAAAATTTCAGATAAGCAACTCACGAATGGTCCGGGGAAGTTATGTCAGGCTTTGGGGATTGATCGCACATTGAATGGTTTGTCCGTGAATAAAAGTTCGGGGAATCCACTGTGGGTGGAACCTTACGTGCAGGTACCGACTGATGAAATTATCAAGAGTAAGCGAGTCGGTATAGATTACGCCGAAGAGTGGAAAGAAAAGTTATGGCGATTTCACATCCATGGGAATCCGTATGTTAGTGTTATATAAATATACAAGACGTACTTTGATTAATCAATTGTAAGTTATATATTCCTGTATGAAAAGAATTCTTTATATCGTCCTGATCTGTTTGTCTGCGCGCTATGTATCGGTCCATGCACAGGAAGTCACAGCCCCATCAATATTTTCTGCAAAAATATCAGTACCTGGCGCCATTTATGGTCTGCCCGTCATGCGGCTGGGAGACCATACAGGACTTTTGCTGTCATTTGATGACCTGACTACAGATGCCCGGTATTACAGGTACAAGCTACAGCATTGTAACCGGGATTGGACGCCATCTGATTTATCAGACATCGAATATCTCGAAGGCATCAATGATCAATTGATCGAAGAATATGCTTTTTCAAATCAGACCCATGTGGATTATGTCCATTATGAGGTTCGTTTTCCAGGAAACGGACTCAAACCCAAAGTGAGTGGGAATTATCTGATCACGGTGTATGATGAAAATACGGACGAGGTAGTGCTGGTCCGTAAGTTTATGGTGGTCGATAAAAAAGTGTTTGCATCCGCAAAATTACAGCGACCGTCCCGTGTTTCACAGATGAGAACGCACCAGGCATTGGAATTGACGGTGAACCACAAAGATTTTCGTATTTCCAATCCACTCCAGGATGTTTCAGTGACAATTTTACAAAATGGAATTTGGGAGCGATCGATCAGAAACATCCAGCCCAGAAATGTATTTGGTGATGTGATCGAATTTGACTGGCGTGGCAAGATCGTATTTCCGGGAGGTATGGATTTCCGTAGTCTGGATCTACGCAACCTGGGGTATCGGAGTTTTGGAATAAGTGATATTACGGAATACAAAGATGGTTATGTCGTCGTCAAAGAGATCGAACAGTCCAGAGCCGGTCGAAGTTATTTTCTGGAACGGGACCAAAACGGAAGTTTTATGATCGATAACGAACGAAATTTTTCAGGGAGTAGTTCGACAACTTCCGAATACGTCGAGGTTGATTTTCGACTAAAAAGCAATTTGGACATGGGGAATGAACGGGTATACGTTGCGGGTGGTTTTACCAATTATGCTGCCGACCCACGATTTGAATTAACCTACAATTCTGAAAATGAAATTTACGAGGGTACCCTTTTGATTAAACAGGGGCGTTATGATTACTTATATGCAGTTCACCATGGTGGTACGGACCAGGGCCTCGACTTCAATGTATTGGAGGGGAATTCCAATGAAACGGAAAATTTTTATTTATTGCTGACGTACTATCGTCCATTTGGGTCAAGATACGATCAGCTGATCAGTGCTGATATTGCGAATCTGGGTGGCTAGATGGTGGTTCTGCGCGGACCAGTAATCTCTGAAGCATAAAAAAGCCTGCCCCCGGAGGAACAGGCCATAAAACCGGTTTCTAAATTTTGTGGATAAGGTTATACGCCGTCGGTTACTCGGAAAGAGATTTTACATATGACCCCATACGAAGATATTTTCCCGTCGGTTACATGGGCTTTAAAATCCTTCACAAATACAGAATCGATATTGCGTACGGTTTTCGAAACTTCTGCTACGGCATTTTCCAATGCCTCATCGAAGCTATTTTCACTGCTTCCAATTACTTCAATTACTTTTACGATTGACATAGGTATAGGTTTTAAACGATTAAATAATGGTTTGATAAGTTAGGTAAAAACTACGAAAAAAAGAGCATTCGACTTCATTTAATATTAAATTAAGCCAGTTTAACTTTTACGGGACCGGTTCGAATAATTAATCGTAATCTACAAAATGAAACTATGACCCTTTGTAATTCGTCAGGTAATATACCAAGAATTTTCGTTCGGGTTCACCGGAATCGTTGTAGATAATTATAGGCTCCATTTGTTGCACTGATTCAAAATACTCTGACAACTCCGGTCTTGGCATGGGGTGTGGATTAATATCATCAAACCGTTTTTCGGAATCGATATACAGTGCATTCTTATTTTTCAGATGGTGCAGTTCGGGATCTATAATGGAAAATTGAAGACCGTCTTTTCCAATCACATTTCCCGAGTATATCTTTTGATCGAGGAAAAAGGATAATTCCGCGGAGGTCTTGTAACCATCGTCCGAAAAGATAAAAGAATCTGGATACCTGGTGTGAATTTGTTTTACATGAACTGCCAGTTCAGGCCAACCCCACCACGTATCATCAGACCGGATTGAAAATGGGTAATAAAATACCTGGATTAAAAATGCAAAATGGAACACCACGCTCAATAAAACCTGTATCCGGACCCATTTTCCGGGAATAAAGTTGACGGCCAATAATATTCCCGTGATGTAGGCGGGCATGGCCCAGTTTAGTTTTACCCAGTATATCATCGACAAAAACATAAATCCAAAAACCATCGGTGCACAAAACCACCATAGAAACCAATGATGACCATCCGGCTGGCATCGCGATTTGAAGTAGTTGTAGGTTTGTCGGATCAATGCGACCAGAAGGAAAATATATAGTACTGGAAGTAATAAAAACATTTGAGTACCAATATTTCCGAAAAAATACTTCAGTTGGATATTCATGACTTCCATTGAGCTGACGCGGTCCGATGATTGGAACTTAATAGATATCCAGTCATTTTGAAAATTCCATATAAGCACCGGCATGATCGTGAGCACAAAGATCATCACAGCCAAATACGGTCCTTTACGTCGCAACAAGTGGCGCTTGGGGGCATACGTCAATAAATAGCCAAATAGGCCCACTAAAATCATGAGAGCTGTATATTTACTGTCAAACGCGAGGCCAGTCATAAACCCGGCCAGCAACCAATCCCTTGCCTGATTGGATTCGATAGCCCGGTAGAGAAATAATACCGATAACGACCAGAAGAGCATTAAAGGGACATCGGGAGTGGTTACCAAAGACAAAATAGAAATCAGCATGGTCGACAGTATCAGATACATCGACCGATCAACCATAAATCCAGTATGAAATTTTTGTGCGAGTCTGTAAAAAACGAAAATTGTACCGGTCGTCAGGATAAAGTCGGTGAGCTTGACACCTAGTACTGTCTTACCAAATACAATAGAAAATATTCTCAACAGCCAGGCGATCATGGGCGGATGATCAAAATAGGATAGACTCAAATGTTCACTGTAGAGATAATAATATGCATCCTGTGGCATCATACCCATTGCGAATACCAGGACAATGCGGATCATTACCACAGCAATAATTCCCCATAGTATAAAATGCACCGGGGATGATCGCAAAGAAATATCCATAAACTATGTTTGTTCGATCTGATTTAAGAACTTAAAGATGGTATTTTTCTGTAATAAACCATCTATGTGGGGGTTCTCAGTTAGAGGCCAGGATTATAAAGCCTTGAAAATCAACCAAAAAAAAAGCCGGAAAGAAAATTTTCTTTCCGGCTTACTGAAGGCAGCCCGTAGGGGATTCGAACCCCTGCTACCAGGATGAAAACCTGGCGTCCTAACCCCTAGACGAACGGGCCACTTTTTCAAAGCGATGGCAAATATAGGATATTTATTTAATTTCCAAAAGTTTTGAAAACAAAAGTGTGACTTTTTTCATTTTAAGGATGATGATTATTGATACAATAAAGGGTATTACTGGATTGTAGGTGAACGAATAATTTAGAATATTTCATTCTATCATTTTTTTGTTACATTTGCAACTTCTAAACAGGCCCTTTCAGGGAATTATTTATTTGAACAGTACGGATATAAAACAAAAACTTATGGCAAAGAAAATTGCAATTAATGGATTTGGAAGGATCGGCAGATTGACCTTCCGAAGTTTACTTGACAATGATGAAGTTCAGGTAGTCGCTATTAATGACTTGACGGATAACGACACCTTGGCTCATTTATTAAAATATGATACCGCACATGGGACATTGGATCACGAAGTGACGGCTGATCACGGGAATATATTTATTGACGGAGAGAAAGTAGTTGCTTTGTCAGAACGAGATCCTGCCAAACTTCCATGGGACGAACTTGGAGTGGATTTTGTATTGGAGTGTACCGGTATCTTTCGGTCGCGCGAGCAAGCATCCAAACATTTGGAAGCAGGAGCAAAAAAGGTTTTGATCTCAGCTCCGGCACAAGGTGATGTAAAAACCATCGTTCTGGGTGTCAACGAAGAAGAAATTGATCCAGAAGAGACGATTTTCTCCAATGCATCCTGTACGACCAACTGTCTGGCGCCTGTAGTAAAGCTGTTGGATGAAAACTACGGAATCAAGACTGGTTCTATGAGCACGATTCATGCCTATACCGCAGATCAAAACATTCAGGATGCTCCACATAAAGATTTGCGAAGAGCACGAGCAGCTGCGCAAAACATTGTTCCAACAAGTACTGGAGCCGCTAAAGCTGTACGTCTCGTGTATCCGGCTATTGGAGACAAAATTATGGCAATGGCTTATCGGGTACCAACGCTCACTGGTTCATTAATTGATATGACAGTGAAAGTTGAAAAACCCGCAACAGCAGAAGAGGTCAATGCAATTTTCAAAAAAGCATCGGAAGGGGATATGAAGGGAATTTTAAAATACGAAACAGATCCTATTGTATCCAGTGATATTATCGGATCACCCTATTCTTCGATTTTTGATGTAGAATTGACCACTTGTGATGATGATTTTATCCGGGTTGTTAGCTGGTATGATAATGAAGCTGGTTATTCTACACGGTTGGGTCAATTGGCAATTAAATTAGCGACTTTGTAACACAAGGATGCTTATATCCTTGATGAATCTATAGAACTTAGTTAATAAGTTATCCTAAAGGGAGATTCCAACATGGTAGGTATGAGTTCACAACCGATGGGATGAATATATAGCGGACCAATGATAGTTCTGTTGGATGCCACGGTGCATAAAAGAACTTGTCATTCAAGCTATTTATTCATTCGCATCGGAACTTATTAATGAGGATTCCGGCATCTACTGGAAAACACATTGATGTATGCGTTGAACTTACCAGTGGATTCTCCCTATTTTTTTTTGCGTAGATTACGAATCATTTCATATGCTGAGTTCCCGCCTTGATCTCATACTATTGGAACTCCTATTTGCTGCATATAGTCCAAAATATTCTTCGAGTTTCTTCGTGAAAAACAGGCGGTAGAACTCTGTCAATTCCTCACGGTTGGTATACATCTTTGTTTTTGAAATTTAAAATCCGATCTACTATTAGGTACATCAGTTAATCGGATAAAATTGAATAAGCATCCAGTTAATATCGTCGCTAGGTTCCAATTTCATCGTCAATGATCTTTTGAGGCGTGACCGTACCACGTCTCAAAACCACATAACCCAATACACCATTGACCAACGATACAGCTAAAATACCCATTTTCGCAAATTCACGGTATTCCTCCTCCACAAAAGACAAATTGGTAATAAACAAGGACATGGTGAATCCAATACCGCATAATAAAGCAATCCCAACCAAGACGTTCCAGGTTTCTTTATTTTGCGGCATCTTTTTGAACACAAACTTGAGCAAAATCCATGTTGCGAACAGAATTCCGATTTGTTTTCCCAGGAAAAGTCCCAAAATGACTCCCCAGGTGATCGTCGATGAAATGGCATGTTCCAAAACCCCGGATTCAAAAGTAATCCCTGCATTGACAAAAGCGAACAAGGGCATTATAAAAAAATAAACGGGCACATGAAGCTTTCGCATCAATCGTTTGAGCGGGGACTCCATATTCCGCTGAGTGTTTTCCAGATAAAAATGTGCTTGGGCCGAGGTAAGATCGAAAGTCACGTCATGGGCTTTTTCAAATAACTGGAGTCCTTTTCTGGCAAAAGCTTTAATTCTTTCCAGCCGCCACTCCCGGTGGAGTGGGAGCGTAAATGCTAAAATCACACCGGCAATGGTGGAGTGCACTCCTGAGGCCAGAATGGCCCACCAAAGCACAAACCCGATGGCCAGGTATGGAGTAAGTCGGGATACATTATAATAATTTAAAACCAGGAGTAGGACCAGACAGATTCCGGCAATCCCAAATGCACCCAGGCTGATGTGGTCGGTGTAGAATAAAGCTATGATAAGGACGGCGATCAGATCGTCTACGACAGCTATCGTTGTTATAAATACCTTGACCCAGGAAGGCACTCTTGAGCCAAGCAATGAAATAATCCCGATAACAAAAGCAATATCTGTTGCCATCGGTATGGCCCAACCATGAATATAGGGTGTACCTTTATTTAAAAACCAATAAATTATTGCTGGAAATGTCGCACCAAATGTGGCTGCTACCACTGGAAACAAAGCTGATCTGAATGAATTCAGTCGACCAAACTTCAATTCACTTTTTATTTCAAGACCGACCAACAGAAAAAACAGCGCCATCAGTCCGTCATTAACCCAATGGTGGAGAGATTTGGAAATATTCATCTCCGGAAAACCAAACGTGAATTCCAGATTCATAAACTTGTAGTACTGATCATGAAGTGATGAATTGGCTATCATCAGCGCTGCGGCAGCTGAAATAATTAAGACGATTCCAGCCGATGCATCTTTAGCTATTATTTTTTCAAATAAATTGTTTTTTTTTCCTGGAATCATCACCTCAGATTTTATATGCTATATTAAGAAATCCTACCTAAAATAATTCATGTATTTTGAATAATCTTGAAATCAATTGTTTGATATCTTATCTTTTAATAGATCATACGAGTGTGATACGTTCGAGTACAGCGACTAAGTTTTTGATCTATGAAGGAATACCAGAAATGTGGTAATTCCTTTCTTCTTACGAGCTGGGTAAAAATTATCACACTATCCGGACCTTCGATTCGATTTAATGCGTATAAAGTTATATCTTTAATTCGATTATGAAACCCATTATTCGACTGTATCTGGGAGTACTATTGCTCTTTATAAGTTATGGAGTCAGCCAGGCAACGCACAACCGGGCAGGAGAGATCACCTATGAACAAATCGGTGATTTATCCATTCGGATTACGATTGTGACGTATACAAAAACCTCCAGCCATGTAGACCGGGACAGCCTGATCGTTTATTGGGGCGACGGAACCTCGGAAACGATTGCTCGTACCAATGGAAAAGGAACACCGTTGGATAATGATATCAAAAGAAACTACTACATCAAGGAACATACATACCCCGGACGGGGAACCTATACCATAGGAATGACTGACCCAAATCGGATTGGTGGTATCCTCAATGTTAATTATCCGAATTCTATTCGCGTCAAGTTTCATATTGCGACGACCTTTACATTCCTGAATCAACAGTTTCAGGGCGAAAACAATTCAGCAGTTTTACTTCAACCCCCCATTGATGTGGGCTGTGTGGGCAAACCCTTTGTGCACAATCCAAACGCATATGATCCGGATGGCGACAGTCTGGCTTATGAATGGGTGGTGCCACTGCAAGATGTAGGTACACCTGTTCCCAATTTTTTGTACCCGGATCAAATTGATCCCGGTCCCGAAAATAACATCTCACTCGATGAAGTCACCGGAGAGATTATATGGGATTCACCGCAGCGTAGAGGCCAGTATAATATTGCGATCCGAATCAAAGAATACCGGAACGGGATTCTTATTAATTCTATTATCCGTGATATGCAAATCGAGATTCAGGAATGCAATAATTCCCCACCTCAAGTTCAAGTAACTGATCAGATTTGTGCTGTTGCCGGAGATCTTATCGAAATACCCGTTCAGGTAGATGATCCCGAAAGAGAAACACAATTGGTCCGAATTTCTGCTTTAGGGGGTCCGCTAACGCTAGAGGTATCACCAGCTGTATTTGCCAGTGGTGAAGCTTTTGAAGAGGTGCCTCGCACTGTAGACTTTATCTGGCAGACCCACTGCGAACACGTGCGCGGAGCTGGGTATACGATGGTATTTAAAGCCACCGATAACTTTTTTTCGGATTCGGCTGGTCTTGTTGATCTCAAAACTATGAATATTGAAGTGGTGGGTCCTGCACCAGGAGCTCCCGATGTAGAGCGGCAGATGGGACAAAATCGGATCACCTGGCCAGATGAATACAATTGTCAAGGCAGCTCCAATTTTCAGGGATTCACCATCTGGCGACGAAATGGCAGTGGAAGTATACCCGATGATGAATGTTTACCGGATTTAGTAAATTATGGATATCGCATCATTGGTTTTTCCGATAAATCAGGTCGTAATGAGTTTTTTGATACCGAGGTGCAAAACGGAGTGACTTATTGTTATCGGATTACTGCGCGCTTTGCCAGTCTGAGCAGCGGGAATAATCCCTATAATATCGTGGAGAGTAAACCCAGTGAGGAAGCTTGCATCAAAATAGACCGGGATCTTCCTCTGGTCACGAAAGCCTCTGTGATTACTACTAATCCGACAGATGGACAGGTGGACATAGAATGGGTCAAACCTGAAACAAACGTTGACTCCATGCGTCCCGACGGACCGTATACCATGACTTTGTTTCATTCGACATCCCTGAACGGGACGTACACACTATTACCTGATTCGCGTGTAAGCGCACCTACCATTGACGATTTTGATGAAAGGTATCAATACACCCATTCTGATATCAACACCTCGGATGAACAGCATTTTTACAAAATTGAGATGAATTCAAACGCTCGTTCCATAGGATTTTCATCAATTGCATCTACTATTTATGTATCATCCAACCAAGGAAACAATCTGGTGTTTTTGGATTGGAATTCCATTACTCCATGGAATAATTTTAACTATACAGTTTACAGAAAAGAAGCTGGAACCTTTGTTGAACGCGCAGAAACAAACCGAGACCAATTTGCTGATCGCGACGTTCAAAATGGAGTGGAGTATTGCTATAAGATAGAAGGAGCGGGTAATTTCTTGGGGATTTCTCTGCAAGATACGACCATCAATTTCTCCCAGGAAATATGTGTAGTACCAGATGACCGTACCCCGCCATGTAAACCGGAACTGGAAGTGCAGAATAACTGTGAAGATGCGCGGGATGATCAACAGTTATTTACCAATACCCTTCAATATACACTTCCCGATACCTGCCTCGATCTAATTGAAGATCTGGAGGTACGACTCTGGTACCGGGCTTACGGCCTCGATTCTTTCGTTGATATAACGGCTGATCCGACGGTTTTTATCGTGAACGAAAATACAGCGAACCACAGTAGCAGTTCAGGATTTGCCGGTTGTTATCGGGTACAGATGATTGACCAGTTTGGCAATGAGGGCTTGTTCAGTGATACGATCTGTGTCGATCCATGCCCGGCGTATAAACTACCCAATGTATTTACCCCAAATAACGATGGTCGGAATGATCTGATTTATCCATTGCAAAGAGCTTTTATACAGCGGGTGAACTTTGAAGCGTATAACCGATGGGGGAATTTGGTATTTCAGACCAATGATGCAGATATAAATTGGGACGGCTCAGCACTGAATGGAGAAGAATTGGAACCCGGTACCTACACTTATAAATGTGATCTGTTTTTGAATACAGAACAGGGGGAGATATTGTTCAACACGATTAGCGGAACTATTGATCTGATCAAATAACAGAAGGACCAATGCGTATTAGAATATAGTAAAAACCAGTATATGTTTACAGGGATAGTTGAATCAATGGGACAGATCACGGACCTCAAGTCTGAGGGACGTAACAAGATTATCACGATATCATCACAGTTGACACCTGAACTCAAGGTCGATCAAAGCATCAGTCACAATGGTGTTTGCTTGACGGTAGAGCGCATAGAACTGCAGAATAATCAATATCAAATAACGGCGATCGAAGAAACGCTTAAAAAAACAACGCTTGATGATTGGGTTGTTGGAGACCACGTTAATCTTGAACGATCTGTCACGCTGGAACAACGTCTTGATGGACACCTTGTGCAAGGACATGTCGATGGGACCACGGTGTGTACCGATATAAAAGATCGGGATGGTAGTATGTTTTTTACTTTTAGATTATCCGAAGAGCATCAGCATCTGGTCATTCCTCAAGGTTCTGTGACCTTGGATGGAATTAGTCTGACGATCGCAGAATTGTCTCTTGTGGAATTTTCAGTTGCCATCATACCCTATACTTTTGAGCATACCAATGCACAGACTTGGCAGACTGGCAAAGCGGTAAATGTAGAATTTGATGTGTTTGGAAAATACCTTGAACGATACCGAGAATTGTATAAAAGCAAGGTTTCAGTATAATCTTCTTGACCTATATAATTTGATTTAAGTCGTTAAAATGTGGTTTATTACATGAAATTTTATATATTCAATATCTAATATAATCCTCAATTTCAAAAGAGGTAATCCTAATATTGATTATTTAAAATTATCAAGATGATTAGTTTAGACAAATTTTTACTTCTAATAGCTAGCCTGCTCCTTTTCCAATGTAATTCACCCGATTCCAATGACACCGAAAAACCATCTGAACTTGCTTTTTCAGACACGAATGGAGATCTTACTTTACCCGATGGATTTCAGGCCGTCGTAGTTGCTCAAGATGTTGGCTCGGCACGTCATTTGGCGGTACGTGATAATGGTGATGTCTACGTGGCTTTACGATCAAAAAAAGAGGGTGGAGGCATTGCAGCGTTGCGAGACACGACCGGTGATGGTATCGCAGACCAAATTGAATATTTTGGTGAAACTGCGGGAACAGGAATAGGTCTGCATGATGGATATTTGTATTTCAGCTCAAAAACAGCGGTCTTTCGGGTCCCACTGGATGACAATCTGGTACCCCGTGGAGAAGTTGAAACGATCGTAAGAGGTTTTCCGGAACAAGGACAACACGCTGCTAAGTCCTTTACGATAAATGATTCAGGTGACTTGTTTGTGAATGTTGGTGCACCATCTAATGCGTGCCAGGAGGAAGCACGGACTAAGGGTTCACTAGGAATGGATCCCTGCCCGCAGCTGGAATGGCAAGGCGGTGTGTGGAGGTTTGATGCCACGAAGTCCGGGCAAACCCAGCAAGATGACGGTTATCGATATGCGACAGGAATTCGCAATGCAGTAGCTCTGGAATGGAACGATGAAGCCGGTGCACTGTTTGCTGTGCAGCATGGTCGGGATCAACTCAATACCTTGTGGCCTGATTATTTTGATGAAAAAGAAAATGCTGAACTACCATCCGAAGATTTTCTTCTAGTGAAAGACGGTTATGATTTTGGATGGCCCTACACCTATTATGATGGTATAAAAAATCAGCGAATGATCGCACCCGAATATGGAGGGGATGGCGAGCAAATCGTCGAAGATGGAAAATATCAAGAACCAATTCTTACCTTTCCAGGGCATTGGGCGCCCAATGATATTATATTTTATAGTGGCGACCAATTTCCGGACAGATACCATGATGGTGCTTTTATTGCTTTTCATGGTAGTTGGAATCGCGCACCAGAACCACAAGCCGGTTACAATATTGCCTATGTAGCTATGGCGGGTGAAAAACCCGCGGGAGATTTTGAGGTATTTGCGGATGGTTTTGCCGGAGAGGATGCATTTACATCACCTTCTGACGCTTCAGCACGTCCGACCGGTGTTGCGGTGGGACCGGATGGCTCCCTTTATGTCAGTGATTCTGTAAATGGTAAGATATATCGTATCGTTTATACGGAGGATTAAGTTTTTAAAAGCACACTGTTTTGGATGCGGGAGCATCAGTGACCGATCTATGAAATTATGAATCCATAATCAGCGCATTATAAAAGGTGCTGCGAAGCATGGTTTAAAATAAAAAAAAGCCGATGCAAGTATTTCTTGCATCGGCTTTTTATAAATCTAATTGTGATCAATTGCATTAATTGTTTTTCACAAATTCTCGTAGTACATAGTGTAAAATGCCTCCGTTGAGGTAATACTCGATTTCGATTTCAGAGTCCAACCGGGCTATGGCATCAAATTCTTTTTTCGAACCATCAGCTTTTTCAGCGATGACATGAATCTTCTTGCCTGGTGTCAAACCTGACTCAATCCCGGTAATAGAATATGTTTCTGTACCGTCCAGTCCATGTGTGTCAGCATTCTCTCCTTCATCAAATTCGAGCGGAAGTACACCCATTCCTACCAGGTTGCTCCGGTGAATCCGTTCGTAGCTGTCAGCAATAACTGCTTTGACTCCTAATAGGGTTGTACCTTTAGCGGCCCAGTCTCTGGAAGATCCACTGCCATATTCTTTTCCGGCTAATACAATCAAAGGCGTATCGTTCTTCTGATATTCCATGGCTGCATCATAGACCGGCATGATAATATCCTTCGGCAGATAGTTCGTAAATCCACCTTCTTTGGGTGACAGCTCATTTTTGATCCGTACGTTGGCAAAGGTTCCACGCATCATGACTTCATGGTTTCCGCGTCGAGATCCATAACTGTTGAACATAGGTCGTTTTACACCATTTTCTATAAGATATTGACCTGCCGGAGAATCCGCTGAAAATGAACCTGCCGGAGAAATGTGATCTGTCGTTACAGAGTCACCAAGTTTAAGCAATACTCGTGCTCCCTTGATATCCTGACCAGGGGCTGCATCACTACTTATATCTTTAAAAAACGGAGCTTCCTTAATGTAAGTAGATTCATCCGACCACTCATAGTTTGTTCCCGCTGGTGCCTCAAGTTTTTGCCATTGTTCTTCACCATCAAAAATAACACTATACGCACTTTCGAAATCTTCAGGTTTTAGCGCTTGCAACATGATGTCATTGATCTCATCCTGTGAAGGCCATATATCTTTGAGATAAACCTCCTGGCCATTTGGATCGTATCCAAGTGGTTCTTCCATCAGATTTATATCAGTGCGGCCGGCCAATGCATAGGCTACGACGAGCATGGGCGACATAAGGAAGTTCATTTTTACCTTCGGATGAACCCTGGCTTCAAAGTTCCTGTTTCCTGAAAGCACTGAAGACACGACCAATTCACCCTTGGTGACAGCTTCATCAATGTCTGGCGGTAGCGGGCCAGAATTTCCGATACAGGACGTACATCCATAACCAACAACATGAAACTTGAGTGCTTCAAGATCGGTTAATAATCCGGATCTTCTCAGGTAATCCGTCACGACTTTGGAACCGGGTGCCAATGAGGTCTTAACCCACGGTTTTACATCAAGTCCATGTTCGATTGCTTTTCTTGCAACCAGGCCGGCTCCGATCATCACGCTTGGATTGGAAGTGTTCGTGCAGGAAGTGATCGCAGCAATAACAATTGATCCGTCACTTAATGTGTACTCCTTATTTCGTCTTTTAATTTTAACCGACTGGAGTCCTGTTTCTTTCACAACCACGTTCGGTTCTTCTTTTTGAGCTGTGCTCCAGGTGAACTCAGTACCAGATCCACCTTCTTCAAGCCACGCGGATTCTTTTCTGCTCTTGATCGGAATGTACTTCCTTTCAAATTCAGAATGCAACAGATCCTCAAATTTTTCTTTCAGGTTTCGTACCAAAATCTTATCCTGTGGTCGTTTAGGACCAGATACGGTCGGTTCTACGGTGGACAGATCGAGTTCCACGACATTGGAATATGTGATGGATTCATTGCCTGTACGCCACAACATGTTTTCTTTGCAATACTTTTCGACCAATTCAATTTGTTTCTGGGGTCGATTGGTACGACGCATATAATCCAGTGTCTGATCGTCAATCGGGAAGTAAGTTACAGTACATCCAAACTCCGGGGACATGTTTGAAATAGTAGCCCGATCCGGAACAGTCAGATGATCAAGTCCATCACCAAATACTTCTACAAATTGGCCGACGACACCATGTTCTCTTAGCAATTGTGTGATGGTCAGTACCATGTCTGTCGAGGTGGTGCCTTTAGGTAATTCTCCGGTCAGTTTCAGTCCGACAACTTTGGGGCAGGTAAAATAAATGGGCTGGCCCAATATCGCAGCTTCTGCTTCGATACCACCTACTCCCCATCCTACTACACCAATACCATTGACCATCGGCGTATGCGAATCTGTACCAACTAAAGTGTCCGGGAAAGCCCAACCGTCGCGTTCGATTACTCCTTTGGCGAGATATTCAAGATTGACCTGATGACATATTCCCATGCCGGGAGGAACTACGGTAAAATTATCAAATGCTTGCTGTGCCCATTTGAGGACTTCATATCGTTCTTTATTTCGATTGTATTCATATTCCACGTTTCGGGCGTAGGCGTATGTCGTACCGTAAAAGTCTACCTGAACACTGTGATCAATGACCAGATCGACCGGTATGGCAGGATTAATCTTACTACCATCTTTCCCTTTGCGGATTACTTCAGATCGGATGGAAGCGACATCTACGACAGCGGGTACTCCTGTAAAATCCTGCATCAAAACGCGGGCAGGTTTATAAGGAATGTCTGCTTTTGTCCCGGCTGGATCCCAATTAAGAACCGTATCCCGGTGTGCATCGGTTATTGCAAATCCATCGTGGTTTCTCAATATGTTTTCCAGTAGAATTCGAATGGAAAAAGGAAGGCGATCCACTTTTCCATTCTGATTGTGCTCTTTTAATGAAGCAATTTTGTAATCCATAAGTTTGTAAAATTTATCTGTTGTCTGACAATAACAGGTGGACCATCTGCCCACCTTCTAAAATATAGGAGTGTGAAGATACAATTTTATGCTAGGATGTTGAAACAGGACCCTTTTTTAGAATAATCCTAAATAAAATAATTTTACCTCTTTGCACACCACCTATTATTATAACAGCCAGTTCCGCAAATGTTTGTGATTTAGGATATGATAAAAATTAATCGGCCAGATTTTCAATCCATTTGGGTAAGATAATTCCGCATAGTATCTTTGTCTCACGTCCACAAAAATTCGAACTATTGCCTACGATCATTGAAGTTTTTGGAGTTATCACGGGATTTCTATGTGTGTGGTTGGCAGCACGAAACAGCATATGGAATTTTCCAGTACAAATTGTAAGCGTGCTATTGTATATGGTGGTCTTCTATGAAGCAAAACTGTATGCAGATATGGGACTCCAGGTTTACTTTTTGTTTATGGCTATCTATGGATGGTATTTTTGGATCAACCGGACCGAACAGGACACCAAAATAAAACCTGTTCGCCGGATTACCCGACCGATTCTAATGATGGGCCTGCTCGTAGTGGTGGCATTTACAATACTTTTCGGCACATTTCTTGAGCGAAATACAGACGCCTTTTATCCATACCTGGACAGCTTGTGTGCCGGGGGAAGCCTGTTCGGCGCTTTTTTACTTTCACGTCGTATTCTGGAGAATTGGCTTGTTTGGTTGGTGGTGGATGTCATTTATTTGTATTTATATCTTAGTAAGGCGCTATATTTGACTACTTTGTTGTATATAGCCTATCTGGTCGTGGCGATAATCGGGTACAGAGCATGGAAAAAAAATTGGGAAAATCATTACAAAAAATAGCAGTGGTGGGTCCGGAATCCACCGGTAAATCTTATATGGCGAAGCACCTGGCCCGGGAGTTTGACTGCTTTTATGTGCCAGAATATTCAAGATACTATTGTCAGGGACTTGAACGAAACTACACGATGACTGATGAAGTTAATATCTTTCACGGGCAGGTCGCCATGGAAGATGGTTTTCTTGATGTCGTACGTCAATCTTTGTTAATGTGTGATACCACCATATTGACTGTTAAAATATGGTCGGACCATTTATTTGGCTATACACCCGGCAACGTTTTGGATGAAATTCGCAGAAGAAACTACGATTTTTATCTTTTAATGGACATAGACCTTCCATGGGAAGACGATCCATTGCGGGATTTTCCGAATAAACGGGCACATTTTAAAGAAATTTGGCGAACAGAATTGAGATCGCTTAACGCGGATTTTCAGATAATTCGTGGATTGGGCGAAGAAAGACTTCAAAATGGCATTCGCGCCGTCAATGAATTTTTACATACGGTTGATAGCTGACGGCTGCGACGTTATAGTGACTTCAGCAACCTTTTTGTTAAGATAATACATCTGTAGGATTTCAAATATTAATTATATTGACTATCTTTGCCGGCACTAAATGGGGTGTCTTTTCTGATCGGCCGGACCATGCTGCCATCAGAATGAAATAAAGGCTGAGAGTAAACCCATCATCCTCGTCTTTAAAGGATGAACACCTGATACGGATAATGCCGGCGTAGGGAGTTTTAGCATCTAAAATATTGATTATTGGAACAGTGCCGATGGAAATCGTATGCTAACGACAGCGGCATTTTTAGATACTAAATTAAAGTAATATGAGAATTTTGAATTTGATTTTAGCATTCCTAGTACTGGGAATGAACAGTTATGGTCAGGCTGATTATACCCTGGAGGGATCCATCACCGATCATGATGGAACTGCATTATATGGAGCTCATATTGAGCTGTCACCCGGCCAAAAATTAACCTCTACAGACGAACAGGGGCAGTTTCGATTTGTAAATATAAACCAAGGCGAATACCAGCTCACTGTATCTTATATCGGGTATGAAACAAAAATAGAAACAGTTGTAATAGATAAAAACACCTTCGTTTCTTTGGAACTTAGACCAGGTCAGATTCTGACGGATAAAATTGTCGTGGAAGGATTGCGCGCCTCGGTAAATACAGGAACGACCTTTGAGAATATTGGTAAAAAGGATATTGAAAAAGAAAATACGGGACAAGATTTACCTTTTCTGATGCAAATGACACCATCTGTGGTGGTGACTTCTGATGCGGGGCATGGCGTAGGGTATACCGGAATGCGTATTCGGGGATCAGATGCCACCCGAATCAATGCCACCATCAATGGAATTCCATACAATGATGCTGAAAGTCAGGGTACGTTTTGGGTGAATTTGCCTGATTTTGCTTCTTCCGTGGAAAGTATACAGATTCAACGTGGGGTCGGGACCTCCACAAATGGTGCCGGGGCATTTGGCGCCAGCCTCAATATTAATACTAATTCACTGAATCGGGATTCTTATGTACAGCTCAATAATAGTTTGGGGTCTTTTAACACCATGAAAAATACGATCGCACTGGGAAGCGGATTATTGAAAGATCGGTTTGTATTGGATGCCCGCTTATCACGAATTAACTCAGACGGTTATATTGATCGGGCGACCTCTGATTTAAAATCGCTCTACTTGTCCGGAGGATGGTATGGAAACAAACACATCTTGCGATTTAACATTATTGCAGGAAAAGAGAAGACCTATCAAGCCTGGAATGGAATCCCACAAGATCTTTTGTCCGAAAATCGCACCTTCAACGAATTTACATACCACAATCAAACAGATAATTATAGCCAAACACATTACCAACTTCATTACTCCAATCAGATTTCCTCAAAGTTTAATTGGGGTTTGTCAGGAAACTACACCCGCGGGCTCGGCTACTATGAAGAATATAAAGAAGACCAGAGTTTTGAGGATTACGGACTTTCCGAGTTAATTTTTAATGATACGGTGATCAATGAGACCGACCTGGTGCGGAGAAGGTGGTTGGATAATCATTTTTATGGCTTGACCGCCCGTGCTTCCTGGGAGCCAAGGGAATTTCTGAATATTGATTTTGGCGGAGGGTTCTATCAATACCAGGGCGATCACTACGGTACATTGGTATGGTCAGAGTACGCATCGAATGCCTTTGTAGATGATAAATATTATTTTAATGATGCGCTTAAAAACGATGGTAATGCCTATTTGAAGGCGACATGGGATGCTAAAAAATGGACTTATTTTCTCGACTTACAGCTTCGCTCGGTATACTACTCATTTTTAGGGATAGACCGCAATGGCGATGCCTTGGAACAGGATGCTTCTTTGCTGTTTTTTAATCCAAAATTCGGATTGACTTATCACGTCAGTTCAAAAAGTCAATGGTATGCTTCTCTGGCCAAGGGAAGTCGTGAGCCGAACAGAGATGATTACACCGAAGCTCCGGAAGAATTGCGGCCCGATCATGAAGAGCTTTATGATTTGGAAGCTGGATACCGATTTCAAAACAAGCGCCATCGTTTTACTGGTAATCTCTATTACATGAAATACAATAATCAGCTGGTGCTCAATGGAGAAATAAATGATGTAGGTACCTACGTACGGACCAATGTGAAGGATAGTTATCGACTGGGCATAGAGCTGGCTGATCAGTATGCCGTGACTTCCCAGTGGCAAGTAGGAGGAAACATTGCGTGGAGCTTGAATCGGATCCCTAATTTCAATGAATACATCGATGTGTATGATGCGATGTTCAATTATTTAGGCCAGGAGAAAATGGCGCATGAGAATACGACAATCGCTTTTTCTCCCTCCGTAGTAGCTGCTTTTCAAACTACTTATTCCCCGGTTGAATTTCTTAGTTTAGCGTGGGAATCCAAATATGTGAGCCGACAATACCTGGATAATACTTCCAATAAATCGAGAAGCATTGATCCGTTCTCTTTTACCAATGTTCGTATAGAGTATTCTGATGATTTGTTTTCGTTGGAAAACGTGGTTCTCGCTCTGGATCTTAAAAATATATTCAACTCAGCCTATGAGACGAATGGATATACCTATGGATATGTCTTGGGCAATGAACGTGCTGATTTTAATTATTACTACCCCCAGGCAGGCTTTCATTTTATGATTTCTTTGAATATTCATTTTTAAGGCAAACAGAATATCAAATTAAATTTTTCCTACTAGGTAAATTTCTTATTTTGCATATTGTATAAAATCAAGTGGATGAAAAGAAGAACAATTTGGAATCAGGAACTGATCGCAGTTCTGTTGATTAGTCTGTTTATCAGCTATGGGTACGCATCAGCTCCGAGATATTCTGGCCATGAATATTCGGATGAACCACCCAAAAGCAGTACGGTTTATGAATCGTTAAAGTATTACAGTGAAATATTGGGTCGTGACGTGTCATACAGTGTCTATCTTCCAAAAGACTACGACGGAGGAACGATGAATTTTCCGGTATTGTACCTTTTGCATGGGTATAGTGATGATGAAACCGGATGGATCCAATATGGTCAGGTTCAACGTATTGCAGACAGAGAAATTGATAAGGAAAGGGCAGCTCAGATGATTATTGTGATGCCGGATGCAGGTGTCACATGGTATGTCAATTCAGCAGATGGGAAAGCAGCTTACGAGGATTTTGTAATCCAAGAGTTGATTCCACACATCGATGCCGATTTTAGAACACGAAAAGATCGTCAATTCCGTGCGGTGGCGGGATTGTCGATGGGAGGCTATGGTGCTTTGATGTTTGGATTGCGGCATCCGGATGTATTTGGATCAAGCGGTGTCTTAAGTGCCGGTGTTTTTACGGATGAGGAGGTACTTGAAATGGAACAAAACAGATGGAATAATTTAATGGGACAACCCTTTGGAAAAGATCTTTCCGGTGCATCCAGATTGCAAGGGAACTACGCTCGCTATGCGCCACAAAAAATGATCGATTCTTACCAAGAACAGGATCAGTCCACAAAGTTTTATATAGATTGTGGGGATGATGATTTTCTCATTTTAGGAAATCTGGCATTGCATGCTCAGATGATTAAAGCCAATATCGAACATGAATTCCGTGTTCGGGACGGTAGCCATAGCTGGAGCTATTGGCGTTCCGCTCTGCCTGAAGTGTTGTCTTTTATTAGTGATGTGTTTCACCGGTGAAGATGCTACGGTGAGAATTCTTCGTCGCAATTGATAAAACAATATGCGCCCGAATACATGGACTGCAACATGAAAAATGAATCACAATCAATAATTTTCGATTGATCTGAAAAAGTGGGTTGATAATAAATGCACAGACCAATCATTTATTTTTGTATAAGTACGGTCGGACCTGCCGGTACAACACACTGTGCTTAAGAAGTATTTTGAATTAGTTCCTATGATACATATCCTCACCACGGGTGGCACATTTGATAAAGAGTATAATTACATTTCAGGTGAGTTGCTTTTTATAGATACACACCTTCCTGAAATGCTCAAAAGAGCGCGATGTGGTTTGGATGTCCGCATTGAAAAACTAATGATGATCGATAGTTTGGATATGACGAATGAACAGCGTGAATTTATCGCAGAGCAATGTAAAAGGACAACTTCTCATAAAATAATTATTACTCATGGAACCGATACGATGGTTGATACTGCAAAGTATCTCGCTGGTCAGGAATTACTGGAATCTAAAACCATTGTACTCACGGGAGCTATGATTCCCTATTCATTAGGGGCATCTTCCGATGGGTTTTTCAATATAGGTGCGGCATTGGCTTTTGTTCAGGTGCTCCCCGCAGGGGTGTATATAGCCATGAACGGACGCTACTATAATTGGGATAACGTTCAAAAAAACTACAATACCGGTTTTTTCGAAAATGTGAGATCAAAAATATAATGCGTGCATAAGGCTTTTATCCCATTTTATTCCCACGCTAATCTGTTGTGATACTTGATACAGCGTGTATCAATTGATTAAATTCCATAATTGGGCATATTCCATAGCCCAATTTTGGGTGACGTTTGACTTTTGATTCATACATTATCCTCGGGACAGAGCCCTGTCACAGCGAAGGCGGGGACAGGTCGGTTCCCTCATCCTACCCACCCAAAATGAGGACATTTTGGTTCCTTCACCGAACGTGGATTGACCACATTCGATCTGGCCCTTGGCGAGGTTTTGATCAGTCACACTGATTTTTCTGTACCAGCACGGCTTTACTGAGATGAGACTACATTCGTTCTTGTTACAACTCTTTGAAATAGAATACTATTCCTGCGGAGTTAGATGCTTTGAATCTGCATTAATCAAAGCCATGAATTTTGCGTGTTATGTTAATTGTCGACACATAAGTAATTATCATAATATGATTTATTAAATTTGTTTGTACATTTGAGCCAACATTATAAAAATAATTTAATGAGACGATTAATCCCGGTACTTTTCATCATGATTGGGTTGATGATCAGTCCATCAGCTGACGGTCAGAATCCCCTGCAAAAAGATGCCATCAACTTCAAAGTTTTGTTTTTGGACTACACCGGACCAGTGACTGGTGATTATGGCAATTTCACAAGGTATACCAGTGGGGTAGAGGTAGGTTATTCCAGAAACATCTATGATTTTCTCAATCTCAACGTTCCAGTCCGATTTGCCATTGCCAATTTTAATGAACCGGCTAAGAACAATGTAACCGGAGATGTGGGAGCATTGCTGCAAGCACAACTATGGAACAGAGGCAGTCAGTTTGTTCCTTATGCCACCACAGGAATTAATGGCGTGTACGAGTTCAAAGACGATATGCAGTTTGGTCTGCAGGTTCCGATAGGTATAGGAATCGATGTAAAAATTGGAACGAGTGCTTACTTAAATGCACAAGTGGAATACCGGGTGGGTTTACAAGAAAACAGAAACAACATTCATGCTGGATTGGGTTTAAAATATTTGATCGGTGAATCTAAGCAAGAACGAAAAATTTTACTCAAACCCATCGACACAGATAAAGACGGGATTCCTGACGAAGAAGATGACTGTCCGAATGTTCCAGGTTTAGCCGAATTTAATGGTTGTCCGGATACGGATGGTGATGGTATTCCAGATCATCTGGACTTGTGCCCCGACATTGCGGGTCCTGCCTCCGGTCAGGGTTGTCCGGACAGCGACGGAGATGGCGTCATAGATCCCGAGGACGAATGCCCCAATTTACCCGGACCACCGGAAAACAATGGGTGCCCCGAATTTGATAAGGATGGTGATGGTATTCCTGATCATCAGGATGATTGTCCGGATGAGCCCGGTCCGGCTGCCACGAGCGGATGTTCCGATCGAGATGGCGATGGTATACCCGATCGGGAAGACCGGTGTCCGGACCAGCCCGGGGAGGCCCGTTATGACGGCTGTCCGGATACGGATGGAGACGGAGTCCACGATGGCATTGATAAATGTCCCAATACTCCGGGTGATCCCGAGAATGATGGCTGTCCGGTGGTAAAAGAAGAAGTGAAAGAAATTCTTGATTTTGCTCGACGGGCGGTACAATTTGAAGTGGGCAGAGCAACACTGCAAACCCCTTCTTATGTCGTCTTGGACCAGATCGTTGATATTATGAAGGAGAATCCGAGTTACGGTTTGCAAATATCTGGTCATACGGACAATACCGGGAATGCCACCTCAAACCTGGATCTTTCTGCACGTCGTGCCAAAGCATGCTACGACTATTTAATCAAAAATGGAATTTCATCTGATCGGCTTGATTTTGTAGGATATGGTGAGGATCGGCCGATAGCCACCAATAGTACTGCAGAAGGTCGAAAGCTAAACAGAAGGGTGGAATTTGTAGTCAAATTCAAGTAATGATTGATAAGCTCAAACAGATTGAAATAAAGTTTCATCAAATCGAAGAACAGCTCACTGATCCTCAAGTGCTAGCTGACATGGATCGGTATGCTGATCTTAGCAAGGAATACAAGGATCTAAAGGAACTAATGGATATTTATGAAGAGTACTCCAATGTTCTGGACTCAAAATCAGTCGCGGAAGAAATGATCAATGATTCCGATATAGAGTTGAGAGAAATGGGACAGGAGGAACTTGAATCAATCACGGAAAAAATTGAATCCATGGAAGAAAAAATCAAAATGATGCTTCTTCCAAAGGATCCCGAAGATACCAAAGATGTCATTATAGAAATCCGGTCTGGTGCGGGTGGCGATGAAGCCAGTATATTCGCCGGGGATTTATACCGGATGTATAGTAAGTATTTCGAAAATAGAGGTTGGAAACAAAACATCTTATTTATTAATGAAGGCAGTGCTGGAGGGTATAATAAGATTGAATTCGAAGTCAAAGGAGACGCTGTTTATAGTTACCTGAAGTATGAATCTGGTGCACACCGGGTACAGCGGGTACCTCAAACGGAATCTCAGGGCAGAGTTCATACTTCTGCAGCCACCGTCGTTGTCATGCCCAAGCTGGAAATGAAGGACGTGGATATTAAAAAACCAGATCTAAAAGTGGATACTTTCCGATCTGGTGGAGCAGGAGGACAGCATGTAAATAAAACAGAATCCGGTGTTCGGTTTACACACTTACCGACGGGAATAGTCGCTGAGAGTACCGATGGCAGGTCTCAGATCAAGAATCGAGAAATCGCCATCCAACGACTGTATCAAAAAATTTATGATGCCCGGAAAAAAGCTCACGAATCAAGTCAGGCTGCGAAACGTAAAAGCCTGGTAGGAAGTGGAGACCGGTCCGATAAAATCCGTACCTACAACTACCCGCAAAATCGGGTGACCGATCATCGAATTAATCTGACGCTGTATTCCTTGGATAAGATCATCGAAGGTGATCTCGATGAAATCATTGAAAGTCTTCGTTTGTATGAGAACACAGAAAAGATGAAAGAACTGGATGACAACTGGTAAGTAGTTTATAGGTTTTAGGCGTTGCTCTATGTGGGGTGGTTTACCGTAAAATATAGATTGGTTGGTTCCAATGAAATGGTAAAACAACTCAACTCCTAAACCCATACCGACAATACAACTATCTAAAAAACACACTGTATATAGCGCCAAGTATGCATACAATCAAGAGGTAGTAAGCTACCGTGCCGGCCTTGGAGTTTCTACTTGCAAACTGTGCAGTAAACCAACCCCCAGTCATCTGTCCGATTGCAAGTGTTAATCCATACCCCCAATGCACCATTCCTTTCCACGCAAAGATAAGTACTGCTGCGATGGTAAATATTGCAATAATTAATGATTTGAGCACATTCGCACTGATCAAATCCTTGTTGCCCAGAAGCACGAACACAGCCAGAGAAAAAATTCCCATGCCCATTTGGATAAAGCCACCATAGACTCCCAAAATAAAATACATCGGCCAAAACCATTTGGAACTATTTGTACCCTCATTTTTTTTCATCCATCTCCGGGGATTGACGAGTATTACCAGTAACATGACCACAAGCAGATATTTATATATGGTGACGAATCCATCCGCACTGATGATAACAGCTAGATATATTCCGAGGAATGCACCCAATACCGGTAGTAGGATCAGGGGGACATTGTTTTGAACATCAAGACGTCCTTCTCTCTTAAAACTCATCACCGATGCACTTGTCTGAGCAAGAACTCCGATGCGGTTCGTTCCATTGGCCATGTGGGCTGGTAGTCCAAAAAATTCCAATAGTACGGCCAAAGTTAAAGCGCTTCCATTCCCCGCCATCGTATTAATCATCCCTGCCAGAAGTCCGGCACCGATACCAATACTGATTTCAAATATCGTCATCATCCTGGATGTCCTGACACAATTCTATTAGTACACGATTTGTAGACCTGGGGTGAAGGAAGGCCACCTTTTTGTGATCAGCCCCTATAGCGGGTGTTTCATTGATTAGTTTAAAGCCGGCTGCTTTAAGACGTTGTAATTCATCGACTATGTTATCCACTTCAAATGCAATATGATGCATCCCTTCTCCGCGCTTGTCAATAAATCGGGCGATCGGACTATTTGGATCTGTGGCGTTCAATAGTTCTACTTTTGTATTTTTCACCTGCAAAAATGAAGTGGTTACACCTTGCGATGGAACTTCTTCCCGTTTATAAACTTTCGTCTGAAGCAATTCTTCAAAAATTGTTTCACTTTCCTGCAGGTTTTCTACGGCGATCCCAATGTGCTCAAGTTTCATTTAGTATCAAATATTTCATTAAACAATGATCTTCCGGAAGCAATATACACTTTATGTTCGATGATTCGGTCCTTCAAGTCCTCCACTTTGCAGTAGTCAAGGCCCAGCCTCTTGCTGAGTTCCTTGGTGGATAAAGGTTCACTGGATTGCATTTTTTCAATGGAATGGAGGGGGATCAGACCGATGAGTTCGGATCCGGTGACCTGACATCCAAAGTGCTTCGCCAGATTTTCGCAGTGCTTGTATACATCCAAGGGGGTGGTTAATGTAGTTCTGGTAATATTCGTGCTGACTTGGCAAAATCCGGATTTCTCCAACCGCCAGCCAATGGCTTTTAGTCCGGGGAGGGCATGGATTCGATGGGGCCCGCCTACTGTTCTGATTTCACGGGCAATGGCTTTGGCGATACGTAGATCAGGCGTATTTAAATTCACATTGTAGGCAATAAGAAAATCCCGAACTCCCAAAACCGAAGCACCCAGCCTGCGATGCATATGCCCACCAAAGTCGGGTTTCCATTCAGGGGCTTTTAGTTTCTGATCAAGTCCCTCATATTCTCCTTTCCGGATAGCTGATAGGCTTATACGAAGGGGGTGGGTTGCCGATCTTTCGTAAAGATATACCGGCAAGGCAAAGTAATTGGATATTTCCTGTGCCATGATACTGACCCAATTTTTAAGTTCATCTACTGTTCCGTTCTTCAATAACACATACGGAGATACATCAAGAGCGCCTAATCGGGGATGGGTCCCCCGATGAATGGACATATCAATAGTATTATCTAGAATATCCACTAAAGACTTCAACCCCTTTTTGAGACTATCTTTAGTTCCGGCAGCGGTAACAACTGTCCTGTTTACCTCTTCACTGCGGTCGATGTGTAGTATATATAGTTGTGGGATTTGGGATAGGGTGGTGGCAATGAGATCTACTATACGGGCCTCCCCAGTTGATATATTGGGTATCCATTCAATCCACGTGGCATCATTAAAACGCATAATCTTAGAAATAAGTCGTCAAATTTGAAAAATAGTTATTATTTTACTCCATATGAAATTTACTATTTTTTCTTTCTTCTTATTTTTGACGACCACCGTATTCAGTCAGAACATCGTCGTGTCCGAAGGACTGGATGTGCGTACTGATCGCACGTACGAACTATTGGGGGATTTCGAGGACAAATATATGATTGCCAGCTACTCGGAGGATGCTTTTACGCTTCATAATTTTAATCAGGATCTTTTTTTGACATCGGCGCAAGAATTTAACCTGCCCCACAAAAAATGTCGGATCATTCACATGTATTCGTATGAAGACCGATACTTTGTCCTGTATTCTGCAGAAGAGAAAGATACGCTTTATATCGTGAATCAATCGTATCAACCAAATTTTGAAAAAATCAAAACTGATACCATCCTCAAGTTAGAGCGGAATTTTCAAAATTATAGTTTCCGATATACCTTTTCGGAAGATCGATCCAAGTTTGGCCTGACAGTGATCCGGAGTAATGAAATCATCGGTTATGCGGTTTATGATATCAAGTATGAAGAAATTGTTCAAACCAGTGCAATTCAACTTGCAGATTTTGATTTTTACGATGATTACCGAAAATCCCTGGTCACCAATTCAGGGATATTTTATCTTATTTTTGAACAAAATAATTTCTTGTATAAAAAAGAAGACCACGCTTTCTTTATCTATAAGCTGCGGGAAGCCGGAGAAATGGAAGAATCCATTTTACCCATGAAATCACTACTGGTCTATGATGCTAATTTTTTATACGATAACCAAAATCATAAGCTGATCATTTGTGGATTGGGAAGTGAGAAGGACTTGAATCGCGCGGAGCTGATATTCCGGGTTAAGCAAGATCCCAAAGATCAGGATGTCTTTGAATACGCGACCTTCGTCTTTCACAATAATCTATTGAATGATTTTTACGGAAATGACCGACGTGCAAAATTCGATTACCTGGAAGACATCCAAATACAAGATGTAATATTGATGGATAACGGATCAACCATTATGGTTTTAGAAGAAGTTCAAAAAATGGAACGTATGACATCCAGTGGACGAATTGATTATTATGGAAGCAGGTATACTGTGGACTATCATTATGAGAATCTGTTATTGTTTCACCTTTCATCAAACGAAAATGATTCCTGGCAAAAATTGCTTCCAAAAAGGCAGTTCTCAAACGATGATGAAGGCGCCTATTCATCTTACTTTTTGTTTAAGAACCCCAATCACCTCAGGTTGATATACAACGATGAAATACGCAACGAAAATACGGTGAGCGAGTATATCATCAGACCAAACGGCGCTTCACTCCGAACCAATTTATTGTCTACTGATTTTCAAAAGTTACGTCTGCAAGTTCGAAATGGTATGCAGCTTTCAGGTCATCGGGTGTTGATCCCGAGTATGCGGGGTAAAGTATTGAAACTATTGATGATTGATTATTTGAATTAATCGAACTGCCGATTGACCGACGAGGTCAGGAAAATCAAAGAACCATGACCGGGATACGATTTTGTTCTTTTTTCTCTTGGGTACACAGTGTGTATTGACCTTTGTGTAGCGCTTCACTATTGAGTTTGGCAGATTTTCCAGTGAATGTCAACGGAATTTTGACAGCTTGGTCATCGGCATGCAAAACATATTGTTTTTTATTCCGCTTTCTTTGGTGCTTTCGCTTTGATCTGAACATTTTGATTGCGTTTAAATTTATTCTATTGAATTTGGGTCAATGCGCACGTTTAAAACGCAGATGATTCCCGCGGGTTATTAGTCTTAACATATTTAAATAAATATTAATATATGAGAACTTTTGTTATATGACGCTAAACTTTGGAGGATACCACGAATCTCTTGGCTGATAAAAATGCTTATATAAATATGCTTGTATTATCTTTGTGCCATGATAATATTACGGATTGAATCTGTTGCCGGCTATAGGCCACGACCAGATTTTCAGTTTAGCATCGATGAGGATGGTATGGTTCGGTACACTGGTCGATATTACGTCGCGGTTATTGGAAATCGTACCATTAAGACAACGCGAACTTCACTGAATAAGATTTTAAATCTAGCTAAAGAACTGGCCGGCAGGAACTATAAAAATTATCTTAAAAAGAATCTTCACCCCATCTATACGGTCCGGGTAGGAACATCGCATTCCAACGCTGAATTTGAAGTGGATGAGAATGATGTGATCTCAGAGGATCTGATTAGCCAGATTATAGACCTTTGTGGAATCAGCGAATGGATCTCGTCAGACTTGGATCTTTTTATGGTCATGAGTCAGCCTGCCATTCGATCCCGGGAACTGGGTATTGTTCGGGCCAGCAATGCAGAAGAAGCAGGCAACATGTATCTCAAAGAAAGACCTGGGCAAAATTATCGTTCCTTGCAGGACTTTATTGTACTGTGCATCGGTCATCAAACGCCTGGAGCCATAGAGAGTCCTCTAATATACTGTAGTTATACAGAATATCGAATTGATAATAATGCGCCAAAACTGTATCTAAATCGGGGGACACCGCTTCATAGCAAATTGCAACACGTATTCTTCTTTGTATCATTTGGGAAAAGGTACAATGATCCAACTGCTTCCTACTTTATGGTTTTAGCACAGGATCTGACACAGGCAAACAACGAATTTTACCGCGCATATCCACATTTTATGGAGAATGACTTTCAGGTTGTGGAGCCCGGAATTATTTATAACCCGATTCCTTTATTCACTGCCCATATTCCTATAGCTATCCGATAGAAGTTTTAGATTTGCACTACGGAAATAATTTTAAATACCATATTTACGACGGAGAACAAAAAGGAAAGACCTATGAGAATTGATGCTCATCATTTTTTTTGGAAATACAAATCAGGACAATTTACTGATAAACCTCAGGGACAATTTGATGTTCTTAAGAATGATCACTTACCACATGATCTATTGGTTTCTTTGGTTAACAATGATATTGAAGGTTCCATTGCGGTACAAAATAGTCGCAGCGATAAAGAAACAAATTTTTTACTCCGCTTATCTGAAGAAAATGATTTTGTGCGGGGCGTTATTGGTTGGATTGATCTTGAAAATCCGAATATTGGACAAAAGATTAATTACTACAACAAAAGTCGGGTGGTTTCTTTTCGAGAATCATTCGCACTTTACGACGATCCATACTTTGCAGTCCGACCGGAGGTAATACGAGGTATAGAACTTATTCAGGAGTATAAATATCCACTGGACATTCAATGTCGTGCGGACCAGTTTCCTGCTGTCATCGATCTAATCCACACAATGCCTGACCAAAAATTTGTTTTGAATGATATGGGGTTCTTGCCCCATTCACCAAATTCTTTGGAGTCCTGGAAACGGTTGATGCCTGCTATAGCCTCATTTCCCAATGTTTTTTGTAAAATAAATGGTTTATTTATGATGCAAAAGATAATTGGAATGAATGATGAGAAAATAGCGTTTTGTTTGCATCATATTGAAAATTTATTTGGTGCCCAACGGATGATATATGGATCAGATTGGCCATACTGTAAAGTGGCATTTAATTACAAGGAGCAGATAAAATGGGTGGAAGAGGTTTTTGAATCTCTTTCTCAGGATGAAATGGACCATATTTTTGGTGGAACCGCCCGCAAAGTATATTTTGATTAGTAGCTTCCAAAATATCTTCTCAGCACCCATTCCAATGTGAAAATACATAATATGACACCAAAAATCCATTTCCAGTCGATCATGGCAGATTTGACATGAGATTGGATAAGAATTGGTTTCATCGTTGGCAAGCTTTTCAGATGGGTCTGGAGTGCATCAAAATCATAAAACAGTTTTCCTTTGTTCTGAATTGCCATGGTGTTCATATCACGATGATTGGCCTCCAGGTTATAGGCTTCCATGTTTATTCTCCGCACAGAAAACTGACCGTTTTCCTCATAATTTTCCCCACCAGTAGCGGTGTGAGCCCGGTACGTATAATTCCCTGGAGTCATTCGTCCAAGATTGAGCTTGTATCCCGAATTCGTTTTGTCGAAGGTGAATTCAGAACGGTTACCCAGAGAGTCCTGCAATTCAAAAAATACATCGGGATCTGTTATTCGTTCCAGCGTCTCGTTATATAATTCAGCCTGAAATGTTATTTCTTCGGTTTCATCAAACAAAAGTTTATTCTTTTGAAGACGAAACAGCCGATCATCTTTTTTCTGACTGACATATTCCACGATATTATCAAATAATTTATTCAGAACTGGGGTCTCTTGTTTTTCCAGAAACTCAAAGAGCTTCCATTTCCAGAACCCTTCCACCGTAAGAATACTCATCCGGCTACCATCCTCGATACCCGTATAAACTATGGGAGACTCTGTTTCCACATCGCCAATTTTTTGGAGTAACAGTGCCTGTCCCTGTCCTTTACTGACATATTCTCCGAACACACCAGCCAGAGGAGGGTATTTGGAAATATATTGTTTAAATTCCTGATCTACCTCAAAAAGGTCAAATTGGGGGTTGACCCAGGTGTTGAATAAATTACCAGTAATTGTTTTTGGAGAAATGGATACCAAGTTTTGGATTTGGTTAAATGCCTGGAAATTCGTCTGAAGTCCCGCCGTAAGTATAATCCCCTTATTAGCTGCCTTAGCTTCCTTAATGTAATCTAGTAGAAATGAAACATTCGGTAACTGATAAAAAATCAGGATGTTAAAAGAGGAAGGATCAGGGAGATCTGCTGGCCGTTCTACCAGAGTCACTCCAACCTCATTGTTCTCATTTTCTGCCAGTATTTCCCGAATGGCACCCAAATCTGGGTGGGGAAAAGTTGACACGATCTGAATCTGACGTGCTGTTTCAAGCACCTCCACAAAAAATTCCCGGACATTATTTTGTGGGTGGAGATCATTTGTGATTCCGCTTACCAGGACCCGAAGCCGTTCAACTCCAGGGTTCTCATATTTTTTGTGAAATGTGACGGTTTCAAAAAAGTCACTCCGGTTTTCGGGGTGTATTGTTTTTCGATCTATCGTACGCCACGAATTATTTGTCATCAACTGAAGCGATAATTCAGCAGGCGTTTCTTGGTTGAAGTTGCCAGTCACATCTACCTGGATTTCACTGGTTTCATTTTTTCGTACGATTTCGTTGTAAAGAACTTGCTGGATCCGAACATCTTGAGCAGGGGTGGTATCACCCAGTGCCAATACGAACACCGGATAATCTCCACGTGCGCGAAAATAAGCCGGATTGGCACCCCGGTTGTAAATGCCATCCGTGGCAATAATCAATGCACCTATATGATCAGCCTGATGCATTTCATCGGTATACTTCAGGGCATCATTGATATTAGTAATTTGTCCATCAAATGTCGAGTTAACCGGATCGTAGGGTTGGACTGACTGGTCAAATTGATAGGTTTCAACGGGAAAATGCGAGGCTGTTTCATTTAAAAAATTAGTAAGCCGATCGTGATAAGTGAAAAGTTCTTGACTGTCTTGATCAAAAAATAAAGATTGCGTATTGTCCTGAAGAAATAAAAGACGTGCGGGTTGTTCTTCGTTTTGGGATCGCGACAAAAATGGATTTAATAGTAGTAGCAAAATAAGTAAAATCCCCAGACTACGTAATACATATAAAAGTATGGTGAGTGGTTTACGGTCTTCGAATGTCGTACGGAAATAAAGTACGCCCGCCAGGATTATGGCGACGAGAACAGCCAGTAAAACACTCCAGGTAGGGTAGGATATATCTATAAAATTCAATTGCTTCCAGTGTTTTGTAACATAATATGTAATGTAGTGCTTTCACACTTATCTCCAAACGCAGATCAAAAGTAATAATTACAACAAATCAAGTATAACCATTGTTTGGATAATAAAAAATTATTACCCACATTGAATAACAATATTAGATCTGTGGTCATCAAGAGTAATTCATGGCTGGCACGATTGGCATGTCGTTGGATGAAATCCCGGCGGGTTGCTATTGTAGTAGGTAGTACCATCCATATGTATGGAGCTGAACCACAGAACTTGTTTGATGACCAAAATTGGCTGGCTCATGAATTGGTTCATATTGACCAATTTGAAAAATATGGCTTCTTCCGTTTTATAATCCTGTATCTTTGGGAAACTGTAAAACATGGGTATTACAACAACCGTTATGAAGTGGAAGCCAGAAACAAAGTCAATCAAATGGCTTCGATGCAAAGGATGGAACGGTTCAATTTTAAAATCAGATAATTATGAAATCTTTTAAAAAATGCTTGTTTGCGCTGATCTTGACTTTGATAGGTAGTCTGTCTCACGCTGCTTATATTTTGGTTCCTATGGATGAATCTCAGACGGACCATCTGAAATCCTATGGTATTACGTACTGGGTACTGGACCATGATATCGAAGCATGGTGGTTACTTAATTATCGCGGAGGCAGTTTTGCTTTTCCCTACAATGAGCTCATCGAAAAAGAGTGCAAAACCAGAGGAATAAAGTATGAAATTACCACCGATGTTCAATTCAATGGAATTCTTACAGAGATAGCACAGCCTGAAATTAATATGGATGCACTCAAACTGGATAAAGCTCCGAAAATAGCAGTCTATACCCCAGATTTTAATCAACGGGGAGAACGAATCCAGCCGTGGGATGATGCAGTGACTTTGGTGCTGACTTATGCAGAAATCCCTTACGAGACTTTGTATGATCGCGAAGTAATGAGCGATGAACTGGCACAGTATGACTGGCTGCATTTGCATCATGAGGATTTTACGGGCCAATACGGGAAGTTTTATGCCCGCTATAAAAACCAAAAGTGGTACATGGAAAGTAAACGCAAAATGGAAAACATGGCCGATGAACTTGGTTTTGAGAAAGTGTCTGATTTGAAATTGGCTGTTGTGGAGAAAATACGCGATTACGTCATCGGAGGTGGATTCATGTTTGGGATGTGTTCAGCGACAGACACCTATGATATTGCGCTCGCGGCTGCTGAAACTGATATATGCGACTGGATGTTCGATGGAGATCCTCAGGATCCGGATGCACAGGAAAAACTGGATTTCAGCCGAACCTTTGCTTTTGAGAACTTCAAACTCGAAACCAATCCGATGATCTATGAATACAGTAACATCGATAATATTACCAGACGCGTTAATCCGGAAAATGATTACTTTACACTCTTTGATTTCTCAGCAAAATGGGATCCTATCCCCACGATGTTAACGCAAAACCACACGCGAACAGTAAAAGGATTTATGGGACAAACTACCTCCTTTGCTAATTCTACAGTAAAATCCTCTGTTCTTGTGTTGGGTGAAAACAAAGCCGCTCATGAGGTACGTTATTTGCACGGTGAAGTAGGGAAGGGACAATTTTCTTTTTATGCAGGACACGACCCGGAGGATTATGCACATTACGTGAATGATCCGGAGACAGACCTGTCACTGCACCCCAATTCTCCCGGGTACCGAATAATATTAAACAACATCTTGTTTCCTGCGGCCCGGAAAAAGAAGCGAAAAACGTAGTTTGGTTGATGGTTGATTGTTAATGGTTGATTGTTAATGGTTGATGGATGATTGTTGATGGATGATGTTGATGGTTGAGGATTCAATTTACCATACACTATACATAGTTCCTCATTTATATGAATTTCATATTTCATAAATTATCATAATTCATCCAGGCGCTTCCAGAATGTTTCATGCCTGTCTGCCGGCAATTTTTATAAATTACAGTAGCCAGCCAGACGCAGGAATCGTTTGGCTCAATTTGCGAGCCCGTAGGATTTTGGAAATACAAATATGTAACAAATAGAAATTATGAAACCCAGTACGAAGGGCAAAAGCATGCATGATTAGAAAGCGGACCAACTGAATCCAAATAAAAAAGCCTTGTTAATCATTCAGATCACAAGGCTTTCTATAGCTTTTAGTGAAAGTATTCAGCTTATTCTGCTGTTTCTTCCTCTGTGGCTTCTTCTTTTTTCTTCCCGCCAAACTTGGCAAACTTCTTATTGAACTTATCAATTCGTCCAGCAGAATCCACATACTTCATTTTTCCGGTATAAAAAGGATGCGACTTATTGGATATCTCAAGCTTCACAAGTGGATACTCATTGCCATCTTCCCATACAATGGTATCTCTGGAATTCACCGTAGATTTTGTGAGAAATGCTTCATCACATGAGAAGTCTTTAAATACCACGTATCTGTAATTTTCCGGATGCGTATCTTTTTTCATCTTATGTAGTTTTTAGTCTTTTCAGAGCTTAAGATCGATCAATTACCTGAATTTGATAATAATTTACCATCTTTAGCCTGTTCAATAAATAAAGCCTGTGCTTCTGAGGCTATGAATTTTTAAAATCAGAGGGCAAAGATATGGATTTCTTTGATGAATTCAAGAAGTTTGCACATAAATTTATTTCATAACAGACAAAACATATGAACAGGAACATGAATATATTAAAAGATCGGGTCGTGTTAGTTACTGGTGGAAGCAGAGGAATAGGTGCTGGTATTGTTAAGACAATGGCTGATCAGGGTGCCAAAGTCGCCTTTACCTACCGGTCCTCATCTGTCAAAGCTGATGAATTGATAGCATCCTTGGATGTGGAGGAAGGACGAGTAAAGAGCTATCAATCCGATGCCTCTGATGCTGAACAATCTGAAGCATTGGTTAAACAGGTATTGAGCGATTTCGGGACGATTCATGTGCTGGTGAATAATGCTGGAATCACCAGGGATACATTAATGTTGCGAATGAATGAATCCCAGTGGGACGACGTTATCCGGAACAATCTGACCTCTGTGTTTCATATGACCAAACAGGTACTTCGACCGATGATGAAAAACAGACAAGGATCCATCATCAATTTGTCCAGTGTAGTTGGGATGATGGGAAATGCAGGACAGGCAAATTATGCTGCATCCAAAGCTGGTATACTCGGATTTACGAAAAGTATCGCCAAAGAATTGGGTAGTCGAAATGTGCGTTGCAATGCTATCGCGCCAGGATTTATTGAAACAGAAATGACCGATGATTTAAAAAATAAAGAAGATTACTTGCAGAACATTCCTATGAAACGCTTTGGGAGTGTCGAAGAGATTGCAGCCGTCGTTTTATTTCTGGCCTCAGATCTTTCGAGTTATGTTAATGGCCAGGTCATCAGTGTCTGCGGCGGGATGAACACGTGATAATTATTGATCGATTGTGGTGGATGGGTGTGAGTGGTTGAAATGGAAAACAAAATTCCGATTAGTCCATACAGCATCTCAGGCAAAAATTTGAAAAACGCGGGTTAGCCTTATGCAAAGCACTTATCTGATATGAGACCAATAAGCAGTTGCCGATCAGTTGCAGTGGTAGCTATCTGGATACTTTATATCTTGTGCAATGCATGCAGTTGGAAAACAGTACATAACTTCCATCGGGTAGAAAATGCAAATGAAATAGTGTTGCGTAGTCACGGTGATCGATCATGTGTTGGTAGTGAAAATTACATTCCTTGGGAAAGGCATTCTCCCATCGCACCAAAACGTACCATCCGGGTGATTTTTCATTTTATGAACAGCAAGGACGGTCAAAAGAACCTGCAGGGCGACAAAGCTGTTCAATTTGCCCATGACTTGCTGGCATCAGCTAATCATGATCTGAGGAATAATCAACCTATGCGCCTTCCTTTGCACAATACCACCCCTGTGTTGGATCCGTTGTTCCAATATGAATTGGAGAATAAAGCCGACGGAACTCCGGGGATCTATGAGCACTATGATGATGAATTTTATTATTTGGTAAAGAAAGGTCCCTACAAAAACAACTACGACCGGTCCGTTATCGATCGATTTGGTATCGATCTGGATTCCATTTTAAATATATTTGTTCAGGTCCCGCCGCCAGACACTATGATGGTGGACAACTATGGGGGACTGAAAACAGGAGTGGCTTTGCGAAACGCGATACGGATTTCAGGACCACTGCTGACCGACGCCCGGGTGTGGTCTTATGCCGGTATGTTCAACCATGAAGTAGGACATATTCTTGGATTGGGCCATTCTTGGGTTCGAGATCAATGCGAAGACACCCCCGAACACACCAACTGTTGGAATTTTACCAATGATGGTTCCGCCTGTGACTCATTGGTGTCAAATAACATTATGGACAGCAATGCAGAACAAGATGCCTTCACGCCTTGCCAGATCGGGATTATACAACGAAGCCTGTCGGAGCAAAACAGACCAACGCGGTATATCCAGTCCAAGGATTTTTGCTACCGGCAATTTGCGGAACCTTTGAGGATCATTGATACCGTGGTATGGTGCCGTGAAACCGATGTGGTGTCAGATGTTATTATAGATAAAAATAGTGTATTGGTCATCAGTGACCGGGTGTCTATGCCGGCAGGCAGCGCATTATTTATCAGACTAGGAGGTCAGCTTATCATTAAAAAAGAAGGGAAGTTGGAAAACGCCTGTGGTATGGCCTGGAAAGGCGTTTTTTCCAAAACACCTGGTGCCGGACAGGTTGTCATCGAAGAGGGTGGGGCGCTCATCTATGATACATTTACCCAGCAATAATAAATTTTAGTACAATAAACATCTATGAGCTCATTTTCTTTTACCCACCTTATCTTTTTCAGCATATTATATCAAAAAACGAAGGGTGGTGCGACTGTATGTTGTAATAATTATTTGCTCATTCAAATATGAAAAGTCCACCTGTGGACGAAAGCTCATAGCGCGGGTCGTAAAACCCGTGTAAAGAGTATGGAAAATTTTTCAAATCCGTTTACGGACGACAGATATTTAACCTACTCTAAAACACGTCCTCCAACACCATGAGCATTTCTCTAATAATTGAAAAGCACCGTCCTGACAGGACTCAAATCACGAAATAGTTCGACACCAGGGTTTTTCAACCCTGACTATGACCTGACGTCCGAAAACGCACTATTCATTCTTGGACTTATACATATTTTGTCAACGCGTCCACGACCCGGTCCAATTCCGCCTTGGTGTTCATAAATGACATCGAAAAACGAACACATTTACCATTCTCTGAATAGTTGCCAATGGCTTCGATCACGTGTGATGGCTTCTCAGCACCGGAACTGCACGCACTTCCTCCCGAAGCGGCTATTCCGGCAATGTCCAGATTCATTAACAACAAATCACTTTTAGCACTCGACGGAATATGAAAATTCACAATCGTGAATAAACAATCATCTGAGGAGGCGTAGGAGACGAGTTCAATCTGCGGTAGTTTAACGCGGAGTTGTTCGATGAGGTAACTCCTTAATTCTTTGACATAGTCTGATTTTTCACTCATATGCTCATAGCAATGACTGAGCGCCTTGGCCATTCCGACGATCCCAGCTACATTTTCTGTTCCCGCCCGGACATTGCGTTCCTGACTACCTCCTTGAATATAAGGTTCGATAATATTATCACTGTTCACATACAAAAAACCGATTCCCTTCGGTCCATGAAACTTATGACCGGAAGCACTGAGAAATGAAATAGGACGGGTGCTGACATCGAAAGGTAAATGACCGATCGTCTGGACGGCGTCGGTATGAAACAACGCACCATGCTCCTGACACAAAACTCCGATCTGATCTACCGGCTGTATGGTTCCGATTTCATTGTTCGCATGCATGATGCTCACTAATGTTTTTTGATTACTTCCTTCCAAGAGATTTTTGAGTTCATCAATGTGGATCAAACCATGCTCATTAACAGTCAGCTGAACCACTTCAATTCCTTGATGTGTGGCTATATAATTTGCAGTATTAATAATACTCGGGTGCTCGATGGAAGAAATAATCAGACGAGTGACACCCAGCTGATCAACGGCACAATGCAGCGCAGTGTTATTGGCCTCCGTACCGCCAGAGGTGAAAAATATTTCTCCGATGGAGGCATTCAGACATCCCGCAATGGTTTTACGGGATTGTTCGATGGCTGCTTTCGCCTTCCGTCCAAATTTATGCGTACTGGAAGGGTTCCCGTTAAGCGTTCGCAAGGCATCGGCCATCACTTCCACTACATCATCCAATATAGGGGCGGAGGCTGCATTGTCGAGGTATATTGATTTTTTCATAAATAGTATCTTACTTAGCGTCAAAAAGTTCCTGGATCTCTGTCTTAAAGGACCGGGCTACCTCTTTCGCGCGTTCCAGGGTCGGAGCTTCCGTATATATTCGGATAATTGGCTCGGTGTTCGACTTTCGAATATGAACCCAATAATCCGGAAAATCAATTTTGAGTCCGTCTTGTAAATCAAGATTTTCATCTTTGTATCTATGTTCCAGATCATCTAATATATTATCCGGACTTATAGTTGGTTGGAGAGCCACCTTCATTTTGGACATTTGGTAGATGGGAAGTCGTGCCTTCCATGCAGAAGGTGTGATGTCAAAGTGCGTTAATCCGGAGAGAAATAATGCAGCTCCGATCAGCGCATCCCGTCCATAGTGAAGGTTGCCTACGATCACGCCACCGTTTCCTTCACCCCCATAATCTGCTCCAGATTCCTTCATCTTGGTCACGACGTTTACTTCACCAACAGCACTGGCCTGATAGGTGCCATTGTACCTATGACATACATCACTTAATGCTCTGGTGGAAGAAAGGTTAGATACAGATCTGTCAATCAGCTTGTTGTCGAATAAATAGTCTGCGATGGAAACAATAGTATACTCTTCACCAAACATTTTCCCTTGTTCAGTTATAAAGGCAATTCGATCCACATCCGGGTCAACAGAAATCCCCAGATCTGCTGATTCCTGCTTCACAGTTTCCAACAAGACTTCCAGATTCTTTTCCAAAGGTTCGGGGTCATGTTCAAACTCTCCAGTGATCTCATCAAAGAGAGGTATGACGGTACAGCCTAATTTTTCCAATAACGGGATCATCGAAATACTTCCTGTACTGTTGATGCAATCGACGACCACCCGGTATTCTTTTTTTCGGATATCTTCAACTCTGACCCACGGATGATCGAGCACTTGGGTGATGTGATAATCAATGGCAACATCATCTCTTGTCAGTGCCCCTATGGACGTGTACTTTGAGAAAAAGAAAGCCCTGTCCTGGCTGATTTCGATAATTCTTTCTCCGTCTTCGGCAGAAATAAATTCTCCGACTTCATTGAATAATTTTAAAGCGTTCCAATTCATGGGGTTGTGGCTCGCTGAAAATATAATACCACCGTCTGCTTTTTTAAAGGGGATATACATTTCTATGGTAGGCGTGGTGGTCAACCCAATATCAATGACGTCAATACCTTGTGATAGTAACGTAGAACGAACAAGGTCGGTCAAGATCTTTCCTGTGGAACGTCCATCCCGACCGATGATAACCAATGGTCTTGGGGCAGACTCTTTTAGCCATTCACCATACGCTGCTGCACTTTCCACGATATCGACCGGGGTAAGATTTTCACCTGGTCTACCGCCAATGGTTCCACGAAATCCGGATATTGATTTTATTAAAGTCATTTCTACGATTTTGGTTACTTTTGTGCTCTTCTTAATGAATCATTTCACAGAACAAATATAATGGAATCTTTACTCAATGCCGATTTAGCTGTCTTTAATTTCATTAATAGTCTTGAGCTTGGCTTCCTGGAAAGGGTCTTGATTATCTTCAGAAACAAAATAGCGTGGATACCGCTGTACATGGCTCTGGCAGGATATATGGTCTGGTACTGGCGAAAAAGGTTTTGGTTGCCCCTGGTGTTCACGTTGCTGACAGTAGCGTGTGCTGACTTTCTCAGTTCAGAAGTGATCAAAAAATCAGTACAACGGCCGAGGCCTTGTCAGGCGCTAGAACATATGGAAGCTCGCGTGACGTGCGGTACCGGTTACAGTTTTACTAGTTCGCATGCCACAAGCCATATGGCATTGGCGGTATTCTGGGTTCAATTATTTACCGTGTGGGGCCGGCACCGGTATTGGTTTGTCCTGTGGGCGATTTTAGTGGGGTTTGCACAAATTTATGTGGGGGTTCATTATCCGGGTGATGTATTGGCCGGATTCCTGCTGGGAGCATTGGTGGGGTACCTGGTCTACACGCTCTATGAGGTTGCCCGTCAGAAAATGTATCCGAGGCTCAAAGTGTAAGTTTTGCTTTGAAAGGGATTCAAATGCGTGGGTTGCAAATCAAAGAGATTGCCTTCAAAGCCAAAGTCAATCTGAATTTTTTTGATATTGATATAAAGATGAATTAATCCTGAGAAGTAATCCAGATCAAAGGTGTTGCTGAAATCGGAGTAAACCTTCTCTTGAGAAGTCAGGTCAAAATTATAGAGTGCATCGGCTCCAATTCCGATGGTTAAATAATCAATGTTTATCAAATCATAAAGCGTACCTGCTGCAAGTTTCAATCGATGAAAACTTCGGTCACTTGTCTCTGCATCCGTAATGATACTACTGTTCTCGTTGATTTCAAACACTTCATGATACTGATATTCCAATCCGCCTTTTAGTTTCCAGCCTGGATTCCATATCACGTTTAGACCACCTTGAAAACCGAGTGCACTTTTGGCTTTGACAAAGTTAGAAGAGGAGGATTGATCGAGAGCATTAAGACCTATGCGCACCATCCAATTCAGATTGTCGGCGGCCGGAGAAGTGCTTTTCAATTGCGTCTGAGCGGTCGCTGCAGAAAGCAAAATAAACCATGTGAACATTAGTAAAACTCTTTTCATCCTATCGTGTTTCTTAGGAAACGTTTAAAGATAGAGATATGTGTGGTGGTTACCTCAGATATTTTAAATAATTTTGCAAAACGATATAAAACGAAAGAAGAGGTAATAATGAGTAAACACGGAAAAGTTTTGGTTGCAATGAGTGGAGGAATCGATTCCACAGTCAGTGCGATCATGCTGCAAGAGCAAGGGTACGAGGTCATCGGAATCACGATGAAAACCTGGGACTATGCGAATACGGGCGGCAGTAAAAAAGAAACGGGATGTTGCAGCCTGGATAGCATCAATGATGCCCGACAGGTAGCCGTGGATCGGGATTTTCATCATTTTATCATAGATATCAGGGATGAATTCGGGGACTATGTCATTGATGATTTTGTAGATGAGTACATGTCCGGTCGTACTCCTAATCCATGTATCCTGTGCAACACGCACATCAAGTGGAACGCCTTGTTGCGACGCGCAGACGCAATGGATTGTGAGTTTATCGCAACAGGTCACTATGCTCGGTTGAACAAGGAAAATGATCGGTACTATGTGTCGAGAGCAGCAGACCGCAATAAAGACCAATCGTATGTACTTTGGGGATTGAGTCAGGAATGCATGGCTCGAACAAAATTTCCATTGGCGGAACTGCAAAAACCGGAGGTCCGGCAGATGGCGCATGACTGGGGGTATACAGATTTGGCCAAAAAAGGGGACTCCTACGAGATTTGTTTTGTACCGGATAATAATTATCGAAACTTTCTGAAAAATAGAATCGATGGTCTGGAAGAACAAGTCGCCGGGGGCAAATTTCTGGATGTGCAGGGTAATGTCATTGGTACCCACGACGGGTATCCTTTTTTTACCATTGGTCAGCGGAAAGGACTTGGAACAGCATTTGGTAAACCCATGTATGTGACCGACATCCGTCCGGATGACAACGTGGTAGTTCTCGGTGATCAGGACGACCTTATACGAAATGGGATGCACGTTAGTCGGATAAACCCGATGAAGTATGATTCTTTTCCGGTAGGTGAAGATCTTTATACCATGATTCGTTACAATGACAAGGGGTCATTGGGCGTTATAAACGGAATAAAAAACGACGAACTTGAAGTGGAATTTCGAACCAATGTTCGTGGCGTCGCACCGGGCCAGTCTGCTGTTTTTTATGAGGGGGATGATGTTGTAGGTGGAGGAGTGATTATTAAATAGGGGATTAAGTATTAGGTGATAGGGGTCAAACAAAATTCAGCTTGCATCAGTAGACTGGTTAGTAAAATCATGATACTACTTTAAAAATTAACCCTTGGGTTCACAATTTGCAGAAGGCTCTGTAGCGGCGGTTTTAACCGCCGACATTATAAAATAGTGATAGGTAATAAGACGTATTTTATATTACACGCATATTGTTCCGCATACAGAGGATGGATAGCCAAGGATAGTAGAATTTTTTAATATCACAAGCATTAAGATGAGATTATTTTTCATAGGATCTATTTTATTTATGCTGTGTGTCATGACTGTTTTTTCATGTCAGGAAGACATAGATATCACACCCAATCCATCGCTGCTGGATGAATATTACCCGCTGGAAGTAGGGGATATTCGGACCTATGCGATAGACTCCATTACCTATGATTTTGATGGGGATTTACGGCAAATAGTCATTGACACTGCAAGCTATATACTTCAGGAGCGCGTTCTGGAGACCGTCGATCTCCATGGTGAAACCTGGTATCGAATCGGTCAGTATCGGTCCCGTATGAATGGAGGGGACTATGAGATTATAGATTATGTGTATGAGCGAAACGATCCACCGCGTCTATTAAGAAAAGAAGGGAACCTCACTTTTATTCCTTTGGCAAGTCCCTTGACCTTATATGATGAGTGGGATGGCACGGCTTATTTTGATGCTTCATCGATTACCCGATTTGTACAGGGAGAACTCATCAGACCTTATGATGAGTGGTCCTACCTGTATTTGGATCTTTGGGATCAGTATGAAGTAGATGGTGCTGTTTATCATGACGTGATTCAAATCAATCAACGGGATACCGCTTCCATTCCCTCCGCTGGAAATCAGCGATTGATTTTACCTGAAGAGCAATTGTTTTACTATTTGGCCAATGAATTTTATGCTCCACAAAAGGGGCTTATTGAGAAAGAGGAGGTTCATCTTAGTTCCATATGCGCTTCTTCCAATGTGGATGATTTTCAGGCGTTTTGTGATACCACCACGATTTTTGTGAATGCAGAACGTGGCTATATTTTTCGTAAAAAACTGATATCACTTGAATAATTTATTGACAGAAAAAGACTTTATCAAAATAGGTCATACCGGTGGTTTGCATGGGTATGACGGCTCGGTACATCTTATCCTGGATGAGGCATTTAAGTCTGTTCTGGATCGGGATCAGCGGTTTATTTATTATTTAGAAAATGGCATGTTTGTTCCTCGGTTTATACGAGTATGGAATTCCGATAAATCCAAAATTAGCTTTGAGCGGATCACGGTCCGTGAAGAAGCAAGAGGATTAACAGACCAAGATGTGTATCTACGCAAACATGATCTGCCAGATTCAATGCCAAATGCTCACGAAACCGATTTTCAACCATGGAATCTACTGGATGGTTACCAACTTTGGGATGTAAGTACGGATACCTTAACGGGGGCCATAGAATCTGTAGAGGAATATCCGGGAGGATGGATGATGGAAGTAAACAAAGAAAACCGGTCAGAATCACTTCTTGTACCGTTGGCAGAACCCCTGATCGACCGAATCGATGAAGAAAATCGGGTGCTTTATATGCGACTCCCGATGGGCTTGGAGGAACTTTAGTTAATGGTAGATGGTAGATGGTAGATGGAATGATACTTTTTCAGTAAATTCTATTTTGCTGATAATTCATCCTGTGCTTAACAGGGGAGGGAGGGTGTCTAGAGGTTATTTTATTGCTAGGTTTTATACCATTTGAATTTGATAATGCCGTGTAAAATTTCTGCAATGGTGAAGTCAATATTTACGTTCCGATTTCAATCGTGGTCTGGTCCCCAACTAGTCAAATATATTTAAAGCAAAGTTAATCTTACTTGTTTTTAGACTTTTTAGCGGAGACATGTATTTGGAAAAAATTACTATCAACCTCTATGATCTACCATGTACAATACAAATTCACAGGATCCCTCCCGTGTGTTATTATTAAATTTTAGTTTTCCACATTTTATAGTCCTTAGGCAGGGAGACTGTCAAGCTATTTCAATAGGATTCAAATAACTCAATAACTAATTCACTATAACTCCCGCAATAGTTGCCGTGAGTAAACAAGCTACAGTGCCACCTACCAGAGCCAGCACGCCCAGCTGAGTCAAGTTTTTCTTTTGACCGGGAGCAATCGCTCCGATGCCGCCAATTTGAATGCCGATGGATGCAAAGTTGGCAAAACCACAAAGAGCATATGTAGCGATGATAATGCTTTTTTCCTGGAGCATGCCGCTATTTTTCATATCCGTTAAAGTGAGATACCCAAAGAATTCATTGAGAATAGTTTTTTCGCCCAGCATTTGACCGACGGCAACGATATCTTGCCCGGGCACACCAATCATCCATGAAATGGGAGAGAATAGCAAGCCAAAAACGTATTCCAACGATAAACGGTCATAGGTACCATCGGTCACTTGGACGATGTAGGCATTAAGATGGACGACATCACCCGCCCAGCCCAACAAATGGTTAATAAAAAAAACAAATGCCATAAAAGCAAGCAACATTGCGCCTACATTCACGGCGAGTTTTAACCCGTCGGTCGTCCCATTGGTGATGGCTTCTAGAACATTGGATCCAGCTTCACTTGGTGGGATATCCAGATTCTTATCGAGCTGCTCGGGTTCATTTTCCGGAACCAGCATTTTAGCGGCTATGATGGCAGCAGGAGCCGAAATAATAGAAGCAGTAAGCAGATGCATCCCAAAGGTGGCCTTTTCAGCGGCCGAGTCTCCACCCAACATACTCAGATAAGCTCCAAAAACACCCCCTGCGATGGTCGCCATACCTCCGGTCATCAGACACATGATTTCTGAACGGGTCATTTTTTCCAGATACGGTTTGATCACCAAAGGGGCTTCCGTCTGGCCAATGAAAACATTCGCTGCAGCCGCCAGGCTCTCCCGGCCACTCAATTCCATGAGACGGTTCATCAGCCAGGCAAATCCATAGACCACTTTTTGGAGGATACCCAGATAGTAAAGCAGGGAGGATAAGGCGGAGAAAAATATAATCGTGGGCAACACCGTAAATGCAAATCCGAAGGTTTTTTCCGGTCGGGCCAGATCCCCAAACAGAAAGATGGATGCTTCTTCAATTGCCTCGATCATCATGACAAAAAAATTGACAATGATCTCAAAAAATGTACGTACAAATGGAACCTGTAGGATCAGTATAGCCAGGATGATTTGTAAGAATATGCCGGCAATAACCAGGCGCCAATTGATGTTTTTCCGGTTCCTGCTAAATAGGTAGCAGATGAATAATAGAAAAATCATCCCTATTAATCCACGGTACAGGTCTTCAAATGTCATGTGATGAGATTACGGTTGACGTTAAGGTTAAGAACAATATTAAGGTGCGTAAATGTCGATAATATGTCATTAACTTCATGGCGCACGGTCGATGCATCGTTACATCGGTATTTTGAAAATTAGGTTAAACTTATAAAACTCCCTTTGGTTTCTCTTGAATTTTGGTATAAATTTTCAATTTCCGCATATTTTTTACCGATGGGCTGGAGCTCGCGTATAAAAATAATATCTTGTGCCGTAAAAAGGGCAACAGCACACCATCATGACAACAACTATCATTGGAATAAGCGGAGGAAGCGGTTCCGGAAAAAGCATGTTCCTCAACGAACTTCGTCAAAAATTTGATCCAACGCAAGTCGCTTTTATATCACAAGATAATTATTACAAACCCCGCGAAGAGCAAAAAATCGACGGAAAAGGAGTTCAAAATTTTGACTTGCCGTATAGCATTAATCTGGATGCATTTACCAATGACCTGATTCAGTTAAAAGCCGGACAAAAAATCACTCGTCAAGAATATACGTTCAACAATCCAAAAATACAACCGGGTATCATCGAGGTTCATCCGGCGCCAGTGATCTTGGTGGAAGGTCTTTTTATATTTTCTCACCAACCCATCTGGGATTTACTGGATCTGAGGGTTTTTATTCACGCTTCGGATAGTCAACGGCTCTCCAGACGGATTATTCGTGACCAAATGGAACGAAATTATCCATTGGAAGATGTGTTGTATCGGTATGAACACCACGTATTTCCTGCTTACAAGGCATATATAGAACCCTATTACAACAAAGTCGATATTATTGTCAATAACTTTTCAAATTACGATTCCGGCTTAAAGGTGTTGGAGTATTATATTTTGCAAGAAATTAACGCTCAATAGCTGCTTGGTTCGCCCCAAGCCGGACAAACTGAAGTGTTGATTGGATTTCTTTGCCACGATGTACTAACGGCGCCGGTTTTTATTAGCGCGGGAAGAGGTCGGCCTTGATTTCTGACCACGTTGTGCATCCTTATTTTTAAAATTTCGATTCTTCCGATGACTAGGATCCCCTGATCTATTATTGCGCTTACTGGCGAAACTGAGTTTGGCAAACTGACATTGAATGGGTCCGTTGAATACTACATATGATTTTTCAACCCGGAAACCGGCTCTTCGGAGATTGACTTCAGCCGGACAAATAATCCAGTTGTCATAATTTTTATAATGGCGGTAAAGCATATTGTTGATCTGGTTGTAAAACCGGATCGTGTCATCTACACGCAACCGAACATTGTAGGGTGGATTGACAATTACCGTCGCTTTTTCGAGGGGGGGCTCATACTTGAAAAAATCGTGATTGTATATCTGAATCGATCGAAAGCTTCCGGCGGTCCGAGTATTTTTCTTTGCACCCTGAACGGTATCATCATTGTAATCAAACCCTATAATTTCAGGATTGTTTGTGCGGTTAACCCGCATTTTTGCGCCCTTCATGATGAGTTCCCATCGTTCTTCATCGTAGCCTGGCCAATGTTGGAAACTAAAACTTTTCCGGTTGATCTGAGAAGGGATATTTCGGGCATACCGATGTGCCTCGATCAGTAACGATCCACTTCCACACATTGGATTCAGAAAGGGGCTTTCCCCGTCCCACCCGGTCAATTGGATTAACCCCGCTGCCAGGACCTCACTGAGTGGCGCAATGCCGGGAAATTTTTTATATCCCCGGATGTGAAGAGATTGTCCGCTGGAATTCAGCGATATCACAACAGTCTTATCGCGAATATAAAGTGTAATATCAATATCTGGATCTTTCTTTTGAACAGATGGCCGCTCTCCACGGGCATCTCTTATACGGTCCACGATAGCATCTTTGCATACTAGTGCGGCATACATGGTGTTGTCAAAAAAAGGCGAGAAGACATCTGTGTCGATGGCGAAGGTCTTGCCCTCCGGGATAATCTTTTCCCATTCGATCTTCTTGCTTTCCGTGTATACGTCCTGGGCTTCTTCAATGGTAAATGAAGCCAATTCAGAAAGGACTTTTAGCGCGACACGTGATTCGAGGTTGGCCCGATACATAATGCGAGGCGTACCTGAAAATGCAACGCCTCGTTTTTGAACTTCAAGATCGTTGGCCCCCAGATCTTTTAATTCTTTTTCCAGGATTTGTTCCAGTCCGGTATATGTTTTGGCAATGTATTGATCCATTATTGTTTTATCAGTTATTAGTTATCGGTTACTGGTTATCAGAACTGGTTACAAGTTTCCGAGAAATTCGTAGTAATGTATTTTGACCGGTCAAAAATAGCGTAATATCTCATACTCCACTAATTCAGGTGCCCAATATTGAAGCTGTAATAATACGTCTGTTCTTCTCCCGGATATTTACCGGCCAGCGTAATGTCTTCACCCGCTTCGACAAATTTGCTATAAAAGTCTTTTACATCCAATATAAACTTTGTATTAATGGATGTAATGATAAATCCTGGCTTTAGATTGAGCGTTTCAGCCATGCTTTCTTTATAAATACTTTCCACCCGTATGCCATGCGTATTGTATTTATCAATCTCCATGGGTTGCATATTCCGCACTTCAATCCCAAATTTCAACAATAAAGGGTAATCTGGATTATCGCTTTCCTGGATGAGGGTGACTTCCAAGGTGTCTATGATGCGGTCCCGTTGATAAACTAGCGAAACAGGGCGTCCTGGTTCAATACTCCATAGCGCTTCCTTAAGGTGATTAACCGAAGTCAGCTCTTGACCGGCGATGCTTAGGATATAATCAAAAAGCTCCAAACCATGCCATTGGGCTGGTGTGTTTTTTTCTACTTCTTCGATCCGTATGGCCGAAGTGCGTTCTCCTATTCGATTGTCAACTGGAATCTTTTGATAGGTGGCCCGAATACCCAGCAGACCCCGGTTTACATAACCGTAAGTGCGTAAATCGGTAAGAATTTTCCGGGCAAGATTCGATGGTATAGCAAAGGAATATCCTTCAAAATTTCCAGAACGGGTTAGAATGGCCGTGTTAATCCCTATAAGTTCACCATTTTTATTGATTAAGGCGCCGCCGCTATTCCCTGGGTTGATCACGGCATCGGTCTGAATGAATGACTCAATCACATTGGGATTTTTGCTGAGCCCAAGCTGGCGATGAAGACCGCTTATGATCCCTTCGGTCACGGTGGCTTCCATGCGGAATGGATGTCCTAGCGCGTAAATTTTTTGTCCTGTGTGCAGTATATCTGAGTTGCCAAAACGACTATAGGTGAGGTTATCTGCCTGGATCCGGAGCAACGCCAGGTCTGTTTTAGCATCATAACCTACTATTTCGGCCGGCAAAATATCTTTGTTCCACAGCACCACTTTGATGTCATCTGCGCCTTCAATGACGTGATAATTCGTGCAGATGTATCCATTCTCGGAGATAATAACCCCTGAGCCGTTTTGATTTACCTGGTTGGAGTAAAATTTTCCAAACCATTCCTTTTTCCCTGATTTAATCTGAACCAGAGAACGCAACCCATTTTCAAATATTTCTTTGTTGGGTTCCGGTGTTTTCACAGGCGCTATTTGTCGATTAAAAGCAGATTGGGGAATGGGCGGGTTTTCCGGAAAACGTGTAGCCGGTATGCGTTCCCGGATAATAATGGTCTCCGGTTCTTCAAAATACTTGAACAACGCGATGGTAATAAAGGACGCCAGAACGGCTGTCATTAATATGGACAAACTATTCTTCATAAATATTGTTTCAAAGATATTTATAAACGTCGGGTTTATGGCTATTTGTAGGTTTTTTGTAAAAATTCATTTCAAATTTGACAAACCAGCTCAGAATTTATCAACTTCGCATTTACTGATGATTAGTGACGAACCTGACATCTATTTTTGAGGTTTATTGTGAGTAAAATTATTTTTAAATTGCTAAGAAGCCAGATGAACTTATGACTGAAGAAAAAAAAGAAGGTAAGCCGATATTTTATAATATCTGGGGCTGGAAATACAACAAGATTTCTTTGATATTTATATTGCTCGTGTTTCTGGCTATGATCAGTCTGAAAATGTGTGATAGTCCACATGTCGTCCAGGAAGATCCCGAACAGATTAAAATTATTCAGTAATGAAATTTGTAAAATATCAGGCAACAGGGAATGATTTTGTGGTGGTTAATGGAGACGTGGAAAAGCTTAACCTTTCAGACTACGAAACCATCAAAAAATTATGTGATCGCAGATTTGGCATCGGAGGGGACGGATTTATTGTTATTCGCAGCCACAGTGAGACCGACTTTGAGATGTTGTACTACAATTCCGACGGGAGACCGGGTAGTTTGTGCGGAAATGGGAGCAGATGTGCGGTGGCATTTGCGTATGAAGCGGGATTTTTTGAAGGAAAAGAATGTAGTTTTATGGCTTACGACGGAATTCATCGTGCCAGGTTTCATTCCGAAATAGGAAAAGTGGAGCTGGAAATGGCGGATATATCCAATATAGAGATAGGAACGCAAATGGTTATTTTGGATACCGGATCACCACATTATGTGACATTGGTCGAAGATTTGAGTGATCTTGACATCGTGGAAGCTGGTAAAGCAATCCGGTTTTCACCTCGATTCGCAGAAGACGGGATCAATGTTAATTTTGTGGAACAAAGCGGTGAAAACCAAGTTATCGTAGCTACTTATGAAAGGGGCGTGGAAGATGAGACCTATTCCTGCGGTACTGGAGTGACTGCCAGTGCGTTGGGTGAGTATGTATTGAGCGGCCAAACAGAACAAGGTCAACATGAAGTGAATATACAAACGAAAGGAGGAAATCTGGCAGTCCGGTTTTTAGTAAGTGATGGTAATTTTGAGGATATATGGCTTATCGGTCCGGCGACAAAAGTGTTTGAAGGAGAGATAGAATAATTTATGGACCATCCATATTACTGACTGTTTATGGGATGCTTTCATTCAAAATATTCATGTTTTAACCCAGCGAGTTCCTTGTAAAGATTGGTTTCTCCTGCACTTTGAAGGACGGGGAGACCGGCATTAATGATTTCAATAGCCTCCTCAGGTTGGTTCTTTTCAATCAGAAAAAGGGCAAAATGATAATAAGTACCTCCATATTCTGGAAAATTATTGATCAGATGGCGAAAATGGTTTTCGGCTGAAACGAGATCATTGACTTTTTGATATTCTTTGGCAAGCGCAAAATGAGGAAAAGGATTTGTGGTGTCTTCCTGGGCAGCTTCCAAAAGCTTATTGATTATTTTTTGACTCATGGTTAATTATAAGTAGTTGAAATACAGTATCATAAAAATTATCATATGGAATTTGACTTATTCAAATTCATATTTAATATCTTTACCACGAGCAAATATAAGATTATAAAATTGATTGACTTATGAAAATAATAGTATGTGTAGCACGGGCCATTGAGACCACTGCAAAAATTAAATTTAATGACGACAACACCGCCTTTGACGATCAGGGGGTGCAATATATCATGAATCCGTATGACGAATGGTACGGCTTAGTGCGAGCCCTGGAGTTGAAAGAGCAACATGGTGGGGATGTGACCGTGCTTCATGTAGGTGGAGAAGCATCTGATCAGATTATTCGCAAAGCATTGGCTATTGGAGCTGATCAGGCCATTCGGATCAATCATGAACCGGAATCTGCCGAAACCACTGCTTTTTTATTGGCCAACCAGCTCAAGACTATGGAGTATGATCTCATATTCACAGGGCAGGAAACGGTGGATTACAATGGCGGCATGGTTCCTCCAATGCTTAGCGCGCACTTGAAACTCCCATTTGTGGGAATCGCATCCCATTTGGATGTGACAAATAAAGAGGCTACGATCACCCGACAAATAGAGGGTGGGGTCGAGATCGTGCAAGCTTCTTTGCCATTGGTGGTCAGTGCTACTAAAGATCTAGCTGAACAACGAATTCCCAACATGAGAGGAATTATGATGGCCAAAAGAAAACCAATCGATGTGGTCGAACCGGAATCCTATGAATCCAAATCATCCATGAATAAATTTCATTTACCATCCAAGGAAAAGAAAATAACCTATGTTGATCCGGAAGATATGGATGAACTAGTTCGTTTGTTGCATGAAGAAGCCAAAGTAATTTAAGAACATATTAAAAACCAGATAATAATGTCAGTACTAGTATTTTGTGAATACAGCGATGATGGATTCAAAAAATTCACACGCGAAGCCATGACTTATGGCGTCAAATTATCAGAGTCTTTAAGTTCTGAGGTGATTGCTATCGTAAATGATCCGGATTTTGATCAGAATACGATCCAACACCACGGTATTAGTCAGGTCGTGACTTATTCGGATGTACCCCTTGGAGATAGTCAGTCAACAGCTCAAGTAATCAGTGAAATTGCAACTCAAAAAAATGCCAAAGTTGTCATTATCCCTTTTAATTCGACGGGGAAAAATATAGCCGGACAAGTGGCTGTTCAATGTGGTGGCGGCATAGCTACCTCGGTATCCGGTTTGCCGCTTTCGGTAGACCCGTTGACTGTTCCGGTAAACGTATTTGCGGGAAAAGCTACCGCCGAGGTGACGATTGAGAATTCCTGTGCAATTTTAGCTATTCAAAGTAATTCCATTGCAACAGAAGAAAAACCAGTCGATGGTGTTCACGTAGAATCATATGGAGGAGATCAATCTTCTGCCATAAAGATCATCGAACGGAAAACAGTCACCGATGATATTCCTCTACCTGAGGCGGAGTTGGTTGTTTCAGGAGGAAGAGGATTAAAAGGACCTGAAAATTGGAACTTAGTAACAGATTTGGCCAATGCACTTGGTGCTGCAACGGCTTGCTCACGGCCGGTGGCAGATTCGGACTGGCGACCACATTATGAACATGTCGGCCAAACCGGGGTTACCATCCGCCCTAATCTATATATAGCCGCAGGTATATCGGGTGCCATTCAACATTTAGGTGGCGTGAACAATTCCAAAACAATCGTAGTTATAAATAAAGATCCTGAAGCTCCCTTTTTCAAAGCGGCCGATTATGGTGTGATTGGGGATCTTTTTGAGGTTCTTCCACGACTCACTGATGCAGTCCGGAAATTTAAATCAGAATAATATAGAATCGATCGGGGGGGCGAGAGTACATCCTAAGGGATCAGGAAAGTGATGTTTCTGATATTTGCCTGGTCATTATGGTGGTTATCTGAAAGTATTTTTTAATATTTGACGTGAGTGTTATATATTAGAACTGAATGAAAAAAATAGAATTAGATATTATCGCATTATCTCATTCCGTGACCCAGTCCAATAATTATGCTGTGGTCTTAGGAGAACAGGAAGGAGTACGGAGACTTCCCATTGTGATTGGAGGTTTTGAAGCGCAAGCCATTGCCGTAGCTATGGAGCGAATGTCCCCAACCCGGCCTTTGACCCATGATTTGTTTAAAAACACCCTCAATATCTTTGAAATTGACCTCAAAGAAATCATTATTAATGATTTACTTGATGGGGTGTTTTATGCGAAATTGATTTGTCAGCATGACAATAAATTGATCGAAGTTGATTCTCGTACCAGTGACGCATTGGCATTGGCAGTTCGTTTTAATTGTCCGGTGTTCACTTATGAATTCATTCTCGAATCTGCCGGAGTAATCCTGGAAGGTGACGAGGAGAGTAAAAAGACAGCACCACCACCAAAAAAAGGAAAGCGAAAAGGCCTGGAATCATATTCTGTCGATACGCTCAATAAAATGCTAGAAGAGGCCATACAAAAAGAAGACTATGAAAAAGCAGCTAAAATCAGAGATGAAATGGCTCGGAGATCAAAAGATTCATAATTGATCTTCGGCTTTGAATTGTTAAAGATATTTGCTACATTAGCAAAGAACAAGTAGTATAAACATCCTAAAGGCCGGACTCCCAAAACTGGTTTTACGAATGTATTTATACAATACAAAAATGTAAAAAGCCTTCCTTTTAGGAGGGCTTTTTTTATTGATTACTTGCCATAAAACGAATATTTTGACAATTGACTGATTGTCAATAAATTTAAAATTATTTTTAATCCCTTTTCAAAATATACCACCACAAACTACAATTTATACGGTTTATATAACAGGGTAAAACTTGTCGAAGACCTCCTTGAATTGAATATATCGAGTAAGCCTATGGTGCCAGGCTTACAATTCAAATTGGCTACGAAGAATGCAGAATCAAGAGACCATGAAAACTATTTTCTTGAATTTGGGTCAAAAAATATCTAAAATAAGCACTTTTTAAGTCAAAATAGTTATTTTGTTGGCAATTAGAATTATCGAAGTTGCAATCTATAGAAATGAAAATGTGATTTGATTATTATCGATTACTGGAATGATCTGTCATTTTAGAAATTATCAAAAATTGAATTATTTGAATAAAATAAAAATTGGCGTATTTCTTTTATTGATGATCGGTGCCGGCACGCTATCCGCTCAGACGATAATACGCGGAAAAATCGTGGATGCCCAAGATGGAGAACCATTGATTGGAGCCAATGTTCGTATTGAAAACACCGAGGTCGGCACGGTGACAGATTGGGACGGTGTGTTTCGTCTGGAGACAGAACTCAATCCTCCACTGACATTAATCTTAAGTTATGTCGGTTATGAAAACATGAAGGTTAACTATGCGCAAAATGATCCGCCACTGAATATTGCTATGAATTCCCAATCTATTAACCTGGGAAGTGTAGTGATCAAGAGTGAAAGGTTGACGGAGAAGCAAAAAACCGCTCCGCTTACCGTTGAATCGCTGGATTTAAATGCAATAAAGGAAACAGCTTCCACCAATTTTTACGATGGGTTAGGCGCTTTAAAAGGGGTCGATTTGACGGCTGCCAGTCTGGGATTTAAGATAATTAATACCCGAGGTTTTAACAGTACCAGCCCGGTACGTTCGCTACAGATCATTGACGGGGTTGATAATCAGGCACCGGGTCTAAATTTTTCATTAGGAAATTTTCTAGGTTCATCAGAGTTGGATGTTCGAAAAGTAGATATTATCGTAGGAGCCAGTTCAGCATACTATGGACCAAATGCTTTCAATGGGGTGATATCCATGGAAACAAAAGATCCTTTCTTTCACCATGGTTTATCTGCCTATGTAAAAGGCGGTGAACGGAACATGCTGGAAACAGCTGTTCGATGGGGCCACGTATTACGCAATGATCAGGGTGACGCGTGGATGGCGTACAAAATGAATTTTTCATTTTTACGAGCAGATGATTGGGAAGCGGAGAATTATAATCCCGTATTCGACACGGAAGCCGGTGTGGGGAATCCTGGCGGATATGATGCAGTTAACATTTATGGAGATGAATACTACCCTGGCAATGACTTGACTACAGCTCCGCCATGGCGATTTGTGGGCATGGGCATTTGGCATCGACGTGGATATAAGGAAACCGACTTGGTCGATTATGATACCAAAAATATCAAAGGAAATGTCGCGCTACATTTTCGGACGAATCCCGATGCGGAGTACCTGAGCCCGGAAATAATTGTATCTTCCTCGCTCGGTAACGGGACGACCGTCTATCAGGGTGATAACCGATTTAGTCTAAGGAATATTTTATTTTTGCAGAATCGCCTGGAATTCAAAAAGAAGGACAAATATTTTCTCAGAGCCTATATGACCATTGATGACGCCGGAGATAGTTTTGATCCCTATTTTACGGCATTGCGTCTTCAGGAACAAGCCAAGGATGAAACGACCTGGTCTGCCGATTACACGAATTATTACCGCAGCAATTATGCCAAAAAGCCAGTTGAACTGGGTTATCCGGAGTTGCAAATTGATGTTGATGAAAGTGGTAATATTATTACCTCTTTTGATCGTGATGCAGCGCAAATGTGGTTGGATGCGAACCAGGATTTGTTAAAAGAATGGCATCAGAATGCACAAACGGCGGCAAACCAGCCCAGTCCGGTGAACAATGGTTCCAAGGCATTCTATGAACCCGGTACGGATCGGTTTCGGGAGGTGTTTCAACGAATCATCTCACGCAAATCCAATTCAACAGAGAAAGGAACCCGGTTCTACGATAAATCTGCACTTTATCACCTGCATGGAGAATATAAATTTGAGCCGACTTTTTTAAAAAGCTGGACCGTGGGCGGAAATGCGCGACAATATCGGCCGGATTCAGATGGAACGATCTTTTATGATTCAGCCGGAGTTACCTTAACGAATTTTGAATTCGGGATTTATTCTGGGCTGGATAATAAATGGGGCAACAGAGAGCAATGGACTACCACCTTAACCATGCGGTTGGATAAAAATGAAAATTTCAATTGGTTGTTCTCTCCAGCAGCATCAGTGGTTTACCAACCCAAAGACAATACTTATCTTCGACTTTCTTTTTCAAGTGCGATCCGCAATCCGACACTTAGTGATCAATTCCTTGATTTTAATGTTGGTCGTGCCATTTTATCCGGGAATCTCCATGGCGTAGATTCGTTAATTTCATTGGATTCGTTTGATGAATATCGAAAAACGCTAGAAACTGATAAATTGAGCTATTTCTCGATTGATCCTATTCAACCAGAAAGCGTAAAAACGGTCGAAGCTGGCGTGCGAACATCTCTATGGAACAAATGGTATCTTGATGCTGGGTATTATTACAGTATCTATAATGATTTTATTGGCTATAAAATCGGTCTCAAAGGGACCTTTGATGCACAAACTGGTTTGACAGACGAATTGCAAGCTTACCGATATTCTGCCAATTCCACGAACCAGGTGACCACACAGGGTGCATCCATCGGATTAAATTATTACCTAAATGATGTTTTGGCATTGCGGGGCAATTACAGTTGGAATAAATTGAATAAAGCGTTTGAAGACGATCCTATTATTCCGGCATTTAATACCCCGGAACATAAATTTAACCTGGGAGTGAGTGGGCGAAAAATGAAAATTCCTTCTCTGGATCTTAAAAACCACCAGCTGGGGTTCAACATAAATTATAAATGGATTGAAGGTTTTTTATTTGAGGGTTCTCCTCAATTCACCGGAATTGTTCCAACCTACGATCTTTTGGATGTACAAATTAACTGGAATTTCATTAATCTAAACACGACTATCAAGATCGGAGCGTCTAATGTGTTAAATAACCAAAAATTTCAAACATATGGCGGTCCCAGAATAGGAAGGTTGGGATATATTACTATCTTATATGGAAATTAAAATTTGAAAGCATGAAAAAATTTTTACTTATTTGTTTTGCTCTATTGACTGGATTAAGCCTTTGGGGGCAGGAAAGATATCTGGATCCTGTTTTTGAAGAAGTTAAGGTTACGAAGGATATAAAATACGGGGAGAATTATACCATACTTACGGTTCCCTCCCTCGGAAAAGCAACTCTTCAAGACTTGGTTTTGGATTTATATGAACCAGTAGAGGACACCACGGCATTGCGACCCTTAGTGCTGGTGTGTCATACCGGAAACTTTTTACCCTATCCGGTTAATCAATCGACCTCGGGCGACAAAAATTCTGATCTTGCCAGTATAGAAATGGCCAAACGCCTGTCTAAAATGGGGTATGTGGCCGCGAATATGAATTACAGGTTGGGGTGGAATCCACAGGCCCCCACCGTAGAAGAACGGACGAATACCCTAATCAATGCTGCCTATCGGGGCGTACAGGACTTGCGTACTGCCGTCCGATTTTTTAAGAAAGATGTAGCAGAAAATGGCAACACCTACAATGTTGACACCTCAAGAATTGTGGCTTGGGGCGTGGGTACCGGTGGGTATGTATCATTGAACGCTGCCGTATTGGATGATTACACCGATGTTCTTATAGAAAAATTCTTTAGTAGCAGCACGACGGATCAGGGACAACCTATTCCGATGGTTATTCCTCAGATTCACGGTGATATCTACGGGACTTCCTATGGTTTTAATCCCTTAAATGGAGATACTTTGAGTGTTCCCAATCATGTCGGCTATAATTCAGACTTTCACCTCACCGTGAATGTTGGAGGTGCCATGGGGGACACCTCATGGTTAGACGCTGATGATGGTCCTTTTATCAGCTATCACGTTCCCACGGATCCCAACGCACCCTATAAAGAGTTTACCTTAATCGTTCCCACAACCGGTGAACAGGTCGTCGAAGTTCAAGGGAGTTATTTAGTGGATTCATTAGCTACGGTCTACGGAAATAATCAGATTTTTGCTGATCTTGAACTGGATGATAGTATCACGTTGGTGGCTGAAGCGCGCCGGGGAGATATAGCTGGTTTGCTGCCATTAATCGGTGATACCATCGTGGACAGTGCGCCCTGGCAATATTGGGATAAAGATAATAATGTAAATTCTGAGGGAGGGTTGAAAACTAATCCGACCATGTCTGAGGAAAAAGCGATGCGGTACATCGACTCCATCATGATGTTCTTCGCACCTCGAGCATATGCGGCGTTGGATCTCGGCGCACTGACTTACGTAGAGAATTTAAAATTTGAAATTGGATTAAAAGTATATCCAACCCTTGTCCAACAGGAATGTACCATAAAGACTGATCTGGATCATCCCTTTGAGGCGATTTACCTTTATGATCAGCAGGGACGTTATATGAAAAGTATTCGGAATATCCGAACCAACCAATACAACTTGGATATGTCAGGTATGCCGGGTGGATTGTATTTTCTGCGAATTCTGACACCGGAAGGATCATCAGTGAGTCGGATTATCAAGCAATGACAGAGCGCTTACGAATACGATAAACTACAGACCATGCCCGTCACAGACAGGCATGGTCTTTTTTATAAAATTTTGTTTCATTTTTCTTTTTAAAAAATATATAGCTTATAAAATTATGCAGATGCGAAGCATGGCTGAATTTAGCCTGGGTATCACGTAGAATGTAGCATATGAGTCCATCCTTTATAGAGATCACCGGGACGAACACTGCTGTGCAGAGATCGAATGGGCTAAAGGCCCACAGGGTGCGTGAACCGAGAATTTCGTCCAAAGAGTTATGATCGTCCTTTGACACAGGTGGTCAGAGAAGGTATTAATATAATTGGGTTTAGCAAAAACCTGTTTTTATTCCTTAATAAAAATAGCACCCTGATTCATGATCTGATTAAATTCACATATATTTGCATGCTATGGACAACATCAGAAATTTTTGCGTCATTGCCCACATTGATCACGGTAAAAGCACTTTATCGGACCGATTACTGGAGTATACCAATACGATCTCCGAGCGTAAGATGAAAGATCAGGCCCTGGACAGCATGGACCTGGAACGAGAACGGGGGATTACGATCAAAAGTCACGCTATACAACTCAACTACCCCCATTCAGATGGAACTACATATACGTTCAATCTTATCGACACACCCGGTCATGTTGATTTTTCGTATGAAGTTTCCCGATCAATAGCCGCTTGTGAAGGGGCTTTGTTATTAGTGGATGCTTCCCAGGGAATCCAAGCTCAGACGATATCCAACCTGTACCTTGCTCTGGAGCACGATTTGGAGATTATTCCAGTATTGAATAAGGTAGACATGGATTCAGCATTGGTAGAAGAATCGACCGATGAAATAGTTGATTTATTAGGATGTGCTCCGGAAGATGTCGTACTGGCCAGTGGGAAAACCGGTTTTGGAGTCGAAAATATTTTGTCTGCGATCGTGGAACGCGTACCCGCACCGGACGGAGATCCGAAAGCCCCTTTAACGGCGCTGATATTTGACTCTGTTTTTAATCCCTTCCGTGGTGTGATTGCTTATTTCAGGATATTCAATGGGACACTCAAAAAAGGGGACGCAGTACGGTTTGTTCATACCGAAAATGAATACGTAGCTGATGAAATTGGGGTGTTGCAATTGGATATGCATCCCAGGGAATCTCTATCAGTCGGTGATGTTGGTTATATTATTACAGGAATTAAAGTCAGTAAAGAAATAAAAGTGGGGGATACTATTACCCATGTTGAAAATCCTGCTAAATCAGTTATTCAAGGTTTTGAAGAAGTAAAACCGATGGTTTTTGCAGGAATCTTCCCGATTGATAACGACGACTTTGAAGACCTTCGGGACAGCCTCGAAAAATTACAGCTCAATGATGCAAGTCTGGTTTATGAACCCGAATCATCTGCAGCGCTGGGATTTGGTTTTAGATGTGGTTTTCTGGGGATGCTGCACCTTGAAATTATTCAGGAACGACTCTCCCGTGAATTCGATCAGGAAGTCATTACTACGGTACCGAACGTTTCGTATTTTGCATATACAAACAGGGCTCCGAATGATCGGTTAATTATCAACACGCCCAATGATTTGCCTGATCCCACATTGTTGAACCGGGTAGAGGAACCCTTTATTCAAGCACAGATTATTACAAAACCCGAATATATTGGTGGTATTATGACTTTGTGCATGGACAAGCGCGGAACGATGACCAAGCAGGTTTATCTCACCACAGAGCGAGTTGAACTTACTTTTGAATTGCCTTTGGCCGAGATTGTTTTTGATTTTTATGACCGATTGAAATCCATTTCCAGGGGATACGCGTCATTTGATTATACGCCATTGGATTACCGCGAATCAGATCTGGTTAAAATGGATATATTACTCAATAATGATCCCGTGGATGCCCTTTCCGCATTGGTACATCGTGAGAAGGCAGAAGCTTTTGGACGTAAAATATGTAAAAAACTCAAAGAATTGTTACCTCGACAGCAATTTAAAATTGCCATTCAAGCGTCCATTGGGGCCCGGGTAGTGGCTCGTGAAACTGTTTCCGCACTGCGAAAAGATGTAACCGCCAAATGTTATGGTGGGGATATCTCCAGAAAAAGGAAATTGCTGGAAAAACAGAAAAAAGGAAAAAAGAAAATGCGTCAGATTGGAAATGTAGAAGTACCTCAAAAAGCATTTCTAGAAGTGCTGAAATTAGATGATTAAGATTGTTACGAGGAATCATCGATTCAATCTTTGGTTTAAACATTCAAACCTTTTACCTTGGTAGCCAAATGTTTATTATAGGGCTGCTGGGGATTAATTGCAGGATGTGGTCATGTGTATTCATTGAGAATTTATTGAAGAAAATAGACCATTGACTTTGCTGAAGAAAATGCTTTTCTATGTTGATTTTATCCGAAACCAATAATTCTTCCCAGGAACTATCACTATACCTTGTGAACATCATATTATAACATAGGATTCAAATCCCTGACCGCCTGATATACTTCCGATGTAGGTAGTCCCATAACATTGCTGAAACTCCCTTCGATGCGTGAGATGTGACTCCAGCCGATCCATTCCTGAATTCCATAGCTTCCGGCTTTATCGAACGGCTGATATCTGTCAATGTAGTAGTGTATGGCTTCGTCAGATAATTTGTTCATCCATACTTTTGTCGTGGTTGAAAAGCATATTTCCTCTTCAGTGCGTAGACAGACACCAGTAATAACCTCATGGTGCCGGTGGCTTAATCGTGATAGATATTGTGCTGCTTCCAATTCATCCCCAGGTTTATGCAATATCTCATTATCCAACAATACCACAGTATCAGCAGTTAACAAGATCTCTCCCTGTTGCCTTGTATCGATGGCGTTTCTGTTTTTTTGAATCGCCAGTTGTAGCGGAATCTCCCTGGTAGGCCAGGATTTCTCAATAATCTCTGTATGTGAAACGTTCACCACACGAACATTCAAGTCAAGGGACTGGAGTAACTCGAATCGTCTCGGTGAAGAACTTGCTAATACAATGGGTGTAGGAATCATAGTGGGAAGGATTAATACAGCTGCCAGCATATAAGGAGGAAAACAGCCAGGACAAAAAATACTTTGATCAATTTTGAAAGTCGAGCATATTTTTGATCACTCGAAGTCAGATTGAATATATAAATCATTAAACAAATCGGTACTAGAATGAATAAGACACCTAGAAGCCACGGTACAAGTTTCAAGACCGGAAAAAGAAAATAGATCCAAATGGTGTTTGAGATCGTAATTATCCCCAGAAGTGCGCTAACTATACCTTTGAATTTGGGGAGTGAAATGCTTCCTATCGTATAAATTCCAGTTTTATGGTCGGCAAATTCATCTTCTTTATCCTTGATTATTTCTCTCAAAAGTGTGAGTAAAAAAGCATTTAATATATAACCTGAAAGTATAATTGCAACTGGATTTTTAGTCTGAAACGTAATATCAATACATCCCGGAATCAGATAGACTGGGATCCATACGGCTAGTGCACAGAGTAGAGCGATGACCAAATTTCCGAATAAAATGGTGTTTTTTAAATAATCTGAATATAGAATCAGCAAACCGGTACTAAGTATAACAATCACTGCGAGAGATGTAGGCCAATCAAAAATCATCCATCCGACTACACAGGAAACTACCCCACCCGTTGTAAAAATATAATACCAAATCCAAGCTCTTGAGGTAGGAACCTGTGATCCGATCATTTTGGATTTATTCTTATGGAAGCTGTCCGTGTGTATATCTCGAAGATCATTATAGATATTTCCACCGGCTAAAACCAACCCCGTGGTAATCGCTAACAGAATAAAGGAAGGATATGGTTCCGACGGATAATCACAATAGGGGAGCAGGTACATATAATATACCACTGCTTGCATGAGCCAGGTAATAACTATATTCTGCCATCGAACAACTATCAGAAAATCAGAAATATTCATCCAAATGGATTTTTACCACAATCCCCGGGCTCCCAAGATTCGTTCTATTAAGTCCCGGACGCAATCGTCACCGCCATTTTTATCAGATATAAAATCACTTGCAGCAAGTACTTCAGGAACGGAATCTTTTGGACACGCTCCAATTCCCGCCATTTCGATGCATTCGATATCAGGAATATCGTCGCCAATATACAAAACTTCAGCTGGAGACCATCCTTCTTCTTTCAAAAGGGCTTCAAATACCACTCCTTTTTGATGAATGCCGGAATGTATGATATCGATGCCCAATCCACGAAATCGTTTCTCAACGCCGATGCTAGTCCCGCCGGTAATTACAGCCATTTGAATACCGGCTTCGATTGCTCGTTTGATCGCATAACCATCGCGGGTACTCATGGTGCGGAGGAATTGTCCATCGTCGGTGACTAGCATTTGATGGTCCGTAAATACCCCGTCAACATCAAAAATCAATACACGAATAGATTCAAAATTATACGCTTCGGTCATTATAATAGTTTTATTTTCCATGGCTTGAACCACCAGGAAATTAGTGTAATGTGTTCCGGACGTTGGTTGACCGGATGTTTAAACAATAATCCAAAATTATAAAGTTCAATGGAGAAATTAAACTCTTTCTGACCTCTTATATTTTCCCATGCGGTATACCGATTCCGACTTTTATGAATATCCAGACATAAAAATACACCCGATTCATAATTCATACCTCCCCGTGACGATATAAGTAAATTCATGGACAGACTATCACCAATGATCAACACTTCAAAGGAATATTTGGATTTACTCCTTGGCTGAAGTACCGGTTTTACATACGCCATGAATGGGTGTAGATTTGCTTCACCAGCGCTCTTTTGAGGAGAACTTAACCCAAGTTCATGAGCAACACCAAAAAGCTCCGGTAATCTTTCATCCAATAGGAAATGCCTGACGCGATAATATGAAGAGAGCACAGTGATCCATTTTTTTGTGGTCAGATTCTGATTCTTACGGGAACCAGTAACACATACATGGGGTCGGAAATGCGGCGACCATAATCTGGTGGCAAAATCAAATAAAAACGGAGAATGGATATTATAAACTGTTAAGGATTTAAGGTAATAAATCCACCAGAGCGGGATACTCCATAGTGCCATTCGTTACATGCAATTTGTATTCAACTAACCCGGATGGGGCAATGTTTCAGATCTCGACCCAATATGAAATCTGGAAAATTGGTTTCATCCGATTTTACCGTAAAGATGCTTAAAAAATAATCAATTGTCTATCTTTGAATGGAAATGTTCTCCTATGGATTTCAACCAAATTGATTTCAAGAAATTTTTGAAGGCCGCGCTTAAAGTTCGGTTTCAAGGGATCAGCCCGTATGATTTTGAAGACTTCCTAAGCAAACTTTTCCGGGATAATGCATACACGATTAGCCCCACCAAATATGCAGGAGATTATGGCGCGGATCTGATTTTGGAAAAAGATGGACTGGTCACAGTGGTACAGGTGAAAAGATACCATCAGGATCACAAAGTAGGTGTTCAGGATGTTAACCAGGTCATCGGAGCAGCGAAGTATTACAAAGCCGATCAGATAATGATCGTGACCACCTCTGCACTTACAGAACCTGCTATGGAATTGTGTCGCAAAGCCAACGTGTATGTATGGGATTGGGATATCTTAAAAGGAGCCATTTACAGGACCTATGATCTTGATGATGAATGGTTGTTTGATATATCAACAGATAATCCTGAAGCATCCGATGATTATTTCGAATTTTATGTCCTCGAAGTGTCTCCGGATCAGTACGTGGAGGACAGTCCTGTTCCCCGCACGAAAGTCGTCATGGAAATGCACAATAAAAGTGGTCGCAATGTCAACGTTTTCCTTGATCTGCCGATTTTACTCCGACACAACAACAAACAGTACAACAGCGTCGACTGGGCACAAAACTATTTTAAATCCGGAATTATTTACAATGGCGCTGAGGTAGAAGTGGCCTGTTATTACCTGGAAGAAAATCTGTCAGAAATACAGAAAGGCGATCAAGTCCTGATCCCGGTCAGTGCACCGGCACTTTCTTTGCTCAAAACTTATACCACGCCCTTATCGCCAGAGGATACCAGGTGTTTTTTAGTTACCTATGCATTTGATAAATATTCACCGATGTATTTTGATGCTGTGCGGTTCCGCGATCGCATTTTATCAAAGTATAGGGTAGGGCGGTGGTGGATCCGGTTTTATTACAATTGGAGTCCTGTGTTTATTAATACCTTTGGCCATCTTCCGTTATTCCGTTTTTTTCTCAAAAAGATTATAAAACTTATCATGTCAGTTCGTTTAAAACGGTATTAGATCCATGCGATGGTCTACAAGGCGGTCAGGACATGCAGTTTGATATTTGATCTTCATAGTATTTAACAGCTAAAATGTATAGAAAGCTAATCATAAATTTCTCAGGAATAGGTATCTTTAGTAAAATTAAAATGTGAGATGGATGTCGGAGAATCAAAAAGATATGAGAATAATTGACGTCAACTCGCTTCCCTTTAAAGAGGTTATAACAGACATTGGGAAGGAATTGGACACAGAAGTCAAACAACAGTGCGACGAATACTGGATAGATCTCCCACCACACATTGGAACTGGTTTTATCCGAGGGGTTAATTTTCCTGGTGGTCTTGGGATTATTTTATACGAATGTCAGTTTAAAGTCGATGTGGAAATTAGGTTTAATGTGAATGAAGTGCATCCATTGAAATTCTTATATTGTCAGGATGGATTGCTCTACCATCGGTTTGAAAACGAAAAAGAACATAAGACCATTCAAAAATACCAATGTGCTGTCGTTGCAAGCAGCAAATCAAACGGGCATGTACTGAAATTTGATGCGGACACCAAAACCGTCCTAAACAGTCTTGAACTGGATCGAAAAATTTTTAAGCCGCAGATCACCTGCGAAATGAAGGATCTGGACAAACCTTTTAGAGATTTATTTGAAGATCTTACCGCCGAAGATCGGTTTTATCATGAAGGCAATTACAGCCTACAATTGGCTGATCTTTTCAGGGAGATGAAGTCCCTGGATTTTAATGATTTTGAGCGAAAGATCTATTTGCATGGCCAAGCCTATTTGTTGTTGGCTTTGCAGATTATCCAATTCCAGGATGATGTACGGGATGCCGGAAATCAATCTCTGCTCCGACAATCTGACTTGGATTTGATCGAGGAAGCCTCTGGCATGATACGGGACAATATCAGCGATTTGGGTACGATAGCTCATATTGCACAAAAAGTTGGTTTGAACCTGAGTAAAATGCAAATGGGATTCCAACATCTTTACAACATGAGTGTAAACAACTACATCCAAAATGTGCGTATGGAAAAAGCCAAACAATTACTCCAAGAAAATGAATATAATATTTCGGAAATCGTCCATGAATTAGGTTTGTCCAGCAAAAGTTATTTCTCCAAGATATTTCGGGAAACATACCATATGAGCCCATCCGAATTTAGAAAGAGATTTAGGAATTTCATGATCGAGGGATCATCAAAAAGCAGCAATTGATGCCCTGTCGAGGGAAAGATTTGTGCTCAGACATTTGTATTTTTCTTTGTATATTGCATTTTTGATCATTCAGTGATCTGCACTGAATTATTTATTTCATATAAAATTATTTAAAACACATGAGCAAAAGAGACGATTTAATTGAAAAGTATGCGGCCCAATTAGAAGACCTGGGCGTAGAGGTAGACCATGATCTATTGACCAAGGTAACCATAGGATGCGGTCCATCGATTTATAATGCCGATGCGTCTACTGTTTCATCTTCCGACCCAAAAGAACTTGAGACTGTTAAGAAAAACTATCTGATCAAAAAATTAGGGATGTCTGATGGTCCACACCTTGATGAAGCCATCGATCGAGTGATGGAAAAAATGGGTAAATCCAACCGAAACAAGTATCGTGCAAATGTTTATTATCTCCTTTGCAAAGACTGCGGTAAAGAATCCGTTTACAACTAAAACCTTAGGAATACATGCCGTCGGTAGTCATGTGTAGCATGACCAAAGACCATTTCGAACAGAAATTTTTGAAGCCTGCCAGTTTTATGGTCAGGCTTTTTTTATGAGCGGTTATTTTTTTATTAAATCAAGGATCCTTTTCTATGTTTTCTTCATTGACATCAGCTCCTTTTGATACGACGACCCTTTTTTCTTTGTAGGTATATGCTACCTTATCAGGTTTTATCTTTATACCGTAATGCTTCGCATACACATATGTAAATTCAGCCCCAAAGAATAAAATAAGACTGGAGTAGGAAACCCACAACAACATCAGGACCACCGAACCTGCAGCGCCATACGTCGATCCAGGATTGGTTTGTCCAAAATAAAAACCAATCAGGAATTTGCCAGCGACGAATAAGAGTGAAGTCAATAACGCCCCGACCCATACGGTTTCCCACTGGATCTGCGCATCAGGCAGATACTTATACATCAGTGCGAAAAGCAAGGTTATGATTCCGATGGAAAGAAGCAAGTCCGTAATATAGGTAAAATAGACCACTAACTCTCCTGAAAAAGATGAAATATATTCACTTAAAACGGAAAGTAAAGTGGTGAGTACAAAACTGATTAACAGCAAGAAACCGATAACAAGAACAAAACCAAAACTTCGTGCCCGGTCTAGAAACAATTTTTTCCATCCTGCTGATGAATCCACTTTTATGTCCCATATTTCATTTAGTGACAACTGAAGATGATAGAATATGCCGGTCGCTCCAAAAATAAGTGTACCAACCCCAATGATGGTCGACAAAATGTTTTTATTATCTGATTGAGTACTTTCGATGATAGCTTGAATAGAGTCGGCGGCATCATGTCCCAGTGCTGAAGAAATTTCATCGGTCAGTTTGCCCTGGACGATTTCCGTACCCCAGATTGCGCCGACTATATTAATGATTATGACCAAAAATGCTGGTAAAGAAAGAAGTGCATAATAAGCAATGACCGCACTCAAGCGCCAGGGGTCATCTTTATTCCATTCTTTATAAGTCTCCAACAATAGTTTAGGTAGATCTGAAATTTTGAATTTATTGTTCTTCAGTTTGTCTGTCATGGCAATAGTATTTGACCCCAGTAATACGGATATTGTTCCATCCTAATTTGATGTATTTGGTAAATTCAGAAACCAGGTTCGACCTTATGTGAAACGTGGTATCTGGACATGGTATTATTTTTGAAAATACATGGCACCAAATAATGAAAGTAACAGACTGAATAATACAGCCCACCAAAAATTGGATACTGTAAAACCGGCCACAATAGATCCGGCTAATAAAATCAAAAGCGCATTTATTACAATTAAAAACAATCCCAATGTAAGAATGGTTATTGGTAAGGTGAGCACAACCAGGATCGGTTTAACGATCAGTTGTAGTAATCCAATAACTAAGGCGACAAGGATTGCGGAACCATAACTGGCGACTTCGATTCCGGGAAGAAGCCATGCAAGTACGAAAACAACAACAGCCGAAAGCAAGAGTTGAATGATAAAGCCCATATATATACGTTTTGTTTAATGCATTTGTGCTCTGTTTCATAAATCATTGTAGTTAATTCCGACGCCTTATTGGGCTATCCAACCTGGCAAAGCTTCACCTTAACCATAGCTATGGCTACGTTGGGACGCCTTGGCTATCATATATATAACCTCAGAGTTATTCTACAATACTTATAAAACAAAACACTGGTAGAGTAAAATATACATTTTTGGGCAAAAAGTGCAACTGAAAGTTCCGGAACAATGGATATTGTTACAATTATTTTTTACTCTATCAATTTGAGTTAATTTTCAAACTCAAAACGCCACCATAAAAACAACGCATTATATTTCCGTGTAATGTATAATATATACGACAACAGACTGTAAGATATATTTAAACAAAATATTTTGGACAGATTGTTAATATGTACCTTTTTGATCAGTTTATATTTTGTATTTCTAATATACCGTCCTATATTTATGTTCGAATTCATCATGCAATGATCGCATCATTTTTATACAAAAGTATGGATATGCGATTACGATGAATCAGAACATGAACAAAACTATTTTTTAATGTAATCCATCTTTATGGAAAGACCCTGACACTCCAAAATTATTGTAAAGTATTTCTTTGTCCGATTTAACCAAAATTAAACCGGTCATATATTCGTGGAATTTCCATAGTCAACCCCGTTGACAGATCCATTAGTGGAGTATGCAGGATTTATACCTTAAAGATAAGACTTAGAACTGCAAATTATTAAATACTTAAACACCATGAACATGAATTTACTTTACACAACGTTCCCGCGTTGGGGGATAGTGATGACACTATCTTTATTTCTATTATCAGGATGTCTACATGATCCGAATATACCTGATAATAATGCCGATATTGATTACTCCAATTTAGATTTGAAAGGCGATGTAGCATTGGAATGGTATGAGTTGTTCTTGGAAATGGAACGATTTACACCGGGGTACCGACCACCAGTTTCGGCCCGGACACTTGCTTATGTGGCTTTGACTGCGTATGAAGCTGTTATTCCTGGATACTCCAATCAATATCAATCTGTAGCGCGTCAATTTTCTGGTTTAGAAATTCCAAAACACCTACCAAAATATGAATATGATTGGGAGATCGTTCTGAATTCTGCATTTGAAACATCATTCAATCACTTTTTTGAAACCGCCCCCACCGCCCAACAGTCAAGAATGAATGCATTGGCTACCAATCTGTATTCACGACTTAATTTTGGCGTGGATTCTAAGGTTCGGTATCGTTCAAAAGCGTACGGACAAAAAGTAGCTGATGCTGTGTTTGAATGGTCCCGGAAGGATACGGAAGGCCACGGCGCTTTTTTCCGAAATTACGACGACAATTATATTCCTCCCGGCGGGAAAGGAAAATGGTCTCCAACTTACCCGGACTATCTGGCCGCTTTATTGCCACACTGGGGTGATGTAAGAACGTTCGTAGCTGGTAAGAATGTAAAAGTTCAGGATCCGCTTCCATACAGTGAAAAGCGAAATTCCAAACTTTACCAGGAAGCCATGGAAACTTATCATCTAGTTAATGAGATTAAGAAAGGGAATCTATATGAAGACAAGTGGATAGCAGATTTTTGGAGTGATGACTGTCCCATCCTGACCTTTACCCCGGTTGGACGGTGGGTGTCTATTGCGAATCAACTGTTTATTCACAATTCTCAATCTTTGGATATGATACTTCCGCTATATGCAAAATTAGGAATGGCGCTGCATGATGCCGGTGTTCGATCCTGGGGAGAAAAGTATCGGTACAACTATTTGCGACCGATCGAATATATTCACGATGTAGTAGGAGATAAAGAATGGAACACTTTGATGTGTCCCGATGGATCAGGACGGTATTATACACCAGAATTTCCAACCTATCCTTCCGGTCATGCGACGTTTGCTGCAGCAGCAGCTGAAGTGTTAACACTCAATATGGGCCATTACTATGAAATGATTGACAATTCACACAAAGGTCGCGAAGAATTTATCGGTACACCACGTCGGTTTGGTAGCTTTCGACAAATGGCTCAAGAATGTGGGTATTCGCGACTTCCTATTGGGGTCCATTTCCGAATGGATTCAGAAGCCGGACTGGATTTAGGTCGGCGGATTGGCGCTATGGTTAATAATGATATCCGATGGATGAAGTACTATAACTAAACAATAATACAATGGTCCGATAAATTTCCGAATTAGCCCGGGCGGGCCTGATGCGGTAATTTGAAGAATAGACCAACCGATGGGCATATCCTTGGCGCGTTGATGAATGTGGATTCATTTTTGACGCAAAAACGGTATGCCCATTTCTTTTAACCTGGAAACATTTCTGGTTGTATTTAAAGATGTGCCGGCTATTGAACGATGATGCAAGAAACTATCCGCGAAGCAGTCTCCCGTTCTCTCGAAATCACCCAAAAAAAGAGCATTGTAATTCCTTATTAACGGATTGACCATTTTTGTTTTTGGTTACCCTCCGATTTCATTCTGTCGTGCCTTGGATCCTCGTTTGTCGACCGTCAATCATAAACACACAGTGCGAAGTAAGCAATTTACAATTCATGTACAGTCCAGTCTATAAATCAACGCGATTTAACTCGATCCAAAAAGGCAAAATATTTTTTTGATGCTGGAAGAGCGTGGCGGTAAGCGTACCTTTAAGGGCAGGCAGATTAACATTTTTCATGGTTATATATAATTTTCCATCGGGTTCAACCGATTGTTGAAACAGATGACTTCCAGCTTCCAATACAATTTTTCCCTTATCCTGAACCGGAGTAATAAAACGAAACCGGATATCATAAATGCCTTCTGCAATATCCACATTCCAAAAGCCATACACCGATTCCTGGTTCCATATCCCCCTTTCTCCGGACGCATCATTCCTGTTCAATACCACTGGGTTTTCATAAGGCGTGCCTACACCAATAGCAGGTGGGTTTTTAAGGTGAGGAGATTGAATCAATTCTCCGTAGATACTGTCCATATCTCTTCGAAGTGATTCTGCTACTTCCGGGTATATACTCACCAGATTGTTTTTCTCAGATGCATCCCGGGATATATCGTATAATTGAAATTGATCTGTGGAACTATGATACGAGGTCTGCCCAACCAATCGATAGGACCCTTTTTGTAGAGCCATATTGCTATATTTTTCAGGATATCTTCTATTCCAGTAGAAAAACAGCGATCGGTTCATCGTTTCATTCGAATTTCCCTGAATCCAAGGAAGCAAGCTGCGTCCATCAAGCAGACGTTCTTCCAGTTCGGTTATCCCACAGATATCCGTAATGGTCGGAAATATATCTATGTGCGCAGCCGTCACTCCCACATTCTTTTGGTCTGTAAAACCTGCCGGATAGCGCATAAGACACGGAACTTTTACGCCTCCCTGAAAAACACTTCCTTTTCGACCACGCAGCCCGGATTTGTACCTGATTTGCTGAGGGCCGTTATCTGTCATAAAGATCACTAATGTATTGTTCGTTAGCTTCCATTGCTCCAGCGCTTGGAGTATTTTACCGATATTATCGTCAATGTTAGTAACCATAGCATACACCCGACGGGCATCTTCTATATCTTTTGGTGTCATTTTATCGAGCTCCGGGTATTCTGATGCAAAACCGACTGAGGGGTCCATGTCTTGATATAGCTGCAGATACTCTTCGGGGACCTGCAAGGGCGTATGCGGCGCATTAAAAGAAAGATAGCAAAAAAACGGCGAATCCTTGTTTTCATTTATAAATTCCATCGCCTCAGATGCAAAGATGTCTGAACAATACCCTTCGTATTTTTTTGGTGAACCATTGAACCACAATACAGGATCATAATAACTGCTGTCTCCTTGAAAATATGTCGTAAAATCCCCAACCTGTCCCATACCTCCGCTTAGATGGATTAATGATTTTGCAAACCCCTGGTCGATCGGCCTCGATGGATAGTTATCTCCCAGATGCCACTTACCAAAAATCCCTGTCCGATATCCCGCTTCTTTAAGAACTTCCGCAAGTGTGATTTCTTCCGAAGCCATAATAGCCCCACCGTTGTACGTATCGTGCACACCGGTTCGCAATGAGTATCTCCCAGTCAGCAAACTCGACCTTGTAGGAGCACATACAGGAGATACATAAAAATTCTCTAGGTGAACACTTTCTGCCGCTAATTGATCCAGATGCGGAGTTTTAATATGAGGATTCCCAGTGAATCCAAAATCTCCATAGCCTTGATCATCGGTTACAATAAGTAATATATTCGGTGGTCGTAATTCCTGGGCAGACAGAGCATGAGCGCACAGAAATAAAAGGAAACACGAGAGGTAATGGGTGTAATTTTCCATAATGCCAGTTGAATGAATTGATTCACAAGATACAATCTTCGGAACTTATTATATATTTGTGCATTGAATATATGTCAAGGGATTGAAGATTAGATTTATTGATGTATCATAAAATACTATTTTATAATCGCAAATATTTTAAAGAATGAAAACAACTACATTATTTCTATTCCTGGCCATCGTTTTGGGCTTATCGAGCTGTGGCCAAGAACCACCTGCTAATACCTTGAGTGACAAAGAAAAATCGGATGGATGGAAATTGCTGTTTGATGGGAATTCACTCGATGGCTGGCGAGACTATCAGGGAACGGAGGTGACTGGTCCATGGAAGGTAGTGGATGGTATGATGGAGGCACAAGGCGAAGGCGCAGATGAATACGGGTATTTGTCAACCACGGATCAATATGAAAATTTCATATTGACATTTAACTGGAAAATCTCTGAAGGCGGTAACAGTGGGGTTTTGTACCATGTGATGGAGCGGGACGGATACAAGGTCCCCTACGTCACTGGACCAGAGTATCAAGTATTGGATGATGTCGGATTTCCGGCTGAATTGGAAGATTGGCAATTAACCGGAGCAGATTATGCAATGCATGTGGCAGATCCTGATAAAAAGGAATTAAAACCTGTAGGAGAGTGGAACAGTTCAAAAATAGTCTTTGACAATGGTCATGTAGAACACTGGTTGAATGGAAAGAAAATTGTCGAATTTGAAGCCTGGACGGAAGACTGGTTCGAACGCAAAAACAGTGGAAAATGGGCTGATGTTCGGGAATATGGATTGCCTCGGAAAGGATATATTGTTTTGCAGGATCATGGAGCCAAAGCATGGTATAAAGACATTAAAATAAAAGAGTTGCCGCGTAAGCCAGAAAAAAATGTTGAATTATTCAATGGAGAAGATCTGTCCGGATGGGAAATATACGGAACAGAAAAATGGTACGTGGAAGATGGTGAAATGATCTGCGAAAGTGGTCCCGATGAAGAATATGGGTATTTAGCCACGAACAAATACTATAATAATTTTGATTTTTCAGTTGATTTTCTCCAGGAAGCTGATGGTAATAGTGGGATCTTTTTTCGATCTTTCATAGAAGATGAAGTGAAAGTAAACGGATGGCAAGTTGAAGTAGCACCTCCAGGACACAACAGCGGCGGTATTTATGAATCATATGGTCGTGGGTGGATTCATAAAATTCCGGAGGGGAAAGGAGATGTTAATATGGGTGAATGGAATACGATGCGTATTAAACTGGAAGGAGATCACGTCCAGACCTGGTTAAATGGAGAATTGATGACGGACATGAAGGATGATCTGATCGGATCTGCACAAGGCCGCATTGCTTTGCAAATTCATAGTGGAGGAGGAATTCGGGTTCGATGGAAGAATTTCAAACTTGATGAACTATAACCTTTTGGTTTAACAGATCGAGGTAAAGCGGTCCACAAGACCATATGAGATAAAACGCATCCTACTAAGAACTTTATGCGTGAATTAACAAGAGGCGACACTAACCTGTGTCGCCTCTTTATTTTTGCCCCGGCTCAAGTGAAACAAAGCCACCAAAAATCATGACTTTTGATTTATACATTTGAATTCATAACTGCCGCATATTTTCCGAAATATTCTTCGATTCTCTTCGTCAAAAATACTCGGTGTAACTCCAGCTATACCTTCGTTTTTTTCCTCGACAACCTTTGAATATTTACAAAATCTTATGCGACATTATCAAATACAAATGGTATTATGCATAGAAGGAATATCTGAATATAGTCGGAGTGCAACGCAGACCAAAGCTTAAATAGCTGCAAAATCTTAGGTGCAGCATCCTATAAGAATGATATACATCCGGAATCATGGTCTCAGGGTCAATTCAATAACCATGCAGTTTCCAGGTATGATGGCTCGGAGGAAGAACCGGTGATGAAGTCAGATTTCAAATTGTACGGAGGCTTCACATGTAAATAAAGATGTGGGTGGATCCGTACTTTTCAGTTTGCTTATTGATCGTATCGAGTTGAGGCTTGGATTGGCTGTCAAATAATAATTTATAAGTCTATGGTATACTTTATTAGTGAATCATCCATTTCTTCACAGCAAACCGTCCGTCCATATCAATCCGCACCAAATACATGCCCCGGGGAACATCAGGCCAGTACAGGTGCAGTTGGTCTGAAAGTAATGAAGATCGCTGTTCCGTCTTCATTTGACGTCCTTCCATGGAATACAAGGTAACTGAAACAGCTGATTGACCGATGGGCAGGTTGGTGTTTCTGAAGTCCACAGTTAAGTTCCCGCCGTGACTGGGGTTGGGGAATACTTTGATGCTTTCAGCGAATTCCTGATTTTCATTGCTTGATATACAGGCAGTAAAAAACACGGCGACAGGCGTATAAGCACTTGTATCATAAAAACAAACACTACGTACTTGAAACTCATACGGCGTACATTCATCAAGATCATCCAAAGTGAACATCTTAGAAGTGTCCACCATTTCATCTTCCCATTCTGTATCTCCCTGTTTCCGATAACGGAAAACGTAAGCCACAGAACTATCGACCTCCTCCCACATGATCTGCAGATAATCCGGTCCGGTCATTATGGTATCTACAGCAGGCGAATTCTGGCAGAGTAGTGGATTTAATTTGACATATACAGTATAATCTTCATATTCATACGACGGAATATCGGTCCCGCATGGATTGATACTATCAGTGGTGGCAAGAACGCCCACACGAATATTATAATATCCACTATCGAGCCGCTCGGGCATAAAAAATTCACCATCCCATCTAGCCACATCTCGGCTATTGACCAATACCTCAGAATCTGAAAAAACAGAGTCACGGTTTTGATCCAACCAAAGTACAAAATCCAGGGAATCCGTGTACGTGTTGCTCACCAGTGAGACTGGAATATACCGACCTTGTTCCAGGCTATCGGTCAGAAAACTATGGGGACGATACCCCAGGTTATTCCCGGATGCAATAACCTCCGATCCTATTATCAGGCTATCCAGAAAATACGAACTATTGGTTAAACTATCAATCGTACAATAGTCAATATTTTCTACATTAAAATAGGCCATCATGGATTCTACGGCTTTGCGGGCATTAATAATGCCGGGGACTTTTATCTTCCCATCCAACGCAGAGACATAATCATAGCTTTGTAACATCAGATTTTTTGTAATGTGGGCGGTTCCCTCTGGATCCCGCAATACCGCGTCCAGTATTCCAGGAACAGGAACACTATACATCAAACCAAGTACGCCGCTAACAACGGGTGCAGAAAAGGAAGTTCCACTTTCAAAACCATAACCATCGTTCTTTAAAGTAAATATATCTTCTCCTGGAGCTGCAATATCAACATTTTTTGGTCCATAGGCGCCTACAAGATTCCGATTGATGTCTGTATTGGTCACGACCACTACGGATTCACTGCTGCACAATGAAGGGATATCACCAGTCACGTCCACATTTACATTCCCGTTGGAGGTAGCCACACAATTTAAGATCCCGACGGTGGACAAACTGTCATAAAAGTTGCACCACACTGGAAATTCATCCGGAAAATAGCCTTCAGCACCCCAGGAAGAATTGGTGACAGCAACAAAAGCGCCTTGAGCTCCCTGAGATTCATTGAATCGTTTTCGCAGTTTGTATGCGTAGATATAACTGGCTAATAATCCCGCATCAGTAAATTTTTCATCCAATAAAAGCGGGAGAATTTTAACATCCCAGTTTATACCGGTAATACCGATGCCGTTATTCCCACGGGCCCCGATGACACCTGCGACCGGTTCTCCATGATCGCCGGTACTTAGAGAATCGTTATTGGTTTTAAAACTCCATCCCCGGTAATCATCGATGTAACCGTTTTGATCATCATCGATTCCATTGTTCGGGATCTCGTTCTCGTTAACATACAAGTTTTCGATTAAATCCGGATGATCAACATGAAAACCATCATCAATCACTGCGATTACAATATCGTGCGTGTTGGATATTTTACCGCCTGTGGTAACATCCCAGGCTGCTTCTGCTTCAATATCTGCGTGGACAGAATTGTTACTCCGCAAGGGCCACTGTTCTTCGTAGCGAGGATCATTGGGAACCCGGCGCGGCTTCAAATAATGGTTACGCTGAACCGCAAGCACGTTGGGGTTTGTTTTTAATTTGGACAGGAGTTCGATTTCATTAACTTTGACGGTATCAAAAGCAATCTTATACAAACCCATTTCAGAAGAAAGATCGATGGCATGAACGGAAGTTTTTTGCCGTCGGTCTGTAGAGAGAGACTGAACCAATACCTCATGGGGTGAAGCGCCATTGGTCTGGATAATAAATTCTCCTGGTACATATGTGCTTTTTTGGGCATGGATATTGTACGGTAAGTAAAGGAGAATAAAAAAAACCAATCCAAATAATAACTGCCTGGAATGAACCATTTTAAAAATTTTAAATTATTTTTCACCCATAAATCCTGGGTATAGAACTACCAAAAATAGCAGTATTTTTATTGGTTATATGAAATATATGGTCAAAATATATAAAATAATTACACGCTGTGCTCTAGTATGTGCAGTATGCACTTTTTGTATCCATCTGCACAGCCGGGAAGTCACCCTGGAAGTAAAAGCACTGGATTCCGGTGCATCTGTATCTAAAGCAGTCATTGACCTGCAATCTTGTCATCTCGGAAAATTTGTAACTGATGAACGGGGTGAGATAACTATTCAAATAGATGAGTCCTTTTCCTGCGTGCTATACATTAGTGCGTCTGGCTACATCACTTTGGTACGTTCTTTTCAAATTCCTTCCGGAACCGATAATCTCGTCATGGTTTTTTATATGCAGAAGCAAACCCAGTATAAAATGGGACGTATCCTGAATGCAGAATCGTATATCCCCATTTCCAACGTAAGAATTATTCAACGTATCGATGATGATTCAGAGCAGATGATTGGAATATCTGATCACAATGGTCAATTTGGGCTGATGAATCACCATTCGGGCGAATATCATCTGATATTCAAACATCCTGACTATGCCACACAGGAAAAAAGTATTTTTGTTCGTCGAAAAGACGGTCAACTTGGTTCTTTCTATCTGAAAGGTAAAAAACCTTCCAATGTAACGGTGGCCGAAAAATCGCCCAAATTAATTGGGATCAAATCAAAAAAATATTCATTCAAAAAAGATAATGAGCGGTATATTATAGTACTGGGTTTATTCAAAGGACGTGAGAATCTCCCAGAACACCGGACAGATCTCGATTACCAATTCGTAGAAAAAGGGGACTGGATCCGCATGTATGTCGGCCCTTTCACCAATGAAAGAACAGCCCGCAACAAACTTGATGAGATTAAAAAAACATACCCCCAGGCGATGCTTAAAAGTGAATAAAAAAAAGCTGTATACGACGATATACAGCTTTTTCTTATCAAGTGTGAAACATTTATTTCACAAGGTAATCAAGGCTATTGATCAAGCCTCCAGGGGAGGAATTCGAAGCACTTGCCCGGGATATATCTTATCCGGATCTGTCAGCATCGGTTTGTTAGCTTCAAATATTTGCGGGTATTTCATAGGATCCCCATAGTGGGCTTTGGCAATTTTGGAAAGCGAATCGCCACTTTTCACTTCATAAAAAGTAGATTCCGGTTTTGGATTCACCACATTGAGCCGGTCATCCACGGTGGCAACACCGGTTACATTGCCAAGAGCCAGTATAACCTTTTCTTTCTCTTCTTGCGAATCGACTTTACCATAAACCGTTACTTTATGTTCATCAAGCTCCAGTGATAAATTTTCTACATTAAAATTTAAACTTTTAACTTCATTGATTAGCAATGCTTTACGCTCTTCTGCATTTTTTTCTGTTTCTTTGGACTTGGTTTCTTCATCTTTTCCAAATAGATTTGAACCAGCTTTTTTAAGAAATGAAAATAATCCCATAATTTGTTAATTTTGATTATTAAATAGGTGGTATAACAAGTGCTATACCAAAGCAATATAAAGAAAAGATCTATTCTTGAACGAATTTTCTTATAAAATTACAGCGCTTTTCGTATAAACGTTATATTTGCGCAGTTTTTGAGTTATAAGGATTAAACATAATATATAACATGCAAGCTAAAGGAGTCATAAAATTTTTCCTGATTTTATTCGCGATCGTGAGTGCTTTTCAGTATCTCTTGATATACCCTACCTGGAAGGTAGAAAAACAGGCAGACGAGTACGCTGAAAGAATCGGTCAGCGAGGAGATACCCAAAAAGAAATCGATTCACTGACCAAAGATGCGCACATAGCCTATCTTGATTCGATGTCGGGTGTACCCATTTTCAACATCCCGCTCATTAAGGATTATACCTATGAAGAATTAAAGGGACAACAATTAGCGCTCGGTCTGGATCTGAAAGGCGGATTAAGTGCCTTGCTGCAAGTTGATCTAAAAGATTTCCTTGAAAATCTTTCAAAAAACAGCCAGGATCCAACCTTTCGTCAGGCACTTAACAATGCTGAAGAAAGGATGCGAGAAACCGGGGCTGATTTTATGTCTGCATTTCAAACGGAATGGTCTTCCTTAGCCAATGGAAAAACACTGGCGAGTATTTTTGCTAAAAATGAGGTTCTAGCCGAAGACATCACCTTTGGTTCGCCCGACAATGCCGTGATGGCCGTATTGCGTCAAAAGGCCAGTGAGACGGTAAAACTGACCTTTAACCGACTAAAGGATCGGATTGATAAATTTGGCGTAAGTCAACCCAATATCTCTCTGGATCAAAGCCGGAACATCATCATGGTTGAACTACCCGGAGTCGAAAATTATGAGCGAGCCAGAAATTACTTGCAAGCCCAAGCCAACTTAGAGTTTTGGAATGTATATCGCGTGACGGATAATAACCTTATTCAGACTCTTTCGCGGGCGAATGAACGATTAAAACAACTCCAGGCCGGAGATACCGCTGCTTTGAATCAGACGATTGATCTGACCCAGAAGGATACGATTAAGACAGCCGTTTTGGATAGTTTAGGCAACCCCACCGGAGACTCCACCACACAGATTGTGGATGTACCTCAAGGGGAAAATGCCTTTCAAAGCGGTCCCTTGTTTAGCAACTTCACCCCCAATATCACGGGGTCTCTTGGATTAGCAGCCATGGGTGAAGCCGAAAGGAACAAACGGAACATCGTCATGGAATACCTCCAAAAGCCGGAAATTAAATCAATGTTCCCTTCCGATATTGCATTTTTATGGGGTTCTGAGCCGCGCCGTGATTATACGTCGGGCGAGAAGACAAATAAGTACGTGTTGTATGCGATCAAAAAAGGTCGAGCCAACGCAGAAGCGCCACTTTCGGGCGAACACATTGTAAGTGCTACCACAGCACCGGATCCGATTACCAATGAAGTCGCTGTTTCTCTGAAAATGGATAATCAGGGCGCACGGATATGGGCAGATATGACAACAAAGGCAGCACAAGATAACAATCGCGAGATTGCTATTGTACTGGATGATGAAGTCGTTTCTGCACCCAGTGTAAATACACCGATCACAGATGGAAACAGTTCAATAACCGGTAATTTTACAGTTCAGGAAGGAAACGATCTTGCAGCAGTTCTTGAAGTTGGAAAACTTCCTGCTAAAACCAAAATAATTTCTGAATCCCTGGTCGGGCCCTCTCTGGGTAAAGACAATATCCGGAAAAGTGTCGTGTCGCTCGTTTCAGGATTTTTACTGGTCATGGTTTTTATGATCTTCTACTATAATGGTGGTGGTGTAGTCTCTATCATCGCCTTGTTCACGAACTTGTTTTTCATCTTTGGTGCTTTAGCTTCCTATGGTACCGTACTGACACTCCCGGGTTTTGCCGGTATCATCCTGACTATTGGAATGGCGGTTGATGCGAATGTGATCATATACGAACGTATAAAAGAGGAACTCAGAGCCGGCAAGAGCACGCTCAACGCTGTTAAAGATGGATTCAGACATTCCTATTCGGCCATAATTGATGCGAACGTGACTACATTATTGGTTGCCGTTATTCTGGCTTACTTTGGCGTAGGTCCTATCAAGGGATTTGCGGTAGTGCTGATATGGGGTGTCATCTTTTCATTCATTACAGCAGTATGGGTGACCCGCCTGGTAATTGATTACTGGAATGGAAAAGATAAAAAACTGGTTAGCTTTATGCGTCCGACCACCAAAGGATTTTTAGCTAACATTAATATCGATTGGTTGGGTAAGCGTAAAAAAGCCTATATCTTTTCGATCACGCTGACTTTGATTGGCTTAATATCCATTTTCACCCGTGGTTGGGAACTTGGCGTAGATTTTAAAGGCGGTTATTCTTATAATATAGAATTTCCCCAGAATACTGAAGTTTCAGTGGGAGACCTGTCTGATGCACTTACCGATGCTTTTGATTCAGAACCCGTAGTAAAATCCATCGATGTTGGGAACCATTATAATGTAACTACGTCCTATCTCATTGATGATACCTCCGAAGATGCACCGGATCGAGTACGCCAAAAATTATTCGAAGGAGTTAATGCAGTGATGGGCGGAAATCTCGATTACGAGGAATTCCGGGCACCGGAAGGGCAGGGGACACACATCGTGAGTTCCAGTCAGGTCGGTCCGACCATTGCAGAAGATATTATGAAAAGTTCGTGGGAAGCAATTTTATTCTCTTTGATTGCGATCTTTTTATACATCTTTATCCGGTTTAGCAAATGGCAATACAGTCTGGGCGCGGTCATTGCTATATTTCACGATACATTGGTTATCCTGGGGATATTCTCGCTGTTGCGCGGTATTCTTCCGTTTTCCCTGGAGATCGATCAAGCCTTTATTGCAGCGATATTGACAGTGATTGGTTATTCTATGAATGATACAGTGATTGTCTATGACCGAATAAGAGAGAACTTTAACAGCTATAGTAAAAAATCGAGGTACCAATTAATTAATGATGCCATTAACAGTACCATGTCCCGGACATTGATTACATCAGGCACCACAATTCTCGTAATTATGCTACTCCTAATATTTGGGGGCAGCAGTATCAAAGGATTTGCTTTTGCAATCACATTTGGTATTTTCTTCGGTACCTATTCCTCTATATTTATTGCATCACCTATCTTGTATGATTTGCTTGGTGCGGGAAAGGATAAGAAAACGGCTCCAGAGAAATCTGAAAAGCAAACGGCCACCGTATAATATCGCGGAATATCTATCTGATCAAATAGCAACTAATAAAACAGGGCAATGTAAACAATCATTGCCCTTTTTTATTAGCTTTAGACTATGATTAGGATGTCAATAGTATGGATTAGTTGTTTTGGACTGTTTTTCCTGTCAGGATGCATTACCACCGAAAAGATCGCTGATGGAAGGACCGCGTATGAAAGAAAACGCTACGCACAGGCCATTCAATATCTTTTACAGGAGGTCGAGACGGCACGCAGCAAGGAGTTGAAAAGTGAACTTGCATACTTATTGGGAGATTCCTATGATCATATTGGATTTTTTGCAGATGCTCAAAAATGGTTTTTTGAAGCCTATGATAATGAGTATGGATTGCAAGCTCTGCTGAAATATGCAGATATGTCCAAAAAAATAGGTCAATACGATGAAGCGGCAGCAGCCTATAATCTGCTCAATAAAGAAACCAATGACGCCTCCCGTTTTCAAAAAGAAATCGTTGCGGCCAATCAAGCTAAAGACTGGAAAAGAGTAGCAGATCAGAACCCCGAACTGACAGTCATAAATTTGTCAACCATCAACACCCCTTATTCTGAAGTAATGAATCAGGTGTACGGTCCCGAGTACTTCTTGTTTTCTTCGGATCGGGATGGCTCTGAAGGTCGAAATTACTACGCATGGACGGGGCACAAATTTTATGACATTTACCAGGTAATGAATCGGGAGGTCAACGCTTTTGATGACTTTAGTATCAATACAGAACATCATGAGAGCGATGGTTCCTATGATGATAAAAAGGAATTATTTGTATTTACCCGGTGCGAGGAACTGGACGACGATTATGATGTGTTTTGCCGGATCATGTATTCGCGTAAGAATGAGCAAGGGGAATGGTCTGAAGAAAAGACCATGCCATTTACCACGTCCAATGTGAATTTTATACATCCGTATGTATCCGGAGATGGACTACGAGTGTATTTTGCCAGTGATATCGATAAGAATGCGAGAGGATATGATCTTTTTTATACCGAATGGATCGACGAGCAGTGGTCGGAACCGGAAATATTGAATTTCAGCAATATCAATTCGGAATCAAATGAATTGTATCCTTCTGTTTTCAATGATACATTGTATTTTAGTTCAGATCGACCTGGAATGGGTGGACTGGATATTTATAAAACCTATCAGGTAAACGGTCAATATGTAAATCCACAAAATTTATTACCACCCATTAATTCAAGTTTCGACGATTTTAAATATTTACCCTTTGAATCCAACAGAAACGATCAATTGAATTCGGCCTATTTTTCAAGCAATAGAAGAGGAGGAGCTGGTGGAGATGATATTTATATGTATTACCGTAAAAGAAGCAAACCATTTACTCCTGATGTAAAAGAAGAAGAGCTATATACCTTTCAGCTCCATTTACGTACGGTAGCCCGAAAGGAAGACCCCCAAAGTGGGCAAATGTTGCGATTCCCATTGGAGGACAGCCGAATTCGTGTGCAGGGTGCAATTGATTCGACCTTGTCTTCAGATCTCAACGGAGAAGTTGTCATCGTTAATTATGACCAGACCCCATTGAACATAGCCTTTTCCAAACCCGAGTACTTCACGTACAAAGAAAGCCTGACTTTGGATAAACTAGGACCACCTGACACGGTTGGACAGAACATCATCTATCGCTATACCCGGTTGATGGATCCCATCGTGAAGAACAAAGAAATTGTACTTGAAAATATTTATTATGACTACGATCGCTGGAACATCCGCCCCGATGCCCGGCCGATTTTGGACAGCCTGGCTAACTTATTGAACGATAATCCAGAGATTGGAAAAATAGAATTGACATCTCACACCGATTGCCGTGGCACCGATGACTATAACTTAGATCTTTCTCAGAAAAGAGCAGAATCTGCGGTATCCTATCTGATCGATGCTGGTATAGATCCGAACCGCCTGGAAGCGCGAGGATATGGCGAAAGCCAACCCGTTGCGGATTGTTTGTGTGAAGATTGTACGGAGGAAGAGCATCAGGAGAACCGTCGAACCGCGTTTAAAATATTGGAGTGATTTAACAGCAATGCTCATGGTGGATGGTTGATGAGGTTGATGGGGTTTGTGCTATGGCTTGCTTTCATCTTTGAACTTCGGTGCCTAGAACTCTGTTTGCTTCCACCTTTCAGCTTGGCCTTTTGAGCTTTCACATTCTTTGCTTACTTCCTTTCCATTGCAATCCAATCGCCGGAGACCATCCCAGGACAGGGTGATATTGGGTACTTATTATGGATTTTAACTGTTCCGACAGCGGAATGATAAATCCAACACCATACTGAGCCGGGTACCATTGAAAAGATCCGATCAATTCGACATTTTTGATTAGTTCTTGTCGTAGAGCTGTAACCGGATATAACCTCTGATCAGTATAGTGTATCGAGGTAAAAAGTTGTGTTTGCGTGGACCATTTCACATGGGCACCAGCATAGATAGTAAGTTCATTGGAATAGTCGTTTTTCTTCCATGGCATCAATCCATCCACTCTCAATGCAATACCCCAATTCTTAGTATCATAAAGACCGGCTACGGATGAAGATCCGGACCAGGGACTGCCCCTATTGGCGATTTTATTCTGATGGAAGCTTTGACTGGTCCCTATTGATAAATTTTTTCCGAGTTGCTTACCAACACTCAGCGTAATCCTGGAAGAATTGAAATCAGGGTGGCCCAACTTCATGATTGACAAACCCACACCAAAGTTGATCGGTAATGGAACTGCAACGTGTAATCCCAGTGCATATACATCAAACCCGGTAAACACAGATTGGATATTGCCAGATAATTGGAGTGATGTGATCTCCGGCAATAGGCCAGGTTGAAGAACATAGGCATCCTGATCTGCGGAGAATGCATCCGATGAAAGCATACAGGAGTTATAAGCGGTCGTGAAAACAGGGTGTTCCTGGCCCGCACACTCGCCGCTATGGTATATCAGAATGAAGATCAGTGTGGTATGACTGAAAAACGATGCCATGCGTTAAGTTACTCAAATGTTTTGATATATTTGCTTTAATAAATTTGAAATTCAACGTGGCATTTGAAAGCAGGCATATAGGAAATAACAAAGGAGGCAGTGGGATGATCATCCGGGTACTGCTTATGGGTGCCATACTGGTTGCCTTTGTATTGATGTTGCGAAAGTTGCCCGGCGTCATGACGGAAGTTGCAGACAATGAAACCACATCCGAACCCGTAACTGCCACGTACTGGCCGGAATCCAATCTCCCGGTTATCCAGCACTCTACCTTTACCCTGACTTATGATGAAGAACATGAACAGGCGAAGTGGGTGGCCTATGTTTTGACAAAAAAAGAACTCAATCGCCAGTTTGTGGATCGGACAGATTGGTTTGAAATGGATGAAGCGATACCTACTGGTAGTTCAGAATATTATGATTACAAAGGCAGCGGGTATACCAAAGGCCATTTGATCCCGTCCGCCGACCGCGCGTGGAATCGGGCTGTCAATGAAGAAACCTTCCTAATGAGTAATATTAGTCCGCAGGCGTATAATTTCAATGGCGGAGTATGGCGGGAATTAGAAGAAAACGTTCGGGATTGGGCTCGAAGCAATGACCGGCTTTACATCGTTACAGGTCCCATAATAGGGAAAAGTACCAAGACCATTGGTGAAAATCAGGTGACCGTCCCGGAACGATTTTTCAAGGTTATATTGGACTTTGATGAACCAGAGCTCAAAGCTATTGGATTTATCATCCCCAATGCAGCGACAGATCTTCCTTTATCGGAATTTGCAATGCCGGTCCGAAGCGTAGAGGAACAAACGGGAATTGACTTTTACAATCAACTTATCCAGTCTGATTCATTGGAGAAGGTTCTGGAGTCGAATTTTGAATTGAATTTATGGCCCGTGGATGAGAACCGATACCGAATGCGGGTCGACAAATGGAACAGATGAAGATGAATGAACGTTCCTTGGAAAGGTCGATGTCGGGGACATCGAAGTGAGAGAACCTCGAAGCGAGCGGCCCGGGAATGAAGGAATGAAATAATAAAAACGCGATTTATTGCGACTCCACAGAAGAGATCAGTGGTAACAGAGCCGCGAATTATCATGACTTCTAATAGAATAATTCATTAAGAAGAAATAAAAAGATGACCACATGGGCAAAAACAACTTTGAGTCAACGATAGCAGAAGGATATCAACACAAAGGGGAGTCGCTAATCATGGGAGGAGCAATGATGGATGGCACCACGATTCCTGAATTATTTGTACGAGCGCCGCTGAGTATGTTCAATAGGCACGGGATGATCTCCGGAGCCACTGGAACGGGGAAGACCAAATCTCTGCAAGTTTTATCTGAGCATCTATCTCATCACGGGGTTCCGAGCCTAATCATGGATATAAAAGGCGATCTGAGCGGATTGGCCAGACCGGGAAAGGATCACCCCAAGATCGATGAGCGCCAATCTGCCATCGGACTTCCATTTTACCCCAAAGGATTCCCGATCGAGTTTATGACCTTGTCCGGTCAGGATGGCATCAAACTACGAGCGACCCTGACTGAATTCGGTCCGGTTTTGTTTTCCAAAATACTTGACCTCAATGGGACACAAACCAGTATTGTAGCGATCATCTTCAAGTATTGCGATGACAATAAACTCCCCTTGATCGACTTGAGAGATTTCAAGAAGACGCTGACCTGGATGACTACTGATGGAAAAGATGCTGTGGAGAAGGAATATGGTCGAATTCACAGTGCCTCAGTGGGTGCCATTATCCGGAAAATGATCGCACTGGAACAGCAAGGTGCTGATATTTTTTTTGGTGAACCTTCTTATGAAGTAGCTGACCTTTGCCGGACCGATCCGGATGGCCGCGGTGTAATCTCTATTCTCCGGTTGATGGATCTGATGGATCGGCCGCAGCTGTTTGCGACCTTTATGTTGCAAATGCTAGCAGAAATTTTTTCGTCTTTCCCGGAAGAAGGGGATCTCGAGAAGCCCAAACTGATGATATTTATCGATGAAGCCCACCTTATTTTTGATAATGCCTCGAAAGAACTGCTCAACCAGATCGAAACAACCGTCAAGTTGATCCGGTCCAAAGGAGTAGGGGTCTTTTTTATCACCCAAAATCCGGTCGATGTGCCGGATAGCGTATTGAGTCAATTGGGTATGAAAGTACAGCATGCCCTCCGGGCTTTTACAGCCCGGGACCGGAAAGCCATCCGGTTGGCAGCACAAAACTTTCCCGAAACCGAATTTTATGACGTGGCGGATTTATTGACAAAATTAGGCACAGGAGAAGCACTGGTGACTGTACTCAATGAAAAAGGTCGACCGACGCCCTTGGTTCGTACCATGATGCGCGCTCCGGAAAGCCGGATGGATGTATTGTCTCCAGCTGAGATCAAAGATGTGATCGACCAATCTGTGTTGGCACCAAAGTATGCCCAGGATATTAACCGGGAAAGCGCTTATGAGATTCTTGCGGAAAAAATGGCCGAAGCCGCCCATGAAGAAATCAAGGAAGAAAAGAAAAAACAATATAAAAAACCGACACCCACCTATTTTGAAAAAACCGTCGATCAGGTGACCCGGCAACTTACAAGAGACATCTCCCGAGAAATTTCCCGTGGATTGCTCGGCGTGCTTGGCCTGGGGAACAAGCGGTCGAAGAAGAGCAGAGGATGGTTTTTTTAATGGATAAGTGAATATATCTTATTTCAATTTCACCAATTGGATCACCGGATTTCCCATTCTTTTGGCGGTATCAAAAAGATCCAACACACTGGAATCCGCACGATGCATAAAATCCGGAGCAATGGCGAGGGCTTCTTGATACTCTTGTTCCATCTTTCCGGGGTCATACGAATAGTCGTATGCTTCATTTGTGCCTGATAGGTAACCGGAAGGCCAGAACGAGAAAAACCCATTGAGGTCATCCCAAAACCGATTGTATCCTGCAAAATCCTGTATGCCGGTGATGGTATTGTTCTGTGTGTCTATGAGCACAGATTTAAAAGTAAATATGCTTCCTTCATTGATCGTGAGAAAAAGATACCTCGGAGATCCGACTACAGATTGAATCAAATGATGACCATCCAGATGATCGTCATCAACTGAACTCCCAACGGATTGGAGCAACATGTCATCTGAAAGGCTGTTCTCAAGAAGTATTGACAGCCATTCATCAATAGACCATTTTTTTTGGGTATTGGTCTTGTAAAATCGTCCATTCTGGTACATTTCATAAAATACAAGCTGTGGTCCCAAATCAAAGGTGCGCATGGGCATAATAGCGGCTTGCAGATAACTTTCTTTAAATTCCGTCCAATGTGGATGTTCTCTCGATGTCACCAAATTTAGGTTTTGGTCATAAACAAAAAGGAATTGCAGATGGTGGTATTCATTCAAGAACATAGGAAAGGAGCTCATTGCAAGAAGATGACCATCTTTAAATGTCAACTCGTTAATATAGTAATTTTTCACTGATAATTCATGAAGCAAATTTCCGGTGGAATCATAGTGGATGATTTTCTTCAGTCTGGAGGAATTCACATAAATATCCAGATTGGATGGATTAATAGCAATATCATCGATATCGAGGTATTCCCCCGGACCTTTCCCCTGGTGCTGAAAGGTTGATAGCACCCGACCTTGTGGTGAAATGGTATAAAACACACCCTGATCATCATAGATCAGGTAGCTGTCACCAAAATTGGCTAATCCATTTATCCTTTTGATATAATGACCACCCGTAGTATCGATGAGGAGATACCTGGAACCCTTAGCAATGGTTGATAACGGAAGTGGATCCGGATTTTCAAAGATAGCAGCCGGGATAAATAAAGTATCGGTTCTATCAGTGGCTTCGGGATGACGACAGCCGAAAAATAGCCATGGAAGAAAGGAAAGCATAAAAATAGTTTTCATAGCTGTAGTTTGGATCAGCCCGAATTGAGCCCGAGTCATCTAAGGGATACTTTACTTACAAAGATGGGTTTTTAAGAGATTTTGGTTGTTCGTGGGAAAGGAACTTGCCAGGCAGCTGGGGAGTGGGGTAGCGCCTGGACTTAGTTCCAACCCACCTCTCGGCAACTCCTTCAGAACAATATTCATGTAGATGATTAGTCTTTGTTTATGTCGAATGGCAAGGTGTAAGCCTCCTCGCTCTCGCTTCAAGCTATCAGCATAGGATTCTTCACCGACCACTCGAATTAGTCGTGTTCTACCTTAGTTGATTGATAAGGTGTAAGTCAACATTTTCACTATACTATTACAATGAATATTTATAATTTAACATCGTTAAACCAAAACGACAGATTCCAATGAAGATCGACCAGCTCAACTTGTATTCCACACAAATCGACGATCAATGGCAATTCTACAAAGGAATACTTGGATTACCTTGTGACAGAATCGCTGACCAAACCTTCCGGGTGAATACCTTGCACACACAACTGGAGTTTCAGCATTCCGGTCCGGAACAATACTACCATTTTGCGTTTCTGCTACCCACCGGGACCATGCACGAAGCCATCACTTATTTGGAATCCCGGGGTATTGAACTGTTGATGCTGGACGGAGAGAAGATTGTACATTTCAACCCAGGACAGGCCATTTACTTCAAAGACCCGGATGGAAATATTGTGGAATGGATCGAGCGGCCCTCGGTGCAGGATGGGACAGGATTAAAATTTGATCCGGCCAACCTGGTTTGTGTCAATGAAATTGGATTACCTGTAGAACGTCCCCGGAATACAGCCCGGCTATTAATGGATAGGTATGGCATCATTCCTGAGAATCCGGAAGGTTTCAGTGATGAATTTTGCTGGGTCGGTGATGCGCGTGGTGTTTTGATCGTCGTCAAAAAAGGGCGCAATTGGCTCCCCACTGACATCTCTTCGGTAACCAACCATTTCAAAATCCAATACCGATCCAAAGGTGAAAGCTATCACTTGGAAATAAAAGGTGATGAGATAGAAATAATAGGGTAGGGGAATCAAGCCAGAATAATTAACGGACAGAAGTTATAGCATCAGTCTCAGCCAATAACCAACAGCAAAGTTTATCGCCCGTCACAAAGTAGGGAGGCTTACTAACTACCAAATACCTAAGTCACGATGAACTATTACAATTTACCATCAATAATTTACAATTAATAATTCACCCCACCGAATCAGGAATTTCATCTACCATCACTTTGTAATTCGGATCTTCCAGTACATTGACATCGATGATTTCCTCGGCTCGTTTAAGTAAATGCTTACAATCCGGGCTGAGATGTTTCAAGTGCACTTTTTTACCAACCTTATGGTATCGGTCTGTTATCTTATTCAGTGCTTCGATAGCAGACATATCCACCACACGGCTTTCCTTAAAATCTATAATGATTTCGTCCGGATCATTGAGCACATCAAACTTATCGTTGAATACCGCTACGGATCCAAAGAATAAGGGTCCGTACATTTCATAATGTTTTACCCCATCTTCATCAATCCGTCTTCTTGCCCGGATTCGCTTGGCGTTGTCCCATGCAAAAACCAATGCGGAGATAATAATACCGATAATGACGGCCAATGCCAGGTTGTGCAAGAATACGGTAATCAAGGTCACGGCAACCATGACAATAATGTCCGAAGTAGGCATTCGTCGAAATGTTTTCAGACTTGCCCATTCAAAGGTACCGATGGACACCATGATCATGACTCCAGTAAGTGCCGCCATGGGAAGTTGCTCGATCAGTCCGGATCCGAACATGATAAATACGAGCAACATAATCGCTGCAACAATTCCGGAAAGCCGGGCTCTGGCACCGGATGATATGTTAATCAGGCTTTGGCCGATCATTGCGCAACCACCCATTCCGGAAAAGAATCCGGATAAAATGTTTGCAGATCCCTGGGCGATAGCTTCGCGATTCCCTTTTCCACGGGTTTCTGTGATTTGATCAATAACATTGAGCGTCAACAGACTTTCGATAAGACCTACACCGGCCATGATGGCAGCATAGGGGAAAATAAGCGCCAGGGTTTCAAAATTGAAAGGAACTGCCGGAATATGAAACGGTGGGAATGTTCCATTGATGGATGCAATATCTCCGACGGTTCTGGTATTAATACCAAATGCGACAACCAGTGCAAAAACCACCAATATCGCCACCAGGGAGGAAGGAATTAATTTCGTTAATTTGGGTAAACCCCAGATAATTACCATAGTAATCAGGACCAATCCAAGCAATACATGCAGGGTGGAACCGGTTAACCACTCGCCTTCCGGTGTTTTGAACTGAGCCAATTGGGACATAAAAATGATAATTGCCAAACCGTTCACAAATCCGTAAATGGCTGGTTGTGGGACCAGTCGCATCAGTTTACCCAATTTCAAAACCCCAGCCAATACCTGTATGATACCCGCCAGCACGACGGTGGCAAAGATATATTCCACACCATGTGATACGGCCAGAGAGGCAATAACGACAGCTACAGCACCGGTCGCTCCGGAGATCATCCCTGGACGACCGCCAAAGATAGAAGTCACCAGGCCCATAACAAAAGCTGCATACAATCCAGTTAACGGGGACAGTCCGGCGATCATTGCAAAAGCTACCGCCTCCGGCACTAAGGCCAATGCAACCGTTAAGCCGGAAAGGATTTCTGTTTTATAATTTACTTCCTGGGAAAAATCGAAGAGTTCGAGTCGCATATTTGGTGAATACTTAAATCAAGAATTTGAAATAAGGGCGCAAAAATACGATAATTATATGAATTGGACGAATGAAAAATTGAGTATCAAAATTAGAACAGGGTTAAATCGAAGTTTCAAAGACCCTAAGTCGGTATTACTCCAAATATTCGTAATTTACATTTTATCATATATTAATGAACTCAAATGACTGCAAGTACCCCCACAGAGCTCGAAAAAATGATTTCCGGAAAGGATTACAATCCAACAGATCCTGAATTGAGCAGAAAACGATGGCAAGCGAGAGAAATGTTGAATGAATGGAAGGGAATACCTTATCAAGATTGGACAGAAAAAAGAAAATTGTGGCAGCGTTTATTTGGTCATACATCCAATGATCTCACGATTGAACTACCTTTTTTATGTGATTACGGGTTCAATATCCACCTGGGTAAAAAGGTTTTCATCAACTTTGACTGTATATTTTTGGATTCTGCTCCGATCCACATTGGTGACCGGGTGATGATCGCGCCTTCCGTGAAAATCTTTACAGCGTCTCATTCGCTGAATCACCGTCAACGAAATAGTGGCGTTGAATTTGCAAATCCAATCTCCATAGGTTCCGATGTATGGATCGGAGGAGGAGCCATCATAAATCCTGGTGTTACCATCGGAGATCGGTCTGTGATCGGATCGGGGAGCGTGGTGACCCGGCACATTCCGGCTGATGTCCTGGCAGCCGGCAACCCGGCACGAGTGATCAAGACTTTAAACGACAGTCGTTAGTCGATGGTTTTTGGAGGTCACTTTACTTTTCCGGGATTTTCTGATGTGATGTGGTATTGTTTGTGGTTTGGCTCTTGAGCTTGGAGTCAACTCATGGCGTTTGTGTGGTAGTTTAACTTATCTGGGATTTGCTAATGATAGCTGGTATTTTTTGTAGTTTGTTGTTTGTGGTTTGGAGGAGCGGCTTTGGGAGAATATAAGGAGGGAGTATCCAATGAACTGTGTTATTGGTTTGAATCACGAGATCCTGGGACGGAAAAACTGCAATCAAAATACATTTTGTATATTGTGAGAAGACCAACGAAGATGAAGGTCATGGAAAATGAAAAAACCTGTAAATTCTGCAATAAAGCGTTGATTGGACGTGCTGATAAAAAATTCTGTGATTCTGAATGTCGTTCTAGTTATTATAATGCGCTTAATCGAAACGCGAATAACTTCATGCGGAAAATAAATCGTACGCTCAGTAAAAACCGTAGAATTCTAAAAAAACTGAATCCCGATGGAAAAGCTACTATCCACAAAAACCAGCTTATTAAATTGAAGTTTGATTTTAATTATCACACCAATACCTATCAAACCAAAGCAGGAAAAGTATATTATTTCTGTTATGATCAAGGTTACCTTCCTCTAGACAATGGTTATTTTGCTCTGGTTGAGCGCCAAGAATATGTATTATGAGGCCAACTTTTACGAATAAAACCTTTGGCGAACAGGTGATCGAATTCCATCAAAATCTCAAGGTTCCGGATCACTTACCGGTCGGCGTTGAATGGATTAATAATCTGGATCAGGAAGAAACGCAAAGATGTATTACTGAATTTTTTAGCCGGTATTTTTCTGATCATCGAAAACGACTTTTTCTCTTTGGGATTAATCCGGGGCGTTTTGGTGCCGGGTTGACAGGCGTGGGGTTTACTGATCCGGTGTACCTGGAAGAGCGTTGTGGGATTTCCAATTTATTTGATAAACGTCATGAACTGTCTTCCCATTTTATCTATCGTGTCATCGACGCATATGGGTCCGTCGAGCGTTTTTATAAACATCATTTTATAACTTCTCTATTACCTTTGGGTCTTTTAAAAGACGGCAAGAATTACAATTACTATGATGATCCCCAAACCCTTTCGGCATTGGAACCCTTTGTGATCGAATCTATCAACAAACAAATCGAATTTGGCACTCTTGAAGATCGTGCAATTTGTATCGGAAAAGGTACCAATTACCGTTATTTTACAAAGCTCAATAAGCAACAAGGCTGGTTCTCTAAGATCACTCCCGTTCCGCACCCCAGATGGGTCATGCAATACAACAGAAAGGACATTGATCTTTACGTCGAAAAATATTTGAGTGTATTGATGGATGCCTAACAATGTTCTTCACTAAGCAGCATTGTAGGGCCATCTATAGCCCTTCTTACATAGCGAAGAAAATGGTACCCAAGGTCAAGCCTGATTCCAGATGAGGATAATTCTTTCATCTGATTTTTTCCATATCGCTCCTGCCGCCACTTTTACTTCCATTAACATTCATAAAGCAATTATTTCAAAACATACTGCGTTTTGTAAGTCATATGATTTCGTAATCAGAGAGTTTCATTACTTCGTGCAAGACATTGAAATTAAATATTTTAAATATTATATTAATATGAAATATCAGTTTGCTTATTTGTTACTAGTTTGCTTATTTTCGCTCGGACTCATCAGCTGCGAGAAAGATGAAAATGACATAGATACCAGAACGTTAAGCCTAAACATATCTGGATTATCTGATTTGGGGCCAGATCATACGTATGAAGGGTGGATGGTGGTTGACGGGGACTATTTTTCCACGGGTTCATTTACCGTCGATAGCAACGGAGGGCTATCACAATCCCAATTCCAAGTACATCCGGAAAAACTGGAAAATGCCGAAGCATTTGTATTAACCATCGAATCTGAGTCTGATCCAGACACAGAACCCAGCACGGTTCGGTTGCTGGCTGGTAACTTTTCAGGAAATGAAGCTTCCTTATCGATCGCTCACGGTAATGCGATAGGTACCGATCTCACGAGTGCCAAAGGGAAATATATCCTGGCCACCCCAACAGACGGTCAGGACAACACACAGGAAAATAGTGGCGTTTGGTGGCTGGATCCGACAAATGGACCGGGTCGGGGATTGGAGTTACCTGAACTTGGTACCGGTTGGAAATATGAAGGATGGGCAGTCATCAATGGCATTCCGGTATCAACAGGCAAATTTACCTCAGTGGTAGATGCTGATGAATCCGATCACTATAGTAGTACCACAGCCAGTGGCCCCGCTTTCCCGGGGGAAGATTTTCTATTGAATGCACCAGCAGGGTTGGACTTCCCGGTTAATCTAGCAGGTCGACAAGTGGTTATTTCTGTCGAACCAGACCCGGACAACCATCCATCACCTTTCCTATTAAAACCATTGGTTGGTAATGTTCCTGACCCTGCTTTGGATCATACCTCTTACGATATGACAAACAATGCATTGAATTCAAGTCCAACGGGTAAGGCGGTCAGGTAACCCACTTTGTTCATGGTACGAGAATGGTACTGATCGAGAAATTCACGTCTGATTCTTTGTTAAATATTGATCGATTTTGCGCTGTATGCGCTGAGTTTCATCGACTGCTAATAACATTTGAATAAAAGCAGTCTTTTGTGCATCTTCCAGATTTTCAAAGGTGTGTTTTTCGATCCAATTTAGAACCGGTCGGAAGCCGTTGATCGTATACGCCCATACCGGTTCAGGCACATTATTAATGTGATATTTTGCATTCACGGTAAGGTGGCCGGTTTGTTGCATTTCATCACTTAGCGTAAAACGAGTCGAACTTTGACCTGTATTAAAATCTTTGGATTTGATAAAATCAATACCAGGATTGCCTAGTTTCTTCCTTTGGCCATGAAGCTTTCTAAGCTCGGAACCAAATTCAACCATTTTCCAAAATTGATCTGATACTGGCAAGGGAAGTGTTGAATCTGGATCTTCCAGATGGTTCCAGTAAGTTCGACTGTGCCACCATGCATAGTAGTAATCCCATAATTCCATAGGGTGGAAGGTTGTACGAAATCCTGGTCGTAAGTCCGGATCATTTGCAAAACAGACCTTTCCCTGGGAATCCAAAATGGTATCCGACATTTGGAGATCAAGGACTTTTTGAAGATATCTTTTATATGATTGGGCCATGGATTCGATGTGACGGGAGATATGTCTCAGTTTATAGTGGTACGGCATTTGATCACTGAGAAAAACAAAAACACCCGCTGGCCGGTCATCTTCACTTAGAACGGTTGGGATAATTAATTGTGAATCCAAAGATTCTTTAATCATAATACGGGATTGTAATACCAAGCAAAAAATTATTCAGGATAGGTTTTATTCTTAGTTGCCAGCTGGGCATCCAATCTAACCGATCCCTTTTTTCGGTGATCGGATTGGTGGCTGAGATCATTCCTATGGGCCACCGGACGCCAACCGGGTCGGCCAAACGCATATAAGAACCCCTCTTTTAGGGATTGGGCGGTTCGAACATCTTTCCAGATGTCGTGCCATTCATGAAATGCGATTCGAAAAGGATTGTAGGTGTTTATGTTTCGGGTCAAGCCATAGGTCGGACGGTATAATTCGGGTTGAAAAGTTCCAAATATTCGGTCCCATATAATCAAAACACCAGCGTGATTTTTGTCGATGTATTCAGGATTGGACCCATGGTGAACCCGGTGGTGGGATGGGGTATTGAATAAAAATTCGATCGGACGAGGCAGTTTGTCTATAGTTTCCGTGTGAATCCAAAATTGATAAATTAAACTGATGGCCTGCATCGTCATTACCATGATTGGATGAAATCCGAGAAAAGGCATCCAAATCCAAAAGAGGAAGGCCCCTGTCAGGTTGCCTGTCCAGGTTTGTCGAAGTGCTGTAGACAGATTGTATTTACGGGAAGAATGGTGTACCACATGAGATGCCCAGAAAAATCGGATTTCGTGACTTTTTCGATGGAACCAATAGTACGAAATATCGTCAGCGAAAAATGCCAGTATCCAGATGTACCATTCCCACCCCAGGGTAAACAACCTGAATTGGTAAATCAAGTAATAGGTGCCAAATACGAGCGCTTTACCCCAGATGCCAATGATAACATTTCCGATGCCCATGGCTAAACTTGAAAATGTATCTTTCGTGTCGTACAGATCTTTGTGATCTATACTGTTGATTACTATTTCAAGTAATAAAAGAAGAACAAAAGCCGGAATAGCCCAGTGAATCAGGTTGATTTCCATACCATAAATATTGAGCAGGTAAGATATACAAAAATAATCTTTAAAAAAAGTCTGGAAAATGAGAACTAACCGGGTATATATTCATGTTGTTTATGATACGTATAATAAACTTAACAATATTGTAGTTATAGTGTTAATCAATTCAAAGCCTGCAAACCGTAAATTGTTTGTGGGTTTGAATCAAGAATAGTTCTAGTTTTGCACAGCAAGTTGTAGAACCATGATGTGTTATCAAACTAACCTTAAATTCCTGTTCTTTTATAAAGGGCAGGAATTTTTTTTGTTCAGGTTAATCCATTGCGGGAGAAATATGCGGTTTTCTACCTGCTGCTATCTTAATTATTCTCTATCTTTGGCATTCTAAACGCTGGATAAAATGGATAAAATAACAGAAAAAAGTTCTTCATATCAGGATCTTGAAAAAAAGCCCGTGGGAGAACTGCTTCAGATACTCAATGAGGAAGACCGGAAAGTACCCGAAGCCATTGGACGGATACTTCACAAAATCGAACCACTCGTTGTGCAGACCATATCAAAAATGAAACGAGGCGGACGGCTTTTTTACATTGGTGCAGGCACTTCCGGCCGACTTGGTATTTTGGATGCTTCAGAATGTCCACCAACTTTTGGGGTTCCGCACGACTGGGTCATCGCATTGATTGCAGGAGGCGACAAAGCCATACGCCATGCTGCCGAACATGCGGAGGATGATGAGGAACAAGCGTGGAAAGACCTCTCAGAATACGGTATCAATACCTTGGACACGGTGATTGGGATCGCTGCCAGTGGTACGACACCTTATGTGGTTCATGGATTAAAGAAATGCCGTGAGAACAATGTGACCACCGGATGTGTCACCAACAATCCAGGATCACCTCTTGCAAAACACAGTGATTTTCCTATAGAAATCGTGGTAGGACCTGAAGTCGTCACAGGAAGTACCCGAATGAAATCGGGGACATCACAAAAACTTGTGTTAAATATGATCAGTACTTCTGTAATGATCGGTTTGGGTCGCGTGAAAGGCAACAAAATGGTCGATATGCAACTCTCGAATAATAAATTAATAGAACGGGGTAGTTTGATGATCCAGCATGAGCTGGAGGTTTCTTATGAAGAAGCCAAATCATTGTTACTACGGCACGGTGGGGTGCGAACTGCGCTCGAAGCTTATCGTGCTGCCAGCGTAAAACCACAATGATCATAAATTTATTGGGTTAAATACGTCATTCATTCCTCCAATACAATCCTAAAATACTATATTTGAAATCTGAGTAATATAAAAGGATCTATGCCGCATAGAATTTTACACATAATCATCATTTCCATTTTTATATCTTTAGGAGCGCTTCAGTCCCAAAACGTGCACTTTTCGAGATATGACTTTCAGCCTCTCTTGCTCAATCCGGCAAATAATGGGTCTTATCTGGGGTCTTACCGGGTAACCGCTATTTACCGGGATCAGTGGGCGAACTTGTTACCCAACCGATTCTCGACACCTGCTATCTCTATTGATGCGCCCTTGGGTTTTTCCTTTCGCGAACAGGATTGGATCGGTGTAGGTGTTAATTTTTACCAGGACCGGGCAGGGGCGGGCAAACTAACCACGACCGGATTCAATGGATATCTTTCTTACCATCTGGCATTGGATAAAAAACAAACTAATGTATTAACAATAGGATTGACCGGAGGATCTAAAACCCGTAAGCTCGGCAACGTTAATGATTTTATTTTCGAAGACCAAACCTCAGGAATTGGAAGTTTATCCCTGGAATCCAGCGGAGGGACTGTCTTTGGTGCAGGTATATTATATAAAACATCAATTAATGAAACGGATGAATTTCGATTTGGGGTTGCAGCATTAAATTTATTACCATTGAAATACCAGCTGACAAATTCCAGTAACGAGAAAGAAATTCCAGAGTTCAATATTCATGCAGAAGGATCTTTTGAGCTGGCAGAAGGACTGGCTCTCGAACCTGCGGTAGTATATCAGATCAAAGAAAGTATGAATCTGGGATATGGTCAGGCAAAGTTGGCTTATAGTCTGGATGATGATAAAAATTTTCGGCTGGTCGGAGGTCTGGGATATCGACTGGGACGTGCCGTCCAGGTGTTAGCCGGAATCGATTATCAGGGTTGGCGGGCTGGTATCGGATATGACTTGAATACGGATCCACTATCACCAGCACAGAGTTTTGAAATCGGAATGTCTTACATTGGTAAGATTTATAAAAGGCCGAAAGTGAAAGAAGTCATTTTATGTCCTCCATTTTAAGTGTGAAAGATATGATATATATACGAATAGGTTTACTTTTTATATTCCTTAGCATTACAACGTGGTTAACTGGGCAGCCCTTGAAAGAGATCCCTTTTCGATTTAAACTCGAAGCGGCAGATTCAGCATACATAAAAAACGATTATTACAATGCCCTGGAATGGTACAATCAAGTGTACCGCGAAGACCGGCAGGACAAATACCTGCATAAATTGGCTGAATTGTATTTTAAAGTCAGAGATTACAAAAGAGCAGAACGATGGTTGGATCGACTCATTCAAAGAGACAAAGAAAATAAATATCCGGTCGCACGACTTCAATATGCTCAGGTCCTCAAGATGAATGGAAAGTATGATGAATCGGCCATTCAATTACAAGAACTACTAAGCGGTTCATATTCTGATTCTGTACAACACATTGCGCAGGTTGAACTGGATGGTATAAATATGGCGGAAGGTCTGGTACGACCATCAAATATCGCGGTGGTCAATGTAGGAACCCGAATTAATACCAGAAACTCCGAAGCTACACCGATACCAGTGGCTGGAGGTGATTTGTACTATGTCTCTTTTGGAGAAAATAAGGTGATTTATACCGGTGATGAAGATATGAATAGTCAGGCCAAGATATTCACAGCCAAAATGAATAGTAAGGGTGAGTTTACACGGAAAGCAACTCCACTTGATGACATTGATACCGGATCAGAAGGGCATATCGGGAATGTTTTTGTTTCGCCCGACGGCAGATCCATGTATTTCACTTATTTTTTGCTTGATGGTAATAAGTTATCTAACAGTGAGATATACCATGTCACTTCAAGTGGCCGAGGATGGTCTTCTCCCAAAAAAGTAAATGGACTTCCTGAACTGGGTATCGTGAAAAATCCTTCGACCGGGACGCTGCTAGGCCAAAAAGTTCTGTTTTTTGCATACAACGGAACTGGTGAAGGAGGTTTTGATATTTTTTATGCCCCGCTGGTTTCCGACACGCAGGTTGGAGAAGTTGTGCCGGTGGGATCGGCGATCAATACCCGGGGTGACGAAATAAGTCCTATTTTTTCTAGCAACACTTTATATTTTAGCAGCAACGGGCATCCGAGTATTGGCGGGTATGATATTTACAGTGCTTTATGGACCGGTGAATCCTGGACTCGAATCGAAAATATGGGAAAAGGGATAAATTCTACCCTGGATGAAACATTTTATTTTCCATCCGGAGACCAGATTAATGGATATTTGGTGTCAAATCGGGAAGGCACCCGTTCTGTGTTAAGTTCGACCTGTTGCGATGATATATTTCAATTGGAGGATAAAACCATTATCATCAGATTGCTTGCAACGGTATTGGATGGAGAAGAACCTTTGAATGGAGCTAGTATTTCGGTCTTTCCGGTCGAACAAAACGAGTGGGGTTCCCCGGATGTTCAATACAATGAAAACGATAATGAATTTGTCTTTCCAATCGATGCCGATAAAGCGTATCAGGTTATGGTGACTCGGGAAGGATACCAGTCTGATACGGTAGCTTTTAATACAGTCGGGGTGGTAGAGTCTAAAGATTTCAGAGGTACCTTCCGGTTAAAAAAGCTCCCTGAAGAAAAAGAAGAGGTAGAAGTCATTGCTATTAATGAACCGATCCGATTAAATAATATTTACTATGATTTTGACGATGATAAGATCAAAATAGAAGCAGAAGAAGATCTCGATTACCTATACGACCTGCTGACAGACTTTCCCAACATGGTGATCGAACTGTCTTCGCATACAGACAGTAGGGGATCTGACCCATATAACCTCGATCTATCTCAGCGACGTGCAGACTCAGCCAAGGATTATCTTGTAAAGCGTGGAGTTAATCCTGATCGAATAATATCCGTGGGCTATGGTGAAACAAAGATATTGAATCATTGTACGAATGGAGTAAAATGTTCTGATGAAGAGCATCAGTTAAACAGAAGAACAGAATTCAAAATCCTTGAAGGTCCTACCACTATCCCGGTAAAACGAGAAACCCGCAAAACACGCGATCGAACTCGAGAAAGCGGTTCCCAACAAACCAGTGCTTACCCGGTGATTGAATTTAGTCAGACAGAGTATGACCTGGGAAAGGTTAAAAAACCAGCTATTAAATCAGGCCAAATTGAATTTAAAAATGTTGGTAATGCCCCCCTTGAAATTGAAGTTGCCAGTGGTTGCGACTGTACCACGCTTGATTGGCCACGATCTGCTATAGCGCCCGGAGAATCCGGAACTATTCAAATCCAGTACGATAGTTCAAAACGTGAGAAGGGACTTCAGGAAGTTACTGTTGATATTTTATCCAATACGAAAGAGGCTGTAACGTCTACCACATTTAAAATATTAGTGGAATAATGCCCCCTTTGCCGGGACCATCAATGAAGGGGAACGCTCATTTTGGATGACGACCGCTTCAATAAATATACATTCTCAATATTTCAACATGAAATACGCCGTAATATTTGTGTATTGTATGGTATATTGATACTTTTGCACCGTGAAAGAAAAACAACCTGTTATACAGTCTAATTGGATTGAATCTAAACTATTCTCAGGCGGTAAATGAATTCACTGGTTACTAGAAACCATTTTATATTTGCACTATATTTTTTAATGACATCAAATGAAAATGAGGAGAACTATCTTTCCTTCCAATTGGTCTTCAATCAGTATAGCGACAATGCTTGCGGTGCTGATATCTACTCAGACCGGGTACAGCCAGAGTTCGGCGGATAATGATATGGTTACCATCGGTTTATTATTGATATTAATCGTGTTAATCATCGGTGCTGTGGCCGTAGCCAGTAGTAATGTTATTCAGATTGCCGTTCAGTCAAAGCAAACGAACTATCATAAGGATTACAGCGAAGAAGATGGCCTTCCGTCCCGACAAGTCCATCAACTAAAAAAGGGAATGGATATCCTGCTTAAAGGAGCCTCAAAGAATAAGTTTACCGAAGTTCATACAAGTCGATATGCACTTCAGCCATTTAATTTTCACAACATAGCGCCTATCCCCAAAGTAGTGGTAGAAGATGGAGGGGAAGTTCTAGCTGGTGACCCTTTGTTCTATGACAAACAACATCCTGATGTGTTTTTTGTGAGTCCGGTCAGTGGTGAAATGGCTGGCATCGTACGTGGAGCAAAGAGAGCGGTGAACCAGGTCATCGTATTAGCTGATCGTGAAATTAAGTATAAAAAACTAAATAGTCCGGATCTAAAATCATCAGATCGGCTAACCATACGAGAGTTTTTAAAAAAGAATGGTGGCTGGCCCTTATTCCGACAGCGTCCTTTTAATATATTACCAGATAACGAAGGCGATCCGAGAGATATTTTTATTTCTACTTTTGATACAGCACCCTTAGCCGGTGCAATGTCAGCAAAAATTGATGGTAGATATGAGGCCATTCAAAAAGGGGTCGAGGTACTTCATAAATTAACGGATGGAAAAGTTTATATGGGTATCGACGGACGGAAAGATGCTGAATTGCCGCGCGAATTGACTGAAATAAACGGCGTGGAATACCATGCTTTTGACGGTCCACACCCCTGTGGTAATGTCGGTGTCCAGATTCATCACATCGACTACATCAAAAAGGGAGACATCGTATGGACCATTGGTGTTCAAGAACTGATCACATTGGGCAATATGTTTCTGCTTGATATATATGATGCACAACGGGTCATAAATATTAGCGGTAATGCTGCACATGATCCCCATTATGTCAAAACATATCTGGGAGCTGATTTGAGCGAGATAGTGCCCGAATCATTTGACGATCCTGGTATTCGTGTGATTTCTGGGCATGTACTTCATGGAAATAAAAAAGGTGAAAATCCTTTTCTTGATTTTTATACACAGCAGGTAACTATTATTCCGGAAGGAGATCAATATGAAATGTTTGGCTGGCTTGTCCCCCAATCCATGCGGCCCAGTGCATCGCACACATATCCCAATTTTCTCTTTAAGGATATGAAATACAATGTTGATACGAATAAACATGGAGAAAAACGAGCATTCGTCATGACCGGACAATATGAAGAGGTCTTGCCCGTGGATACCTATCCGCAGCAGTTCTTCAAAGGGATCGTTACTCAAGATATCGACCGAATGGAAGGGTTGGGTATTTATGAATTAGTAGAAGAAGATGTAGCTTTATGTGAATTTGTTTGCACGTCAAAGCAACCACTACAGAGAATTTTACGCGAGGGGTTGGATTATATGCAGTACGAAGCTTAATGGATAGCTGAGACATCCTGCAGCGTCGACTTTGTCGCAGATAAATAGAATGATCTAAATAAAAAGAACGTAAAAATTAAGCATGAACAAGCTGCTGAAATTTATAAAGAAAATAGAGCCTAAGAAAGGAACGATTAACCATACGTTGTACGATGGCCTATTCACTTTCCTATTCACGCCAAATGATACGACCACGCCGGAAGGCGTTCATATCAGAGATCGAATTGATCTGAAGAGAACCATGGTTATGGTTGTTCTGGCCTTGCAATTGTGTTATTTATTCGGTACCTACAACATCGGACATCAACACTTCCAAGCTCTGGGAATCCATACTGGTTTTTTTAATGGTTTTCATTTAAAACTAGCTTACGGGCTTACGAAGTTACTTCCCTTGTTTATATGGACCCACGTCGTGGGACTGGGGATTGAATTTTATTTCGCCTGGAAGAAAGGACATCCGATAGAGGAAGGATTTTTAGTTTCCGGTGCCTTGATTCCTTTGATCATGCCACCGGATTTACCAATTTGGATGTTGTGTCTGGCGGTTGCTTTTGCTGTATTTCTCGGAAAAGAAGCATTTGGTGGTACTGGTATGAATATATGGAATGTTGCTTTATTAGCCCGGGCATTTGTTTTCTTCGCCTATCCGACAACCATTTCGGGAGATCAGGTATGGATTGCTGGGTTTGAAAATATTTTGCCAGGTGCTCAGGTAGAGTATGGTTGGTGGCAGACTTCTTTTTTCAACACACTATTCGAATGGTTTGGCTGGGCACAATTTGATCCCAGTGCTACCATAATTGATGGGTTTACCGGCGCAACTCCACTGGCTCTTGCTTATGAAGGCGGGTGGGATAAAGTGACGGAAATATACAGTTCAAGTCAAATGTTCTGGGGAACCATACCCGGGTCCATCGGAGAAACATCAAAACCTTTAATCATTTTAGGCGCATTGATGTTGATCATTACAAAGATAGGTAGTTGGCGAATCATGGTAAGTGGATTGTTTGGCGCAATCGTCATGTCCATGTTATTCAACTTGTGGGGAGCTACTCCATTTATGAATGTACCATGGCAAGACCAGTTGCTGATGGGTAGTTTTTGGTTTGCAATCGTATATATGGCGACCGACCCTGTCACAGCAGCCGGGACTAATTTTGGTAAATTAATCTATGGTTTCCTGATCGGTATGATCGGTATGATTGTGCGAATTATCAATCCGGCCTATCCTGAGGGATGGATGTTGGCGATTTTGTTTATGAATACGATGGCTCCGTTGATGGATCATTATATTGTTGAAAGTAACATGAAAAAAAGATTGAAAAGTGCGTAATACAAACTACATCATAAAATTTGTCTTGATCATGACCGTGGTCGTGGCGTTTATATTGGCGGGCATGCAAACTGTTTTAAAGCCGATTCATGAACTGAATGCTGCTGTTTACAATAAAAAAAGTGTGCTTCTTTCTATCTCCGATGAATTCGATAAATCGATTGATGCGATGACCGTCCAGGAGGTGCAAGATATATTTGATAATAAAATAGAAGAGATCGTCGTCGATGCCAACGGCAATATTGTAGAGGGAGAAAGTGCTGAAGAGGTTTTATTGGAAGTGGAACTCAAAAAACCCAAAGCCGAACAACATTATCCCGTATATATCTACAATAAAGATGATGGATCAAAGCTTTATATAGTCAGTGTTCGCGGTCAGGGCTTGTGGGACGCTATCTGGGGCAACATTGCTTTACAACAGGACTTAGAAACTATCGCTGGAGTGAGTTTTGATCACGCCGGAGAGACGCCAGGTCTTGGTGCAGAAATCAAAGATAACCCAGCCTTCCCAGAACAGTTTGAAGGCAAGGAAATTTATAACGATGAAGGTGAATATACTGCAGTACAGGTTGTCAAAGGAATTATCCGGCAACCAAGCCACCAGGTAGAAGGAATATCTGGTGCGACAATCACATCCGATGGAGTCACTAAAATGCTCTACAACGGATTGCAGAACTACGAGCCTTACTTCGAATCAATACAAAAATAACTCAAAATATCATCCAACATGGCTGAGACGATTAACAAAGAAAAAGCACCGCTTAAAGAAAAAAAGCCGCTTTTTGAATTTGGGAAGAAGGAACGCAAACTAATAACGGATCCGTTGAATGATGACAATCCTATTACCGTTCAGGTACTTGGGATTTGTTCGGCGCTGGCAGTAACCACATTGGTGTACCCGTCCTTCGTCATGACGATTGCTGTAATATTCGTTTGTGCTTTCTCCAACTTATTCACATCACTATTACGTTCTTATATCCCGAAAGCTGTACGTATGATCGTGCAGCTGGTTATTATAGCAACGTTAGTGACCATCGTAGAACTGACATTGAAAGCGGTAAACTACACCGTTTATAAGCAGCTTTCTGTATTTATCGGTTTGATTATTACGAATTGTATTGTGATGGGGCGACTGGAGGCCTTTGCAATGGCGAATAAACCATGGAGATCATTTTTAGATGGTATTGGCAATGGATTGGGATATGGAGCAATATTGTTGCTTGTCGGGATTGTTCGTGAAATCTTTGGAAAAGGAACCCTTTTTGCCGGATCGCCTTTCGGTACTTTAAAATTTATCGGAGCTTCACCAGATTATCTTATTAATACAGCTGCGACCTCCGGATTCGATTCTTGGTTTGGTTGGTACCAAAATAATGGGCTCATGGTCATTTCAGCATCGGCTATGTTTATCATTGCTGTCCTTATTTGGGCGCAACGAGCCTGGAATACCAAATTGATTGATGTCTCCTAACTACAAACTTTTTAAACCATACACATTATGGAGTATATAAATATTTTTATCAAATCCGCTTTCATCGAGAACCTGGTGCTCTCATATTTTTTGGGAATGTGCTCTTATTTGGCTGTATCCAAATCCGTGAAGACTGCATTTGGTCTGGGACTAGCGGTGATTTTTGTTTTAGGGATTACAGTACCAATCAATTGGTTAATCACCACTTATATACTTAGTCCGGATGGTATTTTAGGAATGGATTTAACCTTTTTGCGATTAATTCTGTTTATAGCTGTGATTGCATCCATGGTTCAATTGGTTGAAATGGTCATTGAAAAATTTTCACCGGGCTTATACAGCGCGCTTGGTATTTTTCTTCCCTTGATTACTGTGAATTGTGCCATCTTAGGTGGATCGCTTTTTGTGGTGACTCGGGAATACAATTTTGGTGAATCCGTGGCCTTTGGTTTAGGGGGTGGATTTGGTTGGTTTCTGGCCATCATTGCTATTGCAGCCATCCGGGAAAAAATGTCCTACTCCAATGTCCCCGCACCAATGCGTGGCTTAGGAATGGCATTCCTTTTAACCGGACTCATGGGAATTGCTTTTTTGAGTTTGCTGGGAATTGATCCAAATGCCTTTAATTAGAAGAGAGAACAATTAGAATAGAACATCATGATCATATTACTCGATTTATTACCGATAGCATACGCCATTCTGGTCTTCAGTGTTTTGATACTCCTGTTGGCCATGATGCTGATCTTTGCAAGAAAAAAGCTTGTTCCACAAGGCGAAGTCGACATTATTGTTAATGGCGATGAAGAAAAACCGATCAAAGCGCAGCCTGGTTCCTCTTTGTTAACCACGCTTGCTGATCAAAATATATTTCTACCATCCGCTTGCGGTGGTGGTGGAACCTGTGCTATGTGTACCTGTCAGGTTTTTTCCGGAGGTGGGGATATTCTTCCCACTGAATTGAATCACATCAGCCGAAAAGAAGCTGCAAACAATGTGCGACTGGCCTGTCAGGTGAAAGTTCGGGATAATATGACTATTAAAATTCCTGAAGAAATATTTGGAATTAAGAAGTGGGAGTGTGAAGTGGTGTCAAATTATAATGTGGCTTCATTTATTAAAGAATTTATCGTAAAACTACCGGAGGGGGAGACGTTGGATTTTAAACCAGGTGGTTATATCCAGATCGATGTCCCGGAAACAGTCGTTAAATTCGAAAATTTTGACATTAGTCCTTTACCAGATGACCCGGCAGGCGCAGATAAATATAAAAGTGAGTGGGATAATTGGAAATTGTGGGATCTGAAAATGGTCAACGATGAACCGCAGTTTCGAGCTTATTCCATGGCGAACCACCCTGCAGAAGGAAATATTGTTATGTTGAATATCCGGATTGCCACACCTCCTTTTGATCGCAATACCAATTCCTGGAAAGATGTGAATCCCGGTGTATGCTCCTCTTATGTATTTGATCAGAAACCAGGTGACAAGGTTACCATTTCGGGACCTTATGGTGAATTCTTTATAAAAGATAGTAAGAAAGAAATGATTTACATCGGCGGTGGTGCCGGGATGGCGCCGCTCCGTTCTCATTTGTTCCATTTATTTGAAACGGAGAATGAAAGAGACCGAAAGATCACGTACTGGTACGGTGGCCGTAGTAAGCGAGAGTTGTTCTATACCGATCATTTCCGTAAATTGGAAGAAGAATACGATAACTTCCAGTACAACATTGCTTTATCTGCTGCTCTTGAAGAGGATAACTGGAAGGTCAAAAAATCACTCGATGATCCGGAAGGCGATGGATTTACTGGGTTTATCCATCAGGCATTGTATGATAACTACTTAAAAGACCATCCAGAACCTGAAGAGGTGGAGTATTATTTGTGTGGACCAGGCCCAATGCTCGATGCTTGTCTTAATATGTTTGATGAACTCGGTGTTCCCGAAGAAAATATAGCTTTTGATGATTTCGGATAATCCCCCGCATCTTTATATTAAATAAAAATTAAAACTCTATCCTGACTCTGTTGGGATAGAGTTTTTTTATTAGGTTAAATATATCTACTTGAGCAAACAAATAATATCGATGGAAGAAGCACAAAGTCCACTACAACTTATTTGGGATAAATTATTGGAATGGTATCGGTTAGTTGTTGAAATGCTACCTAATTTTGTATTGGCCGTTATTATTGTTATCGGCTTCTATTTTCTAGCCAGATTAATTAAAAAAATCGTTGGCAAGCTGGTCGGGAAACTTCTTCAACGGGAATCTTTGATAAAATTGCTAACTACGATTACCTATGTTTTAGTGATAATTATAGGAATGTTCGTAGCTCTGAGTGTTCTTAAACTGGATAAAGCCGTGACTTCTTTACTGGCTGGCGCTGGAATTATAGGCTTGGCACTCGCCTTTGCCTTTCAAGATTTTGCAGCCAATTTCATGGCTGGAATTATGATGGCTGTGAGAGCTCCCTTTAAAGTTGGTGATTTAATAGAAACCAACGATATTAAAGGAAGAATTAAAGAAATTCAATTTCGAACTACTGAACTATTATCGCTCCAAGGTCAGTTGGTGGTGATACCCAATAAGGATATTTTTCAGAATCCATTGTTTAATTTTTCTCAACCGGCTAGATACCGTGTCGATCTGGATTGTGGGGTTTCTTATGGAGATGATTTGGAAAAGGTTCGATCGGTGACAAAAAAAGCACTGGAACATATTCCGCACCGGATGAAAGAGAAAGACATTGAAGTATTTTTTAAAGAATTTGGAGGTAGTTCGATCAATCTGGAAGCTCGGGTATGGATCGAATACCAGAAGCATACCGATTTCCTGGAAGCGCGCTCAGAAGCTGTTATCGCCATTAAGAAAGCCTATGACGAAGCGGATATAATGATTCCATTCCCGATCCGTACACTCGATTTTGGTATACGAGGTGGCGAAACACTCGCTGAAATGGCAAAAGGACCATTGAAAAAGTTTGACGCATCCCAAAATGATGAGCCGGTTTGATTCCTTTTAGGTTATAAGTTAAAATACTATCGTCTTATTACCCTGGATGAAAACTTTCTCTTGAAAAACCAAATCCAGAGCACGTGCGAGGACTATTTTCTCAACATCTTTTCCAGCTTTGGCCATCTCTCGGGGGCTATAACCATGATGGACCCGGATGGTATCTTGCTCGATGATAGGGCCTTCATCCAAATCCTCGCTTACAAAATGAGCTGAGGCTCCTATCACCTTGACGCCTCGCATATACGCCTGATTGTAAGGGCGGGCACCTTTAAAAGCTGGTAAAAAAGAATGATGGATGTTTATCATTCTGTTTCTGTATTTCTGCACAAAGTCACTACTCAAAATCCGCATATACTTCGCAAGAATTATATAATCGATATCGTATTGATCAATTACCTCCAGAATTTTCTTCTCATGATCCTGACGGGAGTACTTCCGGTGATCGATAAAGTAAAATGGAATGTCATACCTTGCGGCAGACTTTCTGAGAACTTCATGGTTCGAGATGACACATTGGATATCCGCCTGGAGGTCATCATTTTCACAACGATTGACAATATCACTCAGACAGTGGTGTTCTTTACTTGCCATCAAAATGATGCGTCTTCTCCGGTCCGGGGTTAATTTTATTTTAGCATCTTTAGGTAAGAGTGATTTCAGCCGCTCCAGAATGGCATCACCACCTTCATTCCCTTCGTATTCCGTCCGCATAAAAAAACGGTTAACATCGGTGTCTACGTATTCATCATTTTTGACAATATTCAATCCAGCTTCATACAGACATTTCGTCACTTTATAAATCAGGCCTTTGGTGTCGGTACAGGTTATTTTAAGTATCACGGTTGCTTATTTTTGTAGAGAAGGGTTCAATTCGCGTGCCAAATTAAAAAATAAATTGATATGAAAGGCAAATCTCTTATTACGCGTAGGTAAATCTGCAACTGTTCGACCACCCAGGATGAATTCAATTAACAAATATTTTCTTTTCTGTCTTTGATATATTGAACATTGTGCGGTATTTTGCAGTTTAATTGACGTGAAAAATAAAAAATAGAAATATGAAAATATTGAGCCAACTCAGTTTACCGGGATTAATCACAGGACTAGTTCTGATGTTTCTGGGGACCGGGATTAGTCAGGAAGATTACACTGCCCACAATGAAGGCTGGATGGTTAGCGTAGAAGAAGCTCAGGCCGTTTCTCAAAAAACTGGCAAACCAATTATGGCCAATTTTACTGGAAGTGATTGGTGTGGATGGTGTAAACGGTTAACTGCTTCTGTTTTTTCAAAAGATGAATTTAAAAAGTGGGCTGATGAAAATGTTGTTCTCCTTGAACTGGATTTCCCCCGAAGAACGAAATTACCGAAAGAGATCCAACAACAAAATTATAGTCTTCAGAAAGCTTTCAAAGTAACTGGTTATCCCACGGTTTGGGTGTTTTACTTAAAGCCCAATGAAGAAACCGGACAAATGAATATCGACCCGGTCGGACGAACTGGTTACAAGCCGTCTGCGAAAGCATTTATTGATGAAGTCGATCAGATGATAGCTGCTAAACAATAGCATTCTATTTAATCGCTCACCAATTTTTTTGATTTTGGAACAGCTGTAAATAAAAGGCTGAAGTAATTTAAAACCAGTCCAGAATGGATTGGCCAATCGAATGTTTTGGGAATCTCCACCAACCATTTGATTCCAGGAAAATTTCATTACGTTGCTCGCTCATTGAGGAGCCCAGTTTGTCCGTATCTTCGTCATTTCATTCTGACTGTAAAAAGCGGAAAGACAAACTGGATAAAATGGGATGGTAAATGTGATTCTATTGTAATTGCCCGCGTGATTTTCGATAAAAGCCGAACGAGCTCTTAAGCAAGGTGGTACCATCTATATGGGCATTTGTTTTTGACCTTACTTTCATCTTTGCAGTTGCCTCCAACAGTATATGGTCTACTATGATAGAGGTTCGATCCCTCCTAAATTGTCCACACATAACACACCTGGATTGCCTGACTGTTCATAACATCGGGTTCAGCTGCCATCCTCCCTGCGGTCGGAGGGCAGCTGAACGGGTCGGAGACAAGCCCCTGGTTCTGCACTGTCCTCCCTACGGTCAGACAGCACCGAACCAGGGATATCACGGAATCCGAAAAAAATTTGGCGCTCCGCGCCATTTTTTCCGTACTCCGGATATCCCCGACCCGTGATCCTTAGAGTTTCAGAATTCAATATTGGATGAATATCAAGGTATCAAGAAAACGATGGCCTTTGATTAAACTCTCGTTAGCTGCTGATCTTATTTGGTAGGAAACCAATATAGGCCGTGGATCGCCAATGCGCCAATTAAAATTTACGGTTATGACTTCAGGCTCGGGCACCAAAAACTTAAAGGGCTCATTATTGGCTGACCACACACCGCCCGGTTGTCCCATTAAGCCTGATGGTGTAAATAGTCTTCTCATCTTCCATCAAAAACCGAATTTAATGAAAGTCTGCCAGTTGGCTTCAATTTGAATGACATCCAGACCTGCGGAAAATTTTAATATAAATGGACGGGAAATATATTGGCTATAGATATTCCTCTTCGATTAAGACATAGCTCGCTCAAATCTTGCTATGTATATATACAAAATCTGGGGGAGGAAATGCGAAAAAATCGTTATAGGAAAATTACTCATTGGAATCCTTATGAAGAACTGCCAGACAATAGGCCGCAACAGCCATAACAAGGTCCCGAATGGCGACATCCAGGAATTGACCGCCGATAATGAGGGTTAATGTGATCCCAATCAACCATGCCATGACGATATAGGCGCCCATCTTTGTTTTAGTAAATACGAGGACTCCGGCTATAATTTCTATGACACCTACCACCATCATAAACGCATCCGGTGACATGGGAAGTAACCCGGACATCCACGTAGCCAGGTAATCACTCCAATCGGTCAGCAGATTTGTAAATTTGTCTAAGCCTGCTACGATTGGAACAATACCGAACGTATACTTCAAAATGGTTCTTACGAATTGAACATTCTCTTTCATGATTCTGATTTAAGTTCGTTATAAAATTTATTACATGACTTTGATCAGAATACTTGAAATTGGTTACAGGAATTTGTAACTTTTTGGCCGAAGCTGTATCCAATACCTAAAAGACAGCACATGAAACTTTTAAAACGTAAGGTAGGTTCCGACAATGCACTCAAAGAATCTGAATTGATCAAAAGAATTTTAAGCGGCGAAAAGGAGCTTTATGAAATTTTGGTCCGCAGAAATAACCAGAAATTGTACCGGGTCATAAGGGGATACTTAAACAATGAGGAGGAGATCGAAGATGCCATGCAAAATGCATATTTAAATGCGTATGAAAAACTGTATCAATTTAAACTCAATGCCACCTTTTCAACGTGGCTGATTCGAATTGGGATCAATGAAGCATTGGCCCGACTCCGTGAAAAGAAAAGATCGTATACAGCGGATTCAGAGAATGGCGAGTATTTTATAAATCTAACCCTGGAACTTCCCGATAATAAACAACCAAATCCACAAAAGAATATGATCAAAAAAGAAACTAAGCAGCTTCTTGAAGATGCGATTGATCAATTGGATCTGAAATACAGAACCGTCTACATCATGAAGGAGGTCGAAGGTTTGTCTGTCAAAGAGGTGGCATTGGCACTTGACCTGACCGAGTCCAATGTGAAAGTCCGCCTGCATCGATCTCGGGCGATGCTCAAAGAAATTTTATATGAATTGTCTGTGGATAAAAGCATCTTTGAATTCGGATTTGGCCGTTGTGACCGGATCACAGAACGGGTCATGGAAAAGTTGTAAAGAGTGCCTGTCATTCATAAATGAATAAAAATATTTCTACGGAGGGCTCTGGCAGCAGGTTTCTTCTCGACTGTGGCATGCCGATTTTATTCGTGACTGACAGCAGCTCGTGGGACAGTAGGAATTGCTGCGGTGTGTTCAAGCAGACGGCTCAATGCATGGGTGCCAGTAGGAATTGTCCTGCCTATCGGAGTTAATTCCACGTCAGCGGAGCCCAAAATGAATTAAGTGAAATTTCCGATGATGGAAATTAATAAATCAGAGGATACCCCATTGATCATAAAGTTGCAGCCATCCAACCCGAGTTATGCCATTTGGGGATCCGTCTTCCCATCCTGATCATTCTCCACACGACCAGCCATGTGTCTGCCGAACAAACGGTATCCGTCTACCTCCACCTTCAAGTCATACCACCGGTGACTTTTACTGAGATCGATAACCGTGCTCTGCTTTCCTGGCTCTAGCGTTAATTCCAACGGGGATTGCCCATACGCCTGATCCACGATGTTCGCCGAAATATTTTTACCTGTTTTATTATTGAATATGATTTCCAGATTACCAGTTAACTTCAATGGGTTTCTGGCATCCTGTTCATAATCACAGTACAACTCTAACTCCGGGTCATTTTCACTCCCCATATATTCCCGGTAAAACCCATTGGGGCCATATACCCGGAGGTGGTACCCAGATTCTTGAAAATTAGTCAATGGATAGCTATCTTCCAAACGATCGCCTGCAGCGACGGCATAATTCCAGGCACGAACCTTTTCAAAATCATCGGAGTTTGCTTTTTTATAGGAACCAGGTGCATAGACGATGTAGGGAACTCCCCGAGTCCGGTCTCCAAAAACAAAATTTCTGGCTTCGAATTTCAGCTCAAAAGCTCTTTTACTTTTATTAAGCTGACCATCGACATTCATATGATAGCAAAGCGCATTGCTATCTTTTATGCCTGGTTCTTGTGTGGGCATATAAGCAGATTCCCGGGGATTTTCATTAATTTGTTTTTGTTCTGATTCCGTTAAATTTTTGTACCCTTCGGGAAGATCTTTGTACTGAGCCTGATGAATGGTCGCCACGAATTTATCTCGTTCGACCGAATCCGGATAAAAGATCTTTTCTCCATTGTACGGTCTGAATGCAGAAGACATATCTCCGCATATCATTCGTCGCCAGGGGCTAATATTTTCTTCACGCAAATTTCCTTTCGACTTCTTGGCCATAACCCTTTCGATTAATTGTAAGGTGGATGTGTGATCCAATACGTCTGAGTTAACATATCCACCTCGGCTCCAGGGTGAAACCACCAACATAGGGACACGAAAACCTAAACCCACAGGTCCCCATCTGGCACTAGAGGGATTATTTTTCCGACGCTCCAACTCATCCTCTTTTCGGGCAAATTCCAACCATGTGTCCGAATTATGACTTATTTTTCCGGTTTCCGGGTTCCCCGTTTCCGGTGGAACAAAAGGCGGAACGTGGTCAAAGTAACCATCATTTTCATCATAATTAATAATAAAAATAGTTTTCTTCCATACCTCTGGATTCTTGGTTAGGATATCAACCATTTCAGAGATGTACCAAGCCCCATACCAAGGCGCGCTCGGATGATCTGAGAAATTTTTAGGAGCACACACCCAGGAAACAGCAGGTAAATTCCCTTCATCGACATCTTTACGGAATTGATACAAAATATCGCTTTTTGGAACTTTCATTTCCCGATCCGTTCCATCATCATTGTATTTCAAGGTTTCGATGGAATGGTAATCAGGATCGCCTATATTGGTCTGATAGGCATTGTTGTGAATGTTTTTTTCATATTCACTTAGTTCTTCAAAAATCTCCCGGTTCCAGTTCTGTTTATTTGATTTTGCTTGTTGAAGATGATTTTTGGTTTCTTCCAGTGTTTTTGCTAAATTTTTATATTCCTCTGATCCGCTGGTGAGTCTGGATAGCTCTTTTTCCATTTGTTCTATTCGAGCGGGAACCTCCTCGATAACTCTGGACAGGTAATTCTGAAACCCTTCGGCGTACCGCACTCCGTATTGTTCAAACCATTCCAAATTGTTATTGGTGTAATTAGCCAACCAGGACTCTTCTTCGCCTTCAAAACCACAAGGCATACTCAGCTCATTTTGATATACCCGCCAGGATATTCCATTTTCTTCCAATCGTTCGGGGAAGGTTTTCCAGCGGGCCCAATTATAATAGGTTACATCGTGATTGTGTACATTGGCTTTTGACTTCCGGTAGGAGGGATCTCTCAAGGTTCCGGACCAAAGATAATGGCGATTTGCTGTAGTTCCTGTCAAGCTGGAGCAAAAGTTGTAATCACAAACCGTGAAAGCATCTGCAAGCGCATAATAAAAAGGAATATCGTTTCTATCATGAAACCCCATAGTTAACGGCATGTGTTTAAAATCCGGATTTCCGGAGCGTTTTGCCTCAAGCCACAGATCATATTTCCCGTTATTCCGTGCATCCACCATGTTTTCCCAGGAATGGGGAAGGGAGGACATCCAGGTTGCTTTGGTGTTTTTGATATCCAAGCGAAAAGGCGAATAGGTATTCCCATTTTTATCGGACTGGAGCCAGACTTTGTTATTATTGGGTTGTGTGATCGCCCGGGGATCGTTAAACCCCCTCACACCGCGCAATTTTCCAAACGCATGATCAAAAGACCGATTTTCCTGCATCAGTATGACGATATGTTCGGCATCTTCGAAGGTACTTCCTTTGGCAGGGTTAATCGCTAATGCACGTTGGATTGATGATGGCAATAAGCCGGCCATGGCGGTCGTACCGGAAAGTAAAGCTGCTTGCTTGATAAAGTCTCGTCTGGATGCCATTATTAATGATTGTATTTAAGAATGTTTTAAAGAATGTGTGAACATAATAAAAATAATTCAAACTTAATGATCTAGTAATTCAGTTATTCTAGGCACACTGTCTAAAAGGAGAATGTTTCGGTTCCGTAATTAAATGCCCTCCGGACATTAAGTCCGCTAATTGCGGACTATACGCCAAGCATTTATTCATAGCAGCACCTTTTTACGTAACTTGTACCATAAGGGCTCTTGACTTGTACTATTCGTATCATCATACCGTATGGCAAATGCTTCAAGAAATTTTGAATTAAAACACTATTCGCTAGTAAAAGGATTGACAATTTCCGGAATAATCCGCGTAGGTTTCATTGTCTTTACCAAGATAGGGCACCATTTGGTGTTTGCAGTTACCAGTGTCTCACCGGTTTGTTTCATTTTAATCAGGGTAACGCGCTCACAGTAGGTTGCGGTGGAGTTTTGAACCCATGTCTCGATAACCAATTCATCGGATTCATACGCTGGTCGATGGTATTTGATGTAATGAGAAAGGACGACCCATACATATTTCTCCTGAAGCACCGGACTGGCACCAGAATTCCAATGGAGATGGGCAGCTTCAAGGACCCATTGAAGATAGACCAGGTTGTTGACATGATTTAAGTCATCGATGTCATCCGGTGATACGGTAATCGTAAAGGAGTATGTCATGATTGATATTTTTTAAATACAGATTTCTTCTTACCTTGCTCCACGACAAAAATACTACATCTTCAAATCGCTCCCTGTAGATAAACCATCTATTTATGAAATATATTCAGTTCATTCTTTTTTTTATTATGATACTGGTGACTTCAAGCTGTACTTCCGACACCAGCACTATTTCATTAACAATCAGTAGTTCTGATTATGTGACCAGTGATGTTCCAGTCCATGTCACGATCGACCGTCCCAAAGGGATTCCGACTGATCAGATTTATGTAACCCTCGAGTCAGAAAATGGTGCTTTTCAAAACATTCCCGGGCAACTGATCGCGGATGATGAGGGAAATGAAACACTTTGGTGGGTCTTACCAGAGACGGATCAAAAGCAACCCAAAAAATGGAAAGCCAACTTTGAGCAAAAAACGGATGGCGACACACCCGGATTTAGCTGGCTGGATGTTCCTGGAAAACACATGGATTTGTTATTTGACGATAAAAAGGTATTTCGATACGAATATGAATTGGATAGTCAACTTATAAAAGACGAATTGCTCACGGCAAAAAATAAAGTATTCTATCATATTTTTGATCGGACGGGTGAGAATTTAATCACCAACGGATATGAAGATGGGGTATGGCCTCATCACCGTGGTATTATGATTGGCTGGCGGGATGTCGGATTCAGAGATCAAGAATTATCTTTCTGGGGTATGGAAGATATGACGACGCAAAAACATATTAAATTTATCTCCAAAACAGCTGGTCCGGTACTTGCTAAAGTAGAGGCATTGATCCATTGGGATGATTCCACCGGAGTGACGGTATTGGAAGAACATCGTTGTGCCACCATTTACCATCAGCACAGTCCTGGGATGTTGTTATTGGATTTTTCATCCACCCTTAAAGCAATAAATGGTCCTGTAACTCTGGATGGAGACGCCGAACATGGAGGCGTTCAGTTCCGGGCACACAATGATATCGCTGTAGATGCTTCTGGAAGTGAAAAACCGACTTATTTTTTCCATAAAGCGGGGATTGACCCCACAAAAGATTATAACTTGCCTTGGGTAGGCATGTCTTATGGATTGAATAGTAAAACGTATAGTATCGTGGAAGTGAGTGACTCCGAGAATCCTCAACCAGCCATCTGGTCCGCCTACCGCGATTATGGTCGTTTTGGTCCTTATATAAAGTATGAGCTTGATGACAAGGAATCCTTTGGTGTTAATTACCGATTTTGGATTAGTGAAAGTGCGATGCCGGATAAAGAAATTATAGCAGCCAAATATCAGGCTTATCAGGATCCACCCGAATTAACAGCTGAATAATCTCATTCATTTTTATTAACTTCACCTATAGTGGGAAGGAGCATAGAGATGGATAAATAATGAATATCAATAACAACGTTTACTTTAGTGATAAAAGCGATCACCGACGATAGCATACTGTTATTCAATGTCAAGGATTTTTATGTTTTAATTCTGATAGCATTGTGTAAATAATTGATACTGGCTCGTGGGGAGAACTGCGTGAAGATCATCAAATGGAGTAAAAAGCTTTTTAAGAATATTATGATGAAAGAAATCCGAACAATCCTAAAACTATTGTCAGGAAATAAAAAAAAGCCGAGGTTTATAATTCGGAACAATATTGATAAACATAAAGATTTCTACCATCGAATTGGTGGGATAAATTTAAAAGCAACTAATCTATTGATACCTATCAAGATCCCATTAAATATCCCTTTTTAAAAGAATAAAATTAAAAATGAATTTAGATAAAAACCAAGGATTATCAACCCGGTGCGTACATACCGGAGAAATCAACGACCAATTCGGAGCCCCACATACACCTTTGTACAATACATCTACCTTTGTGTTTCCCGATACACAGTCCCTGGTTGATGTGGTTCAAGGAAACAGACCAGGAAGCTTGTACACCCGGTATGGCATGCATCCCAATATAAAAACGCTTGAAGCCAAGTTGGCTGCACTGGAAAATGCAGAGGCAGCTTTGAGTTTTGGTTCTGGCATGGCTGCTGAAGCAGCTACCTTTTTGGCTCTTGGACGAAAGGGAGTGGTTTGTATTGGTGATGTCTATGGCGGTACGTTTGAGTTACTGGATAGTCAACTTCGGAGTTTGGGTGTGCCGATTCATTTCTTATTGGGATCTGAGTTGGATAAACTGGAAGGGGTGTTGAAGGAGGATATTGGATTGGTTTATTTTGAAACACCGACTAATCCGACACTAGAGATTTTTGATATTGAAAAGATATCGTCATTGGCTCACGAATATGGTAGCCTGGTATGCATCGACAACACGTTTGCGACACCTATTAATCAGAATCCAATTGCACTTGGAGCTGACATTGTGGTTCATAGTGCTACAAAGTATTTGGGTGGACACAGCGATATCACTGCTGGCGCGGTAATGGGACGTCAAGAACTTATCAATGAAATCATACCCTGGAGGAAAAACCTGGGACAGGTCCCCGCACCGGAGGTGGCTTCATTACTTTGCCGCAGTATCCGTTCTCTGGTAATCCGAATCGAAAGACAAAATGCTACCGCACATGAAGTAGCTGAAGCGCTGGACGGTCTCGCAGGAATCAAAAGAGTACTTTATCCCGGATTGACCAGTCTGGAAGGTCATGAGATTGCCCGGAAGCAAATGAACGGGTTTGGCGGAATGTTAACTATAGAAATTGATGCGGATTATGAAACGACTACTAGAGTAGCCGATCAACTGAAATTGATACGTATTGGACCCAGCCTGGGTGGCGCAGAAAGCTTGTGTACACAGCCTGTAACTACGACGCATTCAGGACTCACAGAAGAAGAACGACATCGTCGGGGAATTACACCTTCAATGATACGGTTCTCATTCGGTTTTGAAGATCCAGCTGATTTGATTGCCGATATAAAACAAGCTTTGGAATCCATGTAATAGCCAGTATCCAATAACCCGGTGCATTGAGGAATTGCCCGTTTTTATTATTTCGTCTGATGATTTCTCGTTTATAACCCGGGGTTGATTAAATGGGATTCAACGCTCTAACCAGGATTTTGCCTGGTCTTTTTGTGGGTGAGCGAAAAAACGAACCGTAGCTCCAGAAAACGGTTTGATGGCATCACTCAACCATTTTTCCCATATTTTCTCCCCAATCATGGCAATCTTTTCTACTTTATTTCGGTACTTTAAATCCATGTATAGATCTCTCCAAAATGCCTGAAATGTCCATCCTTTATAATTCTTCATCTCATAATACAAACGTATCTTACCAAAAGATTCAATGGTAGAATCAACAACCTGTTCGATCTGATCAAAGTCATTATTGGTTAATTTTTGTTGGACAGTGAGATAAATTATATTCTCTTTCGTATCAATATGTACCAAATTACCGGATTTATTACTGCAGTAAAATACAAAATTCAGCTGATTTTCAGAGTTGGTCGGACTACAAAGTTGGTTCTTTAGATGTCTTGGCATTTTTTCGTGCCCGTACTTTCCATTCTCCAGTTCTGTAATACCAAAATGCAGTAAGTGCTGCTAAAAGATTGGATATCGGAAACGCCCAATAAATGCCTTCTGGTCCTAAGGAGGTATTGTTTGACAGAATATAAGCCAATGGAAATCGTAGTATCCACAGGTTCAACACAGAAATAAGTAACGATGCCATAGTAAAACCAGCTCCGTTGAACACACCTGTCATGGATTGCTGGACACCGAGCAGACCAAATGACGGCGCCATGATCCGGATAAACAATGCACCATCCCGGATGACTTCCGGATCGTTGGGGACAAAAAACGCAAGAATGTTATGAGCGAAAATAAAGAGTATCATCCCTACAGTGGTCAAACCAAAAAAGGCAATTTTACTACTCAAGCTACCTGTTTTTTCAGCTCGTTGTATTTCCATAGCACCAACATTTTGACCCACCATGGTGGTTGTGGCTATCGATAAACCCAAAGCAGGAATTATAATAAAACTCAAAATCCGAGCTCCTACGCCATAAGCTGCTACCACTTCGCTTCCAAAGCTGGTGACCAGCATAACCATAACGGTGAGGCCGGCAGCCCGAGTTGATTGGTCCAGGCTGGCCGGAAAGCCAATTCTAAACAATCGTCTGATCCATGGATAATCCCATTTCATATCGCTAATCCGAATCCGGATCCCTATCTTTCCGCGGAACAATAGTATCAATCCAACGACGGCAGAAATACCCTGGGTAGCTACACTGGACCAGGCTGCACCGGCCACCCCATAAGCTGGGATAGGTCCATAACCAAAAATAAATAAGGGATCCAAAATGAGATTTAAGAACACGGTTCCAAGAACCAGGAACATAGGAAGCCACACGTTTCCAATACCTCGCATTAATGATTGGAATACAAAAAACATAAAGAGGAATATAAATCCAAAGGAGGAAACCTGGAAATACGCTATGGATTCATCCAGGATTTCTGGTCCTGCACCAACGAGGCGCATTAGCGGATCTGCGCCAAAATACCCAATCGCAGATAAAATGGTGGAAATAAAAAATATAATCATTACGGACTGTGATGAACTATAGTCCACCTGACGCTGATTTTGAGCTCCCTTGTGTTGAGATACGATGACGGTAGCACCGATCGTGATACCTGCTCCCAGAGAAAGAATAAGAAAAAATACCGGAAAACTCAGACTGACGGCTGCGACTGCATAAGCACCCAATCGTCCAAGCCAGAATGTATCAATCAATTGGTACGCCGATTGAAGTATATTTGCTAATATTATGGGTACAGCCAGCTGAATTAGCCCTCTTAAAATAGGTCCTTTGGTGTAGTCTTTATTTTTAGATTCCAACAGATACGGGTGTTATAAGTCATTAATGTGTGTAAGCATAGGTTTAAATAGAAATATCAAGACATTTGTTTAATACATTCAAAAAACTGGAAGAATTTAAAATGGCAAGCACGATAATTTATGTTACCCTTCCAGGTAAACCATTTGAAACCATCCTAGTCAGTTAGATTGTGATCTATTTTCCGATTTTCTGTGTCAAAGATTCGTAGTACGGCTCAGTCTATATCTCCGTTTTTTTGATCGACAATCTTTGACTATCTTGAGTATCTTGTACGGATGATCAAATACCTAGGGTATTAGAACTTAACCTCCAGCAATACAAAAGATCTCAATGAAGTACGGAGTAATTACGCAAAAAGCAAGGTATACCAGTGGCATGGCGGGCAAAAAACCTAAAGTACCTGTTGACTTTAATAAATTGGAAGAAAAAGCAAAAGCTTTCCTGTCAAAGAAAGCTTTTGCCTACGTTGCAGGTGGTGCAGGTACTGAAAAAACCATCAAAGCTAATCAAACCGTGTTTGATGAATATCAATTCAAATGCCCGATGATGCAATCGACACCTTCGGTCGATTTGCAAATTTCATTATTTGGAAAGCGGTATGATACTCCATTACTGGCTGCACCAATCGGAGTTCTCGATCTTGCCTTCAAAGATGGGGACCTCGCCGTCGCCAGAGCTTGTAGTAAACTGCGCATTCCAATGATCTTTTCCAATCAAGCATCTTCTCCCATGGAAGAATGCAGCCGTATCATGGCGAATGGGCCGCGTTGGTTCCAATTATATTGGAGTAAGTCTGATAAACTAGTGCAAAGTCTCGTTGAACGGGCTGAACGTTGTAATTGTGAGGCAATTGTAGTCACACTGGACACAACCTTATTAGGCTGGCGGCCGAGAGATCTTGACCTCGGATATCTACCTTTTTTGCATGGGAAGGGCATTGCCCAATACAGTTCAGATCCCATCTTTCAGGAAATCGTCCGGAAAAATCAGGGAAAGACGAATAATGACAATAATAGTAAACCACCTGTGAATCTGACGACTGTGTGGAACTTATTAAAACTATGTCATCATTATCCCGGATCCTTCTGGAACAACCTTCGTTCGGGGCGTGCTTTAACGGCGGTCAAGACATTTATTGACATTTACATGCGTCCCGAATTACGGTGGGAAGATCTGAAGCGATTGCGGGCTATGACATCATTACCTGTAATAGTGAAAGGGATTCAGACCGCAGCAGATGCCCGATTAGCTTTTGATCATGGCGTGAATGGTATCATTGTTTCCAATCATGGCGGCCGGCAAATCGATGGTGGTGTAGGTGCGCTGACCTGTCTTGACGAAATTATTCAGGAATTAGGCTCCGATAAAACTGTATTGTTTGACAGTGGCATCCGAAGTGGAGCCGATGTCATAAAAGCGCTGGCACTGGGCGCCAATGCGGTCCTGATCGGTCGTCCCTTTGTATATGGACTGGCCATCGACGGCCAATCCGGCGTAGAAGCTGTACTCATAAACTTCCTGGCAGAGATTGAATTGCAGCTGTCATTGATGGGTGTGGATAGTGTGGATAAACTCGATCGGAAATACTTGATGTGAGTACCAAAAATCATCCATACATTTTTTCAATAACAGATTTGTAATCCGCACGGATTGATTTTCTTTTCACCTTCATAGTTGGCGTCAATTCATCTTTTGCAATGGTCCATTCTTCCGGCATCAGGGTGAATTTTTTAATTTGTTCAATATGGTCGAGGCTCTTATTTCCTCTAGTAATTTCTTTTTCCAGAAGATCAAGCACTCTCGGATGTTCGATCAAAGCTGCATTGCTGAGCTCCGGAATGTCATTTACTGCACACCAATCCCGAAGATTGACGAAAGAAGGCACGATGAGTGCGGAGACGAATTTACGGTTGTTACCCAGGACCATGATTTGTTCGATATATCGGCTGGTCATCATAGCCATCTCAACTTGTTGGGGTGCTACGTATTTTCCGCCGGATGTCTTAAATAGAGCTTTTTTACGATCGGTGATCTTTAGGAATGGACCATCGAATTCTCCAATATCTCCAGTGTGGAACCAGCCGTCCGGTTCAATTACTTCTTCAGTGATTCGGGGCTGTTTGTAATACCCTAGCATGATATTGGGCCCTCGGGCCATGATCTCGCCATCGCTGGCTATCTTAATTTCCAAACCTGGAATGGGAATTCCGACTGTACCAATCTTTCGCTCCTTTTCGTCCATCCTATTGACCGTAAGTACCGGTGAAGTTTCTGTCAATCCATAGCCCTCTAGAATTGGAATATTCGCCGCTGTGAAAATCGTCGCTAGCTGGGGATTCATGGCCGCAGCTGCTGTAGCAATAAATTCCACACGACCTCCTAAAGCATCTTTCCATTTTGAGAAAATCAATTTCCTGGCAATTTTCAATCTGGTGTTATACCACCAACCTTGATCTTGATTTAGTTGATATTGTTCTCCCAGACCGAGGGCCCAGAAAAACAGTGACCGCTTAATCCCTGTCAGAGCATGCCCTTTTTCCATAATCCGTTCATAAACCTTTTCCAGTAGTCGCGGCACCGTGGTGAACATTTGCGGCTTGACCTCTTTGAGATTATCTCCGATCGTATCCATGTTTTCAGCATAGTAAATGGAAAGTCCGGAGGCCATATAAGCATAGGATACAATCCGTTCAAAGCTATGACACAATGGCAAAAAGCTCAACACATTCTGATGACTTTTCAGCGGGAGTACTTCCAAGGCCGCTTTAAAATTACTAATCAGATTGTGATGCGAGAGCATAACACCTTTTGGGTTTCCGGTCGTTCCTGAGGTATAAATCAAAGTTGCCAGGTCAGCGGGTTTGACTTGTGATTTATACGCATTAATTATTTGTTTATCCGGAGCGGAAACCTCCTCCATCAAAATTTTCCAATTCTCACAGGTTTCCAGCTCGTCAAAACTGTAGATGCCGATCAAAGAAGGAACATTTTCCTGGATGGTATTCACCTTTTTATACATCTCATCATTGGATACGAAGGTGTATTTAATCCCGGCCTCGTTGAAAATATATTGATAAGATTCCCGGGTGATAGTGGGATATACCGGTACGTTCACCGCACCGATCTGTAGAATACCCAAATCGAGGATATTCCATTCCGGACGGTTTTCTGATACCATAGCTATTTTATCCCCTTTTCTGATCCCGAGCCGATGCAATGCCAACGACACTTGATCTACTTGTGTCATCACGTCTTCTGTACTATAAGAGACCCATTTTTTTTGATCTTTCACTATTTTTTTGCCGGCCAATGCACGTTCCAGGGGATAGTTTTCCATCTGGTACGGCAATACATCAAACAATCGGGTGATATTTTTCATAATTTAGGTTGTCTAAAGCGGTGCTCTACATTTGATCCAGATAAAATACCGCAAAATCTTACTACGCTAACGAAAATTTATTCGCTAATAGAAGGAAAAAACAATAGCGCTTGAATCGGTCCAAGTTCTACGAAAACCGAAGCGATCAGCAGGCGGCGCGGTAATACATATTTTCTCTCTTCGAATATTATGGTTTTCTCACCATTTTGGAATCGAAATCCTTCTCCAATGCCTCATAAAGGACACTATGCAGGGCTGGCCGGATATTAAATCGATACAATTTACTGTTATCCCGGGTAGGGTTGACCCGGTTACTTAAAAAAACAAAGGTGTACTCTTTCGCCGGATCCACCCAAATCATCGTTCCGGTAAATCCACTGTGGCCATAGCTTTCTTGTGAAGCCAACGGTGACATATAACTGTTGGCAGGTTGGTCAGGTAAAGGAGGACGGTCAAATCCAAGGGCTCTGCGATTTCCTTCGTCACAATAGTAACAACGGGTGAAAATATCCACAGTTTTAGCTGACCAATACCTTTTACCACCATAAGTACCGTTTCGTCTCCAGGCTTCACCGATTTTTATCAAATCTGTTCCGGTACTGAATAACCCTGCATTGGCAGACACACCACCTAATACGGCCGCGCCTTCATCGTGAACTTTTCCATGAACCAGCTGATGTCGCCAGTAATCATCCACTTCTGTTGGAACAATTTGATGAATAGGATGGGTGCGTGTTGGATTGAACTCTGTATCAAAAGCTCCGATTGGATCAAAAAAAGTTTTCTGCATATAAGTATCTAAAGTCAACCCGGATTGATTTACGACAAGATCAGGGATAAGCAGAAAAAACAGCCCGGAATATTTGTATTCATTCCCAGGTTTGAGCGGAGATTCCTTAATGGATTTATAGATGAATTTGTTGAATTTTTGAGATGTGTAGATGGAATCTGTGATGGCATAATCATACTGACCATGGGGGGTTAGCGAAAGGGTGTTTCTGAAATATCGTCCATTCTTCTTTTTAGCCATGTTATAATAGCCCATTCCGGGAACAAACCCGGCGCTGTGGGTCAAAATTCTTTTCATACTTAACGCTCCCTTATCGGAACCATTAAAGTATGGAAAGTAATCTTCAAGGTTCTTATTCAAATCAAATTTTCCCTCATCATACAGTGTCATCAATGAATTTACTCCACTAACCACCTTAGTTAGGCTGGCCAGGTCATAAAGGTCATGTGGGCGTACGCTATAAATGTCTTTGTAGGTGTGATATCCAACAGATTTTTGATAAATAACGGATCCCTTGTAGGCTATTGCAAGCTCCGCCCCGGGAAATGCTGCAGAATCCAGTCCCAGTTGCAAAATAGAGTCCAGGCGCTGATACAAATATTCTTCATCCAATCCAAAATAGGAGGCAGGCAGGTAGGACACCCGTTTTCCCGTTACTATTTTGCCATTGGATCCCAAAGTGATTCCTCCGAATATATATTGTGCTGCCAGATCCATCCACGACCTTCGAGGATCAGGAAGTTGAAGTCCGGCAAAATGAGTGTCGAGTGGGGCTCCAAGCCTTATGCGAAATCCTTTGGATGACCATGGAAGTGTATCCGGCCAGGGGTGTTCTGAGGTAAAAACGACAATGGGAATTTCACCACGCGTGGTGATTAGTTCATCCGGCCAGGTCCAGCGGTATTCCATCGTGGTATTTTGACCTCCGGCATAGGCAGCGATCCGTTGTTCAAAGTTAAGAGAAGCTCTTCGGTCGGGAGACAACCAATAGATTTTAAATGTGGACTGGCTCAAGTCACTTAAATCCAATGGTGAAACTTGCCCTTGAGAACGTAATATTTTTGAAAATTCATCAATTTCTCCCGGGCTCATCATACCAGACTGACTATAAACAGAGGCACTCATCCACATTATCATCAGACTTAGATAAATGGGAATACCTTGTCGTGCCGGGTTATTTAACTGCATACTCTTGATTTTAAAACCCATATTCCGGCTTGTTTTTTAGGAGTTCTACACCTTGGGCCAGGGAATCATCTAGGATCAATCGTCTGGCGGACAACAGTGTATTACGACGGTGCGCCACATAATCCGGATCACCAGGACGTAAACTTTGGACCTGAACACGTTCGGATGAATGAATCATTTTGCCATCACCGAGATAAATTCCGACGTGAGTAATCCGATCACCCTTTCCATTTTCTCTACGTTCACCAAAAAACAAGAAATCACCGGGCTGTAGTTGGCTAAGATCATCATCCAAAGGGACATCAATTCCACTGTGCACTTGCTGAGAAGCATCCCTTGGAAGTTGCATTCCATTCAGATAATACACCATTTTGGTAAACCCACTGCAATCGACTCCTCTGCCGGAGGTTCCCCCCCACAGATATGGTCGGCCCATAAACTGATAAGCCGTCTTCTTAATCTGAGGCCAATCAGGAAGAGAAGCCTGAGCGATATCCTTCAATAAACGAAGTTCATCATCGGGCACGTAGCCTTCCCGGCCATCCGGAAGTTTGACTTTCACAAAGGGAGTTTGACGCCCCGTAACACGAAGAACATTTCCGGCAACCAGGTCTGAAACCACAGGGCTTTCGGTGTTGGCTTCTTCATAACAAAACCCAAAATCATTCCGGTACATTGTTTTCTCAGCCTGATGATAGGTTTCGAGTTCACTTTTACCAGGAAATACCAAAGCTCCAGCATCGATCCATGCCAGATAATTATCTGGTGACTGAATATAATACCAGGATCCTTTTTTATCCCATACGGTAACTTCTTGTCCCATCAGGATTTGAGTAGCCAATTCCGCAGAATGTTTGGGATTGGAACGCATATTCCCTACGGATACATTGATGAGTGCTTGATCGATCGGCTGAACAAATTCAAAGGAATCAAGGTCAAGTTCTGGATATTTTTTTGACAATAGATGAACCCGTTCATACGCTTCCTGATTGGAGGAACGACCGGTAATGCGAGTTCCATCGGCTGGAATATTGAAATCAAAAATCTGAACCCGCCGATCAGGCACGAATGCTGTCTTAATGGAATCCATAGCGCCTTCTAGGTTTTTGATCAATGCGGTGTTCTCATCCGCCGACCGGCAGCTATGAAACAATCCCACGATAATCACAAGTGGGATAATCAAAATTGATTTTGATCCAATTCGAAAATTCATATTATGCTCTTTTTTATAAAGCGAAAGGTAATAAAAAATTTTATCAGCAACTAACCAAACCAGGGCAAACGGACGATGTTCTTGGAGCTATAAAAAATGGGGTTGCTTTCAGTACAGGTACTGCTTTAGCGCTATGCTATAACAACGGTCCACGTTTCCGTACCGCAATCTGACGATTGAGCTTCTGATAACACCAGTATAGTGGGATTTATAGAATGGTCACTTCAGGAGTTAGTTCTATACCAAAAATGTCAAGCACAGCAGATTGAATAGTATCCTTAAGGTGGAGTAAGTCACTGGCCGAAGCCCCACCATAATTTACGAGTACGAGCGGCTGCAATGGATATGTACCGACGGATCCAAATCGAATTCCCTTAAAACCAGCCTCCTGGATTAACCACGCAGCAGGGATCTTTTTAAGCCGATCATTGACGGGATAAGAAGGAATTCCTGGGTAGTCCATTTTAAGAGATTCAAAAAATGAATCCTTAATAACCGGATTTTTAAAAAATGATCCTGCATTGCCGATTTTGTTCCAATCGGGGAGCTTTGACTGTCGAATGGCAATAACAGCATTACTGATCTGGCGAATGGATGGGTGAGCGATATCTTTATCTTCAAGATAATTTTTAAGAGCTTTGTAATCAGAGTTTATATAATGCTGACCTCGGGTTAACCGGAAAAACACCTCTGAAATAAATCCTTTATTCTTCCACTCATTTTTGAAAATGCTATCCCGGTATCCAAACTGGCAGTGCTCTACAGCCACATACGATGAACGGGCCTGTTCATACATGTAGTAATTCAGACCTTCAAGTACATCTTTAAGCTCGACACCATAAGCACCTATGTTTTGGATAGGAGCAGCGCCTACAGTACCCGGAATTAATGATAGATTCTCGAGCCCTCCATAGCCCTGAGCTATGGCCCACAATACCAACTCGTGCCAAATCACACCGGATCCGGCAGCTACCAAAACATGATCCGTATTTTCTTCGATCACCTGGATCCCTTTGATCCGATTTAATAAGACAACATCGTAATTATCCTGAGAAAGAAGAATATTGCTTCCCCCACCAATTATCATACCATCCGGGTATTGTTCTAAAGCAGCTGGAGCATCCATAGGATCTTCGAGGACCACCAATTTTCGGGCCATTGCCTGGAGCCCAAACGTATTAAAGGGCTTTAATGAAACCCTGGATTCGGTTTTCATGAATTAATCGGTTTCGAGTTGGAGTCGCGCCAGTTGGTTGTATGCACCATGTTGATTTGACATTAATTCATCGTGGGTCCCTGATTCGACAATTTCCCCTTGAGCTAATACATAGATCTGATCTACATTTCTAACCGTCGAAAGCCGGTGTGCAATAATAATGGAGGTCCGTCCTTTCATCAGGGTGTCCAGGGCTAGTTGTACTAATTGTTCGGATTCAGCATCCAGACTCGAGGTTGCTTCATCCAGGATGAGGATCGCCGGATCACGCAACAACGCCCGGGCAATAGCTATGCGTTGCCGTTGGCCGCCGGACACTTTTGCACCTCGTTCGCCGACAATGGTGTCCAATCCATCCGGAAATTCGTTTATGAAATCCAGGGCGTTAGCGTTCCGGGCTGCATCAACGACTTCTTCTTCTGATGCATCCGGTCGTCCATACAGTATATTTTCACGAATACTCCCTGCAAATAGACTTATATCTTGAGGAACAAGCGCCATGTTTCTCCGTAATGTCGTCAGGTCGATTTGCCGGACATCTTCACCATCGATTGAAATGATGCCCCGATCATAATCATAAAGCCTGAGCAACAAGGAGGTTAACGTACTCTTTCCTGCACCGGAAGCGCCCACCAATGCGATGGTTTGTCCCGATTCGATATGGATATCAATATCCTTTAATACGGTAATCTCAGGTCTGGAAGGATAGGCAAAACTGACATCAGCAAAAGAAACAGTTCCATTGAACCGGGGATAGGTTTTTAATGGTTTACTCAATTCAATCTCATGCTCCTGGTCCAGTATTTCAAACACCCGGTCCGTCGCACCAATAGCACCGATCAGCTGGGTCGTGAGACTGCCCAGTCCAGCGATCGCCCCACCAATCATACCTGTGTACATGATAAAAGAAAACAAGTCTCCAAGTTTCATGTCGCCACTTTCGACCATCAGCGCACCTTGCCACAGAACAAAGAAAATGCCTCCAAATAAGAGTGTAATCACAAACATAAAGAAGAACCCGCGCCATTTTGCATAACGGATAGAAATTTCAACGACCTCTTTGATCGAGCGGGAGTACCGGAGTGATTCCACATATTCGTTGGTAAATGACTTTACTATCTGGAAGTTTTGTAAAACTTCTTCCGCTATGGTATTCGAATCCGCCATTTGATCTTGACGCTCTTTTGATATTTTACGGATATATCGACCAAAAACCATGGCCACGAGGACCACCACCGGAATACTGGCCAGCATGATCAAGGACAACCGCGGAGCTAACCAAGCAAGTACAGCAATTCCGATCACCAACGTAATTATTTGTCGTAGAAATTCTGCAAGCGTTACGGAGAAAGTGTTTTGAAGTTTTTCGATATCATTAGTGATCCGGGATGTCAGTTCACCGATTCTTTTACTTTCAAAATAAGGATAGGGAAGGGTCGCTATTTTATTAAACAGATCTTTTCTCAGGTCGGCCATCCCATTTTCACTTACGATCGCCATGGACACGGTACGTAAATATGAAAAAGCAGCCTGTGCAACTAAAAGAATCAAAAACACCCAACCATAATCCCGAACCGGAAGTCCGAAACGCGATTCACCATTTGCCGCATTGGCCATTTCTCCGGCGACAAAAAGAAATACCATTAAGATTACGCTGGACAAAGCCAACATGATCATCCCAAATATAAAATACCCGAGATAAGGTCGGATATACCGGAACACCCGGGTCACGGAATGCCATTTGTCTTTTGATAGAAATTTCTTTTCAACTTTCATTTTTCCCAGCATACAGATTACGATTTGGGTTTCTTTGATGGATAAACTTGTCCAGGGGGTTTATGCCCCCCCACTTTCTACGGAGTCGTTGATGGCTTCCAGTTCTTTATCGATATAATACAGCTTTTGTGGTGAATCACCGATCAGATTTATCTTATCCAGTATAGTTCGCATCAGATTTTCTTCTTCTCGCTGTTCTTCCACATACCACTGCAAAAAATTATAAGTACTGTGATCTTTTTCCTTGGAGGAAAATTCTACCAAGTCATTAATTGCACGAGTAACTTTTTTTTCATGCCCCAATACTTCCTGGAACAATGTGTCGATATCTTTAAAGTCTCCAGGAGGTTGCGCAATACTTGGGATGCTGGGATATCCGTCGACTTCCTGCACATATTCTACCAACTTCATCATATGCATATGTTCTTCTGCAGATTGTCGTTTTAGGAAACGGGCGCAGCCCATGAGTCCTTTGTAATCACACCAGACCGACATAGATAGATACAGAAAGCTGGCGTAGGCTTCCATGCCGATTTGATTATTTAACTTGTTTTGCATTTCAGGACTCATAACAACTGTATTTATTGAAGTGATAATATTAAGAAAGCAAATATACGAACTATTCTATGGTTTCAGCATTTTCAATTATTTTGTCACAGGCTTCATCAAGCATGTTGTAGACCAGTTCAAAACCATATTGTCCATAGTAAGGGTCAGGTACATTTGTGCGGGAAGACTCGGGCAGAACATCCATTATTTTGGCTACCCGATTTCTTTCTTCATCTGTATGACAGTAACGCAAAACATCCTGGAGATTTTGATCATCCATGACATAAATAAGATCAAATTCATCAAAATCTGTGGACCTTATTTTGCGCGATTTCTGTTGTGAAATATCCAAATCATGTAATCGAGCTACTTCTATAGAGCGTTCATCAGGTGGATCACCATCGTGCCATCCACTTGTTCCGGCACTATCCACCACCCAATCAAGCCCCTTATCTTTCGCTTTACGGGCAAGAATGCCTTCTGCCAGTGGAGAGCGACATATATTACCAAGACAAACCATTAAAATTTTCATGTTCTAGATTTTTTTAAAGTAAATTTGATCTTAAAATAATGTTGCCAGCTCAATACAAACAGACGTATTGGATAAAAAGATTTTGATAAACCTTCTTTTTTTTCCTATTTATACCGAATACTGCCTGGCAGCTAATAAAGAAAGAAACAACAATATCAAAGAATGTTGATCACAAATCCATTCAACTGTAAATAAATTTAAAATGAAGATTATTCTGGCAGGTGCAGGTGAAGTGGGGCGGCATTTAGCAAAATTGCTTTCATTTGAGAATCACGAAATTATTCTGATCGATATTGAGCAGGAGACCCTGGATAATGCTTTCAATCAGTTGGATATACTACCTGTCAAAGGGGATGCAGCTGCACGATCCGTGTTGCATCAGGCTGAAATAGGGAAAGCTGATCTATACATGGCTGTGACCACTTCCGAACATACCAATCTGGTGTCTGCCATCTTAGCCAAGAAAATGGGAGCCAAACAAACTATTGCCCGGGTTGAAAATCCAGAGTTTTTGGAGAAGGATCAAATCGATGTTTTTAAGGAGCTGGGTGTCGACACCATCATATCCCCGAACTATCTGGTCGCTAAAGAAATTACTCGTTTACTAAAACAGACAGCACTTACAGATATTTTCGAATTTGAAAACGGAAAACTATCCGTTATCGGGCTGACGGTCCGATACAATTCCAAAATTGCTAATAAGAATATTTTGGAAATCGAGAAAATGACAACGGATTTCCCATTTCGGCCGATTGCTATACTACGGGGGAATACTACCATCAGACCCCGGGGTACGACCATAGTCCGTCCACGGGATCACATTTACCTCATGTCACGCCGGGAAGAAATAAGTAAAGCAACCACCTTTGCAGGGAAAATGAACAAAACCGTCAAAAGCGTGATGATTTTAGGCGGCGGAGAAATCACTCGGCTTACGGCAAGGATGATTGAAAAAATATATAATGTCACCATCGTTGAGGAAGACAAAGAATCCTGCAAAATACTCTTGGAAAATCTTTCCAACAGCCTCGTCATTAAAGGAGACCCTACGAATTTTAATGTGCTTCGTGAAGAAGGGCTCGAAGAAATGGATGCGCTCATATGCCTGATGCCAAGTTCTGAAGCCAATATCATTATGTCACTTATGGCTGAAGAACTTAAAGCAATCAAAACGATAGCACTGGTCGATAATGCCGACTACATCCGATTATCCCAAAATATCGGGGTGGATACGCTGCTTAACACTAAGCTCATTGCAGCCAATAATATTTTCCGTTTCGTTCGCAAGGGTGAAATTGAAGCGATTACAAGCTTGCATGGCGTGGACGCTGAAATTATTGAATTTACAGTTACCAAAAATAATAAAATGGTACGAAAACCACTTTATAAGCTCCACTTTCCCGATAAGGCGCTTATAGCCGGGGTCATTCGTGAAGAAGAAAGCATTATTCCAGATGGAAACTTTCAATTGCAAATCGATGATAAAGTGATTGTTTTTGCAGAACCGGAAGCCATCAGCCTGGTCGAAAAAATGTTTCGGTAATGAAATTAATCCGGTATGGAGCAATTATAAGGGTATTGGGTGTATTGCTATGCATCGTAGCCCTTTCCATGATTCTATGCTTGCCACTGTCCCTGTATTATCAAACCGGTCACCTACACAATTTCATCAGTAGTATCCTTATTTGCTTGCTGGGAGGAGGCCTTTTGTTGTTTGCAGCCCGCAATATGGATCTTACTGTCAATAAACGGGAAGGCTACCTGATCGTCGTCCTGGCCTGGCTCACACTATGGGTATCGTGTGCGCTGCCATATTATATCTCCGGAGAAATCGGTTCTATCACAGATATATTTTTTGAAACGATGTCCGGGCTTACCACCACTGGTGCGACTATAATCAATGACATCGAAGCCCTCCCGAGGGACATTCTATTTTGGCGGAGTTTTACTCAGTGGTTGGGGGGGATGGGAATCATCGTCTTAACCGTTGCTCTTTTACCTCTGCTTGGCATCGGAGGTATTGAACTTTTTGTCGCTGAAGCCCCCGGTCCTACTTCTGAGAAGCTCCATCCCCGAATAAAAGATACGGCCAAAGCACTGTGGTTTATATATCTTGGGTTTACACTCTTGTTGTGGTTCCTTTTATGGTGGAACGGAATGGATTGGTTTGATGGGATCAATCACGCATTAACGACGATGGCCACCGGTGGTTTTAGCACCAAAAATGCTAGTATTGCTTACTACAGCCCACAAATTCAATACATTACAGCCGTATTTATGCTGCTGGCCGGCGTTAATTATTCATTGCATTACCTGGCGTTGCGCGGTAAATTCAAAACTGTATTCAAGAGTGATGAACTTCGTTCCTACTTTTATATGGTATCGGTCCTAACACTCATCATTACTGTAGCAGTATTTCAGGTCACAGACATCACGATCGAAAAAGCGTTTCGGGACAGTCTTTTCCAGATTGCATCAATCATCACCACCACCGGATTCGTGACAGCTGATTATACTTCCTGGGATCCTTCCATAACCGCTGTATTTTTTTTACTTCTGTTCATGGGGGCATGCGCCGGTTCTACCGCCGGGGGTATTAAAATGATTCGACATACAGTCCTATTTAAAAATTCTATCCTGGAATTCAAACGTTTACTTCATCCCCGGGCCATGATTCGATTAAAACTGAATGGTCGGATCGTGCCACCCCGTGTTCTGACTCACATCCTGGTGTTTTTCTTGCTCTATATCGGGACCTTTATCTTTGGGACCATCATCGTCATCATCGCAGGGGAGGATTTGTTAACAGCAGCTGGTGCAGTAGCAACCAGTATCAGCAATGTAGGACCAGGAATCGGTGAGGTAGGACCAGTTAACAACTTCGCTACCATGAATGGTTTTACAAAATGGTTTTTATCTTTGATCATGTTGATTGGAAGATTGGAACTCTTTACCGTCTTTATTATTTTTACTCCTTACTTCTGGAAAAACAGTTAATCTTACAACATATATATAAATATCTCTATATTTGCTAAAAATTAAGAACTATGGCATCTTTTGAAATTTCAGGAAAATTATTCAAAAAGTTTGAAACAGAACAAAAAACGCAATCATTCAGCGCACGGGAGTTTGTCCTTGAAGTGAATGACAACAACTATATGCAGTTGATTAAATTTCAACTCACACAGGATCGATGTGGATTATTGGATCCTTTTGAAGAAGGAAGTGAAGTAAAAGTTCATTTTGATTTGCGGGGACGAGAATGGAACGGTAAGTATTTTACCAATCTCAATGCCTGGAAACTTGAGGCACATCAGCCGGGCAATACCGGAGGATTCCCTGAAGAAGAGGATTTCGTGTTTAACGATGAACCACCGGAAATAAATCAGAATCAACCCACACCAGATGACGATCTGCCATTCTGAATGGAAACGGCTTAGGTTTTTATGATGATGGAATCCATGACAAGAGAATCGGTATGACACCATCGAATAGTTTTGTAGTACTCGCTTGCACAGTCACTTCATTTAAAAACCCACCCTGTGGGAGAATTCCTGGGGAATGGTGCTGAAAACACCTTCCCAGGACGAGTTTTTTGGGCTGTAGCTATCCACGTGCCAGCTTTCCGATTCCTTTACATCTCGTACTGTCGTGCTCGGCACTTCGAGTACGTTTAGTCGTACTTTCCTTTTGTTTATGTACAATATTGTGTTGTCATATTTTGTTATTGTGTTTCATCCCAATCATTAAAGCCGGAACTATGAGACAATTGTACTTTATTCTGTTATTTGGTTTTTGGGTGTTTTTCCCCAAAATTCAGGCGCAAAATATTATTGGAATATCCACCAAATACGACAACCGGTTTGATCAGTGGATAATCGTTACCGATAGTTCGGATTTCACAGGAACGATCGAAGCAACCTGGGCTTCACTGGATGATTACACGGAGTGGCAGTATACCTTGGGCGACCAGTCGGGTATTATCCGGATGCGTCACAAAGACAACCCCAATGTATGGGAAGTTCTTGGTGGAGGAACGATTATTCAGGCACGGACTGTTTTTCCGGGGGAATTAGGTCATTGGCAGATGCAGAGTGGCCGGTACAGTGTAGATGTAGAGATGTTCCGTCGTGATCCGGAGCAGTGGTTGGCCAAATACAAAAAGCAAGAGATCTTCTTCTACACCTATACAGAACGGGATTTGAGGGATTGGGTTGTGGAAAATAAGGCTTCGTTCTCCCTTCCGATGCAATTGGGTTTGATATTTATTCCGATACTTCAGGTGATATTTTAATGGTTCATTGGGGATGGTTAATGGTAAGTTGTTGATGATGAATGGTGGCTTATTGGTAAAGGGCATCTTGAGATCTGCAAAAAAATTAATTTTTTTAGCGTTTTCACATTCCTTGGGTTGTATCAACAAATTCCTTCAATTATCTTCCCTCCACAAAGTGGACTTACTTGCAATCCCAGGTAGTTATTCCAGGGCTGAACCCCCTGGTTATGCCGAGCTGTGTCAGATAATTCTGTATGACTGAGCAAAATCTCGCCAAGGGCGAGATCGAATGTGGTCAATCCACATTCGGTGAAGGAACCAAAATGTCCTCATTTTGGGTGGGTAGGATGAAGGAACCGACCTGTCTCTGCCTTGGCTGAGGGAGTGCTCTGTCCCGAGGATAATGTGTGAATCAAAAGTCAACGTCACCCACTATTGGACTATGTGACATGCCTAATTTTGGATTTTAAGCAGTCGATACACTGCAGATTATGTATTGCGACAGATTGACGTGGTGAATAAAACGGGTTAAGGGATGGTGGTGGAAGAAACCAGTTGGGATAACATGGCGTGAGAGCGAGGTGGGTTTCTCCTGTCCATCCCAGCGCAGAGAAGAGCACCAAGAATCTGGCACTGGTGGTTCATACTCAGGTGCCAGACACTATCCGTTCGCTCTAATCCCACCCGGCAAGTTTCTGACACCACCTCTGATTAAACGCTATCCCCCAAACAATCGCTCCCAGATTACATCGTACACCTTTTCAGGCTGTATCACCTCCCCGGGTAAAGGCTCACTGGATATACACACCGGATGGAATTCTTCCGAGACCAACGGACTGCCATGACTGCCGCTGACCAAACTGGCATCGAGCGATATCACATCCATCACATACCGGAAGCCCAGCTTTTTACGTGCTAATTGGTAGGCTGCCCGGCCTTTGATCAGAGGGTTGGATTGGTCAAAAAACATTTCAGCCGGATCATAACCCGGTTTTTTATGGATCTGCACACTCCGGGCAAAATCCGGTGCACGTTTGTCATCTTCCCAGTAATAATACGTAAACCACGCGTCATCTTCTGCTATCAGAACCAGATCACCGGCGCGTTCATGATCGATGCCGTATTCTTTTTTCCCTTGTACATCAAGTACCTGAGCTATTCCTGCTGTAGACTCCAGTACTCGCTTAACAGCTTCATGGATGCTCTTGTCATTGATATAAACATGACCGATCTGATGATCCGCAATGACAAATGCTTTTGAGGCACCGGCATCCAACAACTCTTTTCCATTTTCTTCACGTACGGCAAGCCAGCCTTTTTTGCGAAAAACCCGGTTGAGATGGATCGGATTATCCACCGGATTAATCCCATATTCAGATAAAAGGATGACTGCAGCGTCCCTCGATTCATAATGCTCGACCAGACGCTTAACCACTCCATCTATTTCGCGGAGGCTTTTTTTGCTTCGCTCATCTTTATGACTGTACTGCTGCAAAGCATAGTCCAGGTGAGGTAAATAAATTAGAGTTAGCGTCGGATCATGTTTTTTATCTACCCAAAGAGAAGCATCTGCAATCCACTGACTGGACTTGACCGAGGTGTTCGGTCCCCAGAAATTGAAAAGCGGAAAGGTTCCAAATTCCTCCTGAAGCTCATCCCGCAAAGCAGCCGGTTGCGTATAACAATCCGGTACTTTGACCCCGTCTGCCCGGTACTGGGGTCGCGGTGTGGCAGAAAATTCTACATCGCTATACATATTGTACCACCAAAACATCTTGGAACAGGTAAAATCTGGATCCACTTCGCGTGCTTTCTCCCATATCTTAGGAGCCGAGACCAGCTGATCGGCCTGTTTCCAAAATTTAACTTCGCATTCTATCCGATCGTACCACCCATTGCCGACAATTCCATGGTCAGAAGGAGATTTCCCGGTGATATAAGTGGATTGCGAAGCAGTGGTCAACGCTGGAAAGGGCGGATGAATTCGGGCATGATGATGACGATTCATATATTCCTGAATGAAAGGGGTGTCTTTACCGATCACGCTCTGACTCAAACCTACAATATCTATTACAACAGTTTTTTTCATAATTATAATTTCTTTACATCCATTTTTGGATCGTCTCGATCTCCCGAATGATTGATTCACTAACGGGCAATTGCAATTCATCCGGCAATACATCCCAGGTATAGGTCTCGATCTCAAAATGATCGGTCAGCGGCGATTTGCGGTGAATATCCAGGATTTCCACCAAGTAATCCTGTGTGGAGGATAAGACTCCATACGCTTTGGTAAATACTGGTACATGAAAATGCACCCGCCATTCGCCATCTGTATTCTCGTTAGTATCGAATGCTGCTGGCAGGTCTCTGAATCGTATCAATGCCCCATCTGGTTTTTTGATGACCACCTGATGCAGGTAATAGGGCTCATCAAATTTCCGTAATTCTTCCGGATTGATGCCTGTCTTCAACCGAAGTGCTGAGCTTAACTGGATTTTGCCGATCGGAATGTTATTATGTCGGAGGGTATTAATCAGATCAGACTGATTTTCAAACTCTACAGCCATGTGACAAACATCATAGCAAAGCTGAATGTGTTTCCGGATAAAATTACCCAAATTTCCAGATGACACATCGCTGTCTTTTAGTACTTTATTTGCCCGTGTTAAAAGCACACTATCATACCACTGAATAAACTCCTCGCCATTCCCGATCAGGCCATCGGGTTCCGGTTCCAGGTCTAGATGGAGATTTTTACCGAACTTGTCTTTTAATTTATCAAGATATACCGCCACCTCTATAATCCGATCGGTGGCTTTATTCAGGGCTTCATTCCGCTCTTTTTCCGATTTATGCCAATAGCGGTAGGAGAGGGGTGAGGTGGAAATCCCTCCGCTTTCCACGTCAGCAGGCAATAAACGGGCAAGAATATCAAATAATCGCAAGGTATATGCCAGCCGATCCGTCGTTGTCCAATCCGGTGCATGAACCTGATCCTTGATCACCTCTCCGTGAAATGAGCCATATGGAAAACCATTGAGCGTAAAAACATAGAAGCCATTCTTCTCAAGCCACGACTGAAACACCTCAAGCGAATTTCCTTCAAGCAGGTCCCGTGCCATTTGGTGATTAATCCGAAGTCCGATTCCCATATCCTCATCTGGAGATACTTCTTTTTTTATTCGGGGAAGATGTCTACTCAGTTCCTGAAAATGAGAAGACCAATCTTCGCCGGAATGAATATTGGTGCAATAAGAAAGATGGCCGGAATTAGTTCTCATAATAAAAGGTTGGTTGAGTAATGCGCTTCAGTGCCATTTTCATTTTTTCAGTATCAATTTCATGTACTTCAAAACCATGACCAATGCGGTCGATGAGCGTGACAGTTAATTTGCCGCCGAGATGTTCCCGGAACTCTTCGAGTCCCTGAAGCAAAGCTTTACTCTCATAGTGTCGCAGATAATCAAAATATTCATTGAACCCCAGTTGGTCAAAAAGAGAGACCACCCGGTTCATGGAATTTTCATCAATATAGCCCATTAGATATGAATAAACCGTATCCAGGACAATACCAACAGCAACAGCTTCACCGTGCCGAATTTCATAATCTGTCAGGTGTTCCAGTTTATGAGCAGCCCAGTGACCAAAATCAAGAGGCCGCGCTGATCCACGTTCAAAAGGATCACCACTCGTGGTTATATGATTCAGATGAAGACGTGCGCAGACAATGATCGATTCCTGTAAGGCTTCCTCATCAAAGGAGTTTAATGACTTACTGTATTCTTCAAGCCATTCAAAAAACTGCCGGTCTTTAATCAGAGCCACTTTAACTGCTTCAGACAAGCCAGATCGCTTGTCACGATCTGATAAAGTACTTAGAAAATCTAGATCATTCCAGACGGCCTCCGGCGGGGTAAAACTCCCCAGATAATTTTTCTTATTAAAATAATTTATACCGTTTTTGACACCTATACCTGAGTCATTCTGTGAGAGAACGGTCGTAGGGACACGGATATGCCGAACACCACGATGTGAAATAGCTGCGGCATATCCCACTGCATCCAACAAGGCACCACCACCAATGCCGATGACATAGGAGTGCCGGTCAATACCATGTTCATCGATAGCTTGAAGCATGGCATCCTGATCCTTGCGGCTGTTCTTGACTTGTTCACCACCAGGAAAAATATACTTTTTATTTATACATTCTACTCCATCTACCGTGTCAAAATATAGCCCGATTCGTGTTGATAGATCCGGATGATGATCGACCACCCCCTGATCAATCATAAAAAGTACTTTTGGCTTTTGACCTTTTAATTTCTTATGTTGCGAAAAATACTCCCGTACCAATGGATTCTCAATGGCAAATAAATCACTGGTGAAATGTATCTCGTACTGGTAAGGCACCATAAATCTGGCTTGTAATACCGAGGATTCGTTGGCGACTTTTGTTTTGTTTTTCATGTCTGTAAATGCATTTGACGTCTAAAATTGTATGCTTTTCTCAAAAACATTTTGAAATTTACTGGTCCTGTTCTTTGAAGCTTTTATCATGTAACAGAAAAGTAGCGACCAAGTTGTCTGGATACAGGTAATAATAGGACCAGCGCTATCGCCCATGGCCAATACTCGGTCGTGCTGACCCATACTGCATCCAGTAAAATAATCCCCAACACTCCGTGCATCACCGTTCGTCTGATGTGGTCGGGTGTCGGATTTTTTATGGCTCGAATAAGTGCTGGAAAAATAAACCACAGATGAATAAGAGCAAACAGCACAGGTAGCCAAATACTCCCATAACTCCACCCGATGTACAGAATACCGGCTTCCGCTAATAAAAACAGTCCACCTGCTATGAAAAGTGGTTGACGTGAACTTCCATGGACTTCCCCGCGACTGACCATGGTAATGGCAAAAATATAGGTCAGGGGAATGATTCCTATTTCATAATTCCCAACCACCAAATTTGGTATGAAGCTAAGTCCCAGCAAAAGATTGAGACCACGTAACACCCCCATGTTAAAAGGTCCGGCAAAACTATGATGCTTGCTCCATTTATTGTAGACCAGAGAGAGTACGGCAATCAAAAGTGCCAAAACACCACTCTGCATGTGATGTATAAAGCCCAGTAACACCCCGCCAGCCATCAAGCAACTGGCGAACAAGGCCGCGTGACGGACTGGAATTTTCCCACTTGGAATCGGCCTTTCCGGACGCTCTACCTGGTCCAGTCTATAATCTATCACATCATTCATAGTAATACCACCTGCATAAAGTAATACAGATGATAATAGAAGAAAAAAGAAACCCGACCAGTGCCCCGGCACTGTGAACGACTCTGTATATAGCAAGGTAGCCACCGTCGCACCAGCAACAATGTCGGCAGCAGAAGTAATCAGATTAGCCGGACGGATGAGGATAAGGTAAGGATTCGTACGCAAGGTTATTCGATTATAACAGAATTCTTGTTCGTACGAGGTTGTTGTCCGCCTCTGAGCACTGTATTTCCTTCATATTTCACACTTTGATCAACTTCTTGCAACGACCGCAATAGTTCTTTTTTGATCTGTCCGCTTTGACCGAATGCATCAATGGCATTTTGATAGGTCACATCTCTAATTTGATTTTCCGGTATTCCCTGAACCTTCATCAATGCAGCTGTTTTCGGAACAGCAAGTGGATCACTAATTCCCCAGTCAGCGGCACTATTAACCATGATTCGCTCTGAACCATATTTTTTCACGACTTCCACCATACGCTGATTCCCCATTTTAGTGAACGGATAAATCGTAAATGCTGCCCAAAATCCTTGATCCAAAACAGATTCTACTGTCTCTTCATTATTGTGATCAATAATGACCATAGATGGGTCCAGGCCATGTTCCAACGCAATAGCCATGCTTTTTTCTGTTCCTTGGGTTTTATCTCGATGGGGCGTGTGGACCTGAACGGGCAAGTTGCCTTCTTTCGCCAGTTCCAATTGAGCCCGATAATACTTTTCTTCCAAGGCCGTCTGGTCATCAAATCCTATTTCACCCACGCCAACGACCCCTTCTTTATATAGATAAAGCGGAAGTATTTCCATTACTTGTTCCGCCAATTCCTCATTATTGGCTTCCCGGGAATTCAATCCCATGGTACAGTAGTGTTGGATCCCAAACTGGGAGGAACGAAAACGTTCCCATCCGATCAGGCTATTGTAATAATCCCGAAATGTGGATAATCCCGTACGTGGTTGACCGACCCAAAATGCAGGTTCAATAATTCCCACCACCCCTGCATCAGCCAAAGCCTGGTAATCGTCGGTCGTTCTGGATACCATATGAATATGGGGGTCAAAGAAATGCCATCCTTTAATTTCATTTTTATAATCAAAATCCTCCTGCTTCTCCACGGGCTGTTGACCGGTGTCGCCTTGAAAATGAGGGGGGTTCTGTGTAGGTTTATCTGAATGTCCCATAATTGTGGTTTATTTCTTGATTAAAATTGATCTATTTATATGCTCTAATTACGTCAAGTCCGACCATCGGATATCCTTCCGATTCATTTCCGTCATGTACTTTTCGTATGAATCCTTGATATGATCCGGGGTGCTCTGATTGTGTTCCTTCCACAGCAAATAGCCGGCGTTCTGATTATCTGCCGCATCTGAAGATAACAATGTCTCCACATCTTCCCAATATCTTTTTCCGGGAAAGGGAGCTGCGAGAAACCAAACATCAGCCGGTAAGGTCCGTCCGGCTGCCCATCGTTCATGAGCAAAATCAGAAAGGGTTCTTGCCAACTGTTCATTACGTCGTTCAGCTAACCCTGTAATTCTCCAGATGGACTTATCACTAAAAATCGTTTTAAGAACCAACTGATTCCAGGCAACATCATCAAAGTGCATTGCCGGAAAGGGATTATTAAACGCCATGGCATCAAAAATCAGGCCTACATTGGATCGGATAGCTTCAGTGGCTCGTTGAATCCAAATGGATGGGGAACTGAAGAGCGACATAGCTGCATAAATAGCTTGGGATTCACGGTTATCAGCTGTTTTAAAAATGGTTTGTACCTCATCATAAAACTTGTTGGCGTCTCCCCGTTCAAGTGAAAGCACCAGAAATGTTCTCCCCAACTGATCTCTGGACCACTGACTTAGGTCAATAGAATAAGGAGTATCCAAAATTTTTATTCTTCCTGCAGATACAGGCACATTGGATATTTGTCTGTGGGCCATGACAAATGCCAATCGGATCGCTTTAGGATCCTGACGCGATTTAGTTTGTATCCACTCATATTCTTTCTCGGTACACTCTGATTTCAGTATATCGTCGATGTAATTTATGTATGGCATCATCTCTGACATTTTTTCTTCACCCCACCTTTCTTTTAATGAGAAATTTCACTACATATTTTTATATGTGGGTGGTCCATAATTAAAGGAAATCACCTGAGAAAACTAATTTTTCAGGGGTGTTAATAAAATTTTAATGATCGCCTACTTTTAAAGTAAAAATTAATGTTTCAAACCCTATTTTTGAAGCCATTCTCCAGAGGCATCTGCCTTCCCATATCGAGCTATTACAAATTTCGTTAATCCAATCCAGAAGGGGCTTAGAAATATAGTAACTGATATGATCAATATGGTCAGCTTGTATTCATCAGGACCGAGAACTCCATTTACCCGACCCACCGAAGCCACGATAAAACTTAATTCACCTATTTGTGCCAACAAACCTCCACCGTATATAGACTGGGTCCAGGTATTTCCCAACGCTCTGAGTGACAAGGCATTGATCCCATGATTAGTCACAAAAACTAGTAAAACCAATGAAGATACTATAATCCAATTATCAACCAGGTAGGTCAGATCAATCAGTATTCCAATCGAGATAAAAAAGACAGAAACCAATACTACGCGAAAGGGATGCAGGCTGTTATGTAACCACTGTGTACTTTTTGCCGCGTGAACCAATATCCCACCAACAAACGCGCCCAGAGCTGCAGATAAATTAAAAAAATCGGTCAAAAAGGCCATACCAAAACACAAAAGCAACCCTGCAAAAACCTGAAGTTCGTGATCTCCTTTTAGCTGTTTCGAAAAAGGCAATCTGATCTCTTCTTTCCAAAGCACATACAGCAAAGTGAGCAGGAGAAAAACCCCACCCGTAATCTGTAAAATAATGGTTTTTTGAGCCACCTCCACGCCAGTAATGCTACCAAGAAATACGAGGATCGGAACAAATAATACATCTTGAGTCAGCAGTACGATAATAACATTCTCACCGATATTCGTTGTTACTTTGTTTTTGGCTTCCAATAATTTAATCACCACAGCTGAACTACTTAATGCAGTAATAAAGCCCAGAAACAAGACCTGTTTCCAATTCCATCCAAAAGCCATACTCAATAATCCACAAAAAAGCAGACTCATAATTATTTGCAATCCTGTCGCAATGATCGAGATCCGCCATTTTCGCACGAATTTGGGAAGAGATATTTCCATTCCGATAAAAAACATCAGTATGATCAACCCAATATCTCCCACGTCCTGCACTAGGTCAATATCCACAAACATTCCCAGTCCAAATGGACCCAACACGACACCACTGAGCATATAAGCAATGATATACGGTTGGTGGATCTGTTTCAGCAGAAAACTAAAAACGAGAATCACCAACGCAATTATGAGGTATATCCTCAGATTTATACCCGTACCAGCCAGTGCCCAGCTTAGTTGTGTGATGTTTGCAATCATGAGTTAGAATTCATTCAAAGGTAAAAATATCATTCTTAAGGAAATATTTTATTAAATTGACCGCTCATATATATTCGGTGTTCGGATCATTTCAACACCGAATCAAACAGAAGAAATAAAAATGAAAAAGACCATCATAAAAGGTATTGGCCATTACGTACCTGAAAATATTGTTACGAATAAAGATCTGGAGAAAGTGATGGATACCAGTGACGAATGGATCCGTGAACGAACCGGAATACAAGAGCGACGCGTAGCGACCCGGTTCAGGGAAACCACTACAACAATGGGAGCTAAAGCGGCAGAAATGGCCATCAAAGATGCCGGAATTGATAAAAATGACATCGATTTTATTGTTTTTGCCACATTGAGTCCGGATTATTATTTTCCAGGGTGTGGGGTGTTAGTTCAGCGTATGTTGGGCATCTCAGAAGGGGAGTGTGGCGCACTGGACATTCGCAATCAGTGTTCCGGCTTTATATACGGCCTGAGTGTCGCTGATCAGTTTATCAAAACCGGCATGTACAAAAACATTTTGCTGATCGGTAGCGAGACCCATTCCATGGGATTGGACTACACCACTCGAGGTCGGGATATATCGGTCATATTTGGCGATGGAGCAGGTGCCGTTGTTCTTCAACCGACCGAAGATGCTGAACGTGGAATATTGAGCACGCATCTTCATTCTGATGGTCGTCATGCTGAAAAACTAGCCTTTATCAGTCCCGGTTGTCATGGTGGATATTACGAAGAAGATACTGAAAAATACGGATTTTCAGATAATCCTTATGACCCGGTTTTTCTCACCGAAGACATGTTGGATAATCACCTGACTTTCCCGTATATGGATGGTCAACATGTTTTTAAGTTTGCAGTAACAAAATTCCCGGAAGTTATTCAGGAAGCTTTGTTGGCAACAGAGAAATCACCTGAAGATATCAGTTTGCTCATCCCACATCAAGCCAATCTTCGAATTAGCCAGTTCGTGCAGAAACGGCTCGGACTGTCAGATGATCAAGTGTATAACAATATCCAAAAATACGGAAATACTACAGCAGCCTCTATTCCGATCGCGTTGTCAGAAGCTTATCACGCTAACAAAATCAAATCAGGCGATCTAGTTTGTCTGGCAGCTTTCGGAAGCGGGTTCACCTGGGGAGCAGCACTGTTGCAATGGTAGAAGACCAGATTATCCAGGGAAAGATTACGAGATCAGATTGAAAATAAATATTTGTATTGATAATATGGAACAGATCAAGAAAGTAAATATACTGGCTGTAGGAGTTCATCCGGATGATGTAGAACTGAGTATCACAGGGACCCTAGCCGTTCAAAAACAAAAAGGACATTCGTTTGGAATTTTAGATTTGACACAAGGTGAATTGGGTACCCGAGGGACGCCCGAGATCAGACTTCGTGAAGCAGAAAATGCAGCTCGGATTCAGAATGCACAATTCAGAGTCAACCTTGGTTTTCGAGATGGATTTTTCACGGGAACCGAATCGGAGAAGCTGGAGATCGTAAAAGTAATTCGAGCAGCCAGACCCGATATTCTAATCGCCAATGCCACCCATGACCGTCATCCTGATCACGGTCGATCAGCTAAGTTGGTCTATGATGCCTGGTTCTTGTCCGGTTTAAAATCGATCGAAACTCACATTGATGGAGATGTCCAGGAGCGCTGGCGGCCAAAGGTAATTTATCATTATTTACAAGATTATATTATTCCTCCCGATGTAGTCGTAGACGTATCGGACACGTTTGACATCAAGATGAAGGCCATCAAAGCTTTTCGGTCCCAATTTTATGATCCCGAAAGTAAAGAACTTGATTCTCCCTTGACCAATAAAGATTTTTTCGATCAGGTCGAAGGTCGGGCCCGTTCGCTGGGTCGGCAGATTGGCGTGGAATATGGTGAAGGGTTGACTGCTCCAAGATATATAGGAGTCCGTGATTTGTTTGATTTGATATAGGGTATTGGGTATTGGGGCGCTGTACTATTAAGTGTTAGGGCACTTTGGTTTTAGGGATGAGGGCGGCTCCCTGCTTCTTGACAGTATATCTACTTTGCCGTCGGTCATTGGCCACTATGATGATAGAGGGCAGATGATAAATAGCAGTTCACTGGCAAGACTTCCCACGTAACAGGAAATAGATTCATAAATGCCTCAAATATAGTAAATGTAATAATGTGCTAAACGACAATTAGCTGTTAGGAAGCTACACGCTTAGAGATTCGTGTAATAGAGTTTCAGTAAGTGGCCAAAAAGACAGACAACAAAAATGATTACCTTGATATTCTTGTTCAACGCATTCATCAATGCAATGACCACTTTCGACTTTAAGGTGCACCTAACCATTACAACACCATAACTTCTAAACTTATAAATTCAGAATACATGTCCGATTACAACACGTCTATTCCCCGGTTAAAAGAAATATACCAAAATCAATTATTTAAGGATGTTCTTCCATTTTGGATGACTTACTCCATGGATACGGATCACGGTGGATACTTTACCAGTCTGGATAGAGATGGTCAAGTATTTGACACCGATAAATTTACCTGGTTGCAGTGCCGTCAAATCTGGATGTTCGCTCGTTTATTTAATTCAGTTCGACCGGCTAAAAAATGGCTGGATATAGCGTTGCATGGCAGTGAATTTATGGAAAAGCACGGACGGGATGCAGAAGGAAATTGGTATTTTGCGCTAAACCAAAAAGGTCAGCCGTTGACCCAACCCTACAATATATTTTCTGATTGTTTTGCTGCGATGGCATTTGGTCAGCTTGCCAAAGCAACCGGTGAGGACCGACACCACCAAATCGCACAAGTAACTTTTCTGAATATTTTGAAACGACAGGATAATCCCAAAGGTGAATACAATAAAGCTTATCCGGGAACCCGACCCTTGAAGAGTTTTGCATTGCCCATGATCTTGTGTAATCTGGTCCTCGAACTTGAAGATATTTTGGATCCGGAACAAGTCGAATCTACCATTCGTGAAGGGATTCACCAGGTCATGGATGTATTTTATCAACCAGATCTTCACAATGGTGTCATTTTAGAAAATGTAACGCCTGACGGACGCTTTTCGGACACCTATGACGGACGTTTATTGAATCCGGGCCATGTTCTGGAAGCAATGTGGTTCATCATGGATCTGGCCGTGCGTACGGATGACCAATCATTAATAGATAAGGCCGTTGAAATCAGTCTAAACACGCTCGAATTGGGCTGGGATAAAGAACACGGTGGTATATTTTACTTTATGGATGTTCAGGGGCACCCGACACAGCAATTGGAATGGGACCAAAAGCTCTGGTGGGTTCACCTCGAAGCACTGGTGGCCACCTTAAAAGGATTTGAACTTACCGGAAATACCAAAATGTGGGACTGGTTCTTGAAATTACACGAATATGTCCAGCGTCGATTCCCGGACCCGAAATATGGGGAATGGTATGGATACCTAAATCGCCAAGGGGAGGTGCTGTTGCCCTTGAAAGGGGGAAAATGGAAAGGGTGTTTCCATGTCCCCAGAGGATTGTATCAGATCCGATCCACCCTAGACCGCATACCGGTGGTAGAATAAAGATGAACCCTATTTGACAAGCACAATTTTCAGCTATTCGGGCCGGTTGTATCATTTTTCTGGGGCAATTAAAGATTTTACGTATTTCCGGTAAAGCATCTTTAGTTGATAAATATCGATAAAGAACCAAGTCGAAACAAGCACTTAATTTTATTTCCAGCATTGATCTTGTCCTCCAACCGGCAGAATAGAGGAGCAGTGTGATCCATAGTGGTCGAAGGCAACATAATGGAAGAATTGGTCTTGGTAGTCGGTCGGAAAGTCAATACAGAGCGGGGGTGCAATTGAATAAAGTCATTGATTTGATCCGAAAAAGAGATCGAAATATCTTTTAAAGCCAACGAATCCAGACGCTGAGAAAATGCCACCGAGTAAATGCATGAACTCACCACCAGGATGGCAAAAGATCGATAAACAAAGGTCATAAACTGGGATATCATCAATCGATGGTTTTGTGTTTCCTGAATTGCTACGGACAAGATCATTCAATATAGGAATTTATCACATCGATGGGGCATTTTGTATTCCATTTTATTCACCACATTTATTATCCTAAAGGGTGACGTGTTGAAACACCACAAAAACGAACTTGATCTAAAATTACAATTGTTATAAATAGGTGTCCTTTGAAAAGAAATTAATACCTTGAATAAAACTTCAGTATTATGAATACAACAGAGATTAGAAAAAAATTAATTGACGAAACCCATTTATCAAAAAAATAGCGCGATTGGACGAAGTGTTTCATTTTTTAAAAACGAATGCAGGAAATACATAAACGTAATGGCGATCAGATATTTACAATTTCTGAAACGCGTGAACAGATCCAAAGTGGCGTCAATTTGAGCAATGAGCTAGCCCGTTAAGAAAATGACAAACGACAGAATAAAAAAACTTGGTTCAGAAAACCTCAGAATGACAGAGAAGAAACTAGGAGGAATTGGAATAATAGAAACCAATCTAAAGTTACCAGTAAAAAACGGAATAAACTCCGGGAACAAACGGTGAAATCAAAATTGGAAATACCAGCAGGTGGAAAACCATCGATGTTAAAAAATACAAAATGAAAGTTGATCAATATTTTCTGAAAATTTACGAGATTAAAAGAAAAGACCAGCTCTTGAACCTTTTCATGGGAACGGTAAGCACAGTCCAAATACAAGATAAAATAATCAACATATAGTTTTCACTGAATACTCTATAAATGAACCACTAATCCTCAGAACAGAGACCACATCTTAAAAATTACCTTATGTCACTTCGAATACTCAAAGCATCGGCGGGTTCCGGTAAAACCTATTCGCTAACCGAATCCTATATTCGATATTGTCTGGACAAGAATAATGCGCTTGATTTTGCAAATATTCTTGCCATCACATTCACAAACAAAGCCAGCGGAGAGATGAAAGACCGGATTATCGAATTGTTGGATACGCTATCAAAAGATCCTAAGGCGTACTCCGGCATCGATAAATTGTCCAGCGACCTGGGCATGTCTTTGTCAGAAATTCAAAGAAAAAGTCAACAAACTTTGAACCGGATTTTGAAAGAGTTTGACTTATTTACGATCACAACCATCGATAGTTTTTTTACACGGTTGTACGGTTCTATGACACTCGATCTTTTCGGTGACCCACCTCGGGACATTACTTTTGATCAAGACAAAGCATTGCAATATGCCACAGACAGACTGTTAGAAGCTGCTCAGGCCGATCAAGAATTACAAGGAGTGGTGCTAGATTTACTTGAAGAAAAAGTCAAAGAGGGAGGTGGTGTTAATTTAAAGTACGACATTCAAAAACTGGGAAATGAGCTATTTAACGATGAATACCTTCAGTTGCGCAATAAAACATCTTACGTCATACCAGTCAAAGATTTTCACAAAGCTTTGGCCCAGACATTGGAATATATGCAGGCCACTTTTCAGGAATATCAGGACAAGCTTTCTCAGCTTTTGACGGTAGGTGGAATGCAACATACTGATTTCTACAGGAATTTCACAAAAAGCATTCTGAACAAAACTGATGTTCTGGACCTATATGGTCTGGCTTCTTTTCAACGTCTTTCAAATCCAGATCAATGGTTTACTTCAAAGGAAAAGGACCTTATGATGGTGAAAGTTGCTCCCATCATGGAAGAACTTATGACACTGGGTCAAGAATTTATTGAATTTGTTGAAAAGAACTATCGCTTATATGCGACATATTCCCTGGTTATCGACAACTACGCAGCTTACCGGGTTCTTCGGTTTTTGGATAGGGCTGTCAATAAGTACGTTCAGGAACAACGACTTATCTTTTTATCAGACATAAATTTTAAGATTAGTCAAAACATTTCCTCTGAAGATTCTATGGTCGTCTATGAAAAACTCGGGCAGCGCTTACATGCAGTCATGATAGACGAATTTCAGGATACTTCACAGATCCAGTGGAACAATCTCAAACCCCTCGTCAGCAACAATATGGCAGAAGGACACCCGAACTTGGTAGTGGGGGATGTTAAACAGGCCATCTATCGTTTTCGAAACGGAAATTGGGAGATTATGGAAATTCAGGTTCCGGCATTTAAAAAAGAATGGTCGGGCGACAACACGGAACTTTTTGAAGACCTGGAGTACAATTGGCGGAGTAGTCCTGAAATAGTAAATTTCAACAACTCATTTTTCACCGAATTATCCGGCAACCTGAGTAATATATTGTCCGAATTTCAGTCAACGATATTTTCGACAAAGTCAATTCCGGATTATCTTACGGAAGTCTTCCGAAATATGGAGCTATTGGCAGATGCTCCTCGAAAAATATATGGGAGCACCTTCCAAAAGGTTCCGGATATAAACAGGAACCAAAATGGATACGTAGAAATCGATTATTGGACTTATAAAAAAGGGACAGATAGAACAGAACTTCAGGAAGAACGAATGACGTGGTTAAAAGATACCCTTGAAAGTCTGTTTAGCGACGGATTTCAAGGAGCGGATATTGGCATCCTGGCCCGAGGTCGTAAAGAACTGACTCAGATTTCAGAAAACCTGACCAGATGGTCTGAAGAAAATCCACTTTTTCGTTTTTCTTCGGAAGACTCATTAAGACTGGATTTGTCTGATGGTGTACAACTCTTAATCGCGGGTTTAAAAATCAAGACAGGTATCGATGTTAAAATCAATAAAATGGTTTTTGCCAATTATTACCTGAAACTACGCCAGTTAAATTTGAAAAATCCAGCCTGGGTCAATGCTTTGCCCGAGAATTCTGATGAAATTGAGATTCTTCAAAATGTCATTTTCCAGCAAGATGGAATTGAACAACTATCTATATTTTTTGAAACTTTGATTGAGCGTACAAATTTGAACGACATAAAAGGTCAATGGGCATTTCTACTGTCATTTATCGAAGAAGTAAAGAAATTTGAACTTCAACACGGACCCGATATTCCCTTATTTTTAGAAGACTGGGATCAACGTATACGAACGGTTAAAATAAAAATGTCAGATGACATTGAGAAAATCCGTCTTTATACCATACATAAATCCAAAGGATTGGAATTTGATGTGGTTCTGATACCATTTGGAGATTGGGACTTCGAGTCTCGGGGTAAACAAAATATTCTGTGGGTCAATGATCAACAAGACAGTTTATTGAAGTTAGCCGGTCCTTTACCGGTCAGTTATAAGAATGATCTGTTTTTATCCAATTTTGATTATGCCTTAATGATCGAGTATTTGCGGGTGGTTGTGGACAACCTCAATTTGCTCTATGTAGCGATGACAAGGCCCCGACAACAACTTTATATCCGGTTACAGGAACAAGAAAAAAGTGATAAAAAGAAATCAAATTCAACCCTTGGTAAATTCAACAAACCAATCACAAACACGCTTGATTTGTTTCTTTTATCCCATCCGGATATGACACATGGTAAAATATCAAAAGGAACTAAACCCATCAAAACAGTTCCTTCATCAGTTGAATCGCAGTCTCAAAATGTGCCACTTCAGGTCTACAATATTCGACAAAAACCTTTGTCGTTGCACCTGAGACCCAGCTTTGACGGTTCTGAAAATGAATCGGTAGGGCAGGGATTAATCATCCACAACATGCTTGAAGGATTAAAATACCATTCGGAAATACAAATCGCCATATCCAAAGCGGTCTTGGCTGGAGATATACGCAATCAGGATCGGGAAGAATGGTCTGCTAAATTGAGGGGCATTGTAGAATTTGATCCGGTCAAGAATTTCTTTGATGAATCCTGGAAAGTGTACAATGAAAAATCCATCATGGTTCATGGTGGGGGAGAGTTTCGTCCGGACCGGGTTCAAGAAAATGGGAAAGAGTATGTAATTATCGATTATAAATCAGGGGTCCCGAAACCGGAACATCATCGGCAATTAAAAAACTACAAAACGATCTTGAAAGACATGGTTGCTCTCCCGGTTCGTGCATTCATTTATTATTTGTTCACCCCCGAACTCGTGGAGGTAGAATAAATATGACCACAATTTAAACTGAATTATGGGTTTTATAGAAAACACAGCGCTACAAATATGGAAGCAATACAATGAACAAGTGAGTGAACATTTGTTCCTCTTTCCTTCCAGAAGATCCATGTTGTACTTCAAACGAGCTATTACGGAGGCGGCGGGTCAAAACATATGGGTTCCCGAATGCCTGACCCTGGAACAATGGATACTGGATCAATCGGACGTAATTCTGGCAGATCCTATTACCGCTGCTTATGAACTGTACCTTTCTGCCAGACAGGTCGGCTTTACCGCGGATAGCTTTGAGTTGTTCTATCCATTGGCTCAAGTTATCATTAATGATTTTGAACAAATTGATCTGGAGTTAATCGATCCGGACCAGATATGGGAACACGCTTCAGCCTGGCAATACATCAGCACACAAGAGCAACATACATCCATTTGGCAGGAGATGAAGGACACAGCGCTCAAGGAGAAGTGGATCGTGAATTGGAACAAACTTCATAGTTTATATACTCGTTTCATGAGTACATTACGCCACCAAAATCTAACCACCAAAGGTCATGCTTACCGGGAAATAGTACAAAACTTGGCTAACCATCATTTTAATGATTTTACCCATATTCACGTTATTGGATTTAGCAGTCTGACAAAGGCCGAAGTTGGGATACTGGAATTCTTGAGGTCAGGTGCTCAGGTTGAATTTTATTGGAATATATCACCATTGTTGACAGCGCCCGGTTTGGATGCCGGTAAAAAAGTGGTCACCTGGGCTGAGCATTTCGGTCAAAATTTGGATTTAACAATGATTGACTTTCAATCCCCCGACACTCAAATCATCAACACCAGTGGGATGGTGCCACAAATAAAAACCATTAGTCAAATATTGGAAGCTTCAAAAGACAAAGCTGAAAAAACAGCTGTTTTACTACCTCATCCGGTCCTGATTGATTTGTTCTTAAAATCTTTTCCGGACAGCCTGGACAAAGTAAACATATCGCTTGGATACCCATTGATTTACAGTCCTGCACGGACCTTGGTGGAGTGGATTCTGACTCTATGGGAAAAAATGGAGGAGGAAAGAATCATGCACCGGACTGATCTTGATCTGATCTGGTCCCACTTGTACATTTCAAATTATATTCGGACGCTTAATCTTTCTCTCCCCGATACCAGACAATTGTATTTCACTTCAGACGATCTAATGGCGTCTCACAAGGAGCTTGCAGAGATATACGCGCCATTGGGAACTCCGGCAGAAGCGCTTGATCGATTGATTCATATCATCGACCGTCTCATTAATGTTCAGCCTGATGTTTTTCATCGTGAAGTGCTTCGCTACATGAAAGGACGTTTAATTCGGCTGAACGACGTGCTCAGTCCCATCGCTGCAGATGTTTCATTTATTTTTCTAAAACGAATTGTGTATGAAATGATGCAAGGTGCATCTGTTCCGTTTCGTGGGGAGCCTATGGAAGGCATCCAGGTCCTGGGCGTTCAGGAAGTCCAGAATCTAACCTTTGACACACTGATCATTCCCGGCATGAATGAAGAAATATTGCCAAGTGGTAAATTGAAGTCGATGATTCCATATTCATTAAGAAAACTCTATGGATTGGAATCCGTCTCCGACCTGCACGCAACCCAATCTTACTACATATGGTCAGCTATTGCTCAGGCTAAAAAAGTTGATTTGTTGTATAGTCAGAATGATGACCTATTGGGAGCCAAAGGGATAAGCCGGTACATTTATCAATTGAAACACGGCGGAGTCAATATTCCGTATCACGAAAAATTTCTAGATCTTGATCTTTCTGGATTTGAGGCAGGCTCGAAAGAAATTCTACTTACCCATGATTATGAAACCCGGCTGCATGATTACCTTCAAAATAAAGGACTTTCTCCCACGGCTTTAATGAGTTATATCAGTTGTTCATTCCAATTTTTCTTACGGTATATCTTACGCATCAGAGAAGATGACACACCCCGTGCCGGTCTTGATTTTAGCGATATGGGATCAGTTATTCATGATATCATGAATGAGTTATACAAACCGTATCAAAATAAAAACATTACTGTTTCAGACTTTAAAAAGATTGAAGAGCAAATCGAGACTCTGACCGAAGACCAATACCAAGAGCTTTATCCCCAGGACAGACCTGATTCTCTAAAAATAGGTATTCACTGGATCGAAAAAGAAATAATTATCCGGGCGGTTCGTAAATTTATTGCGTACGACCGGAAATTAAAAGGATTAACAATTGAGAAACTCGAAGCCACACTGGAAAATAGTGTTTCCACAGAAAAAATTAAAAATGTTCGATTAACAGGCAAAATTGACCGCCTGGACCGGATTAATAATCGATACAGAATCATCGATTACAAAACAGGACAAAGCAAGCTGGTAGATAAGCCATTGGCAAAGCTGTTGGAAGAAAGAAACCCGTCGCACAATTGGCAGGTTCTTTTCTATGCTTTTTTATTACGAGAGGATTTGAAGTCTGCCAGTTTTGAAGTAGGCCATTATACCCTAAAAGACAGAAAAATGTATGTCCCGTTGATGTCCAAACGCCAAGCCATTCACCATGAAACCGATTTAGATACTTTTGAAGAAGTATTAATTCAGATCATTGATGAAATGGTAGACCCCCAGGTGCCATTTACTCAAACAGAGAACACCAGTCGATGTACGTATTGTGCTTTCAACATTTTTTGTGAACGACAAGGTGAATGAGGTATACAACAATCCAAAACCGTTTTTTAAAATCAGTGAATTATGTTCTCTGAACTAAAAAACGGTCTTTGAACTTACTCATTATAGAAATCGAAGGATTCTATAATTACCACTCCATTTCATCTGCCGAATCAGGAGAAAATGAATCCGTAGATGTTTCACCATCTTCGTGAGATTCATTATCCTTGTTTTCTTTTTCCCACTCTTCATGCTTTCGATCAAATTCTTCATAATCATAATCAGGAAGTAGCTCTGTTTTAATGTGATTGATCGCATTATCCAACCCTTCCTGAAACCGATTGAAGTCTTCTTTGTACAAGAAAATTTTATGACGATTATACCCATTCCCATCAGAGCGACGCGTGCTTTCTGTTATGGTCACGTAAAAATCTTCTCCTTGTGTTTCTTTGACATCGAAGAAGTACGTTCTTCGCTTTCCTGCATTTACTTTCTGTGAGAACACATTGTCGAGATGACCTGATTTTCCTTTTTCCACAATTCGTTTTATTTTAGATTTATTAAACTAGTCATGCAAATCTAAAAATATTAGCCATAAAATGAATATTTTTCTGCGATATTAGCAAGTGGATCCCATCAAAATCTTATATCTCATAGTTTTAAGAAGGCCAATCGATCCCTATTCACATTCTAAGATGATTCAAGAACAGCATGATCCATGAGATATCGATAAAATTTATTCGAATAATAGAGTGTTTCATGCTGACCTATTGCAGCGATCTGACCTCTTTGGAGTACGATGATTTGATCATATTGAGTGGAAGGGTTTAGTCGATGGGTAATATTGAACAATGTTCTTCCATTAAATTCCTTATCCAGGACAGAAGATATTTCCTGTTCTGTATTGGCATCAACGGCGCTTAAAGCGTCATCCAAAATTATTATTTCAGGATCTTTGATGAGTGCACGGGCGATGGATGCTCTTTGCTTTTGTCCGCCAGAAAGTGAAACTCCCCGTTCACCAATTCGAGTTTGATACGCTTTCGGAAGTTCCGATATTTCTTTATGTATCATCGATTTAGCTGCTGCTGTTTCAATTTCTTGTTCAGTAGCCTGGTCCCGTCCAAAACGAATGTTATTTTCGATGGTATCAGAAAATAGAAAATTATCCTGCGGCACATAGCCGACCAATTCTCGCCAGACAGCAAGATCGAGTTTTTTCAAATTAATGCCATCCACCATTATTTCACCACTCGTGGGATCAAAAGTACGCAATAGCATTTCAGCAATAGTTGTTTTTCCGCTACCTGTCTTACCGATTATGGCTATTTTATCTCCCTTATGGATCTTAAATGACACATTATCCAGAGCTTTTATACCGGTATCCGGATATACAAATGAAACATTTTTGAATTCGATCGACTCCGAGAAGGAGATTTGTCCTATATCACCGTTGGGAATGGCGGGTTGATGATCGAAAAACTCATCAATACGACGCTGCGATGCAGCTGCTTGCTGAATAATCGACGCAATCCACCCCATGGATGTCACCGGCCATGTCAACATATTAACATAGATGATAAATTCAACTAAGGTTCCCGCGGAAATTGCTCCGCTGTTAATTTGTAATCCACCAAAATATATTACCGCAATCGTACTGATACCCACGATCAATATCATCAAGGGTTGAAAAAAAGCATTCACCTGGACCAGTGCCATGGACTTATCCTTATAATCGTCACAATTCTCAGTAAAGTACCCACTCATCTGTTTTTCCTTCACAAATGACTTGACCACTCGGATTCCTGAATAGATTTCTTGTGACAAACTCGTTAGCATTGACAACTGTTGCTGGATCATCGTACTTTTACGATGAATCAGACTACTGACATAATAAATGGAAATCGAAAGAAACGGCAACGGAATTAGGGTATATAAGCTCAACTGCGGACTGACTTCAACCATTGAAGTAACCACGAGAATGGTCAGTGAAGCCAGGTTTATGCTGTACAACACTGCTGGCCCCAAATACATTCGTACTTTAGAGACATCTTCCATGATCCGATTCATTAAATCACCAATGCGTGATTTTCTATAAAAATTTTGGGAAAGCGTAGAGTAGTGGTGGTAAATATCTCTGCGAAGATCATACTCGATCAATCGGGAAACAACAATAATAGTCTGTCGAGTGAAATACATAAAAATCCCCATCAGTAATGCAAAACAGATCACGAGTATTCCGTACGTCAACAGGTTCGAAGCTAAATTTGAAATGATATCATTTCTGGATTCAAAGCCCGAAGCCATCTGAATCGACTGTATATCTTGCAGAACCAAATCCAGCGCCTGGCTGATCATTTTTGGCTGGACCACGGCAAACAGATTGGAGAGTATAACAAATAGGATACCCAGAGCCAATCGACCCCGGTATCGCCACAAGTATTTATTTAAACTCTTTAAGTCGCCCAATTGGAATTTTTAGCAAAAATAGAGAATGAAGGCTATCTAATGCTAAAATAGAGATATGGTTCAAGTTTTTTTAACCTTTCATGATCTTTTTCGGGTATTATCTCATAGAGCTCCTCCATATTCCGGAATAATTTCGTTTTTCGCTGTTTTGCAATATAATAAGCCATTTGTTTTGTGATATAGGGATGAGGATAGAGACTGTCGTAGACCACCTGGTTTATTTCCAGGTGGTGGAAGTTACTGTCAACTCGGAGGAATGGCTTGATCTGCTGAAATACGCTATCTGGTACAGCATACGTTTCGCCAACCTGATCAACAGAATAGAACCCCCCTAGGGCATTTCTGAATTTAATTATTTTTTCCGCTCGATACGGACCGATATTGTAAAGTGATTCCCATTGTTCCCGGCTGGCTTGATTTATCGAAATGATCACATTGGATTGAGTAGATTGGTGTGATTTGTGGAATGAGTGATCTTTATCGCGATGCACTTTTTGATCGGTCGGAATCTCAGCAGATCCACTTGACTTTCTTTCTGGTTCAAAACGATAGTTTGTATCGGTGGAAAATACAGTAGTAGGGGGCTGAAACTTTGAAGTGATTATGGATTCTTGGCCAGATAACTCGATTTCGTCGATCCATGCATAGTTTTGGAGCAGATAAAAGACGATATAAAATAAAATCAATGCACCCCATATAAAATAATTCCGATATGTGTCTTTCTTATTCAAAATCCATCAATTTTGAGGTTCTGGTGCCGGTAATTGTTCCCCAAATGGCCAATGACTGTATGACTTCGAAGAGATCGATAGGTCTATCGCAAAAGTGTGATCTTCAATGTAATCCAATACTAGTAAATGGGCACTTTGGGGATATTTTGCTGATTGATGCATTCTCCACAATGTCCCATATAAAGCATCCCAATCCTTTACGCCGGACATAAGAACTTTCTTTTTTACATAATATTTATGCCGCATTCGAACTAAATGCGGGGGTACATTATCTATAAAGCTGGTGTAGCAAATTCCCTGAAAATAGATTTCAGAAACCGGTTCATTTTTATACGGATGCCGAACTAATACCGGGGAGGAACGTTTTTGATAAATATTGAATGCCTCATTTGAAGCTGCAAGTACCACCAACACAAATGTGGCATATTTTACCCATCGTTCCAATTCCCTTAATTCCAGGCTCAATCCAATGAGAAGTAGGATAACTACTATCAGGGCAATGGTCAGATCATTCCAGACCAGCAAAACCGAAGAAAAGGACCAGGCAGCCAGAACTTCAGATAGATCCATAATCAACTTCAGAATTTGACTACTAAAAAACACCAGGGCATCCGTGAACCAATTCCAAGAGGCAGGTAATATAATTGACAGCGCGCTGATAAAGATTAAAGGAAATAATAACGGGATGATTAAAAAGCTGGAAAGAGTACTCAGCAACGAAATTTCCTGAAAATGAATTAAAAGCAAGGGGATGATACCTGCCTGAGCGGACAGCGAGACAGCAACGAGCCCTGTGAAATAATTGTCTCCAAAGAATGGGCGAACCCACATTTTAAAAGTTTTGAAAAATAACAATATAGAAGCGACGGCTCCAAAGGATAATTGAAAGCTAACTGTAAAAAAAGCGTTTGGGTGAATGACTAGTACAAGTAAAACTGCCCAGAAATAGACGTTCCACGGATTTACTTGTCGATTAATCCTTCGTGCCGTAAGATAAAAAGTAGTCAGAATGACGGCACGGACGACCGGTGTATTCATACCAGTCAAAGCTGCATAGGCCCATAAAGTCATCAGCACGAAAAGATAATGGAAGGGAGAGCGGGGTAGAAGTAGCTTAACCGGTAATAATAGGATAAATAAAAGAACGCTGACAATACCCACGTGCAGACCTGAGACGGCCAGAATGTGCATTAATCCGGCACGCTTAAAAACTTCTTTTGTTTTTGAGGAAACATTTTCTTTTTGTCCCAACAACAGCGCTTTTAGAATTGCAGCCTGCGAACTATTTTGATAAAGGTGATCAATTTTTTCAGCAGTAGTTTGTCTTAGACGGAAAAAAAAGGATTGAGGCACGTCCCGAATAATTATCAGATCGGTTGATCTGTAGAGAAATAATTCATGGCTGGTGTTTTGAAGGTGCCAATACTTTTTTGCATCAAACGCATAAGGTATGTTTGATGATTCAATGGGTTTCAAGGGGCGATTTAATGCAATGACCTGCCCTTTATGAATCGAGTGGTTTTTATCAAGTAAATTTATATTATAGTAGTGCGGAGGTTTCCACCAATGGTTGTTTTGCACACGGATCTGCAACCGGTCCATATTTTCATAGTGCTGTACGCTAAAAACCGTCCCCACAGAAGATGATGTGGTATCCAGTAGATCTGCGGAACGTACAAACTCTCTCTGATGAAACTTACTAAGTAAAATACCAGATCCATAAAAGAGCAAGAGACTTGCCACAATCCAGCCTAGATAGGGTGTACAATACTTTGATTTCAAATTTACCAAACTGCTGAAAAATACCACAACTAATAAAATCTGAAGCCCTATATTGATGTACGAAGTAGAAGCATAAACCATAGATATTCCTCCGATAAAGAATAATACCGGCCAGATCAGGGATTGTATTTTTAATGATTCAAAGTTCATACCCTGAAAAATTTACATCAAAACAAAAAGGGCATATAAGATACTACTTTATACCCTATAAGACAAATTTATTAATAACGATGATGTAACTCCCTGATGTTTATTATTTTATCAAAAAGCGGATTACCGATGATTCATGCTGATCAAATTTAATCTTGAGTACTGTAATTGACAGTATAGCAGAGAGGTAGAAACATATGATATTGTATAATAAAGTTTTCCAACCCATCCGGCCGGAGAGGAATCAGAGTGCCAGCTGGTTCCATTCAACATATCATATTTTTAGACAGATGAGTAGATACATTTGAGTTTAGGTTTACTGCATAAAATCCGCATTATTCTTTGATTGTATTCGATACAATTGCTCTTTGCAGTTCAGGCGATACCTCCTTTTTATACCTCATGCATTATAACCATCTTTAGCACCTTGAAATACCAATACTACATTTTACGGTAAAACTCACAGTAAAATACCAGTTCTAACAGAATGAGCTTTTGTGTTTTGAGACAATTAAAGGATGAAAGATATTAATTCGATTATGCTCCATGACGTAATTACTAATCCAATATACAGCACATCCGGATCAATCAAGGTTCGTAAATTTTTACGTGCTTCAGCCAGATGGTTCTTTGCCGTAAAAAATGAAATATTCATTTCTCGCGCTATTGTTTTTAGAGGTTTACCTTCTTTCCTGTGTTGAACATAAATTTCTTTCTGGCGATCTGATAACTTACACAACGCAGCATCCAATACGTGGCCGTAATGTTTTTCATCCATCATCCGCTGTATGGGATTCATCCATCGCTCTTTGAGGGTCTCTCTATATTTCGTCTCGTGGGCAGCTTTTCTAAAGTGATCAATCAACGTGTTCCGGGTAATCAGAAAAATATAATTACTTACATCATGGATGTCTTGAATGCGAGTTTCATTCATACAAACTTTTAGAAATACATCTTGTGTAATATCTTTTGCGAGCGCATAATCTTTGACATTATTTAGGATATATCCAAATACTTTGTCGTTGTATTGGTGAAACAAGGTTTCCGCATCTTTGTACTGGTCCGCATTATTTTCCATGGGATGAAGAAGTGTCTTTTTGCTGTATTGAGCCAATATAAATATATTATTAGGATTAGTTACGAATATTTAAGATTGTTTTATGCGTTTATTCAGATTTGCGCTTTAACTTAAAGTACTCTGTGCTTCGTTTTACTAATATGTGATAAAACGATCCACTCAGATCCCTCATTTGAGCACGGCATTTCGAACAAATATTCAACACAAGGAAATAACTGAGATGTATGAGTCACCTGGCTATGCATTTTCCTAATCCGTAAAATTCATGGCTTTTGATTTTCCTATTTGGCATTGATTATTGTTTTAATGGCAGTTAGACAGATGCAGATATGAGTGAATGCAGTTTCGGCTCGCCCGAGACAACCGAAACATCCATGTTTCTGGCGGGTACGCATTAACTGCATTTAAAAAACTATAAACATATAGTTGCCAGAATAGTATTCTATTTCAAGGAGTTCGTAATAGGACCGAATGTAGTCTCGGTCGAGCCGAGACAGAAAGTTCAGTATAACTGAGCAAAATCTCGCCAAGGGCGAGATCGAATGTGGTCAATCCACATTCCCCGCCTTGGCTGTGGGTGGGCTCTGTCCCGAGGATAAATGTATGAATCAAAAGTCAAAAGTTCCCCGTATTTGGGCCATGTAATAGGCCCATTTTTGGAATTTAAGCAATTGATGTACTGCATATTATGGAACATAATAGATTGACGTGGTAGATAAAGCGGGCTAAGTGCTCACTACGATATTAGTCAACAGAAGATCGTCCGGAGTCCATAGATGAGTTTCTACTCATCCACAATTCATACAACAAAAAGACAATATAGTATAATAAGGATATGTCAATATTCCATTACTTTCACCTCGTAGAAAAATATCAATTAAAGTAGATCCATAATATGTTTCAAATTAAAGAACAATCCCCGGTTTACGATGTCTGCATCGTCGGATCCGGAGCAGGTGGCGGCATGGCTGCCAAAATTCTGGCCGAAGCCGGTTTAAAAATTGCCCTGATGGAGGCCGGACCAGATTTTGATCCGGCAGATCCAGATTCACAGACCCAATTAAAATGGAATTACGAATCACCACGGCGCGGTGCCAGTACGCCCACCCGAAGTTTTGGGGATATGGACATGGCCTATGGCGGTTGGGAGATTCATGGCGAACCTTACACCCGAAAAGGTGATTCCGAATTTGACTGGTTTCGTTCTCGAATGGTGGGGGGCAGGACCAATCACTGGGGGCGTATATCACTCCGGTTTGGACCCTTGGATTTCAAACGAAAAGATTTTGACGGCAAAGGAGACAACTGGCCGATTGGATATGAAGATATTGCTCCTTATTACGACAAGGTAGATAAATTGGTAGGGGTTTATGGGACCCGGGAGAACATACCCAATGAACCAGATGGTTATTTTCTACCGCCTCCAAAGCCGCGCCTGCATGAACTATACCTCAAAAAAGGAATTAAAAAACTAGGAATACCTGTGATTCCTGCTCGAAAGTCAGTCCTTACCAAACGGTTAAATGACAGCCGGGGAGTTTGTTTTTACTGTCAACAGTGCAACCGGGCTTGCAACGTGTATGCAGATTTTTCCTCCTCATCAGTATTGGTAAAACCGGCCGGTGAAACGGGGAATATGGATTTGTATGTGGATGCGATGGTACGGGAAGTGCTGACCGATGAGAACGGCAGGGCCACCGGTGTTTCCTACATTAGCAGACAGGATCGGCAGGAGTATCAGATAAAATCCAAGGTTGTAGTCCTGGCGGCCAGTGCCTGCGGTACCGCACGTATTATGCTCAATTCTAAATCAGATCGCCACCCCAATGGCATCGGGAATTCCAGCGGTGTACTGGGCCATTACCTACACGATTCCACCGGTGCCTCTCGAAGTGCTATATTACCTGAACTTCTGGACAGGACCCGATACAATGAAGACGGTGCGCGTGGAATGCACATCTATACGCCCTGGTGGTTAAATGATAAAAAAGACCTCGAGTTTACGAGGGGCTATCACATTGAATATGGTGGTGGAATGTATATGCCTGGTTATGGAGTTGGTTTCGGTATGGAGCATCAGAATGGAAGAATTCCAGGAAAGGATGGAAAAATGAAAAAGGCTGGAGGGTACGGCTTATCATTCAAAGAGGATGTAAAGCGATTTTATGGAGCCGGAATTGGTTTTGCCGGTCGGGGGGAATCGGTTCCTCAAAAAGACAATTACTGTGAAATTGATCCAGATGTCGTAGATCAATACGGCATTCCAGTCCTTCGGTTTAATTACCACTGGACGAAAGATGAAATTATGCAGGCCAAACACATGCAGGATACTTTTGAAGAAATCATCCATGCTTTGGGTGCGGTTCCAAATGGAGAAAAACCGGGTGCCGATACAAATTATGGTTTGGAAGCCCCCGGCCGGATCATTCACGAAGTGGGAACGACCCGAATGGGAACTGATAAAAATACCTCAGTAACTAATAAGTACAATCAGACCCACGATGTGGACAATTTATTTGTCATGGATGGGGGCGTATTTGTGTCTCAAGCCGACAAAAACCCAACCTGGACCATTCTCGCTCTGGCATGGCGATCTTCCGATTACCTGATTGACGAACTGAAAAAAATGAATATTTAATATGGACCGTAGACGAACATTAAAGTATTTGGCAGCGGGAACTGCATTGACTGGATTTTTATTTACCAGCTGTGCCGATGATAAAAAGTATCAGGTCGCAGGGGTTCCTAAAAAAGCAAAAAATCCATTTGGGTATGGACGCACACCAGAAGAACTTGAACGCGATAAAAATCTAAGTGAACGGTCGTTTTTCACCTCAGATGAAGCAGCGCTTATCAATGTGTTGGCTGACATAATCATTCCGGCCGATGAGGAATACGGGGCCGCTACAGATACCGATGTATTCACATTTATTGACTTTATGGCACTGGATCGACCGGATTTTCAAATTCCATTGCGAGGTGGACTGCAATGGATCAATCAGGAGAGTCGACGTCGGTTTAATAAAGAATTTGTAAATATATCCGAATCACAGCAAATAGAGATTGTTGAAGACATTGCTTATCCGTTTGATGCAGAACCAGCCTTTACACAGGGAGCCCGGTTCTTTTCGATTTTGAGAGATCTGGTTGCTTGTGGCTACTTTTCAAGCAAAGAAGGCATCGAGTATATAGGCTATATGGGAAATACACCGCATGTATGGGATGGGGTTCCTCAAGAAGTACTGGATGAACATGGTCTGGCCTATGATCAAAAGACACTGGATGAATGCGTGGATCAATCCAAACGGAATGAAACGATGGACTGGAGTGGGTATGAGTTATAGGTCTGACTAAGATGTCTGAACAGGTTTATTTGCTTTCAAGATAAGTCAGGATTCAAGGATATATTGCCAAAAAGATTCCTGTGCATCTTAAAGTCCCAGAGGGACAAAAGATCATAGTCAGGGTTGTCAGCCCTTGGAAAAAGTTCAAAAGCATTATAAGTCCGTCTTTGCGGACGACAGATGTAAAGCTATGCAGTCAGAACAGGATTTATTTGATTTCAGGATCGATCAGGATTCAGGGATATTTTGCCATAAGAAATCTTGTACATCTTCTAATCCATTATTCATGTTCAGAATACAGTAAGTGCCCCCCAACCCCCTCTTAGAAGAGGGGAGTCGTTCGGTGTCATGAACATGACCGGCTTTCATTTTAGCCACCCTTTCTCTCCGTGAGAGAAATGAGAAAGAGTTCAGCCTGGGTAAATTCAAAATGAATGACGGGTAGACGCTCATCCTATAAGGAAATAATCCGTTAGCGCCAAAATGAACTCCCCCCAAACCCCCTCTTAGAAGAGGGGGAGTCGTTCGGAACCATATACTCGTCCGGCTTTCATTTTAGCCACCCTTTCTCTCCGTGAGAGAAATGAGAAAGAGTTCAGCTTGGGTAAATTCAAAATGAAAGACGGGTAGACCCTCATTCTTTAAGGTAATAATCCTTTGACGCTAAAATGAACTCCCCCCAACCCCCTCTTAGAAGAAGGGGAGTCGTTCGGTGTCATGAACATGACCGGCTTTCATTTTAGCCACCCTTTCTCTCCGTGAGAGAAATGAGAAAGAGTTCAGCCCAGGTGAAATCAAAATGAAAGCCGGGTAGACGCTCATCCCTTAAAGTAATAATCCTTTGACGCTAAAATGAACTCCCCCCAACCCCCTCTTAGAAGAGGGGGAGTCGTTCGGTGTCATGAACATGACCGGCTTTCATTTTAGCCACCCTTTCTCTCCGTGAGAGAAATGAGAAAGAGTTCAGCCCAGGTGAAATCAAAATGAAAGCCGGGTAGACCCTCTTTCTTTAAGGTAATAATCCTTTGACGCTAAAATGAACTCCCCCCAACCCCCTCTTAGAAGAGGGGGAGTCGTTCGGTGTCATGAACATGACCGGCTTTCATTTTAGCCACCCTTTCTCTCCGTGAGAGAAATGAGAAAGAGTTCAGCCCAGGTGAAATCAAAATGAAAGCCGGGTAGACGCTCATCCCTTAAAGTAATAATTTTCTTTTCAATTCAGATTCCACAGCATTCCAATTATTTAATACCAGGTCATTTTCAAATCGTAAAATATTGTACTCCATCTCAATTAATCTTTCTTCACGTAATTGATCATACTCCATTTGGTAATGATGTATATCTCCATCGATTTCAATAATTGTCTTGCCTTGATGACAATAGAAATCGGAGATAAAGAAACTTTTTGACCCTAAAATATTGCTATGTTCTATAATATATTGCCTATAAAATTTTAATCCATAAAATTTTTTATTTCTTACTTTCGACCAGAATATTTGTTCAGCAGGAGTTGGATTAGTTCTCATCCATCTGGCCAATTCTAGAACTGTTTTATAACTCATGAAATAAATATAAATAAAAGAATCCTTTGACGCTAAAATGAACTCCTCCCAACCCCCTCTTAGAAGAGGGGGAGTCGTTCGGTGTCATGAACATGACCGGCTTTCATTTTAGCCACCCTTTCTCTCCGTGAGAGAAATGAGAAAGAGTTCAGCTTGGGTAAATTCAAAATGAAAGACGGGTAGACGCTCATCCCTTAAAGTAATAATTTTCTTTTCAATTCAGATTCCACAGCATTCCAATTATTTAATACCAGGTCATTTTCAAATCGTAAAATACTGTACTCCATCTCAATTAATCTTTCTTCACGTAATTGATCATACTCCATTTGGTAATGATGTATATCTCCATCGATTTCAATAATTGTCTTGCCTTGATGACAATAGAAATCGGGGATAAAGAAACTTTTTGACCCTAAAATATTGCTATGTTCTATAATATATTGCCTATAAAATTTTAATCCATAAAATTTTTTATTTCTTACTTTCGACCAGAATATTTGTTCAGCAGGAGTTGGATGAGTTCTCATCCATCTGGCCAATTCTAGAACTGTTTTATAACTCATGAAATAAATATAAATAAAAGAATCCTTTGACGCTAAAATGAAATCCCCCCCAACCCCCTCTTAGAAGAGGGGAGTCGTTCGGTGTCATGAACATGACCGTCTTTCATTTTAGCCACCCTTTCTCTCCGTGAGAGAAATGAGAAAGAGTTCAGCCTGGGTAAATTCAAAATGAATGACGGGTAGACCCTCATTCTTTAAGGTATTAATCCTTTGACGCTAAAATGAACTCCCCCCAACCCCCTCTTCGAAGAGGAGAGCCGTTCGGAACCATATCCACGACCGGCTTTCATTTTAGCCACCCTTTCTCTCCGTGAGAGAAATGAGAAAGAGTTTAGCCTGGGTAAATTCAAAATGAATGACGGGTAGACCCTCATCGATACCCTGTGCAGAAACATATCGAAAGAGGAGGAATAGATTTAGAATGAGTACGTACATATCTATGAGATTACGACTAAGAATTTAGAATCGTCGATCCAAATCGTTAATAAAGTTAAGACTAGATGCTTGTTTATTAACAATAATATATTATTTTGGACGCATAATTGGATATTTTCAAACAGAATCAAGAATATGTTTCAAATTAAAGAACAAACGCCCGAATATGATGTATGCATTGTAGGTTCGGGCGCAGGTGGAGGAATGGCGGCCAAAGTTTTATCTGAAGCGGGACTCAAAGTCGCTTTGATGGAAGCTGGACCGGATTTTGACCCGGCGAATCCGGAGACTCAAACTCAGCTCAAATGGTCGTATGAGTCACCTCGACGCGGAGCCAGCACCCCCACCCGGAATTTTGGTGACTTTGATATGGCTTATGGGGGATGGCAACTGAAAGGCGAGCCATATACACACAAAAACGGAACAAAATTTGACTGGTTTCGATCCCGAATGGTTGGCGGTCGAACCAATCACTGGGGGCGTATCTCTCTCCGTTTCGGTCCTTTGGATTTTAAACGTAAGGATTTTGATGGAAAAGGAGACAATTGGCCGATAAGCTACGAGGATGTCGCTCCATACTATGACAAAGTAGATAAATTAGTTGGTGTTTTCGGTACCCGTGAAAATATACCCAATGAACCGGATGGATATTTTCTACCGCCTCCAAAACCACGATTGCATGAGCTTTATCTGAAGAAAAGCTTGAAAAAAGTTGGAATCCCCGTAATTCCAGCCCGGATGTCAATGCTGACCAAGAAAATCAATGATAAACGAGGCGTTTGTTTTTATTGTCATCAATGCAGTCGCTCTTGTTCGGTGTATGGTGATTTTTCATCGTCTTCGGTCTTGGTCCGTCCTGCTACCGAGACAGGTAATATGGATCTGTATGTGGATGCCATGGTTCGCGAAGTGACTACCAACGAGGAAGGAAAGGCGACGGGAGTGTCATACATTAACAAACACGACCGACAAGAATACCGAATTAAATCCAAAGTTGTGGTTCTCGGCGCCAGTGCTTGCGGAACCGCGCGAATTCTCCTCAATTCCAAATCATCTCGTTTCCCAAACGGTCTGGCCAATTCAAGTGGTGTGATTGGACATTATTTGCACGACTCAACAGGAGCTTCCCGGAGTGCCATACTTCCGCAGCTTCTGGACCGTACCCGGTACAATGAAGATGGCATTCAAGGTATGCACGTATATACTCCCTGGTGGTTAAATGATAAAAAAGACCTTGGTTTCACGCGAGGTTACCACATCGAATATGGAGGCGGTATGAATATGCCTGGGTATGGATTTGGATTTGGCATGGAAAATAAGAATGGGAAAATTCCTGGTCCAGATGGTAAAATGAAAAAAGCAGGTGGTTATGGGCTGTCACTTAAAGATGATGTCAAGCGGTTTTATGGGGCCGGAGTGGGTTTTGCCGGACGTGGAGAATCCGTACCTCAGAAAGACAATTATTGTGAAATTGATCCCAGTGTGGTGGATCAATTTGGAATACCAGTTTTACGTTTTAATTACAACTGGACCGATGATGAAATCCAACAGGCTAAACACATGCACGAAACTTTCGAGGAGATTATTGATGCTTTAGGTGGAATACCCAATGGAACCAAACCCGGTCCGGAATCCAATTACGGGTTAGAAGATCCAGGGCGGATCATTCACGAAGTCGGCACCACCAGAATGGGCGATGATAAAAAAACGTCGGTCACCAACCGGATGAGTCAGACCCACGATGTTCCCAATTTATTTGTGGTTGATGGTGGGGTATTTGTATCACAAGCCGATAAAAACCCGACCTGGACCATTATGGCTTTGGCGTGGCGATCTTCTGATTATTTAATTGATGAGCTTAAAAAAATGAATATATAGCATGGACAGACGACGATCATTACGGTATTTGGTAGCAGGGACAGCTGCAACTGGTCTGGTTTTCACAGGTTGCAGTACCTCAGATGACAAAAATGGACGGGTAGAAGGTGTACCGAAAAAAGAAGATAACCCATTTAATATTGGACGTACCCCGGAAGAACTCGAACGGGATAAAGCACTCACAGAATCCAATTTCTTTACTACCGAAGAAGTGGCGCTTATCAATGTGCTGGCCGATATTATAATTCCGGCTGATGGTCAATTCAAAGCGGCCAGTGAAACCGGGGTGGCAGAATTCATTGATTTTATGGCCTTAGATAAAACCGGATATCAGGTACCTCTTCGTGGTGGATTGCAGTGGGTCAATCATGAAAGTAGAAAGCGATTTAACAAAGAATTCGTGGATGCTTCCGATAAGGAGCAAATCGAGATCGTGGATGATATTGCTTATCCCTATGACGCGGACCCGGCGTATGCTGCAGGCGTTCGGTTCTTCTCCACCATGAGAAATCTGGTCGTTTGTGGATATTATTCCAGTAAAGAGGGCATGGCTGACCTTGGATATATGGGCAATACGCCCAATGTATGGGACGGTGTGCCTCAGGAGGTACTGGATAAACATGGACTGGCCTATGATCAAAAAACATTGGATGAATGCATCGATCAATCGACGCGGAATGAGGTGATGGATTGGAGCGGGTATGAGCTGTAGTTATTGTGCGGAGAACCGATAAGAATTCGTAAAGAGGCACTAAGGCTTTTTAGTCTATAGAATTCTATTTATCTCGTTAAGGTCTATTGAAGTTATCACAGAGATTCACAGAGAATTTTCACGGAGACGCACAGCGTTCTTTCACGGAAGCATTCAACCCTGTCTCTCCGTGAGAGCAATGAGAAAGAGTTCAGCCTAAGTGAAATCAAAATGAAAGCCGGGTAAACCCTCATTCTTTAAGGTAATAATCCTTTGACGCTAAAATGAACTCCCCCCAAACCCCCTCTTAGAAGAGGGGGAGTCGTTCGGAGGCATAAACACGACCGGCTTTCATTTTAGCCACCCTTTCTCTCCGTGAGAGAAATGAGAAAGAGTTCAGCCTAAGTGAAATCAAAATGAAAGCCGGGTAAACCCCCATCTTTTACTGGAATAATGTTTTTTTCAATTCAAATTCCACGGCAATCCAATTATTTAATACCAGGATCAATCAAGATTCTTGGATATATTGCTGTAAGAAATCCTATGCATCCTGAAATTAGATTCATCGTGTTCAGAAATGTTACAGGGCACATACTCCTCGTCGCTTTCGGCGGGCTGCTGGGGAAAAACGCGAGGGTGCGGGAGATGCTTGAAGCGCGAGCATTCGTTTTTCCTAGACTTTTGCTTCACTTTGTTTCATGACAAAGTGAAAAAAACATTTTTTTTAAAAATCTTAACTTTAACTAGTCCGATTTCTATCCTCACCCGTTTCACCACCAAATAACATTGATACAGTGACCAAAGACGGCAAACAACTCAAACATTTATACCAGAAATACCTGGATCAGTCCATGACCCAGGCCGAATTTGATCAATTGTTCAATGTGCTCAAAAACCCCGAAAACCTTGAATTATTGAAACAAGAAATGAGCCGGGCGTGGCAATCGGATGCTGGTCAGGAACGGATTTCACCGCTATACTGGGAAGAAATCGAAATGGAAATTCGGAAACGGAAGGCGCTGGAACGAAAACGTGTCCTCGAACGACAAACCCGCAGATATTGGTTAGCTGCAGCCGCTTCTTTCTTGTTGGTAATCGGACTTTCCCTGGCGATTTATTTTAATGCCAGTTCAGATGAATACCTGACCTATACTACGGACTATGGTGAAGTGGAAAAGATTGTGTTGGATGATGGCAGTCAGGTCACACTCAATGCTAATTCTGTTCTAAGATGGAAACGAGATTGGCGGGAAGAAGGGTATCGAACAGCGATATTAACCGGAGAGGCTTACTTCGATGTAAAGACCATCCGAGATGCAAATGATGAGAAAACCGGATTTGATGTGCAGACCGACGATCTAACGATCCAGGTGGTCGGTACAGCCTTCAACGTTAAGAGTCGAACCGAAAAGACAGATATTTTCCTCGATGAAGGGATCGTCCATTTGAATTTGAAAGAATCAGAAATTCCGGTACAGCCACAAAAGAAAGAACCTTCCATTGTTATGAAGCCTGGGGAATCGGTCAGTTACTCTTCAATAACAAAAGAGTTGGACCGGGCAGCGGACAATCAATATGGCAATGCGTCCTGGATGGCGGGGACCTTTATGTACACGAACTGGTCGGTCCGGGATATACTCCAATCCCTGGAAGACATCTACGGCGTAACCTTTAATATAGTGAATGAAGAATTACTACAACGCAAACTAACCACCCATTTACCGTATTCCGATTGGCCTATCGTGGAGTCAGGTTTAGAGCTTATTCTACAGGTCGATTTAATCAAAAAGGGAGATGTGATTGAAATAAATAAACGAAAATAAAAAACAGCCGGCATAGCGCGCTAAAAACTGAGAATATCCATTCAAAGCTATAAGCGGCTCCGATACGCCAATATCTTAAAAGCCGGCCATGTTAATACATACATTTTTTAAATAGGATTTCAAAAGAACCCGTATTCATTATAGCAAATAAATTGCTTCTCATGAAATCACTAAAAATGCAACAATGAAAGTAAGACATTTACATGACAAAATTCAAAGTCCACAGGAAAAATTAAAACGAGTGGATAAATTGGGAAACTGGCTTCCATTTAAAGTCGGTCTATTATTCCTGCTATTAGTGCTTCCCTGCCTGTTTCAGAATTTGTACGCCAGGGATTTTACTGCTTCTCAAGAGGACATCAAACTCACGGAAGCCTTGCATCGTTTAAGCCAGAAGTACCAAGTCTTCTTTAGTTACGACGAAGCTTCGATAAAGAATGTCGAGGTCAATTATCAACCTAGAAATTACACAAATGTCAGCCACGCCCTCGATCAATTGCTGGTGGGCACGGTATTCAAGTATAAGATCTTTGACAACCGGTATATTATCCTCTATGAAGAAAGCAAGGAGGCCATTTCCTCTCTAAAAGGGATGGTAAGACACTTGGAGACCGTGATCGATAGCCAGGAGAACCCACCTTTTAAAAGAGGCTATGAAAAACCAATAGCTTTGTTACAACATTCCTATCAAAAGCAAATTTCATTACTTGCATTCTCGATTTCAGGTACCGTAACGGATGAATCCGGTGAGCCTTTGATTGGTGTCAATGTGCAGGTCAGAGGGACCAATAAAGGGACATCCACTGATTTTGAAGGGAATTTCACCTTAGAGGATATTGATGAGAATTCGGTCTTGATGGTATCTTATATTGGCTATCAGACGCAGGAAATACCAGTGGCTGGTCAAACATTTTTAACTATATCAATGACTTCTGACTCCCAGTTGTTGGACGAAGTTGTGGTGGTGGGGTATGGAACACAAAAGAAGACATCATTGACTTCTGCTGTTTCTTCCATGGAAGGGAAAGAAGTTAATTCTATTCCTGTTACTGATTTGAGTAATGCAATAGGTGGCCGATTGTCTGGGATAATAGTAAAACAAGCTTCGGGTGAGCCTGGATTGGATGGTTCCAATATTTATGTACGAGGTATTTCTACCATAGGGTCAACACAACCTCTGTTGATAGTAGATGGCATTCCAAGAAATTTTCAAAATTTGGATCCCAGCACTATTGAGACTTTTACCGTGTTAAAAGATGCGGCAGCGGTTGCACCTTATGGGGTAGCAGGTGCAAATGGTGTGATCTTGGTAACGACCAAAAAAGGAAAATCAGGTTCTGCAGTTATTAACTATAACGGTTATGTTGGGTTTCAAAACTCGACCAAATTACCTGATCTAGTCAATGGCTATGAATATGCTCTGTTGAAAAATCTTGCTGCTGAGAATGTAGGTCTTGCAAAACCATGGACTGATGATGCGTTACAAAAATTTCAGGATGGCAGTGACCCGGATCGATACCCACCTTATTATGATGTATGGGGAGACCTTGTGAATAAGAATGCTTTGTTAAATTACCACAGTATTGATGTATCAGGAGGATCTGATAATTTCAATTACTTCGTGAATTTTGGTTATCAAAACCAAGAGGGGATGTGGCCTTCAACCTCTGCCAACCGATACAATCTCTCATTGAGTGTGGATGGAGATATTACGCCAACAACAAATTTGTCTGTTAAAATTAACGGCTTTAATAAGTATGCAACTCAACCCCCTACGGATAATGATAATTCGTTAGGTTCATCTACTGTGCGAGTGTTTGAATTGATCAAATACGCTCATCCGGACTTCGGTCCATTATTTTATAGCAATGGATTATATGGAGCTCACTCAGCGGCCGCTATTTATGGCTCTGGATACAGAGACCGGAATTCTTTGAGTGTATATTCTCAAATAGCCCTCAACCAAGAAGTTCCCTTTATTGAAGGACTTACATTAATGGGGAAAGTTGCTTTCGATCCAAGTTTTAACACGCACAAAAAATGGTCCACTCCTTTACATGTAGCCAATATTGATGTAAGTCAAAAACCATATGTAATAACGGATGCCATTTTTGGCAAGTCAAATCCTACACTTTTTCAAGATGAGGACAAATCCTTTCAATTAACCTACCAGGCAGGCTTTAATTATGCAAACCGATTTGGGGACCACGGAATTGCCTTTACAGGTGTGTTTGAAGCGATCAATGGAAAAGGTTATTCTCTGGGAGCATCCAGGAGGAATTATAGTCTCTATATTGATGAAATCAGTATGGGTAGTTCTAGTAATGATGATATGTCCACCAGTGGTGGTTCATATGAAACAAGTCAGGTAGGTTTAGTCTATCGATTATCATATGATTATAACAATAAATATTTAGTAGAAGCCAGTGGACGCTATGATGGACATTATTATTTCGCACCGGAAAACCGATTTGGGTTTTTCCCTGCTTTCTCAGTAGGATGGCGGTTATCTGAAGAAAATTTTATGAAGGATAAATTGCTATGGCTTGACAATTTGAAGGTAAGAGCTTCATATGGAGAAGTTGGAGCTTTAGCTGGAGGTCCCTTCCAATATTTAAGTACCTATGGTGTGAGAGGACCTGGATATGTTATTGGTGGAAACGGGGTGCAAGTAGTTTACGAACGCTCAGAACCAAATCCGAATATAACTTGGGAAAGAGCTAATAAAACGGATTTGGGATTAGAAATCTCATTATGGAATGGTTCAGTACATTTCGAAACAGATTATTTTTATGAGAAGAGGTCAAACATGCTCATAACGCCAAATGTAATAACGCCCTTGGAATATGGAGTAGGCCTTAGTCAGGTGAATGAAGCTGTAATGGAAAATAAAGGGATTGAATTTTTAACAGGCCTCAACCATAAAGTCAATAAAGATTTATCCCTTGGTCTCAGTGCAACGGTAACTTTTGCTAAGAACAAGGTCTTGGAAATATATGAAACATCCACAACTTATGACAATCCTAATAGAAGAAGAACTGGACGTCCTCTTGGCACTCAATTCGGTTATCAGGAAGTAGGATATTTCCAACCTGAAGATTTTGATATGGAGGGGAATCTTAAATCTGGAATTGCCATTCAACCTTGGGGCCAGGTCGCACCCGGAGATATCCGATATAAAGATTCGAATGGAGATGGAAAAATAAATCCAGATGACCGGGTTCCTATTGGAGATCCCCCTGGAATAATTTATGGGTTTTCACCAAATGTGAAATTTAAAAGCTTTTCTTTAGATGTGTTGTTTCAAGGGGTAAGTAATACAAGTCAGTATTTTAATGGATCAGCTATGTGGCCATTTTTTAATGGTAGGTCTGCTTATAAACAAAACTTTGATTATTGGAAAGAGGATAATACGAATGCCAGTTTTCCTCGATTAACACCAGTACCAAATAACAACAACACTCAAACATCATCGAAATGGATGTATGATGTTTCTTATTTGAGACTAAAAAGTGCAAAGCTATCATATAGTTTGCCAATTAGCCTTATTGAAAGAGTTGGTATAGACAGAATGCAGGTATATGTTAGTGGTCAAAACATCCTAACTTGGACAGGATCCTTTGTCGGTGAATTTTATGATCCTGAAAGTGTGAGCTCTGGCGGGTATAATTATCCTCATCAGAAAGTTATTTCAGTGGGATTGCAGGTGACATTATAAATTCAAAAATTATTAACCAATGATACATCAATATATAATTAAGATAGGAGTTGTTATTTCATTTTCACTAATGTTGTTTTCATGTGATGAATTTCTAACTATTGAACCTACAACTCAAGTGGGAGATGAAACCCTGTGGAGTAATGAAGGGAACGCAGATTTGTTCCTAAATAACATATACTCTGGCTTGCCGGGGAGTTTTACAACGCATGACCCTCCAGAGAATTGGTCAGACAATTCAATGAGTGCCCATTCCTGGGGGTATTCAACAACTACGATTAAAACTGCGATTTATACAGCAGACGACGCACCCAGTCAATGGGGCCACTATAATGATATTAGAAAAGCTAATTTATTTATAGCAAAGGTGAATGCCGGTAAGCTAAGTGACGATTGGAAAACGAAGCGTTTGGGTGAGGCCCGTTTTTTGCGTGCATATTTTTATATGTTACTTTGGACGCATCATGGAGGTGTACCTATAATTACAGATGTTCTTAATCTAAGTGAACAAGGTGATGAAGTATTTCGAGCACGAAACACAGCTGAAGAAACTTATCAATTTATTGTCGATGAATTGACTGCTATTGAAATGGATTTGCCCGTTAATGCGGAAGCCGGGAGGGCAAGCCGAGGGGCAGCTTTATCACTAAAAGGATGGTGCGAACTTATATGGGCAAGTCCGTATTATAACAACACCAACGATAAAAGCAAGTGGGCTAAGGCTGCTGAATCATATAAAAAGGTTATAGATTTACAAGTTTATGACCTTTTCCCAAATTATAATGAGCAATTTATGGAAGGTAATAATTGGAATAAAGAAACAATCTTTGCTAAGTCTTATCTTGGTGGAACTTCTTTGGGAGGTAGCCGGGAAGGCCTCCAGGGGCCATGGATAGTTGGAGGTACTCAACTTTCTTGGAGTGGGGTCGATCCCTCACAAGAATTGGTTGATGAATATTTTATGGCTAATGGACTACCGATAGATCATCCAGATTCTGGTTATGATCCTCAGAATCCGTATGCAAATCGGGAAAAGAGATTCTATGAGTCAATTATATATGATGGTTCTATTTGGGTCGGTTCAGAAATGGTAATGAAGCAAGGCGTTGGAAGTCGCAATGAAACCGATTTGGCTTCAAAAAATGAATCCACAAATACTGGTTATTATATTCGAAAGGGATTGAATCCGGCATATGCTGTGAATGGTCCCAATCGACTGAATAGCGCAAACTACATCATATTTAGGTTCGCTGAAGTTTTGTTGGGGTATGCTGAAGCGAAGAATGAAGCAGTAGGACCTGATGAGTCTGTTTATGAAGCTATTAATTTAGTACGGGCCAGAGTGGATTTACCACCTTTAAAAGATGGCCTGACACAGGATGAAATGAGAAAAGCGATTTATCAGGAACGTCGGGTAGAATTGGCCTTTGAAGACAAACGCTATTTCGATTTGCTTCGGTTGAAACTGGCTGAGAAAAACTTGAATGGACATATGCAGGCCATGTTGATAGAGAAGGTAGGAGAGGATTGGGTATATAAGGTTATTCCCGCTACCCAGGGCGAAATGATTTTTAATCCGGAAAAAAATTATCTTTTCCCTATTCCACAATCAGCTATTGATAGAAATCCTAATTTACAGCAGAATCCAAATTATTAACAACTACTCTAAAATGACCATTTCAACAGAAATAAATGACAAACAAAATAAAATCAATAATGTGGGTACTATTTTTGCCCACATTTTTGTATAGTTCTGACTTTAGAGTTGGTGTAACAAAAGTAAATATTACACCCAATACTTCTCAGAATCTTATTGGTTATGGCCCCAGGGATTCTAAGGGGGTTCTCGATAGTATTTATCATAGAATTGTAGTTTTAGAGGATGGCATTGATCGATTTGCTCTGGTTTCATCTGACTTAGCTGCCATATCGCCTGCAACTTATCAGAATGCTGCCAAGAGGATTAAATCGCTTTATGACGTCAATGAACAAGATTTATGGTGGACTAATACGCATACCCACTCTGCTCCTGAAGTAGGTTCTGCCGGTGTAATACCATACTTTTTAGGTGAACGATATGAGCATGAATATGATAGAGCGTATACAAAATTTGTCGAGGATATGCTTGTGAAGGGTATTGGGTTAGCTATTGAGAAATTAGAACTAGCTAAGTTAGGAGTTGGATGGGGATATTCACGTGCAAATATAAATAGAAGAGCTCGAGGCATTGATGATAAAACTTTTTTGGGAGAAAATCCCGATGGACCCATCGATCGTAAAATAGGATTGATTCGATTTGAAAATGAAATTGGAAAACCAATAGTATTAATATCAAATTACCCTATTCACGGCACAGTTCTTAGCATAAGTGATTTGAGAATAAGTGGGGATGTTCCAGGGGTTGTGTCTAATTATGTTGAAGAAAAAATTGGAGCTCCCTTATTATTTATAAATGGGGCGGAAGGGAACATAGCTCCCCGGTTCTCTATTTCCATTAATAATTCAGGTAATAAGGAAAAATTTTTAAATCAATTCAAAAGACTTTTAGGAGATAAAATTTTGGAAGCGAATGAAAATATTATTTCAACCACAGAAAATGTTAAATTTAGGACTCGACAAATTGTCATTGAAACGCCGTTAAAAAATGGGCTGGATGCTAATGCCTGGCCTGAGGATATGGATTCTTACCTAAGAATAAATTCTGCCGGTGAGGGCATCATTAGAATGCCTATTAATTTTTTAATGATAAATAAAGATCTAGCCATTTGGTCAGCTCCATTAGAGTTATTCTGTGAAATTTCAAATGAAATAAGAGCACACTCTCCATTTCCTTATACCTTTTATTATGGTATAGCAAATGGTACATTGGGCTATTTACCTACGGAAGCTGAGTTTAAATTAGGTGGATATGAACCGGGAGTATCTCCTTTTTCTGTTAAAGCCGGTGATCATTTAATTAAAGAGGTGTCCAATGTATTGGAAGAGGAGGATAGAATAAGAGATTGAATTATTAAATGATCTGTTGAATTGCGCGGAGAAAATCGCAGCAAAGGTGTATCAGATTTTAAAGCTATACGTTTTCCAAGATTTGAACATCTCTTTGGTATTGGTACAACGCCTTTAGAAATATTATAATTATGTCTATTGAAATACGAGATCGCTCACCATTTGCTGATGTTTTTATTGGTTGTTCAAAGAACTGGTTAGGGATACGACGGCGGAAGAAGAATGGCCATACGGCGGAAATAAACCTATTCTTTGATCGTATATGTCGCCGGCGGGAAGACATTAAGCTGGGAAAGTTGCTGAGTAACTTCATGAAGTATTATGAATGAATATGATAATTGTATCTTCAGCATAGAATTTTCATTAAAGTAGTTGAAATAAAAATGAAAACAAACACATACGAAGCGATCGTAGTCGGCACCGGAATCAGCGGTGGCTGGGCAGCGAAGGAATTGTGCGAGAAGGGATTGAAGACGTTGGTACTGGAACGCGGAAGGAACGTAGAGCACATCAAAGACTATGATGATATGGTGCCACCGTGGGAACTTCCTTACCGGGGTCGGATCACAAAGGAAGATCGCAGAAACAGTCCGATCCAAAGTGGGGTTTACAATTACAACGAGCGCTCTAAAAAGTATTTTGTCAACGACCTGGATAACCCATACATTCAGGATAAACCCTTTGAATGGGCACGGGGATATCAGGTCGGCGGCAGAAGCCTTATATGGGGCCGTCAAAGTTACCGACGCAGTTTTCTCGATTTTGAAGCCAATGCAAAAGATGGTTTCGGGGTGGATTGGCCGATTCGGTACAAAGACATCGAACCGTGGTATGATTATGTAGAACCTTTCGTGGGTATTTCAGGATCAAAAGAAGGATTGGCGCACTTACCGGATGGAAAATTTCAACCACCGATGCCCATGAATTGTGTGGAATCCGAAGTCGCTCAACGGATCAAAGGAAAATTTGAAGACGGTCGGATGATCATTCACGGCCGTACAGCAAATCATACACAGAAAGTAGGAGACCGGGGACCTTGTCAGTACAAGGGAAGCTGCGGAGCGGGACATGCCTGTTCTTTTGGCGGGTATTTTTCAAGTAATTCGGCTACCTTACCGGCAGCAGCTAAGACTGGCAACATGACTTTACGGCCCTATTCGATGGTTCAGGAAGTCCTCTACGATAAAGAAACAAGAAGGGCCACCGGAGTCCGGGTGGTCGACACGGAGACAATGGAACATACCGAGTTTTTTGCTCCAATAATTTTCCTCAATGCCTCCACCCTCAATACCACGGCTATATTATTGAATTCTAAATCCGACGTTTTCCCGAATGGAATGGGGAATGGCAGCGGTGAACTTGGGCACAATTTAATGGATATGCCGTACGGAATGGGCGCCCGTGGAAGATATGAAGGATTTGAAGATAAATTCACCTTTGGCAGTCGACCAACGGGGATTTTTGTACCACGCTTCCGGAACATCAATAAAGCCACGGAGCAAAAGGATTATGTCAGAGGGTTCACCTATCAGGGAGGGGCCGGAAGAGGAAGAAAAGGAGACGAAGGCTTTGGCAGAGATTTCAAAGAAAGTTTGTCAATGCCCGCAGATCACTGGACCATGGGGATTACAGCATGGGGAGAGCATTTGCCCCATCATGATAATAAAATGTACCTGCACAAAGATAAAAAGGACAAATATGGCATGCCGGTAATCTGTGTGGATTGTGAATGGAAGGAAAATGAAGCCGCCATGGTCGACGATATGATGAATAGCGCTGCAGAGATACTGGAAATGGGTGGACTGAAGGACATAGAAACGTATAATTGGGGCAAAATTCCCGGATCATGCATACATGAAACCGGTACGGCTCGAATGGGCAAGGACCCGAAAACTTCGGTCTTAAATCGATGGAATCAAATCCACGAGGTCCCCAATGTTTTTGTTACAGATGGCTCTTCGATGTGTTCTTCAGGCACTACGCCAGGTCCTTCAGTAACCTATATGGCTTTGACGGCCAGGGCAGTGGATTATGCGGTGAAGGAGCTAAATCGCAGGAACCTATAAGATATAAACGATGATGGATAGAAGAAAATTTATAAAAGAGGGCGGGTCGAAATTAGGAGTGCTGACCATAGGATCGGGAATCCTGTTGTCCGGCAGTTGCGATTCCCGGGGTGAAACCGCATACAATACGGTGTTTTCAAACGGAGATGTCCGCTTGATCAATGAGTTGGGGGATGTAATTCTACCCCCGACGGAGGTGCCTGGTGCAAAGGCGGCCCAGGTCGGTCAGTATATTGCATTAATCGTGCAAGATTGTTATGCGGAAGAGGATGCGATAAAATTCAAACGAGATTTGGCAGATTTGAATACATTTAGCCGGGAAACCTACAACCGTTCCTTTCTGGATTGCAGCGAACAGGAGCGGATAGAACTGGTTTCGATAATGGAAGAACAACACGAAGGTTATCATTCCATAAAAAGCCTTATTGTTGCTGCTTATCTCTCCTCAGAAATCGGGCGAACACAACTATTTGATTATTATCCGGTGCCAGGTCGGTATGATGGTTGTTCATCAAAAAGACCTTGGTAAAATAATGCTTTATTGCGCCATACAATGATTCAAAAAATGGGAATAAGCCAAAAGAAATTGCGATTAAAGTTTCAGGATTACTATATATTGGTGATTAAAACATGAAAAGAAGGGAATTTGTCCAAAAAGTCACTATAGTATCAACTGGAGCCTCTTTGGTACAAAACAAGATTGCGAAGTTTAAAGAGATTCCAGGTGAATCGGGAGATCAAGAGCAATCTCCAAGTACAATATCCATTGTAGCTCCTTCAACGATTCAAGTGAATGAACCTTTTTCTGTAGGCATTCGAATGCTGACCGATCCCTATTTTACAAAGTGGGGGCCGGATTGGAGCCGGACAGGCGCCACGGTCAACGGACCGTTTAATAAATCACCGAGAGGAATCCATTTTATGGACAATGTCTTGCCAGCATGGAAAGGGTCTGTTCGTATCTCCGGGTCGGATGGGTTCACGGGAAGAGCAAAGTATTCTTTTTCTGAAGGAACAGGGCCTTATCAGAAAGATCATCGACCCATACGCAGATTGGAAGGTTTCCGGTTTTCGAAACCAGGTGTAAAGTATATAAAGGTAGTGGATCCCGTGAGCGGCATCGAAGGGGTGAGTAATGCGATTAAGGTCAGCCATGTAAAAATGGAAGACCGATTATTCTGGGGGGATACCCATTGCCATAGTATTTTTGGCGACGGAGTACGGACGCCGGAGGAATTACATGCCTTCGCCAGGGATGAGGCCTTTTTGGATGTATTTTCACATACGGAACATACCGAAGCCATCACCGATGATCAATGGGATTACTTTTCTGCGGTGGCGAATCGATTCAACGAACCGGGGAAGTTCGTGACCTTTATTGGTGGAGAATGGACGAGCAAACCTTTTGGTCATCGAAATTTTCTGTATCCGGGTGCAACTGGTCCGGTAATCCGAAGTAGTGATGAGAATCAGAACACCCTTGAAGAGTTATTTGACATCGTTCGTAAGCACAAAGGGCTGGTGGTAGCTAATCACCCGAAGGATTCAGCTTTTATTATTGATTTTGACACCTATCACCACGATCCGGAGGTAGAGCGATTGGTGGAAATGTATTCTATAGGTGGGAGTCATGAGAGGCCCTCACCGGAAGAAAGGCAAGAAGAGGCTTCAAAAAATAATTCAGTCGTTGATGGATTGAAAAAAGGACACAAACTTGGGATGATCGGTGTTGGCGACACACACGATGGCAGACCGGGCGATGCGCTTCATGAATTTCAATTGGAACCCGAAGGATATAGAGATCTTGAAAAACCCGGTTTGACCGGCATATGGGCGAAAGACCTCAGTCGCGAATCCATCTTCGATGCCTTGTGGAATCGACGGGTCTATGCCACAACGCATCATCGTACTATTGTGAAGTTTTCCATGAACGGCTCTCCGATGGGGTCAACCATCAGTGGTACAGACGGACTTACTTTGGAAGCTGAAATAGCCAGCAATTTGTCGATTGAAAAGATAGAGTTGATTTCCAACGGAGAGGTCATGGAAGCCACCCATCCCTCGAAGAAGGCTTTTACCTGGAATCGAAACCTTAATGGGCGATTTGATAATGATAGTTGGGTTTACGTCAGAGTGACATTGGAAGAAAATAATTATGCGTGGACCAGCCCTATATGGATTTTAAACGGCTGAATCAATAAAAGTAATTCAACGTGAAGAAAAACAGAAGAGCGTTTATACGACAATCAGGTTTGACAGGGCTTGGATTATCCACAGTTGGATTGGGTTCCGGATTGGGAAGGAGATTTAATTTTATCGGCCCAAAGGAAATGGAACATGATATCTATAATGGCGTCGCTCCCTCCGATTGGAATGTGTTTGATGCCCATTGTATTGTGGGACGCCATTTAAAATGGAACGGGGAAGGGCTCCATACTATGGAAGATTTGCTGTCTGAAATGGATCATTATGGTATCACCGAAGCGCTGGTGGTGGATAGTCTGAGCCGGGAAAATCATCCTTTTGACGGCAATCAGAGAATATTGGAAAGAAGTAAAACGCGTCCCCGTATTCATCCTGCCTGGTCTGTCTTGCCGAGCGTGCTGGAAGAAACCGGACGTTCGCCGGAACAGTTTTTCAGAGAAATGCAGAGGAATAATGTACGTGCACTGTTTCTGTTCACCAATCAATTTTTCTTTAATTTGTCCGATTGGTGCATTGATGCGTTGATGGAACCTCTGGCTGAACGCAAAGTACTTGTGTTCATAAATCCGGTAGAAGCCAATGGACGTGGCAGCTCCGATGCTACAGACTGGGATGGTATAGTGGATTTGTGCAAAAGGTGGCCGGATATTCCGGTTATTATAAGCGAAGGACGCATCAGGAGATCGCAACGTATGCTCTATAAGGCTTTTGATGCCTGTCCCAACTTGCATCTGGAACTCAGCGCCCATTGGTTGCATCGGGGAATTGAATTTATTAGCGAACATTGGGGGGCGAATCGACTTGTTTTTGGTTCAGGATGGCCGAAGTATGGACAACATATGACCCTGGTCAATTTGACTACTGCACAGATTGATGAAAAAGATAAAAAGTTGATCGCCGGAGATAATCTACGGAAGATACTTAGTTGGGATACGCCAATTCCTAAGCTAAAGGTTGATTTTCCAGAGCCGCACGATGAATACGTGAAATATGGTCGATCAGGAATACGGCCATCCGACATGACATTCTATGACGTCCATGGCCACCTCGGAGAATATAATGCACATTATCATGTACCCGAATCTGATATCGAAAGCGTGGTAGAAGACATCCAATACTATGGTCTGGAAAAAATATGTGCATTTAGTTTTGCCGGCGTATATAGTGATGAAGTTTTTGGAAATGACATCGTATCCCGGGATGTGAAAATGCACTCAGATCGGTTTATCGGTTTTACTTTATTAAATCCCCTGCGGGGCGAGGAAGAAATGAATGCGGAGTTGAAAAGAGGGGCTGCTCAGGGAATGCGAGGCATTAAGCTCATTCCTACGTATCAGGGATATCCTGTAGAGGGGCCTCTGATTGAGGTAGCCTGTCAATGGGCGCATGACCATCAACAAATTATCATTAATCACTACTGGGGCTCGGCTGAACAAATTGAAAAACTGGTGTCGAAGTACACAAAAGCCTGTTTTGTCACGGCACATACGACGACCGCCTATGCAGATGTAATGAAGGAATATCAGAATTTATATATATGTTCAGTGCCGTTATTATCACCACGCGCGTGCGAAGAGGTCGTAGACGCTATTGGAGCCGATCGGTTTTTATTCGGAACCGACTTATTGGATTTGCCGATCGGGTGGGGATTGGGACCAATCCTGTTTGCCCGAATAAGCACTGAGGAGAAGAGATTAATCCTTCATGATAACCTAAAAAATATTTTAACAAAGTACAGTTTATAAAGCAATAACATATGTTCAATTTTAAATATCACCCTTTTATTAGCATAATCTTCTTCAGCTGTATTCTGCTTTTTGGATGTGAAACGGGAAAGGAAGCCTTCCCTGATGCAGAGGAGATTCTCTCCACCTTTAAAGTTGCGGAAGGTTTCCAGATCGAATTGATGGCTGTGGAACCGCTTATATCGGATCCGGTCGCTATGGAAATTGATGAGCAGGGACGAATGTATGTAGTGGAAATGCACGGATATCCGCTGGATAAAAGCGGTTCCGGAAATGTAAAATTATTGACCGATACGAATGGGGACGGGATCATGAACCATTCTGAGACTTTTGCATCCGATCTGCTTTTTCCTACCGGTGTGTTGAGGTGGAAGAAGGGGATATTGGTTACCGATCCACCCAATGTATTGTACTTGGAAGATACAGATGGCGATGGAATAGCTGATATCCGCGATACGATATTGTCCGGATTTGCCGTGTCGAATCCACAACACAACTTTAATACGCCTATCCTCGGCATTGATAACTGGATTTACATTTCCAACGAACCGGCGGTTACAGCTAAAGTATACACTGAAGAATTTAATGATCTGGGTTCAGAAGTCCGGTTTTATGGGAAACCCAACGGACCGGTACTGTCACAAAATGCCAGAGGCCAACGCATTCGCATGAAACCGGACGAGCTCAAAGTCGAAATGACCTCAAGTCGGGGGCAGTTTGGCCAGACGTACGATCAGTGGGGACGGCAATTTCTGGTCAGCAATTCGAACCACACTTTTCAGGAAGTCATGCAGGCCTCATATTTAAACAGAAACCCAAACCTATTGATTTCTCATGCTACAGAGAGTATATCAGATCATGGGAATGCTGCGGAAGTCTATCCGATTACCTTAAATCCGGAATATCAGCTTCTGACAGATCTCGGTGTTTTTACTTCGGCCTGTGGTTCTGTAGCGTATTCCGACGGCTTGTTCCCTTCCGAATATGAGAATACCATTTTTGTGGCTGAACCCGTGAGTAATTTGGTCCACGTTGATAAAATCACAGAAACAGGTGCTGCATTCACGGCCTCACGAATGTTCGAAAAAAAGGAGTTTTTAACCTCTGAAGATGCATGGTCCAGACCGGTTAATCATTATGTGGGCCCTGATGGAGCACTGTACGTCGTGGATTATTATCGAAGGATTATTGAGCACCCGGAATGGATGGGAGAGGATGTGATTCAATCTGGGACCATATACGATGGCGTTGATCAGGGCAGGATCTTCCGGATTACACCGAAAGGAACGCCGGCGGCACAATGGACGACGAATCTTGATATGGTTGCCTTATCTGATCAGGAATTGGTTGAGTTACTTGGCCATGAAAATGCCTGGTACCGAAGAAATGCACAGCGATTGCTGTTGGATAGAGAAAATCCGGAAGCGATACCCTTATTGAAAGAAATGGTTCGATCAGGTTCTTCCGCATTGGGCCGACTACACGCTGCTTGGACTTTGGAGGGTATGAATGCCTTGAGCTCCGATTTGGTGGTTCAATTATTGCATGATCCGATACCCGGAGTTCGCGAAAACGCTGTAAAATTATCAGAGACTTTTCTTAAAGACGGAGAAATTCAACGAGCGTTATTGGCTCTTCACTCGGATGAAAATGCTCGTGTTCGATTTCAGCTTATGTGTACTTTGGGGAGCCTGGACACTCCAGAGGCCAACCAAGCCCGTGATGCTATGGTAGTGCAGAATGTGAGTGATTCTTGGTTTCAGGTGGCGGCTTTATCTGCTCACAACCCCCGATTAGCAAACCTATTGGAAACTAGTATTGGAAATTTCAACGAAAACAAACGCTCGTATCAAGAATTTATAAAACGGATTGTTTCCATGATATCTGCCCAAAATGATGTGTCCAGCATTAAAACCCTGATTCTCAGATCTCTTGGCTGGAAAGATCAAAGCAATGCCGAATTACCGGCGGCTATTTTAGAAGGATTGGTACAAGGTCGTCGAAGCATCGATTATAAATCCGCCGCTTTTGAAGCGGAGCGAAATGCGCTTCTCAGTACGGTATTTACGAATCCCTTTCAATCCGTTCGGCAAGCGAGTTTATCTTTGCTTAGTCATATGGGATTGCCCAAAGGCAGGTCCACCCAAAAAGCGAAAGATCGTTCCCTGTCCATAATAAAGGATCTAAAAGCGAAAGAAGATGACCGTGTCTTTGCGATACAGCTGTTGGCCTTATCAGGAGATGATCAATCCTACGATGTACTTAAAAACATGTTGGTTCCCAACGAATCCATCCGGATCCAACGGGTAGCACTCCAGGCTATGCATCGGCTCAAAGGACAGGAATTTGTGAGTTACTTAATAGATCATTGGCCGTCATTGGCTCCGGGTTTGCGAGATGAAGCAGTGCGAATGCTCTTGTCCGGAGAACCGAGTATTCGAATGATGGTAGAGGCACTGGAGAAGGGGGTAATTGACCCTTCAGCTATTCCCTGGCGTCAACAAGTAGGTATGATGGCGCAGGCGAATGATGAACTTCGAAAACGATCCCGGGATATTTTCTCTCAGAAGGTAACCGATGCAGATAAAAAGGAATTACTTGACAAGTATCAAGAAGCGACCGAACCGAAAGGAGATCCTGTGAAAGGATTAGCTGTGTACAAGGCTCAATGTGCCTTGTGTCATCAAATTGGCGGGGAGAACGGTACGGCTTACGGACCGGATCTGGCCACGATCCAGAATCGAAAACGAGCTTCTATATTAAAAGACATATTAGATCCGGGTTTATCTATTGCTGACGGGTATGACCTTTGGGAAGTCACTTTGAAAAATGGAGAAACCAAACAGGGAATTATTGGATCAGAAACCAGTACGTCCATAAATTTGAGAATATTGGGGTCAGAGGATGAGGTTATTTCACGAGAGGACATCGAAAGGATTCAGGCAAAAAATATATCGGTAATGCCGGCGGGATTGGAGAATATGATTGGCGTAGAAGACATGATGAATTTGCTGGCATTTATAAAGAAGATAAAATAGATTGCCTGGGATGTGGGAGCCCCTGGGCCCACAAAAGAACTAAACAATGGACCATGGCTCCATTCTCCCAGGTTTATGGGGCGCTAAACACATACGGGAACATATTCCCTTGGTGAACGATACAAAAACTATATACTATGAATAAACAAAACTTAACGATCAAATTGGCTCTGTTTCTAACCCTGTCTATCATTTGGACTTCGGGCAATTCTCAGGACTTCCGCGCAGGAGTCGCCAAGCGGAACATCTCTCCGGATAATTCTCAGCAGTTACTAGGGTATGGCGCCCGAAAATCAACTGGCGTGCACGATTCTATCTTTCATCGCATTGTCGTCCTCGATGATGGGAAAGACCAATTTTATTTGGTGTCCAGTGATATATGCCTGGTATCTCCGTCCGAATATGACCGGGTAAAAGATATCATTAAGAAGAAATACAACATCCAGGACAACCAGTTCTGGTGGAGTGTAACTCATACCCATTCAGCGCCGGAAGTTGGTCCTCCGGGACTACCCAGTGTCTTTTTAGGAAATCGGTATGAGCACCAGTATGACACGGCTTACACCAATTTTGTTACCCGGGAATTACTGATTGGAATAGCGGAAGCGCGATCACAGTTAAAACCGGCTCATTTGGGTGTTGGGTGGGGATATGCACAGGCCAACATCAATCGCCGTGCACGAACTATTGATGGGAATACCCGTTTGGGTATGAACCCGGACGGGCCGGTAGACCGACGGATTGGAATACTTCAGCTGACGGATAAAGCAACGGGCAATCCCATTGCCCATATCGCAAATTATGCCATCCATGGTACAGTCATGAGCGGCGCTAATCTTGAAATCAGTGGTGACGCTCCGGGCATCGTATCCGAATACGTAGAAGAGAAAACGGGTGCTCCCTTGTTGTTCATCAATGGGGCAGCGGGTAATATCGCTCCGATCTACAGTGTGTATCCAAGTCCGGCTGCGGGGCATTTGGATGAATTCAAAGTGCTACTGGGAAACAAAATACTGGCGTCTTTGAAGCACATCGATACTGAAGAAACGGTGGATATGGAATTCGGAAGCATCGTGGTGCGAACACCCAGAAAGAAAGATTTGGGTTGGACGGATGATTTAAAAAATTATACTGATAAAACAGGATCAGGAGTGGACCAGGTTTTGCTTCCCATAACCTTCTTAAAGTTCAACAATCGAATCGGAATATGGGCGGCTCCATTGGAGCTTTTCTGCGAAATATCCAATGAAATCAGGGATAGATCTCCTTTTACATACACCTTCTATTTTGGGTACACCAATGGTTGGCTGGGATACATGCTGACAGAAGAAGAATGGCAATACAATGGATATGAACCCACCGTATCTCCATTTAGACCCGAAGCAGGCCGACAAATGACAGAGGCGGTATCCGCCTATCTTCAGGGTGAATTATTAAGCAAGTAGCCAATTAGTAAACGTGTAAATCAGCTTATACTTTAAAATTAATCGATATGACAAATTCGTCCATTTTCTTAAGAGTTTTATTAGGTCTGTTTATAATCGGGTTTTTACCTTACCCGGCAACTTCCCAGACGCCCGAATTTCCGTGGCCGGAAGGGAAGAAGATGGCCATTAGCCTGACTTTTGATGATGCCCGTACCAGTAATCCCATCCATGGAATCCCTTTGTTAGATGAATACGATGTGGACGCTACATTTTATGTCTTACCGGAACGCGTTAAAACCAACCTTGCAGGTTGGCGGGCTGCCGTAAAGGAAGGTCATGAAATGGCAAATCATTCGTATCACCATCCATGCAGTGGCAATTTTGGATGGGCACGACCTTTGGAAGATTATACCACAGATAAAATGCGGGATGAACTCACCGAGGCCAATCATGCTATTGAAGAGTTACTAGGTGTAAAGCCGGTATCGTATGCTTACCCGTGTGGTCAGACCACGATAGGGCGAGGAATGACTTCTCAAAGTTTTATTTCTTTGATTTCTGAAATGTTTGTGACGGGTCGTCTTTGGTTGAGCGAAGCACCGGTCGATCCATGGTATTGCGATATGGCTGCATTGACGGGAATGAAAATGGACAATGCTGAATTTGATGAGATTTTGCCGTTGATTGAATCCGCCACCAAAAAAGGCCAATGGCTGATATTGGCGGGACATGAAACGGGTGATTCAGGGAATCAAACGACATATTTATCCATGCTCCGAAAATTATGTGAATATGCCAAAGATCCGGCAAATGGAATCTGGATTGCGCCGGTTGGTACCATTGCAGAATATGTACTTGAGAAGCGCCAGGAATTTCTGGATTCGATCAATATACCGCGGATTACGTATGCTGGAGGTTATGGCGAATTGGTATTGGATGCGATCCATGCGAAAGCGGTTGGACCTGAGATCCAATATATGCCGGCGTGGGAAGCCTTCGGATGGTTTACCGGCAAAGACAAAGTAGAGTGGGAGGTAGATGCCGACGTTTCAGGACTATACAGAGTACAGATGGAGTGGTCGGTTTCTGATAAAGAGGCAGGAAAAGAATTTATACTGGAGACTGAAGATGAACAACTACGGGGAAAAGTGAAAAGATCGGGTTCCTGGGAAACTTTTAAAAAGGAATACATTGGCCAGATTTATTTAGAAAAAGGCTACCAGAAGATCACATTTAGACCTTCTGAAGAATTTGAGACGGGAGCACTGCTGGATCTGCGTCAAATACGATTGACACCACTATCCGGGACTGTTAATAACCGCCCGCCATTAAGTCGCACATCGTTGAAAAACAGGGGTATGTGTGCCAACAAGTCATTTGATGGTTTAACTGAAATCAAAACCGCATTTGAACCTGTGCCTAAAAATCAGGGCATCACAAACGATGGGGTATATTACTATGTCTCACCCGACCATCATACCATTGAAAAACGAAAAATGAGTAACTTTGATCTCATCAAATCAGCGACCTATCCGGATAAAATCGGTGGCTTATTTTTTGATTATGATGCGGACGAAATCCTGACTTGTAGTGGTCAATATGAAACAGGCGGAGATGCTTTCGTGTCTCGAATCAATAAGAATACACTCCAAATCACGGAAACCATTGATATTTCAAAGCATACCAGACATGGCGTCAATGCAATAGTTCGACTTGGAAATAAATACTATGTTGGAGAAACTGCTGTCGGTGATGATGCAGAACCCAAATCATGGTTTTCGTTTGATCAACATTTTGATTTTATTGAAACTGTTTATTCACATCAAAGCCAAAAAGGCAGCTATGATTGGCAGGATGCTACAGTATATAACGGTAAGATTATTGCCACCGATCACAATGGCTTTGTGTTTGCTTTTTGCGTATTACCCAACGGTCAATTATCAGCCCTTGGAAAGTACGATTCATCTGGCAGATATTACGAGGGAATTACCATAAAGGAGAATCGGTTTTACATCTGGAAGAGCAAGGTGGGAATCATATCTGCAACATTAAAATAATCCTTAAATTAAATGGAAATCCTTTTCATTTTATTACCTCTGGTATTTCTTATGCTGATGGCGTATCGTGGAGCCAGCGTGATTATTTTTGCACCCATCGCTGCTATGCTTGGAGTTCTTTTATACAACCCGGAATGGGTTCCCGCCTTTTTTACCGGGATATTTATGGAGAAGTTAGCCGGATTTGTCCGATTGTACCTACCGGTCTTTCTATTGGGCGCCATATTTGGTAAATTGATTGAATTATCAGGTTATGCCAGATCGATCACCCGGTCCATCATCCATTGGTTGGGTGAAGAACATGCGATAGTAGCTATCGTGTTGGTGGGTGCGATATTGACATACGGTGGCGTATCGCTTTTTGTAGTTGTATTCGCATTGTATCCTTTTGCAGCAGATCTTTTTAAGACGGTCCAAATACCGAAAAGACTGATACCCGGTGCCATTGCATTGGGTGCTTTTACCTTTACCATGGATTCCTTTCCGGGAACACCTCAGATCCAAAACATTATTCCAACAGCTTTTTTTGGAACCGATGCCTGGGCTGCTCCGATTCTGGGGATCATAGGCGGTTTACTGACTTTTGCCATTGGCATATTTTATCTGAATCGTCGAATGCGCACAGCTAAACGAAAGGGGGAACGTTATGGCCAAAACCATAAAAATGAACCAGTGATTGCAACTTATGAATCCACCCCTTCTATTTATCTGGCTGTCTTGCCATTGCTGTTTGTTGCAGTGGGAAACAAATTGTTTGGTCTGTTATTTGACAGCTACTATGGTGATGTCTTTGATTTTTCCACGGCCGGGGTATCCAATGTAAACCCGCTTCAAGTGTCATCATTAGCTGGTATTTGGGCAGTATCTGGCGGTTTAATTTTAGGAATACTAACCGTACTAGTATTTTCATTTAACACGGTCCGTAAAAAGTTGGTTACCGGGATAAATATTTCCGTGGGAGGCGCTTTGCTGGCTACGTTAAATACCGCTTCGGAATATGGATTCGGTGGTGTGATTGCCGCGTTACCTGGCTTCAAAGTGGTTAGTGAGGGTATGTCCACCGTATTTAAAAATCCTTTGGTGAATGAAGCGATTACAACAACTACGTTAGCCGGGATCACCGGGTCAGCTTCTGGTGGACTGAGTATTTCGCTGGCTACGATGAGTGAGAAATATATTGCAATGGCAGCAGAAGCCGGAATATCTCACGAAGTATTGCATCGGATTGCTTCCATGGCCAGTGGGGGCATGGATACGCTGCCGCACAATGGAGCAGTCATAACACTGTTGGCTGTGACTGGTTTAACCCATAAGGAGTCGTATCGGGATATTTTCTTTTTTACAATTCTCAAAGTAATTATTGTATTTTTTGTGATCGGGGTGTATTATCTCACCGGCTGGGTATAGATGAAGATCGAGTTATATAACAGCCTATCCTTCTTCACCAAAACCTGTCTTTTTAATGAGTAAATGGATATGTCAGCGTGGGCATTGGCATTCTGGAGTCCCAAAATCAAAAAGATCTGGGAATAGCCGGGGTTATAGCGGCAATTCTGGTCGTGAAAGGTGCGACCTGGGCATTTGGAGCCGGGATTATTCTGACATTCTTAATTTTCGGCAAGAAAATGTTTTTTCAAAATGAGACGAAGGATTTCTAATGCTTACACTATATTAACCATTTGTTATTAAAAGGCTTATTAAGCACAAAATTTGAATACCGTGGTACGATCAAAGGCAGCAGTTTTACATGAAATGGGGATGCCCAGGCCATACGGCACAACCAAACCACTCCACATTGAGGAAGTTGAAATAGACGATCCGGGTTTTGAGGAAGTGTTGGTCAAAATAAAAGCGGCCGGTTTATGTCATTCAGATCTTTCGGTGATAAATGGGAACAGACCCCGACCACTACCTATGGTATTGGGTCACGAAGCGGCGGGGGAGGTCGTGAAGTTGGGTGCAGGTGTAGATCGGTTGGAAGTGGGCGATCATGTCGTATTTGCTTTTCTTCCTTCTTGTGGGCACTGCTCGTATTGCAAGGTAGGTAAGGCAGCGTTATGTGAACCTGGTGCCGTTGCCAATACGAAAGGGGTCCTACTGAGTGGGCATCGACGAATAAGGAAACAAGACCGATATTATAATCACCACATGGGGGTTTCAGTATTTTCTGATTATTCGGTTGCTTCAATTCATTCATTGGTCAAAATTGATACTAGTATTCCGTTTGATATTGCAGCGCTTTTTGGCTGCGCTGTAATGACCGGAGTCGGCGCTGCTGTGAATACCGCTCAGGTAAGATTAGGAGACAGCGTGCTTGTCGTTGGTTTGGGAGGCGTAGGATTATCAGCCATCCTGGGTGCCAGGGCAGCAGGAGCCCGAAAGGTAATTGGGGCTGACATAAATCAGAAAAAGAGAGAAATGGCTTTGCAGATCGGAGCTGATTCAGTTATTGATTCATCCTCCCCCGGTGCTATGGCAGAATTGAAGGAATCTACGAATGGGGGAGTGGATGTATCTTTGGAATTTGCCGGGGTTATTCCTGCGTTGGAATTTGCTTTTCGGGCCACAAAAAGAGGCGGTACAACCGTTACAGCGGCATTGCCTCATCCGGACGCCCGACTGCACCTTTCGCCGGTTGAATTGGTGGGCCAGGAGAAAAACATAAAAGGCAGTTATCTGGGGAGCTGCGTTCCGGATCGGGATATTCCACACTATCTGGAGCTTTTTAAAGCTGGGCGTTTACCGGTGGAACAATTAATCTCCCATAAAATATCTTTGGAGGAGGTCAATAAAGGCTTTGAGCGGTTAGCCAATGGTAAGGCAGTAAGGCAAATTATTTTGTTTGATTAACGGCAAAAGAAATAGGGATAGGACCGATTTTGCTCAGCCATACTCCTGTATTTGCCATATTGCCATTGGCCTCCACAGAGGGGAGCATTCCGATCAATCCACATCATATAATTTTTTGTAGAATGACACGATACCTTCATTCTTTAACACCTCTATTTTTGATTATTTCAAACAAATTTTACGGATGATCATTAATTATGTAGTCCATCGGATGTAAACGATATGAACAATAAATTTCGAAACATTAAGAGGGCTGAATTCTGTAGCAATTTGAATTATAATTTATAGTATATTAAAAACCATGGAGAAAAAATCAAAGCGTTTTCAAAAAGGGATGGAGATTATCAGAGAATATGAAGATAAATCCGAGAACCCGGCCTATTCGATCACCTTTGAAGCACTAATGGATCTGGATGAGGATCTGGAGGATTACATTGTAGAATTTGCTTTTGGGGATATTTATTCGAGATCAGGACTGACACACGAAGAAAAGACATTAATGACAATATCCTCATTGGTTACACAAGGTCTGGAGCCCCAACTCCGACTACACGTCAATACTGGATTAACTGTTGGTATTCCGCCCAAAAAAATTGTTGACGCCATCATCCACCTCCTTCCGTATACCGGATTTCCCAGGGTTTTAAATGCACTTAATATAGCCAAAGATGTATTCAAAAATCGGGGCGTGGAAGTAGGCAAATAGGTGTGTCCATGAGTATTTTCTCTAATTTTATACAGGGCAGTGCGATGCCCAACCATTAATCTTAAGTCCATGGACATTCCGGCCACGATCGCCATCAAAATAAATAGGCACGCTCAAAAAGCTGTCAAAGAAGGACATCCATGGGTTTATGAACGAAGCGTTGTCAAATCTCCGAAGGATACTTCTCCTCCAGGGAGTTTATGTGTTCTATTCGATCAGCGAACCAACAAGCCATTTGCGTTTGGATTGTGGGATCCGGGTGAAGTGATCCGCATTAAAATAATTCACCAAGGCACCAGCGTTACCATCAACAGGGCATTCTGGCATAAGCGGATTCAGACTGCTTTTGGAAAAAGGTTACCGCTGTTGGAAAACGTTAGTGGCTACCGGGCAATCCACGGGGAAAACGACGGCTTCCCCGGACTGATTCTTGATGTGTATAACAAAACAGGTGTTCTAAAAATTTATTCAGAAATATGGACTCCATATCTGGAAGGCATAGTCGATATACTTCGAGATGTATTCACACTGGATCGTGTGGTTTTTAGATTAAGCAGAAAGCTGTCCCTGCATGGTAATTTACCGTATAATGAAGGACAAATCATTGGGTCTGATTTGAAAGAAAATAAAGTTCGGTTTGAAGAATACGGGGTTTCCTTCTTTGCAGACCCCGTTTCTGGTCATAAAACCGGATTCTTTTTGGATCAACGTCCCAATCGATACTGGGTTCAAAAACATTCCAACAACAAAAAAGTATTGGATGTTTTTAGCTATGTGGGAGGTTTTGGTATCCATGCACTGAAAGGTAACGCTAGCACCCTTACATCGATCGATATTAGTTCCCATGCCATGGCTGCAGCCAGACAAAACATTCAGCTCAATGAGCTTGACGATGAAAAATGGACTCCTATAACCGGCGATGCGTTTGATAAAATGGCTGAATTATACCAGAAAAAATTGAGATATGACATCGTCATCATTGATCCACCTTCGTTTGCAAATCAGTCCGGTCATGTGCCATCGGCGTTAAAACAGTACGAACGATTGGCCAGATGGGGGGCGGCCTTAACAGCTCCAAAAGGATATTTAATTCTTGGCTCGTGTTCGAGCAGAATAAGTCTCGAGGAATTGAAATCCGTCCATGAAAATGCTTTTTATTCAAAAACTACGCCGGAATGGGGTCGAATCAAGGTCGTATTGCATGATCTGGACCATCCGGTGACATACCCGGAAGGGTTGTACCTAAAAACGCTTATCTACCAGCGAAAATTTTAAAATCAGCGCCCCTGAGTACTATCCTTCCAACCCAATCCGCTGTCTGAGGATGGACATATGCTTTTTCTTTATCGGTTCCAGGATCTGTTTTGCGGTATCTGTAAAATAAGAATGTGATTCCAAAAACTGCAATTGGAATTTGTCCCACGCCCCGGGATCAGATCCCAATTTGTTATAATAGATAAGCTCTTTCCGCAATTGAGAACTTATCGAAAAATAATCTTCACCACCTAGATAACAAAGATCAGCATCGCACATTATCATTTCCATTAAATCAAGGGGTTCATGAGGTAGTTTTGTAGCTCGGATCAGTCGTAGAATGTGTTGGATTTCATGTTTAGAATATGGTTGGTTCACCAAAATTTTTTCCGCAATCCGACAACTGCTCTCTTCATGGTCGTCATATTGCTCAATAAAACCGATATCATGAAAAAGTGCAGCAATCTTTATCAATCGATTATCTGCAGACGTCAATTTCTCATATTGAGACAGCCATTCAACGGCATGCAGGACAAGCCTCGTGTGTGCAACGTCATGATAGTACACCCCTTTCATGAGATTATTCTCCATCATTTGAAAAACCGCTTGTTTCAATTCAGGAAATAAGTCACCATTGTTTTCACTCATTCGTTTTGTATGAATTAGTCATGCATCAGGTGTTTATCACCTTAGGAAGCAACTGCTCTTTAACTTCCGGTGTTAATTTTTGATCGGTATATTCTTTTCCAATTTCAACCATCTCATCAAAATGCTTCCAATCAAGCATTCCTATCTTTCCAACCGGAGGATGCAGATGAAGATTGGCTATTTCAGTTGCTTTTTCATATTTTGTATAACTGGCCAAAACCATGGACTCCATTATAATGGTTGTTATGGTAGGCACTTTTAGACTCCTTTTGCCAAGCAATCGATCCTTTAAATATTCCCAGGGTCCGGGTACTACATCGTAGCCCAGGTGATATTTTTTGGTGGAATGCAGTGTCACGGCAATAGCTTTTCCCAGGGGAAAATCCAAAAGTGATTCTATGGGTAGATTTTCCAAAAGTCCGCCATCCACGTAAAGTGAATTACCACGGACTGCCGGTGGAAAAATTCCCGGTAGTGATATGCTTGCTCTGATGGCTTCATTCATCGGGCCAGAACGAATAGTGACCTTCTTTTTTTGGGTGAGATCACAGGCTACATACGCACTATTGATCCAAGCATCTTCCACATTAAAACCAGCATAAGCTTCATCAATAAACTGATCAATATGCTTGCCTTTAATCAAAGAAATCAAAGGGGCCAGATTCATATTCTTCCGTTTGGTCGGAGCTTTTTCTGCCAGTTTCCTACATTTATCCAACAATGAGCTACTAGGAATGTCCAGGGCACCAAATGCGGTGACAAAAGTTCCAATACTGGTTCCAGAAAAGAAGTCAATCGGGATTCCTTTTTCCCGCAAGCTGAGCATTATCCCAACATGGGCAAGACCCTTTGCCCCGCCGCCGGCAAATGCTATCCCAATAGCGTTTCCCGTGATAAAGCGTCCAAGCCGTGCAATATCACTGGTCCGATCCATCCGAATGTGGTGGTGTAGTTCCAAATTCCGATTCTTTAAAAACCGGGCTGTATTATGAGGAAGTTTGTTCCCATCCGGGTGTAAGAGGATTAAATTCTTCTTTGTTAATTTATATTTCAGGTGATCGCTAAACAGCGTAATTTCTGTCGTAGTCAATTCTTCTGGCTCAGAGAATTCTTTTAATATATAAAAGACATCAGCCTGAGCGATGACTTTGTTCATCCAGAAATGTTCGTCTTCTGTCGCAAAGTAAACTACAAAATCCGACGAGCTTTCCACTTCATCCAAAATCTTTTGCATGCGGATGTTCATGGTATTACCCGCTTTTATACTCGAACGCTTATCGGTGGCGATACCCATATTTTGCAGTATGGTCTTCTGGTCAAAAAAACGAATCTGGCCATACTGATTAAGTTGCGCCAACAATTCACGCATGAACTTGGCAGTTAAAGCTGATTTGTTATTGGCTACAAATACCAGGCTTTTGGGTTGCCGGATATCCCGACTTCGTGTATTTTGTTGTGTTCTGCGAATAATAGTTTTAGATAAGTTCAATATCAGACTGGGATATTTATGTCCCAGTGTGTATAGCATGTCTTTGGACAGTCGGATTAATATGGAATCCCGGGCAGCAAATACATGCGCTGTGCGGGGCTGCTCAGCAATCACCCCACTTTCACCTACTGCCTGTCCCGGATGAATATCTCCCAATATAACGGAATCTCCCAGCGTTTTTTCATAGATAGCTGTTAAACGACCATAGACCAGGAAAAAGATCTCATTGGATTCCTCATCTTGGAAGATTAATTGTTGCCCGGCTTTGATTTGTATCCAGTCAAATAAAGGAAATAATGCATCAAATTGTGAATCCGATAATTCGCCAAATATCTTTGTGACAATACTACGAACATAGTCTTGGTCGCTGGTGATCGGGGGAATTTGAGTATAATGATCCATTATTGAAAGATGTGTAATTTTTATTTAAAATAATAATTTAGTGGGATTTATCAATAATAGACAGCACATTATGCAGAGCTTCTTTAATGCGGCTAATTTCACCAGAAGAAGTCTTTTTATGATCAAATTCAATTTCGTTTAGTACAAAGCCGTCTTTGTGCTTTACCAGGTACGGATTGTCAACCGTATGGACATCTTCTCGATGGCCCAAAAGACGAAATACTTCCACCGGATAATGAATACCCTTGACCTGAAGCATTTGGTCAAATTCGGCAATAAAGTCATTTGTCAAAAGATTCCGGGTTATGGAACTGATAAATATACTTTGTGGTGTAGCTAATGATTCCAACCGGCTTGCGATATTTACATTACCACCGATAATGGTGTAATCCATTCTGTTTTCGGCTCCGAAATTGCCGACCGTGCAATACCCACTGTGGATCCCCATTCGTACTTTCAGTCCCTGAGGTATTCCGCGTTGCATCCATTCGTGGTCTATGTGACGAATTTTTTGCTGCATTTCCAAGGCCATTTTACAGCAATCTCGGGCATGGTTTTTATCATCGGTGTGTTCAGGTGCACCAAAAAACACCATGATTGCATCGCCCATAAACTTATCAACGGTTCCACCGTGCGCCAGAGCGATCTGTGCCATATCATTCAAGTATTCATTGAGAATGTCAGACAAAACCTCCGGATCAGTACGGTCAGATATCTCCGTAAAATTCATGATATCTGAGAAAAATATTGTCAAAAATTCTCTTCTGTAGTCCAGCGATATATTGCCGGGTTTGCCCACGATTAGTTTATACAGTTGTGGAGAAAGATACTTTTTTAGCTGTTGAATCAGGGCAGAAACTTCTCTATTTTTATCATCAAGTTCATTCTCTATCGCGCTGCTGTGTTCCGCAATCGTTTCGTACAGAATTTTCAAATCATGAATTTCCTCCTCCATTCCTTTCCTTTCCCTTTCCCAGGAGGTGGTATCATTTTCAGTATCAGTATTTTGCGAATCCTTAGATAGCACGGTTCAGGTTTATATGACGATTTCTACGTCGTTCCAAAGTTTTTTAAAATTTGAAATTGACTTTTGTTGCCACGATATAGACTCACTTCCCAACACTTTTATCTGAGGCTTTCCGGCTTTTTTACAGCTCAATATAAAAAGACTCAAAGTGGTTATTCCGGAACTATTAAGAAATTGAAGTAATCTCAGATCCAGTACAACAGGATCGTCTGTGTCATCAATAGATTTTCTTAAGAACGAAGACACCACGTCATATTCTTTCATATTGGCTAATCGCATAGAACCCTCGAATACCATCTTGGATTCGGATTCATTATAAGTTATTATTGCATCTCCTGCGTTTAAAGTATCCATATCTTTATTGTTCAATGTAGTAATAGGTTTGTATAATCACTTTGCAATCCCCAGTTTGTTCGCACTTCTTAAATTGTGCACCAATTTTCAACTTATAGTCCTTGATCAAAAGTAATAAGCCTATACCAGAGTCCGTAGCATTTTCTGACTTTTCCGCCATGGTCCGGATATACAACTCATCAAGATCGGCTGATTTGGTCAGCTTGGTCAGGTGTTTTTTAAGTTTATGAAAATGTGCTTCAGGGGTGTGGTTCACTATCTCAATCTTCAATACTGTGTCGTATAACATCATATGTATCATCACCTCGGCATTCCGTTTCACAGAATATTTGGTGGCGTTTTCGATTAACTCATTAAATATAGTTGAAATAGTGTTTTCTTCTACATTGGGTTGATCATGTGCACACGCATAAAAAGCGGCTGCAAAATCCGCCATAATCCCACACCTCCTCCAATATGCAATCAGATCGATCGGTCGAACGGTCAGTGACACGTCGCCCTCAGCTGGCATCGAATCTGGTATTATATCAAAATCTCCAATCGTGTCAACAAGCATATATTACAGTTTTAGAAAAATTAGAGAATAATTTGAGCTTGAATATTTGAGCTTCATACGCTTTTATTTTTTATAATCATTAAGGTAATATCATCCAGTATTGGTGTGTCTCCGATAAATTGATAAACGTCATCATAGATTATCTCAACTATATCGTTAGCTTCTTCCGTGGAATGCCGTTTGAGTAATTGAATTAAACGGTCTTCTCCGAAAAACTGACCGCTTTGATTCTCAGATTCGGTCAGTCCGTCGGTGTAAAAAAGCAACACATCGTTTTCAAAAAAATCAACCGTCAGTTCACTAACATGTGGTTTTATGTCTTCGATCAATCCTACGTAAATTCCCAGGTCATCGGTTGGAATCACTTCCACTGATCCGGAGCGGGCATTGTAGCGAAGAAGATTTTCATGTTGACCACATAGCGTGACACTATTCCTGGTAACGTGTGCCAGACTCATGGTCAGGTTTCGGTAATCATGCATCCGATTTCGAATATTTCTGTACATGATGGTATTGATTCTATTCATCGCATTCATTAGCGTGGTTTGATCACCATCTTTATCCAAAATCGTACGAATCGTACTTTGCACCATCAGCATAACCAGACCTGATTGCAAACCATGGTCAGTGACGTCTCCTATAGCCACGACGACCGAACGATCGTCTTGAGGAAGAACTTCATAAAAATCACCACCGACTTCATTTGCCGGATCCATCCGCGCAGAAATGTTCAGATAATTCACCTCATCCCATTCTTCGTGCTTGGGTAACAGAGTTTTCTGAATTTGATGCGCCACATCCAGCTCCATCCCCATCCTCATATTCTCGTGCTCTAATTTGTTCTTTTCTTCAGATGCTATCGAAATTCTTCGTATTACCGCCGGGATAGCACCCAAAACCTTAGAAATCATATTGGACTCAAAATAAACCGCAAGCACAAGTGTGGTCATAAAAATGAACCAAATCGCTGCAAAAAGTTTTACCGGGACGGGGGCGAGGTTATGTGCATTCAATTTTTCTACCCGGTCAATGGCTTCCTGATTGCCAGCTGCCAGAGAATCTTCAAATACCTGGACCTCTTCATTGGTCATCAAATAATAGACAAAATCTTCACCCACATTTTGATATGCAACAAACAGGCTTACTGTGGCTATACCAAACCATACAATGGCTGCCTTGCGACCAATCACCGTTCCTACGATAAATATCATAATCACTGAATACCCGAAATCGATAAGAATACTTGTAGCAATATTGATATTCGTGTGAACAATGAGGATCGCCAACAACAAGGAAATGCCAATCGTAGTCCAGGCAGAAAATCGATTCATCCATGGAACAGACTTTCGCCTCCCCAACAAAATTGGAACATTATAAATAGCGGATATCGAATTGATCAATATAATAATTGGAAATAAAACAAGATCGCGCGCCGGATCCGGCAAGCTACCAAATTCCACCAACTGGATGACCAAATGCAATAACAAAGCAAGAATAAAGACAAAGTTAAAGCCCGTCAATATTTTTCGCTTTGTATTTCGGCTTGGTTCAGAAAGCATGCGACTGGCTTCCTGCAATACATCCATTTTGGGTTCTTCTTTTTGCACTTACTGTTCCTTTTTAAAGATTTTGGTGTGTATTTCTATGGAAATAGTGGAGTCATAATCAAAATAATAAACATCCGCTTGCTCAAATTGCTCCCGGACTTCCTCTCGTTGCCCCATAAAAGAAAACATCGCCCACATCGCCCATTTTCCCAACCGGAAGTGCCTGCCATCCAATTCGGCACTTTGGTCTGTGCCCGTATTATCGACCAGCAACCGGTCATTCATGATAAGCTTTAGCCCTACTTTGTCCGTCAATTCTTCGATGCTCGACATGACTTCCCGATTACCTTCATATATCTCACTATGAGATTCAATCAAATCTTGGATCTGCTTCGGTCCCTTAAAGGTACTATCATTGACATCTGAGATATACAACAACCCGCCTGGTGCCAATATTCTATAAATCTCTTGTAAAGCCCAGAGTGGATTAATCAAATGGATAAAAAGAAAGCTACAATGAATAATATCTACAGAGTCTGATTCCAACTTTGTATTGTATACGCTGCCAATCTTCCAGTCAAGGTCTGAATGGGAAAACCGGGCGTAAGTGATCAATTCATTACTGATGTCCATCCCCATTAATTGGCGCCCATTCATTTTATCTAGTTTATTTAACTGCGCCATATAAATTCCAGGGCCACACCCAAGATCCAGAATGGTTTGATGATCGTTGTACTCTGCAAGTAAGGCATCCCAAATCTCTTTTTGGGATTTAAAAAGCATCCTGGCCTGTGCAGACAATCGTGGTAATTCATCCTGAAGAGAAAGTGGACTTAGATACCTGTTCACCAGATCACCTTTTATACTCCAATATTTTTCAAGAGAACTGTGTTGTGAAATATGTTTATTTAGATCAGGTAACTCAATATCCAGTCGTTCGGATAAATTGACGCTTTCCGCCTTTAGCTGTTCGGCCACCTCATCGATCGTACTTTGTCTGTCCATCACTAGAAGCAAACCGTCTCCTTCATCATTCGAAAACTCCAGACATCTATTGAATTTGTACGTTGAAATATAAAAATTACGAAGAACTTTGTGTCGATCTACCAAAGTGGCAAAAACACAATCTGGTTGGAAATATTCACAGGTACTGTGCATTCCATGAGCCAGCATCAGTGAGGATAGTTTCTTAGAACGATATGCTGCCAGTTCTACTCTTCGGGAAAATTGCAAACCATATGGCTGATTAAAATCCAATTGGACCGTCGATCGAATAAATTCATGGTTGTTTTCGTAAGGATATATACTCACACACGCTACCAGAAGATCACCATCAAAAAGCCCCAGGTGCAAACCTGTGGGATCACCAGGCGAGTCAATCATGAATTCTCCGATTCCCTGTTCTTCAACAAAAACAGCCTTCCTGAGATTGCGAATCTCATTCTGGAACGTATCGAAATTTAACCAACTTAAAGTAAGCTTTGAAACCCAAGGAGTTACTTTTTTTTGCTGCATATTAAAGGGAACATATTTACCGATGGTCAAACATAAAAAATTATCTTAAGATTGTACTACTAAATTTTAATTTTATCTGGTTTGCATCAACCCAAACTTTCAGATTCCAAAAACTAACCTTATCTCGTTTTATAACATTTCTTTGTTTGAATATCCACATAAGTTTATAATTTAACGACCAACTTTAAAAATCTTTGTTTATCCGGGGTTTTAACAGTTGGTTCCAATATTTTTAATGGTGTGTAAAATGGCAATTTCCATACCACAAATTTTACTGGTTAAAACCCGGATATTTATCTATTCTAATTTTTGGGCATGGATATGGAGGCAAAGTCTATGTTAAGAAGAAGACTCAACCTCCAAAAAATATAGTCCACAGCGAGATATAATACGATATTATCTTTTATGAATATCAAATAAGGTTTTCGAACCGGTCATGCGCCCTGGCAAAAAGACAAGTAATGCAGCATACCTTCATACATATACCCTATATATATTTTATATAGAAGATTGAATGTGACAGGATTGTGATTATAATCACCGGAGGTTATATCAATAATCCAATTAAAAGTCTTAAACCTCAAAATATTCTAACCCTGTATTTTTCATTTCTCCACAAGATTTCAGCCGGTTATTTACAAAATTTTAATCTATATTTACAATACGTGTATAATCATATATTCCTGACATTATCCGAGATGAAAAAATAAAATAGGACTTCGAAATGATTTATCACCATGTTGTAGAATCCAACATCGAGGGAATTGGAGGAACCATAGATGGTAACAAAAAACTGGAAAAAGTAGGGTTTGAAAAAGTCGGAAAACGTTTATTTGTCAGAAACAGAATTTCCTCTAATTTACTATTTGGAAGCCAGGAGACTATTCCAGGCCGTTAACCTGGTAAATAGAATGCTGAGCCGATTCGTTTTCGAAGGACGAATCATCCATGGAGTAATGAGATAATTCGTCAACTGACGATAATTAACATCCGGCTCATAAAGCCATAAGTTGATACTAAAAGACCACAACAAATGATTAAAACAGAATTAGGAAGAAGAGGATTTATCAAAAGAAGCCTGGTGTATTCATTTGGAAGTATTGGAATGGCCGGCGGACTGCACCTACTTCCAGAAATTAGCGGCAAAGAAAAAAAATTGCCCGGCGGGTTCTGGCCGGTGATGATGACCCCTTATACAAATAAACTTGATATAGACTATCCAGGGTTAAAACGATTAATAACCTGGTATGAAGATGCTGGTTCTACCGGATTGTTTGCCAACTGCGGTTCCAGTGAAATGTATCAGCTTAGTTCACAGGAGCGTCTTGATCTGACCCGGTTTGTGGTTGAGAATACGTCCCTTCCAGTGGTGTCTACCGGAACATTTTCAGATACGGACAACGGTAATATAGAATTTATTAAACAAGTGGCAGACACCGGCGTAGAAGCGGTTGTTTTGATCCCATCCATGATGGTAAAAAAATCAGCATCCGAAGCTGACTTAATGAAATCATTTGAAAACATCCTAAACCAGACAGCTGACATAGCTTTAGGGATCTATGAGTGTCCGGGACCTTATCATCGGCTGATTAGCCCCGACATGGTGAGTACATTGCAAAGTACCGATCGTTTTTTATACTTTAAAGACACTTCATGTGAAGCCGCGGTCGTCCAAAATAAAATTATAAAAGCCGGTGATTCTGCTCTGGGCATTTACAATGCGCACTCACCGGATGTATTGGACTCCATCCGACATGGAGGTGCAGGTATATCATGTATAGCAGGTAACTTTTATCCGGAGCTGTTTTCCTATCTATGGGCGAAAGGACGAAAACGAAAAGTCTTAAGGTCGGTGCAAAAAGCCAATGCGTTTATTTTAGCCAATGATCGCGTCATTGGTAATAAATACCCCCGGGCAGCCAAGTATTTCATGAATTTACGTGGGCTTGACCTGACCATCAATACACGCAAAAACACACCTGAACTCAATTCTACCGATAAAGAAAAACTGGATCAGCTGTGGGAAGATCTGCAAAATCTATCTAGTGAACTAAAGATCCCACTAGCTACCTATGTCTGATTAAGACTTCATTGGATGCCAACGCCTAGTCAGCATACAATTCAGGTTTTAAATGGTGCCACCCAAGGGCCGGATCCAACGACATTCCCACTGATTTCAAGCTTTTGCAGATCACCAGCTCCAGAGACGGAATCCGAACGCAGATCTCCAGCAAAGAATTATCTGACACGGGTTTTCCTTCATTCCATAATGAATAATTTTACTATTTTTCAGGAATTATCGCGCAAATACCAGCTATGAAACTTATTTACCTTGTTTTATTCTTCTTCGTACTTTACTTTACACCTGCAGGAACACAAGTTCCCAACGTCTTTTCTAAACAGCAACCCGACCTCATTCAGTCCGGATTAAATCATCGGGCAGCTTTGGCGTACAAGACCCATCAGATGCCACATAATCTGGAGGCATGGGAAGAACGCAAAGCAGAACTGAGAGCGTTCATCACGTCGAAAACAGGTGCCCGAAAATATTCCGATTTACCGCTTGAGTATCAAGAAACAGGTCAACATCAATCAGATGGTGTAACGGTGAAAAACATATATTTTCAGACCCGTCCGGGCGTGTTCACCACGGCCAACCTGTATATCCCGGCAGGTGATGGACCCTTCCCGGCTGTCATAACGATGATGGGGCATTCTCGAAACGGTCGTCTGTATGAGGTATACCAGGCGATCGGACAGGCGCTCGCAAAACATGGCTATGTCTCCTTACACATGGATCCCTGGGGAGCTGGGGAACGAACCACTACCCATGGTGATTTTGAATACCATGGGGCACATCTGGGAGCATCCTTATTCAATATTGGTGAAAGTCTCCTGGGAATGCAGATTACAGACAATCGAAGAGGGGTGGATCTTCTTAGCTCACTCCCATTCGTTGATTCAGAGCTCATAGGAGCTACTGGAGCCAGTGGAGGAGGTAATCAGACAATGTGGCTGGCAGCCATGGATGACCGGATCAAAGCAGCCATGCCTGTAGTCAGCGTAGGCACATTCCAATCCTATATCATGGCCAGTAATTGCGTCTGTGAGACCTTGATCGACGGATTAACCTTCACTGAGGAATCTGAAGTATTAGGAATGATTGCACCTCGGGCTTTGAAACTGGTCAATGCAGGTCAGGAAAAGAATAAAGCATTTATTCCTTCAGAAATGCAAAGAAGCTTTCGACATGCTGAAGCTATATTTGATTTGTACCAGGCCAAAAGTCAATTGGATAGTCAGGTTATTGATATGACACATGGCTATCATCCGGAGGCTCGGAAAACCCTGGTGGGGTGGATGGATAAGCACCTCAAGAACATTGGCAATGGAGCGCCGCGGTCGGAAAGAGACATATCCCTTTTGACTTCAGGAGAATTGATGACTTTCGACCGGGGGAACCGATCTGCAAGGGTCACCAGTACGGTGGAGTATTGTTCGCTTATTGGTCGTGAGCTCAAGGACAGTCAGCATGGCCAAGGCCCCATGAATATTTCGCACGAAAAAGAAAAACTGACCCGGTTGTTGAAAATTCCTGAAAATGTAAAATTGAGGAAATCCCACAGCTACGGTGAACAGAAGGGCTGGACTCGGTATGCGCTAGAAGTGACCGATGACTACCTGATTCCAGTGTTGATCCGTAAATCATCGCGGAATCCTGGAGAGTATGTTCTTATTGCACACCATAAGGGAAAGGCGATGGTACCGGAGGAGGTTCTGCAAGACTATCAATCTGATGGAAAAGGTATTGTCCTGGTTGATTTCTGGGGACTTGGTGAAAACAGCTCCGAGGTGGCGACTCGATTAAATGGGAGTTCTCTGCCGGCTTTTCACACCTTGTCCAGATCACTGATTTGGCTGGGGGAAACCATGCAAGGACGATGGGTACAAGAGATGGAGATGGTGTATCGATGGCTCAGAGAAAGTCACCATGCTAACCGCATCGATATTCATGCATTCAAAGATCTGGGACCGGCGACACTATTTTATGCGGCATTGGATGACCAAGTCGGCCAAATAACCATGGAGGATGCACCGATCAGCTATCTTTTTGACGATGGCGTTGCAGAGAATTATTACAGCATGGCCATTCATGTGCCGGGAATATTGAAGTGGGGGGATTTACTTTTGGCAGCAGCGATGACCGGTGCTAATGTCCAGGTACGAAATCCAAGAACCATTTCCGGAAAGAAATATGGTATGGCTGAATCAAATGAATTGATTAAAGAATATGAATATTTCCGGTCTGGCTTTGAAACGGGAGGTTCGCTGGAAATAGAAAGGTAGCCCGACATATTTATGAGTTAAATTCTAGAATAAAACAATACTCAATGAATTTGATCTTTATTCGACATCAGGCGTTAGATGTATAGTATAAAGAACAAAGGAGGAATAAATATGAAAAATGTTATCACAACAGAACGTTTACCGATAAAGCTATGGTTGGAGGACCTGGAAGAAGGAGCGCTGAAACAAGCCAAAAATATTGCCAATCTACCCTTTGCCTTTCGACACATCGCTATCATGCCCGACAGCCATCAGGGGTATGGTATGCCTATAGGGGGTGTACTAGCAACTAAAGATGCCATTGTTCCGAATGCGGTTGGTGTGGATATCGGGTGTGGAATGTGTTCTCTTCGTACTAATCTGGAGGATGTCAACACCGAATCACTCAAAAAAATTATGGCTGAAATCCGAAGAACCATTCCGGTCGGCTTTAATCACCACAAAGAAAGACAGGATGAAAAATGGATGCCGGCTACTTCTGAAAACACGCCAATTGTAAACCAAGAATACGAAAACGCCCTATACCAGATTGGCACATTGGGCGGAGGCAACCATTTTATTGAGATTCAGAAAGGTTCCGACGGTTTTATTTGGATAATGATTCATTCGGGCTCCCGCAACCTGGGGTACACCGTGGCAAATCATTATCACACATTAGCCCGCGAACTGAATGAAAAGTGGGCGAGTGATGTCCCCAAGGATTTAGCATTTTTTCCCAAAGGAACACCAGAATACACGAATTATAAAGCTGAAATGAATTACTGCATCGAATTTGCACTCCAAAACAGAACCCTGATGATGGAACGCGTTCGAAATGCTTTTGAGCTGGTATACCCAGAGGTTGAATTTTCCAACTTTATCAATAAACCACATAACTTCGCAGGTTACGAATCACATTTCGGCGAAAATGTCATTATTCACCGGAAAGGAGCTACCCAGGCCAGAGCAGGGGAGATGGGTATGATTCCCGGCACACAGGGTACATCGTCATTTTTGGTTATGGGCAAAGGAAATCCAATGTCATTTGAATCGTGCTCTCACGGAGCCGGCCGAAAAATGAGCCGTACAAAAGCTCGGCGCACATTGGATATAAAAAAGATTACCAAAAAATTGGATAACCAGGGGATTCTTCACGCTGTACGACACAAAAATGATTTGGACGAAGCACCTGAATCCTACAAAGATATACACGAGGTCATGGAAAATCAAAAAAGCCTGGTTGAAATCATGATCGAATTAAAACCTTTGGCCGTAGTCAAGGGCTGATGCAGCGATCACAACTTGTAGTAAATAACGCTCTATAGTAAGGCAGCATACCATCATATATATACACGTATGATGGTTTACAAACCGGGTGGCATGCTATTCCATTTCCTTTCCTTAGATTCAGAACTTCTTATTCCTTTCCATGCAGGGCAGATTAGCTACTGGAAGTTGTAGGCCGTGGCAGTCCGACTATTTCCAAATAGTTAACACTTTCACAGATGTCCCTTTTTCACGAGATGGAATCATTGTCAAATATTATTTTGATTACATACCTATTGTAGTATCTACCAGCTGTTTAGAATACGATTAACTAATTTATCTGATAGCTACTTTTTCGCTACATATCCACTAATTTACAAACGTTTTAGATTTTCCTTAAGATTATTTACTAATATTTTTGCTTTTTTAAATTCTATCCCTATATTCGGCAGGACAATTTAATAGGAAAACCTCAAAGAAAACCTTAAATCTCACTTCGGAACAGTTAGCTATTATTAACAATTGAATCGTTTAATAGTATCAAATCTTTAATTATGAAAATAACTTGGACGCACACATCCAACATCAGTAAAACCCGGTCGATGATCCACCAAAGTCATCTTTTAGTGCTACTTCTCATTTGCATAGCTTCCTCCGCAATAAGTCAAAACAGGGTATCGGGCATTGTTTCGGACAAAGATGGGGAAGCATTGATCAGTGTAAATGTACAGGTCAAGGGCACCAACAACGGAACGGCCACTGATTTTGATGGTAAATATTCATTGGAAAATGTAGCTGAAAATGCCACACTTGTATTTTCATACATCGGATACCAAACGCAAGAAATCCCTGTCAATGGCAAGACCAATGTAGATGCTACTCTTCTGGCTGATGCCCAGCTATTGGATGAAGTCGTGGTGGTCGGCTATGGTACTTCTCGCAAAAAAGATCTAACCGGTTCCATCGTAAATGTACGTGCAGAAGAACTGGAGAAATTTCAACCATCCAACATGCAGGAACTCCTCCGCTCGTCCGTTCCAGGATTGAAAGTAGGGTACAGTACCAATGCGAAAAACACACCGGATTTTGAAATCAGAGGCGATAATACTATTAAAGCAAACAGTAGCACAGAGCGCGCTGCGAACCGTCCCTTGATTGTACTGGATGGCGTCATTTTCAATGGAGATATTGCGGAGATAAATGTCCAGGACATCGAAAGCATTGATGTGCTGAAGGATGCCAGCGCTGCTTCCATCTATGGGTCCAGAGCCTCCAATGGCGTGATCATGGTGACCACCAAAAAAGGGACAACGACCAAACCCACCATCAACGCCAGTGCAAAACTTGGTTTTGTGACCGGAGCCAAACGAATCCAAACGTTCAAGGCGGGTGATGAAGTGATGACATGGCTGACCGATATGAATGAGTCCATCAACAGTTTATCACAGGATCCCTGGTCCAAATATGATGATTACAACAAACTGGATCCACAATACCAAGACGAATGGTTGCAAGCCAACGGAATTCCCGGCGAATCTGACCCTACAGTGATCACATCTGCCTGGTTGGATGCATTTGGGTTTGAACAAAATGAAAAAGAAAATTATCTGAAAGGACGGTCATTTGACTGGCAGGATTTTATGTTTCACACCGGTCTGCGTCAAGATTATGATTTAAGTGTTTCTGGCCGAAACGACAACATTTCCTATTATTGGTCCTTGGGCTATGGTAATAGTGAATCGGTCCAGGTTGGGGAAAGTTTTTCTACGGTGACCTCGCGATTGAATCTGGATGTACGTGCTACCAATTTCCTAAATATCGGGCTAAATGCGAATTTTGCGTATCAGGACGAAGGTAATGAACCCATTGACAACGGTGGCTATCGAACTTCTTCTCCGTATGATGCCCCCTGGAAAAACATCGTCTACAATGAAAATATTCCCACCATCGGCGATTTACCCAATCGCTATCCCAGAGAATATTTAAAAACCGCTGGTGCGGGTTCCAACCGGGGAAATCCATTTTTAGACGCTGCTTTTCTTACGCGGAAATATGATCGTTATAAAATATTTCCCACCATGTATGCAAAACTCTCCTTACCTTTTGGGATAAAATTAACGTCCAATCTGACTACCCGAATCGATTTCAGGGATCGGCTATACTACGAAGATAGTGCGAATCCGAATTGGTCACACGGCGGATACGCCAGACGACAAGGCGACAAAACCTTTGAATGGCAGTCCGATAATATTCTTAATTGGAACAAAGAGTTTGGAAACCATCGCCTTGATTTTACGGGGTTAGTAAATGCTGAAAAAAATCAAATTTGGGAAACCTACGCATCTGCTTCTCAGTTCTCTCCAACGGAAGCTCTAGGCTATCGGGCTTTGATATTAGGAGTTAATCCATCTCTGGACAATCCGGATGAAACGATTGCTGATGAAGTGATCACCCGAAACGCTTTAATGGGTCGGGTAAACTATGGCTTCAACAATAAATACAATGTATCCGTATCCGTGCGAAGAGATGGTTATTCCCGATTTGGATCCTTGCAAAAATACGCCACCTTTCCATCCTTGTCTGCAGCCTGGACCTTATCCAGTGAAGAATTTATGGCTGGTGCACCGGAATGGATCTCGTTCTTGAAACTACGGGCCAGCTGGGGTGTAAATGGGAACAGTAGTGGTCTGGGTTCCTACGCAGCCTTTGCTACCTTGAGTGACAACAAATACCTGAATTTTGACAATGGTTATTTTGTGGCGCCCTATCTGTACATTAATCGCATAGCTAATCCCAATCTGGCTTGGGAGAAAAATAAGGCGTTGAATTTTGGTTTGGACTATGGATTAGTAGATGGACGCATCCGCGGTGCAGTGGATGTGTATAGTTCTACCACGACAGACATGTTATTGGATAAAAAACTTCCCATTGTTACCGGATTTGAAAGCATCACCACCAATGTCGGCAGTTTAAAAAACATTGGCGTCGATTTTTCAGTCAATACCATCAATATTGAAAAACCAGGTTTTGTCTGGAGCAGTAACTTCAATATGAGCTACAACAACAATAAAATCATCTCTTTGACGGGAGAAAAAGTTGAAACCACCGATGAGAACGGCAATACTGTATTTGAAGAACCGGACGATATCGACAATGGCTGGTTTATCGGTCAGAACAAAGATGTCATCTGGGATTATGAACTGGACGGGGTCTACAAACTAGGCGAAGAATCTGAGGCCGCTCAATATGGATTGTACCCGGGAGATTTTAGAATGGTTGATCAGAACAACGACGGAGTACTTAATTCCGCGGATAAGGTATTTCAGGGGCTGACTAAAAACCCGTGGTACTTGACGTTAACAAACAGTTTGCAGTTTAAAGGGTTCGATGTGGGCGTGATCCTTCTTGCAAAGATGGGCTATTACGGAGGCACGGGCGAGCCGTTTAACAACAGCCAAAGCTATATTAAGAACCACAATTGGTACAATCTGCCTTACTGGACGCCCAATAATCAAATCGATAATGCAGCACGGATTAACTCGATCCGACTTGGAAACGCTACCTATTTCCAGTCTAAATCATATCTACGGATTCAAAATATTTCCATTGGGTATCAAGTCCCGGTTAATCTATTGAACAATATGAAATTGGGGAGCAGTGTCCGATTAGCTTTTACAGTAGAAAATGCAGGTATCCTGACCAGCTGGATCGAGGGTGACCCTGAATCTACCAGAGAAATGCCCAGAGTATTTTCATTTAGCGTAAATACTTCATTGTAAATAACATAACACCGTATTGTTCAATCATGACTATAATACTAAATATCTGAATAATGAAAAATTATAAAAAAATATCACTTTTTGTTTCAGCACTGGTTCTGACGTTAACCCTATCGTGCAAAGACGAATTCCTGGATCAGAAACCGCTCTCCACTTTAAGTCCGGAAAACACATTTGTTGATGCTGCTGGTCTACAAACCGCATTAGATGCAGCGCTTAAAGGCGTGTTCAACCAGTGGAATGGCGATAATGAGGAATTATTATTCAATCACAATATGAGTGATGCCTCAGTCGTCAGTGCCACTGATAAACCGGATGCTTTCGTCGATTTACGAACGTATGCTACACCCCAGAATTCCCGGGACAATGATGCGGGACGAACCCGTTCGTTCTATGAAGAAAATTATAAACAAATCAAAAGCTGCAACACCGTCATTGATTATATTGACGTACCCGAATGGGAAGGTGGCACAGAAAACCAGGAGCGGAACCACTTATTGGGAAGTGCTTATTTTCTCCGGGCATTCTTTTATATGCAACTGACCATGGATTATGGTAATGTCGCTTTTCCTTTGAATGTCGTTTCCGAAGCACGGCAGGATTTCAAGGTATTTCACATGCAGGGCATATGGGATCAGATGATCGCTGATTTGGAATATGCCGTCAAATGGGTAAAGCCTAAAAGTGAATTACCTAAGGGACAGGCGCCTAAAGATGCCGTCAAAATTTTACTAGCTAAATACTATATGCTCAATGAGCGGTTCGCTGATGCCGAACAGCTGATGACTGAAGTCATCAACGATCCGGAGTCGCGATTATTTACGGATGCCGATGTAAATGTAGATTTTGTGCGTGTAGGAAACAATCTCAACCCATTCACCGGTGAAGAACTGGATGGTCTGGATTGCAACCAACCCGCTGATGCAATCAATCTGCTTCATCAGGATGAAAATAATCAAAAAACCAGTAATCCGGAGGGTATCTGGCTCGTCGTTAATGAGCCGTTTTTGGATGGCAGCCAGGGCAGATCTGCATCTATACGCGCATGGGGGCCAAACTTTGTCAGTACCAATAAAGGCGTGAAAGCACCCCCAGCCGGCACGGTGACAGGTATGGATATCGCTCAGAATGAAAGATCCAAGCAAATGCATAAGTGGGGTCGAAGTCAGGGTTTTGGCCGACCAACAAATTATGCACAGTATGAAATATGGAATTACGACGGGGTAATTGATCGACAGGACTACAGACACAAAAAAGGAAATTGGTTTGATATGGATATGTTGATCTATGACAACCCGGATCTGAAAGGCACAGAATGGTACGGCAAACCAGTACGACTCTATGAAGATGGGGTGTTGCTGTGCGAAGATTCCATCCGGTGTTTTTACGGCTATCCCTTGTATAAATTTTATGCAGCAAACCAGGAAGATCAAGTGAAGCGTCAGGATGGCGGTAAAAGAGATATATACATTATGCGGGAAGCAGAAGCATATCTGATTCGGGCGGAAGCAAGATTCTGGCAAGATAATTTCCAGGGTGCTGCTGACGACCTCAACATTATCCGTCAACGCGCTAATGCCATGACAATGTATACAGCCGGGGATGTGCAGACTGAGGGAATAGGCACTATACTTGATGAACGTTGTCGAGAACTATTTGGCGAAGAGTATCGCCATGATGAAATGGTGCGGATGTCTGTTATTTTTGCCAAGACCGGGAAACAATGTTACAATGGAAAATCCTATTCCTGGGATGGGAATAATATGGAGACTTCATTATCTGCCAAAAATTTTTACTACGATCGTCAAATGGAAAGGAATAATTTTTTCAGAGAGGAAGTGGCCTGGGATACCTATCCTACCACGAAGTATACCATCGACCCCAAGCACATTTTCTGGCCGGTATACGAACCTTATCTCATCGGAAATGTAGGCAATACATTGAATCAAACCACGGGGTATGATGGTTCAGAGAAAAATGTAGAACCGCTGGTGCATGTTGTTCAGACACCGGGCGTACCCAATATTGATCCCATGGATGCTATTGGTGCTCGATAAAAAATATGAGCAGGATAATAATAAGATCGTTTGATCAATTCATACGGAAAACATTGCAGCCCGTGTTTCTCCGTTTCGAACTAAGAAATAGGTAAATAATGGCTGACACCGGCGGTCTAACTACAGCAACCTTGAGAATACAGCTCAAATTTGTAAGAATACTGTGTAGAATGAAATATTTTGTTAAATTTGGGCTCAAATGAAATTAATTACATCATTTAGAACCTTTTTATAGTGGATTGTGAATAGAATGGGGCTTGTTAGCAGAGCCGGCGTTCATCTTTAATTGCAATGCCATTTTTTGGAATGTAAATTTTTGAACAAAATAATTTAAGAATGAAGTTAGGATTTAAACTATGGTCTATGGTCGTATTGGCGACGATGTTATGCACTGCACCGGTATGGAGTCAGGAAGATGCTTCACCGGCATCTCTGTACAATGATGGAGTAGCTGCCCTGAAAGGGAAGGAATACGATAAAGCCCTTGATCTTTTTACGAAAGCGCTCGAAAAAGCCGACCCGGAAGAAGATAAAAAGATTGTATCACTCGCTGAAAGAAATGGTGCTATAGCGGCTTACTACGCCGGAAGAAAAGCGCGCAGAGCCGACAAAATCGACGAGAGTATCGAATTATACAACAAGGGGATAGAAATGAACCCGGATTTCTACGGCAATTACAGCGGTAAAGCAATGGCCATGAATACGAAAGGTGATGATACCGCTGCGATGAATGCTTTTATCATGGGTAGTCAGGCTGCCAAAAAATCTAAAAAAGAAGATAAAGCCACCGATTTAATGAATAAAGCCACCATTTTCGTATCAAAAGCCTATACCAGTGATGATTGGGATAAAACAATCGAGATGGGTAATGCATATCTGGAACACGGAGAATCCGCCGATGTCCAGTTCTATATTGCAAGAGCATTGACTAAAAAAAATAAGTTGAAAGAAGCCTTAGAACATGCAAACAAAGCCATCGAATTGGCTGAAGGTGGTGAAGAAGGTCGAAATTACTTCGCGCAAGCCGAAATATACGAGGCCATGGGTAATGCCGCTGCCGCTGTTGCCGCTTATAAAAAAGTACCTTCCGGTACTTATGGTCAAATGGCCAAATACAAAATCGAACAAATGGCTAATTAACACCATATCAAAGAATATCTCAAGCAAGTTTTGGCCTGGATCTTAATCGGTTCAGGCCTTTTTTAATGCAATAAGTCCGTTTCTTTTGAACAAAAGTCAAGCTTGTATGTCTCGGTAAAGAGCAATCAGGTATGGTTTTTGAACGTGTTTATAAATGATATTTACAATGAATAAATGATTTATAAACAGATCCTTATCATTTTTAAAGCGATAGACGATGGTTTAAAAATGAATTGGTGAGAAAACATGTCTTTGCAACACGTGGGAAAATAATTGACTTAGAATTACAAACTTTATGAAATCATTGTGTACATAATTACTGATATTTGCATCACATAAATTCCAGCATTACTGGATAGATAACGAGAGGTTAATATGGAGTTTGAAAAGAAACGATTAGAAAATCATTATACCGGCAAGAAAAATTGGCTGAAGTGGGGACCGTATCTTAGTGAACGTCAATGGGGTACTGTCCGAGAAGATTACAGTCCGGATGGCAGTGCCTGGGACTACTTCCCTCATGACCATGCCCGGAGCCGGGTCTATCGATGGGGAGAAGATGGCATCGCAGGCATTTCCGATGAGAAATGTCGGATCTGCTTCTCTGTGGCCATGTGGAATGGAAACGACCCGATACTGAAAGAAAGGTTGTACGGATTGACCGGACCACAGGGGAATCACGGTGAAGATGTGAAAGAATTATATTATTACCTGGACAATACGCCATCCCATTCGTACATGAAATACTTGTACAAATACGGACATCGGGCCTACCCATACGGTGAACTCATCGAAGAAAACAGGGCGCGCACCGTAGAAGAATATGAGTATGAGATTCTGGATACGAATTGGTTTGAAAACGATGATTATTTCGATGTTTTTATAGAATATGCCAAAGCGGATGAGGAAGATATTGGGATAAAGATCACCGTAAAAAATCGCAGTTCGTCCCGTCATGAACTGTATCTTTTACCCACGTTGTGGTTTCGAAATCTATGGTCGTTTGGTTTGATGTCCCGCGACAATGTCATCCGAAAATCAAACGACCATTCAGGCAAAGTGGCTGTATACCACAATGAAACAGGAAATTATTCCCTCTACTTTGATGAACCCGAAGCTTATCTCTTTACAGATAATGAGGACAATGCCGAACGATTGTTTGGTCGTGAAAATGCCAGTCCAAAAGTCAAGGACCGTTTCCATGACCTGCTTCTTCATGATAAGTGGCGACAAGAAGGAAATAAATTTTCGGAAGGAAGTAAATTTTCGCCCTTGTACCATCAGGAAGTCGAAGGAGGAGGCGAGTGGGTTATTCACCTTAGATTATCTGCGGACAGCGCGTTGGCACAACCTCTTGGAGATAAATTCCAGCGTATCTTTGAAACACGAAAAAGTGAAGCGGATGATTTTTACAAAAAACTGTATAAGAATCAGTCTCCGGAACTACAAAACATACAACGCCAAGCCTGGGCAGGAATGCTGTGGACCAAACAGTACTATAATTTTAATATTGCCCGGTGGCTAAAAGGAGATCCTGGAAGACCAGCACCACCACACATCCGAAAAAACGGTCGCAACAGAGAATGGAAATCATTGATCAATGAGGACATTCATTCCATGCCCGACAAATGGGAGTATCCCTGGTACGCTGCCTGGGATTCTGCTTTTCACTGCATCCCGCTGGCCAAGTTGGATATACGTTTCGCCAAAGAACAACTTCTACTTTTTCTAAAAGAGCGGTACATGCACCCCAATGGACAAATACCGGCGTACGAATGGCATTTTACAGATGTGAACCCACCGGTCCATGGGTGGGCGGCGCTTGAAGTTTTTAAGATGGATCGACAACAAACCGGGTGCGGTGACATAAAATTTTTAAAGCGTATTTTTTCAAAACTATCACTAAACTTTACCTGGTGGGTGAATCGGAAGGATCGCAACCAAAACAATATTTTTGAAGGTGGGTTTTTGGGCCTGGATAACATCGGGATTTTTGACCGCAACGTGGAGATCGTCGGCGGAGGTTACCTCAAGCAAGCTGACAGTACAGCATGGATGGCTTTATTTGCTTTGAACATGCTTGAAATGGCCATCGAAATAGCTGTGGAGGATGATGCATTTGAAGATATGGCAATTAAGTATTTTAAACATTTCGTTTACATCGCAGAAGCCCTCAACCGAATGGATGAACATTGGGCTGGGATATGGCATGATGATGATGGTTTCTTTTACGATGTCATGGTCAAAGATGACCGTTTTATTCCCATCAAAATCCGATCCATTGTGGGATTAACCACCCTTTTTGCGGTGCTTCGTATTGAAGCGGAAAAACTTGAAAAATTACCCGGTTTAAGAAAAGGCATCGAAGAGTTTGTGAAACAGAGACGACGCAATGAAAGATATGAAGTTATCAAGACTTATGAACGTAACCAAGATCTGTTTCTAACCCTGATCCCTCAGGAACGTATGAGGACCCTGGTCCAATCTATGATTGATCCAGAAGAGTTTTTTAGTGATTACGGGATTCGTTCTTTGTCCAAAGTACACGCTGTACCGTTTAATATGAATATCAATGGCATCGATTACAGTATTGCCTATGATCCCGGAGAGTCCACCTCAAACATCTATGGAGGAAATTCAAACTGGAGGGGCCCCATCTGGTTCCCGATTAATTATCTGATTATTCAGACGCTTCAAAAATACCACGAACACTACGGGGAGAACATAACCGTGGCAGACCCTCAAAATCCAGGAATGCAAGTATCTCTTAATGTGATCAGTCAACGGATTGCCCGGAATCTTATTAGTATTTTCAGAGAAGATGACTGGAACAAACGACCGGTTAATCTCCGGTATGAAGAATTTTACAGAAAGCCTGAAAATAAAGATCTTATTTTGTTTTTTGAATATTTTCAGGGTGAAAATGGACGCGGTGTCGGAGCATCACACCAGACGGGATGGACAGGTTTGGTTTCTGCGCTGATTGATCAGTTCGGAGACGATACACCACCTCGAAAATGGGTAGAAAACATACTGGCCTCGGAAGCCCAAAATTAATCCAGGCCGGACGAGGCGCCTGATAATTACTTCTTCAAAGAGATCATAGCGAGGCGTGTAATGAGCTCCGTTACTGTGGTGCAGCGGGGTAAAACTTGTCGGGGGAGGGTAGGGTACATCAGAACGTGGAATGAACTTTCCGCCATCATGGCTGCTATAGTTCAGTACGTGTAGGAAGGAGCGTAATATTATTAGGGCGGTCGAAGAAAAACAAAAGGATTTATACCATTTGAATTCATAATTACCGCCTAAATTCCAATATATTCTCCGATGCTCTTCGTCAAAAATACTCGGTGTATCTCCAGCTATACCTCCGTTTTCTCCTCGACAATCTTTGAATATTTACAAAATCTTATACGGCATTATCAAATACAAATAGTATTGTTCCTTGCCGTACCACGCCTGACCCGAAAATTCATGGCTTTTGATTTACCTACCTGGCGTTGATTATTGTTTTAATGGCAGTTAGACAGGTGCAGAAGCGAGGAATCACTGAATATAGTCGGAGTGCAACGCTGACAAAAGATGGTAAATCCTTCTTAGATGGAAATGAACGAATGAAGCCGCAGCTTAGCCGGGGCACAAGGTTCGGTGAACCTTGGATGAGTGAACCGACCTGTCCCCGCCGTGGCTGTGGAAGGGCTCTGTCCCGAGGATAATGTATGAATCAAAAGTCAAAGGTCAGCCAGAATTGGGCTATGTAATATGCCCAATTTTGGAATTTAAGCAATTGATGACCTGTATATTATGCATCATAATAGATTGACGTGGTGAATAAAGCGAACTAAAGAATCCGGAATTCTCGTATTACGACGTATGTCATTCCAAATATGTCCGTGGACTCCTTTCCATCCAAGTCCACAAATAGGTCCCTACCACATTACCACTCGTTGGGCAGCTCCCCACTAAACCCCATTTTGGGAATCTGGTTAATGGTTTGGATGTCTTCACTAGTCAACTCAAAATCAAATATATCCATGTTTTCTGAAATACGTTCCGGTGTCGTTGATTTGGGGATGGGCACCGTTCCGCGGTCGATGGCCCATCGCAGACAAATTTGAGCTTCGGTTTTGTCATATTTATCCGCCAAAGCACGGATAGTTTCATGATTAAGTGCCTCACCTTTGGCCAAGGGTGCCCAGGCTTCGACCAAAATATCTTTTTCTTTACAGTACGCATACACTTCCGGTTGCCAATAGCCAGGATGAAACTCAATTTGATTGACTGCAGGCACTACATCGCAAGAATCCAATAAGGGTTCGAGATGCTCGATCCAAAAATTACTGATTCCAATTGATCTTATCTTCCCTTCAGATTGGGATTCTTCCAATGCGCGCCACGTTTGTGCATTTACTGATGCCCAGTCATCAAAATTGCGGGCATTGGCCGGCCAGTGGATCAGATATAGATCGAGATAATCCAATTGCAACCGTCGCAGACTATCGTCTAAAGCCTGCTTGGTCGATGCGTACCCCAATACACCGCGCCATACTTTGGAGGTCACAAAAAGATCCTCCCGGGCTACACCACTTTGTCGGATACCTTTGCCTACAGCATCCTCATTTCCATATATCGCAGCGGTGTCGATCAACCGGTACCCCGTATCCAGGGCATGTACCACAGCATCGACGCCTTCTTTTTCTTTAGCTTTATAAGTTCCGAAGCCAAGGGCTGGAATCGTATTTCCATCGTTGAGTTGAAGCGTTTTCATATAATTTATAGACTTTAATGTACATAGAATCTACAAAATACAAATCCATAACTGAATTAGCAAGTTCATTATTTGACAATGTCCTGGCTAAATGATGATAAAACAATCTTATGGAAAGTTCAAGGCCGTATTTTAAAAAGGAACAGAATGCAGAAATGTCTAGAATGACCAAATAAAAAATGGGCTACATCTGAATCCAGATATAACCCATTGTGTTTTCTATTGTGGGAGATACTGGACTCGAACCAGTGACCCCCTGCTTGTAAGGCAGGTGCTCTGAACCAACTGAGCTAATCTCCCCGCATGCCTCGAATGTCTCAAAGCGGTGGCAAATATAGTTCCTTATCTTTTAATTGCAAATAATAAGCGAAATATTTTTACAGATAATTTGCATCGAACCGGTAAACCACAGCTGTGACCACCTGTCCGACACCCCGCAACACATTCTTGTCAATGATTTCCATATTGTCATTCTCCGTATGCCAATGGTCTCCAAACGAGTTGTCTGAAGGTTTATTGATGATATCAATCGTCGGTATTCCCATGTTTTGATTGATGAACACGTGATCATCAACCACTCCGCCCCTGAGATTTTTATTGACGAACAAATGCCCGTATCCCATGCTGTTGGCTAGATTCCATACATAGTTGAGAAATTGAGGTGCATAGGATCGTGAAACTCCTTCTTTCAAGAACTGTGCGCCTTTCGCACCCACCATATCCAGTAATATTCCATACTCAGCCCGGTAATTTTTCACGTGAGGGTTTTTGGACCAGTGCTGTGCACCCAAAGCCCAGGTCGTACCATCCGGATCATTGCTTTTGCCTTGATCCTCCAGATCAGTCAACAATATGTCCACCCCGACATCCACCGGTTGCAGGGATAACTGTCGGGCTATCTCTAGCAATACACCCACTCCGCTTCCCCCATCATCTGCACCGGTGACCGGTTCACTTTTAAATTCTTCGGAGGTCGCATAATCCGCCATGAATCGACTATCCCAGTGGGCAAGCAATAACAATCGTTTTTTTGCTTTAGGATTGAATGAACCAATAATGTTATACCCTTTCATCCGCACTCCATCATAGCGGCTTGCCGAGAATTCCTGGACTACTATTTGGTCCGTCATTCGTTCTAATTGGTTTTTCAAATATTCTTTAGCTTTTTCATGCGCTTCAGAATTGGGTACTCTGGAACCGAAACTCACTTGATCTTGAACATATTGATAGGCACTATCGGCATTGAAAGGGGGAACCTTTAATTCTTTTTGCGGAGTTTTCTCAACGACATCTGATTCTTGTTTCGATGACCCGGAATCAGACTTGCATGCCACAAATCCAATCAAAATGATTAAAACGTAAAAGAATATTCGCATTGTGAAATTTTAATTTTTAAATGAAAACGAAGTGGTGATGGGATTATGATCAGAATAATCTATTTTTTCAATGAGTGTATGATAGATGAAAAATGAATTGTCCATAAAGATATGATCAATTTTCAATGGTAGAATCAATCCGTTGTAAGTTTGCGCAAATCCAAATCCGCCTCTTTCAAAACCATTCTGCAGATTCCCCTTTAACGCTCTATAAATCGGAGAGTAAGGGGTATCATTGGCATCCCCGGCTATAATCACCGGGTAAGGAGACCCTGTGACATACTCTTGGATGCGTCCCAACTCATTTAATCTTTTGGAAGCATTTTCATTGTACGCCCGAAGCATATCATTAAACGCACGCAATCCTTCTTTCTTTGAAAAAGATTCGGGGGAAAACTTACCGGCACGGAGTGTCACCGCATTGGTATGGAGGTGGATGTTGAACAATCTAATGGTTTGGTGAGCCAGTTGGATATCTGCAAACACTGCGATCGTCCGGCCTTCTGAATTATCTATGGATTGGAGGTTGGTAAGCGGATGCTTACTGAAAATTCCTAAAGTGGTGTTCTTAAGCTGCGGATAATCTTGACTACCATGGGCATAATCCAACAATTCAGCGACCTTTCGAATCTGTACGTCTGATATCTCCTGAAGTACGAGCAGGGTAGGATCTTTTTCACTAAAATTTAATACAAAGTTCGAGCTTTGATCTTGATTTTCATGCCAGAAGTTGTTCTTTACATTAAGCGTCGAGATGGTATAAATCACTGAATCGCCGGGAAGTTCGGGTTGAAAGTGGAATCCAATTTGACGGATCGTATTTCCGGAAGTCAGAACAAGTATCAATAAAGTAGCCCAAAGCCATTTTGATCGCAACACGATAAGTACGGCCAGCGTAACGGTGAGCGCGATAACAAGATAGGGATATAAAAGTGAAAATATCGTGAGAAAGGAAGCTTGCCCGGGGTGGACAAATTGTCTCAAATACCCCAGAATCAAACTCACAATCAACACCCCGTTGATCACAATTACGATTCTACGTAATAAATTCACGACCTATTTTTTACTGGCTTCATACAAAAAGTCCTTTTCTTCCTGCGTAAGGTTTTCGTAACCAGAAATTTTAATTTTTTCCAGAATTCGATCTATCTGATCTTGTTTATCCATCGGGCGTCGATTCATTGTACTATTCTTCTTTTCCTTATTCACATACACATCAAACTTAGGCCGTTTCATTCTGGGTCTAAAGTTGATATCGCCCAGGTCAATCCCCTGATACAACAATCTAATGTAGAAGAACCCCATAAAAGCTCCGCCTAAATGAGCGATGTGGCCTCCAGAATTGCTCATCGCCGGTATCATTATAAAGTCCAGCAATACCAGCCCGAGCACTAAGAATTTCAGTTTGACACGCCCGATAAACAAAAGATGAAATTCGTGATCCGGTGCCATGGTTGCAGCGGCCACAGCGATTCCCATCACAGCAGCAGAAGCACCCAGGGCATAGGTTGTTCCCTCATACAAAAAGCCGGAAAAAATAAAAAACAATACAGCCCCCGAAAGCCCAGAGAGGACATAGGTATTCAACACTTTTCGTTCGCCCACCAGATTTTCCAAAACCCAACCAAACCAATATAAATAAAGCATATTAATCAGAATATGGAAAAAGGATAAATGAAGAAACATATGTGTAACGAGGGTCCAGGGCCTGAACAATATTAATTTCCAACTATTGGCGATTGATAAGCCATCGGTCAACGTATGAAAAAATCCCGGGACCTGACCACCATTCACAATGAATAATATCAACCGGATCATCATGATACCTACAAAAACCCCCAGATTGATCAACACCAGCCGTATGGTCATACCACCATAACGAAATTGCTGTTCCAGATCTTTTTTTATAGAATCAAACATGGATTCACGGATTTTTCTTCCAATACAATATCAATAATATACCAAAGACCAAACCTCCAACGTGAGCCAGGTGGGCTACCCCCGTCTGGAATCCTCCGAATCCCAGAACAATCTCCAACATACCATAAATAATTACAAAGTATTTGGCCTTAATAGGTATAGGCGGAAACAACAGCAAAAGTTCCACATTAGGGAACAACATTCCAAAGCCGGCCAACACACCAAATACGGCACCGGAAGCCCCAATAACCCGGAAGGGGGTCGATAAAAACATTTGTTGCTCCATGGGAGACAACCCCATCAAGCCCACCTTCCAGCTAATGATCTGGAAAACAGCACCACCCAAACCGGCAAAAAAGTAAAACAACAAGAATCGGTTACGCCCCCAGTGTCCTTCCAGTGCACTGCCAAACATATAGAGTGCAAACATATTGAAAAACAGGTGACTGGGACTCCCGTGTAAAAACATATGTGTCACCAACTGATACCAATGAAAGAAACGGGATTCCGGATAATACAATGCCCCATTTTCCTGAAAATCCTTCAAAAATGCAAAAATGGCATTGCTTTCAGGTAGGCCAGGAAATACATACATTGAGGCCACGAAAATCAAAACATTGATAATAATCAAATGCTTGATCGTATCGGTTATTCTTATCATTGGGTAAACAATTTTTCTAAATCTTCAGATTTAAAGGTAACAAAACATTTTTTGCCGGATGGACTAACAGAAGGTTCTTTGCAGGCGAATAATTGGTGGACTAATTCCTTGATTTCTTCGCTCGACAATTTTCTATTTCGTTTTATGCTCATATTTTTTGCTAGTAATGCAGCAATGGTTTCATGCAGGGTTGGTCCCAGCTTACGCTCCTCCTGAAACTCATCCAACACCTGATGAATGATCCCTAGTTTTTCCCGGGTATCCAACAGCAAGATATCCGGCATCGCCTGAAGAACATAAGCATTCTTACCAAAAGGTTCGATCACAAAACCATATCCGGAAATAATTGGCCTGATTTTTTCCATCGCCAGAGCTTCCGATGGACTCAGATGAAGTACTTCAGGGAATAGTATTGATTGACCATGTAGGTTTTGTTTTTCATTTTGTTCCAGAAACCGTTCATAAAGAATACGCTGGTGGGCATTCTTCTGATCAATAATCACGATACCAGATTTTATAGAACTTATGATGTAACTGTTTTTGATCTGGATGGGAACAAAAACATCCTCGGCCTGACCATGGATAAAATTCATCGGCGGTGCGAATTCGGATTGTTCCTTCTTCTCCAGTTCTTCCCCCGATTTCTTGACATTGTCATAAAAATCATCCCAGGATTCCGTTGTCCATTTTTTGTGCGGTCGCAAATCATCCGCATCCCAGCCACCGGAAGAGCTACTGGAAGCAGATGGTCTTTCTGTCAGGGAGTCTGGTTTTGGTTGTCGAATGAAAGTAGGGTCCTGGTCAAAATCAATGGTCGGCACACTGTATTGCATCAGCGCATGTTTAACCGCAGATTGCATGATATTGAACACAAAGTTTTCATCTTCAAGTTTGATTTCTTGCTTGGTAGGATGCACATTTACATCCATCTTCTCCGGATCCATCTGAAGAAACAAACAAAAAAAAGGGTAACTGTTATCGTCAATTAATTTCTCGTAAGCCTGGTACACGGCTAGAGTCAAACGGAAATTTTTGATGTACCTGTTGTTGATATACAGATACTGCTCCCCCCTGGATTTCTTGGCATTTTCGGGCTTTCCCACGAAGCCGGTTATTTTTAGATAATCCGTATCCTCTTTGACGTGAATCAACCGGTGTTCGTATGGATTGCCAAAAATTTGCACAATCCGCTGTTTCAAATTTCCCGGGTAAAGCTGATGATACAGTCGGTCGTTATGATACAGGGTCAGGTGTATATCCGGGTAGGCTAATGCCAGATTCTGAAATACATCGAGGATGTGTTTGAACTCGACCGTATCTGACTTTAGAAATTTTCGACGAGCCGGTGTATTATAAAACAAATTGGAAATCGTAATGGAAGTACCTATTTCTGCTTGACAATACTCCTGTTTGATCACCTCAGAACCGTGAACTTCCAATCGCAACCCCATTTCTTCGCCTTCTTGCCTGGTTTTGAGTTCAAGCTGACTGACCGATGCGATAGAAGGCAATGCCTCCCCGCGAAAACCCAGACTAAATAACTTCTGAAGATCTTCATTGGTACTGATTTTGGAAGTCGCATGTCTTTCAAGACACATGCGTGCGTCCATTTCACTCATTCCTGAACCGTTATCAATCACTTGAATCTTGGTTTTTCCGGAATCCTGGATGATCACCTCGATCTTGGTGGCCAGGGCATCAATGGAGTTTTCCATTAATTCCTTGACTGCAGAGGCTGGTCGCACAACCACTTCACCGGCGGCGATTTGATTCGCCACCACATCCGGTAACATTTTAATATTTCCCTTCATGAACAGACTTATTGAAACAACTCAACCAGCAAATCTATATTAAAGTTGAGGATAATGTAGGCTAATCCGGCCAGGATTATAATAATGATACCAATTCGGATATTGGATTTCTTATGACTGGTTCGTTTATAGTTGTTTGAAATTCCCCGGCTATGAAAAGCTTTCGATATTCTTCGTTTGGCACTTTCGACGTCCTGATCCATGTCTTCTTCCGGTATTAGTCCGGCCTCCACCTTGGCGCGACGCACGATAGCATCTCGTTTTTCTTTATCGGGGTCATAGTACCTTGGTACATAGTTAAACACCCGATGACTAGCTAATTTATTGAAAGAGAAAAAACCCATATTTACTATTCTGCTTGGTACAAATTTAATCAATTATAAGAAAACGTTGTTGATTGTGTGAAATATAGAGTAAATTTGTCTAGTTATAAGTTGATCCATGAGCGAATTAATCAAACACGAGTGTGGCATAGCCATGATCCGGCTGCTGAAGCCATTGGATTTCTATCAAGAAAAATATGGTGATCCTCTTTACGGCCTAAATAAACTTCAACTGCTCCTGCAGAAAATGCGGAACAGGGGCCAGGATGGGGCAGGGTTGGCTACCATAAAGCTTGACCCAGAACCAGGTACACGGTATATATCCAGATATCGGACGAACAGTAAAAACTACATTACGGATCTTTTCCAACACGTTTTCAGACACTTTACTGATTTGGATCCTGCTCTCGTACGGGAACCCGGATGGTTGAAGGAAAACAAACCGTATACTGGTGAACTGTTGATGGGACATCTACGCTATGGGACGCACGGCTCCTATGGCATAGAAACCTGCCATCCGTTTCTACGTCAAAACAACTGGATATCCCGCAATCTTGTCCTCGCCGGGAATTTTAATTTGACCAATGTAGACGAATTATTTACGGAACTTGTCGAATTGGGTCAATTCCCGAAGGAGAAATCTGATACGGTAACAGTTCTTGAAAAAATAGGTCACTTTCTCGATGATGAAGTGCAGCGTCTTTTTACCTGGTTCAAGCCCGATGGATTTGATAATGAAGAAATTACAAAAAAAATTGTCGACCATTTGGATCTTCAGCGGTTACTGCGCAGAGCCAGTAAAAAATGGGACGGTGGCTATGTGCTTGGCGGATTTATTGGCCATGGAGACGCTTTTATGATGCGCGACCCAAATGGTATCCGACCTGCATATTACTACCACGATGACGAAGTGGTGGTGGCTGCCAGCGAAAGACCAGCGATACAAACCGCTTTTGATGTACGATTCCGGTATATTCAGGAGCTGCAACCCGGCCATACATTAATCGTAAAGAAAAATGGGGTTATGGAGGAAGTTCCTTTTACCAAGCCTGGAAAGAAACTATCCTGTAGCTTCGAGCGAATTTACTTTTCCAGAGGAACGGACCGCGATATTTATCTGGAACGGAAACAATTGGGCACCGAACTCGTAGAGCCGGTGTTAGAAAGTATCGATTATGATTTTGAGAATACAGTTTTTTCCTTTGTGCCCAATACGGCTGAAATTTCATTCTTAGGATTGATCGATGGTCTCGAAGAAGAAACCAAAAAGATCCGGATGCAGCGTACTCTTGATCTAGAACATAAAGCGGGTGAAAAAGAATTAACAGAAATCGCGCGAATCAAACCACGAATCGAAAAAATTGTCGTGAAAGACGCGAAAATGAGAACCTTCATCACCGACAATGAAAATCGCGGTAACATGGTATCTTATGTTTATGATGTCACCTATGGTATCGTCAAAAACCACATCGATACGCTGGTTCTGGTGGATGACAGCATAGTAAGAGGGACCACACTCCGGGATAGTATCATTAAAATGGTAGACCGTCTGCATCCCAAGAAAATCGTATTTGTCTCATCTGCTCCTCAGATCCGTTTTCCTGATTGCTATGGGATAGACATGTCCAATCTTGGCGAATTTGTAGCTTTTCAAGCTGCCATATCCTTGATCGAGGAACGAAACATGGAAGGGTATCTGGAGAATATTTACGAGAAATGTCTGGCACAGGAAGGACGGCCCAAAGAAGAGGTCGTTAATTATGTCAAGGAAGTGTACGAACCATTTACCTATGATGAAATTTCCCAAAAAATAGCCCAAATACTCACCCCGGAAGGCGCTGAGGCAGAAGTAGAAATCATCTACCAAACCATTGAAAGTTTGCACCGGGCCTGCCCGGATAACAAAGGGGACTGGTATTTCAGTGGGAACTATCCAACCCCTGGTGGGAATAAGGTTGTGAATAAATCATTTATTAACTATATGAACAAAGTTCAGACCCGGGCGTATTAATAGTTAGAAAACGTATAAAAATGTTCAAAGGTGGTTCTTTATATTTAGGAACTTTATTAAAAATACCAGTCAAGGTACACTGGAGTTTCGCCTTATTGTTGTTCTATGTAGTATATACAGGCCAACAACTGGGCATGTCCACTTTTGCGATTATCAATTTTTTTTATTTCACCTTACTTATTTTTGCCTGCGTCGTGCTTCATGAATTTGGACACGCCCTCACAGCTCGAAAATATGGGATCGGAACTCAGGATATCCTGATAACCCCCATCGGCGGGCTGGCACGACTGGACCGGCTTCCTGAAAATCCTTGGCATGAAATGATTGTGGCCATAGCTGGTCCACTTGTCAATATAGGAATTGCGCTACTGATCGGTGGATATTTGTATTTTTCCGGGACCGGTTTTGAGGTGATCGGCGAGGAATCCATCGTGTTTGAGTATTTCAGTAATTTCCCCGTTCTGTTACTCTATCTCAACGTAATTTTAGTACTGTTCAATCTGATTCCGGCCTTCCCCATGGACGGCGGACGAATCCTTCGAGCCCTAATCTCCGTTTTTAAAGGACGGAAAAAAGGAACGCAAATTGCAAGTTGGATCGGCCGAATTCTGGCCGTCGGTTTTTTAATCTTTGGTTTGTATGAAAATCACCTTGGTCTGATTTTTATAGGAATATTCGTCTATTTTGCAGCTCGCGCCGAATATCGTACGGTTGCGGCGGAAGAACGCTACAGACATGGAAAGGTATCTGACGTGCTCAACCACAACTTTATGGTTTTTAGTAAAAATGATCTGATGCAAGATATCTTTCACCAGTGGGAAGGTTCTGAAGAAAACGCGATACTAATCGCAGATGATGAAAACAATATCATAGGGGTCATTCCGGAAGAGGACGTTTTTCACGCCAAAGAACAAGGCGATGTTTTCACGCCGGTATACCGGTACATGAGCAATGAATTTGAGTCAGTAACCATGGAACTTCCCGTACGACATCTGTTTTATCTGTTCAATAACAAGTCCGTTCAAATGCTTCCCGTGTCCAGAGATGGGCGAATATTGGGTGTGGTCCGTCGACAAGATCTGGCGAACTTCCTGACTTTAAGAACCTGAATGGCATTGGTAATGGAGACGCAGCATGGGTTACTACATGATTCATTATCTGTCCGAAGTACCTAATTCTTAACTCCTAATCCCTTTCTATGTGCGGCCGATCATCACTCACAGTTACAGAAAAAGAATTGGAAGCCCGGTTCAACGCCAGCTTTTATTCTGAAGACCTGGAAAGATACAATCCGATTCCAAATTACAACATGGCACCTTCTCAAAAACTTCCGGTCATCACGAATACAGACCCGGATCATATTAATCTCTATCGATGGGGACTGATCCCGTTTTGGGCAAAAGATGAAAAGATTGGTTACAAAATGATAAATGCCCGCAGTGAAACCGCAGCAGAAAAACCAGCCTTTCGACAGGCATTGCAAAAACGCCGGTGTATTTGGCCCATTGATGGTTATTATGAATGGATCAAAAAAGGAAAGGAAAAGATTCCATACCGGGTGACCTCAAATCAGCAAGCTATTTTTTCCATCGCAGGATTGTGGGAATCCTGGAAAGACGAAACGGGAGAGACCGTACACAGTTTTACCGTGTTGACCCGAGCCTCTACACCGACTATGATGTTTCTACATCACCGGATGCCCGTGTTGCTTCCACGGGAAATAGAACGAGACTGGTTGGAGGAATCCATTGATCCAACTGTTTTTTTGGAAGAACTCCCACTATTTGGTACAGATGAATTGCATGTCTACAGAGTATCCAAACAAGTCAATAACGTACGTAACAACCATAAGGAAATTATCGAAGAGGTCGAGGACCTAGAGCAGGGAGAACTTTTCTGACTGTTGGTTACTGACTCTATTTCCTTTTATCTACCTCAAAAAATCAAATTTGAGCAAGCTCGACTGCCAAACAAAGGTCTGTGAAAATGTAAAACAACCACAGCTTCATTCAGCTTTACCCTCATACCCGACTGAAAACATAAACCAAATCCAAATCGGAATTCAAGCAAACTCTCAAGACAGAGGTTCAATTTCACGAAAATCGATTTTGTCCAAATGGCTCTTCATTTAAATTTTAAAAAAAAACCCGATTGAAATTATATCCAATCGGGCTTCTGGCGGAGGAGGAGGGATTCGAACCCCCGGTACCCGTGAAGGTACGTCGGTTTTCAAGACCGGTGCATTAAACCAGCTCTGCCACTCCTCCATTTTATACACTTTCCGAAACCAGGATCTCAGTTGATCCATATCGGATAGCTCAAATTTGCAGATGCAAAGGTATGATCTATTTTGTAAATTCAAAAATGTATGGCCAAAATTTATAACATTTTATCATTCGGCTCATTTAAAGGTTTTTGCACCTACCTTAGCAATTCCAAACCACAAGATTCAATATTTCGTTTATCTTGTTGTTCTGACTTTATGAGAACCGAAGTAATTTTACAGTGTAATGACAAATCGGTTGCATATATCCGAGGTGAGATTGTGCTTCATCCGATAAACAGGATAGGAGAACAGTATACGAGTATCAAGTCATCATCGTTCTCTGATTCATAGCAACCACAATTATGAAAAAAAACTGTATCTGGAAATATTTCATTCATGTGTTCCTGGTGTTGATCCCCGGCTACCACCTGGCGCAGAAACCCACCACATGGTACAATAAGAACGGAGGGATATGGCCGTCTGCTCTGGCTGGTGGGTTCATTGCACCACAGTTCTCCATGTTCGATCTCACTCAGGATGGCCAGCTGGAATTGATTACGTTTGATCGGTATTCGGGCATCATCCAGGTCTGGTCACGGGCAGGTAGTACCTCCACCTACATTCTCCACACCGACACCTCCATCGAATGGCCAGATGTCCAGTCCTGGATGCTCATCCGGGATTTTAACCAGGATCAAGTTCCGGATATTTTCACGCAGGGACTCCACGGTATAGCAGTCTATAAGGGAATAATGCAGGGGGATAAATTACGATTTGAAAAAGTGACCGGTTCTTCTTTTATCGACGATTCGCTCTTGTTTCAACACCAATCCGGTAGCAAAACGAATATTTATCACAATGCGGCTGACATACCCGTCATAGAGGATGTAGATGGAGATGGGGACCTGGACATTCTCACCTTTGAACTTTCAGGAAGTTACCTCTATTACTATGAAAATCAAAAAAACAAGACGGGAAAAGATTTCGAATATATTCTTCGTCACAATTGCTGGGGTTATTTTGCAGAGAATCTTTTTTCCGATGAATTAAATATTTCTAAAAATCATCCAATATGTCCGCCGCCTTTTTCTGTTCGACACGCCGGTTCAACCAGTTGTCTGATCGATGTTAACCACGACAGTCTTCCTGACCTTATATTGGGTGATGTGGGTAGCAATTCTTTAAAAATTTTGATCAACAAAGGCAGCCGGGATCAAGCGGTGATCAAGCAAGTAGAACCCTTTTTTCCCAACGAAGAGGATCCGGCAATTTTGCATTATTTCCCGGCTGCTTTCAAACTCGATATTAATCAGGACGAGCTGGATGACATTGTCATTGCTGTCAATGAATATCCTATGACAGACGATGAAGGCATATGGCTATATACAGGTACTGGTCGGAAAGAACAACCCTTCTTGTTCCAAACGAATCAATGGCTAACCGACCAGTACATCGATTTGGGGCAGTACACCTCGCCGTTGTTTATTGATATTAATGGGGATGGTGTAAAAGATTTACTCATTGGGTATCAGGAAGTCCGTGGTGGTCACCCCCCGTTAAATAAAATAGCTTATTTTGAAGCGCGTTCTGAAAGAGAATATCAACTGCGAGCGCTTAATTTTAAAAATCTGGATGAGACATTAAGATCAGGTTTCAGACCGTATCTGACCTCGGGCGATGTAGACGGTGACGGAGACACAGATATTTTGATCGGTATGTCCAATGGGGACTGTTATTTGATCGAAAATAAGTCAGGGAACAATCACGAGTTTATCCTGGGTGAGATCAAAAAAAACTGGCAGGGCTTGCGTTTACTTTCCGGAGCCACACCGGAGCTTTTTGATATTGACGGCGATGGTGATTTGGACATTATTTCAGGTACGGACAACGGTACGATCGGGTTGTATTTGAACACCGGAACGCACACAAATGCTGCATTCGATTCCGATCTTAATTCGGCTCCAAATGTGAAACAATTGGGAAAAATACATACTGTAAATCAAAACAACCTCATTGGCCGCTCAGCACCAAGAATTATCATTCGAGCGACAGATACTGTTCTTGTTTCTGGTTCCCACGGTGGAAATATCTTTACGTATCGGGTGAATTCAAACGATTTCAATTCAAAATTTGATCAAATTACGCCGGAAGGTTGGCCGAATAAAGGAGGTGGAAATGGCCGGATGACCGTCCACCAAAACCAAAAGAAGAACTTTCATTTTCTTATGGGCAATATTTCGGGTGGACTTATTGAGAAAATGGTGCCCTCGGTTCCAACGCATCCAAAAGATAATCCAGAGCTTTCCGTAGACCTGTATCCAAATCCGGTTCAAAGGGGAGATTACATCCAAGTCGAGGTAGAGGGCTTGCCCCAGATCACGCATTTCGAACTGTTTTACCCCAGTGGGACCTTGTTTCGATCCATACCTATAACCGCGCTTGATCAATATCAATTTTCAACCCGCGATTGGCTGCCTGGGGTTTATTTTTTGCGGATCATACTAAAAGATCGTTCATCAGTAATTCGGAAAGTAATTGTTCAATAATTCCGGTCACCAAAGATCAGACTTCCGACCCGAACCATGTTACTTCCTGTGTCCAGTGCAATTTTGTAATCTGCGGACATCCCGTAACTCTTAATATTAAAAACGGGATCATCCTGAAAATACTTATCCTTCACAAAACGGAATACATCTTCCAATTTTAAAAACTCCGATCTGATCTGTTCTTCGTCATTCGTAAATGTCGCCATCCCCATGACCCCGCAAATCTTTATAAAGTCATACTTCCGATTATTAAGTTTTTCCATAAAACCTTCGATCGATTCAGGGTCCAGTCCAAACTTAGTGTCCTCTTTCGCAATCTTAATCTGAAGCAGTACAGAAATAACCCGATCTGCCTTTCTTCCTTCTTTATTAATTTCCTTCGCCAAAGACAATCGATCAAGACTATGAATCAGATGAACAAAAGGCGCCAGATATTTTACCTTATTGGACTGGAGATGACCGATCATATGCCATCGGATATCATCGGGCAGATCGCCTACCTTTTCCATCAATTCCTGGACTTTATTTTCTCCGAAGTCACGGTGACCCAAGTCATAGACCGTTTGTATTTTTTGAACAGGATGTGTTTTGGAAACAGCTACAAGCGTAGCATCAGCCACAGAAATTTCTTCTTTTATTTTTACGAACGTCATATTGCAATTTTAAAACAAGCCATGCAATTGACTACTTACCTTGTCAATCACATGTCCCAAATCAGAAGGATCATTTTTGAAATCAAGCTCATCCGAATTAATAATCAAAAATGGTCCTTCTTTGTAAGAGCTAACCCAATCCTCGTACCGTTTGTTTAATTTTTTTAGATATTCCAGGCTCATGTTACCCTCATACTCCCGGCCTCTGTTCTGTATGTGCGAGACCAGTGTAGGGATCCCTGCTCGAACATAAATTAACAAATCCGGGGGAGATATTTGAGAATTCATGGTTTCGAAGAGCTGAAAATAATTGTCAAAATCGCGCGAGGACATCAATCCCATTTCATGGAGATTGGGCGCAAAAATAAATGCATCCTCATAAATGGTCCGATCCTGAATCACCGTTTGATTTCCTTGTTGTATCTCCAGGATCTGAGCATACCTGTTGTTAAGGAAGTAGATCTGAAGATGAAAAGCCCAGCGCTTCATATCATCATAAAAGTCTTTTAAGTACGGATTGGTGTCCGTATTTTCATAGTGTGCTTCCCATCCGAAATACTTGGATAAGCTGTGCGTTAACGTGGTTTTACCGGCACCTATATTGCCAGCGATGGCGATGTGTTTGATTGTATCCATATCCCTTTATACCAGGCCGCTTAATGTTTGTTCGTCGACAAAGTAAGGATAAAATTACCATTGTCAAACTTCACAGGATGGATATATCAATTTTTATATCATTTTTAAAATACCATGTTAGAGCCAACCTTCAGGTTCGAAATCAGGAAATATTTGAATATATTGGCAGATTTATAATTAGATTGACAGAAACAGGTTCTTTTAGAAGATCTGTAAAACCATACCAATGTTTGATATTGCACAAAACAACAAAAGCAACACGTTCGATGCGGTGGTGATCGGTTCTGGAATAAGCGGTGGCTGGGCAGCAAAGGAATTGACACAAAATGGACTAAAAACGCTTCTATTGGACCGTGGTCGCATGGTACGACATGGCGATTATCCCACAGCTAATCTGGACCCCTGGGACATGGAGCACCGAGGGAAGACACCGCCGGAAGAAATTAAAAGAGATTATCCGAAACAAAGTCGTTTCCCGGGCAATGTCCGTCAAGAAACCAAGCATTGGTTTGTGAAGGATCCCGAACACCCCTACCTGGAAGATCGTCGATTTGATTGGATTCGTGGAAACCATGTGGGTGGACGATCGATCACCTGGGGTCGGCAGTGTTATCGCTGGAGCGATCTCGATTTTGAAGCCAATATCAGAGAGGGAGTTGCTATTGACTGGCCCATTCGCTACAAAGATATTAAGCCGTGGTATGATTATGTAGAATCCTATGTAGGTATTTCCGGTCGGAGGGAAGGATTGCATCATCTACCGGACGGTGAATTTTTGAAACCGATGGACCTCAACGTGGCCGAATTACAATTCCGCGACCGGATACACCAGATATATGATGACCGGATGGTGACCAATGCACGAATAGCAAACCTTTCCGAACCGAAGGACCGAGGAGCTTGCCAGTACAGGAATAGATGCAAACGAGGATGTCCGTATGGTGGTTATTTTAGCTCTGTGTCCTCGACGATCCCAGATGCTGAACGCACCGGCAAACTTACCATTCGGCCACATAGTATCGCTCACTCTGTGATCTATGATCCAAATACCGGCAAAGCATCAGGTGTCCGGGTTATAGATGCCGAAACAAAAGAAGAAATGGTTTTCAATGCACGCATCATATTCGTCAATGCCTCAACGCTCGGCAGCACGCAAATCCTGATGAACTCCACATCCACCTCTTTTCCGGAAGGAATGGGCAATACCAATGGAGTCCTCGGTAAATATCTGATGGATCACCATTTTCTGATCAGCGGTTCCGGAGAAGTTGACGGTCTTGAAGATTATTATTACAAGGGACGGCGGCCTGGTGGCACCTACATGCCTCGTTTTAGAAATATTGATGCTGAATCAGGTATGAAAAACTTCACCCGAGGATATGGATTGCAAGGTGGGGGCGGAAGAGGAACCGGCTGGAAACAGAATATCGCTGAGTTGAATTATGGGAAAAAGAGCAAAGAAGATTTGTTCAAACCAGGCGGACCATGGCGATACGGTATGATCGCATTTGGTGAATGTCTGCCCTATGAGGACAACAGGGTATATCAGGATCCCAACGCTGTGGATCAGTGGGGAATACCATTATTGCGATTTGATGCCGGATGGAAAGAAAATGAACTTGAAATGCGGAAAGACATGCGCATTCAAATTCCTGAAATGCTGGAAAATGCCGGTCTCAAAAACATCCAGTTCAATGACCAAATGTCGTATCCGGGGCAGGGCATCCACGAAATGGGTACCGCACGCATGGGGCGTAATCCCAAAACGAGTATCCTGAACAAATGGAACCAAATTCACGATGTCCCCAATGTATTTGTAACTGATGGTGCATGCATGACATCCGCAGGATGTCAAAATCCATCCATCACATACATGGCTTTAACTGCTCGCGCCTGCGATCATGCTATCAGTGAACTTAACAGACAAAATCTTTAAAAATTCGTCGAATGGACCGTCGCAAAGCAATCAAACACACCACACTACTATTGGGTACAGCATTATCAGGTGGCACTATGGCCGGCTTAATGGCCGGTTGTAAAGCTGAAATAAAGCTCGGTTGGGAACCATCTTTTTTTAACAGTAAAGAAGCTCAAACCCTCGAGTCATTGGTCGATACGATCTTACCAAAAACAGAAACTCCCGCCGCATCGGAAGTTGGTGTGCCAGCCTATATTGATGATATAATCGGTCATTTTTGGAAGGCGGAAGATCAAAAACAGTTTCAAAATGACCTGACGAAGGTTAACAAAAGAGCCCACAATCTCTTTGGTGCCCCCTATGCAGAGCTTTCTACAGCAGAACAAAATAAGATCATGGATCATCTCGTCGAGAAAGCGAGGTCAGCGGGGACTGAAAACCAGCCATTCTTCCTACAATTGAAAGAATTAACCTATTCCGGCTACTTCACTTCAGAATTCATTGGTGAGGAAGTCCTGGCCTATGATCCCGTCCCCGGAACCTATATTGGTGATTTGCCCATAGAAGACGTGGATCAGGCCTGGTCGCTCTAAGATTCATTCCTTTCGGGTACAAGTATTGATGAAATTTATCTTTTGTGCTTGGATTTTCGACGGGACTGGCCATTCTTCGATCCATTTTGTTTTCCTTTTTTCCGGTTTGCGAAAAAAGCTTGACGTCGACGGGCTTTCTCTTTATTCCATTCTTTGCGTTCTGCCGCAGTCATTGGTTTTTCGGTCTGAGGAAATGGATTCTCGTCCACCACTTCAATCTTTTGTTGAATCAGTTTCTCTATATCCCGAACAAAAGCATTTTCTTCCGGTTCACTTATAGAAATCGCAATTCCTTCCTCACCAGCACGACCTGATCGGCCAATCCGATGGACATAGGTTTCAGATTCGTTGGGTATATCATAATTAATCACATAACGCAATTTATCAATATCAATCCCCCTGGAAGCGATATCAGTGGCAACCAACACACGCACTTTACCTTGCTTAAAATCTTTAAGCGCCTGCTGACGCTGGTTCTGCGATCGATCCCCGTGTATGGCAGCGGCCCGGATCTTTTTCTTTGACAAATTCCGGGCTATTCGATTGGCCCCGTGTTTGGTTCGAGAAAAGAGCAACACCTGATCTTTTTGATCATCCTCCAAAATATGAAGCAATAGATCGTTTTTAGTTTGCTTGTTCGTGTAGTAAATGTATTGCTGTACGGTATCCGCTGTTGTCGTTTCGGGAGAAACTTCGATCTTCACCGGGTTCGTCAAAATACTTTGTGACAACGTAATAATATTGTCAGGGATCGTAGCTGAGAAAAACAGCGATTGTCTTTTACGGGGTAAATAATCGATGATTTTACGAATATCGTGGATGAATCCCATGTCGAGCATTCGATCGGCCTCGTCCAACACAAAAAATTTCACTTGGCTCAAATCAACAAATCCTTGTTGTATTAAATCAAGTAACCTTCCGGGCGTGGCGGTCAGAATGTCAATCCCTTTTTGTAATTTTCTCACTTGTTGATTCTGATTAACACCCCCAAAAATAACCGTGTGCTTTATATTCGTGTATTTACTATACGAGCGGATACTCTCATCGATTTGCAATGCGAGTTCCCTGGTGGGACTGACAATCAATGATAGGATTCCGTGGTGATGCTTATGCAATTCTTTATACCGGTTCACTTTCTGAATAATGGGCAATGAAAAAGCAGCTGTCTTACCCGTACCGGTTTGTGCACAACCGAGGATGTCCCGGTCATCGAGTATATGTGGAATAGCTTGTTCCTGAATAGAAGTTGGTTCTTCATAGCCTTTTTCGGAAAGTGCCTGAAGAATAGATTTACTGAGATTAAGATCTGTAAAAGTCATTGAATGAGTTTATTTCTTGGATGTATGGATGCGTTTCTGTTTTCAGAAACCTGTAAGTCCTTCGTTGTGTTAACGGATTCGAATTGAAGAATGAAAGGTTACGCTTTCTGACTTATTAAAAGGCAATGCTTTTAAAACATGTAAGCAATTGAAATACAGCAAGATGTGTCAAATATTAAATTAATTATTGCGGCAAAGGTACTTTATATATTTTATTTATTACACTGATTTGCGTTATTTAAAGTTCAAAGTTATCGTCGTGTCATTGCCACAGGGATCCCGGACCGTCAATTCAAAAGTGTGCGTGTCACCATTCCGATACTTGTCAAATTCCCGGAAAATAAGCCGGTTGTTTTTATCATCCGCTTCCACCAAGGTCCATTCGCCATCCACCGTGGCAGAATAATCCAGTGCCGAAAAGGAATGCATATTGTCCGTCACCGTAAAATACCACAATGAATTGTTCTGTCGCATCAATTTCACTTCAGGGGGTAATGTATCTTTCGCCAGACAATAATCACCCATTCTGGAAATTCGCGCTGCAAAATGATCTTTTTCCCGAATGGTCTTTACTGCCCGGAAATTGGCTCCATCGCACTGCGCCAAAGTCCACTTGCTTTTGTCCTCCAAAGGTAGGTTTGATTTCAATAATAGCAGTGGACGTTCATACAGCGGAAGCTGGTTTTCTGTCATATGAATCATTCGTTTCTTATCGTTGTCACGAACCACTTCTTCTTCGAAAATATACAATCGTTGGTCCCGAACAAACGTACCCGATGGAATAATTAATGAAAAATGATCGAGATCTATCCGACTTGATTCAGACGCATCGATCTTGTAATTGTACATCACGGCATAATCAATGGATGGGTTTTCTACGCGTCGGATCGAAAAGGTCAGGGAGGATGTATTGCCTTGGAAGTCGGCTGCTTTCACCATATAATTTTGAGTCTGGAAAGGGTAGGGCCGTATCAGTCCGGCATTTTTATCGTCTATTTGAGATAATGTTTCATTATTCGTAAATCGAAGCATGTGATAAACGGCTTTGGAATCAGCAGACCGGATGTGATCAATGTGCTCCGGATAGTATTTTCGATCGTCCCTGCTTAGAGAATCAAAAACGGACTGGTAAACCAAGGAACTGTCCCGGTATAATTCCAATTTATATACTCCATTCCGGTTATAAGTTTTCTGGTGCAAATCCACGACATCCACAGCCAAAGAGTATTTAAAAGAGTTGAGAACCAGGTCACCTGCGGTGTATTTTCCGCCCCCCAAAGATCTAATCCCGATGGTTTTTTCGCGGAACTCCCGGCCTTGGTCATCGTGGTAATTTATTTTAAGATTTCTAAACTGTGGCGGCGTATCATCCCGGACATCAGGTAAAGATCGAAGGGGGTTGTACATCGTGCCCGATGGATGCCGCACCTCAAAGTGCAAATGTCGTCCGAAAGAATGGCCTGTATTTCCCATAACGCCAATGACCGTCCCCCGGGTTACCGGGAACTCGGTAGAGTCTAATTCAATCGATACTGAAAAGTTTTGCCTATCATATTGGGCACGACGCACTATGGAGTCAAGCGCAGGAATAAAATGGTCCAGATGTCCATACAGCGATTGATACCCGTCTTTGTGTTGTAGAATAAGCGCATTGCCGTACGATCCGCCCCGGACCAGGATTTCCTTCACAAATCCATCGGCGACGGCCAGGATATTCTGTACCGGAAGATTGGGCTTGATGTCCGTTCCCGCGTGGTAGTGAGATCCACGTAACTCACCGAAAGTGCCTGAAAGAAGCACCTCACCTTCAATAGGAGATTGCCAATGAATGGGTTGCGCATTACTTGTAAGGCTGAAAAACGAAACCGAAAGGAGGAGAAAAACAAACACTTTGAGCCCCCCCAAAAGACGTCTTTTTTTAAACTTTCGCATATCTACCTGCTCCATATTCTTTGTAACTCTGTTTTCAATGAATCGATGGCTGACCAATGGTCGGTCTGACCACTTTCTACTTCAAGCATCTTTTTATGATACATATCTTTCATCGCGGGGTTTGATTCCAGAAACGTTAAAAAAGCTTCCTGCCACGCTCGATCAAACCAAAAACGCTGCTGATTCTGAGACAATGGTTGCGCAGATGTCTGCAGAAGGTCTGACATCAAAGAATTGAGAGACTCCGTGTTGAGAGCTGAAACTTCATAAAATTCAACTTTGTTGTCCTCCGGATGAATCGATCGGACCGTTTGTTGCAACATAGCAGCGGTCCTTCGGGAACCGTGGGGATCGATATCAGATTTGGTGACAATAACGCGGTCAACTACTTCGAGAATACCTCGTTTAATGCCCTGTATTTCATCACCGGAACGGGCCATCGTCAGGTACCATACCTCATTGACCAGGTATTTTACTTCCAATTCGGACTGGCCAATGCCCACAGTCTCGACAAATATAAAATCATACCCTGCGGCTTCGCACAGTTGAATAGTCTCCCAGGTAGTTAAGTTGATTCCGCCCAGAACGCCTTTTGAAGGACTGGGACGAACATATACCTCTTCCATGTGTACCAGGTCAGTCATCCGTAATTTATCGCCCAGAATGCTCCCTCCGGATTTTTTACTCGACGGATCAATAGTCAATACAGCAATGCGATGGGATGAGCCGCCCAACCTGGAAACGCAGGCATTGATGAATGTACTTTTTCCTACACCCGGACTACCTGTAATCCCGATTTTCACCGAAGGTACACGCATATTTTGAATGGATCGCAATAACTGGACTTTACCATCCTGATCTTCTTTCCGCTGACTTTCCACCAAAGTAATTGCCCTGGATAGCGCTCTGACATTCCCTTTCGTCAGACCGCTTCGCAATTCCTCTATTTCATCTCTGTGAACCATTCTACAAATATGGTTATTATTTATAATATATCATGATTTCAAGAAGCTTTTGAAGCTAAATTTCCTGGTGACAATCAAAACTTTACCGGTGCTTTTGAGTTACCTATGATTATTAAGGCAATGGAGATACAACTATTGTCGGTTCATATTACATGAATCGGCGTCCGCATCGTTTCATGCCTGCGACGGACATCGAAGCTGGAGCACATGAGAAGGCTATTTTATAATCTAAAAAGGAAAATTTGAAAAAAGAAGCGATTATTTTTGACATGGACGGGGTGCTGGTGGATACCGAAAAACATCACAAAGAAATAGAACACGGGATATTCCAGGATTTGGGTATTACGATTTCCGAAAAAGAACGGGAACCCTACATTGGAATGGCAGCAGATGAGCTTTGGGCTGCAGTCATAGACCACTATAAACTCGATCGTTCTCACCACGAACTGTTAGACATCAATAATCAACGGATTTTAGATTATTTCACGAACAAGGTTGATTTGCAGCCCATTGACGGAGTTATCCCTGTACTTGATTGGATTAAAAAACACAAAATCCCCTTGGCCGTGGCATCTTCTTCTTCCAGCATCGTGATCGATGCACTACTGAAAGAAACCGGTTTGGACAAATACTTTGCAATCAGGGTGGGGGGGCAAACCGTTGAGAAAAGCAAACCAGAGCCTTACATTTATCTACACACAGCAGAACTGCTTCAGGTCAATCCTGAGCGTTGCTTGGTCATCGAAGATTCGTCGAATGGTATTGCTGCAGCCAAAGCAGCGAATATGTATTGCGTGGGCTATCGGGGAACCGGATATTCGCAGCAAGATCAGAGTCACGCGGATGAATTAATTAGCCATTATGATGAACTTATCCCCCGGTTACAGAAGGCCTTTGAGACGACTTAATATCAACCCGGTTTTGGTCATTCCTATCTTATAGGGCACCACCCCTAAAGGAATGATCTGTTAGTAATTAAAGAGACAAACGGTGGTAATGCCTGCCACACTGCATGCCTTTTTGAGGAGAAAATCAAGGTGAAATCTGGATTGCGTGCCGCAATTGTGATTTGAATTCAATTCGAAGTACCAATAACATCACCACCCCACATATTTTGGCGGGGCAATTGCATTCAAACGCAAATAAACGATCAATTGCCCCCGGTGATGCGTGGCGTGATCATGCATAAGATTAATAATCTGCCGGTGCGTTTTGGGTCCGGCAAAGAATTTGGTTGTCCTGTTTAACGTTTCTTCCGTTTCTTCGCCGATAGCTTGGCTGGCATAGTCGAAGGCAGATTTCAGAAAATGGCGAACCACAGAAGGCGATGCCTGATCCAGAGGCTTTTCTGGGATTTCCTGGTTAGTAAACGCGAGCTGATTTCGGGATAGGTTAATCATATTTTGTGCAGCATGAACCAACTGTTCACCAAAGGTCATGGATTTAGGGGTCGGTTTAAAATCATACAGGGAATCCGGCATCAATGCTGCGATATCCTGGAAGTATTGCGCACTGTGTGACCATTTTTCTTTGATCTCAGCAAGGTAGGATTGCCCATACAATCCAGAGCAGGTAAACAGTAAAACGACCACTATGAGTCCTTTCATACGATGCAACATATCTATTATATTTTAGATGGGTGAGATTCATCCGGTGTTCTATCCTTGCACTGGAATAATATCTACAAATAATTGACTTGCTAAATGTAGTTAAAAATTATTATTTTTGCCGCTTATTAGTAATCGTGATTTGGAGTTGAATATCAGCAAGACTGCAACTTGCCAACGATCATGCAAAACCAGAATCCTATGAGTTTACACAACCGGATAAACCGAAGTGAATTAAAACAAAAAATGGAAGGGTCCAAAGAGCCCCGGATTACGTTGTCCTTCTATAAATACCACCACATCGGTCACCCCTCACTTTTTAGAGACCATTTATTCCAATACTTTTCTAGCCTGGATATTCTGGGCCGTGTCTATGTATCTGTGGAAGGAATTAATGCACAAATTTCCGTACCCCAAAAGAACTGGGATCAGTTTCGCAAAGAACTGGGTCAGGAAATCACCTTTTTGGAAGGTGTGCGGCTCAATATAGCTTTGGATGATGATGGAAAATCATTTTTTATGCTGAAGATCAAAGTCCGGGATAAAATTGTGGCAGATGGATTGAATGATAAATCATTTGATGTGACGCGTCGGGGTAAGCATTTATCCGCGGAAGAAGTCAATGCAAAAATTGATCAGGAAAACGCTCGGTTTGTTGATATGCGGAATCACTATGAGTGGGAGGTTGGTCATTTTGAAAATGCACTCTTGCCTGACGTTGAAAATTTTCGAACCGCATTACCAGTCGTCGAAGAAATGCTCAAGGAAGAAAAAGAAAAACCCATTATAATGTACTGTACGGGAGGGATCCGATGTGAAAAAGCCAGCGCGTATTACCTCCATCGCGGGTTCGAAGAAGTATACATGGTCGATGGTGGAATCATAGAGTATGCACGGCAGTGTCAGGAAAAAAACCTCGAAAATAAGTTCATTGGTAAAAATTTTGTTTTCGATGAACGATTGGGTGAGCGGATTTCCAACGAGGTGATCGCACAATGCCATCAATGTGGGAAAAAATGTGACACGCATATTAACTGTGCCAATGACGCTTGTCATATCCTGTTTATCCAATGCGATGAATGCGCTCAAAAATACGCACAATGTTGTTCTCGCAAATGCCAGGAATATATGGCGTTGCCCGAGGAGAAGAAAGATAAATTAAAGAACAAAATTCAATTTAATGGGACGGCTTTTGGAAAGGGACGCTATGATGCTTTGAAAAAGGATGAGCCACTTATAATTGATGGTTAATCGTTAATGTCAAACCTTAGGCGCGTCCACGTACAAGTATAAGACCTGGTTGAGATATCTATACAATCGGATTATTGAATACCAATCCTCGTTCAAAAAATAAGATCATCAGAGCGTAAGAATTTACATGCTGTCGTCCTCCACACGATTTTATTAGCCAGCATGAATTGAACAATTTCAAGGATTATTCCGGCCAGTATTCTGTCATTTTCGTACGAAGAAAAGCGACACTCCGTTCCAGTTGATCAAAACCATCTACACCATCTTCGATACTGATCCAGCTGTCAAACCCTTTGCTTTTCAGCTCTGAAAATATCGCGTCGTAATCATTCAGCCCCTGACCAATCTCACCATGGCTTAGTCTGCGGGCATAGCCTTCGGCGCCGCCTTCTTCTTTACGTAAATCCTCAATGGTACCTGATGTAAGATACCGGTCACTCGCATGCATGGTGACTACGCGATCAGAAACCCGCTTTAGGAGTTCGATCGGATCTTCACCGGCCAAGTAAGTATTACTGGGGTCATAATTCACGCCAAAATTGGGATGATCTATCCGGTCAACCAGTGCGCAAAATACATCCATCTTTTGTGCAAATTCCGGATACTTCCAAAAATCGTCCTTGTAGTGGTTTTCAATGATCAGGGTGATGCCTCGTTCCGCTGCATAAGGAAGGCATTCCTCGATGCACTCTGCCGCTAAAGAAATGCCTTCTTCGATCGATAACTCGGGCCGCCGCTGACCGGACAACACCCGACAAAATCCACCTCCGAGCTCATCGGTCATCTCAATCCAATATTTTTGTTTGGCGATTTCTTTGTCCCGAAAGGATCGTTCCGGATGAGTGAAATCTGGTGAACAACAGAGCATGGGTATGACCAGACCTTTATCTTCGACTTGTCGACGAAATCCAGCCCAATTTGAACGGTCTTCCATTTCAAGGAATCCGGCGTACCACTCCAATCCATCGATATCCAGTGTGGATGCCAGCTCGATCCATTCAGATAATTTCATCGACCCATCTTTGCAAAGGGCGGTCATATACGCTTTAGGGAAGGCTGCTAATTTTGGCACAATTTTTATTTTTTAGGTTGTTATCCGTAATTGAAGTCTAATTGACTATTTTTAATTCAAACTTTAAATATCATCCTTCGGTGCATTCCGGCCAATCATGGGGTACTGTTCCAGTTCTACAACCTGTCCCGTAATCGGTCCACATTCATCAGAAATCCAGTAGATTACCGAGTTAGCAATCTCTTCCGGCCATATAATCCGTCCTGCAGGTGCATACATAGAAGGCAATTCTTTGTACCAGTCATCCGACATCCCATGTGATCTTTTCCGTTCAATTTCTTTTTCTGTCAATATCCAGCCAGGATTGATCTGGTTCACCCGGACACCGTGTTCTCTGAACAGTGCGTCTCCCAAGTTTCTTGTCATGGTCATCATCGCCCCTTTGGACATACTGTATGCCAGAAGGTTAGGTTCCCCAGCCCAGGCATTAACGGAGCCGATATTCAAGACAGCCCCGCGGTTTTCAGACAATTGCTCTAATGCCTCTTTGATCAGAAGAAAAGGAGTGAAAGTATTGACACTAAAAACATCATTTAATAAAGAGGCATCCGTGGTATCAATGTTAGATGAAGCTACGAATGCGGCGTTATTCACAATGATGTCCAGTTTGCCAAAGTGATTGACTGACTGATCAATAATTCGTCGTGCTGATGCTCCATCCGACAGATCATCAAGAACCAGCAAAGTTTTATTCACACCCAGTTCTTTCACCACGTCTTCGCCGGACGACTTATCGCGACCATGAACGATGACTCGTGCACCTTCTTCCACACATTTTCGGGCGATGGCTTTGCCTATACCTGTCGTACTCCCGGTAACTAACACAACTTTATCTTGTAACCGCATATGCTTTTATAAATTTATTCTATACTGATCCGTTTCACCCTACGCATTCTCGTTTTCACTTCGAGCCTCGAACTTTCAACCATTAGCTTATGATTTGAGAACACTTTTCACCACTTCACCATGATGCATTTTATTAAATGCTTCTTCCCAGTTTTCAAGATCCCATACGCCTCCGATGATGGGAGAGACATCCAATTGCCCATTTTCCATAAGTGCTATGACCCGTTCCCAGATCGGCCAATTGTGACTAAAACTTCCCTGCAAGGTGACATTTTTTTGCACCAATGGATCCAGTGAAAATTGCAAAGGATCCTTTCCCCAGCCTACTTTGGAAATATGTCCGGCTGGACGTACCAGGTTCAAAGCCATTTTGAGTGTAGCACTGACCCCGGCCGCATCGATGATGCAATCCGCGCCCAGTCCGTCCCGTTCCATAGCCCAGTCCGTAGCATCACCCACAATGGAAGTGACGCCGTACGTTTCTGCTACTTTTAGACGGGACCTATCGGCTTCCAAGCCCACAATTGCTACATCTCCACCATATAACTTTGCCATCGCAGCACACAATATTCCGATCGTCCCCGGTCCTATAACCAATACCCGGTCCCCCGGTTTAATGGAAGCATTTTCTACCACCGCATTGAATGCAACACAGCACGGTTCGGTCAAACAGGCATGCTCAAAAGGTACTGCATCAGGCACCGAATGCAGACAGCGGGCAGGCACACGAACATACTTTGTCATCGCGCCATTCACACCGTAACCAAATCCTTTCCGTGTGGGATCCAGATTATACAATCCCTGCCGCGACATCGGATTATTGGGATCAATCACTGCCGCCGTTTCACTCACTACACGATCGCCTTCTTTCCAACCGGTCACGCGGTCACCCAAAGCTACAATGCGTCCCCCAAATTCATGCCCCAGCACCACCGGGTAGTTCACCGGCCAGCTGTGATCGGCCGTCCACTGGTGCAAGTCACTACCGCACACCCCCACATTGGCCATTTCCAGCAACACATCTTCCGAGCCAATCTCAGGGGTCGGAATATCCCGCAATTCAACAGAACCTTTTTCAGGCGCATAATTTACAACAGCGATACTATTCATATTTTTCTTTAGAAGTTTAAAATGTTCAGGTGTTAGGCCATGGAGATTTCACTACTTCGCAGCCATTTTTGATTAATAATCAATAATTAAGAATTTTTGCCGTGAATTTTCTCACAGATCAATCGCAACGAGGCTTCCAGATCACCTTCGGCTGTCTTGAAAGCATCAGCGTCAATGGTCAAGGGCGCACCCAGGACAACCAAAGGCGCTCCATAATCCGGACATTGTATAGCCTGTTCCAGGCTCAATCCCCCGACCGCCTGCACGGGAACAGATACGGCTTCCACGACTTCACGCAATTGATCCAGCGGGCTCGGCATCCGGTGTCCTTGGGCTGCGATTCCCCGGCGTTCATCATACCCGATGTGATGAATTACGTAGCTACACCCCAGGTCTTCCAGCCTTCGTGCACCAGCCACCATATCGGGGCACGCCAGATTATCTCCCATCACCTCCGCCCCAAAGTCTTTTCCAGCCTGAACCACACATTTTATCGTTTCTTCATGCGCACGCGCCATGACTACGACATGAGTTGCTCCGGCTTTAGCCATCATTTCTGCCTCCAGGTAGCCGCCGTCCATGGTTTTTAGATCTGCGACAATCGGGGTGTCCGGGAATGCTTCCCGCAGTTTGCGTACGCCGTGTAAACCTTCTGCCAGAATCAATGGGGTGCCGGCTTCCAGCCAATCAACACCGGCACGCATGGCCATAGCGGCTGTTTCCAGAGCTTCATCAATATTTGTCAGGTCGAGAGAAATTTGAACAATGGGTTTCAATAGTATAGATTTTTGATTATAAACAATACAACCGTGTTTTAACCGGTGTGCAACACCGTTTTATTTACAAACACGGAACAAATATGCAGGATTAGCGACACAATCAATATTGGTTTTATGACTATAGTTAATATTATTTTGTTGTTTTGAATTCCATAATTAGATTCGATGAAATAGCGCCAACAATCATGATCCGCATAGGTATTGAGGAAACGGTTCCTTTCACACCAAATAATCCCCATTTGCTATATGGTCCCAATCGTTGATGTCCTGCCACCCACAGATTAAAAAGGGGAGGGTTGATGCCATTTCATAACCCAAAACCTGAAAAGTCACTCACTGCAATTGGTAGATAAGTCGATGATCCCCCTCGATTTTTCAATCACTCTACTTCGGATTATTTTTTAAAAATTGATGTAAAAATACGGGATTTATACTAAATATTATTAATTTTGATAATATAATCATGTCACTTTATTATGGAGGTTTTGGAAAAACAAGAAGACACGCAAGCCCAAAAAACACGTATGGATCATTACACCCTCAAAATGAAGAATGCCGATATCTACCAAAAAGACTATTTGGTCTTGAGTAAGGTAAATCTTCAGATTGATCCCGGAGAATTTTTATTTCTGATCGGAAAGACCGGTTCTGGTAAATCTTCTTTACTCAAAACTATTTACGGAGCACTTCCGCTACAAAAAGGAGAAGCCCAGGTCGCCGGCTATGATCTTCAGTCCATTCGACGGAAAGATTTGCCATTTATGCGTCGGAAGCTGGGAATGATCTTCCAGGATTTTTTGCTTCTGGATGACCGGACGGTTTATGACAATTTGGCTTTCGTATTGAAAGCAACCGGATGGAAAGACAAGAATGAAATTGATCGAAAAATTGCCCAATCGCTGCAAGAAGTTGGAATGAAATATCAGGCACACAAAATGCCACATCAGTTGTCCGGCGGAGAAAAACAGCGATTAGCCATCTCCCGAGCGCTCATCAATAGCCCGGAACTCATCATTGCTGATGAAGCCACCGGAAATCTGGACCCGGATACCTCGATGGAAATATTGCAATTAATCGTCAATCTTCAAAAAAGTCACAATACCTCTATTATTTTTGCCACCCACGACTACACGCTCATTGAAAAGAAATATGATGCACGCGTATTAAAATGTGAAAAAGGTCAGATTGTCGAATTGTAAATTGGTAATTGAGTGTTGTTAATGGCAGTACCGGAGCCCACCGGTTGTGGACCGCTGACTTTAAACAAAAGGATACGGAGAGTGCCAGAGCGATCTGGCTTGAGGTATTCCAACGACGGCCTATTCCAGACAATTCAACTGATTCATCAACAAAGCGATCGGGTAAACAGGATATTCTTCATACCCCCTTTCCCAATAAACGGTGACCCCCATTACAGGATTTTCTTTGAGTAATTTTATTTGTTTGGGATGAAGTAAAAACAACGCTTGCAAAGCAAACGACTCTGAATCTCCCGATTTTTGCCAGGTAGATTCTTTGCTGTTGTAAATCGTCACTGATTTTTCATTGGTTAAATGGCATCGAACAGCACCCTGGGCCTTTAATCGACCAAAAGCATCCATCGGCTTCTTCGCGTGCCATTCAAATTTTAAAGCCAAATATATATACCCACCGCCAAATTTTAAAAACTGAGCTGAGGCTTGCAGAAGATCCTTTCCAGGCAGGTAAGGTTTCAGACTGGGTGCTGTATACGCAATAAAAGATTGGGGTTCCAGCTCTTTTTTCCGCTCTCCGGTTCCCGGATCTATTCCCTCGAATAAAATCCGACAATCCGATTCGGTCAGGTACGGTTTACTGTCCGGAAATAGGTCGGTATTTTGTTCTTCCAGCTGGATTCCAGCTTTTTTATTTTTCGAAAAAAAAGCGAACAGCGGAAAAGTATCGTTCCCCGCTAGTATTCCAACATCAGAATCGTTTATACATTCAAAATTGGAAAATACACCCCCGGACGGCAGTTCATGATCAGACAACAATATTGGTACCCCCTTCGCTGTCGTACCAAAGTAGAGCATCCCTGCGAGGAATAACAGAGACTTACAGAAGAGTGGAGTCTTTATATTTTTCATATTATTCAAATAATCTTACATTAGCCGGATGCGAAAGATCTTCTGATCCAACGTATCTTTATAAATTCAAAATTAAAGATAAACATTATACCATGGCAACATTACATGAATTTCTTGCAAATCAAAAGTCTGAATCACTTAATCAACTCAAAGAATTTCTGAGAATACCATCTGTTTCAGCAGATCAAAAGTATAAAAAAGAAGTACGCAGAGCTGCTGAGTGGTTGACGGGGAGGTTGAATGAATTGGAGGTAGATACAAAGATATATGAGACCCCAGGACACCCCATCGTCTATGGAGAATATCACGTGGGGGATGAATACCCGACCGTATTGTTTTATGGCCATTATGATGTGCAACCCCCTGACCCGCTTGATCTGTGGGAAACAGAACCTTTTAATCCCGTCGTCAAAAAGACCGACATACATCCGGACGGAGCTGTTTTTGCACGGGGTGCCTGCGATGACAAAGGTCAACTATTTATGCAGGTAAAAGCAGTTGAAGCATTGATAAACAGCGACTTGTTACACTGCAATCTTAAATTCCTGTATGAAGGAGAAGAAGAGGTCGGATCCGAAAATCTGGAAAAATTTTGCATCGAACACACAGATTTGTTAACCGCTGATGTGATTCTGATCTCAGACACAGCCATCCTATCCAATGATACCCCGACGATCACAACAGGATTACGGGGATTGAGCTATGTTGAAGTGAAAGTAACCGGACCGAAAGTAGATCTTCACAGTGGAGTATATGGCGGTGGGGTAGCCAATCCCATCAATGTTCTGGCTCAAATGATCGCTCAAATGCATGATGATCAAGGACGAATAACCATCCCTGGATTTTACGATGATGTCGAAGTAGTATCCAACGAGGAACGCGAAGCCATGAATAAAGCACCTTTTGATCTTGAGAAATATAAAGAGGGCATTGGTGTCCAAGAAATATGGGGTGAAGAAGGTTACACCACCCTGGAACGAACCTCCATACGTCCTACGCTCGATGTAAATGGAATATGGGGAGGATACATCGGTGAGGGCGCAAAAACCGTCTTACCATCCGAAGCACAGGCAAAGATCTCCATGCGTCTGGTTCCAAACCAAGATCCCGATCAGATTACCGAGTTATTTGTGGACTATTTCAAGTCCATAGCACCGGATACAGTGACGGTGGAAGTCAACCCCCACCACGGGGGACGGCCGGCGGTAACGCCCATTGATTCAGTGGCCTACCACGCTGCCAGTAAAGCGATGACTAAAGCTTTCGGTAAGGAGCCCATACCTTTACGTGGCGGCGGCAGTATTCCGATTGTGGCCATGTTCAAGGAGGTTTTGGGGTTGGATTCCATTTTGATGGGTTTTGGTCTGGATTCCGATGCGATTCATTCTCCGAACGAGCACTTTGGCTTGTTCAATTTTTACACCGGGATCGAAACCATTGCAGAATTTTTGATCCAATACGGTAAAGACAAACAAGGTTCATGAGAATAGATATTATAGCTGCTGTACCGGAACTGCTGGATTCCACGCTACATCACAGTATGATGAAGCGAGCGCAGGATAAAGGGCTGCTCGAGATCCACACGCATGACCTCCGCAAATATGGCATCGGCAATTACCGGCAGATTGATGATTACCCGTATGGTGGCGGGGCTGGCATGGTCATGAAGGTGGAACCCATATTTGAATGTATCGAAGAATTACAAAAGGAACGCACCTATGACGAAGTCATATATATGACGCCTGATGGGACTGTTTTCGATCAAAAAACTGCTAATCAACTTTCTTTACAGAAAAACCTGATCATTCTCTGCGGCCATTATAAAGGGGTGGATCAGCGGGTCAGAGACCAACTCATTACCCGGGAAATATCCATCGGAGATTATGTATTGAGTGGGGGAGAGTTAGCTGCTGCCGTGGTAGTGGATGCAATTGGCCGACTATTACCCGGCGTATTAAACGATGAATGCAGTGCCCTGGAGGATTCTTTTCAGGACAACCTGCTGGCACCTCCGGTGTATACCCGGCCTGCTCAGTTTCGCGGCATGCATGTCCCCGAGGTACTCCTTTCTGGACACGATGCCCGTATCCGGGAATGGCGTGAAGAAAAAGCCTGGGAGATAACCAGGAGAAAGCGGCCGGACTTACTCTAACCCGCTTTATTCATCACGTCAATCTATTATAACACATAATACGCAGTGTATCAATTGTATAAACCCCGAAATTGGGCATTTTACATAGCCCAATTTTGGGTAACGTTTGACTTTTGCGGGCTAAGGTACAAGGGATATTTAGTTAATCTTCTTATTACACAAGGTGCCAGACACTATCCCAGCCCGAAGGTCTGCACGGCAAGTGTCTGACACCAGAATGGTCCTGGGATCAGAGAACGCTGGGCAGGGTAGCGTTAATGTGAGAAAAACCAGTTGGTGACGGCGCAAAACACGCGCCTCGCCTAGGAAATCTGTTGAATCTTTATCTACTCAAACAATCCCTCATATGATTCTTCTCCATCCTCCGACTTTTTCCCTCGCTGTACCCGGATTGGATCAGTTGGCCGGTCATCCAGATCCAGGAAATCTTCTTCCATGGACGGCGTCCCCTCGCCGAGCAACATAATCGTGCTGTTCTTCTCCCATTCTTCGAGCATCTTAAGTCCTTGTTCTTCAAAGACCCCATTCTGAAGGTCCACACTGTCCATCACCGATGAGGACATTTCCATGAAGTGTTCCATCTCGCCGACCTTGTTCGCCAGATCATCGGCGATATTTTCAAGAGCTGCATCAAACATCTCCCGCTTACTTCCAGAACCGGAGATAATATCCATCGCATTTTTCATGGCGCTGTAACTGGTCCGAATTGCTTTTCGTTCCTGTTCTTTGAGCTTCACCTGATCTTTGGTGTCTTCCAGCAGAACTTCGGAATTGCTGTACATTTTGGAGAGCACGCGATAAAGTACAGACATTTTCTTGTGGAGGGCGTGGTACTTCTGATTACTCTCTTTTAATCGGGCTGCTTTACGGGAAGAAAGCAACATTTGATTTTCGTTGTTCATCTCTCTGGCCTTCTTGGCCATCAACATGCTGTTTTCGATCTCCTTATCGTTGTCTGACATCAGCGTTTTCATACGTCGCATTTGCCCCCGCAAGGATCCGATTTGTTTGCTGAGTTTTTTTAGATTGTCTTCCAGATCCTGAACATAGCTTTTCAAGATACCAATAGGATCAATCTGTACGAACAGGCTGGTCACCCATCGCATGACGCTCTTATACATATACCAGACCAGGTTGCGCATCCGGGGATCCAGCACCATATACAGGATCACTGCAAGTGCTATAAGAATCAAGGAAAGGTAAAGAACATTGGACATCAATGCAACGATGGCGGCCATGTTGGTAGCGATCAGATAGCCACCCCCCAGTAGAATTCCTCCGAGAAACAGGGCTCCTGTCATGCCTTCCGGTTTTTTCCAAAAAGATTTGGGTTTGGCAGTTTTAAAAGATTGCAGATCTGACATATGGGCTATTTTAAGCGTTAGCGATTAGAACAATGAATATACAAAATAGAACGATGAAAATTAAGGCAGCTCGGAATCGAATTGATCTACATCTCCTTCTATCCGCACCGTAATGGCTTTTAGGGTCTTTTCAAATCGATCACTGGTCTCCTTTATTTTTTTGCGGGCGACATCGGCTTGCTGATCAATACTGCTAAGTTTGGATTCCAAATCTTTTCGTTCTTCTGTGAGGTTTTTGATTTTTTTATCCAGTGCTGTAATTTTAGATTCCAAACTCGATTTCTGTTTTTCCCGAGAGTGGACTTTGGATTCCATTTGCTTTTCCAGGGCGGTGTTGAATTGTTTGAATTCATCCTTGAGGATGTTGAGATAATACCCTGCACTTTCAAGCAACTTCTCTTTGGTCAGTCCCACCGTGGATGCTGTGGCAAAAGCACTTTTTATGGCGGTATCCTCATCCACACCCATTTTATTTAGTCGGATGAGCGCTTGTTTGAATTCCAGGTAGTCAAACCCGGTTTGATTATTTTTAGCGATGGCCTTCAATAAGAAGTCCAGCGACTTTTTATCCAATTCATTCGCATCATCAAATATTTCCTTTAAGCTAATATTCATACCTTATATATTTATTTCAAAGATAAGATTGAAATCGGTTGGTAAAAGTAATGAATAACTTTATTATATAAAATCGCAAATTTCATCGTCGAGAGTAGTACTGAAATCCATGAATCAGCATACTGAATCCGCTTAAAATGCTCCAAAAACATCGGAATAATACAATTGCTATTCCTGACGTCCACGGCAATCCTTCAGTCGATCCTGGTGCGCTTGGACCCCAATCTAATGACGTTTTGTCATGTATTGGGCTAAAAGGTGACAGTAAAAGAGATGTTGCGTCCCGTATTATGCCAAATTGGACGAATTCAGGGTAATGGCATTTTACTTGCAATGTATAGACTGATTTTCTAATGTAAAATGTAAACTAAAATTTAACTTGATATGGGAAAAATTATCGGAATAGATTTGGGTACCACGAACTCCGTAGTATCCGTAATGGAAGGTAATGAACCGGTGGTTATTCCAAATGACGAAGGTAAAAGAACAACCCCCTCAGTGGTGGCTTTTCTGGACAACGGAGAGCGAAAAGTAGGTGATCCGGCCAAACGTCAGGCAATAACGAATCCACACAAAACCATTAATTCCATCAAACGATTTATGGGTGCACGACATTCGGCGCACTTAGATGAAATTGAGAAAATGTCCTATGAAGTAGTAAAAGGGGACAACGATACAGTGCGTGTCAAGATTGATGATCGGCACTTTACACCGCAGGAAATTTCAGCAATGATCCTTCAAAAGATGAAGAAGGTTGCTTCTGAATATTTGGGACAGGATGTTACAGAAGCTGTAGTAACCGTTCCTGCTTATTTCAACGATTCGCAACGACAAGCAACCAAAGAAGCAGGGGAGATCGCAGGTCTGGAGATCAAGCGGATTATCAACGAACCGACCGCAGCAGCTTTAGCTTATGGATTGGACAAGAGTCACAAGGATCAGACGATTGCTGTATTTGACCTGGGTGGAGGTACTTTTGACATCTCCATTTTAGAGCTGGGGGACGGTGTATTTGAAGTAAAATCTACCAATGGAGATACCATGTTGGGTGGTGATGACTTTGATCGTGTGCTGATCAATCACATGGCTGAAGAATTTCTGGACCAGGAAGGCATGGATCTGCGTAAAGATCCCATGGCGCTGCAACGATTGAAAGATGCCGCCGAAAAAGCCAAAATCGAATTGTCTTCTTCATCCGAAACGGAAGTCAATCTTCCATACATCACAGCCAAAGACGGTGTTCCTAAACACCTGGTATTAAAAATAACACGAGCCAAATTCGAACAATTGGCGGATGATCTGATTCAACGAACGATCGTACCTTGTGAGAAAGCATTGAAAGATGCCGGAATGAGTAAGAACGATATCGATGAAGTTATCCTGGTTGGTGGTTCAACACGAATTCCAAAAGTTCAGGAAGTTGTGAAAGACTTTTTCGGACAAAAACTGAACAAAAGCGTAAACCCGGATGAGGTGGTGGCCATCGGTGCTGCTATTCAGGGCGGAGTGCTTAGTGGTGATGTCCAGGATGTTTTGCTTCTTGATGTGACTCCATTGTCTATGGGAATCGAGACGATGGGCGGCGTATACGATGTAGTTATCGAAGCCAACTCGACCATTCCCACCAAAAAGTCAAAAACATATTCTACAGCAGCAGATAATCAGCCCTCTGTAGAAATCCATATTCTTCAGGGTGAGCGACCCATGGCCAAAGATAACCGAACTGTAGGTCGGTTTATTCTGGACGGAATACCACCAGCACCACGGGGAACGCCTCAGATTGAAGTGACCTTTGATATGGATGCCAACGGTATACTGAATGTCCATGCAAAAGATAAAGGCACTGGAAAAGAGCAAAAAATACGTATCGAAGCCTCTACCGGTCTTTCAGAAGAAGAAATCGAACGCATGAAGCAGGAAGCTCAGGCGAATGCGGAAGAAGATCAGAAGCTGAAAGAGAAAGTGGACAAATTAAATGCAGCTGATGCGACGATTTTTAGTACCGAAAAGCAATTGAGTGAATACGGCGACAAAATTCCTGCGGATAAAAAAGCAGAGATCGAAAGTTCTTTGGAAGAACTCAAAGAAGCGCACAAAGCAGAAGATCTGGACAAAATAGATGCAGTTAGTCAAAAACTGACCGCAGCCTGGACAGCAGCCAGTCAGGACATCTATCAGGCCAATGGCGGTGCTGATGCAGGTGCAGGAGCTGATGCTGCCGGCGGTGGCGCTGGTCAAGATGATTCAGATGCCGGTGCAGACGATGTGACGGACGTAGAGTTCGAGGAAGTGGACGAAAACAAATAACCTTCGTCAAATTTTTATAGTTACAAAAGGTGTTAATCCGATTCGGATTAACACCTTTTTTTGTGTAAAATATAATGCATTGGAAAAACCCAAGAAGTACTCTATCCGATATATGCAGCCGGGTGGTCCACAGTGTACAACGTTTCTCTAATGTAGATCAATCGCTAAATTGATCTGCTATCTACAAATATCTTCTCTGAAAACCACACCTGAATATTATATTTAGTTAACTTTGCACCCCGTAACAACATCACGAAACCATCAATTAGAGAGACCATGATTAAGTATATATTCGTTACGGGTGGCGTCACTTCTTCTCTGGGTAAAGGGATTATTTCGGCATCACTGGCTAAGCTTCTTCAAGCAAGAGGTTTCAGAGTAACCATTCAAAAACTCGATCCATACATCAACGTAGACCCTGGCACTCTCAATCCCTATGAACACGGGGAATGTTATGTAACCGATGATGGCGCGGAGACCGACCTCGATTTGGGCCACTACGAACGATTTCTGAACAGACCGACTTCACAAGCTAACAATGTCACCACAGGGCGGATTTATTCCAATGTCATCAATAAAGAACGGGCAGGAGCCTACCTGGGTAAGACCGTCCAGGTTATACCCCACATCACCGATGAAATCAAGCAGTATGTAAAGGGCTTTGAAGAAGATAATTATGATGTAATCATTTCTGAAATTGGAGGTACCGTCGGCGACATTGAATCACTGCCCTACATCGAAGCAGTCCGGCAAATGCGCAACGAATTGGGCCCCAAAAATGGAATCGTCATCCATCTGACTCTAATCCCATACCTGCGTGCAGCAGGTGAACTTAAGACCAAACCCACGCAACATTCGGTCAAAGAGCTTTTAACATACGGTATCCAACCTGATATTTTGGTCTGTCGGACCGAACACACGTTGTCCGAAGATATCCGGGAAAAACTGGCATTATTCTGCAATGTAAATAAAAATTCGGTCATCGAATCGATCGATGCAAATACGATTTATGATGTACCGTTGATGATGCTCAAAGAAAAACTGGATTACAGAGTTATGGAAAAACTGGGGCTGGATGATTCCACAGCGCCCAACCTGGTCGCCTGGAAGAATTTCTTAGGCAAACTGAAAAATCCATTGCATGAAGTTCGAATCGGCCTGATCGGAAAGTACATCGAACTCCAGGACGCTTATAAATCAATATACGAATCTTTCGTTCATGCTGGTGCTGAAAATGAGACCCTGGTGAATGTGGTGAGTTTACATTCCGAAGATTTGGAAGAACCAGATTTCGAAAAACACCTGGCATCCCTGGATGGAATTTTGGTTGCCCCCGGATTTGGGAAGCGAGGTGTTGAAGGAAAATTAAATGCCATCCAATATGCCAGAACAAACAAAATACCTTTCTTTGGCATTTGTCTTGGAATGCAATGCGCAGCCATAGAATTTGCCCGCAATGTACTCCAGTTACCCAATGCCAACTCTGAAGAGTTTGACTCAGATACCACAGCGCCCGTCATTCATTTGATGCCCGATCAGGTAGATGTGGAGAATATGGGCGGCACCATGCGACTGGGCGCCTGGGAATGTCATCTTGAATCCTCTAGCAAAGCCCATCAGGCTTATGATCAGACCATTATTCATGAACGGCACCGCCATCGATTCGAATTTAACAATGACTACTTAAACGCCTTCCAGGAAAATGGATTTGTTCCCTCGGGCATTAACCAAGAACGTAATCTTATTGAAATTCTTGAGCTTGAAGACCACCCCTGGTTTATCGGAGTACAATTTCATCCAGAACTCAAGAGTCGGGTAGAAAACCCCCATCCTTTATTTTCTTCTTTCATCCAGGCGGCCTTGAAGCACAAGAATAGGAACGGCCAATCGTCACAGGATCAAACCAACCCGGTAAAAGATGCGAAAACTAAAACTGGATGAGTTAAATCGACTCAATCTAAAAGAATTTAAAGAGCTCGAAAAGTACCCGGTCCATATTGTTCTCGACAATATCCGATCGGGTGTCAATGTGGGCAGTTTCTTTAGAACAGCTGATGCGTTTGCCTTGGAACACATCCATCTTTGTGGATATACACCTAAGCCACCTCACGCAGAAATATTTAAGACAGCCATCGGTTCCACCAAAACAGTGAATTGGACGCATACGCCGGATGTTCATGACTCTATTCATCAGTTGAAAAAAGCAGGATGCTATTGCATTGGTATCGAACAGACGGATCAATCCATCTTATTGCATCAAGTAACACATCTCCAAACCCCCATTGCCCTGGTATTTGGAAATGAAGTCAATGGGCTCACGGAAGGAATCCTTCCTTTGTTGGATGAAGTCTGGGAAGTACCTCAGTTTGGTACCAAGCATTCGCTCAATGTATCTGTATGTGGCGGAATCGTGCTCTGGGAAGTCATCCGGTCGTTGATTCGATAGATGATAGCTGCGACCGAATGAATTTAATTCAACAGAAGTTGTGCTCTAAAAATACTTTGCTAAGAATCTGTAAAATCTTCCAATGTTTCCATCATCTAAGATGACTAGTGCACGAACTCATAAATACCATACACTATTGAAGGCTTCTTTTATTGACATATCTTCATCATCAAAATCCTTACGTAGCTATGGCTATGCGCAGTTTTGCTTCTTTGATCTGTCAAAAAATAATCTCTTCCATAGCATACATTACTTATGATTCCGCGCACCAGAGCGAACCACGCCGGGTACTTGGTTAGATTGTTTTGCTCCGTCCCCAACAAGTAAGTGATTAGCCCGGGGAAACCTTTGTCCAGCCCAATCGGGCGTCAGCCCTTAATAATCTCGTCGTGCAGGTCATTCGTTTGTGATGCATAATATCCAGTACAATCAACTGCTTAACTTCTAAAATTAGGCCTATTACATGGCCCACTTTTGGATGACGTGTGACTTATGCGGATTAGGTGCACGAGAAAACTTGGTTATTTCATCACGATTTACAGTATCGTCTTTAGACACTGGTATACTTGACACGCTGATCGGATGGTGGAAAAGCTGGTTTTTAGACTTTCACCATTCGACTATTTCATCGAAGGAGAATTATTGATTACAAACTCAATCCGTGCTCAGATTTTTCAAGTACTTCTGTCATTTCTTTTGAAACAGAGCTCCGAAGGACTTTAATAAAGGTTTTATCAGCGAGCTGAAGGGTGACGACTTCATCTTCTATTTTACTGATCCGTCCAATAATACCTGAACCGGTGACAACCACACTGCCCTTATCCAACTTCGTGTTGAATTCCCGCTGTGCCTTTGCCTTTTTTTGTTGGGGTCGCATGAATAAGAAGTAAAATACGACGACCATACCCAGTAGCGGGAGCATAGATATAAACGGGTTTGAATCAGTTTGAAGAATGATCATATTGTATGTTTTTTAATTAGTTACTAACAAAACCCTGCAAATATAATAAGGTTCTTGGAGGGTAGGTATTTCCGATCACATTTATTGATTTTTTTTGGTACCCGTGGCGTCCGCTTGAGTTGAAGCTCACTTCGATGCGGCCTTTCCCACCCGGAGGTATGGGATCCTTGGTATAGGTCGGAGCGGTACAACCGCAGGATGTTTTCACATCGGAGATAATGGCCGGGCGTTTTCCTGTATTGGTATATTCAAATACGTGAGTAAATGATTCGCCGCTGCGTATCGTATCCCAATCGACCAAAGCGTTTTCAAAGGTTAACCGCGCAGCCACACTAGTGTCAATGATTTGATCAGCGCCTACGGGTATGTTCACGATGGATGAGATTGTATCATCCGTTTTTTCGGAGGAATTGTCCTCATTACATGATAACAGGAACAATGAGATAACAAGTAATGAAATGAATAACCGCATGGTGGTGTATTTTGCTTGCAAATATCCTAACATTTTGTATGTTTAGCAAAGATTTTCTGTCGACAAATAAATTAAAATCATTATCTGAATTATGCCCCCCTCAACCTTAACCTCAACCTCAAATATATTCTTCCTCATCGGCTTTATGGGATCGGGTAAAAGCCTGCTGAGTCATGGAGTAAGCGAACGGATGGATGTGATCACCGTAGAAATGGATGACCTGATCGAGCAATCAGCCGGTATGTCAATTAATGAGATATTCACCCGGAAAGGGGAGGAGGCCTTTCGGGCAATAGAGCGACAAGTCTTGCATGATATTATTGATCAATATCAGATTCCAGAAAAACCGGTGTTGATTAGTACGGGAGGAGGTGCCCCCTGTCACTTTGACAATATGGAAGTGATGAATCAGGCCGGTACCACCATTTTTATTAATCCCTCAGCAAAGCGACTGAGTGCCCGGTTGGAACAAAAGAAGCAAGATCGCCCGCTTATCAAAGATAAGACCGCTGATGAGATACGAACCTATGTGGAGAAGAAACTCAAGGAACGGCTGCCATTTTATTCAAAAGCTATAATTCAAGTCAACATGATCTATGACGATAAAGCAGATAATATAGAATTTCTGAAAGATATTATAGAATCGGAATGGATCAGAAATCAAAGTCGAGACAATTCAGAGTAATGGTTCCTTCTTCCAGAGGTGTATCTGAAAGAAGCATACTGAAATTGATTTACCTTACATTTGGGGTTCAGGAAAAAGAATCGTAAACTTGAGTGGTATTAAATAACGTAATATGCAGTTATTTTCATCGCTTTAACAAGTGTGCCTGTTACCAGACCAGGATACGTTATAGTCTATGGTAACCCAAGTCTTCTGGATTGATTTGTAAGTTTTAAAATGATGTCAATACTGCCTTGAGTGCCGCAGCAGGTTGAACCAGTCCACCTGACTTAGCAACGTCCAAGGTGGGCTGACTGGTCTCATGCAATAATTTATAAATTTCAGAGGAAGTGAGAGCAGGAGCGAATGCCTTGATCACGCCCACTACGCTGCTGACGAAGGGGGCGGCCATGGACGTCCCCGACATCGACTTATACTGATCGCCGGGAAAGGTACTGAGTATATCAGCTCCGGGTGCAGCAATGCCCCATTCTATATCCACCAGGTAATTTGAAAAATAAGCGAGCCGGTTCTTATCATCCAATGCTGTGACACAGATAACCCCGGGTACGTTAGCCGGAGAGAAATCCTGAGCACTTCGACTGCTGTTTCCGGCACTGGTCACTACCACGACGTTGTGATCGTTCGCGTATTGAACAGCGGTCAGATAGGCTTTTTGCTTCGGTTCATCACTGATTCCGCCCAGTGACATCGAAAGCACACCGGCGCCTTGATCAACGGCTCGGATCATGCCTCTAATAATCTGTACCTGGGTGCCAAATCCCATCCGATTCAGGACCTTCACAGGCATAATCCGAATGATGTCATTATAAAAAGCCATCGAAGAAATACCTTTCTGGTTATTGGTTTCTGCCGCTATAATTCCCGCACAATGGGTTCCATGCCCCACGGGGTCTTTCATATCCTGATAGACCGGGTCAACCATCCGGTTTAAATCTTCATGAGAACCGTCGATTCCCGTATCCAGTACAGCAACTTGCACCGTTTGTTTTACTTGATCCCGATGATCCATCAATAGTTTATACCAGCGGTTAAAATTCAACTTTTCAAAGGCCCACTGACCGGAGGACAAGGGATCATTCACGAAAATCGAAGTGGGAATTTCATCAACCACAAGACCTGGTCTGGGCTGAATCTGAACTACATCATTGTATTCACCGTATGTAATAAGTTGATGACGGTGAAGGACAGCCAGCAGTTCTCTTTTTTTATCCGATTGATCATCAGGTATATCGATAACATAAAATTTATCAAGTGCAGTTCCTTCCATTTCCGGATAAAATGCTTTTTCGATCCGTGCGGAATAGGCGCTTAGCTCTACTCTGATCATATCAATATGGTCAGGCGAAGTTTTGATCAGCAATTCACCAAGTTCTATGGGATGCTGTAGATTGCTGGGAACCACACGGTTTTCTATCTTCATTTTGAACAACAACATACTAAGTGCTATACTTGCAACAATAGCAAGCACTAATCCAATTTTATTGCTACGTAGCCATCGAAAAATGAAACTGAAAAAGGCAATAAGTAAAAGATTCTTGGAGAAGACAAAGTACTTTACCGGTCCCAGCGAAGCCCCCATCGTTATTGCAAAATTAGCGAACAGACAAATAAAAAAGCCCACGCCCATAATAACATTCCAGGTTTGACGGGAAGAAAATAAAAACCACAATCCCATAAAACCAACCGCGAGAATATATGTTATACCGTTAAGTTCATGGAGTACTTCCATTGATGCTGTTTTTGTGAGATCAACAATGAATATAATAATAGATTCAATTTCTGGTGTGAATTTTTGGAATTATTCGACGAACTCTGATATTCTGCCGATTTATCTTATTTTTGCAACCTTAAATTTTTTGAAAGTATGGATATACAGAAATGTATCATAATAGGATCAGGGCCGGCTGGTTATACGGCTGCCATTTATGCAGCACGAGCTAATCTTGACCCTGTGATGTACGTAGGCTCAGAACCGGGCGGACAATTGATGATAACTACCGATGTAGAGAACTACCCCGGCTATCCCGACGGCGTTCAAGGTCCGGTGATGATGGAAGATTTCCGTAAGCAAGCAGAGCGCTTCGGGACGAAAATTTTTTACAACGTGGTAACTGAAGTAGACTTCAGCCAGGATGTACATACGCTCACCTTGGACAACGGCGAAAAGGTTCAGGCGCACACCGTCGTAATAGCTACCGGGGCCAGCGCCAAATGGTTGGGACTCCCTTCCGAGAAAGCTTTTATGAACAAAGGGGTTTCTGCATGTGCAGTGTGTGACGGTTTCTTTTTCAAAGGACAAAAAGTAGCCGTGGTCGGTGGTGGAGATACCGCAGCGGAGGAAGCCACCTACCTCTCAAAACTTTCGCCGGAAGTTCACTTATTGGTCCGTAGAGATGAAATGCGTGCTTCCAAGATCATGCAGGACCGGGTGATGAGAACGGAAAACATAAAAATACACTGGAACACCGAAGCCAGGGAGATATTGGGAAATGGAGAGGTGACCGGCGTCAGAGTCCAGAATAATCAAACCAAAGAGGTTACAGACCTCGACATCACCGGATTTTTCGTTGCCATCGGGCATTCACCCAATACAGAAATATTTCACAATATTCTGACCATGGATGAAACCGGTTATATTGTAACCAAAGGAAAAACCACAGAAACGAATATACCAGGCGTATTCGCCAGCGGGGATGCACAAGACAGAAAGTATCGGCAAGCGGTAACTGCCGCCGGCACCGGATGCATGGCAGCTTTGGATGCCGAAGCTTATTTGGTTGAAAAAGGAATCATTTAAATTCACCTAATTTATAACTTAACATATGTCAAACAAAAATTTCAGGTCAGGGGTATTGTACGGAGCGGAACTTACAGAACTTTACAACCACGCCAGCAAGCATGATTATGCGTTGCCTGCCGTCAATGTCATCGGGACCAATTCGATCAATGCCGTAATGGAAACAGCCCGTGACCTGGAGTCACCCGTTATTATTCAACTTTCCAACGGTGGAGCTTCTTTCTACGCTGGTAAAGGGCTGGACAACAGTCAACAGAAAGCCAGTATTTATGGTGCCGTGGCGGGAGCTACACACGTTCACCTGCTTGCAAAACAATACGATGTACCCGTGGTCTTGCATACGGATCATTGTGCCAAGAACTTACTTCCCTGGGTGGATGGCCTGCTCGACATCGGAGAAAAGTACTATGCCGAGAAAGGACAGCCTTTGTTTAGTTCGCATATGCTGGATCTGTCCGAAGAAGAACTGGAAGAAAATATCGGCACTTCAAAGGCGTACTTTGAACGAATGAATAAAATTGATATGTCGATTGAGATCGAACTGGGTGTCACCGGTGGCGAAGAGGATGGCGTGGACAACACGGAGATTGACAGTGCACGTCTTTACACGCAGCCCGAAGAAGTCGCTTACGCCTATGAAGAGCTCATGAAGGTATCGCCACGGTTTACCGTAGCAGCTGCTTTTGGCAATGTTCATGGCGTATATAAGCCAGGCAATGTGGAATTGCGACCGATCATTCTGAAGAACTCACAGGATTTTGTAAAGGAAAAATTTAATCTGGACAAAGATCAACCGATTCATTTTGTATTCCACGGAGGCAGTGGTTCTGACCTAAAGGACATCCGGGAAGCCATCACCTACGGCGCCATCAAAATGAATATTGACACCGATCAACAATGGGCATTCTGGGACGGATTACGCGCTTATGAGGCTAAAAACCGCGGTTATCTGCAGGCACAAATTGGAAACCCGGACGGCGACGACATTCCCAATAAAAAGTACTACGATCCCCGCAAATGGTTGCGTGCAGCCGAAGACGCTTTCCGTGTTCGTCTGACTCAGGCTTTTGAAGATCTCAATGCTGTTGGTAAGAACAAAATTTAATTATCGATGGTGAATGGTTGATCATGATGTAGTGGATCCAAGGGCGTGTCGTCAACTTCCATGAAACACGCATGGCGGTTGATGGATCAAGACGTGTGGGAGGGCGTGCTACAAGACTGCTTTACGTGTAGGAAAATTATGTACTGGTAAGTTCCGTAGTTAGCGCACAACATATATGGTAGATAGGCACAAATGCCCCCCCGACGACCTAGTAGGATCTTTTGTAAAATAAATTTCAGGAGTGATCAACCATTTACCTTTAACAATCAACCAATACCGACTTACGTTTGAAAGGTCTCGTAAAATGCAGCGCCAAGGTGATTGGTAATGTCCGAGCTGACCATAGAAAGCTGACTTTGGCCCTTCACAGCCAGATCGCCAGCCAGACCATGGATGTAAACGCCCATTAAAACGGCTGACTTGGTCCCCATATTCTGCGCACAAAGTCCGGTAATGATGCCTGTCAGCGTATCACCACTCCCGGCTGTGGCCATGCCTGGATTTCCCGTTGAATTAAAATAGATTTGTCCATCCGGGCAAGATATTGAGGTATTCGCACCTTTCAACACAATAAAAAGACCATACTGGCGCGATAGATTTCGTTGTCTGTCCAGCTTTTCCGCATCATTGATCCAAGATCCAAACAATCGCTTGAACTCACCAGGGTGGGGGGTCAGGATACTATTACGGGGTAATTTACCCAGCCAATCTGCATGTTCTGCCAGAATATTAAGTGCATCAGCATCTAGGACCAGGGGGACTGTCGTATTTTGAATCACATGCAACAAAGCTTCACAAACACCATTTCCATGATCAATGCCCGATCCTATTCCTATCGCATCATAACCGGACACATCAATTTTAGTATGAAAATAAAACTCATGCTGATCCACCGACACCATCGATTCAGGGACCGATATCTGCATAATGGGATAACCAATACGAGGCACATGACAAGTCAACAACCCCACACCGCTCCGCAGACACGAACGGGCAGCTAAAATCGCAGCGCCCATTTTTCCATAGGACCCATTGATGAGCAAAGCATGACCGAAGGTTCCTTTATGTGAAAATCTTTTCCGGGACAGATCGCCATACCCTTTGATAAACGGTGCATCCAGATAATACATGTGCGTATCACATTTTTCCAAAGCAGCCTCTGACAACTTAATATCAATCACTACCCAATCCCCAATAATATCTCCGAGCTCGGGAAAGAAAAAGCTATACTTGGGTTGCCCGATCGTCAGGGTAATATCAGCATGTATGCACACGGCATTCTCGAGAATTTTGTCGGGATGCATTCCCGAGGGAATATCGATACTAATCACACGATTGGTGTGCTGTGTATTGATGCTTTCCACGACCGACCGCCAGACTCCTTCGATCGGCCGATTCAAGCCCGAACCAAACAATGCATCAATAATCAGCCCTTTCCGATCCAGTGTTGGAAAATCCGCCGGGTTCGTGATCGACTTTTCTGTCAGATACTTCCGATGGGGGAGGTGTTCCCGCATATGCAGATTATCCGCGCTCGGTTCGGAATAATCGCAGTAAAATAAATGGACCTCGACACCTTCTTCAGCCAACAACCTGGCCAGCCCAATGCCATCACCACCATTATTCCCTGAACCGGCAAATACAAACACGGGCGAGAGCGGATCAAACCAGGTAAAACTTCGGATGCATTTGTAAAGTTCATGCACCGCACGCTCCATTAACTCGGTAGAGCTAATACGCTGATCGATCATCGTTTGCTGATCCACCCAATGCATTTGTTCCTGGTTGAGTATTTTCATCGTTTACTTCATAGTTTCTATAAGTTTCAATGTGCGCTCTACCCGCTGGGTCAGTTCATCCCACGATTTTTCTGCGATAATGTCTTTAGAGATCATTTTAGACCCCATACCCACGGCTGATACGCCCGCATCAAACCACGATCGAAGGTTTTCTTCATCCGTAGAAACTCCACCTGTAGGCATAATACGCGTCCAGGGACTCGGGCCTTTGATCGATTTTACAAAATCCGGACCATACACGCTACCTGGAAATAATTTCACGAGTTCACACCCCATCTCTTCGGCCGTTCCAATCTCCGTTAATGTACCACAACCGGGCACGTACGCCACTTTTCGCCGATTGCAAACACGGGCAATATCTTCCCGGAAAGAAGCCCCGACAATAAAGTTTGCTCCCAACTGCAAATACATCGCTGCCGTGGGTGCGTCATTAATAGACCCAATACCAAGAACCATCCCCGGAAGTTCCTGTCCTACATATTTGCTGAGCTCAGAAAATACTTCCTGCGCAAAATCACCCCGATTGGTAAATTCCATCAGGCGGGCACCGCCTTCGTAACACGCTTTGAGCACGGATTTACCGAGTTCAGGGTCAGGATGATAAAATAAAGGGACCAATCGTTGATCCAACACCGTCTGTATCACTTCCGTACGGGCATATGTAGCCATAAAATTTATTTTTGAATTTAATTATTGAATAATATTACCGGCTCACCCGGCCACTGGCATCACCGCCCATCAGTTTTTCCACTTCTGCTACGGTAGCCAGGTTGGCATCCCCAAATATAGTGTGTTTCAGTGCAGATGCGGAAACTGCAAAATTCAATGCACTTTGAACATCTTCACCATAATGTATCAAACCATAAATGAGTCCTCCCATAAAACTATCACCACCACCTACTCGGTCAACGATGTGTGTGATGTCAAAATCGGGTCCTTTGTACAGTTTAGTTCCGTCGTACAGGACGCCGGACCAGGTGTTGTGTGAGGCACTCAATGAACCCCGCAAAGTGACGATCACCTTCTTGGTCCGGGGAAAGCGTTCCATCAATTGCTGGCAGACGGATATGTACGCATCCGCATCAATAGTATCACCCTGTGATACATCCACGCCTTCCGGATGAATGTCGAAGTGCTTCTCTGCATCCTCTTCATTTCCCAGTATTATATCGCATCCTGCGACAAGATCAGGCATGACTTCGTGGCTTTTTTTACCGTAAGTCCACAAATTCTTTCTGTAATTCAGGTCGGTAGAAACAGTAATCCCCAGATCGTTCGCAGCCTGTATGGCCTCCTGGCAGACATCTGCGGCAGATTGAGATATAGCCGGTGTGATCCCTGTCCAATGAAACCATTGGGCATCAGCAAATACTTCTTCCCAATCGATCGTCCCTGGTTTTATTTCAGCAATGGCAGAATGCGCCCGGTCATACACGACCTTGCTGCCCCGGGAGACAGCGCCCATTTCCAGAAAATAAATCCCAAGTCGGTCGCCCGCTCGTTCGATAAACTGAGTACCTACGTTCTTCTTTCGCAATTCGGCAACTGCACATTCCCCAATGTCGTTGTCCGGAATCCGGCTGACAAACTCCACAGGGATGCCATAGTTCGCTAAAGATACGGCAACATTGGATTCGCCGCCGCCATAGACGACATCAAACGAATCCGCTTGAGAAAAACGCAAATACCCCGGAGGGCTCAGTCGAAGCATAATCTCACCAAAAGTGATGACCTTTTTCATATGTATAGTGCAATTTTGATTTAAAGCGTAATATTCAAATAAATATCATGAATTTAAAACGTTTGCACTAAATTCTGTAATTTTTTCCGGTCCCGATGCCGGGTTCCAACTTCTTCGAGTTTATTTAATGAAACAAATGCACGCCATAAACAAATAAAATAGCCACCTTACTGACCTCCAACAAAAGATAATACCGGTGCAACGATGAGGGTGGAAGCGAAACGCCTTCACTAATATTTTTGGCGCGTTGACTTAGCGCCGGCAGCATCCATAGCGTTTGAATCTTCAGGATCAAAATTGCGCCCGCTATCCAAGCCATATTCCATGAATAAACATGGTGAAATAAGACATAGTTCAGTACGATGGCAGCGGCCAGTACCCACTCCACCTTATTAAGCGCACCAAAAACCACCCGACCAATACTCAGTCCTACCGGAATAGTTACACCAGGGGCTCTGAATTTTAACCCGGCTTCCATAAAACTGATCGCACAAACAAAACCAATCCATAAAAACGTGAGAACAATCAGCACGGGATCAATAACAGTCATCATAAGGAAGTATTGTGTGGTGAAACCTTGCACTTTATATCGGATTCGACCGGCATTACCACGAGCGCTTGGAAATCTTCCAATAACGTCAACGAATGTGTTTTTCCGGCAGGGAGAAGAAAAGATTCCCCTTTCTCAAGAATCATTGCATGATCTTCAAATTGCAATCGGGAAGAACCTGCCTTCACACTGACGACCGCTTCCTCGGTACAGTAATGGACCGGCATTATCATGCCTGCGGCTCCATCAAGTTCAAAAATTTTAAGCGAAGCTCCGGTTGCCAATGGCAAAAGATCAGGTGGGGTTTTAAGTTTTAATGAATTTTCCATACCCATCTATTTAGAATTATTACAAATAATATTTTGATCAAATATAGCTCTTTTAGATTATAAGGACCATGATATCCGTATTATTTTTAAAAAAATAAAGTGATACAACGCCCATTTATGACGATACCATCAAGGGAATTGCGACTTTTATCTAATATTTATTATGTGAACATTTTATGGAGAAACTCCTTGAATAAATAAAAGAATATCATATTGAGATTGCTATCTATACTACTTAAGATTATCGCAGGAATTCTCATAACATTCTTTCTCCTGGTCTTGTTTGTACGAAGCCCCTGGGGGCAAAATGTAATTAAGAATCAGGTTTTCTCCTATCTTGAATCCAAAACCAATTCGACCATTACACTGGACCGAATTTACATCTCTTTTGCCGGAGATATCACCATCGAGAATCTCTACGTCGAAGATCTGAATCAAGATACTTTACTTTATTCCAGATCACTTACAGCTGGTATTCCCATTTGGCCGATCATCACCGGTCAGGGAATTTCTGTGAACCAACTGAAGTGGACAGGGGCCCGGGCAAATGTTTACCGTGATCAAGGATCTGATCATTTTAATTACCAGTTTTTACTGGATGCCTTTATTTCTACAGATTCTACGGAAAATATTTCCACAGATACTACTGCCGCTCCTATAAATATTTCAGTCGGCGATATACACTTGAGTGACATCCATGCAAACTATCACGATGAAGTAGCTGGAATGGACGCTGTAGTGCGTGTCGGCGAGTTCGATATTCGTATGGATCGGGTAGAACTGGACAGCATGATCTTTGAGGTGCAATCTGCGATGTTGAGTAATAGCCACTTTGTGTATCTTCAGACCAAACCATTTCCAGATTCGGAAACCACCACCAACACCTTACTTCCTGACCTGGCCTTGCACGACATTGAAGTATCCAATGTGACGGGCCGATATCAATCTACACCGGATGGAATTGATGCGGATGTAAACATCGGAGACTTTGTACTACGGGCATCAACCATCGATCTGCAAAACAATCAAATCCGGATCGAAAAAATAGGATTGTCCGAATCACAGATTCACCTGGATATGGCGGACCCGATAGCCACCGATATACCTACCGAAGAAACCACAACATCCGATTCCTTGGTAGCTTTTACCTGGCCGGAATGGGGCGTCTCTTTAGAAGAAATCGATTTGTCTGATAATCAGATCACCTACGTGACTGGTCCTGCACAGCCGACATCAGGACAATTTAATCCGGATGCGTTGTTCATTAGTGATTTCACACTTAGGGGCCAAAACATACAACTGAATGATAAATCGACCGAAGGCAAACTTAACCAGCTGCATTTCAAAGAAAAATCAGGAATCATCGTCGATCAGGTTCAAATGCAGTGGCAAATGGATGATCAGAAATTTAATCTGTCCAACATTCAGATCGAAGCAATGAAAAGCCGGCTGAAAGGTCATATTTCCGGCACTTATGAGACGGTCAATGATTTAATCAACAGACCAGAAACCACGAATATCGACTTGGACATACCGGAGTTTAAAGTAAATCCAACCCCCATCGCTCAATTTGTTCCCGAACTTCAGGAAAATCCATACCTGCAAGCTCTACGTCAAAAACCATTGACCGGCAATCTCCAGGCAAAAGGACCATTGGCATCCCTTCGCATTCAGGGCGCGGGAATCCGATGGGGTACGCACACTGCCGCATTTGCTTCAGGCAGCGTTGACCATGTCACGAACCCAGACCTGCTCCAATTCAACTTTCCGAATATTTTAATCAAAACCACCCGATCGGACATCAACACTTTCATGAGTGAAGATAGCCTCGGGATTCAGTACCCGGAAGTGATGAGGCTAACCGCAGATGTCTCCGGGAGCCCCAGTGACATCAAAACCACGACACTATTGGAAACATCCCTGGGAAAAGTTGCTTTGGAGGGTCGCTATGCAGAGACCGACAGCTTGTCATTCTCCGCCCTGGTCAACGTTCAAAATCTACAATTGGATACTTTATTGAAAAATCCTCAATTGGGCATACTAAGCCTTACAGCAGAAGCGGAGGGACAAGGACATGATGTTTCATCCTTGGATGCCACTCTGGAAGCCCGAATTGATTCGTTCTCACTAAACGATTACAGCATGGAGGATCTGCTCATGAAAGGGTCAGTTAACAATGGAGTCGGTTCGATTCATTCTACGTACCAGGACAGCAACCTCAACATGGATTTGACGGCAGAGGTCGTACTGGATTCCGTATCACCGGAAGTAGATGCCACACTCGATGTCAAAGATGCTGACCTGGCCTCACTAGGTCTGATGAACCAAAGAGTGAAATCATCATTTCTACTCCATGCTTACTTTAAAGGGAACGGAACCACGTTCACCACGAATGCCACCCTTAACAATGGTCAGATTCTCTACGACGGCACCAGTTACCCGACCGGCACAATTCACCTAAGCGCTTATGTCACCCCGGATACAACAGCCGGATCCATCAATAGCAGAATGTTGGATCTGGACCTGCAATCCAATACCTCGCCGGATGGATTTGCAACCGCTATATCGCGCCACATCACCAGTTATTTGAGTGATTCGACTCAAATAGCAGATACCACTTCTCAGCCGGTACATGTATTGGTGGAAGCTTCTCTACGACAGGATCCACTGTTGGATGAAGTTTTTCTGAAGGGCCTGGAAGAACTGGACACGATGAACTTAAAAGTGGACTTTCACGAAGAAGATAAAAACCTAATGGCCGCTATTGAAGTTCCCTATTTGAATTATTCCGGCATTGAAATCGATAGTTTGAGCTTTTCAGCTTCTTCGGATAAGGAACATTTCAATATGCAGATGGGATTGCAACAGATAGTGGCTGGTCCGCTGACCATCAATCGTACTTATTTCAGAAATATCGTTAAAAACCAGGTTTTGTATTCTGAGTTTGAAGCCAGATATCAGAATGATGAACTCGTCCATCTCAAAACAGAAACCATGAGCCGGAACGATAGTATTTTAATACATGTTGATCCTTCCGTGCTGGTATTTGATGCCAAAAACTGGCATATACCCGAACGAAATTTGATACGAATAGGGCAGCAAAAAATAGAATTTAAAAATTTCAACATGCAAAGCGGAGCCCAAAAATTCACCATTGACGACAACCCTGGCAATACAAGCCTAAACGTTCAATTTGAGGAGTTTAACCTGGCTAACATAATGAGTTACTTTAATCCTGATTCTCTACTGGCCACCGGACATATCAATGGGGGATTTACCGTGCAGGAACCGCTGGGCAATGCTGGTTTGATTGCTGATATCGCGATCCGTGATCTCCAGGTCATGGAAGTTAATATGGGGGAACTAAACTTGTCCGGAAGTACTGAGGATGCTAAGAATTATAAAGCAGACCTCAACCTGCGGGGTGGAGAAGTGGACCTTTCGGCAGTTGGTGAATACCAGACTACAGCGAACGACGCTGAAGTTAATCTGGATGTTACCATCGACCGGATTAGTATGAATGCCATTCAGTCCTTCTCGATGGGAGAGATTGAGGAATCATCTGGTTACTTGTCAGGCGATGTTCGTGCCGGAGGTTCTATGAGCAATCTCAATTATAACGGCGAACTGGTGTTTCACGATGCCCGTGTCACACCTACGATGCTCCAAACCCCATTTGATCTGGGAAGCCAGCAAATTACATTTGACAATGAAGGGATAAACCTCAATCAGTTTCAGATCTCGGATGCAGATGGCAACAAATTCACGACCAACGGAAAAATCATCACAGATGACTTGACCAATCCATCATTTGATCTGAAGATGCAGGCGAAGGACTTTCAGATCTTGAATGCATCGAAAACGGACGATGCGCAGTTTTACGGGAAAGCAAGCTTCAATGCAAAAGCCACACTCCAGGGAGATTTAAATCTACCGGTACTCCATGTGGAACTGGACGTCAATGCAGGCACCAATGTCACCTACATCATGCCTCAGGGCGAAGCCAATCTGAACAAACAAGAAGGAATCGTGGAGTTTGTCAACAAAAAGGCCCCCGAACCCGTCATGACAGAAGAAGAGGAGGAACAATCAATAGTGGTGCAAGGGTACGATATCAATGCCATTTTGTCCTTATCCAAAAACGCATCTTTCAAAGTCATCATCAGTGAACAAACGGGAGATCATTTTAAGATTGCCGGTGAAGGTGATTTAAGTTTCACCATCGATCCAACCGGACGAATGTCCCTTTCTGGAAATTATAGACTTCAAGATGGACATTATGAAATGAATCTGTACAATCTCGTCAACAGAAGATTTGACATTGCACAGGGAAGTACAGTAGCCTGGTCCGGCGACCCGTTTGATGCGAAACTGAATGTCCGGGCCATTTATGATATTGAGACCACGCCATCATCGCTTATGGCGAGTCAAACCTCGGCCGCTGATCCATCTGTTCGGAATCAGTATCAACAAAAGATGCCGTTTCTGGTGTACCTGAACCTGGACGGTCAACTGACCGAACCCAAACTTAGCTTTAGTCTTGATATGCCTGATGACGCCCGCGGTGATATGGGTGGGCAAGTTTATGGACGCATTCAGCAAATTAACCAGCAAGACCAGCTCTTGAATAAACAAGTATTCTCTCTGCTGGTTCTTGGACGATTCTATCCGGGGTCCGGCAGCGACGGCAGCTCTGGAGGCATCGTCAATGTAGCCCGCGACAATCTCAATCAAGCATTATCGGACCAACTCAACCTGTTCTCAGATAAACTGCTCGGGGATACCGGATTGGAATTAAATTTTGGACTCGATAGCTACACCGACTACCAGGGCAAAAATCCCCAAAACAGAACCCAATTGGATATCGCTGCAAAAAAAACATTTCTGGACGATCGACTCATCGTAAAAGTAGGCAGCGAAGTCGACCTGGAAGGGGGCAACACCAATCCACAGGAAGAAAATCCTTTAATCGGGAACGTCAGCGTAGAGTACCTGCTGACCGAAAGTGGACAATTCCGCATAAGAGGTTTTCGTAAAAACACCTTTGAAAATGTCATCGATGGACAAACCATCATCAGCGGTCTGGCGCTTATTTTCACACGGGAGTTCAATAAGTTCAATGAACTGTGGAGCCCGCTGAGAACTGAGCAGGGTACAGAAAAAAATAACTGATAAGTGAATGAACAACATGCAAATCAAAGAAATAAGATTAATCAGTTGCCTATTAGCCATCCCATTACTTTTTGCCTGTAGTGTCAAAAAATTCATTCCGGAAGAAAAGACGCTCTATACCGGAGCCCAACTTGACCTAGATACGATGGGGAAAGTACAGGATTACAAAGAGCTGTCATATGTACTTGAAAATCTAATCCAGCCTGGTCCGAATAGCAGTATCTTAGGGTTAAAACCGGGGCTGTATGTTCATTTTAAGGCAGAAAGAGATACCGGATGGTTATATCGTTTTTTAGATCGAAAAATAGGGGAGGAGCCTGTTTATCTTTCTGCGGTTAATAGGGAATCTGTAGAAGACCTGATGCGCAACAGGCTGGAAAACCGAGGACATTTCAACAGTGTTCTCACAAGTGATATCGTATATAGCGAGGATAAGAAAATGGCCAGTATTAATTACCACGCCATAGTTCCGGAATATTATGAATTGGAAACATACCAATTGGAAGGGGACTCCCTGACCATTCATCAACAGATCAGAAACTACCAGGAAGAAACCGTTCTTCACAAAGGATCGAGGTTTGATCTGGAGAGAATGAAATTGGAACGCCAAAACATCGACGCATATCTCAAAACGCGCGGCTATTACAATTTCAACAGCGAGTTCCTTGAATTCCAGGCAGACACCAATCAATACGACAGCCGGAAATTTGACCTGTATTTAAAAATCAAAAATGATGTTCCCCAAAAATCACTCTTCCCTTATCGAATAAAGAAAGTGAACGTGTATCCCAATTACCACATCGGGCAGGATTCCATTCCATTAGATACCGTCCGGTTTCAGAATAAAAATTTTATTCGCGATGAATTGTACTTCAAGCCAGAGAAACTAGACCCGTTTATAAAAATTGAAAAAGGAGACTATTATAACTCCGATTATGCGAAGACCACAAGCCGTCGGTTAGGTTCTACGGGTGCTTATAAATTTGTCAATATACGCTTTGATGACCACGATGGACTTGGAAGAGATAGCGTAGGAGAACTTACGGCCAATATCTATCTGTCTCCGCTCACACAACGAGCGGTTAGGGCTCAGCTTCAAGCTGTCACCAAATCCAATAATTTTTCAGGCCCCTCCTTGGCCTTGACCTACACCAATCGAAATTTGTTTCACGGGGGCGAGATATTGGATTTGACTGCCAATGCCGGATACGAGACACAACTGAGCCGAAGTAAAGAACCCGGTCTCAATAGTCTGCAACTTAGTCTTAAAGGCGATTTGGTATTTCCCCGGGTGATCCTGCCGATACCGATTAATAACGATTGGTTTGATTACTCCATCCCCAAAACTCGTATCTCACTCGGCGGGGAGTACATCGCCAGAACTCAACTATTTTCAATGTCTTCCGTAACGGCTGCTTATGGATTCTTCTGGAGCGGAAATCGATTTGTGACCCATGATCTGAACCCGATTTCTATTACGTACTTGAACCTCCTTAAAAGCACTTCAGATTTTGAAGATATTCTGGATCGCAATCCATTTCTTCAGAGTAGCTTCAATCAACAATTTATCTCGGGCATGACCTATTCGTACACATACAATGGAATGGTTGACCAAAGTCAAAAACATCAATTTTTTCTCAATAGTAGTTTTGATGTTGCCGGGAATTTATTGAGTCTGATTACAGGTCAGCGGACAGGACCTCCAAAGACGTTCCTGGAATTGGAGTATGCTCAATATGCCAAAGCCGCACTGGATTTGCATTACCACATTAAGCTGGGAAGAAATCAGAAATTTGCCAGCCGTATATATGCCGGTCTTGGAGAGGCTTATGGAAATTCTGATGTCCTGCCATATAATAAACAATTTTATTCGGGTGGCCCGTACAGCGTCCGGGCATTCAATACGCGCAAGTTGGGTCCCGGCACCTATGATTCGGAAAAGAATCAGGAAACCAGTGCCACTTATTTTGATCAGACCGGTAATCTAAGACTGGAAGCCAATGTAGAGTACCGCTTTCCGGTGTACAGCTATTTACATGGTGCAGTGTTTGTAGATGCCGGAAATGTATGGATCACCACCGAAAATGAAGCATTACCTGGTGGACGATTTGATAAAAACTTCATGAACGAACTCGGCATTGGTCTAGGCGTTGGTCTACGGCTAGATATTCAAAGCTTTGTCATCAGAGTAGATCTCGCAGCACCCATGCACGATCCTGGACATGAACCCGGGCAGCGATGGGTTTATGATTTTGAGCACCCGGTTCTGAATCTTGCCGTAGGATATCCTTTTTGATTGGAGCTACCGCCGAAGCTTTATTGCATCGTAGTCCGATTTCATACTACATTGAATTTCCGTATTGGTTTGTCTAGACCAGAGCAGTCATACCAACCAGAGCAGTCATACCATTTACACAACTCCAACAGCGGTGAAAATCGAACGCTCTGCGTTTTCCTATAATTATTATTATGTTAAATAGAATAAAGTAACGCTGCTTGCATGCAGATCTCGTGAGAAATATCTATCTTAGTAACAACTTAAATAAATACGTCCAATGGGAATACTCAATGATCTCAAAAAGGTAATTTTCGGAGCCAAGTCCGTTGCCCGATCCACCGGTCGAAAAGCGTCGAAGAAAAGCGATGAGTTTTCGGAAAGTATCAAAGAAAAAGGCAATGAACTTTATGAATCAGCCCGCAAGAATGCAGATCGATTTGGCGATAAAGCGGAAGATGCCGTGGATAACCTTTTAGAAAAATACCGTCATTGGCGTTCTGATATTAAAAATAAATCCGAAGAATTCACTTCTGAGATGTCAGAAAAGTTTGATGAAGCAGCTTCTAAAGCCGATGAACGAATGGAAGCTTTGCAACAACGAGCTGCTGAATTTCGAAAGGAACTTGAAGAAGATGATCAGCATCATACGGAAGATGAGATCAAGGATACGATCAAAAGTATGGAACAAGAACGAGAATCCATACAAGAGGATCTTAAAAATGAGGCGGAAGAAATCCGTTATAAAGCGGAGTCCATCAGCAATCGAATGAAAGACCAAATCCACGACGAACAAGAGAAAGTCAGAACAGGATCAGAACGGATAAAAGATTCTACAGAAGCCATCGGTGAATCAATCCTTGCTGGTGCTGCTGACATTTTGGATAAATTGCGTCAGGGTGCCTCGTCAATGAGTGAAAAACTAGAACATAAAAGTGAAGAAATTCAGCAAAAAGCCACCAAATACCTCCATGAAAAGGATGAAAACGGGCTCAGCCTGATCGACAAAGCCAAAGCGAACATTGAACAACTCAAATCAAAATGGCAACAAACGGTGGACAAAGCTCAGGATGCTGCCAAGGAACACGAAAAAAACAAGGACACTCCCTATCAGTCTTCGCCGCAAGACAAAGCAAACCTGCGAAATTCGGAAATGGATGATAAAGATGAATTCTGGCGAAAAGCAGAAGCGTTTGCCGCCGGAGACTACGATCGGGTCAAAGAAGTCAAACTGGAAAAAACCAGGGAGATACCTTCGAAAAAACCTTCTTCTCCCGCACCCGGATTCGTTGATGAAGATGGCGATGGAAATGAAATCGTCGATGATGCGACGGTAATCAGTGAAGAAGAATAATAATTGTTGGCCAACCACCCTTTTTTTATTTTCCAGATATAAGTCGCATTTCTAGTGCAATCTGTAGCTACTCTAAGTCATCCGGGTTATTTTGTCGATCCCCTTACTGATCGAAAACGCTTCCGCGATATAACGTAAAACAAGGAATCAATATCTGACACTAGCCAGAAAGTACGGCGAATAGCGTCCAGATAGTTATCGAATCTTCTGAGCTATCTGTTCTGTACTTCATAAAACCCAAGAATACCCATTCATGAACTGGAGGATTTCTTGATGCCATCTTGCCTTATCAGATGCAATAGATCCCATTTTTATCTACATCTCCCAAGCGCTGATAGGAGATGATGAAGGTAAAGATCGAACCATTTTCTTCTTCTTGTATTTATTTAGACTTATTAAACTTAGAATATAAACCATACAATATTTTTTATTCCATAAAATATCAATATTTTTGCCTATATATTCAAAACTGCAATAAACCATGGCTATATATATTACTGATGAATGCATAAACTGCGGAGCTTGCGAACCCGAATGCCCCAATAATGCCATTTATGAACCCGGTGTTGAATGGCGCATGGCAGATGGCACTACGATCGATAGTGACTATACCCTTCACGATGGAACGACCGTGGATGCGCTGGAGGATAATCCACCAGTTGATGAGGAAGTCTATTACATTGTACCGGATAAATGCACGGAATGCGTCGGTTTTCATGAAGAACCTCAGTGTGCGGCAGTGTGCCCGGTGGACTGCTGTCTCCCCGACCCCAATCATGAAGAATCAGAGGAAGTTCTGGCAGCTCGTCAGGCAACACTTCACGCTTGAATTAGTAACCTGAAATTAAGGAACATAAAACCTGTAAAAATTTTCGCGATTTATTTTGACTTTCGTTCAAAAATTGAGTATTTTTAGAGCCATACGAGAAATTTAAAAAGAAATATTCAATGGAGACAGTCCAAAATAGCGTACGAATCATAAAGGGCGGTGAGTTTGTTATAGCTCAGGAAGAATCGGAATCCATATTCTTTCCGGAAGATGCGACTGAAGATCAAAAAATGATCATGGAGTCGCTTTCAGATTTTATTGACTCAGAGATAAAACCAAAGCTTCCTGCCATTGAAAAGGGAGAATTTAGCAATACGGTATCGATCATTGAAAAGATGGGCGAGATGGGATTTCTAGGAATTCATATGCCCGAGGAATACGGTGGCATGCAAATGGGGACGAACACCGATATTATTGTCAATGAATTGTTGGGCCCCTTGCATTCATTCAATGTCAGTTATTCCGTGCAAACCGGAATTGGAATGCTACCCTTCTTATTTTTCGGAACAGAATCACAAAAAGAAAAATACCTCACAAAAATAATCTCCGGTGATCTGAAACCTGCTTATTGCCTGACAGAACCGACATCCGGTTCGGATGCCCTATCGGCGAAAGCGGTGGCTGTGTTGGATGAAACGGGTGAAAACTATATCCTTAATGGTCAAAAGATGTGGATTTCAAACAGTGGTTTCGCTGATATCCTGATCGTTTTTGCCAAAATTGACGGAGAGAAGTTCACCGCTTTTATTGTAGATGCCCACGCTGAGGGCGTTAGTCTGGGCGAAGAGGAAGACAAAATGGGGATCCATGGTTCATCGACGCGCATGGTTTTTCTAGAAGATGTCAGAGTACCTGTGGAAGATGTTCTGGGTGATATCGGTCGCGGCCATATTATCGCCTTCAATGTTCTGAACATTGGTCGCCTCAAACTTGGCGTTCTTTGCATCTCTGGATCCAAAACCCTCATCGATTACAGCGTGCAATATGCGACTGACCGAATACAGTTCAATGTACCCATCTCCTCATTTGGTGCAATAAAGAAAAAAATTGCTGAACAATGCATTCGGACTTTTGCTGGGGAGAGCACACTTTACCGGACCTCCAGTTCCCTGGAGCACAAATCCAAACAACTCATGGAGAGTGGCAGCACCTATGCAGAAGCCAAGTTGAAAGCTGCCGAAGAATATGCGATTGAATGTGCCATTCTAAAGGTAGCCGGAAGTGAAATTATTGACTATGTAGCAGATGAAGCGGTTCAGATTTATGGTGGCATGGGATTCTCAGAGGAGACCCCGGTATCCCGAGCCTATCGCGATGCACGTATTAATCGTATCTTTGAAGGAACCAATGAAATCAACCGGTTATTGAGTATTAATATGCTGCTTAGAAAATCTGGTAAGGGCGAATATGATCTCACTGGTCCGGCTTGGGAGGTCCAAAAAGAATTAACTTCATTTGCCTCCCCGGGTAAGAAAAATGGATATCTGGCTGAAGAAAGCAAGTCGATACAAGACTTCAAGAAATTATTTTTAATGGTTTCCGGAGGTGCGGTCAAAAAACAAATGGACGGTGAACTAAACCTGGAGAAGGAACAACAGCTAATTCTCAACACAGCAGACATCCTAATCGACATATATATGGCAGAGTCATTTTATTTGCGGGTTCTAGAAATAAAGAAAAAGAAAATCAGACATTTGGAAATTTATGAAGCCATGCTGCGGGTATTTATGCACGATGTCAACCATCGAATAATGAAAAACGCCATCGATGCCGTGACGGGGTACACCAGTGGTGACTTGCTGAAAACTTATACCATGGGAATCAAAAGGTTTACCTCCTACCCTATCCAGAATGTAAGTAAATTAAGAACCACGATTGCAGACTTGGCCATTGCTGAGAACAAATATCCATTCCGCATGAATTAAAGATCTATTAAGTTGACATGGTTAATTAACTTAATGCAGTTGCCAGATCGGCAACTCATAACATGCTCTGATACTTTCGGAGCATGTTTTTTTATCTTGCACCAGGATCACTTTTGGCGTTAAAAAATTAACATTAAAATTGGCATCGATACCCTCTTATGACACTGTTATCACGGAAGCTCCGTTCCTTCCCTCAGTCTACACCATGGCGTTGTTAGCCCAGGCTGACCACATCCTATTTGAACAATATGAAAATTACACCAAAGGGACATACAGGAATAAAGGTGTGGTCCGGAGTAATCAGAACAATCAATACCTGATCGTTCCGCTCGTGAAAGGCAAACACCGCTCCCAACCGATTAAAATGGTCCAGATTGCCTATGATGAAGATTGGTTTAGAATTATGAAAAACAGGCTTCAGACCGAATACGGAAGTTTTCCATACTACCCCCATTATATAGAAGACATTCATGCAATTGTGGGCAGAAAGTACCGGTATTTATTTGACCTGAATATGCGTTTAATCCAATATTTCTTTGAGTTGCTTGAAATTACAAATTATTCATTGACCGAAAGCTATGTCCCCCAGTATTCGGAAGACCTCCTTGATCTAAGATCCAAGATAACCCCGCTATTTTTTAAAAATCATCCAGGGCTATTGAAACGCATTGAGCTTGAATATTTTTCTTTCATCCCGGGACATACTTTCTTGGAGGTATTATTCTCCTATGGTCCCGAATCCCGGCGATTGGTTGATGAATATGGTGCACGCATTCACTGGAGTGGATAAGTGCATACAATTAGCTTACAAATCATTTCAACGCTTCGACCTGCGCTGGCACTTTGTATAATTTGATAAGACGTTCAGCAAAAGCTTTATGACCCCGTGGTGCAAAAAGGATCAATTTACTATTTTTTAATTCAGCTAATTGACTGAGTAACTTCCACTTGGTAATCAATGGTTGAACATTCTCTGTTTTGAGAGCAATATCAAAATAATGTTTTTTTCCTCTTCTTTTGGCTGTAAAATCGGGCAATATTTCCTTGTCCGAAGAAACCTTCGTAAAGGATTTGGGATCCTCAAAATCATCAAGATTAGCCCGGAATTCTTTAAATCCTTTGGTTTTTGCGAACTCAATCGCTTTCTCAATGTAATCCCGTTTTTCTTCGATAGATACCATAGTATTGCTTTAATTATTTAATTCCATTCAATCTACTGCGCCTTATGCTATTCGTCTTTTAGGCCTGAAAATGTATTTCTACCCGCTTATCCCTCCGCACATAAGGTGCAATATGACACACTTTATCCAATTTAATGAGGAAATATACAAAATTAATAACACACCTTATATAGATTGGTTCATTTTAGCACCTGATCCGCTAAACAGTTCACGATTTTATCCGTTGCATATGTTTAAATAATTAGGTACATTCGGCGCTAAATTCATCTAAAAAATTACAGCAATGGTACATCAACACATTTTATTGACGTTTTTCTGTTCCTTGGTTGGGCTCACGGCGGCAAACAGTCAAAATGCATTAATTATTGGTCACCGGGGGGCTTCCTATGTCTACCCGGAAAACACGACTTTGTCTGCAGTGAAGGCGTGGGAAGAAGGAGCAGATGCCGTAGAAATAGACGTGTACCCCACAGCCGATGGAAAAATAGCGGTATTGCATGACCGAACCACCAAACGGACGACAGGCGCTGATTATAAGGTCAGCGAGACAAGTTCTGACGTACTAACCAAACTTGATGCCGGAAAATGGAAAGCACCACAATTTGAGGGAGAGCGCTTGCCTTTGTTAACTGATATTTTAGAAGTAATTCCCCGTTATAAAAAACTGGTTGTAGAGGTAAAATCCGGGTCTGAAATTGTTCCAATTTTGAAATCGCTATTAGAGGATCATCCCAAAAGATCACAAATTATTTTTATCGCGTTTGGATGGGAAGTGATCAACGACCTAAAAAATGAATTTCCCGATCTGCCTTGTTTTTGGTTGTCCTCCAAAAAAGCTGATGTGGCAGCACGTTGGGAATCTGTCAAGTCAAACGGGTTGGATGGAATCAACCTCCATCACAGTATAATTGATCAGGATCTGATTAATCAGGCACACAAAGATGACCTGGGAATTCTCTGCTGGACTGTAAACAAAGTGGAAGATGCACGACGACTGGCCCATATGGGTATCGATGGCATCACGACAGATCGTCCTGGATACATTCGCAAACATTTGCTCAGTGATATGGACTTCGAGCGTAAAACGAACTAATCCTTTATTAAGCTCGTTATCCTAACGTACACATATGATCGAAAAACAATATTATGCAGCCATTAGCTGACCGGATCAGGCCAGTGACACTAGATGATTTTTATGGTCAACAGCATTTGGTGGGAGAACAAGGGATTGTCCGAAAAAATATTTCCCGGGGATTTATCCCATCATTTTTACTTTGGGGCCCTCCCGGCGTTGGTAAGACTACCTTAGCGGGAATTATTGCGCACTTATTGGACCGGCCATATTATACATTATCTGCGGTAGATTCGGGCGTAAAGCAACTTCGAGAAATTATCGAGAAAGCAGATAAGTCCCGGGTTTTGGATCACGGATCACCGCTGCTTTTTATAGATGAGATTCACCGGTTTAGCAAGAGTCAGCAAGATTCCTTGCTGAATGCTGTGGAGAAAGGTAAAATTACCCTGATCGGTGCAACAACAGAAAATCCTTCTTTTGAGGTTATCTCTCCACTGTTGTCCAGAATGCAGGTGTACCGGATGAATCCCTTGTCGGAGAAAGAGCTTACAGAAATCATAGACCGTGCCCTGAAAACAGATCCTTATTTGAGTAAATTAAAGATCCGGTACGTGGATTATACCTCCTTGATCAAATTTGGCGGCGGAGATGCGCGACGGACACTCAACCTTCTGGAACAGGTGGCGCATCAGGCCAATGATGGAAGCAACGAGGTCCAGTTCACGGAAGATATAATCCGTGAAACAGCTCGCGTGAATCCGATGAACTACGATAAAAAAGGTGAGCAGCACTATGATATGATTTCTGCCTTTATAAAATCAGTTCGCGGTGGTGATCCGGATGCAGCTATATACTGGTTGGCCAGAATGCTAAATGGTGGAGAGGATCCCGTTTTTATCGCCCGACGACTAATCATTTTGGCCTCGGAAGACATCGGTCTGGCCAATCCCAATGCGTTATTGCTCGCCAACAATTGCTTTCAGGCCGTTCATCACATTGGTATGCCCGAGGCACGGATCCCGTTAGCCCAAACCACCATTTATCTGGCGACATCACCTAAAAGTAACTCTGCATACACTGCCATTAACAAAGCTATGGCTAAAGTAAAAAATTCTGAGTCACATATCGTACCTTTGCACCTCAGAAATGCACCGACAAAATTAATGCGGGACATGGATTATGGAAAGGAATACAAATATCCACATAATTATCCCGGTCATTTTACCCGGCAATCATATTTACCGGAAGAAATAAAAGGGACGCAATTTTATCAGCCTCAGAATAATCAAGCTGAAAAAAGAATTCAAGAACAACTAAACAAGTGGTGGAATCACCCAAATCAATCGAAAAAAGATGGAAAAACAACAAGGGAACCATGAGATTCAACTTATCGCGGAAAGTATTTCCGACTTTTGCAAGGAGCACATCGCCCCTTATGTCATGGAGTGGGATGAAGCTCAGGTATTTCCCAAAGAGTTGTTCACCCGCATGGGGAAACTTGGCGTCATGGGCGCTTTGGTTCCGACACAATATGGGGGGGCTGGTTTTGGCTACCACGAATATGTAGCTATCATCAAAGAAATCTCTAAAGTAGATCCATCAATCGGTCTTTCGTACGCTGCACATAATTCACTTTGCACGAATCACATCCTCCAGTTTGGCAGTGAGGAACAAAAAAACAAGTATCTGCCCAAATTGGCATCAGGGGAATGGATCGGTGCCTGGGGACTCACAGAGCCTACCACAGGAAGCGACGCCATGCGTATGAAATGCACCGCCACTCGAGATGGTGACCACTATATTCTCAACGGAACGAAAAACTGGATTACGCATGGAATCAGCGGAGAAGTAGCAGTAGTCATCGCCCGCACCGGAGAACCGATGGATAGTAAAGGCATGAGCGCATTTATTGTGGAGCGTGGAACCAAAGGATTTGAAGCCGGTAAAAAAGAAAACAAACTGGGAATGCGGGCCTCCGAAACAGCAGAAATGATCTTCGATCAGTGTCGCATACCAGTCAGTGCCAGGTTGGGAGAAGAAGGTCAGGGATTTCAGCAAGCTATGAAAATACTGGACGGTGGACGTATTTCCATTGCGGCCTTGAGCCTAGGCATAGCGGTGGGTGCTTACGAAGCCGCCCTGGAATACGCAAAACAACGGGAACAATTTGGCCAACCCATATCCAATTTTCAGGCAATCAGCTTTAAACTGGCTGATATGGCCACCGAAATTCAAGCTTCAGCATTACTTATTGAACAGGCATCTGAAAAAAAGAATAAACATCTGCCGATGACCAAAGAGTCCGCGATGGCTAAATATTTTGCATCAGAAGTTTGTGTCCGCGTTGCCACTGATGCGATCCAAATTTTTGGGGGCAACGGGTATACGAAAGAGTATCCTGTGGAAAAATTTTACAGAGATTCCAAACTGTGTACGATTGGAGAAGGAACGAGTGAAATTCAAAAAATTGTGATTTCCAGAAAAATTTTAAATGAATAACTGATACGCATGAAACAAGTTAATAGTTCAACCTTTTATCAGGAGATTATCAAAGCTTCATACCAGCAACCAGTTATTCTTCAGTTCTGGGCCCCCTGGTGTGGTCCGTGCCATGCATTGACAGATACCATCCAACACGTCGAGAGCAACTATCCTTTTCCGATCACCACGGCGGGAATCGATGTCGATCAGAACACAGATCTGGCGCTGGACCAAAAAGTGATGGGCGTACCCCATACAAAAGCCTTCGTTAGTGGATATCCAATCGACCAGTTCTCCGATCCGTTATCAGAATTTGAACTTACTTTGTTTATACAAAATGCATTGCTTTGGCCATATATTTTAAGATACAGTCATTATACCGAAAATCCGGAAAATAAATGGATTGAAAACCTGGAGCAGAGTATTGAGCGCTCATCCAGAAAAGAAGTTTACTTGCTAACCTTAGCCCGCCATTATTTTTTTACTGACCCGGATAAAAGCAGAAAATTCCTGGGCATGATTCCCGATCAATCGGACCAAATGGAGGACCGATTGTTTATAACAGATCTGTTCGCCTTAATGGAAGTCCAATATTCTGATGATCCGGTAATCAAGAAAATGTGGGCGGCAAAAAATTCTTTGGCAAAGAAAAACTTTGAATCTACCTACCAATTTTTACTTCAAGCCAATCGGATGAATGATCCTTCTACCCAAGAACTTCCCAAAATGGCACTTCTGGCTTTTCGACAGTTTCTCGGCGCTACGCATGAGCTCAATCGGAAATATAGTACGCAGTTCTCACAGGTTATATAGCCGTCGCCAAATCCTTGGAGAGCAACTCGGGGATTTCCAAAAGCAGGATGCTTATGTTACATTACGCCAATGAATGTGGCACAGTTCCCTCTCTCTGGAAAATACTTACATTCTCTGCTGCTTTCTTCATCAGTCGTTGGCGAGCGTCCAATGTAGCCCACGCCATATGACTCGTGGTTATACAGTTGGGAAGGGAAAGAAGCGGATGATCCACCGGCGGTGGTTCCTCTGTGAGCACGTCCAGTCCTGCACCTCTTATCCCTTTGACAATGAGTACATCATGCAGTGCTTGTTCATCTATTAGTCCACCCCGTGCGGTATTGATCAATATCGCTTCTTCTTTCATTTTAGATAAAAATTCTGCATTGACGAGCTGTGCAGTATCCTGTGTCAAAGGCAAATGCAAACTCACAAAATCAGCGGTGCGTGCCAATTCATCGAGTTCGACAAACCGAATGTCACCGTCCGATATCTTTTCGGGGCTCCGGGTATGGGTTATAATTCTCATACCAAAAGCTTTTCCTATCCGGGCTACAGCAGAACCAATGCTTCCCATTCCTACGATCCCCAGTGTTTTATGATGCAGTTCCGGAATACCCGGCGTATAAAACGTAAATTTTGGTTCGTTGGACCAGATTCCGTCCCGGGCCATCTGCCAGTGATAATTTACTTTATTAGTCAGCGTAAGAATCAGCGAAAAGACATGTTGAGCCACGCTATAGGTGCTATACCCTTCGATATTGCATACTTCGATTCCACGTTCTCGACAGGCTTCCAGATCAACATTATCATACCCTGTCGCCAGGATTTGTATCAACTTTAAATTAGGCAGATCTTCCAGAACCGAGCTGTTTATCTCCGTCTTATTGATCAATAAGACCTCTACATTGCTGTATTGATCAAAAAGTTTATCGGTGTCTGTGGAGTTCAGAAGAATAGCTTGATGGAATTCGTCATATTGCTTGACATCCAAATCTCCTGTGGTAACGGTATCAACTTCCAAAAATACGATTTGTGCCATAGTACTGTTTTAAATAAAAATGGGCAACCAAAGTTGCCCATTTAATTTCTAATTTCAAAATTTCTTCTGAGCCTGGATTATTCATGAAATTAAATTTATTCAGATCCAAGGCATGACTGAATGGAGTCGGAGTGAAACGAAGACCAAAAATGGTAAATCCATTTTTGATGAAGGAACCAAAATGACCTCATTTTGGGTGGGCCGTTAGAAATAGTGTACTATTTCAAGGCTTTCGCAACGAAGGAGATGGATGAATTTAATTCAAACAACTTCCCTATTTGAGAAATATTCAATTTCTCAAATAGGACTGAGAATGTATTAGTTAACGTTCTAACATCCCAAACTTTATTAGTTGTGGTGAATAGTTCAGGTTAGAACTTGAGACCGACAGTGGCTCCGATAATGGAGAAATTACTCTCAGCATCATCCAGAATTTTATTGAAACCGAACTCATAATCCACACCGACCACAAACACTCCAAACTCCAAACCGGCTCCAACTTTTCCGCTCCAATTCACATCTTTCACATCGTCATTTTTGATAAAATCATTTTCATCTTTTATCCCCAGGTTAAATGTGGGAACCACGCCGGCATTGATCACAAATTCAAAGTTTCCGCCCCCGGCGTTACTGAATGGAGACAATCCGACCATCAACGGAACTTTCAAGCTTTGCAGCCGGGCTGACTCTTTAAAGTCCGTTACAGTCCCGTCTGCTGCTTCCAGGGACAACGAGGAGGAATAAAAATGCGCTCCGGGCTGTAAAAACAATATATTTCCAAATCGGAAATCAGCTCCCAGATTCCAGCCGACGCGTCCGCCTTTGACATTTGTTGAATTAATTTCAGATTCAGAACTTAACACAGAATGCAGTCCTGCTTTAATAATAAAGTCTGCCTGCGCCTGTGCAGTGACACCCAGAGCCACAAACATACACACACTTAAAATAATCTTTTTCATAGTATTGGTTTTTTAGTTAATGGTTAATTATTCAATGCCCAATTGTATCCTTTATAACGTATTTCTGCCTCCGGATCAATAGTGATTTTCGAGTATTTATTGATGAAATCAATAACATCATCAAAATCTTTTTCGTACCATTCAAATAGTCTGGATATTTCGATGTTCTTTTTTGAAAGTCTGTTGTATTTTGGATTGTTTATAAACAGCCTGCTTTGATTGTTCAGTTGATGATCCAGTTGATCCCCATAATAAGGTTTATTCAGTAAGGGCGGACAGCTTTTGGCTGCACAGTTGACCGCGAAATGAATACGAGGATCATTGAACCCAGGACGGATGATGTCATGCTCTATTTGATTCAGAGAATAGGTACCTCCATGCAGCGTTATCCATTGCTTATCCCAGGGCTCCCCGTTGGCGATATCCTTTATGGACTTTACAGGCCAATGATCAATGATCAATTGGATCGTAAATGCATTGTAAGCATTAATCCAGTAGGCCAATTGTTGGTCTTTCTTTAGATTCTCTGGGTTGACATCAGCCAGATCACGGAGAAACTGGCCAAGTTCTTCTTTTTGATTTTGGACTATATTTTCATAATTCACCTGCCCGGCAGGTGATACATTTTGGGATAATATCTTTCCATAAAGACTATAATCTACCTGCCCGGTCGTTTTATTCAAGCATAGTGCAATAACCAAAAAGGGAATTATCAGTTTTATAAACATCGTTTTTATGTAATACAATAACATCAAGGAAATAAAACTATAATTGTTACTATATCACAAGCTTTTATATGGAAATTAACATTATGCGCCAATTCCTATTCAGCTAAAAAAAGGCTTGACCCATCGTCACGCCCGTTTCTTCAAACCCTATAATCCCTTTCTGTCTTCCTCGATGGGTGGTGCTATGGGATGAATCATTGTAAGCCCAATCAGTTCATCTTCTTCGGGACCAATTGCACCCCACCCCAAAAACCCACCAGTAGAACGGGCAACATGGCGTGCAAAGCTGCGAAAACTAAGATAAAGTTCATAAGCTAACTGGTGGTCATCCAATTTTGCAAACACGTCATTCAAATTGGCTAATCTGAATTTCAGTTCTTTCATGGTACTATCTGCATCTTCATTGAACTTATTCACCCAGAACTCAACATCTTCCTGGAAAGTCTCGCCTGCTTCTTTGTAAAATGTGGATAGACGACGCGGCAAATTGTAAGACCTTATATCAGTAACCTTTGCTGCCCAGTCTGTTTCATGGTCTTCGATGGTTCCATCCGCTCCCGCGATCAAAACTGTTATATATGAGATGGCATTTTTCAGATTCTCATACTCGCTTTCACTAATACCTTTGAATTCTTCAATCATTGTTCTTAATTTTTCGTTACACTGGCAAAATTAAATTTATCCTGCGTATTCTCATTCGTTTTCTCAAAAAATATTAAGACATTTAAGGTCAGTTACGGAAAGATAATTCAATTAACACGAAAAGACATGTTTACAGTGAAGCAACTCCCCTATTTTTTAGCAATTTCTGTGATACTCGGGTTATTGCTTTCGGGCTGCAATTTCTTTTCAGACGGAAATGAAACGGATAATGATTCTACAGAACGTGAAGTTGAAGAAGAACTAAAATATGGACAAGTTGTCGTGGACAATCTCCGAATGCGCGATGGGTCGGGTTTAGGTGGAAATGAAATCACCCAGATTGGTAAGGGTCAGTATGTCCGCCTGACCGGGAAAAAATCGGACACTACAGAGACCATCTCAATTCGAGGTTTGAATAAACCACATTATTGGCATGAAATAATATTCAATGGTGATACAGGATGGATTTATGGTGGTGGAATGGAAATTCTGGAATCTGACGAGCTTACCATTGCCGGTCGAGTCAAAGATTTTATTATCGAACCAGGCATCCGAGCAGGTATTGTAACCAAAGAGTCAACGCATGAAGAACTCGTCAGTCAGATGGGCCCTGGTGAAGTCATCAAAGACAAGCTTCATCTGGGTGGAGAAGAAACCGTAGAGGGCACTATTTTGTACCCGAACTCCAACAATGAATTGAAAATCTACTGGAAAAATCAGGATTTTGAAAACATCCAGCAGGTCATAATTTCAAAACCCGGTGCACAATGGCAAACCAAATCAGGGATCCATATCGGTCAATCGATTCAAGAAGTAACAGCTATCAATGGGACGCCGTTTGAATTGACCGGATTCCAATGGGATTTGGCCGGTACAACATTAAACTGGCAAGGTGGCGATCTCAACCCCAAACTCACATTGAGCTTTGATTATCATGGAGATATATCAGTATACCCATTTCTTATCGGTGATAAAGTGATTTCGTCAGATAACAGCAGTTTACTCAAACTCGAACCCCGGGTCCGTCAAATACTCGTTTCCATTACGGAGTAAAAAAAAGCAGAACGGACGGAAATATATAAATCATCGTAAGGACCACCAACTGAATAATAATAAAGGGGATGATGCCCCGGTATATATCCCGTGTTTTTACTTCAGGAGGAGCTACCCCTTTGAGATAGAACAGAGAGAATCCAAACGGTGGCGTCAAAAATGAGGTTTGTAAATTGATCGCAAGTAGGATTCCCACCCATAGTAAATCTATTTCATAGGCATTGAGGATGGGCAGCACAATGGGCACGATGATAAAAATGATTTCCACGAAATCGATAAAAAACCCAAGGATAAATACGATTAATAGAATCAGAAGAACCAAAATATCCGGGGATAATTGAGCAGACTGTATTAATTCCAATATAAGGTCATCACCATGCAGCCCACGGAAAACGAGAGAGAACGTAGTCGCACCGATAAGAATAAAAAAAACCATCGTCGTCAACCGGGTGGTTTCCCGGCTGGTTTCTACTAATTTTTTAAAGCTGAACTTTCCGGCTATCACGGTCAATAGGACCGCCCCAAATGCACCTACCGCTGCGGCTTCCGTCGGAGAAGCTACCCCGGCAAAAATAGAACCCAAGACAGCTACCATCAAAAACAGTGGCATCAGAAGTGCCGTGAATATCGATTGAACGGAAATGTGGTCCGTTGAATGGCGAGCCACCGGAGGAGCTACTTCAGGCTTTGCTTTCGCAACGACCAACACATAAATTATGTACGATCCCACGATGATCAATCCAGGTAAAATAGCTGCCAGAAAGAGATCGCCCACAGACACATTCAATACTGTACCCAGAAGAATCAAAACAATGGAAGGCGGAATGATCTGACCCAGGGTACCTGATGAAGCAATAATTCCTGTAGCCAATGGAATGTTATATCGCGACTCGATCATGGATGGTAAGCTGATGAGTCCCATAGTGACTACTGTGGCTCCAACGATCCCCGTGGAAGCAGCTAATAATGTTCCTACAATAATCACACTTACACCAAGCCCACCCCTGACTTTCCCAAAAATTTGCGCCATTGTTTTGAGTAGTGTAGCTGCCATTCCACTCTTTTCAAGCATAATCCCCATAAATACAAACAAGGGTACGGCAAGCAACACGTAGTTACTCATAATCCCCATGATTCTGGATGGAAGAAAGTTGAAAAAATCAGGACCAAGCGTCAGCAGGCCGGTTATGGTCGCTACCCCGGCCAACGTAAAAGCTACCGGAAATCCCAACACCAGGCACAAGAAAACTACGCCGACCATGACCAATGCGATCCACTCCATCAATTCCCAAGTTTTTTTAGAAAAACCTCCACTTCCGGGTTGGTCAGTCGTACACCACATTTTACTGCAAATAACAAACTATATACGAGCAGTAATCCAAATGACAATGCCATCATATATTTGATAATATATCGGTATGGAAGTCCACCCGGATCAGCACTCATTTCATTCATTTCAAAAGAATGATGAGCGTATTTAAGCGAAGTCAGTAACACGATGACACACCACGGTATAAGGAATACCACAGTTCCCAATAGATTGATCCACAATTGTTGGATCGGGGACCTGTTCGAATACCAGACATCGACCCGGACATGGTCGTCATACTGTAATGTGTAAACGACTCCAAAGAGAAATATCATTGAAAAAACATGCCATTCCAGTTCATTAAGCCAGGCTGAGGAGGAGAAAAATAAATAACGTGCCACCACATCCACCAGAATCAAAACCACCAATAGAATATTAAGAAGACTGACGTATTCGCCTATTTTGACAAAAAGCTGATCAATCCGTCCGAACATAGCTGGTTTCATGTGCTCAATATGAAAAAATAGATTGATAAAATAAAAAAAGCCACGAAAATATCGTGGCTTTTTTATACTCTTATGTGAATGCAGATTGTTTAATTATTCTCAAAATAAGAGGAATCGATCGTTCCACCAGCTTCGACTTTCTCAAGTCGTTTGGCAAACTCATCAGATATATCCATCTTATTTTTCCGTGCAAAGATCTCTTTGAGCGCAATCAAGGTATTCCGGTCACTTGGATTTACTTTCTCTGCTCGTTTAAAGTATGGTAACGCCTCGTCAAATATTTTATCGACCTCTGCTTTCTTAGCATCATATTTTTTCATTCCCTCGGATGTCAGGTCATCAGCCATAGCCTGAAGTTCTTGAGTACCTTGTGCAGCTTGATTATAATACAACGCACCGATGCTATAAATGGCATCTACATTGTCGGGATTGACTTCCAATGCTTTTTCAAAATACACCTTGGCGCTGTCAAAATAAGCTGCGGCCTGTTCAGCGTCCGAATCCATCATTTCCTGAAATAAGCGATCATACACTGAGCCGGTTGTCGTATACAAGGACACATTTTCCGGATCTTTGGCAATGGCTTCTTTTAATTTGCTTTCCAGGGACTGGATTTCATTATTTTTAAGCGCCGCATTGATTTCAGCATACAAAAGAGTCAGATCATCGGGATACTTTTGTCTTCCTTCTTCCAATATAGCAGCTGCGGCATCAGGATCATCCTGGGCCTTGATTTTGAACAATCCTTCGTATAGACTCGGATCATCATAATCATTCTCTTTCAATTCCATGTAGTACGGAGTAGCCAATTCATACTGTTCGGCCAGTAATGCTGCATAGCCAGCCAGGAACAATTGATTATTCATCGCCTCCTCGTCATTGAGGGGACTGTCCTTCTCATTTTCTTTGAGCAGTTCATGTATGTCCAATACATTTCTAAAAATATTATACGCGCCCATCGGATCACCAGCCTGCAATACGGTGATACCGGAATTGCTCATGGATTGGATTAATCCAGCCATCCCGGCCAGGGCATCGTCTTTATCACGGCTTTTATCCGCTACTTTATACGCCTCTTTGTAAGCCATGTACGCTTTGTTCGCTTCCTGAAGAAACTGAGGTTTGTACGCTTCGTCCATCAAACTGCGCTTATAATCCAATTCCAAATAGGCGCTGTAGATGTCTCCCATCGTATTCCACATACCTGCATCAGACTTCATGTCTTCATCTTTCGCCGCAGACATGATCAGATTTACAGCTTCATTCAATTCATCGACTTTGGAATTATCGAGTTCAAAAGAGCTGAGATTTCGTTTGGCTTGCCGGTAGGCTTTTTTCGGATTGACGTCTTGCGCCTGAACACTTAGGGTTCCGAATAATGCCAGTAAGGCAAAAGTTATAATTTTTCTCATTGGTAAAATGCTGTTTATGATTAAATTCATTCTTATGACTAATGAAATATAACAAAAATTATTTTATTCATGTTAAGGTAATTCTACAAAATCGTTAAAATCACTCCTCTTCATCAATGGGAACAACTTCTTCGAAATCATCTTCTTCATCACCACCCCGGATGACAGTTATATCTGCAATAGCATCATTTTTATTCAGTGAAATCAGACGTACACCCTGGGTAGCTCTACCCATCACCCGGATATTAGCAACATCCATGCGAATCGTCAGACCCGATTTGTTCGTGATCACGAGATGATCTTCCTCTGTGACAGATTTCAGGCCGATTAGCTGGCCCGTCTTTTCGTTGACATTAATGGTTTTTACCCCTTTGCCACCCCGGTTTGTGACCCGGTACTCTTCCAGCAATGATCGTTTCCCGTTTCCTTTTTCCGACACCACCAGAATCGTTGCATCGTCATCATCTTGATCGACGCAAACCATACCTACCACGCGGTCATCTTCATCGTCAAGTCGGATTCCGATCACACCGGCTGCATTTCGGCCCATGGGACGCACCTTGGACTCATTGAATCGGATGGCCCGACCATTCCGGTTGGCTAGCAGAATTTCACTATTTCCGTTCGTCAGTTTCGCTTCCATCAATTGATCACCCTCGTTGATGGTTATCGCATTGATACCATTCACACGTGGTCGAGAATATTGCTCCAAAGAAGTTTTCTTGATCAAACCTCTTACCGTACTAAACATGATATAATTATTGACCAAGAACTCTTCATCGGTAAGATCCTGGACGATGATGTAAGCCATCACCTTATCATCTTTCGGAATTTGCAGTATATTTTGAATAACCCGCCCTGTAGCATTTCGACTTGCTTCTGGAATTTCGTAAACCCGCAACCAAAAACATCTGCCTTGCTCGGTAAACAACAATAGGTAATTGTGGGCATCGGCGACAAACACATGTTCCAGAAAGTCGGCTTCCCGGGTTCTGGATCCTTTTGATCCTTTTCCACCCCGGCCTTGCACTTTATATTCAGCGGATTTTGTTCGCTTAATATAACCAAGATGAGAAATCGAAACAATCATTTCCTCGTTGGGGATCAGATCTTCGATGCTAATTTCACCGTCGGCATAACTGATCTCTGTCCGTCGCTCATCGCCGTATTTCTCTTTGATCACTCGTAACTCTTCCACCACAATCTCTTTTTGAAGATCGATGCTGGCCAGAATTTCTTTGTAGTAAGCTATGTTTTCCATTAACTCGTCATACTCAGCCCGTAGTTTATCGATTTCCAGACCGGTCAGCTTCTGCAGTCGCAGTTCCAGAATTGCTTTGGCCTGCTTCTCTGTAAACTCAAAGCGTTCTATCAACCCATCGCGGGCTTCATCAACCGTATTGGATCCACGGATAATCTTAATGACTTCATCGATATTGTCGACAGCAATGATAAGACCTTCCACTATATGTGCCCGATCTTCAGCTTTCTTTAAGTCAAACTGAGTACGCCGAACAATGATTTCAATCCGAAACTCAATGAATTCCTCGATCAGTTCTTTAAGTGAAAGTAAATGAGGTCTGCCTTTTACCAGCGCAACATTGTTCACCCCATATGAGGCTTGTAACTGGCTGTATTTATAAAGTTTACTGAGCACTACTTGCGCCATAGCATCCCGTTTCACCTCGATGACGATCCGGATTCCCTCGCGATCCGATTCATCACGAACTTCTGATATTCCCGTGACTTTTTCATCTCTTTTCAACTCGCTGATTTTTACAATCAGGGAGCTTTTATTAACCTGGTAAGGAATTTCGGATATAATGATCGTCTCCCGCCCTCGGTTATCGACTATTATTTCAGATTTTGCCCGAAGAACGATCCGTCCACGTCCGGTTTCAAAAGCCTCCTTTACCCCTTCTACGCCATAAATGATTCCGCCGGTTGGAAAATCAGGCGCCTTGACATGTTCCATCAAGCCTTCCGTATCAATATCCGGATTCTGAACCGTAGCTATGACGCCGTCTATAACTTCAGACATATTGTGTGGAAGCATATTGGTTGCCATTCCGACTGCAATTCCTGAAGCTCCATTGACAAGCAGGTTTGGAAAGCTGGATGGCAATACTGAAGGTTCCTTCAGAGAGTCATCAAAGTTGAAGTTAAAATCAACCGTATCTTTTTTGATATCGCCGAGAAGCTCGTCTGCCAATCTGCCCAACCGGGCTTCGGTATATCGCATGGCAGCTGCTTTATCACCGTCAATGTGACCAAAGTTTCCCTGTCCATCAACCAGTGGGTATCGAAGTGACCAATCCTGAGCCATCCGTACCATGGCTTCGTACACAGATGAATCACCATGCGGATGATACTTCCCAAGCACTTCTCCGACGACCCGGGCGGACTTCCGATGTGGCTTATTATGAGCCAACCCCAGGTCCTGCATAGCGTATAGTATACGCCGGTGTACAGGTTTCAACCCATCTCTTACATCAGGCAAAGCCCGGGAAACAATCACTGACATCGAATAATCGATGTAAGCGGTCTTCATCTCCTCTTCGATGTTAATTGGGATAATTGTTTGTTGTTGTGGCATTTATAGTTATCTATGGTTTTTTTAAGCGATGCAAATGTATTAAAAATATATAGTATTTAATAATCAATATCAAACTGAATTATCCACAAAACCTGTATTTTCGCCGTTAATCTTAAAACACCACATTACTATGACCGATCCTAAACGGGAAAAAATCAAGCCTTACGAGGAAGATTCAGCAGGCAAAAAAGAACAAGTCACCCGCATGTTTGACAATATTGCCGGTGGCTATGATTTTCTCAACAGACTGCTGTCGGCACGATTTGATGTCAAATGGAGAAACAAGCTCACCAGTCAAATACTCGTCCATTCTCCAAAAAATATTCTTGATGTAGCTACAGGTACGGGTGACGTGGCGATCACGCTCGGACACAAAGATAAGAATGTTCTCATTGATGGCGTGGACATTTCTCGGAAAATGCTTGATGTGGCCGAGAAAAAAGTCCGTCGGGAAAAAATGGAGGACCGGATCAAGCTATCTGTAGAAGACGCTGAAAACCTTTCTATGAAGAATGAGACCTACGACGTCGTCACAGCCTCCTTTGGTGTTCGAAACTTTGAAAATCTTCAAAAAGGGTTATCCGAAATGCATCGCGTATTGCGACCAGGCGGACATATTTATATACTGGAGTTTTCCAAGCCCAAAATCTTCCCCTTTAAACAAGGATATAATTTTTATTTTCAAAACATTCTTCCTTTTATCGGAAAAATCCGCTCGGGGGACGCCAAGGCCTACCAATACTTATATGAATCCGTACAGGCTTTTCCTGATCGCGAAAAGTTCCTGGATAAATTACAAGAAGTTGGTTTTAATAGCGTTCAATGTACTGAACTCACATTAGGTATATGTCAGATATATTCAGGAAAAAAATAATTGGTCTGCTTTGTTGTTCCTTTTTCGGGACGATGGTATTGGCACAACACGGTGATGGACTGCACAACTACCGGAATAAACAGCACAAGAACTACTACTTTGGCATTTCCTTTGGTCTGCACAAAAGCAATCTTAAAGTCCTGCATAGTGAAGATTTTCAAGATCAAAAGAATATTTCACTGATCGAATCTTATTCAAGTCCCGGGTATGACATTAAGGTGATCGGAAACTTAAAAATAGGTGACTACTGGGATTTTCGGCTACTTCCTGGTTTTTCATTCGGGCAGATGCAAATGATGTACCAACACAATACATCGCCCACAGATAAACCGCTCAAACTGGATTATGTATATGGGGAACTCCCCTTTCAGGTCCGCTATAAATCCCATCCATACAAAGATATGAGGGTATATGTTTTTGGGGGATTTAAGTACGCTTTTGATATTTCCAGTAAGTCCAGGTCAATCAATACAGACTTCCATGTTTCTGCTTCCGATTATTCATTGGAAGGTGGTATCGGGATGCAATTCTTTTTCCCGTATTTTATCTTGTCTCCCGAGATCAAACTCACCAAAGGGATCTCCAATATACTCATCAACAACAATCAGGAATCAGATGCCGGTTTGCTGCAAAAAGCACTTTCTCAAATGCTGACCTTTTCTTTTCACTTCGAAGGCTAACAGGGAAGATTTTAGATTTTAGATTTCGGTATGTAGAATGGTACATTCTTAATCTATATCGTTCCACCAATTTGCCTTTGAGCTTTGACCTTTACTGCATCTTGATTCCGCTCGGTGTATCACTTTTAGCTTGTGCCTTTGAGCTTTGAGCCCTGTTTGCTTTCAGCTTCTGCACTTTCAGCTTTGACCTTTTCTGCTTCTATGCTTTGAGCTTTCACCTTTCACCTTCCCCCTTTCTCCTTGTTCCTTTCACCTTTCAGCTTCTGCACTTTCAGCTTCTCTGCTTTGACCTTTCACCTTTCACCTTTCACCTTTGAGCTTCTGTGCTTTCAGCTTCTCTGCTTCAGCGATCATATCGGGGAAAAACTGATTAAAATGCTCGGAAAGCTCTTGTTTATGCAGTTCCAGCACATCCACAGCATTTTCAAATCCGGTATGGAAACGGGCGCGTTGAATCATTTTAGAAAATGCAAACAACTGACCTTCGATGGTGGTATATCGATACAGGAAATCTCCGGTCACCATATTGTTGATTCGCGATCTCAACCGTTCAGGTACCACAGCCATCTGGTTTTCAATCTGTGTATATTGCTGTTGGGCGAAACTGCGAAAATCATTCTCAGAATACCGATCCCACTGCTGATAAAGTATATAATCATAATAGAGATCCAATGCCACACCGGCATATTTATGAAAGTAGGGTCTCAACGTTCGTTTCATAGCCCGGTTTACTTCATGGCGGTCGGTAAATGAGTCTATTTTCCGATGAAATCGAACCCCTGGGTACAAAATATCTGCATGTAGTTTTATTTCAGAAGCGGTCATCATATCTGCAAGAAAATTTCCGATGACAGCATCGGGGTAATCACGTGACAAGAACAGATGAGCCAAATAATTCATATAATATTTACTTTTTGCGTGACTTCAAGGACCAGGCATTGGATTTACAAAGATATAAATCTATCTTTGCGCCCTTTCTAAATTATATAGAACTATAACAGTATGGCTTTACAATGCGGCATCGTCGGGTTACCCAATGTAGGAAAATCAACTTTGTTCAATGCGTTAACTGCAGCAAAAGCTTTGGCAGCGAATTATCCATTCGCCACCAAAGACCCCAATGTTGGAATCATTACGGTGCCTGACGACCGGCTCAATGAACTGGAAAAAATCGTTAATCCGGAACGCGTTCTTCCGACCACCGTGGAAATCGTCGACATAGCAGGACTGATCAAAGGAGCCAGTCAAGGGGAAGGGTTAGGCAACCAATTTCTGGCCAACATACGAGAAGTTAATGCCATACTCCATGTCGTCCGGTGTTTTGAGAACGACAACGTGATTCACGTCGATGGAAAAATTGACCCGGTTCAGGACAAAGAAATCATTGATACCGAATTATTGCTAAAAGATATCGATGCGGTCACAAAACGCGTAGAAAAATTAAAGAAAAATGCTAAATCCGGTGATAAAGAAGCTGTCCGTCAGCTGGAATTTGGCCAATATATCCTAGAGCAATTGGAAGAAGGCCATCCAGCACGAACCATTGAACTTTCCAAAGACCAGCAGGAATTGATGAATGACATGATGTTACTGACCGCCAAACCAGTACTGTATGTCTGCAACGTAGATGAAAACTCCGTCATCAGTGGAAATGCAATGACCGAAAAATTCAAAGAGGCCGTCAAAGATGAGCAAGCCGGTGTTATCCTGATTTCTGCCGAAATTGAATCGGAAATCATCCAGTTGGACGATCCGGAAGAACGGTTGATGTTTTTGGAAGAAATGGGACTGCAGGAACCGGGCGTAAACCGCCTCATAAGAACCAGTTATGAACTTTTGGAACTCATCACTTATTTCACAGCCGGGGTGAAGGAAGTTCGTGCATGGACTGTCCCCAAGGGCGCGAAAGCTCCCCAGGCCGCCGGTGTGATTCACTCTGATTTTGAAGAAGGGTTCATTCGTGCAGAAGTCATTTCGTATGAAGATTATATAAAATACGGTTCGGAAGCCGCGGTCAAAGAAGCAGGCAAAATGGCTGTCGAAGGCAAAGAGTATGTCGTCCAGGATGGAGACATCATGCATTTCCGGTTTAATGTGTAAAGTAGCCAAAGCTTCCAGCCTCGGGATAATCTCCAAAAGCAGGTTGCATTTGTACCATTTCCTAGAGGGGCACGCGAACCAACGGACAGGTCATGCAATGCGTCCCCCCACGAGCCCTGGATAATTCTGCGGATGGAAGTGTGATTATGGTATTGCGAATTTCTTCAGCATTTATCGTTCCATTTTCCAGTTCCTGGATCACCTCCTTCGCTGGTCGGATGGAAAATCCATGATTTCTAAAAATTTCTTCCGTCCTGGGATTGCGATCGTAAGCGATCGCAACACCAGGTTTGATGGCAACCAGATTACTGCCATCTGTCCACTGTTCGCGCTCCTGATATGGACTCTCGCCCCCTCCAACGGGTAAAAATCGGGTATCTTGATTAATTTCATTGATTACAAATTCCCGTACGGAGGGATAGTGCCGCTCCATCCCTTTTCGATGAAAAAGCGTCACATACGAACTCCTGCCTTCCTGGATGACCGGCTTATAATTCACCAACATGCCATGATCAATCCAGGTCATGATCGTATCCAGATGCATAAACGAACGCTCGAGCGGAATATTTACCTGTACCACATGATCGACCAGACCTTTTTCAAAAAGAACATCCCGTAGTATCTGTACGGAATATTCGTTGGTTCGTTCACTGACTCCGATGAGCAGATATTCCTGATTGATCATCATAATATCACCCCCTTCCATGGAGACAGACTCACCCATTTTCGAGGGTGGGAACAGATTCACATCATTCATATCAATGATCCGACCCGCTTTATTCAATGGTTCAAAGAAAGGATGATGCTTGAAAATATATCGACTGAGCAGATTTTCACGATACCGCGCTTTGCGCGCAGCTCGGGTCAGTATCAAGTGATCTTTCACCACAGCAGCAATGTCTCTGGTGAAAATAAAATTGGGGATCGGATCCAGAAAATAGATATCTTCTTTCTCCAGATAACCTGTAATCACAGAATGCGCCAGTTCATTTGCAGACAATTGACCCAGGATTTCACCCACGCGGTCAGGCAACTCTTCAAATTGGAGAAGGTCATGAATCAGAGCATTTTTCACATTTTTCCCCTGTTCGATGGCTTCGCAGAGCATATCTTCCGCTTCGAGTACATGCTCCTCCCCGATCAAAAGTTTCAATAAGTGAATGAATGTAGCATGTTCCTCCCGAATCCCCTGATAATCGACTATATCGTCAAAGAGCAGTTCGCCAGATCTTTGGGGACTGACCCGGCTGACACCCTCATCCGGAGAATGAACAAGTACCTTCTGTAAAGGCTGAATTTCTGAATTTACGCTGATATCGATCATATTGACGTAAATATAGCATTAAATCATGCAATATGAAAAATGACACTGCTATGTGGTCTCGACTTTCCTGACAAGACCGTGTGAGCGTGTGGACAGCTGAGAGTGTACGTAGGCGACTCGACGTTGCCCCTTCCCCTCATCACTTGTCTCGTCCAAAATGAAACTGGACTTGATGGCTATGTTTCCTAAACTTCTATACTTAAGCCGCTTTATTCACCACGTCAATCTATTATGACGCATAATACACAGTGCATCAATTGCTTAAATTCCAAAATTAGGCATATTACATAGCCCAATTTTGGCTGACGTTTGACTTTTGATTCATACATTATCCTCGGGACAGAGCCCTCGGTTCTCTCATAGAAAGTTCACTGAACTTTCTGTCTCAGCTCTGCCTTGCCGAGATGAGACTACATTCGCTCATGTTACTAACTCCTTGAAATAGAATACTATTCGTGAGGCTACCCTTCCAAAATGAGGGCATTTTGGTTCCCTCATCAAAGATGGATTTACCATCTTTGGTCTGCGTTGCACTCCGACTATATTCAGTCATTCCTTGCATCTGCATAAATCAAAAGCCATGAATTTTGCGGGTTAAGCCGGCTTCACAATCCACAGCGTCTCCAACCTAAACGGAAGCTTATGAATCCTACTAACTTTTTACCACAAACTATCGACTATCCACTTTAATTACCGGTTTCCATTGATCAAAACCGTTAATTTCCGGCACAAAATACGATTGTATTTTGGTGTGTGGATGACGAAATACCCCCGATCGAACCACCCCCAGTTTATATTCCAGAATATATTCTCCCTTGGGTAAGTGCTGGATATAAAATTGAGCAGATCCTGCATCAAAACTTTGATAATAAGACAATCCTAGTTTCCATTGAAAACCACTCAAACTGATCCCGGGATCCATTCCTGGTACCAAGGGGTCATTGATATACACATAATCCAAGTCGCGATCTGCTTTCACCGTCAATCGAACAGTCACCTGATCACCCACCTGGAGCGTGTCTGTGGATTTTATACCAGCAATCCATTTCTCAATCTTCAAGATGTCGCCACGCTGCTTCAACTGGTCCTCCGGCTGGACTTCTTTCCGGGTGATCATTCCCAACCAGATGGGCGGTCCTTCCCGGTGATCGATTCTGAAAGTCGCCAATGTATTGGCATCAAGAACAATTTCACCGGCATCGCCAATACCCTTCAAGGCGGTTTCTTTTCCATCCTTTATGATCGTTGACTTAGAAGTCGTCGTCCATTTGCCATCCATTTTCAACAGACTGAGCATCAAAGGCAGCACATCCGGATTTTGTTGCCAGTCGTTGGTCATTTTATTCACCAACACCCATTGCGTGATGCCTGGATTCAGACTGGAATTATCATTTAAAATCAGCAATTCCGTAATTTTTGCCAAATCTCCCAGGTAGCCGCTTTGATAGCTGCGGTTGTTATACCGCCAATAGGTACCAAGTTTCTGGTCATGGGCCGCATTGTCCACCGTCGCCGCTGTAATCTTTTGACTCACATTTTTATCCCCCAGATGCCAGGCGGCAATCCCAATATCCGCCCGAAACCCGGGTGAATAATCCGGCCAGTTGGCATAAACAGAGTCTTTGAGTTCGCTCCAGGCTTCCATGTAACCGTCGCGATCATCCTGAGCCGCAAAGCCAAGCGCACGTTCTTTAAAATAGGAAATAAATCGCTGAAAATGCACCGTAGAATCCGATGAATCATTCTTCATCTTTTTCCATTGACGGAGGAATTCTGAATCCACATACGCCTGTGCTCTCCTTTGATCCTCCCCCGAAAAATATTCCGGTGCCAAGCCAGCCCATTTTAGTTTATTCCATTGACTCAGAAACCGAATTGTCATAAAAAAGCTGGATGGTCCATCTTTTATCCAGGGGAATCCACCATCACTATTTTGACTTTGAAGCCATTTGGCTATATTTTCTTCGATGACCTGATTCATATGTGAATCATCAAAGAACAAGCCCAATAAAGCCATTTGCTCCGTACCGGAATCGCTTTGGCGCACCCAAGGCGTGTTTTCCAGGTTGACATATTTTTTATCCTCATTTTGAGCCAGCCGGCTTTCCAACTCTCCTTTTCGTTTCCATTCCTGATAGATCATTTCAAAATCAGGAATTTTGTCCGTCAGGTATTGTCCTAAGAGCGCCTGAATACCATTGCGGAAAAACTGATCCGTCGTCACCGGATTGGAACTTTGCAAATATGGAATGGACTTCAATAACTCCGAATACATATTATGAACAATACGAATTGTAACATCTCCTTGCCCATTATCAAGCATAGGTGCGATCTCCTCGCCAGACCAACTTTCCCCTTCTTTGAGCACAATCACATCACCGTCATAGATCGTTTCAGAAGCCGGATACACCGGCACCACCTCTTCGGTAGCATCCCACACATTACCAGCATCGTCGACCACACGCGTCTTAAAAATCAAAGGACCGACTTCATCCGAAGCAATGGAAACAGGTATGGATAAAACGGAAGATGCACCGGCATTCAAATCAAACCCAAGATTTTTTTGATATACCGATTTGTCGTTATCAAACAAAGCGTGCATCTCAAACTGAATTTTTCCGGAAATGGCTTTGTTTGCATTGTTGTATAGGGTAAAATTAAGATTCATTTGATCTCCCTGACGGACCATACCCGGCAGATAACTTTCCAGCATAAGGTCCTTAAAAGTCTCAAAAGTATGCGATGCGACACCAGAACTCAAATCCGGTGTATGCGCAAAAACCACTATTTTCCAACGACCTGCCTTGTCGTTGGTATGAAAAGGTATGCGAATCTGACCGCTGGAGTCCGTTTTTAATTTACCTCGAAATAAGATCGTTTCCGAAAAGTCTTTTCGAACGTGTACCGCGTTATCCTCTGGTCCTGCCAAGTCTTGCTCCTTCTCGACAGAGGAACCAGCGTCCATCGAAAACTCTTCCACGGCCACATCAGAAGACTCCATGGCTGGGGCACTGACCATCCCTGTCACCTTCAGATTACGTCGCATATATTGGAGCCCCCCATACCCGAAGTTCAAACCCGGTAAATGAGGAATAATAAGAGGGTGTATCGAGATTCGATGGTCGAAGTAATTGTTCCGGGAAATAATCCGATCACCGTGTGTCCCTGCAATTCGATGAATCGTCAACGGGTTAGAAAAGTCCCGAAAAAAACGCTGTTGCATCGACCAGTCATGCGGCACATAAGCATCCAGAGAAGCATCGTAAATAGCGATGGCTACTTCAGATTCTACACCTTCACCCAAATAGTCCTTTATACTTATATTCAAAGCTGTATCGGTATTCACTTCAAGTTTTACTAGATCATCTAACCCACCGATATCCAACGTTTTGTTTTTCCACGGTACCTCTATTAACAAACTCTTCTCATAGAAGCGATTGGCCAAATATCCAAAAAAACGGACATGGATCCCGCCCCGATCTTTTTCTTTGATTTTTACTTCTATATACTTTTGGTCTGACAGATTGTATGTATCAGAAGATCCATCTGAACGGGAAATTACAATTCGCCCTCCACGGGTCTCTGGTGGTGTGAATAAATTCAGTCGAACCGTTTCTCCGGGTTGAGCGCTTTCACTGCTCGCCACGACCTCTACAGCATCATGAACCATGGCGAACCGCTTTTTCAAGCTCCCTATTCCAAATGACGCCGTGGATAATGTGTCTCCTTTCGCAGACACAGCGATGACCCGGTAGTATCCAGGTTGTTTAATCAGTGGTACCAGATCCAGGGAATCCCCATCCTCCAAGTGCTGAGACCATTCTTTAATGGAATTTCTCACCCCCCAATCCTCCATATTTGCGGAATGATCATAAAACAAGTGGTCTACGTGCTTCTGGAAGTCTTTTGGGGTCAAAATGGGTTGATCGGGCATGGACCAGGCTCGATTGACTTTGTAGTTTTCCGGGGCCTCCAATCGGCTGATCCGCATCTCCACTTGCTCACTATCGGGTTTTTGCCAGGCATTCTTCACCGAAAACCGCAATGGAGCCATGTCCTCAAGGACCTGAAAAGTAGGGTAATTCAACTGTACCTGCACCTGATCCGGATCGAGTGGAAGGGTTTTCATCACCGCACGAATCTCTCCGGAAGGTGCTTGCACGGAAACGTGGATAGCATAAAAATAAAATGCCCCATACCGATATTTCTCTTCTGGAGGATCAACACCTTCAAAGGTGATTTCAAAAGCTCCCTCTTCATTGGTTCGGAATGATCCTGACATTAATTCTTCTGTGTGACTTGGCCGGATACTATAAAACCAATGATGTCTCTGAAGCTCAACACGGAATTCTCCCTGCCCGTTCTGAACCGGAAACCCATGATAAGTTAGGGCTTTTCCGGGTAATGCAACATGGTTACTATCCGGGCGATAAACGGATGAATCGGGCACGGTTACTTCAAAGTTGGGCCGTTGATAATCCTCCACCTGAATTCTGGCGTGTCCTGCCGGTGAGGCTTGTAATGACCAACTTCCTTTGAGCCCCGATACAGGAATGGGTACGCTTCCGGTTACAGTTCCCCATTCATCAGTCCGGTAGGTTTTCTGCCACACTTCCTTGCCATTTGCATTTCGCAGCGAAATGTCTATAGGTTGGTCTTTTAAAAGTTCTGCATCGAGCTTTCGGGCCAATACGGTCAGCGCCTTGAAATGAATCGTTTGTCCGGGTTTATATACGGCGCGATCTGTTTTTAGAACCGTCCGGCGAAAGGGTTGATAGGCGCTATGGTAGGAATGATTTTGGTAAGTCAGCGGAGAAATATAACAATCATCGCCATGGGTGACTTTGTAATACTGATTCATTGCCTTATCGTCCGGAACAAAGATCCCAGAACCTTGTTCACGAAGAATCCGGATTTCTGAGTTTCGAAATTGATTACGCCGGTCCACAGTAATGGATTCTACCCGGGCGCCCTGAATATTCTTACCTGTCTGCCGGTGTAAGACGTGCAACTGCCGGTTATGCTCCTGTGTGGAACCCACCAAGGTAAGATCTGATACCTGGAATAAGACCATCCCGGATATATCCAGACCATCTCTTCGATGCCAATACCGCAATGCATAAGCACCTTTCTTAAGATTCCGGTTTAAAAGGGTTTCGGTGCGGTGTTCCTTGTAGTCTGATACATCCGGTAGTTCGACCGTCTTTTTCCAGATCGGTGTTTTTAGTCTCGTCAAATTGAAATCACTCATTTCCCGCCGGACGGTGGTAAAACGCCACTTGACATACTCGTCCAAATCGAGCGGGTACAATTCCAGACGAACCTGATCCAAATTTCGATAATGGATCATGAGGAGTGGTCGTTGGCCATCTGGATAGGTCTCTTCGGTTTCTATAAATGTGCTTGGTGTCTTAATGGTTTTGATCAGAGAATGGATCTGGTCGATGTTGTTTTTATAAGCGTCATCGGCCTTTTGGTCCAAAGCAGTTTCGAGCGTCCGGAGTGCAGCCACATAATCCCCTTGCGTATATTGGAAGTGCGCCCGGGTGAAAGAAATTTCCGCCCGGTTTCGCACTGACGGATATTTGTCAATAAGGGCCTGAAGCAGGGATCCAGAAGCAGGGATATATTTCTTATCCAGATTAGTACCCACATATTTAATACGCTGCAATAGAACATCTATATATCCTTCGGTATGATTTGTCATTTTAAGTGACTGCTCCCACTGATTATAGGCTTTGATGATGAGATACAGCCTGGTGTCCTTCTGTGGAGCTTTGAGATAGTCTGAAAGATCCTCTTTCGTTAATTGATCCACCATGGATTCATCATACTGGCTCAGCTGTGCGTGCCAGTTCAACCGATTATTCTGCAAATAGGTCAGTAATCGCTCTTGGAGCAAATCATATAAACGAGGTCGCAGTTCAAAATGTATTTCTTTGTTTTTGTGGTCAAGAAGTGGTTTTACCTTCTCCGATGAAATCTCTTTGAGTGATTCGGGTTTGACACTTTTATGATACAAACTGTCGATCGCATGCTCTATCTGGGGTGCAGCCCATCTATTTACGTCGTCCCAAGAAAGAGACTCTTGAGCCGTGATCTGACTGATCTGATACCGGTTTCGTTCATAATATTGGGTGAGAAGCTCAGCCAGATAACTATTCACCACTGCTGACACCACAGGATGATCGGATTGGGTTGAACCCATTTTTTTCAGAACCTTGAGTAGGGCTTCGTCATCGACCCTGTAAATATTCCGGATCAGGAGATTAAGCGACCCCACCATGCCGGGAATATTCTTTTCATGGACCTTCTGGTCAAAAAGTTTTTCGGCCTTCAGGTAAGCTGATCTGTTCTGGCCCTGCTGTTCCAACGAGGCGATTTCCGCGAGTTCGGCGTCATAATTATCAGACCAGTTCAATGCTGAAGTATCCGTTTGTCCTATGGCAGTTGAAAACCATATTAAAAAGAGAAAGATAAAGAAATTCCGGACGATTGTCATATAAGTTATTTACCTGTAAGATGAATTGGGAGGCGCCAAAAGTCTAAACAAACTCCAAAATAACAGATAATTAACGATAATCAACCAGGTCGGAAAGCCAACTCTAGCGATAAAGCGTCAGCATCAACGTGCGGGAGGAAGCGTGGGCTGCACGGATTGTCCTATGTGGCCAAGCTAACCCGCTTTGACAAAAGTCCATGGGTAAGGCACCTATTTAGTTCCTTGAGCACTAGAAATGATATTTATTAGAAGCTAAAGTATTCAAATATCAAAACGGATAAAGATTAATATTTGGGAATCTTAATGAAACATTCGTTCAATCACGACCAATATCTAGACACACTCACCTCCGGGCAGATCTCCACTTGGTTAGTTATATGCTCCACCAGGTTTTCAGCAAAATACGGAATCAGGCTGGATCCTTTAGAGCCAAAACCATTGAACAAAAACAGGGTCGGATTATCCGGATGTGCACCAATCACAGGCCGGCGATCTTCCACAGCCGGGCGGATCGCCGCGTGATGTGCGGTAATCTGGTAAGGTTTATTCAGGAATTTTGCTCTTGATTCCAGGTAGTCCAATCCTGCTTTGGTGGGAGTCTTATCACGCGGATTCCAGGAGTTGTAACTACCTATCCATATTTCATCCTGCGCCAATGGAACAAAAAAGGTGGATTGTTTGACGATGTGATCCAAATGTGGTGGGGTCGTATTCAAGTGCAGAATTTCACCTTTGTTCGGATTCATTTTTACCCAGGCAAAATGGGGATGCTCCACAATAGCTGCTCCTGTTGCCCAGATCAGCTTATCGGTCCGATACCCTTTGAATTCATATTTATTTTGAGCCAACGAATAATGTTTCTTGTCCATATCAGCTTCCATATATTGCCCTTTCTTGGTAAGATAAGCAATGGCTTGGTCAAGAAATGCCACGGTATCCAGCTGGTAGCCTTTCATGACATAGCCCGGCGTTTTAAATTGAACGACAGATTTACTTTCATTGATTTCAGCTTCGGTCATTTTACGGCAATACGTCTCAAAAGCAGGCGAAGTTAATTTAGCATCAAGATCATTGACCAATTTATTGTCAGGGACGGACCGATAGATATTTTTTGGACCAAAAAACCGGCTTTCCCACTTATTTTGCCAATATTCATACACTTCTAAAAATGCCGGTTCGAGCTTTTCATACAACCAAGTTAATGCAAAGCGGCGGCCTGTGATGGGATTGATAATGCCGGCAGCAATCCGGGAAGAGGAATGAGCATCCGGCCGATTAACCACCAGGGGGTTGAAACCTTTCCGATTCATCGCCAAGGCCAGGTGAATGCCCGCCAGACCACCTCCCACTATAATGGCATCTACTTCTTGCATAAACGCATATTCAGCAGGTTTCTGAATTCAATACATCCGGATCGTATTTTTCCACCATATGGATCCACAACGACCGAGCCAGACGAAAAAAATATATAAATAGTAAAACACCCAGGATTACAATAACGATTAATGCAGTGTTCACATCCATACCCAAACCAAAAGTCATGACCAATCCGATCACGAGAAACAGCCCGGAGGTGATGACATATCCGAAAAACATCGCTCCATAATAAAACCCGGGTTCCCGATAGAAATTGAGTCCACACTTCGGACAGTGCGATGGCATGGAAAAAGCATTGGAAAAATTGAAAGGTTGATCAAACAATTTCCCTTTGCGACAGCGCGGGCACTTTAAAGTAAATATTGACTTTATTAATCCCATGACTGATTCCATCTTAAATATGCTTTACGGTTGAAAGAAATACCTTTTTCTATCCGGTATAATAAACTGCAATTCGAATTGTTCCGGACTTGGATTTAGTGGCGTGCAAATATACGGGTTAGTCGGAAAAAACATGTCACTTCGCGACGAAGAGTGCTTATTTTTAAGAAATCTAAAATAATAAATCAGTCGATGAAATTCATGCGCTTTTCCAAAAAAAACCAATGCAGGTGGGTTTTGAGATTAGTTTTTTATATTTACCTCTATCATGAAAATAAAGAAAATACTGATAGCCAATCGAGGTGAGATTGCACGACGGATCATCCGCACCTGTACAAAAATGGCCATTGAAACCATCGCCATATACGCCGATCCGGACGAACCCCTCCCCTACGTTCGGGAAGCTAGCACGTCGGTGCATCTTCCGGGGACATCCAGTACAAACACTTACCTTGATGGTCAAAAGATCATCCGGATTGCTCAGGACCAGGGGGCAGATGCTATCCATCCCGGGTATGGTTTTCTCAGTGAAAATGCTGAATTCGCGAAGGCCGTTGAAGATAGTGGATTGATATTTATAGGGCCATCCCCAGAAAGTATTGAGGCGATGGGGCATAAGATACGAGCCAAAAAACTGGCTTTGGCGGCGAATGTTCCGCTGATCCCCGGCAATACTTCGCCAGTCCAGTCCCTGGATCAAGCCTTGTCAGAGGCACAATCGATCGGTTATCCCGTGCTGCTCAAAGCCGCAGCCGGGGGTGGCGGGAAAGGGATGCGTACCATCCGAAGCGATAAAGAGATGAAGGAAATGTATGACCGCGTCAAAAGTGAAGCCAAGTCTTCGTTTGGAGATGAAGAGGTTTTTATTGAAAAATACCTGGAGGATCCCAAGCACGTAGAGATTCAATTGTTTGGTGACCAGCAGGGAAATTATGTGCATTTGTTTGAGCGGGATTGCAGCATTCAACGCCGGCATCAAAAAGTCATCGAGGAGGCTCCTTGTGCCACCATTCGGAGTTCGACGCGGCAAAAAATGGGGAAAGCAGCGATTCGGTTGGCGCAAGAAGTGGGCTATTTCAGCAGTGGAACCGTGGAATTTTTGATGGATCGTGATCAGAATTTTTACTTCCTGGAAATGAACACGCGGCTGCAGGTCGAACATCCCGTGACCGAGTTAATTACAGGTACTGATTTGGTAAAATGGCAGATTCTGGTCGCCGAGGGAAAGCCCCTGCCCCGCTCCCAGGACGAACTTCGTATCGATGGTCATGCCATCGAACTTCGTCTATACGCGGAAGATTATCTCGATAACTTCTCGCCGTCCCCAGGCAGAATCGATCATATGCGATTTCCGGAGGATCCATCCATCCGATTGGATATGGGGTTTGAGGCCGGTCAGGAAGTCACCTTGTATTTTGACCCGATGATCGGGAAGATCATCGGTCATGCAGAAGATCGTGAGCGATGTATCCGGAAGATGCAGGAGTGGTTAAAGAAAACCCTGGTCACGGGGATTGATACCACCATCCCCTTTGGCCAGTATGTGCTTAGTTCACCGGACTTCCAATCCGGTGACTATGCCATCACTTACTATGCGGATCTGGAACAAGAAGACTTGGAAAGTGCAGAAAAAGAAAAAGGAGAAACGGCGGCGGCATTTGCGCATTGGCTGCTGGAGAAGGAAAAGGGTGAAGCGTATTTGCTGGGGGAGTAGCACAAATTGATGGTATGCCAAGTTTGGATCAACGAATAAAGGTTAATTTTATAGATAAATAATGTTCGAAACCGCAGTCCCGCCGTCGAGAAAAAAAAATGGAGCTTTCGATGGTGCGTGGTTCCGACCCTTGGTGGAGACCCAGACCCTGAGATTGAGTGTTTTAGATGTCGGGCACTGCTCATCTCTCGTTCTCACCGCACGTGTTTAAACCCTGGTACATCCTGATTAGAACTTGGTGTTTTATTCTATTATCCATCAATCCAACCGCTTGCGGATCTCTTTTATCAACTGCTCTCCGCTTGGCCTCGGTGCCTTATCCATCGCTATCTTTCCATCCTTATCAATCAGCACATAGGTGGGATACGATGAAAATTTCTATCCAATTACAAATACCTCAAATACAAAAAAAAGCGAACCAGTGTAGCTCATCATTTACTAAACACCATAAACATGCAGTATCCCCCGTACCGGCGGTTTTAACCGCCGACTCTAGACGAATGAATTCGCCGTTACTATAGTGATACATATCGCCTGCCGCGCCACGCGGTATTTAGTTCCTAGCACATTAGAGCTCACATCTTAATTAAATTCTATTGGCCTCCCCTCTTTTCCATTTTCCTCTGCCAACATTCCATTCAGTTAACATATTATAACTATATTGCATCTATAAAGCCATGGACGGCATATAAACTTTACATAAGATTCAATTACATACAATAAAACAGCCCGATTACGCTTTTTCAATAGAGTTAAAATACCATCCAATGAAAGTCAACTTTTTGAGAATATTTCCTTTACTGACCGGATTACTACTCATCGCCCAATCTTCATTTGGGCAGTACTCCTACAAGGATCAGGATGAATTCAAAAAATACCGTCAAGCCGTTGAGCTCTATCAAAAGAACAATTTTGCACAGGTCATACCGGTCATTGACGAGTTTTTAGAAGAGAACAACAAGGTGTATCAATCGGAGTTCCGTAATATTCGAGTTCATGCTGAGCTCTTGAAAGCCCAATCCACGCTCTACAATGAAGATCCGGACGGCGAAGAAATGCTGGTCAATTTTATTGACAAATACCAGCCTGATCCACAGGCTAATGAAGCGTTGTACAATCTGGCGGACTACTATTTCCGCAGCCGGAAGTATGATTTGGCGATCAAATACTACAACCGGATCGGTCAGGGTACTCTACCTGCCGACCAGGCTGGCGAAGTGGCTTTTAAGTTGGGCTATAGTCATTTTGTAAAAAAAGAATTTGAAGATGCCATGGAGGTTTTTCAATCGGGTAAAAACGTACGGGGGACCTATTATCATGACTTAAACTATTACTATGGCATGGCTGCTTATTTTGAAGGCGATTATGACACCGCGATACGGTCGTGGCAAATTGCGCAGCAGGATAAGACCTATGAGCGACTCATCCCCTACTACCTGACACAGATCTATTTTTCCAACGGCGATTATCAAAAATTAATCAGCTATGCGGTTCCCTATGCCAAGGAAAGTGGAATTCAAAATCAAAAAGAAATCAATCACCTGATCGGACAAAGCTATTTTGAACTTGGTGATTTTAAAAATGCACAGCCGTACCTGGAGGAATACGAATCCAACTCCGGCACCATGCGAGCCGAGGATTTTTATCAGTTAGCGTATGTACAGTATAAAAACGGGGACTATGAAAAAGCCATCCCCAATTTCCGCGAGCTCAGCAATGAGAAGAGCGATATGGGCCAAACGGCCATGTATTACCTCGCTGAATCCTACCTTCAATCCGGGAACAAAGCTTCTGCCCGAAACGCATTCTACAATGTGGTTCAGTATCCGGAGAACATGCCGTTGCGTGAGAACGCCCTGTTCAACTACGCAAAGCTCTCGGCAGAATTGGATTACGACATTGATGCCATCAATGCATTCTCCAAATTCCTGGCTACCTCAAAATACTACAACGAGGCACAGCGATATATGGCTGATGTCCTGGTTAACACCAACAACTATAAAAAATCCATCGAGATTTTGGAATCCATCAATGACCTTTCTCCCGACCTGAAAACGGCGTATCAAAAGGTTACCCTGCGCCAAGCCAACCTGGATCTGAAAGAAAACAAACTCGATGAGGCGTTGATCCATTTTAATAAAAGCCTGAAATATGCCGCATCGATTGAAATGCAGGCAGAAGCATACTTCTGGATTGGTGAAATACTAAATCGAAAGAAAAACTATCCGGAAAGCGAAGCAGCGCTCAATAAATACCTGGCCCTGGCAAAAGCAAATCAATCCACGCATACACAGGTCAATCCGGCATTTGCTTCGTACATCCAGGGATATAATTACATCCGGAGTGGAGAACATCAAATGGCGGTCAAGGCACTCCAAAACAGCATCAATGAAGGACGGAGGATCTCGTTCCAGGACCCCACGGACAAAAAGCGATTGAATGACATCATGGGGGATGCCTATATTCGAATTGGAGATAATTATTTTCAAATGTCCCGGTACAACCAGGCCTCCGAATGGTATCAAAAAGCTGCAAATGAGAAAGTTTCCGGTTATGACTATGCGCTTTATCAATATGCCCAGATTCTTGCTCTGCAAGGAAACACATCCCGGCAGACAACGGTCCTCGACCGATTGGTGCAGGAAGCACCCAGTTCAAAATACGCCGATATTGCCTTACTAGAAAAAGCAGATGCGTTAATTCAGTCCAATCAGATGGCACAAGCACGAAATCCCCTTCAGGTTCTGGTGCAAAAGTACAAAGGCAAAAGCGAACTCATCAACAAAGCGTATTTCAAACTGGGGCTGATCGAATACAACCTGGGCAACAGTGATCAGGCTCTGAATTATTATCGACAAATCCTGTCCAACAATCCAACCAGCCAGGAGTCGACCAATGCGCTGGCAGCCATCGAAGAAATCTATGTCATCGACCGGGGCAATCCGGATGCGTATTTTCAAGTTCTCGAGTCTATTCCAGGTATGAAGGTCGGGCAGCGCCAGAAAGATTCACTTCAGTACAGCGTGGCCGGAAGCTATTACAACAATGGAGAATATGAAAAAGCAGTCACTGCATTTGGAGAGTACCTCAACCGATACCCCAAGGGATTTTACGCCCTGGATGCTTACTACAACCGGGCAGAATCCAATGTTCTCCTCAAACGGTTTGATGCTGCGCTTTCGGATTATGAAAATGTGATCCAGCGAGGGAACAGCTCGTACTACAGAGACGCTGTCCGCAAAGCCGCTATTATTGCCTTCAATGACCAGGAAGATTTCACACGAGCACTAAAATACTATGCACTCTATGAAACCTTGGTAACTGATGAAGAGGAACGCTTTAAAGCGCAGGTCAATGCACTGAATTCTGCTTTTAAAATAAAGGATCAGGCGGCTATATTAAAATTTGCAGATAAGGTCAAAGACAATCCGCTAGCAAACGACCAACAACGCAGCCTGGCTTATTTCACACTAGCAAAATCAAAAATTCAAGCCGGAAATTCTGCAGAAGCGTTGCGTGATCTGGAGTTTGTCGTCGGTCATTCCAACAACGAACAGACGGCAGAGTCCAGATTTCTTATTGCACGCATCTTGTACGAAAACAATAATTTGACAGAGGCTGCGGTAAAGGTCAAAGAAGCTTATACCCAAAACGGAGCCTATCCGCAGTGGGTAGCTAAGAGTTTGCTCCTCAATGCCCGCATACTCATCAAACAGGACGATCTATTCAACGCCAAAGCGGCGGTGGAAGCCGTCATAGACAATTTCCCCGGTGACCCGGAGATCATAGCAGAGGCCAATGCCCTGCATGCCGAGATCAAAGACCTCGAAGCAAAATCCAGTCGGATCGAAAAAAGTCCGCAAAACGGAGAACTGGAATTGGATTATGGAAATCAATAGTACAGAGAAGAACAACACCATGAATCACCCAAATCAATTCGCTCAATCAATATCGTTTCATTTCATGAAGACCCACTATCATCAACAAATTGGCCGCAATCGGAAGCTTTCCGCAATCTTCGGACTCCTTTTTATTGTTTCCGTTTGTGCACCAGCCATGTATGCCCAAGGGGATCTACCGACCAGTGAAGTTGAGGTCGTTAAGCAATTTGAAGCCCGGCTCATAGAATCGCAGCGAATACCGGTGGAACCCGGCGAAGTAGTGGTCAAACCTTTGCCCCACAATTTTGACTATGACGTGATCGACCATCAGGAATCTATATCGTACGATCCGCCGGTAATCAAGCCACGTGGATACCGAACCGGAAAAGGGCCGGAGGCTTATCGCGGATTTTTAAAAGCCGGTGCCGGATGGCCATTAAACTATTTGGGACAATTTGGATATCGGTTTGATCTGGATCGAGATCGCAATGCGAATGTGTATGCAGATCTGCGTGGGCTCAATGACGGCAAAATAGAAAACCGGAAAGTGATGAACGCCAATGTCAAGGGGGATATGAATTGGTACACCGATCTTGGTCTGAAATTAAACGGATTTGCCGGCTATCAGCGAGATATGTATCACTACTATAATCCGCCCGTCTATGTAGATAGTTTAACGACAAATAAAGTCAGTTACAGTGATTTTTCAATTGGTGCTTCCCTCAAAAATTATGAAGAAAATGCATTGGGAATCGATTATGAAATTGGTCTGGAAGGAAAATTTTTAAAATCCAGTTTCGCACAAAAAAACCACACCTTCAACATCCAGGGAAAGGTATCCAAAAGCTTTGGCGAATCTGTTTTGCTGGAAGTTGGATTGGCCAGTTACAATGACAGCTACGAAGAAATCAAGAAAATCAAACAAAATTATTTTGAACTCAACCCCGTGCTTTCCTACTCCACCGGCCGATTTCGTTTGAGCGGTGGTGTCTATGTTCTTTCGTCAGGCGATGATGCCAGTATCAAACCCGATGCAGAAATAGAATACGGAATTCTCCCCAACCGGCTGCATGCGTTTATCGGAGCAGACGGTGGTTATCAGATCAATTCACTTCGAAGCCTGATCACGGAGAATCCATTTATGGCACACACCATGGACAGCCTGCAGATCACAAACACCAACCATTATTATGGCGGGGTCAAAGGTACCATCAGTGCCATCACTTACAATCTGCAGGGTGGCTATCGCCTTCGCAAGGACCTGCCCATATTTCAGCTTGATCCACCGATTAATCCCCTGGAGCCTCACTTTCTGCTGTACGCTCCTGTCTTTGACGATGCGCAAAACATATATGGTGAGCTTTCGGTGAGCATGCCCTTATTGGACAATCTGAATCTGTACACACTGATTCGCTATGATCACTATGAAATGGACGTCTTACCGGAAGCCTATTACATCCCTTCGACCAAAGTACAACTCGGCGGGAAATACAGCATGCTGGAAGGTCGGCTGAACCTTGGTGCAGACTTTAGTTTTCTGACAGCCGTCAAGTATCCTGAAAATGAATTTGAAAAACCCAACGCCGTTTTTGATATTAACTTGAATGGCGAGTATCTTTTCACGGATAATTTTGGTGCTTTTATACAATTGAATAACTTAGCCGACAGCCGGTATATTCGCTGGCAGGATTACGAAGGTCTTGGTCTCAATGTTCTGGCCGGGATCTCAGTTCGATTTAAATAAACATTTATGGCTACAGATTTCAGCGCGCTATCCACAAAAGTAGAAAAATACGAGCAGATTCTTGCTAACACCCAATCCTATAGAAAAGCCTGGGACACTTCTATCAAGCAGAAAATTCGTGATTTTATTCAATCCTTTATTGATGAGACCGACATTGCCGGGGATATTGAAATACGCAATAACTTAAAAAATCTGGAATCCGTCATATTTACACTGGGTGTAGAACCCAGCGGGATTTTTGAACCCGTCAGTGATCAGTTCCGAAAACAACTCTACAAAAGCAATGGTATGCTGGTCTTCCAACAACTGTACAATGGAAAGATTATCGTGATGATTGCCTACCCGCACATCGAAGAGGTCGCCAAACCCAAGCAACCAAAAACCCTGGAAATTATCCGTCCAGAAGAATTGACAGACGAATTTATGCTTCGGTATCTGGATACCTTTCTCACAGAAATCATCGAGTGGGAAGACTATGACGATGATCTACCCCAAACCATTGGATTTAATAAACCCTTTCAGGAGAATGGTTTGGTGATTTGACATGGTATAATCATGCATTAGCTGTTTCGGCCTCAGCCAGTAGCTAACCTTTTTACAACTACTTTGGATGAGACTTTTCCGCGAGCAGGAGCTCTCGACATACACAAATAGCTACCCCTTTTTCAACTACTTTGGGTGGAAACTTCATCCGTATGAATACACCTGTCAAACGCAACAAGATCGACACACAACCAATGATGTCAGCTATTTTGTGGTGGCAAATTATACCATTGACCAACAGTAATCTACTCAATGGATTATAAATCCTACATTTCTTTTTGCATCTTTCTTCTGTTCACAAACTTGAGGACCCAGGCTCGTATTCGATCCACGTCCAACGCCATTTTGGAATCTTTAACCGCTTTATACACCAGGAAAACACCGATAGGAAGCAAGATGAGCACAGGTAGATAGGCCGCTAGTACCGGCGAGATCCGTCCTCCCTCAGAAGTTTTTCGAAATAAAATGGTCATCATGATAAAAGCCACAAAAAAGACAATGGATATCAGCAGAGAATAACCGAAACCTCCTTTTCGTACGATGGAACCCATGGCGCCACCCACCAAAACAAACAGGATGCAGGAAATAGCCAAGGCAAACTTGAAGTGTAGTTCATACGTCGATTTAATTATTTTACGGTGATCAGAATCCATCTGTTTGGAGCGATAAGAGATTTGATCTTTCATTGACTGGAGATTACTCCGCAGTGAACTAACCATATCCGACTTATTGACCCCCGGGATAACCTCCATCAACAGACTGTCCGACGGCAAGCTGGCCAGATAGGTCGGAGTCAGGTGTTTCCATGAAAAAGCATCGTAAGCCTTCATCCCTTCTTCTCCGGATACATCAATTGTCCGGTTTGGATTGATGATGGTCGATGACTTGGTCAGTAATTCGACGGTATCTTCCTCCGGTTCATCGGTATCCACGGAATCCATGGCAGCGATCGTGGTGTCCGTATCCAGCTGCACCGAATCCAGCAGCAAACTGTCTTTTTCCACTTGAGCGAGACTGTCTTTTTCTCTTTGCTTTTCCTGTTCTCTTTTTTCCAGAATGGCAGAGCGTATAAAGGGCAGCTCATAGGACATCTCAAGATCGACCCGGTCCTGAAGATTGTTCAGCCGCGTCTTCGTAGAATCTATGGTGGAACGAAGCTGCGCCGTATTCATCGTCGATTCATGGTTCTTAAAATAATTTTCATTGGTACTTTGCAGTTGAAAATCCGACAGATCAAAAGCTTTTTGATATTTGTTGAAATGGGTCACCATAAAGGGTTCGTTAGCGGCCTGGCCACGGTTGTACCGTTTCACCTCCTGGTATTGTCTTCCATTTTCCAGCACCATAACAAAAGCGCTTTCATCCGGGGTAATAACCATTTGGCCTTTTTCGGCTATAATAATACTTGAACTCCCTTTGTAGTTGGAACTATAATCATACAGTATGATATCCCGGATGTGGCTCCCGTCGGCGTCTTTTTCGCCGACCCGGATTCCATACCCTTCAAAGTCATTATTAAAGATTCCTTCTTTGATGTTGAGCGTCGGTTTTTTGGTCGACATATCAAACAATCGGCTCCGAGCTTTGACATTGGCGACAGGAATGATATATTCGGAGGCGATAAATGAAAACAAAGCGACAAATACGGAAAAGACGAGTGTGGGCGCTAGCATACGTTGGTACGAAATCCCAGCAGATTTAATGGAAGCCAGTTCATACCGTTCTCCCAAGGCACCATACACCATCACACTGGCTATGAGGACACTGATGGGCAGAGCGAGCGGTATAAATGTCAATGTCAAATAGAAAATGAATTCCATGATGACAAGTATCCCTACCCCTTTTCCGGCAATATCGTCGATGTACAAAAACATAAATTGCATCATCAACACAAAAGCCGAGATCAGGAATGAAACGATGAAAACGGGTAGAATTTCAAATAATATGAGTCGGTCTAATTTTTTCAATGAATGTTTGTCTTATTTTTGTAACAAAAATAACAGATAATTCGTCAAATCAATGTAATGAATTACCATCAAGTTTTTAACGAAGATGTGTTTCCGCTTCGCGACAAGTTATATCGTTTTTCTTTGAGCATTGTTCGTAAGAACGATATTGCAGAGGATGTAGTTCAGGAAATACTCATTAAAGTATGGGATAAACGAGAAGACTGGGAAAAATGGCGCAATATGAATGCCATGATATATACGATGACAAAAAATCTATCACTGGACAAATTAAAAAGTAAAAACAATCAGCTGTATACCATACCGGAAGGGTATGACACCCCTGCTGACAGTGCGAATCCAGTTCAGCGGGTCATTAGTATGGATGTCGAATGCATCATTCACAAAGCGATCGGAACACTCAATGAAATCCAACGCATGGTGATACAGTTGCGCGATATTGAAGGGCATACCTATCAGGAAATAGCAGATATGACGGATCTGACCATGGCACAAGTGAAAGTAAATCTTCACCGAGGCCGATTGGAATTACGAGACAAATTGAAAAACAAATTATGATATGACACGCAATGATATGGACACATTAGTTCAAAAATATATAAATGCAGAGTCAACCAGACAGGAGGAAGAACAATTGAAAACAGCATTGCGCGGTCAAGATGTTCCGGCTGATCTTAAGTATTTGAGTACACTTTTTGACTATTATGAGTTGCAAAAAGAACATACCGTTGTTCCCGATTTTCAAAATCCGGCTGCGCCGTCAAAGCAACCCAACGCACGAATTATTTCTATGCGTTGGATGGCTGTGGCAGCGTCAGTGGCGATTCTGGTGGTGACCTTATTGTTTTTCAATCAATCGCCGGTAACCGCTCCGGCAGACACGTACGATGATCCGGAAATTGCAGCGCAAAATGCAGCACAAGCTTTGGAATTGTTGTCGGGAGAATTAAACAGGGGGCGTACGCTTGCGCTCGACCAAATGAAAGAATTTGATAACTTCAATAAATATCTCAACGTATTTTAAATAAATTAATATAAAACTATGAAGACTTTTTTGAGTATGTGCCTGCTAATCGTAGGAATGAATACACTCGTTGCACAAACTGGTAGCATGGACGCCTATTTTCAGAAATACCAGGATGACAACAGCTTTACGGTTGTAAGCATCAGTGCGAGTATGTTTCAGGTAATATCAGGCATGGATATTGAAAACATAGATCCGGATGTCAAAGCCATCCTGGATAATATTACCGGTTTGAAAATTCTAACGAAGGAATCCGGGGGACAGCCTTATTACAACGAAGCCCTGACAACCATCACAAATCAAGGTTTACAGGAAATGATGACCATCAAGGAGAAAGGGGAAAATGTCAAAATTTATGGTAAGAGTGACGGAAAGGAAAAACTCAAAGAAGTCGTAATGCTTCGCGGAGATACCAATAACTTTGTATTAATGCAGATACTTGGGAATCTGTCGATCGACCAATTAACGAAACTCAGCAATACCCTGAACAAATAATTTTATCATGGAATATAAGTATTTGGACAATCGGATTGAAAGTAATATCTTGATCATCAGACTGTCACGTGAAGATCACCTCAATGCACTAAACCATGAAATGGTTGCTGAGTTGCGCCAACTATTTGAAGAACTGAAAAGCAATGAAAAGGGGTACAAAGGGGTGGTCATTACCGGTAGCGGTTCTAAAGCATTTGCGGCAGGTGCCGATATCAAAGAATTAATGACGCTGAACGTAGATGATGCGTACATGATTTCAAAGGATGGGCACACCACATTTAATCTAATCGAGGAATGCAGCATACCAGTCATAGCTGCTATCAATGGTTATGCGTTGGGCGGCGGATTTGAGCTGGCTCTGGCGTGTCACATCCGGGTGGCTGATACCGTCGCACAGATGGGATTGCCTGAAAGTACGCTTGGATTAATCCCGGGATATGGGGGAACCCAACGATTACCCCGGATTATTGGACGGGCCAAGGCCATCGAACTCATGTGCTCCGGTGAGATGATCCATGCCACGTATGCCAAAGAACTCGGTATTGTGAGCTATGTCACCACGCCTGGATTTGAAGTTCAAAAATCCATAGAAGTCATCAAAAAGATGACAAAAAATGCACCGACCTCGGTAGGGAAAATATTAAAAGCCACGCTCGATCACGAGCAGGCCGAGGATGGATTTCGTTATGAACGGGAAGCTTTTGCCAAGCTGCTTCAATCCGACAATGCCAAAGAGGGCATGACCGCATTTATCGAAAAACGTAAACCGGAGTTTGAGTAAGGGGGTTAGGAGTTAGGGGTTAGGACGCTGCGCTATAAGGGGTTAGGTGTTAGGGCGCTGCGCTATAAGGGGTTAGGAGTTAGGCGTTAGGAGTTAAGTGCCTTACCAATGACACTCCACCAAAGTTGTCAAAACCCACTACACCCCTAGTAACGGCTGCTTTAGCTGCCGATAATTTCAGCCGGATTATTTCAGGAATGAAAGAGTTATCCGCATACTAATGTAAAA
>NZ_JAHVHU010000003.1 GCF_019802045.1 Membranihabitans marinus | reverse complement strand
TAGGATGAAGGAATGACACTCCACCAAAGTTGTCAAAACCCACTACACCCCTAGTAACGGCTGCTTTAGCTGCCGATAATTTCAGCCGGATTATTTCAGGAATGAAAGAGTTATCCGCATACTTATGTAAAAGATGAATTGGAATTAGGATGAAGGAATGACACTCCACCAAAGTTGTCAAAACCCACTACACCCCTAGTAACGGCTGCTTTAGCTGCCGATAATTTCAGCCGGATTAGTTCAGCAATGGAAGAGTTATCCGCATACCCTTTGGCTGCAAGTGTCTTCCACAGTCTGGGGCACCTTCCAAAGCGAAGCGTCCCAACAGCGAAGCGTCCCAATGACCAAAGCGCCAGCTTTCGGTGGAGGGCACCCTTACACCTTAGATTGACTGGGTTGTTATTCAGGTGTCAGACACTACCCCCACCCACTAACCTCTCCCGGCAAGTGTCTGACACCAACTACTAAAGCGTAGCGTCCCAATGACCAACAGCGAAGCGTCCCAACAGCGTAGCGACTAATACGGCATTATCAAATACAAATGGTATTAATCATCGATAATCAACCATTGATCATTGGCCTACCCCATCCGAACACTCCCGTCCAATCGAACCACCGTCCCGTTTATATATTCATTTTCAATAATATGTTTTACTAATCGGGCAAATTCAGTGGGGTTTCCAAGCCGCTTAGGAAAAGGCACGGAAGCTGCTAAGGAATCCTGAACTTTCTCCGGAAAACCAGCGACCATAGGCGTTCCAAAAATACCCGGAGCGATGGCATTGACCCGGATCCCCGATCGAGCCAGTTCACGAGCTAAAGGCAAAATCATAGCACTAACGCCCCCTTTTGAGGCAGCATAGGCCACCTGTCCGATCTGACCCTCCGTAGCTGCAATGCTTGAGGTGGCGATTAACACGCCCCGTTCAGGATTCATCGTATTCTCCTTGAGATGAGGAACGCAACTATTAAATAGATTAAACGTCCCGGTCAGATTGATAGCCACGGTGTTCGCAAAGTCTTCCGCGGAATGGCTCCCACTTCGGGAACTGTGCAATTTTTGCGCCGGAGCTACACCAGCACAGGCAATGGCACCGTGCAAATGACCAAAGTGAGAGACACCAGACTGCACTGCTCTAATCATCTCCTCAGATTCCCGGACATCACACACCAGGGGAACTACCTTCTTCTTCTCCCAGTCATCCAGCGTATCCGGGTCAAACTTAAGATCCAGCGCAATAACAGCAGCACCGGCATCGCATAGCCCTTGGGTGGTCGCATGTCCCAGTCCAGACCCCGCACCCGTTACCACAAATATCTTGTCAACGATATCCATCTCGCCCCATTTTTAGTCATTGAATAAGATAAAATTAAAAAATATATGTACGACTTTCAATAAAAGCAGACAAGATTGCGTTAAATCACAAAAAATTTAGATGATCCGTAACAGAAACAAATCTTTACTTAGCCTCGCTGTATTCGTTTTGGCCGTGTTTTTGACCACAAGTTGCAACAGAGGGTATGGCTGCCCGGCTGAATTAAATATATTTGAATTTCTTTCAAACTTATTTTGACAAGGTGTGTTCTTCACACTATGACAAACATTAAATGGAACCCGGTTACAGAGAAGGAGCATATTGACAAAATCCTTCAAGAATCACAGCAGGAAAATCAATTGATATTTAAGCACAGCAACAGTTGTGGTATTAGTAATATCGTCAAGCAACGTCTGGAAAAAGAGGCGAAAGATGCCCCCCAATTCACAGATATTCACCTGATCGATGTGATCAAACAACGCAGTTTAAGCGCTAATCTTGCCACCCAAATTAACGTACAACACGAATCACCTCAAATATTGGTGATATCCAAAGGCCAGTGTATTTTTCACACCTCTCATTTTGATGTGTCGCTAAAAAACATCCCTGTTCACACAGAACAATAGATAATTTTCATCCAAACGATCTGCTTTTTTATATCTTACGTGTTTTTGCAATAAAAACAGAAGCACCGCGATATGAAAAGATTAGCACTCCATTGGCAGATTTTACTGGGTATGGTTTTGGGGATCGTTGTGGGGTTTGTGGCGGTCCAACTCCATGGTGAAAATTTTATATCCAATTGGATTGACCCGTTTGGAGTTATATTCATTAATCTGCTGAAACTTATTGCCGTCCCCTTGATCATTGCGTCTCTTTTGAACGGGATCGCAGACCTCAAGGATATTTCTAAATTATCCAAAATGGGGACCCGAACCATTTTGATCTATATCGTCTCCACCGTTCTGGCCATCACCATCGGTCTCATTAGTGTCAATCTGATCCAACCCGGTTACTCCATTGAAGAATCCACCCGCGACAATCTGCTCGAAAGCTATGCCGGTGATGCCAGTTCGAGGATAGAAGCCGCGATGTCGCAAAAAGATCAAGGCCCTCTACAACCGCTGATAGACCTGATTCCGGACAACATCTTTCTCGCAGCTACTGACAATGGAAGTATGCTCCAGGTTATTTTTGTGGTCATTCTCTTCGGAATCGCATTGATACTTATCGATCCCAAAAAAGCAGAGCCGATCAAGGAATTTATCGGAGGCGTCAATGAGGTGGTCTTGAAAATCATCGACATGATTATGCTGGGAGCTCCCTATGGGGTGTTTGCCTTAATGGCCTCGCTCGTGGTTGATGCCCCGAGCCTGGATCTTTTCCAGGCCCTGTTGTGGTATGGATTTACGGTCCTGATGGGGCTCGCTATTATGATTTTCGTGATTTATCCATTGGCTATTAAAATTTTTACCGGTTATAGTTATCGTAAGTTTTTCAATGGAATTTCCCCGGCTCAGCTGCTTGCCTTTTCGACAAGTTCAAGTGCCGCCACGCTTCCGGTGACCATGGAGCGAGTGACAGAGCACATTGGCGTGGATGAAGAAGTATCCAGCTTTGTCTTACCGGTAGGTGCCACCATTAATATGGATGGAACCAGTCTGTATCAAGCTGTAGCCGCTATTTTTATCGCCCAGGCATTGAGTATAGATCTGACCTTCATGGACCAACTGACCATCGTCGTGACCGCCACCCTCGCATCGATCGGTTCCGCAGCCGTTCCGGGTGCAGGTATGGTCATGCTTGTCATCGTCCTGAGTTCTGTTGGCATACCCGAAGCCGGACTGGCTTTGATTTTTGCGGTGGACCGGCCTTTGGACATGTGCCGAACCATCGTCAATGTCACCGGTGATGCCAGCGTATCTATGATCGTGGCCAAATCCCTGGGAAAGTTGGGTGTACCCGTTCGTCGTGACCTGAAAGATCATTACAAACCAGCCCATGAAAGGGTGGATTAAAAAAGATTTTTCCGGCGAAAGATCACCAGCAATATCACTGAAACGGATATCGACAAGATTACTATAATGGCAAAGCCATACGGACTGTCATCAAAAGGCAAGCCTTCCACGTTCATGCCGTAAAACGAGGCGATCAATGTGGGCAGCATCAAGACGACCGTAATAATGGTTAATCGGTTGACGAACAAATTCAGGTTATTGGAAATGATCGACGCATGCGCTTCCATGGTGCCGTTGATGATATTGGTATGAATATTGGCCATGTCCAGCGCCTGGGAATTATCGATAATCACATCTTCAAACAAATCAATGAGATCTTCATCATTCTTCAAACGCAAAAAATCGGTCCGCTTCATTTTCATTTTCAGCAATTCGTTGGAGCTTAGTGAACTGACAAAATACACCAGACTTTTTTCAATACGCAACAATTGCTTTAAGTCCGAACTTTGACTGCTGTTGTACAACTCGGATTCTACAAGGTGCCGCTTTAAGTTCAATTTTTTCAGACAAGCCAAAAAGCGAAGTACGATTTGCTCGAAAATCCGCAACACCATCAGATTGGGTTGTTCCGGTGCCCAATCCTTCACCCGCGAATCAATAAACAGCTGCAACACAGGGTTTTCCTGGGCAGAGATCGTGATGAGGTGGTTTTCGGTGAGAATGATCCCGATGGGCGCCGTTATATAGAGCGCTTCATTTTCCTGCTCCTTTTCATTGAGGATGGGGGTATTGACCAAAATCAGTCGTCCGTTGTCTTCTTTCTCATACCGAGAGCGCTCATCGATATCGAGGGCATCGGTCAGAAAATCGCCGGGGATTTCAAAGAATTCGGCAATATCATGCAACTCATTGGGTTCGAAGGGCGGTTTGATGTTAATCCAACACCCGGGTTGAAGGTGTTCCTGCTCGATAACCTTGCCATTTTCTTTTAAGAGGTATTGAATCATGATTGAGTGGTTCCACGTGCTAGTTGATTGAATTTTATTCAGATTATAGAAGCGAACAAGATACAATTTATCAAATAATTGTTGGAACCATCCATTGGTTGGTGCTAAAAAGCTTTTATCCGGCACAATTTCTACCCATGCTGTGTCCCCAATCCCACTTTTATTTGAATATGCTGTATAAAATTCTGTAGATATTGAAAATTTGTCGAGAAAAATGCGGACACATCAACCAAAGTTTACCTCCCGTCGCGGAGCAGGGAGGCGTACCAACAGTGCAGCGTACCAAAAGCGCGTACCAATGACCAAAGCGCAGCGGCCCAACACCCAACAGCAAAGCGTCCCTATCCCAGTTGGGGAACCACTTTAGGTGTCAGACACTACCCCACCCACTAACCTCTCCCGGCAAGTGTCTGACACCAACTACTAAAGGGTAGCGTCCCAACAGCGTAGCGCCCCAAAGCACAGCGGCTTAAAAGCGAAGTCTACCTCCCGTTGCGAAGCGAAATTCCAGGGTCCAAGTCCAGATTAATTCCGAAAACACGACCGCAGAGCGGTCCAAGTTTATTAGCAACCGGATCATAAAATCCTTTTGACCGCAGAGCGGTCACAGAGTGCACGAATCAAATTCACCACCTTTTTTTTTTGGCTTCGCCTTCGTTCACTACGACCACTAGTGTCGAGCATTTGTTTGGTCTCAGCAGGATGGGGATTAAACACCACGTGGTAATGCCCGGGCCGGGCTGGTTAGGTGTAAGCCACTATCCTCTCGCACACCCTGAGGCTGCAAGTGTCTTCCACGGTCAGCGCAGCGTCCCATCGACCAACAGCCCAGCGTCCAACACCCTCACGCAAACCGCAACGTCTTCGAGGGTCGGATCCGGGAAATTACCAAAGCAGGTAGAAACATAAACAGTACACAAACGATCAGTACAATACCATTGATCATTAATATAAAACTGAAATTAAATTCAATGGGCACATGACTGATGTAATACTCCGATTCGTCCAGAGTGATCAACTGGAACCTTTGCTGCAGGTATCCCAGCACCAAGGCCAATCCATTTCCAATAAGGATCCCAAAGAATAGGATTCGGCCCGCCAACAAGATAAATATCCGCCGGACATCCCGGTTGAGTGCACCCAGTGCCTTAAACAAGCCGATTACTTGAACCTTTTCCATCACCAGAATAAAGAATACCGTGATCATATTGATCACACTCACGATAAGCAGCAAGACCATGATGAGTTGCTCATTGGTTTCCTGCATATAAACCCACTGAAAAATGTTGGGCCAGAGTTCTTCAATGCTAAAATTAAAATACTCCGATGGGACGACATTTTGATAGAGGTAATCGTCGTACACGGAAATATCCTGATTTTTTTCCAAACTAACTTCGTAAGAGGTAAATGTCCCCAATTCAAAACCCAGGATGTTCCGGATGTCTTCGGTGCGTGCAAAAACGATTTTATCATCGTATTCCATGACCCCCGTATTGTAAATGCCCCGGATGCGAAATCGTCGGGGCAACTGCTGGTCATCTTTGATGAAGTATAGAATTATCCGGTCCCCAACCTCGGCATCCATTTTGCGTTGGATCGACCTGGAAAGCATCACCGACCGTTCTTCCATCTGAAACGAATCCAGTGATCCTTCCACCATATATTGATCCATCACATCATACCGATAGGTCGAATCCAAAGAACGAATAATCGCGCCTTCCAGTAAGTCGTTTTGCTGCAGAATCACCGGATACTGGATAATCCCATCCACTGATCGGACTTTTCCGGCAGCGCCTTGTTTTGTGAGGTCCAGATCCCGGATTTCCTCCAGCAGTATACTGTCCAGCGTAATCGCTTCGGTTTCAAAAAATTTATTGGTATAACCGCTGCTAATGTGGATGTGGCCCCAAAAGTCGTAGATTTTCTGGGTGATCTGGTGCTGAAACCCATTGGTTATCGCATTGGCCAGGATCATAATAGCAATACTCAAAGCAATGGAGACCGTGCCCAGCCCCAGCATAAACCGGGTAAATCGAGCCCCCTGACCAAACCCAATTTTACGTGCTATGTACCAGATGGAATTCATAGATTGACCGGATTCGATAAAATAAAAATGGTGCCCCATGCTCTCCTAGTGCGCAATCGGTTCTCCAGTTCGTTTTGGATCAGTCCGACGGATTGACGGTGTTCTTTTGTGGAACAAAGAACTAAGCATAACCAGTAAAAATATTTGATAAGCATCAGCATCTCAACGACTCCCGATTTATTTTTGGTTCATAGAGGTACGCAATTTGGTGAAATAATTAGATTTTGACGAATTATACTTATTATTGTTTCAATTTTTGAAAACGGAAAATGAAAGAAATGAATTTTATAGAAGAACTGCAGTGGCGGAAAATGATCCATGATATGACGCCGGGGCTGGAAGAACACCTCGCTAAAAACAAGACCAAAGGATATATTGGGTTTGATCCGACAGCCCCCTCGCTGACCATTGGAAACTATGTGCAGATCATGAGTCTGACCTTGTTTCAACAACATGGTCATACCCCCGTCGTACTGATGGGCGGTGCCACCGGACGAATCGGCGATCCCTCTTTCAAAGATACGGAGCGGGAGTTGAAATCGGACGACGAAATCCAGCGCAACCTGGAACATCAGCAAAATCAATTTCGACAGTTAATCAACTTTGACAGCGGGGATAATAAAGCCCTGATGGTCAACAACTTTGATTTTTACAAGGACATGAATGTGCTGGAGTTTTTGCGCGATGCCGGAAAGACACTCACGGTCAATTACATGATGTCCAAGGAAAGCGTCAAAAAACGGATTACCACGGGACTTTCCTTCACGGAGTTCAGTTATCAATTATTGCAGGGCTATGATTTTCAATTGCTCATGGAAAAGCATGGAATCGACCTGCAGATGGGGGGCTCGGACCAGTGGGGCAACATCACCTCGGGAACCGAGTTTATCCGCCGCAATACCGGGAAAAAAGCATACGCCCTCACCTCTCCCCTGCTTGTGAAAGCCGACGGAACGAAGTTTGGGAAATCCACGGAAGGAAACATTTGGCTTGACCCGCAATTAACCTCCCCCTACCAATTTTACCAATTCTGGATCAATGGGGACGATCGGGATATTGACAAATTTATCCGTACTTTTTCATTGCGCCCCATTTCGGAACTCCAGGAGGTGCTAGCTTCGGATGCAGATCCGCGGACATTGAAAAGCGAATTAGCCCGGGAACTGACCATCCGGATTCACGGGCAGGAGGAATACGATTCGGTCCTCAAGGTTTCCGAGATCCTCTTCAACAACAAGCTTTCTCCGGAATACGTCCAGGCCCTCAGCGAAAAAGAACTAAACAGCATCGCGCGGGAGATTCCGGCCTTCGACATTGAAAAGTCAGAAGTGGATTCCGGCGGGCTGCTTGATGTAGCGGTCGGCGATGAACGGGTCTTCAAGAGCAATGGCGAAGCGCGGCGAGCCATCAAGGGCAATGCAGTATCGGTTAACAAGAAAAAGATTAAGGACTTTGAGTATAAATTTACCGCGGATGATGTACTGCACGGGAAATACATCCTCCTGGAGAATGGGAAGAAAAACAAATACATCGCCCGGATCAATACGGGGTCCTAATTCATGATGAACCGGAAAAAATTTATTCAGACCGCTGCGGCACTCTCTGCCGGATCACTGCTCGCGGGATGCCGGGCGGAAGAGTCCACCCAAGGGAAAGCCCCAGCCATCATCACGAATAAAAAATACAAATGGTTTATGGTGACCACCTGGCCACCAAACTTTCCGGTGATGGGGACTTCCTGCCAACTGTTTGCCCGGAAGGTGTATGAAATGTCCGGTGGTCAGCTGGACATTAAAGTGTACGGGGCCGGCGAGCTCATTCCGGCCCTCGAGGTATTTGATGCAGTCAGTTCCGGCACTGCCCAGATCGGCCATGGAGCCGCTTACTACTGGACGGGCAAAGTGCCTGCGACCCAGTTTTTCACGACCGTGCCCTTTGGACTCAATGCTTCGGAACAAACCGCCTGGATCAACCACGGCGGGGGAATCGAATTGTGGCGTAAAATATACGACCGGTATCACTTGCGCCCTTTTCTCAGTGGAAATACCGCGCTGCAGATGGGGGGCTGGTTCAATAAGGAAATCAACTCCATGGCCGATTTTAAATCCTTAAAAATGCGGATTCCTGGTCTGGCCAGCCGGATCCTCAAAGCCGTGGGAGCCACCCCGGTATTGGTAGCGGGCGGCGAAATATATACCAATCTGGAACGGGGTGTCATCGATGCGACGGAATGGGTCGGCCCCTACCACGATCAGTTAATGGGTTTTCAGGACATTGCAAAATATTATTACACCCCGGGATGGCATGAACCCGGCAGTACGATGGAGCTGATCGTCCACAGCAAGGCTTTTGATGAGCTCCCTACGCATCTTCAGCAAATTATCGAGGTATGCGCCGGGTATTGCAACGACTGGGCCATGTCCGAAATGCTGCATAAAAATGCAACGGCCCTGGACGAACTCAAAAACAACGCCAACATTGAGATCCGTACATTTAGTCCGGAGATTTTGGATACCTTGAAAAAGGTGACCGATGAAACCCTCCAGGCCCTGGCCGATGCGGACGAGGAGATCAAGGAGGTCTATACTTCCTATCAAAATTACAAACAGATGATCCACCAATACACCAATGTCTCAGAAAAGCTGTATTATACGCGGATGTAATCCCATGCGATTCAAAGATTTCGACAAAACACCAAAAAGTATGAAAAATACCTCCTTTTTAAAATTAGTACTACCTTGTGGATTGTACATCGGAATGCTTTGGACCCTGTTCAGTTGTGGGAGCTCATCGGCCCCACAGGACGAATCCACCCCTCTAAATAAAAATCAAATGAAAACGGAAAAGCTCATTATAGGAACCTATACCAGTTCGGACGAACCCAACTCCAAAGGAATCTATCGGGCAACGCGCGATCTTTCTACTGGCAAATTAACTTTTGATTCCTTGCTACTCGAACTGGACAACCCCAATTTCCAGGCGGTGTCTAAAGACGGTCAGTTTCTGTATACAGTCAGTGAGACCACTGAAGACGGCGGGATGGTTTATGCCTTCCGCATCGAACCGGATTTGTCGCTGACCTACCTCAATCACCAGTCCAGTCTCGGTCGATCGGCCTGCCATGTGGCGGTTAATCAGGCTCAAACCATGCTATTTGTCGCCAATTACAGCACCGGCGTATTCACCATGTATCATCTGGAGGATGACGGTTCCATTTCTGGGCCGGTCGATCACTATAAATACGAAGGGTCGGGGCCCCACCCCAACCAGGGCAGTTCGCACCCCCATCAGACCACCATTTCTCCGGATCAAAACTACGTTTATGTCCCCGATTTGGGCACAGACCAAATTCATATGTATCAGCTCGACGCTCAGAACAAACGGTTGACCGAATTGAACCCCGCGACGTTTGAATTACCACCGGGATCGGGTCCGCGTCACATGACCTTCCATCCGAACAGACCCTATGCGTATGCGATCAATGAGCTGCGGAACACGGTTCAGGCCATGCACTACGACGCCGCAACCGGTTTATTGACGGGCATTGATTTGTATTCCACTTTACCGGAGGATTTTAGCGGCGAAAGTTATTGCGCGGATATCCACCTCTCCCCCGACGGAAAATTCCTCTATGGATCCAACCGCGGGCACAACAGCCTCGTCATTTACCGGATCGATGAGTCCACTGGTCAGTTGGAGCGGGTTGGATTCACCGATGTGTACGGCTACTGGCCCCGAAATTTTTACATCGCACCCGATGGGAAGTTCGTCTACGTAGCCAATGAACGATCTGGGAATATATCCAGCTATTCCCGCGATGAAGACAGTGGCGAACTCACCCTGTTGGATTCAGCATTTACAGCTGTTGTTTCGCCGGTATGTATTACCCCATTTGAGGAGTAAGATCGCTGGTGATCTGTTGGCAGGATTTATTACATAGAGATCTCTGTGGATTCGCCTATGCTGAAGCCAACTTGCAGAAATGTATTCTTCCGATGCCAGTCCTGCCGGTGCAAACCAGGTATCACTCCGATTGCATTTTCCAATGGAAATAATTATTCTTAATACGAAGAATCAAATTTTTCCGCCAAACAAGAATTTGTTAAAATAAATTTATATCTTGGGTTTTAATTTTACAGTTAACCCCATTCATTGTGCCCACCAGCCCCGACCATACCGTCGCATCCATAACATACAATCTACTCACTCACTTTGGAAAAAGTGTTTGGTTCCATGTCTGTTATTGCCATGGTCTGTTGGAAGGAAATAGGAAAGCTAAATATAGCAACAGGAGCGCAGCGCAGGTACTTAAAAGAGCTATAGAGAAGGCAGGTATTAAAAAAAGCGTAACGCTTCACACCTTACGCCACTCTTTTGCTACCCACCTGATCAATAAAGGTGTAAATAATCAGTACTTCCAGGAGATTCTGAGCCACAATTTATCGAAGACAATTCCCAGAACGGGGAAGATATGCGGCAAATACGAAGTCCCTTAAACGACATGAAGATATGAAATAGAAGACAACATTAGGACGCCTTACGTATCAATTAGTAGGTTTATCGGCATATTATACACGTATATAAACAAGTTGTGCGGCATACAAAGAAAGTCCACGCGCAAACAGGCACATTTGGTTTTTGCCGACATGCAAAGCCAACGCTGAAAAAGCAAAAGAGCCTATTTTTTTTTGCCAACGCTCGACAGGAAAATGATCAAAATGAGAAAAACCATAAAAAAAGAAATTGAATAAAATCTACTTTTAGAAACTTATTTAAGCAGAAAAAAATATGGAGCTAAAAAATACTGCCACTCTCGAAGATAGGTTATACCAGCAGACACTGTTAAAAATGATAGTACAAATAAATATCGGAGTTAGAGCGATTCTAATAATTTTTTCCTCTTCAATGCTTCTAGCCAGTTGCACATCTGAATTTCAATCATTTAATAACACTGCCCTCGAGTCCGCCAAAAATGACAACCAAATTGACCAAAAAGAATTTGAAAGATTATTAGAAGATATTTCCAACTCAGAAGAACTTGGCTTTAACCTTTTTAAAATTGATAATGGGAGTATTGACACGACGAAGGTTATTTCATACCTACTCAAATATTATTCGGCAAAAAATCTAAATCTTTCAGAAGCAGATATTTGGCAACCCAAATCAAAGGAAAAGCAAAAAGAATTTAACATCAATGTCTACGTGGAAAATTCGGCAAGTATGGACGGATACGTAACGGGAGTTACAGATTTTGAAACTGCAATTTATAACCTTTTAGGTGACATTAAGATTAGCAAAGTTTGCGACAGCCTGAACTTAAACTATATCAATAACAGCATCCCTTTCTCTAAGAAAAATGCACTCCCAGCCGATATTCAAGATTTCATCGAAAAGCTAGAGCCATCAACTTTTCGGCAAAAAGGTGGAGATAGGAGTGTTTCCGATCTTAAAAACATAATAAATACTGTGCTTAAAACTGTGAATGACCGAAACGCAGCTGTACTCATTTCTGATTTCGTTTTTAGCCCAGGCAAAAATGTAAATGCTTTAGATTATTTGAACAATCAGGGCGTTGGAATCAAAATTGATATTGCAGAGAAAATAATAGAGTTTGGTTTATCCGCTGTTATTATTCAATTAGAGTCAAATTTTGAGGGTACATATTACGACAAGACCAATAAACCTATTCTATATAAGGGTAAAAGACCTTATTACATCTGGATATTCGGAAGTAACCATCATATTAATGAGATTTTAGATAAAAAAATATTGGCCAACATAAAAGGAGGATATTTAAATAGCTTGGTATTACAATCTAAAGCGAAACAGAGCCAACCGAATTACAAAATATTATCAAATCCAAAAATTGGAGATTTTAGTAGAACTGAATTAAACAACAAGATAATTGCGGATGCTTCTATTTCAAAGAACAAACAGAACAATGCCTTTTTTGGATTCAATCTTGCCGTTGATTTCAGCAACAGTATTCAAGATCCAAGTTACTTCTTGGACACAACAAATTATGTGGTAAGTAATTCAAGTTATCAACTAGAGGTCGAGCTCATTTCAAATAAAAATGACCCTTTCCTTTCAGGTTTTACGCACTTAATCGAATTAAAAACAAAAGATTTAAGAAATGAAATTTTAGAAATTCAAGTTGTGGGCCAAACACCAAATTGGGTTTTCAACTCAGCTTCAATTGATGACTCCAATATTTTGAATGATATCTCCGAGCAACAAAAGACATTTGGTTTACAATACTTGATACAAGGGGTAATCGATGCTTTTTATCCAAAATCCAGCTCGAATGCAATAACTACAATTACTGTAACAATTAAAAAATAATCCACTATGGAAGAATTCTTTGCTAGTTTATACGAATGGTTTGGCTTGAACCCACTTTACTCAACAGATATGGGGGATCAATTAAGAGGATGGGATATTACTTGTACCGATTACATCGGCACACCTTGGTATGTAATCATCGGATGGATTATGATAGCAACTACAGCATTTTTCTACACTCTACAATATCACATAATTGATAGTTCTCGATGGAAAAACAAAACTCATTGGTGGATTTTTGCTTTGATAATAGTTCTCGCAAATTTTCTCGTTGCTTTTTTAATCCCTTACAACAGTATTCAGGCGGGCGATTATTGCAATCAATTAAATATAACCATTTCGGATTGTGTCGGTTTTGGATTGTCAAATGCTGTATGGAGTTTCATTCTATTCGCTGTAATAACAACAATTCCAGTCTTTAGAAGATTCAGCAATAATTGCAGACACACAACATTTTGGAAACCTTAAAATTAAAAAATACAATGGCACGTTTATACATATTCGCAATAGGAGGCACAGGTTCAAGAGTTTTGAAATCACTTACTATGCTTTTAGCTTCAGGAGTGAAGCCTAATTCAGACAAAAATTTTGAAATTGTTCCGATTATTATCGATCCTCATAAATCAAACGAAGATTTAAAACGGACTGAAAGATTACTCGGAAATTATCAGACAATTTCAAATGAAGTAGGATTAGATAGTGGTTTTTTTAGCACTAAAATCACAACGCTTGACAGGCTTACAACCTCTCAAAATAGACTATCCGGAAGTTTCACTTTTAACCTGCAAGAAGTTGGTGGCAGAAAGTTTAGCGAATATATTGGTTTCAATCAATTAGATGAGCCTAACAAGGCTTTAGCTGACATTCTCTTTTCAGGAAAATCAATTAATAAACGGCACGAAGAAGTTAATCTATTGGATGTAGAAATGGATATTGGCTTCGTTGGAAATCCTAATATTGGCAGTATTGTATTAAATCAAGTTAAAGACTCACAAGAGTTCAAGGATTTTGCATCCAATTACAATGAGGACGATAGAGTCTTTATTATCAGTTCAATTTTTGGCGGCACAGGTGCAGCAGGGTTTCCCACCATACTCAAGAACATCAGAGATGCGATGAACAATCGGAACATTGATGGCAAAGGTTTTTTACAGGATGCAAAAATTGGAGCTATTACTGCATTACCCTATTTCAACATTGAGAAAGACAATGATAGTCCAATACAGAAATCTGATTTTATAGCCAAGACTAAGGCAGCATTGTATTACTACAAAGATAATGTTACAGGCAATAATTCGATAAATTCCCTGTACTACATTGCCGATAATTACAGCGGGAAACCTTATAAAAACGATCCAGGGGACAATGGACAAAAGAATGATGCACATTTTGTAGAAATGGCTTCTGCTCTTGCTATAATTGATTTCTTGGAAACGCCTGATAGAGATTTAGAAACCTCAGAAGGTAAGGCATTAAAGCCTATTTACAAGGAGTTTGGCATTCGCAAAGATGCATCTGACATTAAATTTTCTGACCTAGAAGATTACACTGAACGTAAAATCGCATTGCGACTTTCTCAATTTGCCTTATTTAGAAAATATCTAACAGAACACCTTAGCAGTGCCGTAGAAAACGAAGCTTGGAGCAATGACTCACCTGAAATAAATAAAAAGTTTGTAGATAATACTTTTTACCGTACCAATCTTACTGAGTTTTTAAACTCCTTCACCGATTGGCTTAAAGAAATGGCAGAAAATAAAAGAGGTTTTTCCCCTTTCAACATAGACTCATCAATTGATGCACTTATTAAAGATAGAATTGGTAAATACGGTTTAGTTTTCAAAAGCAAGGTTGATTATGGAGAGTTCAATAATCAATTGAGCAAAACTTCTAAGAAGTCTAAGTCACTTGACAGAAGCTCAGCTGAGAAACGATTAATAGGTCTGTTCTATGAAACTACCGAAAGCATTTTAGAGGACTCTTACGGATTAAAAAACTAAAAGATTATGAGCAAAATATTTGGTTACACAAAAAAAGGGGGGCAGCATTGGTTTACATCTGATGCTTATTCGGATAAAGAAATTGAATCTATTAAAGACCCTGAGGGTGGAAGTGAAATTTCACTACCAACAGCAATACCAAGCCCTTTTGCAAGAATTGACTTAGTAAAGACAGCTTTCAGAAACATTACTAAATCGCCTGATTTAAAAGCCTACACGAAGGACGGTAATGTGGTTGCAGGTAAGGACGATGAGAAGCTAGTTTCTGATGCTCTAGACCTTGCAGAATTACTTTTCAATATTGACAGTAAAAAGGACAATGTCAAAATAATTGTTTGGGATAAGGAAACTGAATTGGCAAAACTTAAGAATGGTTCAACGGCACATCGACATTTGGCTGAAACACTAGAGCTTTATTTAGACCAGGATAAGAAATCATACAACTTTGATTTGCTCAATAGACTTTATCTGATCCAATACAATCATAAAATAATTGGCTCTACTTCTCCAGCCACAATGTTTTTTGCTACTGCAAATGATTTGACTCACGCTCAAATTACATTTACAAAGAATGATAGAATCTTTGATGACTCCTATGCTCCGCTTTATGAAAGAGATGCTGACTTCCAAAAGTACTTTTATCTACTTTTTAAAGCCAATCCAGTTTTATCACAAAGACTAACTGTAATAAATGACTACTTGGATAAGAACCTCAAAATCCTTGATAGAGTCAATAATAACCTTTATGAAGAAATTAAAAATTTAGATGTTGCTGATTTTATCTCGAACTATTCAGAACTAGATACAGGCCTTTCAGGAGATGTGGTTGAAGTAGTTGGAGTTCCATTACGAAAGCGAAAAAAAGAAGATGTAGTTAATGCAGTTCAATCCAGCGACTTCATCATTCAATCAACAAAATGCAAGGATGAAGCAAAGCCCCTAGTACTTCAAAACAACCTTAATAAAAATTTCAGGTATGTAAATGACCAATGGGATAATTCCATTCAAGTACCATTTGCAGATTCCGAAACTGTATTAGAGAAAAGAAGATTACCAGGCATTAGCATTCAATACCCCTATCTTACAGTAAGTGATTTTTTAGAGCCTCATCTAATCCGTTTGGTTTATCCCATTAATAAGGAGAAATTTTTTGATGGGAATGTAAACACAGAAGTAGGAAATGACTCCAAAGGGTACATCTTGCCTCTAAAACAGAAAATTTTTGATTATTTCAATTCAGAAGATTTATTGAACTCTTCACAAAATAATCCTGAAATAAAAATGGTGCAAGGTGCTGCGGGTTCAGTAAAAGTAACCTTACGAATACCAGTAGCGAAAGGTGAACACATTTCTTTTGAAAGAACGTATTACCAATCACCCGATAATCAAATTGGTAAGCCAGACGAAGTTAAGAATAAAGGGGTAATTGTAGAACATCAATTTGGCATCACACTTTTTCCATTCATCAAAACCAACGACCCAAATATTGAAGCTCATTACCGAGTACAATTGGTCGATCGAGATGTTGCAGGTATTCTGAAAAATTCTAATTATGACTTAAAATTTTTCACAAATAACGAAAATGAGCCAATTGAAGTTAAGGCGAAAAAAGTAAGAAGTAAAAAGGATTTAGGAAACTTAACTCCTGAATCTCAATATTACGTACTTAACAAAGAGTTCGACTTTATACAAGTGAAAAATTTGTTAGCTGAAGGGATTTCAGGGATAATTATTCCTTCGTGGAAGCCTTATAGTCCGGGAGCCGCTAAATTCAGTTTTGCTATAGATTTTGGTACAACCAATACCCATATAGAATATAAGGTAGATGATAGTACACCTAAACCTTTTGATATTACTTTGCAGGATATTCAAATTGCAACATTATTTGAGCAATCAACGAAAAGTGAAGAAATCCTTGGGGGTTCAGGTAACATCGCAATCAAAGAGTTTGTCGAAGAAGAGTTCATTCCTAGTTTAATAGGAAATGATTCAGAATTTAAGTTCCCACATAGAACAGTTATAGCTGAAAGTCATTCGCTGAATGTTCAAACCGAGACTTTTTCATTAGCTGATTTTAATATTCCATTCATTTATGAACGAAGACATAGACCTGAAAAAGGTAAAATACAAACGAATTTAAAATGGTCACAAAAGGAAATCGGCAATGAAAAGCGTGTAAGAGCATTTTTTGAAAAGATAATTATGCTAATGAGAAACAAAGTACTTTTCAATAAAGGTAATTTATCACAAACCCAATTAGTTTGGTTCTATCCTTCTAGTATGAAGCCAGCAAGAATAGCTGATTTAGGAAGTACTTGGAACGAATTATTTAACCAGTTTTTTAACCCCACAAAACCAGCAGTTGGAATTTCTGAATCTATAGCTCCTTTTTATTATTTTAAAGGCACAGGTAAACTTCACGGAGGCGCTTTTAAACCAGTTGTTTCTATCGATATTGGAGGTGGTACATCTGATATAGTTGTTTTCAAACAAAATATGCCATTATTGCTTACTTCGTTCAAGTTTGCAGCAAATACAATTTTCGGGGATGGTTACAGTGAGTTTGGTGCTGCAAATTCAAATGGCTTAATAAATAAGTACTTCCCACATTTTGATAGCTTATTAACTGCGAACAAAATGAACGATCTGTCCAAAGTGTTATCATCAATTAAGAAAAAGGATAGGTCTGAAGACTTAAATGCTTTCTTTTTCTCTATTGAAGACAACCCGAAAATAAAAGACAGAAAACTATTTTCATACAATTCGCTTTTATCAAAAGATGATGACATAAAAATTATATTTATCTATTTCTACACGGCCATTATCTATCATATTGCTGAGTTAATGAAACTAAATGAAGTTGAACTTCCTAAGCATATTATCTTTAGTGGTACAGGCTCTAAGATTTTGAATATCATCTCATCTGATAAAAAAATTCTCTCAAATTTTTCAAAAGTAATATTTGAAAGTGTTTATGATAGTAGTTTTGATTCCGATGGATTGTCGATTGAAACAGAAAATGATATGCCTAAAGAGGTTACTTGTAAAGGTGGTTTAATGCTTAACCCTGAGGATTTAGCTTTTGATGTCCGAAAAATAAAAGAAACATTGACTTGTGTTGAAGACAAGGGTATTAAAAGCCTAACATATGATAGGTTAGATGAAGATACAAAAGCAAACATTGTAGCCTATGTAAAGAACTTCAACAAGTTCTTTTTGTCTCTGAACCAAAATTTCAGCTTTAATGATTATTTTAATGTTTCTGAAGAATCACTCAAAATATTCAAGGAAGAAGCAAATAAGCATTTAAGAGATTACTTGGAAGAGGGATTAGAATACAATAAGAAGTTAGACAATGTCGGAAAAGACGATAAAGAAATTGAAGAATCACTTTTCTTTTATCCGCTTATTGGTGCAATCAAAAACCTTTCCTCTCATTTATCTCAATTAACACCAATAAATAGCTAAAAATGAAAAAATACATTCTATTACTAGTTCTATCAATTATACTTTATGAGTCTTCTTTTGGTCAGGTGACTAAAGAGTCTTATGAAAAGGCAGTTGATATACTTAATTATCAATCTGTCTATTATTCATTATCTGTTTTAAGCCCAACGAGTGGAGTTACTGCCAATTTCAAGGCAAATTGTAACTGTAAGAACAAACCTGTTTTTGAAAAAATCAAATCTTCAATTCCTGAAACAGAGCTAAAGACAATTGAAATCTCCAATAAAATTCAGGAATTGAAAAGTCAAGATATTTCGGCATTTGACCAGTCCCGTGCATTGAATTTTCTCTTGAATGCCTCATTTAACGAGTCTGAGGTTTTGAAAGACTTTAAAAGTCAACTAGACCAAAAGGGGAAACTTTCGGACTATAAGGCCAATTTAACACAGCAGTTAGAAGGAGTTTTGCAAGAAAACATTCCAGTAAATACTACTAGTCAAAAAGAATCAGAAAGTAAACTTTCAGCTATTGATGATAGAGTTCGAAAAATTGAAAAAAATCAAAATTCCAAGGAAGAAAAGTCGGGTATATTTGGTGGGTTTTCAGATTACTTAGTCATTCTAGCTGTCGTTTTGGGGATTTTAGGTTTGTTTCTAGCTCTAAGAAAAAGAGATAATTACGAAGAATTATTACCTAGGATTTTAGAAAGCAGAAGATTGAAGGATCTGATTCATTCGCAAATTAACTCAACTAACAGTGGAATGAGAAATAATAATTCCACTTATTCCGAAATTAGGGATATGCAAGGAAGAATTAGAGACTTGGAGGCACTAATTCAAAGACTTAACTCCGATATTGAAAAATTAAAGCAGCCTAGATCAACTTACCCATCAAGTCCTTCTACTTCCAATCAGGAAGTTAGACAACCTGAACCAAAAACAGAGATACTCTTCTTATCTACTCCAAATTCGGATGGAAGCTTTAACGAAAGCTCGGCATCAACTACCTATAAAGATGGAGCAAGCATTTATAGACTAATGAAAACAGGAAATTCCAATGCTAATTTTCAGATTGATGAAAAAGAAACTTCAATAAAGCTTGCCTTGCAATATCCAGATAAAAATATTGACCCTGTTTGTGATGCTGAGAACGCATTTAACCCAAGGTCTAATAGAATTTCAACGATTAAAATGGGTGAAGCCGAATTACAAAATGGAAAATGGATTATTAACTCTAAAGCTGTAATTCGCTATGAAGATTGAATTCATTGAAACAGTTTTAGTTTGCATTATTGTTTCCATTCAGATAGGTGTTTTCGCAAGAACATTTTTTAAAATTCGCCTTTTTAAGAGGATAATTCCAAACATAAATTCATTATATGTTACTAATATTATTGTTCAAGTTTCAGAACTAGAAAGCTTATCACCGAAGGAATTCCTGAAAAATATAGATAGTTATAAAGAAGTTCGACCAGACTCTAATTCAGACGAAGTTTTGGATGAGAATGAAAACTTGGATTTATTCAATATCTCTAGCCCAATCATTGAAGATATTGAAAAAACCGAAGTAAATATTATTGAGATAGACGGTAAAGCGAATAAGGTGTTTAAAAACATTTTGTTCTCAGTCAATAATTACCTCATAAGAAATAGAGGTGCATCTTCAGATTTTAATCTGATGAAAGATATTGTAGAGCGAAATATAGATGCAGTAGAAGAGGATATAAACTTATCAGTGGGCACTCCACTCTATTTGGGTTTAATGGGCACTATGATGGGAATTGTAATTGCCCTTTTTAATATGCCAGATTTAGGTGTAGAACTAGGTACTGAACAAACAGGAAAAACCCTTGACGAAGGTATTGCAATGCTTATTGGTGGTGTTAAAATAGCGATGATAGCTAGTTTTGTGGGTTTAATGTTGACCATAATTAACTCAGGTTGGGTTTTTAAAGGATCAAGAAGCTACAGCGAGGCTAGAAAAAATGAGTTTTATACTTTTATTCAAGTAGAACTTCTTCCTATAATTAACCAAGGTTTAGCTTCAACCCTAAATTCTCTTCAGAGAAATTTATTAGAGTTTAATAAAGAGTTTAAAAGTAACCTAAATGGACTTACTGGAGTGTTTGATTCCAATCGCCAGGCCATTAGAGAACAAAAAGAATTAATTGAAGCACTTGACAAGGTAAAGGTCTCACAAATGACAAGGTATAATGTAGCCGTTTTAAAACAATTAGACCTTTCTGTAGAAAAATTTGAGAAGTTTAACGCCTTCCTTTCTAATACAACTCAATTTGTTGAAAACTCACAGTTAATTGTCACCAAGACAAATGAGCTTCTCACTAGAACAGATAATTTCAGGGCTATTGCAGAAAATCTTGATAGCAAATTAAATCAGAGCCAACAGCTACTAACGTTTCTCTCTGAGCATTTCAACAAGTTGGAAGAACATAAAGAGTATACCTCAAATACAGTTGCTGATGTTGGACATTCGATTTCCGAAACGTTTAAAGAACTAAAAGAACACATTCAGAATTCAAGTGAAGCAGTCAAACAGTTCACAATCGATGAAACAGAAGCTTTAAAAAATGCTCTTTCTGAAAGCAAAACAAATTTGGTCAACCTCGAACATTTGTCAACACTCAAAACAGATGTTTCTCAATTCAAAAACAGTTCGGCTACTCAGGGTGAAAGACTCAAACAAACAATAGAAGATTTAAATCGAAATATGGGGAAAGCAATCGTAATTCTTGAGCAGATTGAGAACAAAAAAGACGTCATATCTTCTGTTAGAAATCTATTTAAGTCTAAAAAGAATTCGGTATGACAGGAAAAGGCTCAGGATTCTTTTGGCCAAGTTTTACCGACTTAATGACCAGTTTATTTTTTATTATGTTGGTATTGTATGTTTTGACTTATCTGAAGCTTACAAATCAACAGAGAGCGACCGAACAGCAATTAAGGGAAATAAAAAGAGTCCAAGAAGCCGTTAAAGCACTCCCTTCTGAATACTTTATTTATGACCCATTAAATCAGCGGTATAAGCTTAATCTCAATGTAAATTTTGCGAGTAATAGCTCGAATATCAATGACCTAGACGAAATAGTGCTTGTTGATTTGTTGAAAGCAGGAAAAAGCATTTCAGCTCTTCTTAAACAACTAAATAACACGAATAGTAAAGTTAGTTATCTACTAATAGTGGAAGGCAACACGCAAAGGTCTTATGATAATTATCTTAAAATGCCCGATGTAGGATATAATCTTAGTTATAAAAGGGCATTGTCATTAGTGAATTATTGGCAAGATAACGGCTTGGACTTTACAGAGATTAGCAACTGTGAATTAATGATTGTCGGTAGTGGATATTTTGGAAAAGCTCGTGACACTAATGAAGATGAAAACAGAAAGTTTACAATACAGATAACACCTAAAATTGGTGAAATAAGAATAGAATGAAGACAAAAGGATTGATATTTACTGTTTGCATTTGTGTCTTAATATCTGCTTGCACTCAATCGGGAAGACGCAAACCTGCATCTAAAAATGAAATGCCTCAAGTTAACTCTACTACTAAACGGTCGAATAATTTCGAAGGCAAGAATGTAATCAAGATGAGAAAATCAGGTGGGGTTTACTTAATACCAGCAATAGTCAATGGCTCGAATATGGATTTTATCTTCGACACCGGAGCATCAGACATAACCATTTCAGAGGTGGAAGCTCTTTTTTTATACAGACAAGGGACATTAACAGAAGATGATTTTATTGGGGCCCAGCAGTATCAAATCGCTGATGGCAGTATTTCTGAGGGTTCAATAATCAATCTTAAAACAGTACAGATTGGAAACAAGGTATTACACAATGTGAAAGCTTCAATTATACATAATACATCCGCACCCTTGCTTTTGGGTCAATCAGCTTTAAATCAATTTGGCCAAATAACAATAGATTATAATAACAGTCAAATTACTTTAGATTGATGAAAAGGCTAATAATTTTTTTTATTGTTGCATCTCTTACAGCCTTTTCGTGTAATTCAAAAAGTGGTAATCGGAAAGCACAATCGGAACAAAGCGAACAATCCGATAAGGAAGGCTTTTTAAAAGTCACCAAAGTAGTGGACGGAGATACATTTTGGGCTGATGACGGTTCCGCAAAAGGAAAAAAAATTCGTCTAATCGGAGTTGATGCACCAGAATCTAGAAATGTTTTTAAAAAGAAAAAGGGGTATTATGGCGAAGAGGCCAAGAATTACTTATCAAATATGTTTGACGGGCAAAGTGTACGCCTTGAATTTGATGTTGACAGCTTAGACCAATATGGTAGAACACTTGCATACATTTATTTGACAGATGGAACATTCGTTAATGCTGACTTAGTGAAAAATGGATATGCAATGGTTATGACCGTTCCTCCGAATGTAAAATACGCGGACGAATTTGTGAAATATCAGCAAGAAGCAAGGGAAAACAATCGAGGACTTTGGAAAATGAACAATGAATAAAAATTGAACATAATATGCCAACGCTAAAAGCCATACACATTTGCAACTCGCACCTGCCATCGCTGCAACTAAAAATTGCAAAAGATTAAGTCTTTGCCAACGCCGACAGACAGACTAAAATAAATATGACCGCACAACCATGTATAAGCGTAATGCGGGCGAAAATGCTAAAATTTAAAGAACTGAATACTAACAACATAGTGCCGAACCGAAAGTAAAGTGCTTAGAAATCCCGCACTACGCTTGTACTTGACCGTTCACGCGAAAGAAGAGCCAGCGCACTAATGACACATTAATTGATTGAATAAAAAAGACTTATCAGAAACGGATGCTGAACAAAATAAAACTACATAAAACAGCATGCTACTGGATATTCCGGACTATACTGCCCCCCCCAAATCCGGATAGCAAAAGAGCGTAAAAACCGGATATCACGAAAAAATAACATGACAATCCGGCGGATGTTGACCACCCTTTTTTAAAACAAGGAAAACGGGGTCGAATTTACTCTAAATAGCTTCTAAATTAAGAAGGTAAGCTAATATTTATCCGGAGCAAATTGACCCCCCTGGACTCAAAATCCGGAGCATGCTGACCCCCATCAAGAATTGGGGGAAAAAAATCCGGAGCATGTTGACCCCCTTGTGAGTAGTTTTTGGTTGATTGATTTACAAATTTTCATAATGTGTAAATCAATCAAACGATGGCAGGAAAACCAAAATCTATGAGTAAGATCAAGCAACTATTGCAACTACACAAACAAGGAGAATCTAAAAAGTCCATTGCCCGGATACTGGACATCAGCCGGAATACCGTCAAGGCTTATCTCGAGAAGCTTCCGCATATACAGTCGGATATAGACGATCTCATAGCACTGGAAAATCCAGAGCTTGAGAAGCAGTTCCATGCGGGCAATCTGGCCTACAAAGAGGATCGGTATGTACATCTGAAAAATCGGCTGGATTACTATTCCAAGGAGCTGGGAAGGGTCGGAGTAACTCGGCAGCTCCTCTGGGAAGAATACAAAGTGGACTATCCGAATGGATATGCACGCAGCCAGTTTTTCTTTCATTTATCTCAGCATAGGAAGGCTGCTAAGCCTACTATGATTCTTACCCACCATCCTGGAGAAAAGCTCTATATCGACTTTGCAGGAAAGAAGCTATCGTACGTTGATCGGAAGACGGGAGAGGTGGTAGAGTGCTCTGTATTTGTCGCGTGTTTGCCTTATTCTGATTATGGCTTTGCTATTGCTGTACGCAACCAAAGCGTTGAAGAATTCCTATATGCTTTGGGACGATGTCTGCATTTTCTGGGTGGGGTGCCACAGGTATTAGTGCCTGATAATCTCAAGAGTGCAGTCATCAAAGCCGACCGGTACGAACCAGATATTAACACAGCTCTCGAAGACTTTGCCAATCACTACGGTACTACCGTGATCCCGACAAGACCGGCCAAGCCAAAAGACAAAGCATTGGTCGAAAATCAAGTCAAGTTGGTTTATAGTCGGGTATTTGCAAAGATCCGGAACCAGCGCTTTTTTAGTCTGTCCGAGCTCAATAAAGCGATCAGCGAAAAAATGTTAGATCACAATCAAACCCGGATGCAAAATAAATCCTACTGCCGTGAAGAAAAATTTATGGCTTATGAAAAACACCATCTCAGCCCCCTACCAAACCAACTCTTTGAAATTAAATATTACAAAACTTATAAGGTGCAACAAAACAATCATGTGCAGCTGGGGCAGGACAATCATTTCTACAGCGTCCCCTATATCTATATCGGTCAGAAGGCAAAAGTAATATACACCCGTTCTATGATCCGCATCTATATCGATGGATCATGTGTGGCAACACATCGCAGAAATCGAACCAGCAATGCATATTCTACCGTCAAGGACCATCTTTGCTCCACACATAAACATTATCTGAATCGTAGCCCAGGCTATTATATTCGTCGGGCCAGGCATTGCTGTGAGGTGCTGCACCATTTTACCCAGCTCTTGTTTGACCAGAACCGGCCACCAGAACAACTTTACAGAACCTGTGATGGCATACTAAGGCTGTATAGCAAGACAGACAAAGAACTGTTTAAAAGAGCCTGCAAACTTGCTATCACGCACAAAATATACAGCTACGGATTCATCCTAAAACTAATCAAAACCAAAATGGTGGATCATCCTGAAGAGGCTCAAAAAAGAAGCTTACCGAATCATGACAACATCCGAGGAGAAAAATATTATTCATAAACACAACACATTATGACACAAATCACATCAAAATTAAATGAACTGCGACTGCAGGGAATGAGCCGCAGCTGGGAATCCTTAGTCGAGACACGCCATCACCAGGATCACCCTGAGCGAAGGACTGGAGATATTGCTTCAGGCAGAGAAATTGGATCGGGAACAACGTCGTTTTGACCGACTGCAGAAGAATGCTAAGTTCCGCTACCAGGCTTCTATCGAAGAGCTCCACATGGACGCATCCCGCGGCATAGACAAAACACTTCTCGCATCGCTAACTACAGGTAATTATTTGAAGAATGGTGAATCCATTATCATCACCGGAGCTACCGGCTGTGGGAAGAGCTTTATCGCTTCAGCACTCGGTCACCAGGCATGTGCACAAGGCTATAAAACGGCTTATTTCAATATGCAAAAGCTAACACAAAAACTAAAGATCTCCCGACTGGAAGGAACCATATTATCCTTTTTTCTGAAGATCGCTAAAACTCATCTGTTAATATTAGATGACTTTGGTCTAACCCATCTGGAAAAACAACAGCAACTTGACTTGATGGAAATTATCGAAGATCGTCATGCGAGGCACTCAACTATTATAGTAAGCCAACTTCCGGTAGCCTCTTGGTTTGATATAATTGGTGAAGCTACCATAGCGGATGCGATTCTAGACCGATTGGTCTATACTTCACACAGAATAGAGCTGAAAGGAGAAAGTCTAAGGAAAAAACAGTAATTTTGTCAGTATAATTGCCACCCGAATAACCAAAAACTCCCAGGGGGGGTCAACATCACCGGATTGGGGGGGCAGTATCACCGGAATATGCACCTACAATCAAATTGTAGAATTTGAGCCAAAATAAACTACTTTTTTGGAGGTAATGGTGTTGGTAAATCTTCAATGGGAAAGGTGATTTCCGATATTACTGGATACTCCGAACCATATTGACCCCCTAAATCCGGATTTTAAAAGAGCATAAAAGTCGGAAAATTAATAAAACAAACATGACAATCCGGCGGATGTTGACCACCCTTTTTTAAAACAAGGAAAACGGGGTCGAATTTACTCTAAATAGCTTCTAAATTAAGAAGGTAAGCTAATATTTATCCGGAGCAAATTGACCCCCCTGGACTCAAAATCCGGAGCATGCTGACCCCCTCTTTTAACGGTTTTGGTTGTTTGGTTTACGTAATTATTTAATCACGTGGATATTCCGGACCATATTGACCCCCTAAATCCGGATTTGAAAAGAGCATAATAATCGGAAAATTGAAAAGATAAACAGGACAACCCGGCGGATAGTGATCCCTTGCAAAAACCAAGGCGAATCAAACCACCTGGTTATTCTTGAATTTAAACTTTTACTCAACCTATCGTCAAGGGATGCGAGCTCAGGTACTGCTTTGATCGGATTTTCTCCTATGGTAAAATGTATTTTTATTCAGTACCACACCCGTTCACAATAAATCCTGGCCTAAATGCAACTAATTGATAATCTATATTTTGAAATTATGAAATCCCCAATATTAAAACCAAGGTTCAAATTTTGCTTGGCCCGATTTTTGGTCAAAAATCGCGCCAAGTCGACCTCTAAACCACATATACCCCGGGTTGAAACCCGGGGCTAGGATGTTTTGACCCCGCTGGGAACTTTTGAACTCATTATTTTGGGCGCTTCTGATTCCGTACAATGATGTAAGGTTCACTAAAATGCGAAGAAATGTCGTATATTTATTGCGGTTCACTTCCTCCAAAAGGGAGGAACCGCTCAACACTGCATATGGTATTACAACAGCGTGCAAGATGCTGCAATACCATACAGAGACCGTTCATCCACATTATCACCATTAAACAAACTCATGAATACGCTTCCGCTATTTAGAACCATACTTTTAGTGAGTTGTCTACTGCTGTCATGCCATCGACCTTCGAAAAATCCGATTGTGCCCACGATGGCAGAAAATCAGGCCTTTACACGGGCGCATGCTAATGGAGTAGTCGTCATCGAAGGATTGGAAAGGTGTCGACGATTTGTGGATGATTGGCTGGCGCACGCAGATCCAACCACCGGGCTCATCCCCAGGAACTTGTACAAGGATACGAACATCTGGAATGCTCAGGATGCCGCCGCCGATAATTATCCCTTTATGGTTTTGACAGCGGCACTGACAGATCAGGACCTTTTCCGGGACGGATGATGGATATGCTGGAAAGCGAAAACCGGCTTACCTCCCGGATTGACCGGCTCCCGGACACCTATTCTTTTGATCAACGAGATTTTAAAGCGCCGAATGCCGATTTGGAGCGTATTATATTTGGTTCTTCCGAATACATAAAAGACGGGCTATTGCCTCTGACGGAATGGTTGGGGGAAAGCCCGTGGTCCACAAGAATGATCGGCATCCTGTATGATCTGTGGAAACATGTCCTAGTGGAGACCCACTATGGAAACATCGTCTCGACCAATGTGGAAGTGAATGGTGAAATGCTGCAAGTGCTCTCCCGGATTTATTGGATGACCGGAGAACAAAAATACCTCGATTGGGCCATCCGATTGGGTGATTATTATTTATTGGGCAATCAGCATCCCACCAGGGATTTTTCAGTACTCCGATTGCGGGACCATGGTTGTGAGATTGTATCCGGCCTTTGTGAGCTTTATGTAACTTCTAGTTTTGCAGCGCGCCATAAAAAAGAAGACTACCAGCCCCATATCCACGAGATGCTTGATCGCATCCTCGAAGTGGGAAGAAACAAAGACGGGCTTTTTTATGATGCGATTAATCCACAATCCGGAGAAATAGTAAAGGATCGTATTGCCGATAATTTCGGATATACCTTCAACGGATTCTATTCGGTCTATCAGCTTGATTCGGTGGATGCCTATCGGACAGCTGCGTTGAAAGGACTCGGCGCATTAAATGAGAACTATCGGAATTTTGATTGGGAGACCGGTTCTGCAGATGGGTATGCGGATGCCATTGAAGGCGTGTTGAATTTTTATGCCCGGGAACCCCTCCCCTCCGCCGCTGCCTGGATGGATAGTGAAATCCAGGTGATGTGGTCTATGCAAGATTCGAGTCACCGACCGAATACTTCGCAATGGCGCTCCTCCGGCGTTATTGAAGGATGGCATGGTGATGGAAATTTTGCCAGAACGACCATTATGTATTGTCTGTGGAAAACCCAGGGCGTGACGGCCCACCCGTGGCGATCTGATCTTCAGCTCGGAGCGGTTCGAGAAGATGGTGATTTATGGATCAGTCTAACGCTCGAAAAGGATTGGAACGGCGTGTTGAAATTTGATGCCCCTCGACACAAGACCATTATGAATATGCCCTTTGATTGGCCTCGGATCAATCAATTTCCGGAGTGGTTTACGCCGGAAAAAAATGAGAATTATGAATTGATCGATTTTAGTAAAGAAAGGGAACAGACTTTTTCCGGTCAGCAGTTGAAAGATGGAATTTCACTTTCTTTGCCAAAGGGCGTCAATCAATTCGTATTAAAAAGGATAATGTAGGATTGTAAAATTCCGCATAAATCATTCCAGAACATACCCCTATTGGATATTTTATCATCAACTACCTCCAAAGCTATGGGACGGTCATTTTTGAATCCGGAGTTTGCTGCCCCCCACCAGAAATGGAAATAGCTGAATAAACTGGTAAATAAAATAAAACATATTTTTACTAATATTACACTATCTTTCATATTGACACCAGTTGACCGAAATCAGTACCACGGTACGATCGAAATACGCTGACTTAATTAATAATAAAGTAAAAATTTTTACCGAATCAATTAAAATCAACTGATGGAACAGGTACTTAAAAACAAGGATTATCCTAAAGCATATCTCTACAGGCGAATAGTTCAATCAAAACTTTTTATCGATAAAAATTATATGAAGAACATCGATGTTAGCAATATATCTGACGAGGCAAACTTTAGTAAGTTTCATTTTATTCGCCTTTTTAAGCAGGCATTTAATAAGACTCCGCATCAGTACCTAACATTTGTACGGATAGAAAAAGCAAAAGCTCTATTACAATCAAACAAGAGTATCACAGATACTTGTTTTTTAGTGGGCTTTGAAAGTGTAAGTTCTTTTAGTGGACTTTTTAAGAAACATGTTGGTATTACACCTTCTGACTTTTTAAAACAATGCAAAAAGCGCAAAGAGAATGTCAAAAGAGCACCCTTAAGCTTCATCCCGGGCTGCTTTATAACTAATTATGGCTGGGATAAATAGCAATTTTGAAGAAGTAAACGGTTAAATCATGTTTTATCTTTGGCAATACTAAATGAATAAATTTTATGATAACAAAACTTTCCCATACCACCATATTTGTCATTGACCAAGAAAGTGCATATGACTTTTATACCAACAAACTAGGTTTTAATGTAGTCGATGATATACCAGTAGGCACCGATGCCCGATGGCTAACCGTTTCGCCACCCGAACAACCTGATTTAAGAATTAACTTATTTCCTATTACAGTCGGGAAAATGTTCCCCAAAGAAACCGCTCAGGTGATGATTGACTTAGTTAAAAATGGAAAGTTTGGAAGCGGTGTTTTTGAATGTGAAGACGTTTTTGCTACCTATGAAGAGCTCAGGAAAAAAGGAGTTGAATTTGTTAAGCCTCCAAAAAAGGAGTTTTATGGTATAGAGGCACAGTTTAAAGACGATTCAGGCAATTGGTTCTCCCTTCAACCCCGATATAATTACGATAACTTATAATATAAGAGCTCTACCTAATTATGAAAACCATTTTTAATTATAAAACAAAAGCGTTCTTAATTAATCGTATTCGATTGCTAAATGAAAACAGCAAGCCTCAGTGGGGTCAAATGAATGCTCATCAGATGCTGCTCCATTGTATAAAGTATGAGAAGATGATGCAGGGGAGAGTGAGGTATAAGCGAGTGTTGGTAGGATATTTATTTGGTAACTCCGCCTTAAAAGAGGATTTCCTTAAAGACGACAGCCCCATAAAAAAAAACACACCCACACTCAGACAGCTCAAAGTAAAAAACGTTAAGGGTGATTTTGAAACGAATAAAATGGAATGGATTAGTTTGATTGAAGATTATCACAACATTCATCTAATTCAAATTGTGCATCCTTTTTTTGGGAAATTATCATCAGAACAAGTCGGTTTTTTGGTGTTTAAGCATATTGATCACCATTTAAGACAATTCAACTGCTAAGTATGGATAAAAACGGATGCTCAATATTAGTCTATACTAACAAGGACGCTACAACAATAAGGCAAACAAATGAGAAAGGAAAATGGAAAGAAGAATAGACATACAACAGCTTGAACCTAACGCATACAAGGCAATGTTTGCTTTAGAAAATTACCTGCAAAACACACAACTTTCCAAAACGCATTTGGAACTGATTAAAATCCGATCTTCACAAATCAACGGTTGTGCGTTTTGTATCAATATGCACACTTCAAACGCATTGAAGCAAGGGGAAACCGCACAACGCATTTTCTTGCTCAACGCATGGAAAGAAACTGAATTATTTACGGAAGAAGAAAAGGTGATTTTAACCATTACCGAAGAAATAACTTTGATAAGTCAAAATGGATTAAGCGATGATACATACAGGCAAGCAGAAAAGCTTTTTGATGGAAATCAGATTGCTCAAATCATAATGGCTGTTGTTACTATCAATGCGTGGAACAGGATTGCAATAAGCACTAAGAAAAGCATTTGAGATTCAAACAACGGACCGCCATCACTGTACGGTTTTTTTATTTATAAATTTTAAATTCCGGACGAATCCACATTCCAAACTCAAAAGCAATGTATAGGTGGGACTAAGCTCGGGTATATCGTCAAGCAGTTGCTTTTAGTCCGATTGTATTTGTCTTTTCAATTCAATCTACCAACAAGGATTTAATGAAGAAAATAAAAATATACGGAGCAAGACAGAACAATCTTAAGAACCTATCATTAGAAATACCGAAGAACAAAATAACCGTCTTTACTGGCGTTTCAGGTTCCGGAAAATCATCTTTGGTTTTTGAAACTATTGGAGCGGAAGCTCAACGGCAAATCAACGAAACCCAAAATAGCTTTGTAAGAAATCGCTTAAGCCGTTTTGGAGTACCGGACGTTGATAAAATCGACCATCTCAACGTTCCAGTTATCATTAACCAAAAGCGGTTGGGTGGCAATGCTCGTTCCACAGTTGGCACAGCCACGGACATTTACGCTTCATTGCGACTACTTTTTGCAAGAATAGGCAAGCCGTTTGTCGGTTATTCAAATGTGTTTTCTTTCAACAATCCCCAAGGAATGTGTACCACTTGCAATGGTTTGGGTTACGTAAGTAGTGTTGACACCAATAGACTATTTGACAAATCGAAATCCTTGAATGAGGGAGCAATTCAATTCCCTACTTTTCAACCAGGTGGATATCGTTGGTTGCGATACGTGAATTCAGGCTATTTCGACAATGATAAAAAATTAGAGGACTTTACAGAAGAGGAATGGAAACTATTGCTTCATTCAGAAGAACACAAGCCAAAAAGTCCTACAATGGATTGGGGAAAAACAATGAAATATCTGGGTGTTCTACCTCGAATAAAAAGAGATTTCCTAAAGAAGAATTCAAAAGAGGAAAAGCTGCGAAAAAAGGAATTGCAGAGAATAATTTCCACGGACATCTGTCCAGACTGCAAAGGCAAGAGGTTGAACGATAAAGTATTATCCTGTAAAATTAAAGGAAAAGACATTGCAGATTGTACCTCTCTTTCCATTGATGAGTTATTGTCGTTTATCCAATCCATTTCATCCGAAACATATGAAACCATAATCACCGAGCTGACAAAAAAACTGCAAAATCTAATAACCATAGGTCTTCAATACCTCACATTGGACCGAGTAACCACTACCCTTTCAGGTGGCGAATCGCAACGGATTAAAATGGTAAAGCATCTTGGCAATAGCTTAGAAGATTTACTGTACATATTTGATGAACCAAGTATTGGTCTGCATCCGAAGGACTTGGACAATATTTCAAAAATCATAAGACAAATAAAAGCAAAAGGCAATACGGTTCTAATCGTTGAACACGACCCAGACCTAATTAAATTAGCAGACCATGTAGTGGACTTAGGCCCACTTTCAGGTGTAAACGGTGGTGAAATCGTATACGAAGGTGATTTTCAGGATTTGAAGAAATCAAAAGGCAAAACAGGTCAATATTTTTCATTGCCAAGACAAATCAACAAAAATCCTAGGGCGGTAAATAAAACCATTAAAATTACTAACGCCAATCTGCATAATCTAAAAAATGTTTCGGTTGAGATTCCCACCAACATTCTGACCGTCGTAACTGGTGTTGCAGGTTCGGGGAAAAGCACGCTTATCAGCAAGGTTTTGCCAAAGCAACATCCCGAGACAAAGATTATCGACCAATCACAAATCAGGGGCAGTTCAAAGTCAAACTTATTGACCTATTTAGGCGTTTCGGACAAAATAAGACGCTTGTTTGCCAAAACAAATCATGTTAGTATCAAACTTTTTAGCAGTAATAGCGTAGGAGGTTGTGAAAACTGCAAAGGTCTTGGCGTAGAAAAAATAGATTTAGCCTTTATGGACGATATTGAGACACCTTGTGAAGTATGCAATGGTACCGGTTTTAAACCAGAGGTATTGAAGTACACCTATCAAGGTAAGAATATTACAGAAGTTTTGGGTTTAACCACCTTGGAGGCTAAATCCTTTTTTGAAAATGAAGATTTTGCCGACCAGTTTAATTTGTTCATCGACTTAGGATTGGACTACCTAACATTAGGTCAACGATTGAATGGTTTTTCAGGTGGCGAAAGACAACGACTGAAGTTGACCAAGGAACTTGGATATGAAAATAACCTAATCGTATTGGATGAGCCAAGTACAGGCTTGCATCCATCGGACACTAAAAAACTAATGGCGCTACTCTACAGGCTTGTTAACCAGAAGAATACAATTATTGTAATTGAACACAACTTAGACGTCATTTCGCAAGCAGATTGGATTATTGACATTGGCGAAGGAGCAGGAAAACATGGAGGAAAAGTTATATTTGAGGGACCTGTAGAAAAATTACTGGATCATGAAAAATCAGCGACAGCTGAATACTTACGAGAATATATGGGAATAAAACCTGCAGATATTAACTAAGTATTCGCCTGATACATATCATCCAGAATGAATACTTAATAGTACGCCTTGCCTCGTTAAACGGGGGATCCACAATAGATAAGATGATTATGCATGTATGATAAATTTGCCCGAAAAACAGACAAAACAATTCTTTTAAAGATGATAAAATTGTTGATTAAAATAACACCGAACCGCTAGCATTGAGTTGGCGTTGGCAACAAGTTGTAATAAAACATTACTTGCCATAAGACAAGGAAAAAACTACCTATAAGGAATACCTTTGTTCAAAGGTATATCGAACTATATACATAATGAAATTATTATTACGGAATTAGGATAAATCGAATTTATAAGGGAAATCCAGTCGGCACAAAGCTAAAAAACGATTACGAAATATTAAATTGCATAATATGACAAAAATCATTCTGAAAACGGATTGCGGACATTCCCCGAAAAGAGAATTTTTAAAGAATTTCAATGTTGCGTTTGGAAAAGGCAATGTTGCCTTTCTGACTGACAATGTAACAGAAGATGTGATTTGGAATATGGTCGGGAATAAAATTATTGATGGTAAAGACGATTACTCCAAAGCAATAAACAAAATGAAGGAAAAAAAGATTTCGGAATATGTCATCGAAAAAATTGTTACGCACGGAAAAGAAGGAGCGGTGAATGGAATTGTAAAGATGGAAGACGGTAAAAATTATGCATTTTCTGACTTTTACGAATTTAAGAATACAAAATCAACGGATTTAAAATCTATTACTTCCTATGTGATAAAAATATAATCCCAGCCAATGAAAATCGATCGAATTGATTGATAAAGAAAAATCAATCGGCCCAGAAATGCCAGTTGCTACATGAAGAAAACAATTACAGCACTAAATATGACACTTGACGGAATTTGCGACCATACAGCAGGAATTCCAGATGAGGACAATCATCAACATTATTCAGAATTATTAGGACAAGGAGGCGCAATTTTATATGGTTGAACAAACTGTCAACTGAGGGAGAAATGGCGAATGGTTTTAGATAATCCTGCCAAGGAAAAATCATTGAATGACTTGGCCTAGCAATTGTCAAAATCCCAAAATCATAACCGCACAAGGAATGAGCATTTACAACCAACCGCCCACTTGGGCTAAGTGGGAAGCTGGCTGTCTGCTCTTAAATGAAAATCGAACAACCAAGTAACGTCGGTCTGACGGACAAGATTCGATTTTAAAATCCCCATTTGCCATAGCAACGACCGTGGGCACCAATATTTAAAACAAAAAAACGGATGGTAGGAATTTTAGTGGCACTGATAATTTCGTAGGTACTGCTTTATCTGTTTGAGAGGAAAAAAATCTTATCACTATAATAAGTGATTGGTTTTCATTAATTGGACTTTGGGGTGTTCCTGTAGTTTTAATATTACTAATTACGTATTGGGTTCCATTAGAAAACATTCAATCAACAAACAAAAATTAAAAAAACATCCGAGTAATCGAACAGCTTGATAAAGTACTCAGAAAAATAAGCCCGCTACCTGGTGCCTCAAAAACACCCTACCGATTAAAATCACATAATTTCACCATAAGAATATTAATAAATTTCATCCAAAATTTGTGTAGCTATATGACTTCACTTATATTTGTAGCCAAATAGCTTCACAATGAAATTAAGAAGAGACATATTTCAGGCGATATCAGACCCTACTCGAAGAGCAATTTTAGTGTTGTTGGCTTCTCAAACAATGACGGCAGGAGCAATTGCGAAAAACTTTGACGTAGCCAGACCCACCATTTCAAAACACATTCAAATCTTACATGAATGCGAACTTGTAGAAGCTAATCAGCAAGGCAGAGAAATTCACTATCAACTCAAAGTTGAAAAAATGAAAGAATTAGATCACTGGTTAGAGCAGTTTAGACAACTGTGGGAGGACCGGTATAATCAACTTGACGACTTATTATCAACCATTAAAAATAAAGAAAATGGAAAATAGAGCAAAAACAAATTTTGTGGTAAACAAGGAAAACCATACATTAACCATTAAAAGAGACTTTTCTGCTAGCCGTCAACTCGTTTGGGATTGCTATACCAAAAGTGAATTATTAGATAAATGGTTTGCACCCAAACCACTAACTGCGAAGACAAAAGAAATGCACTTCACCGAAGGCGGGCATTGGTTGTATGCAATGGTTGAACCCAACGGAACCGAGCATTGGGGAAGAACGGATTTTACCGAAATAAAGCCAATAGACTATTACAAATCATTAGACGGATTTTGTGACGAGAAGGGTAATCTAAAACCCAACATGCCCAGAGCCAAATGGCACGTGAAATTTACAGACCTAAATGAAAATTCAAATGTTGAGACTGTAGTAACCTACAATTCCCTTAAAGATTTAGAAACTGTACTAGAAATGGGAATGAAAGATGGGCTTATCTCAACATTAGAAAGACTGGACGAATTATTAGTACGTATAACAGAATAAAAGATGAAAAGCAAAATAAAATTTATTGTCAGCTTACTATTTGGATTGATATTCGTCAATGCTGGCTTGAATAAGTTTTTGAATTATATGCCAATGCCTGAAAACTTACCCGAAAAAATGCTAAAAATAATGACGGCGTTTTCTCAAATAAGTTGGCTTATGCCTTTAGTCGGGGTCGTGGAGATCCTTGGTGGATTGTTATTTATGATTCCCAAAACAAGAGTTCTTGGTGCTCTTGTTATTTTCCCAATTATGATAGGTGTCCTTTTAACACACATCGTTGCTGCCCCCGATGGTTTGTCCATAGCAATTATATTGTTACTTGTCAATCTTTGGGTGATTGTTGAAAATCGATATAGATATTTATCATTAATCAATTGAACGAACATCCTGAATATCAATATAAAATAGATTCGAAATCGCAAAAACCAGAAGTTCAGCTGGCGTGACAGTACTACAAACCATACGACACTATTACAAGCCCATTCAACCAGCTATTAAAGTTGGAAATGAATTAATAATATATAGAGAAATCCAACCTGAAAAGGGTGTAGAGAACTTTATTTATTGCTTTTGGCAGCTTAGAACTGAGGCGATCTTAGAAGAGCCTTTCCTTTATCGGGTTGTGTCTGACGGCTGTATCGACATCTTTTTTAATCACAAAAACCCAACCGAAAATTATGTCATGGGATTTTGTAGAAAATACACCGAATTCCCTGTCGGAAATGAGTTTGATTATATAGGAATTCGGTTTTTACCGGCTGCCCTCCCACTCTTGTTTGGGATAGATGCCAAAACATTGAGCAATCAAGACCAAGAATTAAAACCCCTGCTACCTAATTTTTCAAATTGGATCGAAACTGAACTGAGAGCAAACCAACGTTTTGAAATCATTGCAGTGTTATTGACCCATAAGCTAAAAACCATAATCGAAAGGCAAACCTTTGATTTGGACATTCGCTTTTACAATTCTTTGAATCTAATTTTTGAGAAGAAAGGTTATTTAAATACAGAAACTGACTTAAGTAATGGATTAAGCTCCAGACAATTGCGGAGACTTTTTAACTTTTATATAGGGACAAGCCCAAAAGCATTTAGCAACGTAGTTCGATTTCAGCACATATTAAATGCCAAACCAACCAGACATAGTCTTAAAGAAAGTAAATGCTATTATGAGGTAGGTTTCTACGACCAAGCGCATTTCATCAAACATTTCAAGACCTTTTATGGGGTAACGCCGTCTGAAGCATTTCGGTAGAATTATGTCCGATTTTTACAATTTAAGTACGGCTTCTCATTCTAAATTTGCAACAACACAACCAATAGAATGAAACCCGTATTAATAATTGCATTCTCGCTATTGACAATGATGGCCAATGCACAAAACGCAGACAAAATGAATCTTAACGCTGGAATTATCACCGAAAAACTTCAGGAAACTAAAGAATTCTATACCCATACATTAGGTTTTGGAGTAACCTTTGAAAATGATTTTTATCTACTTTTGCATACGCCTGACAAATCAGCCGAAATCAGTTTTCTAAAACCCAATCATCCCAGTCAGCAACCAATCTTCCAAAGCCCTTTTAATGGCAAAGGTGTCTATTTGACAATTGAAGTGAGTGACGTAGATGCAATTTATGAACAACTCAAAAACAAAGACATTGCAATTGAAGTAGCTATGAGAGATGAAGATTGGGGGGACCGACATTTTGTAATCGTTGACCCGAATGGGATTGGAATTGATTTTGTTACTTACACGGCCCCAGATGAATAGACAGTCGTATAGGGTCATTTTTATAATTAAAATGTAACGTACAAAATTATGCGATTTAGAATATAATCCGACCTCTCTGAGGTGGTTCTTCTGAGTGCTAATAATTTAGCTAACCTAATTAGACCTCTCTGAGGCCTTTTACTTGCAGGTATTCTGACCAAGTCAGGGTCAGATTAGGTTAGATGGGAGTTAGAAAACCAATTTCGACCCAGTCAGGGTCGGATTAGATTGATCTCTGAATTATTTTGAGATCTATAAAATATTATAAATAATAATCTATGACATGATATCGAATATTTTGATTCATTCGCTTTAAAAGTTGCCTACCAAAGAAGCTATAGAAAACAGTGAAAGTCAAAGACGAATTTTTGCTTTAAGTGCCTGGCGAGAATCGCCGCTTTTTTCGGCTGCAGAAAAAGTTGTGTTGAAGATGACAGATGAAGTGACTTTAATCAGTACAGCTGGACTAAAAATAAAACCTACCAGGAAGCTAACGTGCATTTTTCTGAAAATGAAATCGCTCAGATTAATATGCAGATATGTGCCATCAATACATAGAACAGAATAGCTGTTTCAACCCATTTAATACACGAATATCAAACACGGATTAACCAATAACAAAGACAAATTAGATCATGGAATCCATAGAACAAGTAAACTATATCAAAGCACCTATTGGAACGATTTACAAAGCACTCACATCAGAAGAAGGGCTGCGGAACATATGGACCAAAAAGCTTAAAGTAAAACCTGAAATTGGCTTTATCAATGAGTTTGACTTTGATGAAGGCTATATCACAAAATTTAAGGTTCTTGAACTTGTATATAACAGTAAAGTCGTATGGGAATGCATCGCATCTGATGAGGAATGGGTTGGAACTAAAGTATCCTTTGAACTTAGCGAAAGAAACAATAAATCAACCGTAACCCTCAAACATTATAAATGGAGAGAGCGCACTGAATTTTACCGGTGGTGTAGCTACAATTGGGCAATGTTTTTATTTAGTTTAAAGACGTATTGCGAAAACCAAAAAGGAATGCCTTCAAAACCATGAATTTTGATTTAAATTAAAATATTTGCTAATTTTTATGTTATGAAGAGCACCGAGCTATTAAGCATTACTGTCTATTTTCTCTTTTACTCCATTGTTTGTCCTGCGCAATCTAAAAATGACACGCTGGCCGATAGTCTTGCAACGTACAATTTTTCCCTTTCACATAGAGAAATGCAGAAGGATTTGCAGGTATTCAGAGATATCCGTGAGCAAGTCAATTCTGGCCTATACTCGTACAGGACCAAAGAAGAAATAGATAGTATTTATAGCTGGGCATTTGAGAAAGCTAAAAAACCTATGATTTCTTTAAAGTGGTCCTGCAGTTAACAGATTTTGAAAACAGTTTGCATAATTATACAGAACCGACATCGAACCTAATGGAATACTTGAAACGTCAAAAAATTTATTTTCCATATTATTTAGTATATATTGAAGGGAAAATGATCTTTGATGGTCTGCATCCAATCATACCGCCAGGTGCTCAGATTTTGAGCGTAAATGGAATAGAATCGATTAAACTGATGCAATCCTTTTATAGGTATTTTCCTGTTGATGGGCATTCCAATTCCTATAAACTTTCATCAAGTGTCGAGAAAATATTTGAGTGGCGTTATTTCATGGAATATGGTCTCTCAGAAGAATTCGTAGTGACATATACAGCACCAGGGTCTGAACACAATAAAACAATAGTATTACAGGCGGTATCCTATGAGAAACAGCAAGAAAACTTCAAAAACAGGTACAGTGCGCCAGTATCAGAGTTACTTGAATATAAGCGACAGCCTGCTTATAGTTTTGAAATGATTAAACCCGATGCTGGTCTGCTTAATCTCAGGTGGTTTGGATTTGCAACCAGTAAGGATGATCCTGAATTTAAAAAATACGTGCATTTTATTGATAGTGTATTTACTGCATTAGATCAAAGAAAGACCCCCAATTTAATTATTGATGTAAGAAACAACCCGGGAGGTAGTGACCCTACTTTTGAACAACCGGTAATGTACTTAAGTGACCATACTTTCAAAGAGAATCTCAGCGCGCATATCATTTATGATCCCAAATCAATTCCGTTTGAAAAGTATTTTTATGGTTTTTCGATCAAAAAGCCAGTTGATAGCCTGACCCTATCAAATGCAATGGAGTTTATAGATGAATATTTTGAAGATTTTGAGGATGGAAAAAGTCTGCAAAATAAAAGGTTCAATCCCACATACTATCCAAAATCACCCGCATACAAAGGGAAGGTTTATCTATTAGTCAATGAGAATACAGCATCTGCAGCTTCCCATTTTGCTTCTTTAATGAAAGCTTACGCTAGAAACCTTACCATTGTTGGCGTAGAAACTGTAGGAGGATATTATATCCATAATGGCCATATTGGCTTGGTTTATCAACTGCCTAACTCTGAATTGAAAACGAAGTTTTCAGTAGTTCATGTCGTTCACGATGCACCAGTTAAAAACGACCAGCCAGAAGGTAGCGGAGTCATTCCCGATTATGAAGTTTGGCCCAAGCTAAACGATTTCTTACAGCATAAGGATACGCAAATGGAGTATGTGATAAAACTTATTGAAGAAATGACTAAATCACACTAAGAATCAGTAGAGCAAAACAGGTTAATATAAATGAAATGACCTATTACTTCTGTAGATATAAATCAAACAAAGATGAAACAACAAATCACCACATTTTTAACCTTTCAAAAAAACAACGCAGAAGAAGCGATGCGCTTTTACGTGGAATTATTCGATAATTCTAAAGTGATTGATATCGAGCGTTATGATGAAGAGGGTCCAGGGAAAGAAGGAACAATTATTAGAGCACTATTCGAACTCAATGGCAATTTGTTTATGTGTAGCGACAGTTTTGTTCAACACGAATGGGACTTTACACCTGCTGTATCCATTTGGGTAGAATGTGAGACAGAACAAGAAATTGAGCATCTATATGAAAAACTTTCAGAAGGTGGAGATGTAAAAATGCCTTTGGATGACTATGGGTTTAGCCAATTTTTTGGTTTTGTTGAGGACAGGTTCGGGGTTTCTTGGCAATTAAATTTGGAATAAGTTCAAAATCATATTTGTATGAAAACAAAACAAATTTGGGCAAATCTTGGTGTACAAAACATTGGGAGCACACAAGCATTTTATCAGAGATTGGGGTATCAGTTGAATGGATGTCCAACAGATGATTTAGTGAGTTTCTTTTTTGGTCCCGATAACTTTGTTATTCACTTTTTCAAAAAAGAAAAACTGGAAGAGAGCCTGGCAGGTAAAACGATTGACTTAACTCAAGGAAATGAAGTGATGTTTTCTTTAGCTGTTGAAACAAAAGTCGAATTTGATAGCTGCATTTCGGAGATAGAAAAAGCAGGCGGTTCGATCTTATTTGACTCAAATAAGGACAGAAATGTGTATTATGACACCAATGGCTTCTTCGTCTGTGTGTTTGCCGACCCTGATGGACATAAGTTTAACTTGCTATATACTGAGCATTAAAACAATAAAACCCTGACAGTATAGTAACTTACAATTTTTGACGTATTCTCTTTCAACAATCCGCAAATATTTGGTCCAACTTGCAATAGCTTGGGTTTCGTAAGCAGTATTGACAGCCATAGGTTATTCAACAAAACAAATTCCTTGAAGGAAGGAACAATTCAGCTTCCAACCTTGAGCCAAAAGTGCATCGTTTGGATATTCCGGACCATACTGCCCACCTAAATCCGGATTTTAAAAGAGCATAAAAGTCGGAAAATTAAAAAACAAACATAACAATCCAGCAGATAGTGCCCCCCTTGGACAAAATAAGGGGAAATGACTGGAATTGTCGTGTTGTAGCACATGATCGACAAAAATTATCTGGACTATGCTGCCCCCCATGGATCAGAATCCGGCGCATGTTGCCCCCAGATCAGAAATGGAGGTAAAAAATCCGGTGCATGTTGACCCCTCTTATAACGGTTTTTGGTTGCTTGATTCATGGAGTATTTATCATGTGGCTATTTCGGTTCGATTTGTGCCAGTGATTTCGGTTCAAACTGTGCCATTATTTATGGTTCCATTTGTGCCATTTTGATCCAGTCTCACTGAAAATCTTGAAAGATCAGGCAACCCTGTCTTGTCACTCAAAATGAATAATCCGGTCGTACTGACCCCATGTTCCGGTCCCGATAGTTATCTAAATGCCCTCTAAAATATAAGGATCAATACTTAAAAATTCCGGAGTTATTGGCCCTATCAAAATGATAGTGTTGTGGTGAATAATGCGGGCTGATGGAGGTTTGTTATTAAGATGGTTAAATTGAGGTTGATATACCAACATAAAACTACCCCATATTCCATTTAGTAACCATGAACCAACAGGGACAAAATTCATTATATTAGTGACATGAAAATCAATTACAATCATAAGAATTTTAGACCGGTCGAGAATGCTAAAAACGAAGAAACTACATCGGAAACGATTTTCGAATACAAACAAAATGGACGTATTCTCACGTCCGAATACCATGGCGGACAAATTATTAACGGACATTTGATGGGACTGGTAGGTGAAAGCGGTGAAATATAAAGTGGTGATACAAACACGTTGTTTCGCAGGCAAGAACCAGTGTTCGACAAATTCAGTATCTTTGTTTAAAATAATTTGATATGGAGCTTACAATTAATATAAAGGATCAGGGTAAAATAGATGCCTTTCTAAATCTAATAAAAGAAATAGATTACATTGAGATTGTTAATGTGAAAGAAGAAGTACAGGAACTTCCAACTGAACATAAAGATTTACTTGACAGAAGGCTGCAAAAAATAGAAAACGGCGAAACGACTTTTAAGAGCTGGGGCTTGATTAAAAATAAGTATGAAGACAATGCCGTTTAGTATTGAATTATCAGACGAGGCAGAAGTTGACTTTGATATATTTCCGATCATTACAGCTCTTTTGAGACTTGAGATTCTTTCTTCTCGCAACCGTGGGAGATATCCCATGCCCGGCAAACTTCACATTGAACCCCATACGGGGTTCTCCATAGAGATGATCTCTATCCCCCGGCTGCACTATGCTTGCCGGGGGTTATTCAGTTTGAACCCCATCCGGGGTACGGCGTAGTGGTGATCTTAAATCATCGTGAAATTAAAATTTATCCGATCCATAATGACTACCCAACAACGCCGGAAGGTTTAGAGGTGAATAACCCCGAATAAGCCGATACGCCTCATCCGGGGAGAAGAATGTTAGTGCTTTTGAACTTCGTAGGTGTTCAACCTGACCATCTTATTTATTGACAGCGCTTTGGTGTTTTAATAATCCGATGATATGGTAATCTCAACCACATCTTTTTCACTTTTCGTGGACGATTCCAAGAGAACATAAGGATTTGCTTGAGCAAAGTCTGCAAAAAATACCATGTGGCTTTATTCAAAATCTGTAATTTTCAATGAATAAACCTGGAGCTCATACACTCGATTGCTGTGTTCTCGAAGCCAAATTAATCATATATGACGATTTTGGACTGCAGCCTATCTCAAATCAGGTCAAACTTATTTTGCTTCTAATACTTGAAGACAGATGGAGGTAAATTATTAAAAGGGTATGAACACAACCTGAAGCATAAGACGATTGTCATTACGTTTTACGCTACTCTGATAAGAACCGGAGAGCTAATTCGTCTAAAGATCACAAACATTGGTAGTGATCGTCTTAAAATACGGGGTCGGAAAGGAAAGTGAGCCATAGACCAGTACATCTAGATCATATGAATATGTCATAAAAAACGTTATATTTGAAAATCAATAAATACAGTATGGATATTCAAGCTGAAAAGTTAAAATTAATCGAGTTGCTTCTGCATACGGACAACCCATCAATTATTGAAAAAATTAAAAATATTTTCCAAACAGAAGAAAGTCAGGATATATGGGAAGATTTGTCTGATCCACAAAAGGAAGAGATTGAAAATGCTTTGGAGGAAATAAAAAATGGGCAAACAATTGCATTAGAAAACTTCCTTTTAAAGCATAAATAATGAAGCGTAAAATCGTACTTTCAAATACTGCTGAAAAACGATTGAATAATCTGCTAGAATATCTTGAAATTGCTTGGTCAACTAAAATAAAACTAAATTTTCTTTCCAAACTAGAACAACGGCTGGAAATAGTAAAAGATAAACCTGAAATATTTCCTTTGTCAACTGTCAAAAAGGGTCTTCATAAATGTGTAGTTACCAGACAAACAACCGTATATTATACTTATGATGATCAAAAAGTTTATGTATTAACAGTATTTGATAATCGACAAGACCCGAACAAACTTAAGAAAGACGTGAAATAGTAGAAGGAATTACACGGTACTTAATATCATGCATACTATCGCAGACGGTACGATCTAGGTATTTGATCGTCGTGGTGAATTAGAACTGACTACACTAAAAAACTTATTCGTTCTGAATTTATTAAAATAATTTTTTCAACTTTGTATCTGAGCAGATACAGTATATTCTTCATTGTGAAAACATCTCAAAACTAAAATCATTTTCAGAATTGAAAATTTTGAAACTCTGATAGGATAATCCAGTCGTCCTGCCCCTACATAGTTAGACGGACAGATACGAATAAAGAAAACACCCTTTATCCATAGACTTCGAGCTCATACACCCGGTTTGCAATTTGACCAAGCCAGGAGGTATCGTGAGAGACCAGCAATAGCGAAAAAGAGTACGACTTTTGTTCCTGACGCAAGACATGCCATATACTTTCCCGAGTCTCATAATCCAGCGACGAAAAGCTTTCATCCAGCAACAACAAGTCCGGACTTCCCAGTAGGGTCGCTATAATACCCATTCGTTGGATTTCACCCCCGGACAATTCATCGGCAAACCGATCCAGATGCCCGGGGTCCAAACCAAACTTCGCCATCAAAAGAGCCACTTCCTCGTCACTCACTTTCCGAACCGCTTGTATTTCCCGGATCGACACCCGCAATGGAACAGCCGGGTTGAATGAGGATGCAACCGACTGCGGAAGATACCGAATATCCAGCCCTCGTAGGTCGGTGGTGCTCCCACCATCCCCGTTGGTGATATGACAAGATTCCCGGGGCAGGGGATGTTCGCCCAGCAAACCTTTGAGGAAGGTGGTCTTCCCCACCCCGGAGACTCCATGGATGCCCACGACTTCACCTTGTCCGATGTCAAAGGCCGCCAACGTGGACAACCACTTTTTACGACCGCTGCGTTCCCCATAACCAGGGACTCGGACAGCCGTCATGCTGAGAAGCGGGAGAAAGTTTCCAGGTATTGTTTCCGGCGCGAATGCCCGAGCGGGTAAAACCATTCGATGCAGTTGGCGGTCTGTTATTGCGAATAATTCATGGGCATAATCCCGGATCAACTCCGTCTCATGAGAAATCACAAGCACAGAGGTATGGGTCCGTTTACAAAACCGATGTAAAAATCCCAGCATCTTTCGGCTGGCTTCCAAATCCACATTGGAAAACACCTCATCATAAATTCGCAAGGAGGCAGACCGGATCAACCCGAGTACAAACGCACAGCGTTGCGCCTCCCCCTGAGATATTTGGTGCACCCTATATCTGACCAGAACTTCGGGATTTTTCACCCCAACCTCGGTCAGGATCTCAAATACCTCCTCAAAATTCCGAAGCGCTGAAAAAGCGGCATGAGATCGCCACAAATCCCTGAAGTGGGTCAAGATAGAGACATAAGGGTTGAATATTTTATAGGCATCCTGCAGCAAATACAAAGGAGACTCCCTGGAAGGATCATTCGTTTCGTAGGATTGCACCTCCGGCTTCTGGACACGTCCGCTCACTTTCCAGTACACCGGTTCTACCTGGGCCAGCCACTTCCCGATCGTTGACTTCCCGCTCCCGGTCACGCCCGTCACCCCATATACTTTTCCACGCTCCAATTCCCACTGGGGAATGGATACCAGAACCTGGTCATTCACAATAATTTGCCCAGATTTGACCTGTACGAGCATATCCGCGGAGCGTGAATTATAGAATTTTAAATCAATTATGGTCTGGACTGATTCGTCCACTTGTTGTTGCTGACATTCACATCGACCATCCGGCTGCTTTTATCAATGGTTATTTGTTCGATCTGTTCCAAGGGTACATCCACTTCCAACGTATATTCCGGATTCACCCACGGCCACGGCTTTTCTCCTTTTAAAATCAAATCTCCATCCTGCGATTTGGTATTGCGCATCATAACCAATGGTATTGTATGCACGACTTCACGGCCATCTTTCAGCTGCACATACACATCAATCGGCATCGGCATTTTTCCTTTTCGTTGGAGTGTGATCGTTGTTTTCTCGTCTCCTTCCACCTCTTGGATGGCATAATCAATCCATTTCAGCGATTGCACCCAATATTCTCGGTACCAATCGAGAATCATCCCCGATTCCTTTTCAAAAACGCGAATGACATCTTCATCCGTCGGATGCTTAAATTTCCATTCGTCAAAATAACGCAACAACGCCCGATCAAAAACCTCTTTTCCAACCACATATTCCAGTTGATTGAGAAAAAGAGCTCCTTTGGTGTACGCTGCTACGCCATACGCATAGTTCGTACTGTAGTGGTCGGCGTGCGTTGTCATCGGCTCCTCCAGACCACTTTCCACCAGCCTGATGTACGACTGATTGGTTGCTGCAAAAGGATTTTCGGAAACTGCTCCGGGAATCAGTCCTTTTTTTCTCAAATGATTCATGATTCGGGTGGAGCCGTAGCTTGTAAAGCCTTCATCCATCCAGGGATAGAGGCTTTCATTGCTTCCCAGCACCAACTGGTACCAGGAATGCATCATTTCATGCACGCTGACGCCCACCAAACTGGCCAGGGGACGTTCGCCGGTAATCAAGGTGGCCATCGGGTATTCCATTCCTCCGTCTCCACCCTGAATAAAGGCATATTTGTGATAAGGGTAGGGTCCAAAATGGGTACTGGCGTATTTGAATGCTTCCGACATGGCCGCAGGCAATTGGTCCCAGGCCTGTGTTTTTTCGCCGGGTTGATAGAAGAATTCCAGTTGCACCCCGGTTTCACTTGTTTCGGTATGATAGGTATAGTCCGGATCCGCCGCCCAAACAAAGTCGGGTACATTTTTGGCTATAAAATGCCATGTTTTCTTGGCTTTTGTTGGCCTGTTTCCCGAATCCTGATAAGCATTGGGGTCCTGCACATCCCCGGTGCCCCCGAGCACATAGGCCGGATCGATGTGGATAGTGACATCAAAATCGCCCCATACGCTGTAAAACTCCCGGGCGATGTATGACGTCGGATGCCATCCGGACTGATCGTACTGAGCAATCTTCGGATACCACTGGCTCATGCTGTATCGGATGCCTTCTTTGCTGTCCCGGCCCGTTCGGCGGACCTGCAAGGGAACCTGTGCTTCAAAACGCATCTCAAATGTGGTAGACGTACCAGGCAAAATGGGTTGCGCCAGTTCCACCTCCAGAATCGTTCCCTGGGTAGTATAGGTGACGGCCTCCCCGTCCTGATGCAAGGAATGAATCTTCTGGTAACCGATCTCTTCATCCGTTAACTTAAAAATACGGTCTCGAACCCTTTTATCGGGATCGGGAATGGTGCGGGATCGGACATCCATCATACTACCGGGTTGGAAAGCATTGTAGTACAGGTGGTAAAAAACCCGGTGCAAGGTATCGGGAGAATGGTTGGAATAGACGAGGGTTTGCTCGCCCTGAAACTGATTTTTTTCCACATCCATGAAAATTTCCATGGTATAATCTACCTCTTGTTGCCAATACCCGGGGGGTTGCGAAATGCCTGAATTAAAAAACGTAAAACAAAGCGCAATTAAAACGAAAAATCTCATAATGACTTGAATTTATAGTTCTGACGAATGGGATCCACGGATTCGCCCTAATAAATAGTTAAAGGTGGGCCAGTTGAAATACCGTTTAAAAACCAATAAAACAATGACCATAACAGCAACATTTAATATGACCGCTCCCCAGGTCAGGTCTTCCGACTCTTTCAGTATCAGGGTGGGTACTCCGCTAAATACAGATCCTTTGTATCCTACCAATACAAAAGCAAAGAAATTGTTGACATAATGAATACCGAGGGGCGTTTCGAGCCCGTCATCCATAATGGTGGCGATTCCAAAAAACAAGCCCATGCCAATGTACAGGGTCATTGATTTTGCCATTCCAAACTGGACCACTTCGGGGTTCCCCCCGTGCAACATACCAAAAAGTATCGATGTGATCAGAATGGGCATCCACCGATACCTGGAGACCAGACCGATTTGTTGCATCAGGTAGCCCCGCATCATGACTTCCTCCGCGCTCGTCTGAAAGGGCAGGACAAGAATAGCGACACAAAGCAAGGCCAGGAACGGCCAAAGATCAAGTTGGAAGGTATACATATCGGGCGCTACAGCATAACCGACCAACTCCATCGCAGTCAGTACAACCAACCACATTCCGCCAGCTTTCACCAGGTGATGCCACCGAAATGTCTTCGCCCCGGTCAACACAGACAACGCCGACCGACGGTGGATCCTCCGAGTGGCCACCAGCAAACCGAATAGAATTCCACTAAAAATAAAGAGCATTAAGGCAAAGGCTACCGGCCCCTGGTAGGATTGGAGTTCCGTACCTGATGCCCCACCGACCATCGAATAAATCAGAAAAGGCAAGGAAGTGATAAAATAAAATCCAATGGTTACCACCACTGTAAATATAAAATCCAGAAAACTATTTTTGCCTTTTACCCGTGCATTTTGGAAAAACCTCAAAATCTCGCTATTTTGTGTCCGACAAAAATAGAACTATTTTGCATAATATTGCACAGGCCAATATCAATTGAAAAATCATGAAAACTAAAAACAATATCATCCTTATAGCCGGAACACTTTTAGTACTGGCAATCAGTCGTTTACTCCCCCACCCTTACAATTTTACTCCACTAGGAGCCATTGCTATTTTGGGAGCGACCTACTTCCAGTCGTCCCTATTAAAATACATCGTGCCCATCGTGGCTTTTTATATTTCTGACCTCCTGGTCACCAATATCCTTTATAGTTCATACTATGCCGGTGAAGGAATCATCTGGTTCAGTTCACACATGATCTGGACCTATGGCGCAATCATTGGAATTACGCTCATATCGAGTTGGGTCATGCGAAGTAAAAAATTTAAAAACCTGCTTGGTGCTTCTGTAGTTGGAGCCGTGTTGTTTTTTCTGATCACGAACTTTGGCAGTTGGATCGCCGACCCCATCTATCCGAAGACGGCGGGCGGATTAATTACGGCCTACGTAGCAGGGATTCCATTTTTCCCAAGCAGCCTCGCATCGACCGTTTTTTATTCGGTATTGGGATATGGTGTCATTGAATATGGCTCGATCTGGCTGAGAAAGTTAGCCTTTTCCCGCGCATGAATTTAGTGTAAGGTATATTTCCTGCTGATTTTACTGATTTTCGCAGACGTGTGACGACTTGCGGTTAATTGCCCTATAACCACACTGGTGCTCCGTTTCATAAATCATAATAGGTAATAATCTCTTCCATATCCCTAAATGACTTACTGTTCAATCTAATCTGATCCACGCTATGGGGTGGCAGGCTCTGACTGGGTCGAAATTGGATTTCTATTCACATCTAACCTAATCTGACCCTGACTGGGTCAGAATTCTTGCAGGTCAAAGACCTCAGAGCAATCTAATTAGCCCGCATTATTCACCACGTCAATCTATTATGACACACTATAGTAGTGCACGGAATCATACATAATGTAAGGTATTATCTCGCGCTTCCAGATCCCTACGGGCTCACGAATCGCAGAATGAGCCAGGCGATTCGTGAGCCTGGCTATATTTTGTGTCCTTAATTGCCGGTAGACAGGTGTAAAACCGGATTAATTAGAATAATTTATGAAACGAAGCAGTAGTGCACGGAATCATCCCCAACACCTCAAAGATTTTTAGAGCGTAGTTAATAGAAATTTTGGTCGACATAATAAATCTTACATTTGTAGATGAGATATCTATACCAAGACCTCACTCATGCCAGCGATCCTCATCCACATCGTATTCGAGTGCGATATAACGGGCCAATGTAAAAAGATAGTCCGATAACCGGTTGAGATAGGTGATGTAGTCCTCCTCCACGGGAACATCTTCGGCCAAGGCCACCACTCGTCTTTCTGCGCGACGACAGACCGTCCGACAAATATGGCAGGACGAGACCAGCGGATGTCCGCCGGGCAGTATAAAGTCATGCAACTTCTCGAGTTTATCATCCATCCAATCTATCTGCTGTTCCAGCACAACAATGGATTCGGGATCAAATTGGGCCATTTTCCCTTTGTATTCTTCGGATTCCAAGGCAAGCAACGAACCGATGTCAAACAGTTCCTTGTTGATTTTGTGAAGGCAACTGACCACCTGCTCATCCATGCGATCGATATTAAGGAGATCCTTAAGATTGGCTATAAACGCATTGAGCTCGTCAACGGTACCGTAAGCTTCTACCCGGATATCGGCTTTGGACACCCGTGTACCGCCCAGTAAAGAGGTCTGACCTTTGTCTCCGGTCTTAGTATAAATCTTCATAGTCGGCTGTTGTAGTTTGTAGGGCAAAATAGTAATATTCGGGCAGAAGCGTGCAAAATAGATAGAATGAAATTGACGCTCATCACATTTCAATTATATTCAGTGGTATGATGACGACCATATCATTCGATCGCTATATCCGGCGTGTCTTGATTTTCATCATCCCGATGTTTATCCCCCGCCACAAAAGCGCTCGTATTTCCCGAGTGATGAACATATCTTGCCCCTTCCCTGGCCGCGTTCGACGGGTATGTGAGCATCAAACCCTCAGTCAATAAAATCCTACCTATTGAGTTATATGCATTGGTAGGACCGAGTATCGCACGCAGGAAGTCCGCTTGTCGGACGATAGCTCATAGCCAGGGTCGTCAGTCCCTGGACTAAGGAAGCATTATCTGGTAAGTCCCACTAGGGACGTCACCTACGATAATAGCTAGCTCCTACCAGCGCAGGGTCCTTTTGCAAAATTATAAAGGGCGAATGTGTTTTTAGGGATAAAAAATGAGATCGATCAATAAAAAGCATCTGTTTTTTAAACCATAAAAAGCCATAAAAACGGGAGCTCTCGAAAAGTTTTTATAGTTTGGATCACTACAAAAGTTATCAATCTTATGAAGCAGTACTATGTTCCTTTGATTTTGAGTATATACATCTTGCTTTCATGTCAGACTGTCGCTTCTGCTCAGGAATCGACCATCGATCATGGCCCTTCCATGGTGGAACTTATTCAGCATTTTCGGGAAGACCGGGGCGCCCTGCACCGGTATTATCACATCGAAGCATCCCCTGTCCATCGAAAGCGGTTGATTCGATTCTATGAAAATTACCGGGAGCGGCTGGAAGAAATACATTATGCGGAGCTGTCGGTATCTGACCAGGTGGACTTTCAGTTATTGATGCGAGAAATCACAGACAAAGACAGTCAACTTAAGGAGGAGATGGGCCTGTACGCCCAGCTTCGGTCTTGGATTCAGGCTGGAGACCCGCTCTATCGGTACGAAACATTGCGCAGAAGAGGCCACGAACTGAACAGGGAAGCGTTCGCCTCCGACCTGTATCAGATCAGTCAAGCTTATCAAGATCACATGCAGCAATTAAAGAAAGAAAAGCCAACTTTTACAAAACAAGAAATAAATTATGTCTCACAGGTATTAAAAGGTCATCAGGAGGTTCTCAAGAGTTTGAATCAGTTTTATCAAGGCTATGACCCCGACTACGACTGGTGGGTCAAAGAACCAGCACAACGACTTAAAAGCGTGATCGAAAACTATGATAAAGTATTCCGTACCCGGCTTGACTCCAGTCGTATGAATGTCGATGACGGATCAGGAATCACGGGGGTTCCGGCGGGCAGGACGGAAATTATCAGACAGCTCGAACGAGACATGATCCCCTACTCACCGGAAGAGCTCATCGAAATAGCGCAAAAAGAATTTGCGTGGTGTGATCAGGAATTGTTAAAAGTCAGCCAGGAAATGGGATTTGGTACGGACTGGAAAGCCGCACAAGAAAAAGTCAAACAATCCTATGTCCCTCCGGGTGAACAGCCGGCGTTGATGCTCCGCCTATATCAGGAATCGGTAGATTTTATAAAGGATCACGACCTCATTTCTATACCACCGCTTGCGGAAGAAACCTGGCGAATGAATATGTTGTCTGCTCGCCGCCAGTTGATCAGCCCATTTTTCCTGGGTGGTGAGTCACTGCTGATTTCCTACCCGACCCAGGAAATGGATCATGATCAAAAGATGATGAGCATGCGCGGTAACAATCCACATTTTGCACGGGCTGTGGTCCATCATGAAATTATACCGGGCCACCACCTTCAGCAATTTATGAACCGCAGATACAAAATCCATCGTCGATATCTCTTTGGAACCCCCTTTTGGACGGAGGGCTGGTCGCTGTATTGGGAATTGTTATTGTATGAAAAGGGCTTCGCCAAAACACCCGAAGACAAACTGGGCATGTTGTTTTGGCGGATGCACCGATGCGCCCGAATTATTTTTTCACTGAAATATCATCTGGAAGAATGGACACCCCAGGAATGCATCGACTTTTTAGTGGATCGGGTCGGTCATGAAAGAGCGAATGCAGAAGCGGAAGTCCGAAGATCTTTTACCGGCGGATACCCACCACTCTATCAGTTGGCTTACATGACCGGTGGATTGCAGTTTTATCAATTGAAACGAGAATTGGTCGATTCAGGAAAAATGTCGTACCGTGAATTCCATGATGCCGTACTGCGGGAAAATGCGATTCCTTTGGAAATGCTGCGATACATCTTATTTGGTAAGTTTGTGCCCGAGGAATTTACTACAACTTGGCGATTTTATAATAAATAAACGGGAACATAATATGACCGATCAATATCGAAAAACCATTCTCCGAAGATGCAATGAGCTCGCGCTAAGAGCCCGTGGAAAAACTTCGACCAACCCCAATGTTGGTGCGATCATCCTGAACCCGACCACGCGGAAAATACGTAGTGAAGGGTGGCACCAATCTTTTGGTGGTCCCCACGCCGAAATAAACGCCATTCAGGGAATCCACAAAAAGGAATCCATCAAAGGAAATACCATCGCCGTGAGTCTCGAGCCCTGCAACCACAGCGGAAAAACGCCGGCATGTACCCGGGCGATTTTAGAGAATAAAATTACGCAGGTGGTGATCGACCAGGTCGATCCTGATCCACGAATGCAAAGCCAATCTCTGGAATTGCTTCGGAAGCAAGGGGTGGATGTATCCCCGCCTCTGTCCAGTCCCGAAGGCGATATAGTGCTTCAACCTTTTCGGATTAACCTATTGAAAAAACGACCGTATATACGACTTAAGATGGCGATTTCCGCCGATCGGTTTATTGGCCGGAAGAACGAACAGGTCAAAATATCTAATGCCCTCAGCAACCGCTGGGTACACCGGATCAGAAATGAGACGCAAGCCATCATGGCCGGTACGAATACACTTTTGAATGACAATCCTCAATTCACCAGCCGGTATGGCAATGAACACCAACCGATCCCCATTCTGTTGGATCGAAACGGCGTACTCCCGTCCCATCTCCGCGTGTTTCACAACCGTACCCGACCGATCGTTGTAACACTCAACAAAGAATCCGACTATCCTGGAACCAGGGTGTATAAAGATCCCCATGATTTATCGGCAACATTCCAGTCTTTGTACCAACACAACATTGGCTCGATCCTGATCGAAGGTGGTAGCACGTTCTTCACTTCTTTGTTTAAAGAAAATTTGTGGGACGAGCTGATGATTATACAGAATTCGACCTTGAATTTGGGAAGTGGCATTTTAGCCCCTGAATTTCCGGCGGGGGAATCCGTCCAGGATATAAAATTGGGTTCTGACAACATTCGATGTATTAAAAATTCCAAATGCCGTTAAATTATCATTAAAATGAGTTTTATGAGGACATAACCCCCTTCTCAATCGTATCTTTCATAGGAATTAATGTAAGAGGCAATAGATTTATGATACGAATATTACTATCTGTATTAGCAGTATTTTTCATCACTTTTCAGGCGAGCGGGCAGCAACAGTACAAATCCAACATTCATTGGTACACCATTGATGAAGCGATGGATCTTCAACAGAAAGAACCGAGGAAGCTTTTGATTGAAGTCTACACCAGTTGGTGCAAAGTATGCCATAAGCTGGATCAGCTCTCGCTTAGTCAGGAACACATCGCCAAATACATCAACGACAATTATTATCCGGTCAAATTCGATGCAGAGTCCAAATCCACCATTTACTTTTTGGGACAGAAATATGAATATAAAAATGAGGGATCATCCGGGTATCATTCCTTTGCTTATAAAATAACGCACGGGAAGCTTAATTACCCCTCCTTGGTTTTTATGGATGAAGACCTGCGGGTTATCCAATCAATCAATGGATTTCAATCGCCGTCCAAATTGATTCGAATCCTGACTTACTTTGCGGATAACTACAACAAAAAAATACCCTGGAACGAATTCAACTCCAGATACAATTCGCTCATTTATCCCTCGGGCGGTGAAAATCAATAAACTTTGTTGCGATCTACGTGAACAATTCACGTTTATTAATATTGAATTCTACTAAAACAATAAAACCATGTATCCACCAGATTTAGTAGCCCCAATGGCTAAAGACTTAACCGATTTTGGATTTGAATCCTTAAATTCCGCAGAAGAAGTCATCGATGCGGTCGAAAATACCGAAGGCACCTTATTGCTTGTTGTGAATTCCGTCTGTGGGTGTGCAGCGGCGAACGCCCGTCCGGGTGCGAAGTTAGCGCTCAAGAATGAGCATGTACCCGACCGGTTAGCCACCGTTTTTGCAGGTGTTGATCGGGAAGCCACCGGAAAAGCCAGGGAATATTTACTCCCCTATCCACCGTCTTCTCCATCCATCGCCTTGTTCAAAAATGGCAAGCTGGTGACCATGATAGAGCGGCATCAGATCGAAGGACGTTCGGCTTACCAGATCGCAGATGATCTCAAAACCAGTTTTGACGAGCACTGCTCCTAAGTGTTATACGAAAACTAAATAAAAAAGGCTGAAGGAATTCCTTCAGCCTTTTTTATTTTATCAAGTAAGAAGTTTCAGTTATTAGCGGATTACTGAAATCTTTTCTGTCCGGCGTCCCTCTTCAGAGGTCACATTCAGGAAATACGTACCCGCTGGTATCGATTGGACATCGACCTGGATGGTTCCACTGATAAATCTGGAACGATCGATCATATTGATCATCCTACCGGATACATCGCTCAAAAACACATTGACCTTTTGTGGACGATCAAGATTCATTCGAACCTGAATAAAATCGCTGGTTGGATTTGGAAAAATCTTTACTTCGGTATCACTCAACAAATTTTCTGTCGGCGTCATCTCAATGTCGATCCCCAGGCCAATAACTGCCACAAAACCAGATCCAAACCCATTGATATACCACTGGTTATCCGTTCCATCATATACCATGGTCGAAAATTGCTCTGATCCAAAAGCTGTCGGATAATAGATGATTCGCTCACTAAGATTGTGAATGATGTCCAGTGCGGCACTTCCGTATTCGATGGCCGCAATGTATCGGGAACCCGGTTCCAAAACGATCGGGCTTTCCGGATTATTCACATTGACAAAGTCAGAGATTATAAACCGATGATTTGGATCTGTTGCCTCATCATCGGCAGCGGTAAAGATATAAGAACCAATGCCTTCAATCGTCTTTTTATTTGAAGTAGGGTCCGTAAAATTCCAATCGGAAAGGTCAGCAGCCACGTCGTCATCTATTTTCAGCAAGTATGCCACCACTTCTTTTCCAGCCAGTTTATTACTTCCTGTTGGAAAAGCGGAAAAGCTTATGTGATCCAGCAAAATTTGCTCATCAAAATTTTCATTTATCTCATAGTAATTACCGATAATTGATTCTTTTTCAAAACGAAATCCACGGCCATCACCACGATCCGACTTTCGGAATGTATCTTCAGAGATCAAGAAGACATCAGCGCGAATATTATTGGCCAGATTGACCTCCACGGGTCGTTTTGTGTTTCTCAGGCGATACACAAAAGCATAGGCTCCCGGATTGAGCGTTTCGGTAGTAAAATAATTGGGCAATTCGACTTCCATGGTATCATTCGTCATCATGTCCTGGATTAAAAGGCTATCTCTGAAGTATTCGCCCCGATTATTATCATCATTTCCCTGAAGTATCACATAGAGATAAGCACTATCCACGGGTTGACTTCCCAGATTGACCACATCAGCCACAAAGCGCAAAGTATCGTGTTTGATTTGTTCTTTGGGTGTTTCAAAATTGGATACCGGATATTTAAACGCAGCAACTTCCAAATCATCTTTTCGTCCCCCATACAGCCGGACATCGTCCAATGCCCAAAAGTAATAATCCCCTTTCCATCGGAACTTTACCATCACATCGGATTCACCGGCAGCATATTGAGAAATATCAAGCGTCAGTTCACCTTTGTAATTTTGGGTTGCCCGATAGGTACGCAGTTTTTCGTTCACCGGAATCTCTGCCCAGTCACTTCCCCCGTTATTTGATATTTCAACATAGGTGGCCGTTTTATCCGCTTCATCTTCCCCTCCTGCAATTCGATATCCTATAAATCGATAATACAACTGATTAAAAGACAGGAAAACACTGTCCTCATTCGAAAAATCAAGACTGGGAGAAATAAGTTCTGCAATCTGCGGCGAGGGGCAATCGCCCTGACCAATGTTATCATCAAGACCGTTGTTATCCAGAAAATCAGAATTTAAAACAACCACCCCACTCTCCGGCGTTCGGCTGTTCATCAATCCATAGTTGGAGTACGCACCCTGATCGATAATGCCGTCATCTACCCACAGCCACATCGCTTTGTCAGACTCCATACCTTCACATTCCACACTATTTGGTGTCCATCCCTGGAAACCACCCGTAAAGGTAAAGTCATAAATAGGATCCTGAGCATGTATGGTGGTTACCATGCCAAGAAAAAAATAAAATAAGTAATGTAATTTCATAGCTCATATTAAGTTTGAAAATATAAATTTATACTATTTTAGGTGATACCAGTCAATCTTCATTTGTTGATTTCTGATTTTAACTGTTCCAGACTAACCGGAACCACGCCTGGGTATCGGCAGGCTATGTGTCCTGCAATATTAGAAATATTTGCAATATTATCATCATTACACCCAGATAAATAACACATGGCCAGTGCACTTATCACGGTATCTCCTGCGCCGCAAACATCTGCTATCTCCTGAGGAATGGATGGTACATAGATCCCTTTTTGACCTTTCCTTTTAAAATAAAGTCCCTTATCGCTTAAGGTGATCAGTGTGACCGAATGTTCTACTTTCTCCTGCAGTTCATCCGCCGCTCTGTTCAGATCATCTTCACGCACCGAAATCGATCTTCCCAAAATCTGAGAAGCTTCATGCAGGTTGGGCTTGAAAACTGTACACCCCTGATAAGACGAAATCCGGTCAATCTTGGGATCTACAAACACCGGGATCTTCGTTTGATGTGCGAGCTGTATCGTCTCACGAACCACTCGTTCGGACAACAACCCCTTATTGTAATCTTGTAAGATAATACCCTCCGGTTGCTGAAGACGAATGGATTCTGCAATATCATTTAATACCGATTCTTCCATTTCCCGACCAGGTAAGGTCCGATCCTCCCGGTCTACGCGCAACAAATGCTGCCCACGCGCCATCACTCTGGTTTTTAAGGTTGTTTTCCGATTTTTTGAAGCCCATATCCATTGGTCAGAGATAGCAGCTTCTTTCAGTAGTTGTCGAAACAAAACCCCTTCCTCATCTTCACCGGTCATGCCTACTAAGGTAACATCGCCTCCCATTGCAATGATGTTGAGCGCGACATTGGCTGCTCCACCCAACCGGTTATCCGTTCCTTCGTAGTCCAATACTGGCACCGGTGCTTCGGGTGAAATCCTGGATACGGCACCATACAGATATCGATCCAGCATCACATCTCCGACAATCATAATATGTGTGTGATCAAACTTATGTAAAACCTCTGGTTTCATTCTACAGCAATTATTTTTTCCAGTGATGATAGTATTTTATCAGTAGCACCTTCGTGCTTCCTGAAGTAATTTTCCAAGATTTCTCTGATTTCTATTCTGTGCTCTTTTTCTTCAAAAAATTTCAAAGCTTCCACCAATTCTGACGTGGTGGTTACCACCCGGGCTGCTTTCAAATTACAAAAATCCACGGCCTCCTGAAACTTTTGGTAGTTGGAACCAAACACCACCGGCAATCCATATACCGTCGGTTCCAGGGTGTTGTGAATCCCGGCCCCCAATCCACCTCCGACGTAAGCAATGTCTCCATAGCGATAGAGCACTGACAACAAACCGATCTGGTCGATTACAAGAACGGATTTTTCAGAAGGTATCTCCGCGTCCATTCCGCAACTGGATAAAAAGACACTTTCTTCTCCCAGCAAAACCTCCAGTTCTTTTATATGCGGACGGTCAATTTCATGGGGTGCAATAATCCACTTCCACCCCGGAAACACAGACATCGCTTGAACCAGTAATTTTTCATCTTCCGACCAGGTACTGCCTGCTATTACACAAACTGACTCTTTTCTCCACTGTTCAAGTGACGACCATGTGAACTCCGACTCCTTAACTTCGATGACTCGATCGACCCGGGTGTCACCGGCAACGGTCACATTTTGATAACCGTGTTTCGATAAAAGCGTTTTTGATGAAATATTCTGCACGAAAATATAGCGAGCATTTAGAATTTTATTTAACAAAGGGCGAAATACCCGTCTGAACAGATATTGATCCGATCTAAACACGGAAGATACAAAAACAAATGGAACATCCCTTTTGTGAAGGACATCCAAAAGGGTAAACCAAAATTCATACTTTATAAAAACCACAAGTTCTGGATTCAATGCTGCTACAAACGCTACCATGGCCTGCGGCGTGTCATAAGGCAGATAAAGGACGTGATCCACCAGCTTGTAATCCTTCTTTTTTTCATATCCACTAGAAGAATAAAAAGTCAACACAAGTTTTTTGTTCGGATATCTCATGCGCAGCGCATCGATCACCCGTTTTCCTTGTTCAAACTCTCCCAAGGAGGCACAATGGACCCACAAGGAGTTGCCCAGTGCAGGAACAGTCTGGTTTTTTAGACCGCAGTTCCTTTTTGAAAGCTTTCCCTGTCCACGGGTGACCAACCCTGCGAGCCCGGAAAATAACTTTGCAAATCCCTTATATATTGAAAACATCATGCAACTCCCCAATCAATGCGTGAATAAAAATCCAAAAGTATGTAATAAAATTTATACTCAAAAGTTTTAATACATGCATCAAGTACCACCCTTAAAGCCTATATTTGCGCCATGTTGAAAAAGAATTTAATCCTGATCTTACTTTTTCTGATCGTTGTTTTCGTTGCGATCAAACTTGGTCTTCGATGGTACACCCACCACGGAGAAAAACTAACTTTACCGGACTTTATTAACCAACCCCTGGCGCAAGCGATCATCACAGCAGAAGATCGATCTTTTGAACTGGTGGTCACTGATTCAATATTTAAGGTTAACCAACAGGGTGGGATCATTCTCGATCAAAATCCCATCAAGGACTCCAAAGTAAAACGCGGCCGGAAAATTTACGTCACCATCACAAAATATAAACCCGAAAAAGTAAAAATATCTCAAATTCCGGAACTTTACGGAAAGGACTTTGAACGTAAAAAGAAAGAATTGGAAAATGCTTTTGATATTCAAAGTGAAATTTTGGGCTACGAATTTGATCAAGGTGCATCAAATCAAATACTTAAGGTACTCTATAATCAAGAAGAGATTATTAATTCAGAATTTCGAAAAGACGATGTCGAAATTGAGAAAGGGAGTACCCTGCAATTTATTTTATCAAAAAATGTAGGAGGAGCTATCATGATGCCGGACCTGGTCTGTAAAACATACAATGAAGCCGCATTCTATGTCGAAAATCTAAATCTCTACATCGGAGAGGTGGTCAAGGATGGACTATTGGAAGATGAACAAGGTGCCTTTATTTACGATCAGATTCCCCAGGCTGGTGATAATATTCTTACAGGCGATACGATCCAGCTCTACCTGTCCTCCACAAAACCCTTTAACTGCGATGAATAAGCTTCGTTTGATTTTTCTATATGGTCTTGCGGTCATGTTCTTTACGGTGGCCGGACAGGCACAAATTATTGAACGACCTTTGGGGTCAAATGCAGTACTGCAAAATCGCCCTGCGCCTGTTGGTCAACTTCGGTCAGATCAACCGCTCGATCTCCCATTTGCAGATGATTTCTCCAGTGAGCCCGGATACCCGAACCCGGAGTTGTGGGCAGATCATCAGGCGTACATCAACAACAACCTGGCTTTGAATCCGCCCAGCATAGGTGTCGCTACTTTAGATGGCCTGGATGCCAATGGAGTGCCTTACCCGGGTGGATATGGCGGTTCAGATACACTCACCTCACGACCGATAAATCTGTCAGGCCTCCCCCGTGCCTATCTTAGTTTCTATGTCCAACCCAAAGGGATTGGCTATCAACCCAAAGCCGCAGATTCATTAATAGTAGAGGCAAAGGACCAGGATGGCGTGTGGCGTACACTAGAAGCTTTCGAAGGTTTGGACGAGTCCTATATCAATAAACCGGCTCCCGATTTCAATCGGGTTTCAGTGGTATTGACCTCGGAATTTCTTTATGATAAGTTTCAATTCCGGTTTAGAAATTACAGCAGCAACCAAGGTCTGGAGTCGTTGTGGCATTTGGATTATGTCATGGTGACCAAGGAAGAACAAGATCTGTATGTCAATGACATCGCATTCACGCGCAGACCGGATTTTTTACTAAAGCGTTATACGGCATATCCTTTACCTCAAATAAAGCGTAGTGCCCAGGACGTGATCAACAACCAATTTCCCATCCATCTTCAAAATAACTCCAAAGTACGGTTGACGATTGATACCAGTCGCGTAGAGATCTATAACACCGAAACCAATCAAACGGTCTTTGCGGATGAATCACTCCTTGAGATTCCTCCCATCGTACCTGAAAATCAAAGAAATATAAATCCAGGTCCGGCTTCTTTTACCAACACATTCAACCCGGAAAAAGTCGTGACATATCTCACAAATACAAACCAGGATAAAGTGGCTCTGACCACTGAGTATGAATACGTCATGCGGTCAGAACAACAACTTCCTTCATTCCTGAGAAACAATACCGTAACGAGGATCACCCACTTCGATAATTATCTCTCGTACGACGACAACAACGTCGAAGGATCGATATCCACCTACAATGGAAATGGCATCAAAACAAGAATCGCTGTTGAATATGAACTGATCGAAGCGGATTCGCTTCACACGATTCGGATCCTCTTTCCCTATCTGATTCAAAATTATGAGCATAAAATGTTTAATCTCCTTATTTTCGTCGGCGAATTAAAAGGGGAGGCGGACTACACGATCCATGATCTTCAGCCCAAGAGAGGCAATTATTATCAGCCGTTTACAGAATATATTATCAGAGATTATATCCCGGAAGGCATTGAGTTGCCGGCTGGTAAATTTTATATCGGTTGGGAACACCCGCGCGGTACCACTACCGATTATATTCCATTTGGATTTGACAAGAATTACCCTGCTGCCAATGAGTTCATTTATTACAATATCGGCGGTGATTGGTTGAATGTAGCCACTCATTCACCGAACCTGCAAGGGGCCATTGCCATTCGGCCTGTCGTGGGTCTTCATGAAGTTCTTACCACCTCCCGAGAAGACGTAGAAGATCTGTCTCACCTGATTTACCCCAACCCGGCTTCCAAAATGTTATACCTTCGTGGAGCATTGGCTGATCAGCAAATCAATTATAAGATATATCGAATGACGGGACAAATGGTGCTTTCCGGCCATCTTTATCGCCATCAGAACACGCTGGATATTGGTGTACTACCCCCGGGCGCTTATGTTGTTCATTTGTTGGACCGGTCAAATCAGACCGTGGGGAACCTTCGTTTTATCAAGCAGTAAATGCATATTTAAATACCATATTATGGAAGAAATAAATGTAAAAGAACTGAAAGGAAAACTGGATCGAAAAGAAAGTTTCCATCTGATCGATGTTCGTGAACCTTTTGAATATGAGGAAGCTAATATCGGCGGTCAGCTGATTCCACTGGGTGACATCGCCGATCATCTGGAAGAATTAGAAAAGTGGAAAGATGAAGAAATCGTCCTCATGTGCCGTTCCGGTGCGCGGAGTGGAAACGCTCAGAAGTTCCTACAAGCCGAAGGCTTTTCCAAGGTGTACAATCTGAAAGGAGGGATTCTGGCCTGGCAGGAAATGGAAGAAGATGAAAGCTAAAACCGCTTAGGATCCTTGTCCGACGATCGGCCAAACAGGGAATGCAATCAGCACAGCTAAACTTATCTTTGGTTACGATATGGACAGGGAGCCGTCTTAATTCCGTGCAGCGAAGTGCCTGAATCAAAACTTATTCTTCCACATCATGGATTCCACTGGTTTGATCGTGCGTTTGTTGTATTTGGCGGACGGTTTTTTATTGTAATAATTCTCAATATCTCCTTCGACCATAAAGTATATAAGTTGTCCAATTGGCATCCCTTCGTACACCCGGACAGGATGCGTACATGAAATCTCCAGGGTCCATGTATTGCAAAATCCGACATCACCCTTTCCGGCGGTGGCATGAATATCGATTCCCAACCGGCCAATACTACTTTTTCCCTCCAGGAAAGGAACAGCATTGTGGGTCTCCGTATATTCCAGCGTGACACCCAGATACAACGTATTGGGATGAAGGACAAACCCTTCTTCCGGAATTTCAAAATGCTCGATCGGATTGTGTTTCCGCGCATCAAGAATATGATCTTTGTAGTAAGCCAACCACTTTCCTAAATGAACATCGTATGAGTTCGTGCCCAGATTTTTACGATCAAAAGGATCGATTACAATATCTCCAGATTCGATTGATTCCAGAATTTTTTTATCGCTCAGTATCATCTATATAATTTCTAAGGTCATCCAATCCGGACAAAGAACTACGACAACGATAAAAACCAGTTCTGAAGAGGTTAAGAACGTTGTGATTATACTTTGTCAGGGTAATCTATGTGCAAAGAACGATTATTTCTGTTGAAATCTCAACTAAACATCAAACTGATTCCATTGGAAATAACAAATGCGAGCAGGAATTAAACGTGGTTCCATTGAGTTTACGTTTCCATTGTCCTATTAATACGAATGCAGCAAGTGCAACCCGAAGGATCGGAAGTGATCCACCACCAATTCTCAGGTTCACCTGAAACAGCGCTCGATCGTTTAGTGTTTTTGAATTTCCAATTCAATTAATACGACTAAAATTTGGAACTGCCGCTTTTATATCAAAATTCTATGCGATTTCTTCACCAAAAATGCCGGTCCAGCGCAGACCATTCCTTCTTATTTTTGCCTCGCCGATCTGTGATGAACTACATCTAAAAAATCAATACAAAACCAAATGAGTTAAGTCCAATAATCTCAAATTTAAATTTTCCATGCCCGGATGGTCCGGTCTTCACTCCCCGAAAAGACCATTTCATTTTCCGCATCTACGGCTAGGGAATTCACTGAATGCACATGTGCCTCCATCACATCCCCCCATTTGATGGTGGTCACGGGCTCCAGGGTATGTCGATTCCACCACCGGATGGATTTATCTCTGCTGCTACTCACCATATAATTGTCCGTGCTTTTCAAGTCATAAATAGCATACCAATGGGCATTAATAGTCTGATCAAGCTCGTAGTCTTTTTCTACATTCCAACTTTTAATCAATGCATCTCTTCCACCTGAAATGAGGTAGCCATCCATCCAGAGTAAGGCAAATACGGTAGGATCATGGGCATCAACCAATTGTTTTTGAAGAAACAGTTCTGGGTAACTCAATATATATATGCTTCCATCTGAACTTCCCACGGCCAGCAAATCACCTGTCTCATTGAGTGCGTGGGTGCGCAGCGCTTTAGGAGCCAATGTCAATGAATTCATTGGCTCAAACGTTTTAGCATCCCATTGAACGATGCGACCATCTCCGCCAAAAGTATAAAACTGTGCACCCGTGGCAAGGATCGAAAATACGCCCTTCTTGTGTACGCGTTCCTCATGTAAAATGGATCGGTTTTGCCGATCCAGGACATAAAAATTACCCTGATAAGAACCCATCAGAAAGTGATCAGCTGTCACTGCTAAAGCAAAAACCTGATCAGGCACACGTGCCAATAGCACCCCATCATCAGAGTGATCAACATCCCACTCCACCAACCAGCCATCGCCACCCACAGAATACAACTTTCGATGTGCTTCATCGAAAATTAATTTATATATCGCTCCTTCATGTCCTTGTAGTATCTTTACGTTGTCAATCAAATTATCAAATTAATTCGTTCCAAAATCAATCCCCTTGCCTCTTGTAAAAATAGAACAGATCAACGACGATACCAAGCTATTAATCTGGTATCTTACAGAAGATGCATCTTTTTTCGAAAACCATTTAACTTCAATCTTTGCTGATCCGCCGCCCTGGGCAGATATGAAATCTAAACGAAAAAAAGAATTCCTGGCCACCAGATACCTTCTGCAATTGGGTTTGCCACCGGATATCAAAGTCAGCGAGGTCACCAAAGATGAGTATGGGTGTCCAAAGTTGAGCAATCCGGCATTGTATTTTGGTATTTCCCACACCAGTGAGTATATAGGCTGTGTCATCAGTACATCACGCAGCGGGTGTGACATCGAAAGATATCAGGAACGCATTTTGGCCATGTCCCATCGATTTATGACAGCGCCCGAGCTTCACTGGGCCCAGGGTCCCAATGAACTTCTGAAAACACAGTTAATATGGGGGATCAAAGAAAGTGCGTATAAAACCTGGGGAAGGAAAAAAATAGACTGGCGCAAACACATTCAGATAGATCCGATGGAATGGCAACCGTCCACAGGAACATTTTCAGGAACGATCGGAAACCAATCCGGCACCATGAATTTTAGCGGGGGATATGAATACTATTCAAATTTCATATTCGTTTGGTCGATAGAAACACCTTCGTTATGAGCACATATTATTATATTTTGCTGCTGTTTCTATGCACCGGAACCTTATTCACGGGTTGCCAAGACAATAATAGAACGATTCCAGTGGATGAACCCGATGTACCAACAGATTTTTCAGAATTCTACACCGCTTTCCATTCTGATTCTACCTTTCAGATGAATCATATTTTGTTCCCATTGGATGGCAAACCGGCGGCTGATACAGCTCGAAAATTTATCGACGATTTTAAATGGGAAAAAGAGGACTGGAAATTGCACAATTTTGACCACTTTACCCCGGATCAGTTCGAGGTTCACCGCAAAGTCACAGATTCTACGATCGTTACAGAAATCATCCGTGACAAAGTCAGTGGATTTGGCATAAAGCGCCGATTTGCAAAATTCAACGACAGCTGGTACCTCATCTATTACGACGCAATGAATCCGTCCAATTAGACCGTTCAGTTCATTCAAATATTTAGCACAGAAGTCCCAAGCTTTTAAAATAATATATTAAAAAGAATTTAATTCTTTGGAAATTGCCTATATTAGGTTCTAATCGGACGCCTGGCATCATTGCCCGTGGCCGATCTGATATCCCTTGTACGACCACTAAATGACTAACACAATGGCAATAAAAAACTACAAACAGAAAGAGATCGATCAAAATCCACCAATGGAAAAGAAAAAGGTTTTGGATTACATGACTTCTGATTTGATCACCTTCCGCCTGGATACAAATGTCCTGGATATTGCTGACACACTTCTTGAGAAAAGAATTACAGGAGCTCCTGTATTGGATGACGATGGAAATCTGATCGGGCTGATCGATGATAAAGATTGTCTCCGCATTGTGGTTGATACACTTTACCACAACCAACCCATCGTATCACACACGGCAAGAGAATACATGTCCAATGTAATGAAAACCGTGAATATCAAAACAGACATTCTTGAAGTTGCCAATATTTTTCTGACGACGCCTTATAAAAGACTGTTGGTCGTTGACGACTCCGGCAAACTTCGTGGGAATATCAGCCGACGCGATATCCTCCGAGCCATTCATGATATGTCGTAAATAAGAAATTAGGTATTGGTTACTGGGGCGCTGCGCTGTTGGGATTTAGTTTTTATTAAAATGCCCACAGCTTCACCGAATTTATAAGACTAGTGTAGTGTTTCTTACATATTCAATATTTTATGTTATTGCCTCATTACGGGGTATAAAAATGTGAGATATGTCAAGAGACTTTTATTTTTGTCATTCACTATTTCCTGCTCAACTAAAATCCCAGGAATCTAAATACCGGATAAAGAGGTCGGACATGTTCAGTACATCCGGTAAAGCCCGGTGGGGCGTTCCCTCAAAATCGATTTCCTCATATTCCAGTGCTTTGACGAGCCCTGTTCTGGAAGGTATATCTTTCATCGAGGTATACGCAGATCGCAGGTCAAGGTAGTTTCCGATCAGCGAGTCAGCATGAAGATGACGTTCACATTCTTCGCGCAGCAAATCAGGATCAAACGTTCCCCAGGAAACAAACCAGGTGTCCACATCAGCATTCGCCCAGGTTTCAAAGTCATCATACACTGTTTCAAAATCCAAGGCAGCATTAACTTCTTGTTGCTGAATGCCGGTCAGATTCTGACAATACAATGAAAGCCGGGGATTAATCACGGGCCGGACCAGTTCATCGAATTCATCCATATGTTCTCCGTACCGATTTATTGCGAGCGCTCCTATTTCTATAATTTCCTGAATCGCATTGCTGTGGTACCCATCCCAACAAGTTGCTTCCAGATCAAATAAAATAAATTTCATGTTTTTTATGCTTTAGCGCATCCAATGGGATTCATTGTACCGGCAGCGTCTTGAAAATGTCCCCCCTTTGATTCACTCCTCTTCCTGCAAAATATTTTGGAGCAGACGTTGATCTTTAGTGGTGAAGATATTTTTAAATTGGTACATGCTGATCCGGTTGTGATAATAGTACAGCAACTCCAAATCATCACTGACCAAAAAATCATCGCTGGTCATTCGCAAAGGCGTTCTGCTGTGATACAATCCGATTTTTTCGATGCCATCCTCCAAAATAACGTCGCTGGAACATTCAAAAATACTGGAGAGCCGCAAAGCCCCATCGTCCTCCATGCCCATCAGCAACCGCTTGAAATCATCCATTTTATCCAGAAAATAGTGTTTTGGTATATAAAAATCCGATAAGGGCATTCGCAATAAACCATATACGTCAATAGAAGGAAAATACTGATGGAAGATTTCAAAAGCCAAATAAGCTATCATGTGACTGGAGAGGATAACATTGTCCCGCTTAAAGCGCTCAATAACCTTTTCTGCGAGGATCTTCGTATATTCTGATTCACGCTGGACATCGGCCCCTATTTTATCATGCGTAGAAAAATAGTCTGAAATAGTGATCACTTTTCCGTGGCGGTCAATACTACGACCTTCATCATCAATGCTGTTTCCTATAAAATCCATCGGTTCCCCGAACGAACAGACGATCTCCGAACTTTTTGAATAAAATTCCCATAAAAATTTAAAAATTTTCCGTTTACTTTTCCCGAGATCTTTAATCGAAGTATATTTCTGCTTGCCTTCGATCGTCAAGTGTTGGCGTATGAGTGATTTGGCTTCTAACACAAAATGATAATCCAGGATCAGGGGTATTATATAGATGTTCTGTTCTTTACCTTCCAGACAAATATCGCGCTGTGCCTCGATGATGGTATTCATCAAGCCCAGCTTGAACTGTTCTTCACTTTTACCAGATCGACTTCGCGTACCGCCAGGGAAGAATAAATTATTGACACCACTTTTGATCGACAAAGTAGACATGGCCTTCAGGGTTTCCAGGTAGATGGGATTCTTCTTGCGTCGATCTACACGATAGGCGCCCAGACGGTTCATAAAGTAAGCCGCGGGTCCGAAATTATATAAATTTAATCCGGCCCCATAGGAAAATGCGGGAATTCCCACTTTTGTGTCAAGTACATACCCGATCAGGATACTATCCAGGTTACTAAAGTGTGTGGGTAATAAGATCACCGTACCCTTCCGGGCCAGACTTCGGACTTTATCGATGTCTCCATACACCTTCAGCGCATTGTGCAGGTGATCCTTCCGGCCCCATATTTTCCAAAACTTCTTCAGCAAGTTCTCTCCCAGCAAGATATTGAACAAGCCGGTCAGAAACTTCCGGGCAAATAAGAAGGTTTTGGGCACAAATGAACCCACTATTTCGTCGGAATAACGCTGTATGATGCGGTATACAGATCGACGTTCAAATTCACGGAGCTTCTTTTTCGACTTAAATCGTTTTGCTTTTCCCAGACGAACTTTCATCCGGTTCCAGAATGCTTCTTCATTGGGTGGATCAACCCGCCAGGGTTTTCGCTTTATCCGAATCCGTTCCTGATAGATTGTTTTTTCAAGAACATCCTCAAAATCGTTATTGTATTTATGATGAAGTTTTCGATAGGTATGGTTGACCAGTCGCTCGATAAAACTACTCCGATTCTTACTGATTTCATAAATCGGCCATTTATGCAAATCATCCTCAATATGCTGATATACCTTTTTATTTTCTTTCATCGTCAATCATCTCATCTGCCAAATTAAATAAATAATCCAAGACCAGGTCTTTTCCCTCCCCTTTTACGGAAGAGGTAACAAACTGCGGAGGCAAATATTCCCAGTCTTTCAATAATTCATTTTTGATATTCTCTATGTTCTTTTTGATTTCCCGTGGTTTGGATTTATCGCTTTTCGTAAAAATCAAAACATAGGGCAGATGGTGTTCACCCAACCAGTTAATAAAAGCACGGTCAATCGCCTGGAGCGGAATATTGGCGTCAATGAGCACAAATACGCAAGCCATATTGGGCCGGTTTAAAAAATACCGTTTCGTCATTTTATCCCAACTAAGTCGTTGCTTTTTCGAATGTTTGGCATAACCGAACCCCGGTAAATCAACCACATAAAATCGTTCATCCACTTTATAATAATTGATGGACTGGGTCTTCCCCGGCTGTTTGGATACGTAGGCCAGTTCTTTGCGACCAAAGAGGCTGTTAATCAAGGAAGATTTACCTACATTTGACCGCCCTATAAAGGCGAATTCAGGTCGATCTGCTTCTGGACATTGCTCTACTTTGTGATAACTGGCGTGATAATTGATCTGATAATTCATGCAGGGTGTTAATGTTAGTTAATATCGAAAGTGAATAAATACTCCTGGCAAATTTATCAGTTATAGTACTAAAAATACAGAGATTTGAAAAGTATAATTGCTATTGTTTTTAGTCTGTTCCTGACCGGGTCGGTTCAGGCACAGTTGAATTTTGGCATCAAGATCGGTGCGAGCACGTCGGACATCGGCGTTGACCACATCAACGTGCCCATCAACCAATCGATGGATGAACTTAAGGTAGCTATCGAGAAAGCCAACTATGGTTTTAACTTTGGAGCTGTATTTCAAATCAGGTTAAAATGGTTTGTAATCCAGCCGGAGGTGATTTTCAATTCTACAAGTGTGGATTTTAGAGTCAATGACAACCTCGGAAACTATACTGATAAAATATTAACCGATTCATATCAAAACCTTGACATCCCTTTTTTGTTTGGTCTCAAAGCAGGGCCATTACGCATGCAGGCGGGGCCGGTAGGTCATATTCCGATCCAATATGCTTCCGAACTAACGAGTCTGGAAGGTTTTTCATCTGATTTTTCTCCGATAGAATATGGATATCAGGCGGGAATCGGAATTGACTTTTATAATCTGATGATTGATTTTCGCTACGAAGGGAACTTTAATAAATTCGGTGAATATATTACCTTCTATGACCGGAACTATAGTTTTTCAGATATGCCGACACGCCTCCTGCTTAGTATTGCCATTGCCATCAATTAATACAAAAAACGAATCAGCTTTATGGAGGTCAATTACTTCGATTTTGAGACAATCGGAAAATTTAGTGTGAATGATATAGCCTATGCCCAAGGCAATAATGGATTGGAGAATTTTTATCAATTTGCACCGTCCTATGAAAATTTAAGCGACGCTGCCCGACAACGAGATACATTTACCGTAGATCGAGAATTACTCGTCCAAGTCATCCGCACCCAATATGAAGCGTTCTGCCAGGACCCGGAAGTCATCGATCGCATAGAAAGATTGAACGATCCCAATACTTTTACCATCATTACTGCTCATCAACCCACCTTATTTACGGGGCCTTTGTATTTTATTTACAAGTGTCTTTCAGCCATTAAGGTCGCCGATCAGTTTAACACTGCACAAGACGATTACCATACCCAGCCCGTGTTGATCCTGGGCGGGGAAGATCATGATTTTGATGAGATGAACCATCTGAATATTTTTGGTAAAACGGTAACCTGGGAGGATCATCAGGGTGGCGCAGTCGGACGGTACCGCAAAGATTCGCTCGAACCCGTGTTGGAAGAGGTATATGACATCCTTGGACAAAGCGAAAACGCGCAGACACTGATCAAAAAATTTAAGACCTCTTTTTCGAGGGTGGATACTTATGGAGCGGGCATGCAGCGGTTTGTTCATGAGCTCATTGGACATCTGGGCATCCTCGTCGTTAATATGGATGAGCCGGCTTTTAAAAGAAAAATGATCCCGATTTTTAAGGATGATATTGAGAATCATACTTCGTATACCATTGTGCGAGACATTCAAAGTTCATTCTCCGAAGCCGGATTTGAAGAACAAGCTTATGTTCGTCCCATCAACTTATTTTACCTGACCGATCACGACCGGGATCGCATCGAAGAAAACGATGGCGTTTACCATACGGTCAATGGCGATAAAAAATGGGATAAAAGTCAACTTTTGAATGAAATCGAAGAACATCCCGAGCGTTTTAGCCCCAACGTGATACTGCGTCCGATCTATCAGGAGCTCATCTTCCCTAACTTAGCCTATGTCGGAGGAGGCGGTGAAATTTCGTACTGGCTGGAACGCAAAGCCCAATTTGAAAAGCTCGGTGTATTTTACCCAATGTTGATTCGTCGGGATTCTTTCCAATTAATATCAACCAGGGACCTTGAGAGCATTCAGGAACTCGGGTTTTCCCTGGAAGATATGATGCTCCCCGAACATAAACTTGTCGAAAAGTATCTCTCTTTACATGGCAGGGAAGAAATAGACTTGAGTGCAGATATTAATAAACTCAACCCGTTGGAAGAGATCATCCAGCAAAAAGTAGAAGCCATCGATCCTTCACTCGTGGCCCGTATAGGCGCACAATTCGCTAAATTTAAAAATGATCTGCACGGCGTTGAAAAACGGTTAAAAAAGACTGAAAAAAAATCGCACGACAACAACATCAAAAAAATAAAAAAAATACAGAATAAACTCTTCCCCGATCACGGTCTGCAGGAACGTACAGATAATTTCATGTCATGGTATATCCTGCATGGTGAAGGTTTCTTCAAAGAATTGTTGAAACAGGCAGATCCTTTCGATACCCGATTGAAAACATTGGTCATCTAAAATTTCATTGATTTAAAAACGAGAAATAGTAGGACGACGACTTCGTCAACAGATGACAGCTTGGTCTAAGCTGCAATTCAGAAGTAGTATGCATTATATGAGGCGCTCCCGTGCCCAACAAGTTGGGATATCTTTTTAGAGTGTTTTGCCCCGGTGCTTTAGCCCGGGGAGCAATACAATTTCCCACATTGGACACTAGACCTTATTATATGTCACAGTCAAGAGCTAAAGCCCATTATTATTCTACATACCCAACCCCGCCATCCCCAACGAGTTGGGGACGGGGCAAAACAGCACCCATGTACAGGTACAATTTGGGGATGGAAGCGCGAAATGGAACCTATATATTATTATGATTCCATGCACTCGTGCACCAATTCAGAAGTTGCATACATTATCTGAAGCGCTTTCATCCACAACAAGTTGGGGTGCGTGTTAGGCGCTCTAAATGTCGTTTCTAAGCAGACCTGCAGCGCAGGTCCAAGTTTATTAGCCCCGTTAATATCCAAATATCGACCTCAGCGAGGTCGCAATGTATTCTTAGATATTGTGACTTCGTCGAAGTCGAAGAATACTGCAAAACCATCTGCTAACCTAGTTATGATTTCTCCGAAGTCCAAACAACGACCGGATCAATCCTGGTACAGGCCCCTTTAGCCGCAAGACGAATTATCGAACCAACTTCTTAGTAGGCTTTTCGTGAGCCAAACTTAGGGTGTTAATTCTTACCTTTGGTGCTTTCCTTGACCTCTGGTTTTGATTTTACAGCATTTGGGCTGGCCTTAGTGGCTTTTTGATCCGTTTTATTTTTTGTGTCGACATCCTGATTCGGGGTGGTCTTCCCTTCTGCTGCAGCATCGGATGAAGAGTCGCCGCCATTGGATTTTTTCAAACCAAAAAACCGGAGCAGTTGAACAATTTTACTTTTTAGATCTTTTCGGTGGACAATGAAGTCCAAAAAGCCCTGTTCCAATAGAAATTCAGAAGACTGGAATCCTTCGGGGAGATCCTGTTTAATCGTTTCTTTAATTACACGTGGTCCTGCAAATCCGATCAAAGCCTTTGGTTCCGCGATATTCAAATCTCCCAACATGGAAAAACTGGCTGTCACGCCGCCAGTCGTGGGATCGGTCAAAAGGGAAATATAGGGTAATCCAGCATCAGATAATAAACCGAGTTTAACCGAGGTTTTTGCCATTTGCATCAAAGAAAATGCGGACTCCATCATGCGAGCGCCGCCGGACTTGGAAATAATCATCAAGGGTAATTCGTGTTCGATGCAATAGTCCACAGCCAGACTAATCTTTTCTCCAACTACACTGCCCATAGATCCACCAATAAAAGCAAAATCCATGGCCGCAATCACCAACGGGTAACCCGCTTCTATTTCACCAACTGCAACCGATATCGCATCTTTTAAATTCGTCTTTTCTTCTGCATCCTTAAGTCGGTCTTTGTATTTCTTCAGGTCTTCAAAATTCAAGATGTCCTTGGGCTCCAATTCCCCAAACAACAATTCATACTCATCATTTTCAAACAAGTAATGAAAATATTCCCGGCTTCCGATTCGAGTATGGTGATCGCAATGGGGGCAGACGTAATAATTTTCTTTAAATTCTTTCTGTAAGGTGGTTTCCTTACATTTTGGACACTTCGTCCAAATTCCATCGGGCACCTCCTTTTTATCGCTTGTGGTTGTTTGAATTCCTTCCTTTAACCGTTTAAACCAACCCATATAAAGTTATTTATTTTGGTTTTTATTCTAATAATCACAATATAATCATTTCAAATCGAATCATATCGATAAGATTTTACCGTATTGACAAAATGTCGAACGCCTTCCAGGGGCGTATCCGGATACACACCGTGTCCCAGATTCATAATATGGCCCCGGTCAAACGCAGACAGAATTTGTTTTGTTTCCGCTTCAATCACCTCGGGTGCGCCATACAATACACAGGGATCAAGATTCCCTTGAATGACCTTCTTATGACCTATTTTTTGCGTCAACTCTTTGGCAGTCCGCATCCAATCGAAGCTAAGCGCCGTACAGGGAAGATCAATCAGTTGATCCAGCGATGAATACGCTCCTTTAGAAAAAACAATACTTCGCGTTCCTTCAGGCAACCCTTCCAGGATTCGTCGGATATATGTCAATCCAAATTCATTGTATTTTTCGTGTCCCAACACACCGGCCCAGCTGTCGAAGATCTGCACCACATCTACACCGCTTTGTATCTGACGAGTCAGATAAGCAATCGTTACCGAGGTAATCTTATCCAGAAGTCTTTTTGACTGTTCGGGATGCTGATATAAAAATCGACGTGCTTTAGAAAATGTCTTGGAACCATGGCCTTCCAGCATATAACAAAACAAAGTCCAGGGCGCACCACAGAATCCAATCAAAGGGACCCGGTTCTCCAACCGTTTATTGATTTCTTGAATCACGTCATAGACATAATCGATTTTCTCTGCTGCTGCATCGCCCTCCCCCATCTGGTCGATGTCTTTTTCATTTTCAATCACTCTGGAAAAAACCGGTCCGGTGTTTTTGACCAGTTCATAATCCAAGCCCATGGCTTCCGGTATCACCAAGATATCTGAAAACACGATCGCAGCATCCACACCCAGTTCATCAACGGGTTGAATGGTAACTTCTGCTGCTTTATCGGTATTTTTGACCAATTCTTTGAAGCTGGACAGTCCAGCCCGAACAGCTCGATACTGTGGGAGAATTCGTCCGGCTTGTCTCATGAGCCATACAGGTGGACGTTCCGTCTGCTGTCCATCCAACACATCCAATAACAATCGATTCATCTGTCTTTCGTTCTTTCGTTTTTTAATTACTTTTGCAAATGTATCATTTAAAAAGAAAAACAACATATGAACATTGCGATTATCGGTTATGGCCGGATGGGAAAAACCATTGAAGGCATAGCAAAAGAAAGAGGTCATGAAATAACAGCGATCATCGATGTGGAAAACCAGAATGAAATTAATCAACTCGATGCGGACCAGATTGATGTAGCGATTGAGTTTACACAGCCGGCTTCTGCATTGAGTAACTTAACCGCCCTGATCTCACTAGGCATCAATGTAGTTTCCGGAACGACCGGATGGACGGATCACATGGAAGATGTGAAAGCACTGGCCAAAGAAAATAATGCCGGGTTCTTCTATGCACCGAATTACAGCATCGGGGTAAACCTGTTTTTTGCCATCAGTGAATATGCGGCAGGTCTTATGAACAAATTCCCGGACTTTAATGTACACATAGAAGAAGTCCATCATGTACAAAAACTGGATTCCCCCAGTGGGACAGCGATTCACCTCGCCAATGGGATTATAGAAAAAACCGATCAAAAAACATCCTGGGTGAATGCGGAAAATGATAAACCGGAAGAGTTAGCCATACTATCGGAGCGCAAACCCGATGTACCCGGCATTCACGCAGCAGTATTTAGCGGTGAGCACGATGTGATCGAATTAAAACACACCGCAGCCAGCCGATTGGGATTCGCAACAGGGGCGGTCCTGGCTGCTGAATTTTTAAAAGGGAAATCGGGAATTTATACCATGAAAGATTTGTTGCATTCTTTTGACGGTGAATCCTGATTGGAATACCGAACATTTTAAAACAGATTAGTCCAAGGACTTGATTATAAATTTTTGAAAAAACAGAACTATGGCAGGACACAATAAATGGTCTAAAATAAAAAGAAAGAAAGGCGCTGCAGATGCTAAACGATCCAAGATGTATTCCAAACTCATCAAAGAAATTACCGTAGCTGTAAAAGAAGGTAACAGCGGTGATGAAGAGTTCAACCCCAGGCTCCGACTCGCCATCGCCAATGCAAAAGGGATTAACATGCCCAAAGACAACATTGAGCGGGCGATCAAAAAAGCCTTGGAAAAAGACAGCGGTGCCATCTACCAACCCACCTACGAAGGTTACGGGCCTGGTGGCGTGGCCATTTTTGTAGAGACTGCCACGGACAACCTAAACAGAACCGTGGGCAGCATCCGGGCTATATTTTCCAAGAAAAACGGAAACCTCGCTACATCGGGATCTGTCGATTTTCTATTCGAACGCAAAGGCATATTTGTACTGGATGTCAGTCCTGACCAGAAGGATGATATCGAGTTGGCACTCATAGACGGTGGTGCTGAAGAAATGGAATACGATTCTGACACGTCAGAAATGGTCGTCACTGTTGCCTTTGAGGATTTTGGAACCATGCAGGAAACCCTGGAAAGCCTGGAAATAGATCCCAAGAGCGCTAACTTGGAACGAATACCCAATGTATATACCAAACTTTCTGTGGACGATGCCAAAAAAGTGCTTGATTTAATCGAAGCCCTGGAAGACGATGATGATGTCCAACAGGTTTTTCACAACCTGGAGATGACCGAAGAACTGGAAGCTGTGCTCGAGGAGTAGAAGTGAGGTGTGGTTGAGCTTGAGTTAAGGTTAAGGTTAAGATTGAGGTTGAGGTAGAGAATGGATGTGACCTGCGCTGATTTCTTTACTGCGTAATGCATCAGATATTTGTGCGCTATAACATACCAAAGACATGGCTCTGAGAGGTTCTATGGAGCAGAAACAATTAAAATGCAATCCGGCGTTGTCGGATGGTACTCATCCCGCAAGGTTCACGAATTATGATATCACAGAAAACAATTGGAGAAATATTTGACCGAATGGAGGTCCGTGACGTGATCCAGGACTTCGTCGGACTAAAAAAAAGAGGCGTCAATTACATCGGACTGTGTCCGTTTCACAACGAGAAAACACCATCATTTACCGTATCTCCTTCTAAAAACATCTACAAATGCTTTGGATGTGGACGTGGTGGAAATGGTATTGATTTTCTTATGGAACATGAAGCGTATTCGTACCCCGAAGCGCTCAGATATGTCGCCCGATTGTATAACATCCCTATAGAAGAAACCTATCGATCTCCTGAAGTGGTGCAAGAATCGCAGCGAAAAGATGCGTTGCAAATCGTAAATGATTTTGCCCAGGAGCATTATAAACATAATTTATGGAATACGGATGCCGGAAAAAGCATTGCCTTGGGGTATCTCAAAGAGCGCGGGTTCATCGAGAAGACGATTAAGGCATTTGATCTGGGGTATGCCCACCGGGATCGAAAAGAATTAACCAATCAGGCGCTTCAGAAAAGTTATAAAAAGGAATATTTGCAGGAACTGGGATTAACGACCCGAAATGATCAGGATTTTTTCTCCAACCGGATCATCTTCCCGATACACAGCCTGAGCGGAAAGCCCATTGCCTTTGCCGGTCGCATCCTGCATACCCAGTCCAAAGCACCCAAGTACTTAAACTCCCCTGAAAGTGAAATTTATCACAAACGGAAAGTTCTTTTTGGGCTGGATCTCGCTCGTAAGTCCATCCGTGATGAAAACAAATGCTATCTCGTCGAAGGCTATACGGATGTAATGATGATGCATCAAAACGGTGTCGAAAATGTGGTCGCCACCAGTGGTACTGCGTTAACATCGGATCAAATCCGATTGATTAAGCGGTACACAGATACCATTCATCTCATTTTTGATAGTGATGCAGCTGGAACTAAAGCTACACTCAAGGCCATCGACCTCATTCTGGCTGAAGCTATGAATGTGAAGATTTTACCTCTACCTGAAGGCCAGGATCCGGATGGATTTATTATGGCGAAAGGACATAGTGGTTTTCAAAAGTATGCCGAAGATCAATTGCTTGATTTTCTGTCGTTTAAAATACAGTTTCATGACAAAGACCAAGGAGAAGACCCGGTATCACAGTCCGAACTGATCCGGAACATCCTTTCGTCCATCGCCTTAATCGACGATGGGATCACCCGGCACCTGTATATCAGGGAGACCGCTCAGGTCATGGGGCTTCCTGAGCAAACGCTGGTCGACGAATTAACCATTCACCTCGAAAAACGATCGACCGAAGAAAAGAGAGACCGCCTCCGGGAAGTCCGCAGAACCCGACGTGAAGAAGGTATATCGGGAGGCCAGATTCATTCGCCCGGAAAAGGAAGTCAAAAAGATCCCGAAGAAAACACACTGTATGAAAGAGACATCATTCGCGCCTTGATACAACACGGCCACAAATCTCTGGAAGATGATCTGACCGTCGCAGATTTTGTCATTGAAAATATCGAAGATGTCATCGAACACTTTCAGAATGAGGATTATAAAAACATATTGAACCATTATCTCGAGGCCTACCACAATGAAAAGACCATCGATTTTGAATATTTCAATCGGTCAGAAGATGCTGCCTTACGTAAAGCAGCCATTGATGCGCACACCGAAAAATATGATGGAGAATACAGCCAGAACTGGATCGACATGTGGGACATGGATCTTCAGACCCAACCGACCCCAGATAAAAACTACCAAAAAGATGTGCAGCAGGCATTGATGCGGTTCAAACTCCGGAAAGCCATGGATCTTTGTGTGTCCAACCGGCAAAAAATACAGGAGCTTCAAAAAGCGGGAAAAATGGATGAAGTTCTCAAACGGCTCGTTGTCCAGCAAAAATTATTGCAAATGCGCGATGCCATCGCCAAAGAATTTAAAACCATCGTGGTCAAGGGATCGGCGCACGGGGCGTGAAGGTGTTAGGTTGTAACTGCAGCCATACCACTGTTTTATTCTTCGACAATCTTTGAATATATACAAAATCATAGGCGGCATAATCAAATGCCTGAGGGTTACGCTGGTCAGATACACATTGAGATCCATAGAAGTCGAAAGTAAAAAAGCTGCTGCAAATTCCTTGCAACAGCTTTCTGTATTTTACCCTTAAACATCTTCGGTTAGAGCGCAGATGCTCCGGCATCAGCTACCGCATGGTCGTTGTCGACCGTGCTTCCGCTCACGCCGATCGCACCAATGATATCTCCGGAATCATTTTTAACCGGGATACCTCCTGGGAAGGTGATCAGGCCATTATTGGAGTGCTCGATGTTATAAAGCGAACCGCCGGGCTGAGAAAGTTTTCCCACTTCACCGGTGTTCATATCAAAATAACGCGCTGTTTCGGCTTTCTTGATCGAGATATCTTTTGAACCCAACCAGGCTCCATCCATGCGCGCGAAAGCCACCAGATTCGCTCCTCCATCGACCACGGCAATATTCATTTTGGTATCAAGTTCGGTGGCTTTTTTCTTGGCGGCGGCAATCATTTTCTCTGCTTGTTCGAGTGTAATGTTCATAAACTTTTTTTGATTTGAATTAATCTTGAAATAATACCCATTAAAGACTCTACGCATCAAATTGTTTATCAACGGCTCACTTTCATCAGTTCATAATGCTTATAGCCCTCGGTATTATCATCATGGAAGGTAGATTTCAAAAGGATGGGATTCCTGTTTTCGAGATCGATGCTAAAATCCATTGATGTATGCCCATCGTTTTATTGACAAAAGTATAATCGTCTTTCTCGATAAATTGGTCCACCTCTGCCACGGAATAGAAGGTATCATCATAAGAAGCAATGGGCATGTTTATTAAAATGCCATAATTGGGTGAAGACGCCGTCCCCAATCCACTTAACACTACTTTATTTGCATTTCTGTCAACAATCAGATTGTAATCATTCCGGTGCATAGGAGAAGAGCCATACCAATACAAAACTGATTACAGTCCATCCGGTTACACTTGGCATGATCGGTTATTGGTCACAGGGTTTATGGACTTCAACGGTCACCTATTATTTTTTTATTTCCCTTCCGATTGTCCTCCCTGCTATCTTTCTGGGCAGGTATCTCAATCGTCAGTTGAAAGGGGATATTTTTCTTAAGTATATCTATATTGGATTAATTGGTATTGGAGTTGTTTTATTAAGAGAAATTTTTCGTTAACAAAATTAGGATCCTACAGGAACCTCCTCAAAAATACTTTACATAATTAAACAGGCACATTCGCTTAAATCCATAAAATAAAGTATATTTATAAAATCGCAAATTCTGCTCCATTCCATCAATCGGATCTTCAATCAGGACAAGCATCCTAAAAGAATAAAATATGACAATAATAGACAAATCAAAACCAGTATTGGTCACCGGCGCCAACGGTTATGTAGCAAGTTGGCTGGTTAAAAGACTTTTGGATGAAGGAATCACAGTACATGCAGCTGTACGAGATCCGGACAACGAAATAAAAATCGGTCATTTAAGAGCGCTGGGGGAAAATTCAGCAGGCCGTTTAAAGATTTTCAAGACCGATCTGCTTATGGGTGGATCTTATAAAGCCGCCATGGAAGGCTGTGAATTGGTGTATCATACCGCATCACCCTACACGCTTGTTGTAGAAAATCCACAAAAGGATCTGGTTGAACCAGCTGTTCAAGGAACTGAAAACGTGTTGAACACCGCCACTGATGTCCCTTCTGTGAAGCGGGTGGTGGTGACCAGCAGTTGTGCAGCCATCTACACTGATGCGATAGACACCACTAAAGCCCCCGAAGGCCGAATCACGGAAAAGGTTTGGAATACCACCGCCTCCCTGGACTATCAGCCTTACTCCTATTCCAAAACAATGGCAGAGAAAAGAGCCTGGGAAATGGCAGAAGCGCAAAACCAGTGGGATCTTGTGGTGATCAATCCATCCGGTGTATTTGGACCACCATTGAATCCAAAGACAAATTCAGAAAGCATAAACCTACTTAAAATGTTAGGCGGTGGCGCTATGAAAATGGGTGCTCCAAAAATAGGTATAGGTGCCGTTGACGTCCGAGATGTAGCAGAAGCACATTATTTGGCCGGATACACACCTACCGCGCACGGGCGGTACATCACTTCAGCACACAACACGAATTTCCTGGAATTGGGAACCGTGCTTCAGCCAAAATATGGGGATCAATTCCCACTACCCAAAAAAGCCCTTCCTAAATGGTTGTTGATGATCGTTGGCCCGTTTGTGAACAAATTATTCACGCGGAAATATGTCCGCAACAATGTCGACGAGGAATGGAAAGCAGATAACTCAAAAATCCGAAAAGAACTGGGCATCAATTTCAGACCTCTGAAAGAGACCATGGAAGATTCATTTCAAGTGTTGATCGATGAAGGGGTGTTGCGCAAAAAATAAAAGCGCAAAAATATAGTTCATGGTGACCACTTTGAATTGGTCGTGCACAAAAACTGGCTGCAGTCAAGAAGCAATTAAATCAAAATGGGAATCTACTCCAATTATTGACATAACGGTGAAATTTCTTGTAGTTTTATTGCAAAATAGGACATTATGAAATACACTCCAAAGACTTTTTATATCCCCTTGGTTATACTCTTTGTTTTTTCCTCGTTGGTTAACACGCACGGCCAGACGGCGGACAACCTGCCCTTACGACTCAAGGTCGGAACCTATAACATCGGCCATTTTAACCAGGGACGGCTGGGCGGATTTCAATGGACAGGTAAAAATACGGTAACCGCAGAACTAAATAATTGGAAAAAATGGATCGGTGAGCAAGGACTGGATATATTGGGCGTGAATGAATGGAACAGGTATTTCGACAAGGACAGCACATATGATGCGACCGCTGAACTGTTGGATCCGTACTATTCCAGGGTTTATTTCGGCGACGAAAACACCTGGATTTACAATGGGATAGCGACCAATTACAACTTGAATAACATTCGGCAGGTCAATTCCTACGGTGACTACTATGCCATTTTGGGCGATCTAAAAATCGGTGATAAAATCATTACCATCATTTCTACACACCTCCCCTGGCAGAAACAATGGCACGATGATTCAGTGGCTGATCTGATCCAGTTGTTGGGCGAATTGGAATATTTTATTTGCTTAGGAGACATGAATGCCCATGATGCGAATCAACAATTATTCATAGAAGCTGGTTTCAATATGGCCAATGGCGGCGACATGGGATGGTTTCAGACAGCGGCGGCAAAATCAGCCGCTTCCGGATATACCGGGACCGCCGATGTAAATATTGATAATATCATTACCAGCGCCAATATTCGTATCATGAATGTCCGTGTTCCCAAAACAGGGTTGAATGACCTGGATCATTTACCGGTATTGGCGGACGTGATCGTCGTTTGGGATTAATTCAAAGTTCAAGAAACTCGAAAATGTTTACATACGTATCCACCCGATCGTCCCTCTGGATGAAAAGGTTGCTTTTATTAGCTATATTTATAACATCCACCACCCTGTTTGTCCAAGGCCAAAACAAAGTACCAGCGAAGTTGCCAAAATCAATTCATTCTGGGAGCCAGGGTAAATTCCACGTACAGGGCGTGGCCGTTGATCAGGAGAATGGGTTCGTCTATTTCTCCTTTACGGATAAACTCGTAAAAACAGACCTGAAGGGGAATCTGATCGGCAGCGTAACCGGGTTTGTCGGGCACCTCGGTGATCTGGATTATGATTCGGAACGCGGGGTGGTATATGGTTCCTTGGAATATAAAAATGATGCCATCGGTCAGGGAATTACCGAGACCCTGGGCCAAAAAAACAAAAACCAGGTCGGATTTTATATCGCTGTATTCGATGTGTCCCGCATCAGTAGAATCAATATGGATGCTGAAAAAGAAGATGTATTGAAGACGGTCTATTTGCGAGAAGTCGTCGAAGACTACCAGGCCGAAGTAAGCGTGAATGGAAAGACAATGAAACATCGGTTTGCGTGTTCCGGTATAGATGGGTTAACGCTGGGCCCTGCGGTGGGTACCCAAACAGGAAACAAAAGGTATCTGTACGTAGCGTATGGCATATATGGAGATACCACCAGAAATGACAATGATCATCAGGTCATCTTACAATACGACTTAGAGCAATGGGACGAACTGGGTCAACAATTATCACAAAATGACCTCCATCAATCCGGTCCGGACAAGCCGCGTGACAAATTTTTTGTAAGAACCGGAAATACGACGTATGGGATTCAGAATCTGGCATTTGATCCTTATTCTGGCCACTTTTTTGCCGCCGTTTACAAAGGACGTAAGTCCTCCTATCCCAATTACAGTTTATTCGTCATTGACGGGCAAAAAAAACCACTTCGAAGCTCCGTTATTTCGGACGATACCAGTATCGAAGTCAAAAAACTTTCCCTCGTGCAAGCAGGTCTGCAGGATGAATCCACCGGAATCCGGGGATGGCATTTCAAATGGGGCACCACAGGGATGGAGCCCTTGGGACACGGGTATTTTTATCTCTCCCACCCTAAAAAAACAGAGGATGGTCAGCAAACCGCTACCTTACAAAAATACAAATGGATGGGGAATAAAAGTGAGTCATTCCAACTTGCAAAATAAGAGGGCCAAAGCAGTTTAAAGAAGTTTTAGGACCAGCTAAAATCGTCCACATCTGTATGTGAACGCACTACTCTGTTTATAATGGCCGCATTATGGAGTTTTCATTACCAATGAATACCGCATTTCCTTGCATCTATTTTTGAATCGTAGACCTAATCTCCATCTGTAATTTTTTCCCACAAAATATGAAGTATTCTTTCTGCATATTCCTGTTGAATTTCTAAACCAAAATTTTGGGAATCCGGCACCACCTTATCAGCAAAAAGAACTTCTCCTCTTTGTACTATGGCTAGATAGGCAAAAGGTGTACGCACATCTCTTTCCGGATAGGGCGCTGCATAACCGGTACTTGCCAGACCAATGGTGCTGCAAAACATACGGCTCACCGCCTTTGCCATTTGAATTGCAATGTCAACGTCAACAGCATTGCAATTTTCCGCACTGATGGGTTCAACATTCAAATGCCGCGTTTTCTGCGCAGTATTGTAAGCCGTCATGCCCCCATGGAAAAATTTCTTTGCATCTTTTCCATTGCTGATTAGGGTTTGAATAGTCCCGGCTGTCACACTCTCTGCCACCGCAATAGATTCTTTATTCCGCATACAATAAATACCGATTTTATTTAATATCTCCATAATTATAATTTTCAGTCCTGGTCTTCATTATAAGAATCAATCTCCTTTAATTCTTAGGTCAAGTTATCCCCTTCAAATTTACAATTGGTTTTAAACACAAAAAAGAAAGAAAACCATTTGAAAGATATTTTCTCCTTCTGCTTATAATGCAAATTATAAAGGTTTTCCGTTACAGCTGTTCTGTGGTAGCTTAATAGGAAAATAAGTCAACATAAAATATTCTTTCGATTAACGAGAACGAAAATGAACACAATATATCCTGTTCCAAAAACGCCAGAAAATTAATCAATAATCGCATTTTGTGGTTATATATTGACGCATCTTAGCTCCTATGATCAACTCATACCTAAAATACACCGACAAAGGCATTTTTTGCATTCCGGGAAAGTTTTATCTGGATCCGTGGAAACCTGTTGATCGGGCGATCATTTCACATGGCCATGCCGATCACGCCCGTCCCGGCATGAAGCATTATCTGTGTCATCACTTTACCACACCTGTCATTCAACACCGGATCTCTAGCGACATATCGGTGGTCAGCAAAGCGTATGGTGAGGTCACTGATATCCATGGGGTAAAGGTCAGCCTGCATCCCGCCGGACATTTGATCGGTTCCTCACAGATTCGACTGGAATACAAAGGCGAAGTTGCGGTATTTTCCGGAGATTACAAAGTCGCCCCAGATGGCTTAAGCGCCCCGTTTGAGCCCGTCCAATGCCACACATTTATCACAGAAAGTACTTTCGGACTCCCCATTTACCGGTGGGAACCCCAGGAGGTCTTGTTTAATAAAATAAAGAACTGGGTCAGCCAAAATCAAGCAAAAGGATACACCAGCATATTTCTGGGATATTCTCTGGGTAAGGCACAGCGGATTATGAAATTGGTCGAAGGCCTGGGACAGGTATATGTCCATACCGCTATTGAAAACGTGAATAAGGCGATCGAATCAGCCGGATTCCCGTTACCAGATCGACAAATTATGAATATCGAAAACAAAACGGACATGGAAGGTAAAATTGTGGTGGCTCCCCCTGCCCTTTTCGGTAGCAAAATGATCAAGAAAATACCCCATGGACGAACAGCGATGTGTTCGGGTTGGATGCAGGTCCGTGGAAGCCGTCGCTGGCGTGCGGTTGATGCAGGATTTGCTGTGAGTGACCACGCCGATTGGGATGGATTGCTTGGCGCCATAAAAGCAACGGAAGCATCCAAAGTGTTTGTTACACACGGATATCAGGCCACCCTGGCAAAGTACCTGAATGAAAAAGGATACGAAGCTTATGAACTACTTACCGGGTATGGAGAAAAAGACGAAGCTGGCGTCGACACCGAAAACGAGGAAAACAAACCGGTATGAAACATTTTTCCCAACTGATATCTACGGTCGAAATGACCAATAAAACAAATGCCAAAATTGATGCTCTGGCGCATTATTTTGATACTGCACCTGATACAGATAAGCTTCACCTCATTACTTTATTTACCGGAAAACGCAGACGCCGTCCCGTCAGGACCAACCTGATGCGTGAGTGGTGTCTGGAAATCACGGGGTACCCGGAGTGGCTCTTTCAAGAATGCTACAGCACGGTGGGGGACCTCGGAGAAACAATAGCACTTATCCTACCCCAGCCCACGCATCGGTTGGACCGGTCGTTATCCACTTGGATGTCTGAAATTAAGTCGCTGGAATCAATGGAAGAAGAAAAGGTAGAAAGCTATGTCAAGGACGCCTGGATGGGATTGGAACCACAGGAACGTTTTATCTTCAACAAATTAATCGGTGGCAGTTTTAGAATCGGGATATCTAAGAAAACACTCGTGAATGGTCTGGCAAAACACACCGGTCGACAGCCGGCCCAGTTGATGCATAGTTTAATGGGCCAATGGAGTCCGGAAAACATCAGCTTCCAAGAATTAGTTTCGGGAGAACATATTAATTATGACGATTCCAGACCGTACCCTTTTTGTCTGGCTTATCCCATCGACAAGTCCGTGGAAGATCTTGGAGATGCTGATGATTGGCAGGCCGAATACAAATGGGATGGTATTCGTGGTCAAGTCGTCCGTAGAAACGAAAAAACCTTTATATGGTCCCGGGGGGAAGAATTGGTCACGCCCCAATTTCCAGAGATCATCGAAGCATTCCAGGGAGTGAAGGATGATGTGGTCATTGATGGTGAGATACTTCCGCTCAAAGATGGCAATGTACTCCTTTTCAATGATCTGCAAAAACGATTAAATCGGAAAAATGTAACCAAAAAACTTCTGACTGAAGTGCCTGTAGAATTCTATATCTACGATTGTTTAGAATGGAACGGAATCGATATCCGGGAAAAACCATTATCTTTTCGACGTCAGAAACTACAAGGCCTGGTGGCATCTATCCAATCCCCTGTCGTTCATATGCCTAAACTCATTGCATTTACAAAGTGGGATGAATTGCATCCCGTCCGGGAAAATGCCCGGTCGGTAAACAGTGAAGGTCTGATGCTCAAAGAACGCAATTCCCCCTACCACACCGGCCGAAAAAAAGGGGATTGGTGGAAATGGAAAGTCGATCCGCTAACTATCGATGCGGTGATGATCTATGCCCAGCGAGGTCATGGACGTCGTAGTGGCCATTATACGGATTATACATTGGCTGTAAGAGATGGCGACAACCTGGTCACTATTGCCAAGGCGTATTCCGGGCTCACCGATAAAGAAATTACGGAAGTCAGCCGCTTTGTCCGGCAAAATGCTATTGAAAAGTTTGGACCTGTCCGAACTGTAAAACCCGAATTGGTTTTTGAAATTGCTTTTGAAGGAATCGCGTTGTCCCGACGGCACAAATCAGGCGTTGCGTTGCGGTTTCCCCGGATCAAACGATGGCGAAAAGATAAATCAGCTGCAGATATTGACACCCTGGAATCCGTAAAACAATTGATATACCACGGATGACCGCCTTTAAAAACAGCAAGGGATTTCTCCAAATCCAACAGTGGATGACCACAAAGGAAATTCAGCCTTTTCCATTCCAGAAACGAACCTGGACCCGTTATTCAAATGGATTCAGTGGAATGGTTATCGCACCGACAGGGTATGGGAAGACATATTCGGTTTTTCTTGCAGTGATCATCGACTATCTGAATCACCCTAAAAATCACCACAAGGGGCTAAAACTTCTCTGGGTTTCACCGCTCCGTGCACTGGCAAAGGATCTAAAACGCGTCATGGAAGAAGCCCTTGATGAACTCCCACTGAATTGGACCGTCGGGGTTCGAAATGGAGATACGCCCCCAAAAGAGCGGCAGAGACAAGCCCGAAAAATGCCTGATGTCCTGATCATTACGCCGGAATCGCTCCACCTTCTTTTCACGATGAAACAAAATACCCGGTTCTTCAATACGCTGCAATGCGTTGCGGTAGATGAATGGCATGAGCTTCTCGGTTCTAAGCGCGGCGTGCTGATGGAATTGGCATTGTCGCGACTTCACGGATTGAATCCCAAAATGAAGATCTGGGGAATCACAGCTACCATAGGCAATCTAGATGAAGCCAGTCAGGTCCTTATCCCCTATGAAAAGAAAAAAACCATCATAAGAACTGACCTTAAAAAGAAAACCAAGATCACATCCATCCTTCCCGATGAAGTGAACACGCTTCCATGGGCGGGACACATCGGAAGCAAAATGGTCGACAAGATTATCCCGATCATTCTAAGAAGCCGGACTACGCTGGTATTTACAAACACCCGTGGACAATCAGAATTGTGGTACCAACTGCTTCTGGATGCTGCACCTGAACTGGCAGGACTTATGGCAATTCATCATGGGTCTATCGATAAGAAACTCCGTAACTGGATTGAAGATAGTCTGACCGGGGGAAATCTGAAAGCGGTCATATGTACTTCTTCGCTGGATCTTGGTGTGGATTTTAAACCGGTGGACACCGTCATCCAAATTGGATCAGCAAAGGGAGTCGCTCGTTTTTTGCAGCGGGCGGGTCGAAGTGGCCACTCCCCGTTCGAGACCTCCAGGATTTATTTTGTCCCGACCCATTCACTGGAATTGATTGAAGTAGCTGCACTCAAAGAAGCTGTAAAATCAAACATTGTGGAAGAACGTCAGCCCATGGTGATGTGCTTCGATGTCCTGATCCAATACCTGGTAACCAGGGCATTGGGCGAAGGATTTGATCAGGCCGCATTATTCCAGGAAGTGCGGAAAACGCATGCCTTTAAATACCTGACTGAAGAGGAATGGAACTGGGCTTTGGATTTTATAACCATCGGTGGTGAAACATTGAATTCGTACGAGGAGTACCACAAGGTCACCAGGGATGAAAACGGACTGTATCGGGTGGTCAATCGACGAATAGCTATGCTCCATCGAATGAATATTGGCGTTATCGTCGGGGATGCCATGTTGCGGGTAAAGTTTTTCAGCGGCGGATATATCGGCATGGTAGAAGAATACTTTATCTCCAAACTCAAAAAAAAGCAGAGATTTATTCTAGCCGGCCGCACACTCGAATTGGTAAAGGTCAAAGATATGACGGCTTACGTGCGACTGGCCAAAGGGAAGGCCATTACACCCAGTTGGCTGGGTGGCCGGCTGCCGTTATCTTCTCACTTGAGTCACTTTTTACGAATAAAATTATCGGATGCTCTGCATCCTGGTGCCCGCGAGCCTGAACTGAGGTTCCTCCATCCACTATTGGCAAGGCAGGAGCAAACCACTCATATTCCGAGTGATGACGAGTTTTTGGTTGAGTTGATTTCCACCCGGGATGGTCATCATCTTTTTATGTATCCTTTTGAAGGCCGGTTGGTCCATGAAGTGATGGCGGCGGTAATGGCATTCCGGATTAGCCAGATAACACCCATTACTTTTACAATGGCGATGAACGATTATGGTTTTGAATTACTCAGTGACCAACCGATCCCCATCACCAGAGGCCAGCTGGCTTCGTTGTTTTCCGAAAAAAATTTGATGGAGGATGTTACGGCCAGTATCAATGCGACGGAAATGGCTTCCCGAAAGTTCCGGGATATTGCGGTGATCGCCGGTCTGGTTGTCCAGACTTATCCCGGGAAGCACAAGAATCATAAAAGTCTGCAAAGTTCATCCAGCCTGATTTTCAAAGTACTCGAGGAATACGAGCCGAACAATTTATTGATTCGACAAGCCTATTTTGAATTGTTTGACCAACAACTGGAAGAAGTACGACTGCGCAAAGCCTTTGCCCGGATTAATGCCAGTAAAATCATTTTCAAAGAAAGTCGTCGCTTCACACCATTAAGCTTCCCGATCAAGGTCGACAGCCTTCGGTCCAGTCTGAGCAGTGAAAAACTGATCCAACGGATTAAACGGATGCAGAGCGCATCAAATAAATCAAAGTAATTAGTTCGTATCATATTTGGTTTTGCGCAGGCAGAAAAATACATTAGCAATAATATTCCTTCTTCGTTCCATCGCCTCAGAACAGTAAAATTAGTGAAGATAAACCACGAAGTTCATATACAAGTTGCCGACCAGGATGTCACACTCCTGGCAGATAAAGCACTATTGCTTCCGGCGGAAGATGTGCTGGTTCTTTCGGATCTTCATCTGGGGAAAGCCAGTCATTTTCAGCAGTATGGTTTGTCCGTTCCTGGTGCTGTCGCCAAAGCAGATCTTCGGAAATGGGACGAATTAGTTCGACGGTATACACCTGCGAAGGTAGTCATCGCCGGCGATCTGTTCCATGCGTCCATTAATTCAGAATGGAATTGGTTTACGTCCTGGATCAGGGAATGGAATCACCTTGAATTCCATCTGGTCAAAGGAAATCATGATCGATTTCCGGACTCCATATACACCGATTCGGGACTGATCGTTCATCAAACCCAATACAACCTGGACAGCGCACGCATTATTCACCAACCCGCTTTAAAGACTGGAAGTAAACTTGAAATTTCTGGTCATGTCCATCCAGGCATTCGCATACGAGGCACAGGACGTCAAAACATACGGCTGCCTTGCTTTATCATCCGTGCAAATCAAATCATTTTGCCAGCCTTTGGTCAGTTTACAGGATTGGATACTGGATATGCCTGCGAAAACGACTTGGTTTATGCGATTGCAGAGCAAGAGATAATTTTATTCACTTCCTGATCCGAACCATACGAATGCTCAGATCCACAAAATTTCACAAGTAAGCTGCACCTTATAAATTGCTGTACCTGCACCGATATTCCGGAAGCTGGATTTATATTTATTATTCGTTTTTTGGATGTCTAACAATCCCTGACTTGCTGGACACGGAATAACACAGCATAACCATGGTCTGGTCTCTTCATAACCCGCTTCATTCACCACGTCATTCTATGATGATGCATAGTATGCATTTCATCAATTGTTTAAATTTCAAAATTGGGCATATTTCATAGTCCAATTTTGGGTGCCATTTGACCTTTGCGGGTTATGCAGATCCATGGTGACAAGCACTTCCTTTCTTCCTCTTCCTTTCCAAATACGACCACCAGCTATCGGTTTCTTTGCAAAATCATCAACATTGAACTACCCACCAGTTTTTCTCTGATTTATCATTTCATTTACATTCTGCCAACTTCCCCCATTGATCACATTATTGATCCCATTCTGATTCAAAATTCGTTTTGCTCGACTACTTCGCGCTCCACTTCGACAGAAGACTATGACATTCCTTTTGTTACGAAATTTATTGATTTGATCCGGTAATTTATCAAGCGGAATATTCACAGCTTCATTGACACTCCCTGATGAATACTCACCAGGGGTCCGGACGTCCACTAGAAAAGGTTTATTATTGATCGCCTCAATCAGCTGACTGTTGTCAGTCTGAGAAAATAGCTTTTTTAAAAAGTCAAACATAAGTTCTGTATTAATTTGAACAATCAGATTTGGAACATTCTCAGCGAGTCGCTTCCAACAGTAGCGTTTTATTTTTAGACTACATTTTCAGGTATCGCTAAGTTATGCTTTAATATGGTCTCTGTTTTCATCGAATTCGTTATCAGGCAGGCTTTCTTTGCTTTTTCAAGAACTCGTACCCCCTTGTCACAATCTTTCTCCGTGTTTGTCAGATCGATATTTGGTTCTATGATGGCCTCTGTAATACAAAACACCCCATCCTTGTATTCCAGCTTGCACGTCGTTCTGCAGGAAAAATCACTGAACTCCAGTTTCATATTTTCTGCTATGGCTAAAAAAGTAGCCATAAAACAGCTGTTGATAGAAGCAGCGTAAAGGTGTTCCGGGGACCATACACCGGGGACACCTTTATTGAATTCCGGTGGGGTGGCGCAGGCTATGGTATCATTCAAATCCGGTGAAGTTAGTTCCCCGATTCTTCCTTCTTTCCAATTCACGTCTACTTGATAATAATGTACATTTGACATCGATGTTAATCTTTTAATGACTAAATAGGACACAAATGTCGCTATTTGTATCTATGTACTTTGTTACTTTAGTCACATAGTGTATAGCATGAACCCTATTTTTCTTTTAAGTTGAAATACGATGCGCGACGACTCAGTAATTGCCACGCCACTACCCGCTATTGTTCACAACACTTCCTCCAACAATGTCTTATTCCGTAATGCCCACTGGGTCAAATTTTCAGGTTTCTTATTGATTTCAAGCTTATTAATAATATTACTTCGGTGTTTTTCGACCGTCCGGAGAGAAATTCCAAGAATCCTGGCAATATCGCGGTTTGCAGATTCAGCTAATACCATAGAAAGAACTTCCCGCTCCCGATTGGTGAGAACACTCAATACACGAATCATATCCTTTCCGAATGATATATTTTCACCGATCAGGTTGTTGGGGAAATAATATCCATCCTTGTGCACCCTATAGATGCAGTCTTCTATTTCTTTGATGGAATTTTCCTTTCCAATGTAGCCAGCTACGCCCTTCTTGCGAGCCAGAGCGACAAACTCAGGCTCGGTGTGGTAGGACAACAAAATAATTTTTGAGGTAATGCCTTCCCTTTTGCATCGTTCCAGAATTTCCAGACCGGTCAAGCCGGGCATTTCGATATCAAGAATACAGATCTCCGGGGAGGACTCTTTGATCACCGACCAGGCTTCAGATCCATTCTCAGTATACTGCACATGAGTAAACCCCCTTTCATGGAGAAAATTAACCAACCCACTCAATAAAATGGGGTGATCATCCGCCAGCAAAATATGAAGGTGCTTCATGATAAAAGAATTTTTATTCGGATATGGGTACCATCATTTTTGGAAGATTCCAGGGTGAAAGAACCACCCAAAATTTTGGCTCTTTCTTCCATGGAATTCATTCCGATGCCCATTTTAATATGATTTTTCAAATCCATGCCGATTCCGTTATCCAATACCTCGAGATAAACAGTCTTTCCAAGTCTGACCAGCCTCACCTCCAGAACAGTGCATTTCGCATACTTCAATACATTGTTAGTAGCTTCCTGAATGATTCGAAACAGATGAAGTTGCTCCGATTTTTTCAGATCTTCCCAGTCATCGTCTACAGTACATAGCACCTTGACATCAGGAGTAGCCTGAGCGATTTGATTCAGCAACTGATCCACGGCTGCTTTCAGTCCAAAGCTTTTCAGCATAACCGGATACAAAGATCGAGTTACCTGACGAATCTGTGTCAAAGTATCAGCGACTAAATTAGCAGTCTCTGCATCTTTTCGATGATCCAGCTTGTTTTTGATCAGAATCAACTCCTGACTAATCCCATCATGCAGTTCCTGACTAAGTCGACTGCGTTCTTGTTCTTGTTGCTGAATGAGACTCTGTGAAAAGTCCTCCTGTAGGGCTGTTTTCTGGCGTGCAAAATAAACAGAGCGCCAGAGGTAAATGCCTAGAAAGGCGCCACTTAATACAAGAACTATCAACGCTCCTCGCCAAAATAGAACTTTGTTCTTTTCTGATAACAATTGGATAGAAGCTTCCTGTTGCAGAATCTGCTTATTTTTTTTCTCGGCTTGAAACAACTGATTATAATAAAGAAACTGATTATTGATTTGAATGGTGGTCAGACTATCCCGAAGTCGATTGGAGATACGTAATGTGGAAAAAGCTTTCCGGGTGTCACCAGATTCTTGATACACTTCAACCAAAAAGTCATAAGATCGAGTTAGGCTGGTCAAAATGTTGCTTTTCTGTGCATTCTCGATCAATTTGTGGCCAATCCGCTCTGCTTCGTCGTACTTTCGCAGAGCTTTTGCATAAGAAGCTTGGGCAACGATGTAATATTTATTAATCCATGATCCATGATCTTCTGGACGATAAAAAGCTTCAAACTTATTCATAAAATATGCCGCTGAATCGATATTGTTTTGGTCTGCAAAATATTGAATTTGTAAAGCATAAGTCATGGTCTCAATGTAAGCCGCCAATTCCAGATTGAGGTTGATGTATTGTCTGGCCTTCAACAAATGATCATACTGTAGGCTATCGTTGTGTCTGTCTTTACTTTCAAGTGCAGCACTGAGGTGAGCTACGGCGACTACTTGAAGCCATTCTTGTTCGCAGCACGCTTCTAATATTTTCCTACGGGCTTTCTCCGCTTCACGGTACATTCCATTGATCCTGTACAGCGTAGAATGACCTGACAAGGTCCACAAGTACATTAGTGTGTCCTGATTTCGAAGAAACAGATCCGCAGCTTGATTAAATTTTTTATCGGATTCCAAGATTTTCCATTCCGAGGAATAAATTTCAGCGAGCTTGAGATGAGCATACCCATACTCTGTCAAAAGAGTATCCTTTTGTTGTCGGCAAATATCGATGACCAGATTAAAATCATTTATAGCTGCAGCTGGATTATTCCGATAAATATTCAGTTCACCGGAATTAATATAGAATTTAATTAGAGATGTATCTCTGGGAAGCAGGGTGAGATGAGGCGCTATTTTCTTTACCAGCGAATGCGCTTTATCATGATCTACCTCAATTCCAAACAGGTAATAATTTATCAGTGTATTGATTACGGGTAGAGCGCGTTCAGGTGCATCTGTTGAGATGTAGTAATCTACAGTTTCACAGAGGACGCTGGCATAGGCATCATTGATTGGTACCTGACGGTTTTCTTCAAACTGAATTACTTTTTGGTATTTTTCATTGAGGGTCGTGAACTGGTCAATATCAGAATTAAGTTGCTCGAATATATCCTGTGCTGACAGCGATGAAGAAAACAGAATCCCATACAGCAGCACCAGCCCATTGACCAAAGCCATTTTTAAAGACCCAGGGCTATACAGAACGACCCACTTCAACCACCTGATCTCACTCCTCGTCGCATTACAAAATAATTTCATACACTTAAATTTATCAATAAAAATCAAATTTCACATTTGTAAGGAATTTATAATTAAGAATCATTTCTAGCTCAGCTGTGATCTCTTCCCTATCACCGCAGTTTATCCGTGGGAAAATAGACGTAGAGAGGTCAAAATTTTAATTATTTATGGATAATGTTGTCCGAATTGTAAATATTATATATATTTGCTCTAAATAGGGAGACCATGTTTTCGAAAGCTTGTGAATACGGAATACGTTCTACGATACTTATCTTGTTGCATTCACTGCATGGAACACGGATAAGTTTGTGTGACATTGCGCGTGAGATAGAGTCTCCGGAGGCTTACACGGCCAAGATACTACAGATATTAGTAAAGAGTCATCTTATCAAATCCATTAAAGGCCCGCATGGTGGATTTGAAATAGATCGACACCAGCTGGATACCATGCGACTGGAAGATATCGTCCGGGCGATCGACGGAAATCGATTAATAACACAATGCTGCATGGGACTCCCGGATTGTAACGATGAAAACCCTTGCCCGGCACACCGTAAATACAAGTCGGTGAAGGAGGAGCTCAAAAACATGTTGGAACAAACGACTGTTTATGAATTGGCCATCGGCTATGAAATGGGGCTTGGTATACTCAAACAACAGCACAATCCCATCCAGAAGTCGTAATTAAAAATTAATCATGCAAGAAATAAAGAAGATAGAAACACTGGAGGATATCAAACTTTTGGTGGATGAGTTTTACGGGCGCATCCGACAAGATGAACTCTTGGCAGATATTTTCAATGGAGTCATTGAGGATCAATGGCCCGCCCATTTGGAAAAAATGTACACCTTCTGGCAAACTGTTCTGCTCAAAGAGCATACATACTATGGCAGTCCGTTCACACCACACGCCACACTTCCAGTTGAAAAACAGCACTTTGAACGGTGGTTGAAGCTCTTTCATGAGACTTTGGACGCACATTTCCATGGTGAAAAAGCAGACGAAGCCAAGTGGCGGGCAGAACGTATGGCAGAAATGTTTTTATATAAAATAAAATATTACCAGGAGAACCACTCTAAACCACTCCTATGAATACCAAGTATGATATATCCAAGCTCACTACCATATCCGGTACTTTCATATGGATTGGGATGGTATGTGCCATCAGTTTTCTGGAATCGTGGTTAAAATTCCAGGCTCCGGGAATCACACTGGAGCTCGGTGTGGGCATTGGCCGGTTGGTGTTTGGAATGATGAACAAAGTCGAACTAATACTCGCAACCGTGATTCTATTCGCTTCGTGGCGAAGTCTTCAAAGTTTTAAGAAAGAAAGCGGTGTTTTATTTCTGGTCGCTGTTCTGATTGTCCTGGCTATTCAGACCTTGGTATTGCTTCCCATCATGGATCACAGGGCAGATCTGAGATTGCAAGGCGTGTCATTGCCTGCCTCTTTTTTACATTTTTATTACGTGGGGTGTGAATTACTCAAGGTCATTGGCCTCACCATGTTTGGATTAAAAAATATTCATTAATCATTATAAACAATTTACATTATGACATACACTCATAACGATATCGTCGGTCAAATCGTAGCCAAAGATTATCAGGCTGCGGCCGTTTTCTCAAAGTACGGTATTGATTTTTGTTGTAGGGGAAATCGTCCGGTCCAGGCCGTGGCTGAAAAAAATGGGGTATCAGTGGATCAATTGCTTGCTGAGCTCAATGGGCTCAACAAGCCGAATCAATCTGACCAAATTGACTTTCAGTCCTGGGAATTGGACCTCCTGGCTGACTACATCGAAAAAAAGCACCACCGATATGTTCGTCAACGAATACCAGAAATCTTACCTTACCTGACGAAAGTGGTAAAAGTTCATGGCAAAGCACATCCGGAATTGGTAGAAATAGCCAATGAATTTGACGCTTCCGTGATCGAGTTGAACGCCCACATGCAAAAAGAAGAATTAAATCTATTTCCGCATATCCGTCGCATGATCGAAGCCAAAGATCAAGGTCGGGAACTAGCACCGCCCATGTTTGGCACTGTCCGCAATCCGATTCAGGCTATGATGGCAGAGCACGACCAGGAAGGGGTTCGTTTTCGCAAAATCCGGAAACTAAGCAATGAATTTACGCCCCCTGAAGATGCCTGTCAGACGTATCGGGTAACTTTTTCGATGTTGGAAGAATTCGAACAGGACCTTCACCAGCACATTCATTTGGAGAATAATATTTTATTTCCCAAATCAGCCAAACTGGAAGAAAATATGAATTATGTCGCATCAACCTATTAAACGTCATAAAAACATACAGCCCATGAGCCGTGATCATCATCACGGCTTATTGGTTGGCTGGAAAATTCGCACCGGCATCCGCTACAAAATCGATCCGAGCCGGATCTACAAATACTTAATCTGGTTTTACAAAAACCACCTCATTGATCACTTCCAGGAAGAAGAGACACTACTCTTTCCGTTATTGGGAAGTGATCATCCTGAAGTAATCCAGGCCATGAGGGAACACCAAGCAATTCATACATTTTTTAATCAGAAAAAAGTATCCGAAGCTGATCTGAGTGAATTTGAAAAATTGTTAACTGCTCATATCCGATTTGAAGAAAGAGTCTTATTCAATACCATCCAACAGCAAGCCACTGAAAAAGAATTGAGTGTATTAGGAGATCACCTCGTGGACGAAGATTTCAAAGAGAATACCAATGATGAATTTTGGTTGGCGCCAACTCAAAATACTCCGGACTAAGAAATCTTTCGTTTTGATTTACTAACTTTGGCCGTAGTCTTGTTAAAACATCAATACAGAATGGCGAAAATTATAAAAATTGCAGCAACGGTACTAGTCCTGGGGGGCTTTATGTGGTCGTGTCAATCAGAAACCAACGATGAAATTCCCGAGATAGCGCTAAAAATAAGGAGCAATGAATGTCGTATTGCAGAAATAGCAAATTATGTGGATGATTCCTGGACCACCTCGATTCAGGAACTGTCCGATTACCTGCCTGAAACTTTGCCGGAACAGGAACGCGAAAACATATTGCATCTCAAGAGTGCCGATTTGATCCGAATGTTTGAATCCTATGAAGATTTTGATCCGGAGGGTCACGAGTTGGTGGATTCGATGGAGCAACTTGATATCCAATGGGCAGACAGCTTACGTCATCTTAGTCTGCAAAATAAAAACTTGAGCATGAAAATGGATAGCTTATTCTCAATGGTTACTGATGCTGAAAAAGAAGAAGAGTTATATAGTATCGTCGATGAAATTCAAAAGCGTCCCTGCCCTGTTCAGTAGATTTTATCCTTGACTGACCTGATTTTCTAATTGGAATAAAAGTCGCAATTCTCTTTGGTAATAATGTCGATGGGCATGTATTGGACTTTATCAATTTTTTGCGACAAGAGAATATTTTGATACAAATTCATGACTCCCCGATAACCTTGTTCTTCAGGCTGGTGACAAATCAAAAAATCAATCACTTCCTCTTTGAGAGCTTTAACGTTTTCATCAATATTATCAAATCCGATCAATATTTTATCCTGTATTTTCTGGTTCTTGAATACCTGCGCTACCTTAAATACGCGTGAATTGGTCACAAAAACAGCCTGTATATTGGGATGGGCTTCAAAGTATTGCCCCAATTCCGTATCGAGCATTTCCATATCGGCGCCGGGCAAATTAAGCGAGTGTATTTTTACAGATGCCTTGTTTCTCTCGATATAATCGACAAAACCTCTTTCAATCTCCTTGATGTGCTGGCCATCATTGATTATATTGGTATGATTGATAACCAGAATCTCTCCTCCGTTCTCGCGCATGCCAAAAAGAGCCAGTTGACCTGCCACCAACCCACTTTGATAAATAGGCGGACCAATGTAGGACAGATTATTTTGATCTGGTATGTCCGTGTCTATATATACATACGGGATACCATTTCTAAAAAGAGTATCCGATAAGTGGGTTGCTTCCTGAATAAATAAAGGCGCGATCACGACCCCATCAGGATTGTCAGCAAGAAGCAGCTCGGCCTGTTCTGTAAAAGATTCACTTTGGCTCAACCGGAAAAAATAAGTTTTTAAATTAATTCCAAACTGGCTGATTTCAGCGTTGGCCTTTTCCACTCCCTGATAAGGTGCGGCCCAGAAATTAGTGTACTTTGACACCTGAGGAATCAGGATTGCCAAATTGTAGGTTTTATTGGAACGAAGTCTGCTTGCTAAAATATTCGGTTGGTAATCAAACTCATCAATAATTGAAAGAATGAGTTCCTGCGTTTTTCGGGCCACTCCGCCTCGTTTATGAATAACGCGATCTACAGTAGCTATTGAAACGTTTGCTTTCCGCGCAATTTCCTTGATGCCGTAAGGTTTGTTGGAATCATTTAATTTACTCATACAATATTATTTTTTCACCAGCCATCTACTTTTAAGTGAACTACAATCTGATCTATGCCAGTTTCCATTCCTCTTTAACAAACCATTATTTAGAATAGAAATTAGCTGACACACTTTTAGACAACGTACGCTATGGGGTCTAAAAATCAAAAGTACATATTTTATGTGATATATTTAATTCCGAGTCAGTTTTACCAAGCTTTTTGAACAAGAATTGGATGTATTTTTATTTTATGTACTTAATAAAAGAAGAACAGGGTACCCGTTAAAATGGTGTCAATCCAATATTATGAATTAAATAACAAAGCTTTTACTCCTGACAAATTGACTATGGATAAAAACGAAGACTTGCTCCAAAAGAACCACTGCATAGTAAGCTGCGCTCCCACGTACACCACTAGTAGAATGAAATCACCGGCAATTATATATTCATATCAACACTGGAATAATCCCCGCCCCTGATCGGTATCGACATGGTTGCATTGGTAAATATTGATTAGCATGTCATAATTGGCAAAATTTGTCCTGTACATTCCGATTCCATTCACGGGCTCGCGGCGGGGCTTTTTTCAACCGGTGAACTGATTTTTTGGGCATCTGATTTCGTGTGAATAGTCTAATTTATTTGATGCCAAAACATTAAAATCATCATCATTTTTATAATACTGGAACCATGGCTCAGCTTGGTGATCCTGCCAGGAATCGAACCTGGATCTAGAGTTTAGGAAACTCCTATTCTATCCGTTGAACTACAGGACCGAACACGATGTGAAAGAAAGTTAAAGATTTTTTTGACTTCCTTCCCCCTGGATGCAAATGTAAAAATTATTCCACTATTACTCAACCAAGCATCGACGTTAATTTAAAATGATTTAAAATCATGATGGGGTTAAAGACATTTAACACTATTAATATAAACAATAGGAGATTTTTTTGATTTATTGTGATTATATTTGTTTGGGTTATTTTTATAATGCAATTACTATACTTAACTTTTTCACATACGGCCAGCAAGTCGCTTAAAACCACAAAGCCATGAAAACAATTCGAGATGAAGTAATCTTCAATGATTTTTTGAGCAAAGAACAAGAAACACACATCAATTTGGTTTACACAGCCATTTACGTAGATTCGAAACTGGAAGAAATTCTATCCAAATTTGGACTGGACCTTCCCCTTTTTAGTATCCTTCGAATAGTTGATTCCAAGTCAGATAAGACCATCAACATCAAGGAAATACAAAAAGGCATGATTCATAAAATGGCCAACACTTCCCGATTGATCAAGGTATTGGAAGATCGTGAGCTTATCCAGCGAAAACCTTCCAAAGAGGACAAAAGAGTAGTCAATGTCTCTCTGACAGAAAAAGGAACCATTGTAATGGAGCAGTTGGATGACTTGACCAATGAATTTCACATTAACCAATTTAATGAACTTTCCAAGGAAGAAATTGAGGTTTTCAACAACTTACTCAACAAGGTTCGATTGATCTAGCTTATTATTCATCGCAAAATCCTGTCAAAAGCCAGGATAAAAGATATCAACTTCGTTCGACATTTTCTGATACATAGTCGTTTATCGGAGGTTGGTTTTGGTCCGCACGATGATTTTTCTGTTCAATAATCAACCGCAGTGAACTATCAAAGCGTAAATAATTCCACATCCAGTTAAAGACGACGAGTAGTTTATTTCGAATCCCGATCAGAGAAAACAAATGGACCCACAACCAGATGACCCATGTAAAAAAACCAGCGGTAGAGAATCGTGGGAAGTCGGCCACGGCTTTATTTCGGCCGATCGTGGCCATAACGCCTTTGTCTTTGTATTTAAATGGACGAATTGCGTCGCCATTCTGTTGCCGTGACAACATCCGGGACAAATAATCCCCCATTTGAAGACCTACTTGTGCCACCTGTGGGTGGCCCCGGGGGTAACTGTCGGACTTCATCCCGGCTATATCGCCCAGGGCATAAATGTCTGAACAGGACATGACTTTACAATGCTCATCCACTAAAAGACGTCGGGATTTCTCATCATAATACGGTTCCAATCCTGGTATGACGGGGCACTTTATTCCTGCTGCCCAGATTAATTTATTTGTTGGAATCTTTCGACCACTTTTCAAAATGGCCTGGTTGCCATCATAATCATTCACCCGGTCATTTAAGATGACGGTGACACCCATTCGTCTTAAAAATTTTTCTGCGTTGCGTCCAGATTTTTCACTCATTCCCGGTAAAAGGCGATTGCCGGACTGAACCAAATAAATATCAATTTCATCTTTTTCCAGTTCTGGATAATCTTTAGGCAGTACATACTGTTTCATTTCAGCCAGGGCACCGGCCATTTCCACGCCGGTCGGACCGCCGCCCACTATCACAAAATCTATATAGCCCTGTCGGTCTTTAAAATCTTTTATGTACATCGATTTTTCAAAATCCACAAAAATCTGATTCCGGATTCCCAACGCCTGCCCCAATGATTTCAATGAAAAGCTGAATTTTTCAATATTTGCATTTCCATAGAAGTTTGTCTCAGCTCCCAAACAGACTGCCAAAATATCAAATTGGATATTGCCATAATCAGTGATCACCGTTTTCTGATCCGGTTCAACCCGAAGAATTTCTGCTTGCCGTACATAAACATTCTGCGAAGAATGAAAAACTTTCCGGATCGGGAATGCAATGGCACTGGGTTCCAATCCCGCCATAGCGACTTGGTAAAATAAGGGTTGGAATTGAGAGAAATTATTTCGATCAATCAACACCACCTGAAAATGAGAACCTGACAGGTTGCGCGCCAGATTTAGCCCGGCGAAGCCGGCTCCAAGGATGACAATCCTGGGTTGCGCAGAATGAGGTATATTGAGATTCGTATGATCCATATAAACTATGTTCATTATCTAGGTAAGCAACGAATTAAACGATTATTCTCGCTCTATCCTCTATACCTCAAGTGTTTCCGGATAAACGCCTGTTTCGTGCATTTTTGAAAATGCAGCGCGCACCCGGTCCGCATCTTCCACATAAGTCACCCCATACCAATTATCATGGGAGGGAATGACACTAAGCGTTATCTCTCCCTCATTGATCATTTCATCGATTAAGACAGGGATGTAATATTCTGCTGTGGGATTGTCCTTGTTCTTTCTCACGAATTCATGAAACCCTTTCTCCAAATGATCAAAGTAAGTCGGATCGAACCCCCAGAAATTCATGGAGACGATGGCGTCTTCATCCAGTTCAGTTCCCTTGTCCTGACGAATCACTTTTCCATCATCCTGGCGTTTAATCTTTAGCACTTCTTCGACAGCTACCAGATTATCGGCCGAATCGGTCTCACATACTCCTCGGTTGACCGTCCCCGAATCCGAAAGAGTATTTTTGAGTATATAACCGATCAATGCGTAGCGTTGTGGAGACACTTCAGTCTTGAGAAAGTCAGCCACTTTCTTAAAACCATCCTTTCCATAGTAGTCGTCCGAATTTATAACCGCAAAGGGTTCGTTCACTGCTTCTTTGCAGACCAATACCGCATGATTGGTTCCCCAGGGTTTTTCACGTTCTGTGATATCGACGCCGGGCACTTCAATGTTCACATCCTGAAATACATATTCCACTTCCATAAATGCTTCTACCCGTTTGCCAATTTTTTCTTTAAATTCGTCGGCGAAAAAATCTCTGATGACAAAAACAACTTTTGAAAATCCAGCATGATAAGCATCATATACAGAATAGTCAAGAAGCGTTTCACCGTTTGGTCCCAACGGTTCCATTTGTTTGAGCCCCCCGAAACGGCTCCCCATTCCTGCGGCCAGAACGACCAACGTAATCTTATCACTCATAAGTACTTTTGAATTTTTGGTTATTTTAATATGAAAACAAAATATCAAAAAATCGGCAGTTATTCATGCATTGTATAAATCTTTTATAATTTTAGTCAAAATTACAAGCAATGATCTTAACAACTTTAGACTGGGGAATTATCATATTTTTCCTTGCACTCACCTTGTTTATTGGGTTGTGGGTATCACGACAATCCGGCAAAAGCTCGGCTGAATATTTTCTCTCAGGTAGAAATATGCCGTGGTGGCTTTTGGGAATGTCCATGGTAGCAACCACATTTTCCACAGATACACCAAATCTGGTCACGGATATCGTCCGTCAAAATGGTGTCAGCGGAAACTGGACCTGGTGGGTCTTTCTTCTCACTGGTATGCTCACAGTATTTGTGTATGCCAAACTTTGGAGAAAGTCGAATGTAACCACAGATATTGAATTTTATGAATTGAGGTATTCCGGACCGGCCGCCCGATTTCTCCGAGGATTCAGATCCGTGTTTTTAGGCTTGTTTTTTAACGTATTGGCCATGTCTGCAGTGTCTCTGGCAGCGATTAAGATCGGTGGTGTAATGCTTGGTCTCACGCCGTTGCAAACCATAGGAATTGCATCCGTGATTACCGTTATTTTTAGTTCCCTGGGTGGGTTTAAAGGTGTGGTTTATACAGATTTTATTTTGTTTTTTGTCGCCATGACCGGTGCGATCGGAGCAGCTTATTATTCGATCCAGCATCCGGATATCGGCTCATTACACAATCTTGTTACCCATGAAAACGTGATCAACAAGCTCAACATATTTCCGGACTTAACCGACCGTCACACGATGATTACGTTGTTTATAATTCCTTTTGCGGTACAGTGGTGGAATTCCTGGTACCCGGGTGCAGAACCAGGCGGTGGTGGATATATCGCGCAGCGAATGCTCGCATCAAAAGATGAAAACCATGCTATAGGTGCCACTTTTTTCTTCAATGCTCTGCATTATGCACTCAGACCGTGGCCTTGGATTATTGTGGCATTGTGTTCGCTGGTTGTGTTTCCAGATCTCCAGTCTCTCAGTCAGGCATTCCCCAATATTTCTCCGGACAAATTGGGCAACGACCTGGCCTATCCGGCAATGCTGACCTTTCTTCCTGTCGGGTTTACCGGACTTGTACTGGCGAGTTTGATTTCGGCATATATGTCCACGATATCTACGCACTTAAATTGGGGAGCGTCTTATTTGGTCAATGATTTTTATGCGCGATTTATCAATCAGGACGCAACGGAAAAACAGCTTGTCGCCGCAGGGCGTCTAACCACAGTTATCCTGATGGCCCTGGGTGCCGGACTGGCCCTGGTTATGACAAATGCACTTCAAATTTTTGAATTTATACTGGCTTTCGGTGCAGGTACCGGATTGATTTTCCTGCTTCGGTGGTTTTGGTGGCGAATCAACGCCTGGAGTGAAATTACAGCTATGTTTTCCAGTGGAATTATATCGATTATAGTCAACTTTGTGTATTGGCCCGAAAATTGGGACACGGCGTACAAGTTTTTGGTTATCGTGTTGATCACAACCATCATCTGGGTCATTGCCACCTTTGTAACCAAACCCGAAGACAAGGAAACCCTGTACAATTTTTATCAAAAAATACAGCCTGGCGGACCTGGGTGGAATAAGATCATCAAAGACGCCAAATCTGACAACGTAGATATTGTCAAAAATGTAAAATGGACGGTTCCGGACGGGATACTTGCTATGTTGTATGGATCTTTGTTCATATACGCGCTCTTATTTGCCACGGGCAATGTAATCTATGGCAACGCCACCTTGGCTATACTTTACGGAGCAGGTTCACTCCTGTTCGGTGTTTTATTGATCAGAATCTGGCGAAAAGTACGTGCCAACATTCTATAATCCAAATTCGGAGCGGCGGATCACAAGATGAGTGCAAATACAGAAGGTGTTTTTAATGTACGTGTCAGATACAGTGAAACAGACCAGATGGGCTATGTCTACTACGGCAACTATGCCCGATATTATGAGATCGGTCGGACCGAACTGATGAGGTCCCTGGGCGTTCATTATCGGTCCATGGAGGAAAAAGGCATCATCATGCCGGTCGTATCGATGGAGGTAAAATACCTGCGTCCGGCAACCTACGACGACTTGATCGAGATCAGGACCACCATCAAAAAATTAGACGACAAAATGATTGTCTTTGAAAGTATGATTTACAACGAAGCCAATCAGTTATTGAATCGGGGAATTGTAAAGCTTTGTTTTCTGGATAAAGGTTCGCACGAACGGATCAGCACCCCTTCTTTCATACGTCAACAAATCATATAATCCAGGCTTGGTGTGAATACTATGAATTTTTATTAATTGTTTTTATTCCCCGGAAAGTATGTATATTCAGGCAGCTCACCGTAGGCAAGAACCGGAAAGATGGGCTGAAAGTATCTTTCAAAACACCTGATACAGCACTGAATTAATGATTAAAAAAGGACAACGTGAAAATTTTGGATAGGATAAGGTCCAGCAATACTGTTCAAAAGATCACAAATTGGGCAGAGAAATCGAGCCTTCCCGGTTTTGAAGGAATCCCGGTCTGGGAGGTCGTCCGATTGATGTATTTCGAATTATTGTATGGAAATTTGGTTGTTCGGGCCAATGCGATGGCTTTTACTTTCTTTATATCTTTATTCCCGGCATTGATCATGTTGATCACCCTGGTCCCCCACATCCCCATTGAGAATTTTGATACGATGCTGTACAATTACATTTTTGAATTTTTACCCACAAATGCAGAAACATGGATGGGTACTACCATCAATGATTTAAGCCGGATATCAAGAGGTGGTTTACTATCCGTCTCGTTTGTGTTGGTCGTATATTTTGCGTCCAACGGGGTGGCTATGATGATGACTGGATTTGAAAAATCATTCGATTCGACCTTTAAAAACCGGAATTTCCTGCAAATACGTTTCACTGCCTTGTGGTTGACCTTTTTATTGTTCCTGATGTTGATTTCATCGGTCATCATGGTATTGGCGACCAACTACATTTTTGATTATCTGCTGACCTATGTGTTTCACGCTCAGACACTCAAACCGTTGATCAAGATAATTAATGCGTTGCTGACAGTCATAATTTTTTATTCAGTGATAGCTGTCATTTATCAGTATGCACCGGCGTTCCGAAAGAAACCGGGCTTTTTATCTCCAGGCTCGCTCCTGGCCACTCTGATGTTCATCGTTACCTCACTGGGGTTTGCTTATTATGTTAATAATTTTGGAAGTTACAACAAGATATATGGCTCTATCGGTGCTGTCATTGTATTGATGGTCTGGCTGGAGTTAAATTGCTTCATCCTACTAATTGGATTTGAACTCAATGCAAGTATTGCTCTCAATCGGGATATTGGTGCGATCAAGGATTACAACACATATAAAGAATACCGACTTGATAATTCCAAATAACCCACGCAATGAGATCGCTTGGATGGATCTGATGAATTGGCTAAATTAGCCAACAGGAATTGACATCAACTCCAAAACTACACCGTTCATGAAATCAGCTATTCCGTATCATATATTTACCGTAACCGATGAAAAAAATCTGGCTCGTTTTATCAATTTTCCATACAAACTTTACGCAAATAATCCATACTGGGCTCCCCCGCTGAAAAGCGAAGAACGTAGCTTTCTCATGGATGTTCCTTCACTGGATGATGGTATTGAAACAGAAATGTTCCTGGTTACTGATGACCATGGTGAAGTAGCCGGCCGGATTCAAGTCCTTATAAATCATCACGAAATTGCGTTCTCTGGAGAAAAAACGGCTCGATTTAATAAACTTGATTTTATCGATGATCAAAATGTATCTTCTCTCCTTCTACAGGAAGCGGAACAATGGACCCGGGAAAAAGGTATGACCCAACTCATGGGGCCATTTGGGTATTCCAACCTGGATGCGGCAGGTACACTAACCGAAGGTTTTGATAAACTATCCTCGTCGGCAGCTATCTACAATTACCCCTATTACATTCACCACATCCGTGCAGCAGGCTATCAAAATTATCTGGAATGGCTGGAACATGAATTTGAAGTCCCAAGCCAAGTACCTGAAAAAATTTCTCGATTTTCGGAGTTGACTCGTAGACGCTATGGACTGACTTCAGCACGATTTGATACGAAATCGGAAAAACAAAAACGCAGTGCGCAAATGATGGAATTGATCAATGTCTGCTACGCACACCTACCTGGATTCGTGCCTCTGTCTGAACAGCTTAAAGATTACTATTATAAGAAATACATGCCACTGGTCAATAAGGACTATATTTCATTAATCGTTGATCAAGGAGATGATTTGGTGGGGTTTGGATTGACCATACCCTCTTACACCAAAGCACTCCAAAAAGCCAATGGCTCTTTTTATCCACTGGGCTTTTACCACCTGTGGCAAGCTTCCAGAAACAATGATCGCGCAGAGATGCTGCTCATAGCTATTCATCCAGAATATCAACAAAAAGGACTGACATCTTTGATTTTTGAGCAGATTCTTCAAAAATACATTGAAAATGGGATCAAGTTGGTCGAAAGTAATCCAGAACAGGTTGATAATATGAATGTTCGCAACCTGTGGAAAGGGTATTCTTACCGTCTGCACAAGAAAAGAGTCTGTCTTTCTAAGGACTTACGTGGTGGATAAGGAATATGGTTGGGCGATAAATCAGGCCTCAAAACAGAACGACGACCGCAGACAATTTAGAATTGAAAATTGAGAGGTGAAAATTGAAAATGGTGACAAAAAATAGGGCTTGTTTAAAATTTTGTGTATTCGCTCAAAATTGATTCTGATTTCATGAGTAAAGTTAAATAATCATTTTATGACTTTCACCCGATCCGGGAATAAGATAGTCAGTTGGTTAAAAA
>NZ_JAHVHU010000002.1 GCF_019802045.1 Membranihabitans marinus | reverse complement strand
TTTTTAACCAACTGACTATCTTATTCCCGGATCGGGTGAAAGTCATAAAATGATTATTTAACTTTACTCATGAAATCAGAATCAATTTTGAGCGAATACACAAAATTTTAAACAAGCCCGCTGTAGGCCGCACAAGCTCAGCCCCTTTTTTTTGGCGAGGCTATGGTCTGTAATTCCCATGGGACATAAATTATGGTGGGCGTTTGTTATTAAGTTCAAATCCAAATTGCATGATTATGGTGGGGCATAACAGGCTTTCTGTGGTTATGTGTGTAAGGGATCCATAGGGAACATTCCCCTTATCCATCCGCTGCAAATGCCTTCCACCAGCCCCTCAAACAACAAACCTATCAACATACCACACCTTAATGAACATCAATCTTCTCCACCTGCAACACCCCCTCACTGGTATGCAGGAAGACGACAAAAGCCGTGTTTCCCGAATCTACGACGTTCGAAAGTGCGTGCACATCTACATTAAAATTATCCTCCTTAAAATCCAATTTCTGATAACCATCAGACCATCTGGTCCCTTCTACCGGGGTCAACACCTCACGCAATACATGGTCGTGCTGAAAATCGGCTATATATTCTTCACTGGTCTTCGTGTCTGCCTGAGGATCGACCAACCCATCTTCTGTCAAATAGACGGTCAGAAAAACCGGCGCATTAATATCCTCCAGAAACAAGGCGGAAACGCGAAGGGTGGTACTGGTGTTCAAAGTATTTACGGATAAGTTCAGATCTACTTTTGGCTCTGCATTTACGGCATCCGATATAGTCGTCGTCCAGGTATTGGGAAGTCGTTGATACGTTTGCTGACCAGGCACCGGGATGCGTTGGATAGCTGCTGACGGATAGCCTTCGGGCCGTCCCAATAGCTCCATCAAGCTGACCGTCTGTGATGTCTTAAAATCGTACTTACTCTCCGCATAGGGCCGAGAAAAGCTACCGGCGTGATAAGTTACCACGATCAGACTACTGTCAAAATCTGCATTGAGTGCTTCGAGCAAACGACTTCCATCGGGACAATTGGGACACCGCACCCCACTGATCTCTTCGATAAGCACTTTTTGTTTTCCAGCCATGGGTTCTGCCAGATCATAAGGGATTTCATCAGTACAAGCTGACAGAATGAAAAGTAAAAACAACAGGTACCCTACATTTCTCATAATCGTTGTTGAAATTCAAATTGAAAACCGCTAAAAGCGGGCTCGTACCGGCAGATCCCGCCGGAACAAACATATCCTTCCAGCTGCTTGACAAAGCTCAGTCCGTATCGGCCACTGCCTTTCCGGTAAAACAATCCCATAGTAGGATATACAATAGAAGCTTTAGACTCAAGCATTCCGGACCCACTGAGGGTCCAATGCGTATTCCAGGCATATTCCATTCCCAAAAAATAAAGTGATCCTTTATCCTGGCGGGTTAACAACGCCTGTGATTCGGTCTTTAGGCTTTTGTTTTTACCCCAGGTCGTGTAATATTCCACGTAGGGTATCACAGAATGAATCACCTTATGTCCTCCTTTCCCCTCGTACACAGACTGATTGTAAATCTGGTACATCATGCCACCTACCCACCGGTCACGATCTCCGTTCCAGGTCCATTTCAGATCATAATCATCGTATAGTCTGGCCCCATCGAGCTGCAGGATAAGACTGTTGCGCCACTCCAATAAGTGATCTTCCAGTGGCAAAAATACCGTCAGATTCAAAGATTGTTCTCCGAGAAACTGCGTGGCTGGAATATACCGGGATTTCAACCGGTAGGTGCGAATATCCGTAGCCGGTGGAATAAAATTGAGATCGTTCCGGTAGTCAAAACTAAATGGATCCGATTTATTGATAAAACGACGAATATATTTCCCTTCCAGACTCAATGATACTTTTGCAAGATCAAGAGCCAGCTGGGTGTAAAGCGCTTGCCCGGGCTTCGTTTCGAAGCGTCCGAGGATGTTTTCTCCGGTAATAAGCTGGCGCGATTCCTCTGCATTGTAATACGGGTCATGGTATTTGACAGCCACCTCCACATTCCAGGTGAACGGCCCGGCATTCATTTCATGGAAAACGGTGCCGAGTAAACCATTTCGATACAAAGCCACCTTATCCGAAGGGTGATAAAACCGGAGTTCGTCAATCAGGTCATCCGTGAATGAATTACTGTATCGCTTCCAGCTGACCCCCACACCAGAACTTAAATACACATTTTTCAAGGTCCAATTTTTACGGTATTCACCACCGCCATTGAAAAGATTCTGGAGTGAAAAATCGGACTTTGGTCGTCCGGCATAAAGCATAATCGATTGGTCGCCGGCCATGTACCATTTTGCTTTGAGTCCAAATATAGAATTGTCGATCAACAAACTCAGGTCCCGGTAAGAGCGCATGATCAATCCTTGGCCGATCTGCTCATAAAAATGTCCGCCTTCAATAGAAAATTTAGACGTTGCATATTTGATATTAAAATATCCCACTCCATATGCCGTATAGGCATCCTCCGGGTTTCGAAGTATACTGTTCTGATATCCGTCCAGACGGGTTTCGATGCGCCAATTCTGATTGTAAGCCTGCAAGGTCAACCAAGATTCTGCCCCCCATTTATGATCTTCATAAAAAGGTGTGTTAGCAGCTCCGATTTTAGTATCTTTCACCGCGCCATTGACCTGGCCCGTCCACAATCCATCGATATTCCAGGAGGATTTTGTGTCTTGTGCTGCCACCGGAAGGGTGATTACCAGAATGATTAAAAATTGTATAATTTTATTCAATAAGTCTTTTTTTATTTCAACAGAACGTTTGATAGATACATTGATTGCGAAAATAAAGCCAAAATTAAGTATGAAGTTATTACTCGGATGCATTTTAACGGTCTTCATGATCGGATGGTCGTATGGCCAGTCACTTCCTCTTCACCAGATTGATCTGAAAGGAATGAAAGGAGAAAGAACTACGATGGATAAAATCCTCCCTGAAGGCAAAAATGTTATTCTGAGTTTTTGGGCGACCTGGTGTGGTCCATGCAAAAAAGAGCTTGATGCAATACAGGAAAAATACGAGGCGTGGCAAAACAAATACAATGTGGAGTTAATCGCCATAAGCACAGATAACGCACGGACAGCCGGACGGGTCAAAGCAATGGTTAAACAATACAAGTGGCCATATGCTGTCTACCAGGACATGGAAGATCAATCCAAGCAAATTTTCAACTATGAGTCGATCCCGTTTACAGCAGTTTTGGATGCCCAGGGAAATCTGGTATACACCCACATCGGATATTCCAATGGAGATGAAAAACTCCTTGAAAAAGCACTGGCCAAACTGCCATAGTCAAACGTCGATTGATTAAAACCCAAGAAATGAATAGACACCGAAGATCAATGCTCCGGCAATCATCAGACCATAAAAGCCAATACCGACTATCACAAGTATGGTCATAAATTTGAACAGGTTCTTGAGGTTTCTGAACGAATTGACCAGAGCATAATCATCATTCAGTCTCACGGCCTCTTGGACCGAAGTGGAAGATCTGTACAAATAAAGTGCAGGCAGAAAGTACAACAGGAGAAATGAGAAATAAAAAAGCAGGATCGAGCCCTCAGAAATCCGAAATCGAGAATAGCCGAGGTCGCCCTGATTCATGATTAGAAAACCGACACCACCAAGAACCATGAGCGCTGCCAAGCCTATACCCACAAAGGAAATGATGGCCAGAATCTTTCCCCATCGGCCATAGTCGTCAAGGTATGACTTCATCTCATCATCGATCAGTAGGTGGTCATTTTGTTCTAAATTTTCATCGTCATAGTATTCCATGGCTTTCCATTTTGATTGAGGTTGTGAAAAATAAATCACGGAAGTTATATAATTCGCTGAAGTACCTGTTTAGCGCCGATCATACGGCACCTAAATCCACATACAGTCTTGACATTAAATCTATTATTACGATTTTGTGCCAGAAATAGTCCCATAGGGACTGCAGATCATAGCCTGGGGTGTGAACCCCAGGTTTTTAAATGGAACTACGATTTAGTCCCCTTTTGGGGACTCATAACCCGAATAACCTGTTACAGGGCCTGACAGCCCTGGCTCCCCGATAGCTATCGGGGCTTTTATCCCTATGGGGTATTTTTAATACACACTAAACAAGTACTCGCTGAAAGCGAAGTAAATAATCAAGAGTTAAGATAACAATAAATTCGTTCAATCACGGATCATTGACATAAAACTGGTTAAATAGCAAAGCAAATCTCATTTTCAGACGCCCATCGCAGTACAACAAAGGTTGATTCTCAATGCAAATCCCGCCAACTATAAACTTGAAACTCGCTTCATCTTTGTCGTTCAAGTCCCCCGTAAATCAGATTTTTGCCCGCTATACGGTCTGTTCCTGCTGCTTTTTCAAAGAACCTCAATCCGTCAACCAGAGCGTTTGGGATCGTTTTCGTCGATTTCACCTCGAAGACCCTTTGAATATAACATCCGTGTAAGAATCATCTAATAATTCCTCAGATTTCATTTCAGATAGATCCAACGGCATCAAATGGAATAATGCCACCCGGCCTGCCAGACTTTGGGTTATATTTTGTATCAAGTGGAAGTTTTGAGAACCGGATAATATAAACTGCCCCACCATTCCTGAATCATCAACTACCCCCTGGAGATATGAGAACAACGATGGCACCCGCTGCATCTCATCAAAGATCGCTTTCTCCGGATACATTTCCAGAAATCCTCTCGGATCATTTTGGGCAAAGTCACGCAAATCAGGATCTTCAAGAGAAACGTAGGTGTAATCTTCAAAATACATAGAACATAAATTCAAAATACATAAACTATTAGATTCTTAAAGTAAATATCACCACACCAAAAACCACAATATCAGCATCTTATGATCAAAACCACCAGCCAGATCACTATGTCTTTCAAATAAAAACCCAACCTCATGCTTTTCAAAAGTCTCCTGCCCGGATTTTCCATTTTCCTGTTTTACCTGACAGCATCCTACGCGAGTCCTACACTTCCAATGCCGCCTCAGAAGGTATCACCGACCGTGATACAGGGCGTCATCAAAAATTACGAGAAATACTCCAAAACCAAAATGTACAGCTCAAAGAATCACTGGGGAGCCGGGTTGATCCGGACCGGGAAGCTAAAATACAACCCGATGGCACGTTTGAGATTCGATTCACACAATTTGACAAGGAAAAGTATATTCTCTCCCCTTTTCCTCAAACCCAGATTTACACCCATCCCGGCAATTCCTTACAGATCACCATCGATCTGGAACGTACCAAAAATACAACTTTTAGTGGCAGCTCCGGAAACAGCAACCGTGTTCTGAATGAATTTTTCAGGGAAGGAACCTTCAACCCGGGCAGAAATTTGATCTACAGTTCCACTGAATATTCACCGATGGAATTTCTTTCGCAGATAAACACCTTGAATGACCAGAATCAAATAAATCTCCGGGATTTTGTATCGAGACATCAAGGAGCTCAAGAACAAACTGATTTACTGAAAGCACTGATGCTCAAAAAGAACTATGAAATACTGCTTGAATTTGCGATAGTTATGAGAAAAGCTATGTTTACAGGGACCATATCCAATAACCAACCATCACCACCGGATCACCTAATACCTAACCTCGACGAGCCAGAACCAAAATGTCTAAATAAATCCACTGAAATTGACGTAAAGAGGAAGCCCTCGTATCGGCGAATTCATTCGCCGTCTTTCGGCAGTTAAAAACCAAAGATTTTTAGAGTATAGTTAATTTTACATATTTTTCTTTCATTTGAGAGGGAACATACACTTGGAAAAAACTTACTATCAACACCTATGAACTTCCATATTCAAAACAAAATTTGGCAGAAATTCATTGGTAAAGTACCTAACATCCTATCTCCTAATCCCTCTCCTGCTCTACCCCCAAATCAAACGAAGCCACATAAAAATCAGGATCCACCCTGATATTCGTTGACGTAATTCCTTCGGGAAGTTCGGTGCTTTGCCATTCGTTTGAAGCATCATATAACCATACAGGTCGGTCCTGAATCCACACCTGAATGGGCATCGCAAAATCTTCTATGGTATTGTCATACCGGTATCGCAAAACCCCATGGTCTACCCAGTAACTAAAAACCGGAATCCGAGCATCGCGGACATATTGATCAAAAAAGGGCTTTAATTCCACATCAGTATGGGCGTCCACAAACCCTTCAACGTCTGCAGCAAGAACCGTTTGATGATAAAAGGTTTCATTGAGTCCGCGCAATATACTGCGCCACTGCTCGTCATTATTGACGATTTGACGCAGGGTATGCCACATATTGGACCCCTTGTAGTACATGTCTGCGCCCCCGCACCCTTGGTCGTGGACTCCATAGGCGCCCTGCAAGGGGCAATTGTTTTGTGTATTGGCACGCATACCTCGGACGTATTCAGCACCTGCCTCTTTGCCATGGTAATACTCCACATAGAGGCTTTCACTGTAATTGGTCAAGCTCTCGTGAATCCACATGTCCGCCAGATCAGCATAAGTAATGTTATTGGCGAACCATTCATGGGCCGATTCGTGAATGATGATAAAATCAAACTTCATCCCCCACCCCGTATGACTAAGGTCACGCCCGAGATAACCATTCTCGAATTGATTTCCATAGGTCACACTGCTTTGATGTTCCATGCCCAGATAAGGCGCTTCTACTAACTTATATCCATCTTCGTAAAAGGGGTAGGGACCCAACCAATATTCAAATGCTTCAAGCATCTTAGTAGCTTGCTTGAATTGTTTTTGAGCTTTTTCCAGATTATATGGAAGCACATAATAATCGCAGGTGAGGGGTCCCTTTTTACCTTGATATACCTCTGAAAAATGGACATAATCCGCAATATTAATATTCACCCCATAACTATTGATGGGATTGGACACGAACCAATGGAAAGTGCGTCGCCCGTCAGGTTCTTCGGTGATGCTACGCAACCGACCATTGGACACATCTTGCAAACCCCGAGGCACATTCACTGAGATCTGCATACTATCGACTTCATCAGCAGGATGGTCTTTGCAGGGCCACCAGATACTGGCACCAGCTGTTTGATTGCTATTGGCTATAAACCAATTTCCGTTTTTGTCTTTGTCCCAGGTGATCCCCCCGCTCCAGGGAGGTCGAATGCTTTCGGTCGGATGTCCTTCATAAGTCACGATAATTTCTTCTATTTCCCCTCTTTTCTGATCTTTCTGCAATTCTATGAGGTAGCTGGAATATTTCTTTGTAAATTTCAAAAGCTGACCATCCTGGGTAATGTTTACAATTTTCAATGGATCCTGTAAATCAAGTTGCAGAACCGCATGGGGTCTTTTCACTTGATATCGAACAACATTCCGGCCTTCGATCCACTTTTTTTCCGGATATACCTCTACATATAAGTCATAATAGGTCAGATCCCACCAACTTCTTTCCGAATTATTACCTCCACGCAAGGAATCTGCATCTGTGAATTGCCGGATCTGCCCATTGATCATGGAGATTGGCAATAAGAAAAGTAAAATCAAGATGTACTTCATTCGATTCAATTATGCTCCACGAACTGGTTAATTCCGCAAAAAGTCTTTGAGATCCTTCCCTCCCCGCTTGGAAGCATGGATAGTTTCCCCATCCCGAAACGTTAATAACAGTCTACTGTGCTCATATCTGCCGATCATAGAAAGGTTGACGACCACTGCGGCACTGATCTGAAAAAAGAAGGGATGTTTGAGCAATTGGTCTTTATAATACCCTAAGTGTCTGACAGAATGAAGACTTTTCCCTTCGGTGCGATGAATGATGGTCATCGTGCCATCGGCTTCCAGATACTTGATCTCCATCGTATCGACGCATTCGATCACCCCTCTGACCATCAACACTGAAAGTTGTTCGAGCATCACGGTCTTGGGAGTGGTAGCATAGTTCTCGGAATACGAACTATGGTCAATATCCTGGCGAATACGCGTCGTTGCTTTATGAACAGCCTGAATTAATTCTTCGTTACTTATGGGCTTGTACAAATAGTCGATGGCTGACACTCGGATCGCTTTCAGTAAATACTCTTTTTGATTTTGTCCGGTAGTAAAAATGATGGCAGGCATGGGATCCGATTCCCGATTTTCTAAAAAATGAATGAGGTCAAATCCGCTGCCTGTTGGCATCCCGATATCCAGGAATATCAGATCATACTTATTTTCAACCACAAGGGATTTGGCTTCATCAAGCTGCATAGCCTGATCAATGGTATCCAGAGACGGGCAGTACTTTTGGAGCTTATTCTTCAAAAGTTCCGAAGCTTTCCGATTGTCTTCGACGATCAGACTATTGATTTTTTCCATAATTTAACTAGAACTCCCTCAAAATGAGAAGATAATCATTTTAATTGAATAACAGATAAAAATCAAAAATTTTGTCCGTCTTGTAAACTGCTATGGAGTTGCTGTAGCAACATTAACCGCTCGCCATGGGTCCATGGTCGGACAATCCGGCAAAAATTCAGGGTTGATCTGAATATATGTCGAGCGAATTTTATCGCGCAGCCAGTTCATCAAATACTGTTCTTGCCTCTGCTGGATGGCAGCCCGTTTGATTTTATCGTAATCTTCGCCCAGATTAGCAGTGTGTGGTTTACTTCGGGAAAAAAGTTTAATCAATTTCAAAAAGCTACTCCCTTTCTGGTTATTGGGATCGGTCATCTCCACCGGTGCAGTAATATCACCGACTTCTATGGTATCAATCGCAAAATACACATCAGTTTCCAGTTCCGGGGTTTGAAAAAAGGTGTTGCCGGACTGGGGGTTGGTTACCCGTCCTCCATTGTGAAAAGACTGCACTTCTTCCGAGCCATACCGACGAACCGCTATTTCCCATGGGATAGAGTCTCGTATAATCATAGTCCGGATGGAATCCAGTTTTTCTTTTGCTCGTTCCACATCTTCTTCTTTGATTTCGGGTTTGATAAGTATGTGCTCCACATGAATTCGGTTCCCCCGACGCCCAATCATCTTGATGATGTGAAATCCAAAATCGGTCTCCACAATGTCAGAAATTTCTCCATCATCGAGATTAAAGGCAGCTGCTTCAAACTCGGGAACAAAGGTTCCACGCATTTGCCACCCCAGATCGCCACCGATGCGTGCCGAGCCCGGATCATCGGAATGCTTTCTCGCCAAGGTATTGAAGTTTTCACCTTCTTCTATCTTATTTTGGATCTGTACTGCCAGAGCAATAGCTTTTTCTCGTTCCTCTTGACTCACTTCGGGAAACATCACCAACTCCCCGATCTCGACTTCAGAATTAAAATAAGGAAGGGAGTCTACAGGTAGTGATTCATAATAATCAATCACCTCTTTCGGCGTTATCTTAACTTTCGATAAAATCTGCGATTGCATCTGTCGGGCCATCGCCTGGGCTTTCATATCTTTCCGCATCATTTTTTTGACTTGGGAAACATTCTTACCATAATAGTTTTCAAATCGTTCAATATCGCCATTCATGGTCTGAATGATGTATTGTATTTTACGATCGAGTTCTTGTTCTACCTGGGCATCGGGAACGACAATACTATCCAGTTTGGCCTGATCCACGAGTAACTTATTCAAAAACATGCTTTGGATTACACTGCATGAATCTTCTTTGGTCAGACCGCCGCTAACAGCGGTCTGGTAATCCAAATTGCTCAGTATTTCAGAAGACAAAAGAATCTCTCCACCCAGTTTTGCAGCCAGTTGTTCCAGTACAATACCTTCTTCCTGGGCACTTATAAGGTTAACGAAAAGGCACAGGACAATAATAAACTTAATTCTCATATTTCTTAATCTTGTTGTCACGCAGAGCTTCCTGATATAGGTCGGTTTTCACCCTTTCGAGCCACCGCATCCTGCGTTTCTGTAAAATAGCTTTCTGTGCAAAATTACGAATATAAGTGAAAGGCGCATCATCTGTCTCCTCTGCAATATCAATAATCCGCAGAAAATAAAAATGTTCCGCATCTTCTAACTCCAGCCGATGACTCTTATTGAGAATATTTTTGGGAAGTACTTCTGGTAACAGGGATTGCAATTCATCCAGTTCATGCCACACCGTATCCAGTACGAAAGCTTCAGCAAACAAGTCCAAATATCTAACTAACTCTATCTTCAGACTCTCTTGATCATTCATCTCATCCCACAGTTTTTTCACTTTATCATACTCACCTTCCAGAGATTCTCTCGGAAAAACAGCCAGATTAAACTTCACTATGGTTTTTTTCAACTTAAATTGATCCGGGTTTTGATTGAAAAACGTTTCAATGTCCTCATTTGTGACCACGGTATCCGAAAAATTCGTTAAAAGTTGCTCTTCATATTTATGAAGAATCAATGATTCACGATAATCGTTAACCAGTTCATTGAGTTGATTAATATCACCCATCGATCGTTCTGCTTCAGCCAAAAATACTTCTTTTTTTATCCAGCGATCAGTGAGGGCATTGGATATAAGAACACTGTCTGAACTGTTGAGCTTATCCGGATACATGTTCTTTAGTTCACGAAGACTAAGGGCATTTTCCCCCACTTCAGCGACAAGAAGCTCATTGGATTCATCCTGCTTTGCTGTTTTCTGACAACCTACAGCAATCCATAACAATGAAAGTAGCCAAATCAGGCTGAAATTAGGATTTAATAATAGACCGAAGCACCGACTCATTTAATTTGATATCATATTTTTTTTGCAATTCACTTATCCACTGATCTTCCAGGTACTTTTGATAATCTGACATCACCGCTCCTCGGGCATCTTCAAACTCCAGGGGTTCGCCCGGCTCAATGCGCTGCACCTGTCCAAATATCGTAATTCCGGCGGCACTGTTTGCTTTCTTATAAATTTCATGATCAGCAAGTTTGATTTGGCCTGTACCAAAATGATCCTGAAACTCCCCTTCAGACACTTTTTTGCTTTGATAAGTAACGACCTCTGCCGCTTTGTTCAGTTTTTTCAAAACCTTTTCTGGTGTTTTTTTCCGAATAAGTTTCTCCACTTTATCCAACACCCGACTGTTCGTGGTGTTCACAATAAACTCATTATAATAAATATTTTGCGCGGTATGGAAATCTGATCTGTTTTTGTCAAAATAAGAGCGTAATCCGGAGGTATCCTGACCGGCGCGATCCCATATCTTTTCCTTTGAGATCTCAAATAACATGATCCCTTCCCGGTATTCTCGCATAATTTCCCGGAATTCCGGATACTTTTCCTCCAGATGCGCTTTTTCAAAAACCATCATCTCATGATCGATGTATTGATCAAGAATGTGCCCCACTTCTGAAGCAGGGTCCCGAACGACACTCCGTTGATACCGGGCATCAAGATTTGCAGCCAGGTAGTTTATAAAATTTTCAAGATCATAGATCGAATCCCGGATTTGGAACAAGGGTCTGTTCTCATATTCCTGAGGAACCTCCCAATTCATCACAAATACCTTCTTCGTCAGCACATCCAGAAGTTCCTCGTTGGACACGTCCATTTTACGAAAATTTTCCTCTTTCTTAATGCGATTTAGAAAGGCTTGTTGCGCCAGTTGATATCGGTCATCACTGCGTATCTTTTCTTCCAAAAACCGCTTTTCGTCCTCATAATCTTTCAGGGTATCCAAGGAAATACGTTTTATAATATGCCATCCGAATTCGGTCTCTACAGGGGGAGAAACAGCGCCGTCTTCAGGGATTGAAAAAGCCGCATCTTCAAAAGCTGGCGCATATGTACCCGTTTTAAACTTTCCTAGGTATCCGTTCTGACGACGATTGTTCTTATCTTCACTGTATTGTTGAGCTATCTTATTAAAGTCGCCCCCGGCTTGTAACATTTCATAAATTCGTTCAATCGCCTGTCTGGATGTATCTTTTTCCCCGGGGTTTGGATGCCTGATAAGTATATGCGCCACTTCGATGGTTCCGGGATCAGGCCTTCGACCATGCACTTTTATAAGATGAACACCTAATGTGGAATAAACAGGGTAGGTCATTTCACCCGCTGCCGTATTGTAAATGGCTGTTTCCAGTTCATAAAACCCATCGGGCAATTTGGCACGCCGATACCCCAAATGACCACCATTGGAGGATACCGAACGATCCTGCGAGTATTTTTTAGCGACGGCAGAAAAATCGACTCCGGAAGCCAGCGCATCTGCAGCCTCCTTTAGTTTTTCAAGCGCAGCTTCTTTTACTTCTTTCGGGGTTCCGGGGGGTAACATCCGAAGAATATGGCTGACATCAATATCCCATTTCATCCGGTTGTAAAGCTCTTTGGTCAGTCGGTCCAGCATCGCATCATCCGACAAATACTTATCCGCCAATTGGTTGCGGTACTGAGCAAGTTCCGCCTCCAACTGTTCATTGTTCTCCATGCCTCGGGACCGGGCATCCGCCACTTTTAATTTGAACTTTTTATACAATTCCAAAAATTCATTTATCGACTCCGCACTGTAGTCCGCATCAGCTCCGTTGCTCTTTTCATAAACATATTCAAACTCAGACACACGGACATTATCTTTTCCTATAGAGAACAGCACTGGATCTTCCATGGCTTTCTGTGCATGCAATGGCGCTGTAAACCCGAAAAGAATTAATAGACAAACTGATATGGGGATCAACCTAAAGTTCATGGATTTTAACATTTATAGATAAAAAAATAAGGAACGAAAATACAACTGCAGTTGGTATATCATAAACTCATTCATTCTGCAATTAATCTGTGAACTCGTTTTCGGTTCCCGGTCAAAATCTCATATGGAATAGTGTTTCCAGCATTTGCCAGATGGTGAACCGGATTATTTTGCCCGTAAATTTCTACCGGAGTCCCAGCAGTAACATCCGGACAATTACTGATGTCGACCATAATCATATCCATGCATACGTTCCCCACCACCGGACACAAAACTTTTCCAATGCGCACCGAAAACCGACCATTCCCAGCCAGTCGAGGGACTCCATCTGCATAGCCGATATTCAAAACAGCAATTTTACCGTCCGATTGAAGCTGCCCATTTTGCTCATAGCCGATGGACTCCCCAGCACTGACCTTTTTGATCTGGGAAATGGAAGCATACAGCGATTGAACCGGCCGGAGATCTTCATGAACCGAAAGCGATTCCAGACCCACGCCATACAGTCCAATCCCCAGACGAACCATATCGTATTGGTATTCCGGAAAGCGGACAATTCCGGCTGAGTTTAGGATATGTCGAGTGACGGGTTTAGGCAGATTTCTGTTGATCAACGCTGTCCACTCTTCAAACAGATTAAACTGTGATTTCGTAAATGCATCCTTCTCTGATGTGGGACTGGAAGATAAGTGGGAAAAAACAGATTTCACCTGCATAGACGGCGTAGCACACAGCACCTCAACTAATGATCCGAGATCGTTGTTGTCAAATCCAAGTCGGCGCATTCCTGTATCCAGCTCCAAATGCACCGGATAGTTCGCAATCTTTTCTCTGCTAATGAAATTCACCCACTTGGTCAGTATTTCCATATTGGATAGTTCAGGCTCCAGCTGGTGGTTGATCAGATCAGGAAAATCTCCGGGGACGGGATTCATTACCATAATGGAACCTGATACTCCATGCGTTCTTAACTCCTTTCCCTCATACGTATAGGCGACGCCCAGATCTCTGACACCCAGGCGATTCAATTCACGCCCCACTTCGACTGCACTGGATCCATACGCATTGCTTTTCACCATGGCCATGACACGGGTGTTCTCCGATAGCAAACTTCTAAAATAACTCAGATTGTGTCTGAGGTTGTCCAGGTGAGTGATCGCTGTAGCCGGAGCAAAATCAGACATATAAACATCCATATTGACTCCCATATTTTGGTGTACGTTTTATAGTGTAAATAGTGTTTGTCGATTCTTCAGTGATCCATAGTTTCACTGCTGTTCAATGTCAGACACGAAGATGATATTCATTCTTCGGATAGTTCCAGTAAATCCTGGCCAATATCATTCCTAAAATAAACCCCCTCGTACTGTATTTTCCCAGCTGCTTCCCGGGCTTTCTCCATAGCGCGTGCTGGAATCTCATCCATGGCAGTTACAGCGAGAACCCGACCACCATTGGTTAACACACCGCCTTCACTGTGGCGTGTTCCCGCATGGAATACGTGATCGGCAACATCCTCCAGCCCTTCAATCACCTTCCCTTTTTGATAAGCGCCCGGATATCCGTCGGAAACTGTCACCACTGTACACGCGGTTTCAGGATTGAAAGACAAACTCTGCGCCTCCAGACTCTGACAAGCCGCCTGATAAAAAACATCCACCAGATCATCCTCAATACGGCACAAGACAGACTGAGTTTCCGGATCGCCCATCCGACAATTATATTCAATAACGTGGGGCTCCCCTTGAACTTTTATTAATCCAAAAAAGACAAATCCGGTGTAATGCAGGCTGTCCTGGTGTATGCCTTCAATGGTGGGAGCGACAATTTTCTGAATAACCTTTTTCTTAAAATCTCCTTGAAAAAATGACACCGGAGACACGCTTCCCATACCGCCGGTATTGAGTCCGGTATCGCCTTCTCCTATCCGTTTGTAATCTTTGGCTTCCGGCAGCAGAATATAGTTTTTTCCGTCGGTCAGAGCAAACACGGAAAATTCGATTCCATCCAAAAATTCTTCAATAACCACCTTCTGGCTGGCTGATCCGAATTTTCCGTCTACCATCAACTTTAGTTCCCGGACTGCTTCATCCAGATCCTCGATGATTAAAACACCCTTTCCGGCGGCCAGCCCATCTGCTTTCAAGACATACGGGGGCTGCAAACCAGCCATAAACCGTACTCCCTGGTCCAGGTTTTCGGCGGTCACCTCGATATATCCGGCTGTAGGAATATTATGCCGCTTCATAAAAGACTTGGCATAGGATTTACTGCCTTCGAGTTGCGACGCCATCCTGTCCGGTCCAAGAACTGGAATAGTCCGAAGTTCCGGATCATTTTGAAAATAATCAACTATTCCTTCCACCAGAGGGGCTTCCGGACCCACGATTACAAAATCTATATTATATGTTTTTACAGATTCTTTTAGAGCTTCGAAATCCATTATATCCACAGCGATGTTTTCAGCAATCGATCCCGTCCCGGCATTGCCTGGAGCTACATAAAGCTGATCACAGCGCGGGCTCTGAGTTATTTTCCAGGCCAGGGTATGTTCTCGTCCTCCGCTTCCTAATAATAATATGTTCATGGTTCTTTTTTACGTTCTAAAAAGGCTAAAGATAGGGTCTTTTTAAAAAACGGTACAGAATTTGATTACATATTACGACATTAACTAATATAAGGATATCTTTGCCTTTGACAAAAAATAAAAGCTATGTACGAATACATTACTGGTAGAATCATCGAAAAAGATCCAACGCATGTTATTTTGGAGAATAATGGCATCGGATATATAATACATATTTCCGTTCACACCTATTCTGCTCTCCAGAACAAGGAGGACATCAAACTGTACACGCACTATTACATCAGAGAAGATACCCGGGCGATGTATGGATTTATCACGGAGGAAGAACGCACAACGTTTGAATTATTTATTAACATCAGTGGCATCGGGCCAAATACGGCTCGATTGATTCTTTCATCAATGACTCCGGGTCAGGTGGTTCAGGCTGTAGAATCTGAAGATGTTCATGCTTTTAAAAGTGTCAAAGGCATTGGCACCAAGACCGCAGAACGGGTATTAATCGATCTTCGGGATAAAATCTCAAGAATCCATACAAAGCTAGCCAATCCATCTACGGTTTCACCAGCAACAACCGCTGAGCAAAACAACATCAACGAAGTTCGCCAGGCACTGCTTACATTGGGTTTTCCACCAGCAAAGATCCAGCATGCGTTGATGAAAATCAAGGAAGAGCAATCCGATGATACTGTAGAAATAATGATAAAACAGGCATTAAAATTAATGTCATGATAATGATTTCCTATTCTTGTCGTTTAGAATTTGAATTACCATAACTTTTGTGAAGATTTATGAATTTTGACTTTGACTTAAAGTTCCGGGATATTGCAGTCATCGCGCTCAGTGTCAATATCTTATTGCTCTGTTCCTGGACGATTGAGGCAAATGGACCCCATGATCTGCCCCTATCAACCCACTGGTCTAAAAACCAAAGTAAGGTACGAGATACTGTACCAGGCATAGGAAACATCGGAAAATATTTGACCCAACCCAACCAAGAAAACCCTTTTGATCTGAAAGATCCTCCGTTGCTGGAGGACAAGGTCCAATACGACCCCGAGTCGAATACCTATAACTTCATCAACCAACTCGGTGATGAATACCGGCCCTATTCACCGACCATGACATTTAGTGAATATCTCCAATATCGAAAGGAACAACAAGAACAAGAATATCTGAACCGGATTTCAGGTGTCACCCCAGGCGGTGGCCTGGATCTGGATCCCATGGAGAAAATCGATGTGTCCAAAAATCTCGCTGATCGATTGTTCGGAGGTTCAGAAATCGATATACGACCACGTGGTAGTGTCGATATTACCCTGGGGTATGAATACCAAAACGTTGAAAACCCCATCCTGTTGGAACGGCAACAGCGTTACGGCGGACTTGATTTTGATATGCCGATCCGGCTCGATGTCGAAGGAAGCATTGGGAATAAGCTCAATCTGAAATTTAACTGGGACAACAAGTCTACGTTTAATTTTGATCAAAATCTTAAAATCAATTATGATACCGACAATTTTTCCGAAGATGAAATCATCAAAACGATCGATGCAGGGTATGTAAGTCTCCCGCTGAACAGTCAATTGATCCATGGTTCAGAAAATCTTTTTGGTGTAAAATTGGGCACCCAGTTTGGAAGACTTCGGTTGACAACCATCCTGTCCCAACAGAACAGCGAACAAAAAGACCTGAACATTGAGGGTGGCGGAGAAGTACAGGAGTTTGAAGTGGATGCGGATAATTATGATGAAAACCGACACTTCTTTTTGGCTCACTACTTTCGGGAGAATTTCGAAGAAGCGTTGTCCATACTCCCGCAGGTACGTTCATTGTATAAGATTACGCGGACGGAGGTATGGGTCACCAACGATCGAAACCAGGTGGAAGACTCCCGGGACATTCTGGCGATTGCTGATCTGGGTGAAACGGATAAAATATTTAACCAAAACCCCAATTTTCAAAACCCACCAGTGGTGGTCAATCCGGACATTACCGGAGATGGATTGCCGGACAATTCATCGAATTCAATTTATGATGCCATCACTTCATCTGGTTCGATTCGCAACCTTGACATGGCTGTAGCTACTTTGACCTCGCAGTTTCGCCTGGAACAATCCAGAGATTTTGAAAAAGTAGGAGCCCGTTTGCTGCGACCATCAGAATATCGCCTCGATCCGGATCTGGGCTATATTTCATTAACCACCGCATTGCGCCCCGATCAGGTACTGGCAGTTTCATATGAATATGAGTACAATGGTGAAAAATATCAAGTCGGAGAATTCTCAACCGATTTACCACTCAATCCAGATACCACTACGGTACTATTCACCAAACTTCTGAAAGCAACCACCCAGAATGTGGATTTGCCGCTTTGGGATCTGATGATGAAGAACTTTTACTCCATCGGTGCTTATCAGGTAAGTCAGGAGGATTTCCGTCTGGACATCTTCTATGAAGATCCCGGGAAATCATTAAAAAGGTATTTGCCGACAGAAAAATATGAAAATCTGCCCCTGCTCAATTTGTTTGGACTCGATCAGTTAACCACCACCGGAGATCCGCAACCCGGTGGAGATGGTCAGTTCGACTTTGTGAACGGGGTTACTTTCAATCTGAACACGGGCCGGATGATGTTCCCCACTTTGGAGCCATTTGGCTCCAACCTGGCAGAACGGTTGGACGATCCTGAACTGATCGAAAAATTCGTGTACCAAGAGTTATACGACAGTACCATTGTTGTCGCGCGGGAGTTTACAGAGAAAAACCGATTTCTGATTAAAGGACGCTACAAAGCCAGCGCTTCTGACGAGTATGATCTCCGGGCATTCAATGTACCCCGGGGCTCTGTAAAAGTCTATGCCGGAAGCCAGGAATTGATCGAAGGCGTAGATTATGAAGTGAATTATGGGTTGGGTAAAGTCCGCATCACGAACAGTGCGTATACCGGACCGGGGGTCAATATTCGGGTTTCCTATGAGGATCAGGGTTTGTTCAACCTCAATCGAAAGAACATGGTCGGATTACGTGCAGATTATGCCTTTAGTGACGAGCTCAATGTGGGAGCGACCTATATGCACCTTTGGGAACGGCCATTCACCCAAAAGGTGAACTACGGTGAAGATCCCATCAACAACAGGATCGTCGGACTCGATATGAACATGAGTAAGCCGGCACCTTGGATCACGCGGTTTCTCAACAACCTGCCCTTGATTAACACCACCTCAGAAAGTAGTGTGGATCTTGCAGTGGAGGGAGCTTGGTTAAAACCTGGACACTCCAAGGCAATCGATGTGGATTCGACCGGTGGTACAGCCTATCTTGATGATTTCGAAGGAAGTTCGACAGGGATTGATCTGCGACTCCCCACTACAGACTGGGTTATCTCTTCAATCCCTCAAAATGATCTGAACAATAATAACCCTAAATTCCCTGAATCCACGCTGACCAATTCGATGTTGACTGGCGTGAACCGGGCCAACATGTCCTGGTATCGGTTGGAGTCCATCTATGCAGACAACAGCAATCCCTACACCCGTGCCATTCCTATACGTGAAATCTTTCCCAATCGGGAAATTGATCTTCAGTTTGCATCCACTTTCCTCACTTTCGATGTGACCTACGATCCGACCAAACGAGGACCTTATAATTACGACGTACCGGACGGGACTGAATTCAGTGCAGGACTTGATCCGGATGGAAACCTCAGACGGCCAGAATCAAGATGGGGCGGTATAATGCGTTCACTGCAAAGAAATGATTTTGAAGCAGCCAATGTCGAGTACATTGAGATGTGGGTGATGAATCCATTTATGGAACAACCAGATGGGACGCAACTTGAAAGTGGTGGTAAGATGTATATCAATCTGGGCAATGTATCAGAAGATATCGTCAAGGATGGACGCATGTTTTTCGAAAACGGACTGCCTGTTCCAGGATCCAATGCGCCACTGGACACTACCAACCTTGGCGTTGTACCACGAATCAGAAACATTACCCGTTCCTTCGACCCCAACCCGGAGAACCGGGCCAAACAAGATGTCGGGTATGACGGACTGTCAGACGATGAAGAACGTTCTTTCTTCGCTGAATACCTTCAGGCCATCCAATCACTAAATGCCAATGCCCGCGAAGAAATAGAAAATGATCCATCGAATGATAATTATGTTTCATTCCGGTCTTTTCCTGAAAACTACACCGATGTACTGGAGCGGTATGCGAAGTCCAACAATTACGAAGGAAACTCCAAAGCCTCAGAAGGTCGTACTCTGGAATCCAATACCAATATGCCCGATAATGAGGACTTGAACAACGATAACACCCTCAATGAATCCGAAGCCTATTTTGAGTATGAAATTCCCATTGAATACGATCCCAACACAGGCGGGATCCAACAAATGGATTTTATCACAGATACCATCAAGTCTTCATCCGGAGCAGTGTGGTACCGTCTTAAAATTCCAATTCAGGATTTTGACCGAAAAGTAGGAAGTATCAAAGATTTTCGATCGATCCGGTTTATGCGAATGTATATGAGTGGCTTCAAGTCACGAGCCATTTTCCGTTTTGCAAAACTGGAATTGGTCAACAATACCTGGAGACGGTATACCAAGAGCCTCAGTCAGCCCGGAATCGGTGAACCGAATCCCATATCGGATGATATTGATTTTGATGTAAATGTGGTCAATATTGAAGAAAATAGCGGAAAATTCCCCTTCCAGTACAAAGTACCTCCGGGGATTAAACGAGAAGTCAGTTATGCCACGGTGAATAATATTGCTCAAAACGAACAATCCATTGCCATGGACATCTGCAACCTGCCACATGGGGAGGCGGCAGCCATTTACAAAATTATCGGTCGATTTGATTTCCGAGATTTCGAGCGATTAAAAATGTTTGTTCACGCCGAAGAAAAAAAGGAAAAGCTAAACGATGGGGATTTGTCTGTTTTTCTGCGCCTGGGGTCAGACTTTTCGAACAACTACTATGAATATGAAATCCCGTTGGTTATCTCAAGGTTGGAAAATGTAGGTTCGGTTTCTACTGGCAGCCTGGAATACGTGAATGAAGTATGGAAGAGAGAAAACAGTTTTGACTTCCCGCTGGATCTGTTTGTCAACACCAAAATAGAACGAAACGCGGAAGGAGCACCCGAGACCATCCCTTATGTGGTCTCTGATCCGGACAAGCCATCCAACAAAGTCCGGGTAGTGGGAAATCCTACGCTGGGGGATCCGAAAGCAGTCATGATCGGTGTCCGAAACACGGCAGAGGATCACCTGAATAAATGTGGTGAAATATGGGTGAATGAACTTAGAATGCAGGGTCTTAATGAAGAAGGAGGGATGGCTGCATTGGCTCGGCTCGATGTCCAGTTAGCAGATCTTGGCCGCGTAAACTTTGCGTCCAATTTCAGTACGGTGGGATGGGGAACGCTGGATCAGAAACTCATCCAAAGACAGAAAGAACGTATGTTTGATTACAATGTATCGACCAATTTGCAATTGAATAAACTACTGCCGGACCAATGGAATCTTAGTATTCCTTTTTTCGCGCAATACTCCAACGCTACAGCAACACCCAAGTATGATCCGTATGACAATGACTTAACCCTGGATCAGAAACTGGAAACCGTTGCTCCGGCAGAACGAGACTCCGTCCGTGACCAGGCAATTATCCGAGAGGTTCGAAAAACAATTTCATTGGATAATGTGCGGGTAATGCGAGGCAACCAGGCTGACCAGAAGCCCAAACCGTGGGATGTGCAGAACTTTAGTGTGTCGTATTCCAAAACAACGAGTATTCAGTCTGATCCGATCATAGAAGAAGACAAAATAGAACAGCAGCGTGGTGCTCTGGATTATAATTATTCAGCACAACCGCTCTACATCACCCCATTGAAAAATGCAATCGCCAATGATAAATTTCTGAAATTTTTGTCAGAATTCAACTTTAATCCAATTCCTTCGAATCTGGCGTTCCGAAATGAGCTGAATCGATTTCAGAGCACCACCGAATACCGGTTTATGGAACCGGAATTCAGTGACTGGTATACCAAACGATTCACCTGGGATCGAAACTACAATCTGGCCTGGAATCTGACCCGGTCTCTAAGACTAAATTTTGATGCCATCAGCAATTCCATCATCGATGAATTGCCCGTGCTGGATGAAAATAGAAATCCATATGATCCTTCTGAAATCAGGGATACCTTGTGGAATAACCTAACGAACCTGGGACGTCCAAAAAATTATCAGCACAAGGTAAATCTGACTTACGCCCTCCCCTTTAAGTACTTACCTTTCCTTGACTTTATAGACGTCGGCACACAATTATCGACAACTTACACCTGGAGTGCTGCAGCCCTCAATGCCCAGGAATTTGGGAATATCATTCAAAACTCCCAATCCAGATCTGTCAATGCCAATGTAAACTTCTTGCAGTTGTATAATAAAGTGGGATATCTTAAAGCAGTCAATGATTTTCAATTGGGTCAACCTGCAACCAATGGCAACGCCCGGAGTCGTCAACGGCCGGGAACCAGTTCCCAGGACGCTGATCAAGATAGTCGCAGCAGTGGATCAAGTGGTCCGGGAATTGCCGAGACTGCCCTCCTTCGACCTTTGATGTCATTGCGTACGATAAAATTCAACTATACAGAAAACTTCAGCAGTGTGGTTCCAGGATTTACCCCAGAACCAAAGTTTCTTGGCATGAATGAAGCATGGTCCGCGCCAGGAATCGGTTATATCTTGGGGGTTCAGCCGACAGATCAATGGTTAAACAGTCTTGTGTCCGGCTCAGAGCAGTACATCACGAATACGATTCTGCTCAACCAGGAGGTTGTGCGAAACCGTACTCAGCGCATTGATGCCAGCATGGATGTGGAACCATTCCGGGACTTCAAAATTACCGTGACGGCCAATAAGAACTTCGTGGAAAACAATTTCGAATTCTTCAAGGTTCAGGAAGCAGGAGGCGATTTCAAACATCTCGCTCCCCGAGATGTCGGAAGTTATTCTGTCTCATTCTTTTCACTGAACACATTTATGAAAAACGACACTGCCTACGTCCAGAACTTATTTTCGACATTCGAAGACAACCGGGAGGCTATATCTCAACGATTGGGGGATGGCGAACATGCATTAGATGGTCCTGAATATACCGAAGGCCATGGCAGATATCAACAGGAAGTTTTGGTGCCGGCCTTCCTGGCTGCTTATACAGACAAAGACCCGACCAAGTCAACGCTCAAGTTTTTGGATGTATCACCTAAACTGAACTGGCAGCTCAACTACAATGGGCTGAGCAAGATCCCGTTCTTTAATGAATTATTCTCCAACTTCGCATTGCGCCACGGATACCAGTCGAATTTAAATATAAATTCGTTCCGAACGGACCGGGATTACGAACCGGAAAGTCCCATGGACAACATCAATGAGTTGACTGGCAATTATTACAGTGAATACGAAATACCTGATGTGGTCATATCAGAACAATTTAATCCACTTTTGGGCATAGAGGTCCGAACTAAAAATGACTTCAACTTCTCCGTAGATTATGTAAAGAGCAGGAATCTGGCGCTTAGTCTAACCAATTACCAACTCAATGAAAACAATTCCTCGGAGATACGCATCGGGTTTGGTGCTACCCTAAAAAATGTCAACCTTCCTTTTGGATCAGGTGGTGAAAAAAGAAGACCCAGCCGCCCGCAGCCTGGATCGGTTCAACAACCCGGCCAAAACCGGAGTAGTCGGGATGCAGAGGCCGGCAATGACATCATCGTTCAGGTAGACTTTAGCTATGGGAACAATATATCTGTGATCCATTTGTTTGACTCAGAAATTCAACCACAGGTATCGTCTGGCGCCCGAAACATCAGCATGAGACCCACCGTGGACTATGAGCTCAATGACAAAATGACCATTCGGCTGTATGGAGAATACAATCGGACAGTTCCCTGGACTTCTAACTCCTACCCGATTACGCGTTTCAAAACCGGTACAACGATTCGGTACAAGCTGGATTAGAAAAAAATGCTGCCCGATGCAACCATATGGACAGAAATTGTTAATATGGTGGGAACGGAAATTATTATCACTTTTATCAAACGACTTCCATGTCAAACATAAAATGGATCTGGTGGGTGGCGGGACTGATGATCATAGCTATTGCCGGCATTGTCTGGATGCAGGTAAACTGGATCCGTGAGAACATCAAAGTCGTCGAAGATCAATTTGATACTGAAGTATACTCCGCCCTGAACAGCGTCAAGCAAGAGATCGAAGACCGCTTTTACGGCAACGACCGACGGCCACAGTTGAGCCACATTTTGGGACAACGGCATTTACAGGATTCGACGGTTACTAAGTGGTCCGATCTATTTTCAGAAGCAGAACTTGACCAGATCAGAGAGAGTCAGATCGATCTTGAAAAATTAAAAAATCTGGTAGAATCCGCGTTCATCAACAAGATGGGCGCAGATGGATTGAAAAGTCAGCGGATCACGGATTTGATCAATCTTGAAAAATTGGACAACAGCATACGCAACAATCTGCGCAGCAGAGGGATCAAAACAGATTATCATTATGGCATTCTTTCAAACCAGGATGGGAACATCGTGATCATGGATGGAAACTTTGTGGTTTTCCCCGAAGAAGATATTGAAGCGACCATAACAGAACACAATCACAAACTCAAGAATTCGCCGTATGCCACAAATTTATTTATTCATAACAACAACCGGGCTTTAGGAAAGCTTATCATCGAATTTCCGATGCGAACCCGGTTCATAATCAGTCGAATACTCACGAATATTATCTTGTCGGTCATATTCATTGCCATCACATTGTTTTCATTTTTGTATACCATATTTACCATTCTGAGACAGAAACGGATAGCAGAAATGAAAACCGACTTTATTAATAATATGACCCACGAATTTAAGACGCCGATAGCGACCATCTCTCTGGCTACGGATTCCATACAGAATCCCAATATCGTAAAAAGCCCAGAAAAAGTAGAGCGGTTTGCAAACATCATCAAAGAAGAAAATAAAAGAATGCTGGTCCAGGTCGAAAAAGTCCTACAAATGGCTCAATTCAACAACAAGCGGTTGAAAATGGCTATGGAATATGTGGATGTTCATCAATTGCTCACCCAGGCCAAAAACCATATTGAGCTGCAGGTTAAACGGAGAGGTGGTAGGATAACTATTGACCTTGGTGCACCCACCCACATCATCAAGGGAGATGAAAACCATCTGAGCAATATTTTCCATAATTTACTGGATAATGCCAACAAATATACGCCTGAAGAGCCGCTGATTCAGATTCGGAGTAAAGCGGGCAACGGAGGCATTATTATCGAAATCGAAGATAACGGGCAGGGAATGAACCGGGAACAGGTCAAAAATATTTTTGAAAAATTTTATCGCATACATACCGGTGACATCCATGATATAAAAGGATTTGGACTGGGCCTTAGCTATGTGAAAGCCATGGTGGATGCGCATCACGGCCAAATACATGTCGATAGCAGACTCGGAAAAGGAAGTGTATTTCAGTTGTTTTTTCCCTACCCGAAAGAGAAATAAATAAAATAGTTCCTGAACTATAAAATTTAAGAACTGTTAAATCGTTAATATCCTGAATTTAATCAAGATCCTATGAATGATTCTAAGCCGAGTATTTTATTAGTAGAGGACGACCAAAATTTTGGTGACGTCCTGAAGTCTTATTTGGAAATGAATGACTTTGATATCACACTTCGCTCCGACGGTGAAAAAGGCAAGATTGCTTTTGACAGCGGTGAGTTTGATCTGTGTATTTTTGATGTCATGATGCCAAAAAAAGATGGTTTTACCCTCGCAAAAGAAATCCGCGAAGATGACAAGAAAACACCGATCATCTTTCTGACCGCCAAGACAATGAACGATGACATCGTGAAGGGCCTTAAAATAGGGGCTGATGACTACATCACCAAGCCCTTTAATTCCGAGGAACTTCTGCTTCGTGTCCAGGCAATTCTCAAAAGAAGTCAGAATGGCGGTTTGGAAAATGAAGACAACCGAACTGAATTTGAGTTTGGCAACTTCACGTTTGACTTTCCGCTTCGCAGATTGATTTACAACAACGGGGAAAAGGAGAAAGAAAGTAAATTATCTCCCAAAGAAGCGCAGTTGCTGCGCTTATTTTGCCTGAACCTGAACAATGTACTTACGCGTTCAGAAGCATTAACCAAGATTTGGGGAGAGGATAATTATTTCACCGCTCGAAGTATGGATGTTTTTGTAACCAAGTTGAGAAAGTACCTGAAGATCGATGACAACATAGAAATTGTCAACATTCACGGGAATGGTTTTCAATTGTTGGTCAAAGACGAGGAGTAGAAACCAGTTGAAAAATCAGATGTGATTTTAATCTGAGAGCTAAAATGTAAAGCGGCTGTAATATGATATTACAGCCGCTTATTTTTTACCCTATCGGGATCTTTTCATTTACTGATTCTATGATGGAATCAGACCATTGATTAGTTTCCGCTTAATTCGGCTTTGACCTTGCTGGTGATGTTTGTGGCATCATCCGCATAGAGTACTACTCCGGAACTTGAATCAAAAACCATGGTATATCCATCGGCTTTTGCTACAGTCTCGATGGCCGTATTTACTTTATCTTGAATTGGCTGGAGCAGTTCTTGTTGCTTTCTCATAACATCGGTCTGCATTTTCGTGTCATACTGTCGGATTTTATCTTGCTCCTCCTGTAATTTTTGACTTTCTACTTCAAGCTGTTTGGGTGACATTTCACCCGCATCTCGTTTTTGCTGAAGCTCCATAGCTTTTGCCTGAAAGCTTTCTATCATTTCCTGACCTTTCTTTTGCAATTGTTGTTGAAGGGTCTGTATTTCCGCATCAGCCGCTTTTACTTCAGGCAAATTCTCCAGTAGTTCCTGGGAATTGACATAAGCAAATTTTTGTTGCGCTTGCAACATGCCTGCAGAGAACAGCACCACAGCCGATAATAGGAAGTATTTAATCATGTTTTTCATCTTCATTGGTTTACTTTTTTAAAATTGTGCACAAAACTACAATAAATTTATTTAATGTTTAATTTCCGTTTGATATCTTCAGTTTTGTCATATTTATCGTTCGAATAGATCAAGCCAGCCGAGCTGCTTTTATCTAAAATGATATCTATGTTATGCAACGCTGCATATTCCTGAATTGCATTATATACCTTGTCCTGGATCGGTTCGACCAGCTGTTGTCGTTTTTGAAACAAATCGCCTTCAGGTCCAAACCGCAATTTTTGCATTTCACGGACTTCCTTCTCGCGCTGGACAATAGCATCTTCACGGGCTTTCCGTTCCGTTTCACTAAGGAGGACCTCTTCCGCGTTGTACTTGTTGTACATAGCCTTGATTTTTTCAAATTCAGCATTAATTTCTTGTTGCCATTGTTCAGCTAGTTTATCCAGTTGAGCTTGTGCATTCTTATAATCCTGCATATTCTCCAAAACATCTGCAATATTGATGATCGCCGTGCTTTGAGCAGTAGTCTGCCCAACCAATGTCAGCATCAAAGTTGCAGATATCGCTAATCCTGCTAATAATTTTTTCATAAGTTCTGTTTGTTGTGATTCACCTAAATGACTTTATATGGAAACGAATGTTTCAGAATTTCGTCTACTTTAAGGGTACTTTAAGAATCAAATCTTTGAAAAAAATTTGGAATTCCAGCAGTAGAAGTGATATTTCTCACCCGATTAACGTTTGGTTAACAATCCAAAGCACAGCACCTTTCGATCATTTGTCACCAGGCCGGGCTTCCAGAGCCTGACCTAAATCCTCCATCAGATCATCGATGTGTTCCACTCCGACACTCAGACGAATCGTCGAATCCATTAACCGAGCTGCCAGCCGTTCCTTGCGGGGAATCGATCCATGAGTCATTGAAGGAGGGTGTCCGATGAGAGATTCAACGCCGCCCAGAGATTCAGCCAACAAAAAATATCGAGTTCGACTCATGATTCTTTTTGCCTCTTCCATGCTATCATCTTTGAGATTGAATGAAACCATACCCCCAAAATCTTTCATCTGTTTTTTTGCCAGATCATGCCCTGGGTGATGAGACAAGCCGGGATAAAACACATCACCCACAACTTCATGTTCCACCAGGAATTCAGCAATCTGAGCTGCATTTTCACACGCCCGATCCATACGAAGAGGAAGTGTCTTAATACCTCGGATGGTTAGAAAACAATCCTGAGGCCCCGGGACCGCACCCGTTGCATTCTGAATGAAAGTAAGTCGCTCCGCTAATTCATCATCATTGACCACGACAGCGCCCAATACCACATCAGAATGCCCACCAATATACTTCGTCGCTGAATGAAGAACCAGGTCTGCGCCAAAATCCAATGGGTTTTGGAGATAGGGCGAAGCAAATGTATTATCCACACACGTCATCAGTTCATAATCTTTTGCCAAGGAACAAATCGATTCCAGGTCTAAAATATTCAACAATGGATTGGTCGGTGTTTCCACCCAAAGCATGCGTGTTTGGGGGGTAATCAAGGCCCGTACATTGTCAGTGTCAGATAGATCTGTAAATGTTGTATGGATTCCAAAATTCTCAAATACTTGTTTCAACAAGCGGTAAGAACCTCCGTATAAATCATTTGTAGCAATGATCTCATCACCCGGTTTGAGTAGTTTTATAACTCCGTCCATAGCAGCCAGCCCACTGGCAAAAGCAATACCATACTTTCCGTTTTCGAGTGCAGCAAGGTTGTTCTGAAGTGCGGTCCGGGTCGGATTCTGTGATCGGGCATATTCATACCCCTGATGAATCCCAGGGCTTTTCTGAACAAATGTCGACGTTTGAAAAACCGGCGTCATGACTGCTCCCGTACTTGGATCGGGTGTGATTCCGGCGTGAATGACTTTTGTTTCAAATTTCATAGTATTGATATCATTGTCTGTTGATGAAAATTATGATTGAACACGATTGATAGGTGGCATAAGGTTCATGGCTTCTGATTTATGCAGATGCAAGGAATGACTGAATATAGTCGGAGTGCAACGCAGACCAAAGATGGTAAATCCATCTTTGATGAGGGAACCAAAATGCCCTCATTTTGGAAGGGTAGCCTCACGAATAGTATTCTATTTCAAGGAGTTAGTAATGCAGCAGATGTATGAATCAGCAGAAGTATGAATCAAAAGTCAAACGTCACCCAAAATTGGGCTATGTAATATGCCCAATTTTGGAACTTAAGCAATGAATGCACTGTGTATTATGCGTATTACCAGATTGACGTGGTGAATAAAGCCGGTTAGCGTGTTTTTGCCCCAACTAATTGGGGATCAACCCAGAGCGAACTATAATTCTTATTTAAATAGGTTTTTCACCTTAATTACTGTGCAACTAAGGACTAATGCCCAATAGAGTTTTATTACTCATAACTCACTAAAAATGACAGAGCTAATCACGTTATTACAACACACTCTCAGACGCTAAACACGGACCATATCTTAGAATTCATCATGTCCTGCAAAAACCGATCCCCTCGGATCTTTGGTCTGACCCCTTCTGCTTGTCTATCTTGCCAGTCCCCCTTTTGATGCATCGACATTTTAACCTGCGTCCTCTCAAAAACCTCAGATGTCCCAGTCAAGTCCAGATCATCTGGCGGTACTAAGGGACATATTTTATCAAATAGCCCGGCATACAAATAACCAACCATCCGAGGTGGATTGTCAAAAAAAAGGCCACACCTTGGGTGCAGCCTTTCTAATTACTTTTCTTCAGCGAATGTTCTTAGTCGTTCACTGCATCAGCCAGGTTCTTGCCAGCTTTGAACTTGGCAACTGTCTTAGCTTTGATTTGAATTTCTTTGCCGGTCTGAGGATTCCGCCCAGTTCGCGCAGATCTTTCTGAAGTAGAGAAAGTTCCGAAACCAGGAAGAGTTACTTTATCACCAGATTTTAAAGTATCGGTGATGGAATCCAATGTTGCATCCAATGCTTTAGCAGCATCTGATTTTGTTAATCCTGACTGCTTTGCAATGCTGTCAACTAAATCTCCTTTGTTCATATTAATTATATTTTTTAATAAGGAATAAAAATTCTGAGAGGCAAATGTACGGTTATCCTCGGTTCAATTCCAAATAATTCATCTGAATAATTTCCAGAAAGGCCGTATTTATGCACATTTCAGGCTTTTTAAACGTCAAATATCAGACATATTATATATATAGTCATTAATTAAAACAAAATCTTCCACGCGGAAGGCATGCACCGGTCTTTTCGGTCGGTGTATTGAGTATTTTTCGCAGTGGTTACATCGCTGATCAAAGACGTCAGGAAGAAGGTTATAAATTTTTTCACCATTCATTTGATATATTGACCAATTTGATCTATCTTTGCAGCCTGATAAAAATAAACAACTATGGCCAATCATAAGTCCGCTAAAAAACGAATAAGAAGTTCTGCACAAAAAAGACTGCGGAACAAATACTATAAAAAAACTACACGAACGGCAATCAAAAACCTTCGTGAGATAACAGATAAAGATGATGCCGTTGTATTTCTACCAAAGGTAGTCAGTATGATCGATCGGTTAGCTAAAAACAACCGCATACATAAAAATAAAGCGGCAAATCTCAAGAGCAAGTTAATGAAACATGTAGCTGGTTTGTAAGAACCATCTCTCTATTTTAAAGAGAAGAAACCGTCTGATTAATTTCGGACGGTTTTTTTTATGCCACTGCGCCATTTTCTTTCACCAGAGATTGCTGTACTTCATAGGATACCTGAGCATACCCCAGCGGTTTGCTTTTGAATTTTGCTTTCCCTTGCGACAACGACCGCAGCACCGAAGAGTACCCTTCCATCTCTGCCAGTGGAATAGTTGCTGATATTTTCTGGTACCCTCCTTCGGTTCCCATACCGACGATCTGGGCCCGACGCGATTGCAGGTCACCCATAATCTCTCCCATCACTTCATCTCTGCACCGGATATCCAGGTGATAGACTGGTTCCAAAACCTGGGGTCCTGCTTTGATAAACCCCCGTCGAAATGCATGTCCCGCCGCCAGTTGAAAGGCCATATCATTGGAATCTACAGAATGCATCTTGCCATCAAATACACAAACCTGGATATTCTGACACCGGCTGCCCGTTAAAGGCCCCTCTTCCATCTTCATCAAAATTCCTTTTTTGATCGCATTGGAGAATCGATGATCAATATTTCCACCGACGATACACCACAAAAATTTTAGAGTGCCGCCCCAGGGCAAAGATTCCGTCTCTTCTTTTCGAACCGAAAGATCTGTGGGAAGTGGTGTATTTTCATCCCAGGGTTCCATTCGCAAATACACTTCAGCAAACTGACCTGCCCCCCCACTCTGTTTTTTGTGCCGGTAAGAAACTTCTACTGTACGACTAATCGTCTCCCGGTAGGGTATCCGTGGTGGTTCCAACATGAGATCCACCCCAAAAGATTTCTTCAGCCGATAACAGATAATATCCAAGTGCAGCTGACCTTGGCCTTCGATAATGGTTTGATTCAGTTCAGCGGATTGCTCGACAATCAAGGTCGGATCTTCTTCCTGGATAGTTTGCAAGGACCTGGCCATCTTGTCCAGATCCGATGAATTTTCCTGAACAATAGCCATTCGGTATTGAGGTGAAGGAAAATGAATGGGCTCAATCTCGCGCTCAATCCCTTTTGTATTCAGGGTGTTGTTGGTATGTGAATTTTTAAGTTTCGTGGTGACTCCCAAATCACCGGCTATAATACGAGGAATTTCCTCCCGGTCTTTCCCATTGGAAAAATAAATGTGATTAAAAATCTCATGCGTACCCGTATTTGCATTGGTCAGCACATCACCCCGGGAAAGAACACCACTATACACCTTAAAATAGGAGACGTTCCCTACATTTGGTTCTGAAATGGTCTTGTAAATGAGCAATGTCGTCGCATCCTCAACATCACATGCCAGCGCTTGGCCACCGATCAACGGTTGGGGCGGACGATCTGAAGGGGAGGGCCCAATGTCATTGATGAACCCCATAACCCGCCCGCTGCCCATATTGTGAACAGCACTGGCAATGAACACGGGATAAAACTCCCCATGCGACAAGGCCACATTCAGACCCTCGCGCAACTCTTCCTCCGATAGACTTCCGGCTTCAAAATATTTTTCCATCAGAGACTCATCATTTTCAGCAGCAACCTCCACCAGTGCATTATGCCACTGATCTACTTTTTCCATTTCACTTTCAGGAATAGCTTCTTTTTCCGGCCGACCTCCAGATTCAGGAAAATGATAGACCACTCTATGAAGTGTATCCACTATCCGGTCAAATCCATGCCCTTGATTTAAAGGGTACTGGATCGGAACAACCTTTGAACCCAATTGATTTTTAATTTCTTGAAGTGATTTTTCATAATTGGCTTCATGATCATCCATATGATTGATCACGAATAATAGGGGTGTATTCAATTTTTCAGCCTGTTCCATGGAAAGTTCTGTCCCGACCTCGACCCCATATCGGGCATGAATCATCATCACACCAAGATCCGCGACCTTCAGCCCAGACAACACTTCACCCACAAAATCATCTGCCCCCGGTGTGTCTATGATGTTAATTTTACTGCTTTTCCAATGGACATGCATCAGGGAAGTGAATATAGAATACTGCTTTTCCTGTTCGATGTTCGTATAATCAGAGACGGTGGTGCCTTGTTCGACCTCGCCCAATCGATTGACAGCTTCTGTTTCAAGAAGCATGTTTTCGACAAAAGTTGTTTTTCCGCTACCGGCATGTCCCAGCAAAACAACATTTCTCAGATTCTCAGTGGTAATTTTCATGGTCAGAATTTTTAGGTATATGAATACAATTGTGGTTTCATGTTTCCATCATCAGACCATAATTCAATGTCTGACGGCATCCATGCTGTACACCATGACAATGTCACTAAGCCGTATCTAATCCTCTTTCTGATATATCCACGAATGCAGACTTTATCTGCCTCTTTTATCTCTGCTCACATCTTTTTTATATGTTTTGAGCATGCTCCACCAAGTCTATCAAATTAACAAACTTCGAAAGACAAGTAAAAAGTGATTTACTAAAGATAAAATTTTTATAATGAACCATGAAAAAAATTTATCATTGCAGTCAATTTGATGTAAGACAGCTGCTCCCAGACAAACTTTCGGCTGGTAAAATTACAGGTATATGCCTCTTTTAAAGTCAGATTATAATCCTCGAAACCCCCTGTTTAGAAATAAACATTTGGCTACTATATTCCCAACTCAGTTCCGGTCTGTCCGGGCAGAAGTACCATCGGATCGCATACGCATGGACACGCCTGACGGAGATTTTATCGATGTTGATTTACCTGAGCAACAACACGACCGGGCGGTCATACTATTACATGGTTTTGAAGGTAGTTCGACGCGTCCATATATGCTGGGAATGGCCCGGCATCTTCAAAACGCCAACTGGGATGCGATCGCGCTAAACCACCGGGGATGTAGCGGAGAACCCAATAAAAAGCCACATGCATACCACGCCGGGTATTTCGAAGATGTGATTTTCCTGATCGAAAATATAATCAATACCAGGAGTTATCATTCCATTGCTCTGATCGGGTTTAGTCTGGGAGGCAATATCCTTCTTAATTATTTGGCCAAGTGTCCAAACATTCCGACTCAGGTCAAAGCCGGAGTTGCCATATCTGTTCCCATTGATTTGCGTACAGCAGTATACGAGCTAATGAAATCCAACAACTGGATCTACAGCAGGGATTTTTACAAGAAGCTGATAAAAAAGATGAAGGTCAAACGGAAGGCTTATCCCAATTTACTGCCCTATGACCAGATTCTGCAATCACAAAATCTCGATGAATTTGATGAAAACTACACGGCTCCCTATCACGGTTTTGAGAATGCAATGGATTATAGAGTAAAAAACAGTGCGCTTTTCATATTGGATCAGATCCAACGTCCTGCCCTGTTGATCAATGCCCAAAATGATCCCTTTCTCACCGAAAGCTGTTATCCTTACGAATTGGCAGCATCCTCGGAAAAACTGTTTCTACTAACTCCTCGCTATGGTGGACACGTCGGATTTTGGATGCCGGGAGGGACCTATTACCATGAGAAAAAAAGCAGCACTTTCCTGGATAAATTTGTGTAGCATGGTCATTTGCACCTTTCCATGTTCGGACACTACCTGGTTATCTCAAATTTGAGTGTCCGGTGATTTCTCTTTATCCCGCTTTTTTCACCCGTCAATCTATGGTGATGCATAAGATGCAGTGCATCAATGCGTTAAATTACACAATTGGGAATATTACCTAGACCAATTCTGGGTGAGGGTAGGCTTTTGCGGGTTATGGTCAGAACAACGCCGATGGTCCGCTCAATCCACCTGCGCAAAACAAGGGGAATTTATAGTCCCAGGAGGGAGGTGCCTGTTCACTCATCAAAGGTGTATTCGGACCCTTTGACTTTTACATAGCTACTCCTTTTCAGTCCACTATCCAGAAAAATATCGGATTATAAAGCTACAGACACAATTATTCCTGTATTTTTGCCTTCTTAAATACGAAAGATTAGGTAGCGTGCATATTTTTCCGATATATGACAGAACGGTTTCCCGGGAAGCCAAAGAACAACTGGTCCGCCAGCAAGGACAAGTGCTGTGGTTTACAGGGTTGTCCGGAAGTGGCAAAACGACCCTGGCTCTGGCCCTGGAAAAGAAGCTGACCGAAGAAGGTCACCTGGTTGCGCTGCTGGACGGGGACAACATCCGGGATCGACTCTGTGGGGATCTGACTTTCACCCAGGAAGATCGTATGGAAAACATCCGCCGCATCTCTGAAGTAGCCCGCATTTTGGTCCACAATGGCCTGGTTGTTTTGTGTTCTTTTGTAAGCCCTGAAGCATCCATGCGACAATTGGCCGCCGACATTATCGGACCGGAGGATTTTCACCTGGTCTATGTCAAAGCAAGCGTAGACACCTGCAAAAACAGAGATCCCAAAGGGTTGTACGAAAAAGCAATCCAAGGAGAAATTGAAAATTTCACCGGAATCAGCGCCCCCTTTGAAGTGCCGGATAAACCGCAATTGGTTTTGGATACGGAAAGCAATGAACCGGACCAAAACCTGGAAAAACTATTGAATTACACCATAAAACATATTCGACCGTAATGGATTACAACATTAACCATTTAAGAGAACTCGAATCGGAATCCATATTTATCCTGCGGGAGGTAGCCGCGCAGTTTGAGAATCCGGTAATCCTCTTCAGCGGGGGCAAAGACAGCATTCTGATGACCTATTTGGCCGTCAAAGCATTCTATCCGGCCCGGGTCCCGTTTCCATTATTACATATTGATACCGGCCACAATTTTCCCGAAACGCTACAGTTTCGAGATGATCTGGTCGAAAAATATGGTCTAAAACTTCACGTAGGAAGTGTTCAGGAGGCGATCGAAGCAGGTAAAGCTTCAGAGGAAAAAGGGCTCAACGCCAGCCGAAATTTGCTTCAAACCAATGTGCTGCTTGAGTCGCTCGAAAAGGGAAAGTACGACGCTGCACTGGGAGGTGGACGTCGGGATGAGGAAAAAGCACGGGCCAAAGAGCGGTTTTTCTCTCACCGTGATGAATTTGGTCAATGGGATCCCAAAAATCAGCGCCCAGAGCTGTGGAACTTATTCAACGGCAAAAAAGGAATGGGAGAACATTTTCGGATTTTCCCTATATCCAATTGGACCGAGCTGGATGTCTGGCAATACCTCGCCACTGAGAAAGTACCATTACCTTCACTCTATTTTGCACATACCCGGCAGGTGTTTGAACGGGATGGAATCCTGCTGGCAGACTCCGAATTTATCTACAAAAAACCAGACGAAGAGCTTTTCGAAGAAACTGTTCGGTGCAGAACCATCGGTGATATGACCTGTACCGGAGTATGGCGTTCCAGCGCAACCTCCGTTCAGGAGATCATCGAAGAGGTATCCACCACCCGACAAACCGAGCGCGGAGGCCGCACAGACGACAAAAGATCAGAAACCGCTATGGAAGACCGGAAAAAGCACGGGTATTTTTAGTGCTTAGTGGGAATACCAAAGCTATTAACAGAAATAAAGATTTAATACGGCGAACAAATCATGAAAACAACCAAAGATAATAATCCAGATAACACAGTAGAGACCTTCGAGGATACCGAACTGCTTCGCTTCAGTACAGCAGGCTCGGTCGATGACGGGAAGTCAACCCTCATCGGAAGGCTGCTGTATGACAGCAAATCCATATTTGAAGATCAATACGATGCCGTGAAATCAGCCTCCGAGCGGCGCGGTGAAGAAGACATCAACTTGGCACTGCTGACCGATGGTCTAAAGTCGGAACGGGAACAAGGCATCACAATTGATGTGGCTTACCGTTACTTTTCTACGCCGAAACGTAAATTTATTATCGCCGATTCGCCCGGACACATCCAGTACACCCGCAATATGGTGACCGGTGCATCGACAGCCAACGTATCCCTCATCCTGATCGATGCCCGACGAGGGGTTCTGGAACAAACCCGACGCCATGCGATCATAGCCTCTCTGCTGCAGATCCCACACTTGGTCGTGTGTGTCAACAAAATGGACCTGGTCGACTATGATCAGGCGCGCTATGCAGAGATCAAAGAGGAATTTGAGAGATTTGCTTCTAAACTCGACGTCAACGATGTGAGCTTTATCCCCATTTCAGCCTTGAAAGGAGACAATATCGTGAACCGGTCCCAAAATATGGATTGGTTTGAAGGGCCGACCTTGCTGTATTATCTGGAAAATGTCCACATTGCGAGTGACCACAACTTTATTGACAGCCGTTTTCCGGTACAGCATGTACTGCGGCCCTACAACGATGATTTTCATGATTACCGCGGGTATGCCGGACGTATAGCAGGTGGTATATTCAAAAAAGGAGATGAAGTCATGTTGCTTCCGACTGGTTTTACGACAAAAATAGCTAAGATTGACACGTTCGACGGTGAGGTTGAAAAAGCATTTCCACCACAGTCCGTGTCCATCCTGATCGAGGACGACCTGGACCTGAGCCGGGGGGATATGATTGTTCGGCCCAACAACCAACCCGAGGTTAGTCAGGACATCGAAGTGATGCTTTGCTGGTTTGATCAGGATAAACCCATCCAGTTGAGAGGAAAGTACACGGTACTGCATACCACGAACGAAGTACGGTGTCTCATTAAAGAGGTCCGGTACAAGCTGGACATTAACACGCTGCACAGGGATCAGGAAGACCGGACTTTAAAAATGAATGACATCGGACGGGTGGTATTGCGGACGACAAAACCGCTTTACTTTGATTCTTACCGGCAGAACCGGATTACCGGTAGTCTCATCCTTATCGACGAAACTACTAATAATACCGTAGCGGCAGGAATGATTATCTGACATTCAACTGGACGATCATCACCCAATTAATATTCACAGCCATGGCTCTCCTGGACGACAAAAAACACTGGTACGCGGTTCGGACCCGGAACCGCAGTGAAAAATGGGTCGTACAACAACTGCATGACAAGGATGTCGAAGCCTGGATTCCACTGAAGTGGTCGATCAAAAAATACCCGGGTCGCACGCGGAAGACACAGATTCCGTTGATTTACGGTTATGTGTTTGTTTTCATAGACCAACGCGAATATGTCAAAGTGCTCGAAGCGGAGGGTGTCTTTGAGTTCGTCCGCTTTAATCAGCAAATCCCCACCATCCCGGCAGATCAGATTGAGTTATTAAAGTACATCACCGGTGAAAACCAAACGATGAAGGTTCAGATGACAGATTCCGTGATGGAACGCGGTGATCAGGTCGAGATCATCGGCGGCGAATTAACCGGCATGTCTGGCGAATTGGTGGAATTCAAAGGGAAGCATCGTGTGCTAATGCGGATGGAAAATGTAGGAATATCCTTTTTTATCGAGGTACCGAAGGAGAAATTGAGGAAGAAGAAGTAAAGCTCAAAGCAAATAAGCTGAAAGCATACAAGCTGAAAGCTCAAAGACCCAAGCTGAAAGATAAAAGTTCAAAGCAAGCAAGTCCGCAGAGCTTAACATATAGCATCCAGTTTTACGGCATCCAGCTTCCAGTATCCAGCATCCAGCCTCCAGCCTCCAGCCTCCAGCTTCCAGCTTCCAGTTTCCAATGAATGGTGTCAATGAAAACTCCCAAGCTCAGAATTGAAATTTAAAACTCAACACTATAAATTAAAAATTTATCAAACTACTTCACCACCAACACCCCCTGAACCTCCGTCTTCACCACACCCTGCCCCGCCTCATACATCACCTGCACCATCACCATACCCGGAAGTAGATTCGCCCATACGGAGGCCTGCACTTCACCACCCTGTACCCTGTACAGTTCACCTCCCCACTTGTCGAAAATCCTGATTTCGATCACTTTGATGGCACACTCTGAAAAAACTTCCAGGTTATCATTGATCCCGTCGCCATTGGGTGTGATGGCATTGGGTATAGAGACGATACATTCTTCATCGCAGTCGGCATCACCTACCACCTCAAAAAAGCTGGTATATTCGCACGAATCTGAAATAATCAGAAAAGGATAGCGTCCTGTGCTGCATATGGTACGGCTGGTAGAATCGGTTCCATCTGCCCACCGGAATCGCCAGTTTGCATTGTCTTCTGGAAGCTTGAGCGTCAATCCGCCAGAGGCGGACTGAGAGCACCAGTCTATGGTTTTCTGATAACCCGCCGACGGGTCTTCCATGACTTCTACCGATATAGCCATTTCCGTAAAGCATCCGCCCTGATAGCCTCTCAAGCAGTGATTCCTTTCACTGGCGAGTATTATATCCTCTCCCGGATAATAGATGCTGTTCTCCCACAGCACAGAGTCCAGCCCCGAAACAGGTATCATTTGTGTTTCCCCGGCGCAGATCGTAAGTTGTTCCGGGTAATAATCCGGCACGACCACCTCAGGAACGATAGTCAGATCGACTTCACCCTGATAGGTGCATCCATCTTTTTCTGCCTCCACGGTAAAAGGTCCAGTATCCATATTGGATATCGTCGTCGAGTCCCCACTGTCGCCATTCCACCAGATCACCTGATCATATACTCCCTGTACCAATCCGATGCGTTGCGAGGTGCCTGCACACAACCGGACCGGATCCAGAACCAATTCCTGGGTCATCGTCTCTTCCATTACTATGGCAATCGTGTCTGTGCAGCTTTTGATCCTGGCCATCAGCTGATACGTCCCGGTTGCATCTACCGCCGGGTCAAAAATCAAGGATCCATTGCTCAGGGCTGGAATAATTTCACAACTATATTCATCGGGTAATCCTAAAATCTTAGTCAAATCGATAACCGTACCTCCGGCACAATATTGAATCGTAGTATCCCGTCCCGCTATTCCTTGCACATCTTGTTCGATCACGGTGATCGGGACGGTAATCCCGCAACCATCCTGATTCACTATGACAAAATGACCTGTATCATCCGCACTAATCCATGTCGAGTCTCCCGTACTTCCATCCCACCATTCGATCGAGTCATATTTCCCGGGTGCAAAACCAATTCGTACTCTTTCACTGGAGCAAACCGTCACCGTATCCAGCCCAATATCTTCCAGACCCGTCTCCAACGACTCGACGGTAAGGACAGCTGTATCTGCACAGTCCATATTCTGTAGTATATAGAGATAGTCCCCATCGGCATCTTTGCCCGGTGTGAAGACCGTACCACCGGCATCAAGTTCCGGCTCGATCCGACCGTCTGTGCTGACTCCACTGCTCAGATAATCGATTAATTCCAGTGAGATGTCTTCGGGACAGTAGGTGATGGTGGTATCCTGCCCGGCATATACCTCATCGGTCTCCAGCTGATACACCGACCAGGAGGTGGTGCTATCTTCGCCCACGTGCATGGTGGTCATTACCACCCGCTCTTTTTCATCCGGATCCGTCCAATCAGCCTGGTATCGCAGACTACGGAGGTATTCCTTGATCTTATCCTCGTCCGCTCTATGGATGTTTTTCCAGACGTACCGGTCTGGAGAAGTTTGTTCAGGATCAGCAAAATCCTCCGAATAGATCCGTTCTTCAGGCAGCCGGGGAATATCATAATACCGCAGCCGGAACGAAATAGAGTCCACCTCCTGTCCGCAGGTATAGAGTTCCACATCATCCATCACGGGGACTTCCTTGCTGCAGGTCGTCAGCGTGTCGTAATAGCCGGCTGTGATGTGTCCGCTGGAATTATCTTTGTCCAAATCAATGCGAAGAGTGGAGCGGCGGAAGTCGGTGGGGGTGGCGTACGCTAAAGTATTAGTCTCCACTACATTGCAATATTGGGTAAATTCACCGGTCTCCACATTCAACCCCGCATAATTACTGGCTACTCCAATAACAGGATTAAAGCCCAAAAGAACCGCTTCACCGCATGGAGGAAGGGATTTAGCTGCGCCGAAAATAGCCTGCTCAGGCGTATTATTCCACTCAAGTACTTCTGTTGTTTGTTTATTTATATTGTAAAGAATTAATTCTTGATTAGAGACTCCGCCAATATATTTCTTGTTCAATTCACTATAAAGCGAACCGTTTCCAATTATATTACTCGATTCAAGAATCCAATTTAAATCGATGGTACCCAATACGCTGAGTTCCCGGAGGTCAAAAAACCACCCAGATAGAATTTGTTTTTTCTGGCCAGCGATCAGTACATCTCCTTCCTCAGAAATGAGCAACGTTCCAAATCTGATGTCTATATTCTGATCAGCCAATGGAGTGACTATCTCTGACTCTCCATTATGCACATTGATTGAACTGATGAGGGAGTCGTTGATTGCATATATCCTGCCGTCCGGGTGAAAGGCTATATCTCCTAGTTTTTTTCCAAAACTTTTTCCCCCGGGATCAGAAGCAACAGTTTGAAAATTACATTCACTCAGGTCTTCCGTGTAAATTACCCGGTCACGGACTCCATAGTACATATCCTGGCTGTAAGCAACAGCGAAAGTAAATAGAAAAAATCCTATGGTAAATGGGATATAATACTTCAAGTTGTTTTATCTTTCTATACCGTAAAAAGAACCCTCCGATAGCTAAACCAGAGGGTATTATTCTAAGAAATATTCTATTATGGACAATCGAATGTCAGTATGTTCGTACTACCAGTCTCTTCGGTAAAGGTGTATGTGATATCTTTTTCCGGTGTCTCAAGTCGAAGCGTATACCGTTCATTGGTCCCATTTCCAATAGGCGCTATGTCAAATTTGTAATTATTGTTTTCATCGATACTTATGGTTTTACATTTTCCATTATCTATTGGATAGTAATCAATCAAAGTTCCATTTTCTCTAACAAACACCAAATACCCTGTTGCATTCCCCCAGATCTTATCTGTGCAAATATTAATTTCGCAGATACCGCCGGTGGGTGTCGGACAGGTATATGTTCTCGAAGTTGAAATGTATGACCCGATGATTCCAGGGAATATGGTTTTTGTACCAAACTTTAAACCCGCTTTCAAAGACATATCCACATTTGAAGTGTCTCCTAGTGGGGTAACTTTATATTGATATGAGTCTGCATCATCTATAACGACTGTGATTTTTTGTTTATCCTCCATATCATAGGATTTCCATGGACTGCTATTCTTATAGATTTCTACGGTAGCAGAATCCGTTGAACTATTGGCATCCCTGTAGAAGCTTACTTCCAAATCACACGATAGAGAACTTCGCAATGATGGTCGGATATCTCTATCACCTTCTTTGATGTCTTCAATCTTTACATCGATGTAATTTTCTTCAAAGCCATCTTTAAGAGTACTGTGGTATTCCAATATTTCATCAACGGTCTCAAAAATATGTGTCTTACTGTCTTGAATCACCGGTTCTTGGTCCTCACAGGAAAACAGAAGCATACTCATCATAAGGATCAGAAGCGGGTAGATACTGGTCGGTTTTTTCGGCAAGATACGGGGAAGATTTGGCAGGACAAATCTCAATTTGAAGCAATGATATTTACCGGGCGGTGGGAGTTGGAAAAAAATCAACTTTTTCATGATAAAGGTTTTAATATATGAATAAAATATTTTAGTATTCTCTATATGTTCGCTTCTGAGGGGGTCTCATTCCGATGTGGCCGAACCATGAAGAAAAACCAATTCCAACAGCATAAAATCATTGTTCACCAACATAAGTTTTTATTATGAATATAAAAAATATAATTTGTTAAATATTTTGCTGAAGTATAATTCACGTAATAATTAGAATGAATTTAGATTCGATTATTTCTTATGCTTCATATTGTGTAATGTGTGGGTATAAATATAGTATTCTATAAAATGCGACGGAATCATGTGGTGAGATTTGACAGCTCTTCACTTGTTCACCGTATCCGTCTCGTCGCTCTGGATGGGAAGAAGAGGGGGGGGGATCTCTGAAATCGTAATGTACCAAAAGCAGCCACGTTAAGGCCACGTTAGAGCCACGCTTGAGCGTGAGAGGCTGTGTCTGCCTCAGGCATGCCGTGTACTGCGGAAGGCGGTGATCCTTCTTTTGAAAATATTGTCATTTCCGGAGCTGGAAGCAATATAGCAAAAGCATCTTGCTTTTGGAAGTATCAATTCCGGAGCTAATCCCCAACTCAACTCGTTGGGGATGGCTACACTCCTACTTCACCACTATTACCCCATCGGCCACCGTCTTCACCACACCCTGCCCCGTTTCATAACTCACCTGCACCATCACCATCCCCTGAGGAAGATCTGCCCATACGGAGGCTCTACTTCACCGCCTTGCATTCTGAATAGCTCTCCACCCCATTTATGGAAGATCCTGATTTCGACCACGTTGATGAGACAGAAAGAGAACACTTCCAGGCTATCTTTTATCCATTGTCATTGCTGTGATGAATTGTAGTTATGAAGGATCCCAAACAACCCAAAATGACCACCTGAATATTGATATGTAACACCTTGCATACCATCCTCATGTGCACCATGCTCCTATATTCCATTAATTCTCTCAAACTTTCCTTAAAATCCGGGCACGTTCACGGTTTCAGGACGAATTTCGTAACTTTATAGCTGAATGATCGATTATTCCAATCCCGAAATTTTCACAATGCGCTTTACTCATCTTTTTGTTTTGCTGTTCATCACGTTAACACCAGCATTTTCACAAAACTATTTATTAACCGGAACGGTCGAAGACCCGCAGGAAGAAGAAGGAATTCCACTGGCTACTGTTGCCTTGTTGAACCCGGAAGATTCTACGATAGTCTCCGGGACAACGACAGATTTGGACGGCTATTTTGAACTGGAAAAAGTAAAAAAAGGACAGTACCTGATCAAAGTGCAGTACCTGGGTTATCAAACCACCTACCTGCCCGTGAACGCAGATCAGGACAAAACCATTTCTACGATCGAACTCAACCCCCAAGCACAAACCCTCGATGAAGTCGTGATCCTGGGTGAAGCGACCATGAGCACGCAAAAAGGAGATACCACCCAGTTCAATGCCGGGGCCTATACCACCCTCGCCGATGCCAGCGGAAAGGATCTCGTGGAAAAAATGCCCGGGATCATGATGCAGGACGGGAAACTACAAGCGCAGGGTGAAGATGTAGCGAAAATCCTTATTGACGGGAAACCCTTTTTTGGCAACAATGTCAAGCTCGCCTTGGAGAGTCTACCCGCTGAAATTATTGATAAAGTGCAGGTGTACGATAAAAAAAGCGACAAAGCAGAATTGAGTGGTTTTGATGACGGGGACGAAGCGCGCACGATTAACATCATCACCAAACCGGACAGCAAACGTGCCCAGTTTGGCCGAACCTCTGGGGGTTATGGCTCCGATGATCGATATGAACTCGGCGCCAATGTAAACTTTTTTAATGACGATCGGCGGATCACCGTGACCGGTATGAGCAACAACGTCAATGCCGTCTCCTACTCAGCCGACCCCAACAGTCAGGATGAGGTTCGTACCCAAAATGGAATTATTAACACAAATAACATCGGGGTTCAATTCAGCAACGAATGGAACGATAAACTGGAAGTAAGTGGAAGTTATCACTACAGTCATCGGAACAATGAAGGAGCCAGTCAATTGACCCGGGAATATATCCTGCCTTCTGACTCCGGGCAAATCTATGACCAAAGCAATACTCAGGACAACCTCAATCAGGACCACCGCTTCAATCTCCGGGTAGAATATGAAATGGATGACCGAAATAAGTTTATCTTCAAACCGCGTATCAGCCTGGTCAATGATCAGAATAACACATCCATGGACGGGGCCACAGCACTCAACGCAAATCCCATTAATGAGACATCCAATAAAAGGTCCAATGATCATCAGAATAACGATTACTCTGGTTCATTGCTCTACAGCCATAAGTTTGACAAGAAAGGTCGAAGCTTAACCATAAATACACATGGAGGATATCACACCAATACGGATCTATCTTATCGAACCGGACACAATATTTTTTACAATGAAAATGCGCCGACCACCGAAGATCTAAATCAAAAGTCAACACTGGCTCGGACGGGAATATCCTGGAGTGCCCGCGGTTCATTCACGGAGGGGTTCGGCGATCGAAGCATGATCGAACTGGAATATGGAATAGGTAACCGGATCGACGACTCAGACAAATTACTCTATGACATTTATGAGGATCCTGACGGGCCCAACGACGAGTTGCGTCTGGACACCTCGCTCAGCAACACTTTTGAAAGTTATTACATTTCCCAGGAAATAGAATTGGGGTATCAGTATAAAATTGAGAATTTCAAAGCACAAGCGGAACTGGAATATGAACATGTATCGCTGCAAAACAACCAGTTTTTTCCGGCGCCTTTCGTCAATGACCGAACTGTCTCCGCTTTCCTGCCCACCCTTCGATTGGATTATGAGTGGACCAAAAATAAAAATGTAGAATTAAATTACTACACCTGGACGGGCAAACCCTCCATCGGTCAATTGCAAAGCGTGATTAACGACGCCAATCCACTGCGTCTCAGCACAGGAAACCCTGATCTGGATCCGACCTACACCCATCGATTGCGCATGCGGTTCAAAGCCCGGAATCCTGAAAACGAGCATTCCTTTTATGCAGGTGCATCTTCTCGAATTACAGAAGATTATATAGCAAACAGTACATTTATCGCGGAGGAATATACACCAATCACAGACGACATTGCCCTTGAAAAAGGTTCGCAATTGGTCAAGCCCGTCAACGTGGATGGATATTGGAATTTGTGGGCCTATGCGAATTACGGGCTTCCATTAAAATTCATCCAATCCAACTTCAATGTATGGAGTGCAGCCGGATTGACACGTCGACCAGGTGTCATTAATGAAACATCCAACCTATCAAAGTCCACAGGGCTTCGGGCAGGAATTTCACTCAGCAGTAACATCAGCGATAAAATAGATTTCAATATCTCTACCCGGTCCAGTTACAATTTCGTCGACAACACCCTGCGTCCGCAACTCAACAACCGCTACTTCAACCAACGAAGCCGGATCCGGGCTGACTGGATTATATGGAAAGGACTCACCTATCGCACTGATATCTCACACCGGATGGATTCCGGATTATCCGACGGGTACAATAACAACGTGTTACTCGTCAACATGAGTCTCGGTAAAAAGATCATGAAACAGAATCTGGGAGAAATCAGTCTCAAAGTATATGATCTGTTCAATGAAAACAATAATATAAGTCGCAACATCAATGAATTGTACATCGAAGACCGGCAGAATACCGTCTTGCAACAGTATTTTATGTTGAATTTCACGTACAACATCCGGCACTTCAGCAAAGGGGCAACGAGGGAAGACTTTGACATCTGATCAAAAGGTGGTAATTCGTAGATATTTGAATGATGAGTTTTTTGCATTTTCAAATCAATCCGCTTTCGAGCAATCTTTTCTTTGCCTCTTCATATCCAAGTTGAAAGATTTTATCCATATTGGACCGCTTTAAAATGGCATATTGATTGAGTTCTGGTGGTACGATTAAAACATCACAAGCAGTAAATTTACTTTTAGAGGCTGTAGCGCGGATGATAAGGTAAGCTCTTTCAACCACTTCAGCCGTAGAATTCAAATCCTTTGTAGTTACTTTTTCCAATGGGTTGACATACACCCCTAAGATCGCATCACAAAATATCTGAAGTGGTTCGACGGGAAAATTGTTGGTGACACCCCCATCACAATAGAGCGTCTCATCCATCGCGATCGGTGAAAAAACACCAGGTACAGCAGATGATGCTAACAATGGGCGGATTAATTCGCCTTCATGAAATATCTTCGTCCCACTACCAATCAGGTCGGTCGCCGTGACAAATAGTTTTCTTTCCAAAACCTTGAAATTATCGTCTGGAAAATACTTCAAAAAGGTTTCGTAGAACTTATCGCTGTCAATCAATCCCGGTTTTCGTAATGCATAATTTGAAAAAGAAAATATGGATATATTCTGAAAAACATCCAACATTTCCTTCCAGGAATACCCGGCAGCGTACAGAGCACCTACGATCGCTCCGGCACTGGTTCCGGAAACATAATTGGCTTCCAATCCATGTTCCTCCATAGCCCGAATCGCTCCGATGTGAGCAATACCACGATAGCCACCGCCCGATAATACAAGACCAATAGTTCTTTTGATTTCCATTGTCAAAATTAATAATAATATCTTTATTTCACACATCACACCAAAGTGTGCAGACCGGGTCAACCCCAGCGCATCCGATTAAGAATACACCTTTAATAGCACCCTTTCCGATAAAAAAAACATTCATGCTGGCTGAACAATAAAAACCGTTCGGAATCCAAAAAGCAAATTAGTTTGATATCGTATACACCTTTGGTGATCGTACACCTGGACCGGATTCGCCATTGGGGATCACCCAAACCCCCTTCCACTGTGTGCTTGGCAAGGTAACCCTCGAAGCTCCCTCCGGCAAGGTCCCGACCGATCCATAAGTCTTACTCAATGTATTGTACGCCAGGACATCATCCAGAAAACCGGGGTGGGTCTCCGGATCAGGATAAACAGCTGTTGCACTATCCAATCCGCCCGGAAAAAGGATATGATTCAGACCTAGAACCGGAGCCGGATTAGGTGCAGCCGCCACCGCCCGGGGCAGCGTAGGCAACGCAGTCCAACGCTCCTTCCCGGGATCAAAAACATAGGCATCCCTTAACAGAGTCCGGTCTGGTTGGCCTTCCGGGTTTTTGAAGGAATAAATTCCACTAAACAGGTAAAACTTTTCATCTTTGGAGGCAGCAACAGATAATAACCGAGCAGAACCTGGCCAGGATTCTAATTCTTCCCACTGTCTATTCCCGGGATCCAAAGACAAGTCGAGGGCAAAAAAATGATTGGTTGGAGAACCAGTCGGAGTTTCTAATCCACCGGCTATATATATCGTCTCGCCCACTAAAGCACCGGACATCATGGCAAGTGAAACGGGTAAATCAGGGTAATTATAGTCTATGACTATCTTTCCATTCTTATATTTCACCCCGACGACTCCAGAGTAATGTCCATCCGCATTGCTTCCACCAATTAGCAATACCTCGTCCTTATAAGTCACAGACACACCATATCCCAATGGATAAGGTAGCTTTTGTTCTGCTTCGTTCCATTCACCGTTTTCACTCTCCAGCACATAGATGTAATCATACCAGACTTTTTGCCCATCCTCCCAGGGTCTTCCATTCGGAAAGTTGGCTCCCCCCATGCACAGCAAAGCTCCGCCACTGACGCCGGTGAACATTCCAGCAAATCCTTCCTGGTCCGGAATAGGTGGGAGTTCAGAAATCGTTAAATCACCATTTTGTCCGAACAATGAGGTGGTAGAATAAAGAAAAATAGCAGCAAAAATATATAGGTACTTTTTCATAAATGGGTCGTTCAAAAGAATTCAATAAATATTTGATGAATCATGCCCGGGCCGGGCTCACCCCTTCCGCCAGTCACATAAACAGATTTGTAATCGGGCGAAAAACACAGATTACTGGTGGCGGGAATTCCTGTCTCCACGGTATCGATGAGTTGCCCGGCGGAATCAATCACCTGCAATGCCCCCATTCCGTAATGAGCGACCCACAATCTTCCGCGGTCATCAAAAGCGATACCATCCGGCAAATTGGCTGTAAAAGGCATCCTTTGAAGGTCGAAGGAATTGGGATTGGAAGGAAGATCAATAAAGACATCCGGAAATGATTTCACAACTCCAGGTTCTTCTAATTCTGCGACCAGAATTCGGTTTGTATAACTTTCGGCAATAAATAGTTTTTGATTGTCGGGTGATAAGACGATCCCGTTGGGGTAATCCAAATTTTCCAGCACTCGATTTTCCCGGCCATCCGGTCCCACATAGAACACCTGCCCCACATGCCGCACAGAATCCGTAAAATAAAAACCACCCGATGAATCCATGATCAAGTCATTGGGGGCTTCGAACGAATGGTTGGCGCACGTTGTCTTGACTTTATCACCCAGGACGTTCCCGGCAGAATCTAATTCAACAATGGCTCTTGCCAACGTATCACACACAAGATGACGACCATTCTTCAGGATACGCTGTCCATTGGGACATTGCAACCGGGTCCAGGGAATCACAGCCCCTTCCGGCGTTAATTTCATAATCCTTCCGCCAGTTAACGTCGTAAAATACAGGTTACCGGGTGCATCCAGTCCGGGCCCTTCGGTGTAATATTCCACATCTAATTTTTTCTTCCAGTGGGTTCTCATTACTTATTGATTGTTTCGATTTATGTATTGCATGATTTCCTTATTGTTTTTATCAAAACATGGTTTATAAAAAGGTTATCGCATTTTTAAGTGCAAACCTGGCTTTTCTGGAACACTTCTCCTGCGGAAAGGCGTATTTCGATTGTCTTAATCTATAATAGTCGTCCTGTGGGCTTGAGAAATAAGGTTAAAGGCGCTACTCAATCGTTCAGGATATGCAGCAAGCTCCTTCACCCATCCACTCACACACAATTAATAATTAAAAATTAAGCATTAACAATTATAAACTCCAGTCTTCAAATGGGAACAACGGTTTTCTTCTATTTTTAAACTCCAATTGTGTGGCATCAGCACAAGTGACTCCCGGGGTATTTACCCGAATCAGTGACGGACACACCGGTGCATAGGCCGCTACCGGCGCATTGACCCCTTTGGCCACGATGACGTCATAGTTTTGAGGATCAACTCCAAAAGTTGTGAGTTGACTCAGACTAAAAGGCGGAATTCTTCTCGAGGTCAACATTAAAGTGGATCCATCTGCCGTCTCTACGATGGCGATACGCCCCATATTATAATTCACCTGCCCGCCATGGCGCGGTTCGTTTTCAATGAATACGCCATCGGCCAGTTTCACCACGCTGACCTTCAGTGTACAGGGTGAGCCATGTAGTTCATCTGTTTCACCTCCAACTGTCAGCCTGATATCTGCCCCTTCACCAGCTCCATCACTTACTTCCACAGCCATCGGATCAAAAAGACAAATAAAATAACTCTGTCCTCCATGATTTTCAAGCTCCTGCAGCAAAATTGTTCCATCACCGGGAGAGCCCCCACCGACATTATCTCCCATATCCAGCAGAAGTACCGGGGATTCCATCTCCATTGCTTTCTCGACTGCTGCCTGCGCATCGATCCGCTCACCTACAAACAAATGCCGATTTTCTTCCAGATAAATCCCCATGGATTTAGCCGCATGATCCGCTTCACCTCGCTGATCATCGGCCACCACTATAAAGGCAGAACCCATTTTCGCTACATCCGAATAGGGGAAACCCAAGACTATGCTAATGGATAACAACCCGGTCAACTTAAGAAACTCGGCAGCCTGTGCATACAACAGCGAACAAGGGTATTCTGCCGTAGCTTGTTGTTCAATACTTATGGACACACGGGGCTTCGACAAAATCTGAGTAAGGACAACCCGGCCGGACAAATGATCCAACATCAATCGGGCTGCTTTCCGGCCGGTCTCCCGCTGATCGAGATGTGGGTTGGTGGAATAAGCTACCATAGCGTCTGTGGCATTGATCATCCGAGTACTGACATTGGCGTGCGGATCAATGGTGCACACCACAGGAACCTGACCTCCCACCTGCTGCCGGACCTGACTTAACCAATCTCCATCCATATCCGGATATTCTTCGGCTACTGCCGCTCCATGCGCGCATACCATCACTCCGTCCCACGGACCATATTCTTGCAATTTCGACAAAAGATCGGACACCAACTGTAAATAGGTATCTTTCGTGATCATTCCACCGGGTGTGGCCTCAGCAAAAAACAAAGGATAGATATCGACATTAGATTTATCAAACACCTCGAGTATTCCGCCGATTTCGTGATGCGCCTCCTGGTACTCTTCACGTATAGCCTGGTCATAAAACAAATGCCCGTTTTGAAAATCTTCCCGGGTGGTTTTAGTCGGCAAAAAAGTATTGGACTCGTGATATATCCCTGCTAAAGCTATTCTCTTTTTCATTCGGAAGGCTTCATTGCAATCACTTCAATTTCAAATTTTAGCAGGCTCCCCAGACAATTCATAATGGTCGTCCGAGCCGGATAGGGTTCATTAAAATACTCCCGGTAAATTTTATTGAATTCCGGTAGATACGCCTGTTTACCGACATAGTTACGGACCTGGACCACGTCATCCAGCGTCAGTCCGGCTCCCGCCAAGACCTTCTTTACGTTTTCAAATGACCGCCGACACTCCCCTTCAAAAGTATCGTTGACAATATTCCCGGATTCATCAACAGAGGCCTGTCCGGACACAAAAACCCATTCTCCGACCTGCAATGCAGGTGAGAAAGGCAAAGAACTCTTTGGTACATCTTTTCCTGTGATTACTTTCTTCATTTTTTGTTTTATTTATTATTTATTTTGATGAAATATTAAATAGGATAAGGTAAAAGGCGGGTCGCTTGCCCGCTGGCTAAGCGGCATCCTCCTTCCACCATCCTCTATCGTACTTAATGGTATAGGGTAAGCTTAGTCTAAACCTTAGCCTTTACCTCTACCTCAGCCTTAACTTTTGCCACTTCTTCGATTCGGTCCATTATCTGTTGAACCTCACCCACTTCCCATTTCTGGTTATTATTACCTACAGGTCGGACAGCTGGTCCAATATCTACCTGATACTTGAGCTTCATTGCCGCCCTAAAAAACGTCCATACGTTGGGTAATACTTCAAATATCGTACGCTGAAATTCCAGCATAAAGTCCTTGGCGAGTTCAAAATCACCATTGATAAATGTATTCCTTACATGTGCACATTCTTTGTACCAGAAATTATAAAAGCTTCCTATGGCGCCCACGGTTCCACATAGGGAGGAATGACACAGCAACTCATCGGCACCACTGAATAATTTTAAGCGATCTCCGGCATAATTGTGGATGGTACTGATCTGAATAAGATCAGTAGTGGTCAATTTCATTCCTTGAACCTGGGGCATATCCAGCAAAGCTCGTATAAAATCGTTGATGTCTCCCTTAATCGAGGTGCTTCCCAGTTGATAAGGGAAAAAAGGCAATTGGGTGGTTTGTGCGATATCCCGGTAATGGGTCAACACCATATCCGCACCCCCCGGAAAGTAAACCGGGCCCACCGAAGATATCGCATCGGCACCCGCGTTTTCAGCATGGCAGGCAAGCGCTTTTGAATCCCGCGTGGTCATGGATCCCACTTGCACCATAATGGGGACCCGTTCTGCGTTCACATCCTGAACGACCTCCAATATTTTTTTCCGTTGTGCTTCTTTAAACAACACCCCCTGCCCGGTAGATCCCAGAAGATAAAGTCCGTCTACTCCGTCCCTGATGAGGCAGTCCGTGATCTTTTCCAATTCACCAAATGCGGGATTGCCTTCATTATCGACCGGCGTAAACATCGCCGGCCAAATGCCTTGAAACATATTTTCCATTATTTTTATTTTATTTATTTGAAATTTGATTCATAATTCTTGACTCCTGACCTTCACCTTTTATTATTTTTCTTACATATTCTTCCACGCTATCAAACTGGTCAAAGTACTTATTTTGATCGGTAGACACTCGCTTGATGAAACCGGTATCTTTGAACCCATGCCCCGTGATCATGCACACGACCTGATCTGTTTTTTTGATTTTCTGGTTCTGACACGCTTGGATAGCTCCTGCTAATGCCACAGCCCCTGCCGGTTCACAGTAAATCCCTTCCATCGATGCCAGCTCAGCCTGCAGCTGAAACACCATTTCATCATCGACCAAATGTCCCGTACCTCCCAGACTTCGGCAAATAGCCATTGTTTCATTCCCATCGATCACCCCGGGTACTTGCAAGCCACTTATATTCGTCGTACTCTGTACTATGGACGCAGCTTTCCTTTTACCATGTTTCAGCGGTCCTACAATGGTATTATTCCCGTCCGGCTGGACACAATGCAGCGATGGAAGCATATAACCAAAATGATCATTTTTCCATTTTTGAAATCCCCGACCAATGGCCAGCGTCAATCCTCCTCCACCCGAAGGCGAAAACACCTGGATGTCATCGCCGGGAAGTTGTTCTGCCAGTTCCAGTCCGATCGTTTCCACCCCCCGCATGCCTTCCGGCGAATAAGTATATGCACTGATCTGCACCTGGGTATTTAGGTCTGTAGTCAAAGCCTGGAGCTGCTCAAATACCGATGTAGTAATCCGCTCATCCAGACCAAATCCCTTCACCATCAGGGTATGAGCTCCGTAAATCTGCATTTGCTCTAGTTTTCCGAGAGGCGTTCCATCAACGATGACAACGACACAAGGAATACCAGCCCGCGCACAATAGGCCGCCAATGCCGACCCGGTATTGCCGCTGGATGTAGCCAGGCAGATTTTAGCTCCCATAGAAAGTAGATGAGATACTGATGCTGCAGCAAATCGATCTTTGTACGAACCGGATGGATTCGTGGTCTCGAGTTTAAAATACAAATGATCCAACCCGTATTTTTTACCGAGTCGGCGTGCTGGGATCAAAGGGGTGTGCCCCTCACCCATCGTGATCATCTCGCCGGATTCTCCGGAATGCCAAAATTCGCTATATGCCCAAATACCTTTCAAAACTGATTATTAAATTGTATTTTTTTTAATGAATAAGCACCAAACCCATGACAAAAACCACCGTCTGCTGCGATCGTTGTTCCATTCACAAAAGACGCTTCAGAAGTACTCAACCAATAAATGACATTGGCAATTTCTTCGGGTTCAGCCGATCGCTTTAAGGGCGTCTGATCTTCCATATATCTTACTAGCTTTTCACTAATATTCTCGCCGGTTTCATCCTCAAAGTCTCCACTTAACGGGGTGATCGTGTTTCCAGGAGCGACCCCGACCACCCGAATACCTGACGGACCATAGAGTGCCGCTAATTCGTAGGTCAGGCTTTCCATTCCACCTTTGCAAGCCACGTAAGCCGGAGAGGTTCCGGCGGCCCGGTGTGCCTGCACACTGGAAATGTTAATGATTACGCCATGAGCATCTTGATCTTCCATTAGCTTGGCGGCATCCCGCGCGAGGAAAGCAGGGGCAGTCAATCCGATTTGAAGGGTTTTGTTCCAGTCTTGTTCGGAAATGGTCCGCATGGTATCGTGGCTTCGCCAGACCGCATTGTTAACCAACACATCCAGCCGATGCCACTCTTCCTGGCATTTCTGAACCAATGACTTTACATAATTCATATCAGACAGGTCTCCCGGAAAAAGAATACACCGATCAGTAGAACTCTCCAAGTCATTCAGTTCCGTCTGCAACGATGTCAGACCTGTCCCATCTATATCGGACAGCGCCAATAAACATCCTTCCTTGTAGAATCGAATGGCTGTTTTACGTCCTATGCCGCCTGCAGCTCCGGTAATAAGTACAACTTTTCTTCCCTTCATGGTAGTGTAATAGTTCCTGGTTGAGTAATAGGTAGAATGCCCGCCGTTGCTTCATTTTTATTCACGAAGGGTCTTCGTCGTATCAAAAACAACAACCCATCTTCCCGGGCAGATATTTCTACACCTTTGCCTGCCTTTGAATCATGTACCTCGCCAATCAAATCTCCTTTTTTCACCATGGCCCCCAATTGAGCATGAGTTATAAAATCGCCCTTTAGAGGTGATGGGTACATGATTTGCAAGTGGCCGCTTGCTTCCCGCGTATCTTCTACGATATACTGCGGTTCCGGGCTATGCATCTTTCGATCAGGGATCATTTTCAGTTCCACCAGGACCCGCAAGCATCCTTCATACAACACCTCCACAATCTCCTCATTTTGTTGTCCTCCACCACCATATTCCGTATAAATAGCCGGAATGCCCGCATCCCGGGCCACACTGATGGTACGACCATTCAGCTCGGGTGAAGTTCCCCACTGGACTGGAAGTCCAAAGGTTGTTGCCATAGTCCGCTGTATTTCAAGAATTTTTTCATCCCGATGCAACACATAACCGGAAAGGGGATAAATTTCATAGGTCTTCCCACCCGTATGCATATCGATCAAAAAATCCACGGACCGGATCAATTGACTGATCTCCCAAGCGATCTGCTCTGTTTTACTACCTTCTTTCCGGCCGGGAAAGGTGCGAGCGAGATCCAGCCCGTCCTCAGCAGTACGAGACTTATTTTTATAAGCAGGTCTATTTACTATTGGGACAATGGTTAATGTTCCTTTTCTGATTTTGATAGCGCCCGCTAATTGGGTCGTTAATTTCAGACCAACTTGGACCGGTTCCAACTCATCCCCATGGACTCCGGCAAGAATCAACAGGTGTGGACCTTCCTCCCCAGAATCAAAAGTAATGGGCATAATATGTTGAAATGATGTAGACATAGTTTTTCCAATTTTTAATGTTCTCCTTCGTAATATTCCCCGCCACAGGTGGCAGCAGACGGATCGAAAATCCCAAACTTCCTAAACATCACCCGGGCTATCTCCTGGTGTCCAAATTGATTGGGATGCAGGGGATCGTTCAGCCAGTTTTTGAAAACAATCTTTTCAGAATCACGCTGCATGGCCTCTTCCCAATGTTGATAATTGTCGATTAAAACGATGTCTACTTCCTCTGCCAATGATCTCAATGCAGGTATATAGTTTGGTAAAGTTTTTCGCTTGGGACTCTTATCCAAAATAATCACATTGGGCGTATGCAATACCGGGATAGCGCCAATATCCCTTATGCGGTTAATCAAGCGTTCAACATTCTTTTTAAATTGATCCGGACTCATTCCTTCCCTCGCGCAATCATTGGTTCCGATCATAATGGACACCACATGCGGATTGAACTGCTGGATTCGCCATTCAAAGTCACTGAGAATATTCGAAGCTGCATTCCCACTGATTCCGGTATTGATAATCACATCCCGTACCCGGCCGATTTCCCAACGGATTCGTTCCTGAAACACTTCGGGATAAGAGCGATAACCATGGGTGTGTTTGGCGCCGTGGGTGATACTGTCTCCGGTAAAAAGCCATATATTGGGCTTCTTTCTTTCTAGAAGAGCTTTGATTTTCTCAAGATCTTTTCCTTTGCTGGTTTGGATGGTACGATGAACCGCGAAGTCAGGATTCAGCCCTGCCAAAGAGGTCATAGTACCTACAGAAATATAGGTTCCTGTCTTTTTTAAAAAATCTCTTCTATTACTATGCATGCTCCTTTTTTAATCAATTAGGGAATTACAAATAATTTTCTGTCTCGGATGAGCTGTGACATTAACTTTTTCCATAATGTTAAATTACACAATAGGCTCTGCATCCTGACCATCTACACCCGATTGTCCCAAGGCCGTCTTTATATTATTAATATTTGTTCTTAAAGTGCCAGATAACAGGGAAAGATCATTACTGTGGACGACCAGGTTGGCTCCGCGCTTTATCCATTCTATTTCCTGATCAAAACCCACCGCATCCCACACATGAATACCCACTCCCACCTGATTATTTCGTGCTTTGTCAATGATCGATTCTATGGTCTCGATAAACAAGGGATGGTGATACTCTTCTGGAATCCCTAAACTACAGGTCAAATCGTGGGGTCCGACCAAAATACCGTCCAACCCTTCCACTGAAAGGATATCATCCAAGGCTTCCAGCGCCGGCGTGCTCTCAATGTTAACAATCAGAACTGTATCCTCATTGTGTTTGATCAAATAGTCACGAAGCTCTGGTTCAAGCTCTTTTTCACCCTTGAGAAATTGTGCCAGCCGCTCCCCTTTTAGGGGTTTGTATTTCACGGCACCAACCAACTTTCTGACTTGCTCTGCACGTTCTATATAGGGGGCGATAACACCACTTGCCCCTCCATCCAGCATCATCGTGGCCTGATAGGGATCCGGGGAAGGAATCCGTACCACCGGCGCTATCCCATGCCCTTTGTACAGATGACAGACTTCACCGACAGTCTGTCTTCCCAGTGCCGTATGTTCGGTATCGATGAATACAAAGTCTATTCCGGCCGATGCAAGGATGCCGGGCCAATGGGGAGATTGGGAAATCATGGCGGTACCATATACTCTCCGACCGTCATGCAGTGCTTGTCTTATTTTTTTTCCGTTCATTTTATTTGTTTATAATTATTATCAAACCTGACAGCGCCGGGGTTCCTTATACTTTTAAATCGTTGTAAATGTTCATTTCAATCATTATATTCAGTTGTATGATAGAGTCCTGTCAGCATTTTGGGGCCAATTAAAAACGCTGTCAGGTCAATGAGCAACACCATAACTGATCTCTATCAAAAACATAATCTCATTTTAACAACTACTTTTACCTCAGACGCTGACAGGTTAACGTCTGGCTATTTTTTTACTATTCCCCATACACCCAATCGTTCGTCAATCGGGTCACATGGGTTACGGACAAACCCGTTCCGGCCGGTCGATTCCCTGCACAATAGCTTAGCATGACATCATCCGGGGCATTCTCCGGAAAATGAATCGCTATGTAGCAGTACCACCCATCGGGATCTTCTTCGATGTTTTTGATGTACTTCCAGGTTTTTCCTTCATCTTTTGATACAGCCACTGTGATCGGAGTCCGCTTACCTTTCAAGTCCGGATTACTGCCATCGTTGTTGTTCCATACTAGCAACCAATCTCCAGTAGAAGGGATTGTTTCAATGGTAGCCGGTGACAAAGGTGAAGGAATATTGCTGGTCTCGATCGGGCTCCAGGTCTCTCCCCGATCCGAGGAATAGGACAGTTGCTGGAATCCTCCGCTCGCCCGGATGTACATCATAATCCGGCCGTCCTTCATTTCAATCAGTCCAGGTTCCTGGGTCACTATATCAGTGGAATTGGGTACTTGCTGACTGCACGTCCATGTCTGTCCGTCATCATCCGAATAATAAGCATACAAGTCAGCTTGATTACGCCACTCCCCGCCCGGGGTATTATGGAGCGCCACGGCCATCATCAATCGACCATCTTCTAACTGGATGACTCTATCGTTGTTCAACACAAAATATCCTTCCTTATCGGTGATACATGGGATGGCCTCTCCCCAGGATTTGCCTTCATCCTTCGATATACGCAACATCGGAATGCAATCCTGAGTGGAATTCTTTCGGAGATAAAATAACGCAATATCACCATTTTGCAATCGCAACAGAGAAACCGACATGACGTTCATTCCCCCTTCATTGGGTACAACGATCTCATCCTCCGTCGTCCAGGTCTTGCCCCCATCCGAAGAATACCGGGCGGCCAACGAGGCGGGGGCATGGTCGCTGGAGGACTCTCCCACATACTTGCTGTATACGAACATCATACGTCCATCCTTCAAATCGACAAAATCACCTTCGCTGTTGCGGGGATTGTTTTCTGAGGGAGAAAGGTTGAGGGTGATCTTAGGACGTTCCGGCTGGGATGAATCGCTTTTTGCGTTCTCACTATGATCATTGCAAGAAGAGACCAGCAGTCCTACTATTAGCAATGAAACTGATTTAAAAAAGATGCTTCTAAGTGTTTTCATATTAAATCCAATTTTATATTCATTAATTTGTCACCATATATGAACTATTATACCTACACCAATTATAGTATCCAAGTAGTCCCCCACACCCCCACGTTTTTCCAGGGCAGCCCGCCACAAGCGACATTCAAAAACGAGATGATTTCTTGATAAATATTCACCTTCTTATTTTCCCTCAATATATTTTGGTGGAACCCACATTATCATTGGATCGGGACCCAATCCTGTTTTAATAATTTTGACCACTTCCATTTTTTCCAGGTCCACCACATGTACGCCATCCGAATCTTCCTTATTTCCTTTCCTCGTTTCAGATCCGCCCGATAACACTTTAACATCAACGGAATCCTCGCAACCTACAAAAGCATACTTCCCATCCTGGGAGATCTCCACACCAATAGCATAATCACCCACCGGGATTCGTTTAATCTCTTTTCTTGATTTCACATCAATGATCGTCAGCGTACCCTCCTCCGTCCAATTCGCAACCAGGGCCTTTTTACCATCATCTGTAAACTTGATTCGAACCGGCATTCCTTTGCATTCAAATTGATCCATGGCTTCACGCCGATCCCAGTCAATAATCAATATACTTCCTCCAGTCTGATTCAAGGCCCAAAGAAATTTTCCATCGGGCGTAAAAGCCATGCCTTCCACCCCTTTTCCAGCTGGGATGATCTTCTCTAATTTTCCACTTTCCCGCTCAATCACGGAAATATCCTCGGAAACTATATTCGCCGTCAAGAGATGTTTTCCATCGGGAGACACATACACCATATGTGATATCTTCCCATGGCTGGGAATGATTCGAGAGATGGTGTTTGTTTTGGTTTCCACCTCTACGATCTGCCCCGATTGGCCCGCAGTAAAATAAGCGTATTTGCCTTCCGGCCCCATCGCAGCACCATGGATCCGTCCTACCACCCCTGTAAAAATGGAATCAATCTGTTGCCGTTTCATCAAGTCGACCACATAGATAAAATTTCCCGGTGCCTCATAGCTGCTCAGATAGGCAAAGCGCTGATCCGGAGTGATGGTGATCTCGTGGGGATTGTTTCCCACCGATATGGTTTCCATGACTTCCATCGCCATGGGATCCACGTAGGACAATGTGTTCGAATGCTTATTCGCCACGACGAGTACCGGATCAGGTTTTAGTTCCCGATATACGTTTTCAATAGGTATTCGTTTGATACGCAAATCGTACCCCGGCTTCTCATCGTGCTTTATATAATACCCAAACAATACATAGTCATCCACTTCCTGAATTGCCGTATAGGCGTAGGAGGCGTGAATACTTCCTTCCACATTTTTCATAAACTCCCAGGTATTCCCATCATCTCGGGATATAGCCATGGTCAGTGGGGTTCTTTTCGACTTAAAATAACCGGGTCCGGACTTTCCGTTATTGTTCCACACCAGAATCAGGTCCCCGGTACGCTTTAATCGTTCGAGCGACGCCGGTGCGATCGGCGATGGAATATTGGAAGGCTCCGCCAGACTCCAGGTTATTCCACCATCAGATGAAAAAGATGTGTACTGCACGCCGTGATTGGCCCGAATAATCATGCGAACCCGACCGTCTTTGAGCTCCACTACGCCGGGTTCCTGCGTAATCACATCTTCCGGTGCGGGGAGAACTTGTCCACGGTTCCAGGATGCACCATTATCATCAGAGTAATAACACCGGATCTCACCCCGGTGGCTCCATTCAGAATTGGGGGTTTTATGCAAGGAAACCGGCACCAGTAATCGGCCGCTTTCCAACTGGATGACCCGGTCGTTGTTCAGTACAAAATAACCATTCTGATCTGTGATCACCGGTTGGGGACCACTCCAGGTCTGAGCCTCATTTTTAGAAACCCGCATCATGGGTATGAGATCACTCAATGAATTTTTTCGGGCATAAAACAAAGCGATATCGCCATTTTGTAATCGAAGAAAGGACACCGACATCACATTCTGATCGCCTTCACGGTCCACAATCAGCACATCTTCAGCGGTCCAGCTTTTACCTCCGTCATTGGAGAATCTGCCCATGATTTGTGCCGGCGCATGGTCACTGGAGGAGGACATAAAACGGGTATAGGCAAAAAGAATACGACCATCTTTTAACGGGATAAAATCGCCCTCGGAATTGCGAGGGTTTTCTGCAGAGGATAATAAATCGTGCATAGACATCTCTGACGGGTGTTTTTGGGCCCATGTCATAGGTAGTTGAATGGCCCAGGCGATCGCAATCGAAAACAGAACAGAACGTTTTATTTTTATCATGGAGAGGATATGTGTTAATTGATGCATAGTGGAACTATAAGACGACAAATAATTTGTTTTTAGCTGTTACAGATATGTGCTCTGAGTAGTGATAAACGTGGGCCCCATTCTTGAATTCATTCTGTATCGGCGTCGGTACTTCGACCACAAAATCCGTAAAACTATCCGTATTAAACGCCAGGTAGGCCAATCGTAGGCCTTCCATCATCTCCGGATATCTTTGAGAAAGATCGGGAAGCGCCACCGGTCCGGTATCTATCTGGTACATTTTCTTTGGATGGCTGATATTCATGGTTTTACAGGGACATTCAATAATGGCCCTCAATCCTGTTTCCTCATTCCAAATCTCCGTTTGCGTGACGATGGGGGTGCCCGCTGCTGTCGCTTTTTCTATATCTTTCCAGGTTTTCAATTCTGTGATGGATTTTGGCTTGGGTAGTACGATGTTGGGATCCGCACCCCACATATCTACCATTTTTTTGATGCTTCTATAATTTTTATCTTTTCTGACATTGGAATGGCGTCGAAAAACCAACACTTTGCCATCACCGAATATGGGTAAAAAGTCGTAATTGTCTTCGTAAAATAAGTCCTTCTCTCCAAACGTATTCTCACTTTTACAAGAACCTCCCTGGTAATAGACCACTTCTTTTCCTGATTGCTCATCGACCACAATCGTTCGGCTTTCAATCCACATCCGGACTGAATTAAAAGCTGCGGTATTGCATATGAAGGACCGACCATAATCCAGGCATTGATATTTCAATTTATTGCTTGATTTTTCGGATAAACTGTTTTGTTTTGTACTGAAGATACCGGAAAGCAGCACTGGCGTGAAAGCACCCATTCCCAATTTTAAAAATTGGCGCCTTGTGTCGATTTGCTCTTTCTCTTCTGCAGTAGCATGTAACTTAATCATAGATTTGCTCATAATATAATAGTTTTCATTCTATTTATACACCCAATCCAAATTCACCTTCGTAATATTTGTAATGGACAACCCGGTTCCGGCCGGTCGATTTCCGGCACAATAACTTAATAAAAACTCTTTGTCGTTTAATAAATGGACCGCTGTGTAGCAATACCATCCATCGGGATCACTATGAATGGTTTTTATAAGATCCCACGTTGTGCCTTCGTCCTTAGAAACAGCCAGATTGAGGGGCGTCCTTTTCCCTCCATAGGCACTTTTCTTTACGCCGTTGTTGTTCCATACCAGCAGGAGATCTTGCGTTGCAGGAATACGTACGATGGTAGCCGGAGAAAGCGGTGACGGAATATTAGTGGGGATCGCCTCTGACCATTTCTTCCCTTTGTTTTTTGAATAAGAAGCGTATTGTACCCCCGAATTGGTTCTGATGTACATCATAACACGACCATCTTTCAATTCAATCAGGCCAGGCTCTTGGGCCATAACACCCTGAGGTACGTCGATCCTACCCTTCCTTTTCCATGTGAGTCCGTTATTATCCGAGTAATAACAAAACAATTTCCCATAGTTATTGAACTGTAATTCCAAGGCTCCACCCTTGACTTCTTCAGATTCATGAAGAGCCACCGGCATAAGAAGACGCCCATTCTCCAGTTGTATTACGCGGCTGTTATTCAACACAAAATACCCCGGACGATCCGTAATGCATTTTACAGGATCACTCCAGGTAAGACCTTCATCTTCTGATATCCGCATATAGGGGATACAATCATGAATAGAATTCTTTCGGGCATAAAACAATGCAATCTGACCATTCTGCAATCGCAACAAGCAAACAGACATCACATTCATGGCTCCTTCGTTCTCCACTACGATTTCATCTAAATCCGTCCAAGTGTTTCCGTTGTCATAGGACCGTCGGGATGCGAGGTGTGAGTTACCAAAATCGCTGGGTGCGTCTCCCACAAAATGTGAATATATGAACAGGATGCTGCCGTCTTTCAAGGTCACAAAATCACCTTCACTATTTCGGGGATTATTATCGCCAGGATTTAGTTGTAGTGTTACAACAGGTCCTGACGACTGGGCATCAAGTGTTGCAACACTAATAGAAAAACATAAAATCAGTGCACAAAACAAAATAATATTTTCAAAAATTGCTTGAAGGTTATTCATATGCTTAACTTAGTTCTATTCGATACCAGGAAGGAGCCTGTGCCCACTTCCCCTTTTCTCTTCGGGTTAATGCAATTAGTATTTCATCCAAATCCGCATGTTCCATAATTTTATAGTTGGAAAGCTCAACATTTTCAGACTCTGATTCTTTATGTCGGAAATCAATTCCAACAATCGACTCCTTGATAAGACCAAAGTTATGTTCATCCACCCGGCCGATTACCAATGGGTTGCGTGGATTATTCCCGTTTGAATTTTCAGGAAGGACATTGCCTATCCAATATAAAGTGCCGGTTTTTTCAGACCGAAAAAGGGTCGAACATGAAGCTGGGGTATAAAAATTCTTTCCATTAGAATATGTAAAAGGAACCGGGTCGGACCAGGTCCTGCATTGATCATTGGAGAAGGACAACCAGGTGTAACCGGGTAGATCAGCTTGAGTATGATTGGACCCTCTCATGACCATTGCAAACCTTCCATCGGTTTTCAATTCTGCGACTGAAGGTTCAAATAATCCTCTGGTAGATAATTGATGATCAATTCTCAACCAATTGCCAAACTTCCATGCCACATCCTTAAAATCCGGTGCCCACTTCCCTATAAGCACCCCAGAATCTCCAAATAAGTAGGCATTCGCGGGGTTATAAATTTCTTTCTTCTTTTCATCCCAGGGGTGGAGATGAATAGGAACCATCAATTCACCCTGATGACTTCTGAAAATGACTGATGTGAAGGGTATCGTGTACCCGTTTCTACCAATTTCCACGCCGTCAATCGGATTATTCTCAGAATTCCCTTCCAATACGATCAATCGGAAATCAGAGAAGGTCTTGCCACTATCATTTGAAACTCTATACCAATTTTTATAGGATGGCGATCCGCCTTTGGTATCAGGCTTTCCTGGTGTGGTAGCAATGATTTGAAGTATATTCGGACCTTCTGAATAGATTCCTTCGTTCAATGCTCCAAAACCATTGAGTGACCTTTCTGGAAAGGTGGCAGAAGTTTCTACTTTCCAAGGAAAGTGAACAGGAATAGACTCGGGCACCTCCGGGATTTCAGGAAATTGACTAAAAATAAATTCGGAAGACACCGGCCGATAAAAACCATCCACTTGATCTCCGACAAACACAACTTCTTTATCGATCACTTTCAATCCATCATGAGTCATAGGAGAAAATAATTTGTTTATTCTGAATTGATTCAATCCGAATTTTGAAGTAACTATCAGTGTTGAAACTCCCTTCACAAAATTCCTGCGACTGCTTTCCAGTACCTTACGCTTCATGCTTTGCTTTTTTGTTTTGCATTGCTAAATTATTTTGTACACAGCACCTTTAAAATTTCCGCCACTAAGTGATTCGCAATGAGTTCATGCCCCTTATCATTGGGATGGCATCCATCGAGCATAAGGTCATCAAAGCTCGATCCAGAGTTTTTCTCATACTCTATAAAAAGTTTATAATTATCAACCAGACCCGTTTTATGTTTTTTCGCCAATTTCCTTACTGTTTTCACGTATCTCAACAACCACTTATTTTGAAAATCGGGAAATTTATCTCCTAATATATTTGGTGCTATCAATATGACTTCTGAACCATTTGATTTTAATTGCGTAATAAAGAATTCTAAATTCTCTTTATAGTTTTTTATAGGAATCCGGGGTTCTCCCTTTTTTATCTTGTTATCGATGTATGAGTCATTGGTTCCAAAACCGATTATTACAAGATCGGGATGGTATGATAAAACATCTGTTTCAAACCGATCCCGGCCATGTCTTATCTTAAATAAGTTGTTGTCTTTGACACTGCCGGTATGACTACCCGGGATCCCTGAATTTGTGACATGGGACTCTATTCCGTGGTTGTTTAACAATTGGGGTAGTCTTTGTGCAAAAACCTGTTTAATAGTAGACCGTTCTGCCGTGATTGAATTTCCAAATGCAACAATAGTCAGGGTATCGGAGGAATCCCAAGACGGCAACCACAAAAAATCCAAATCAGTCTTATATGAAACAGAAGTGGCGCCCATTACTCCAGCCAATGAAAACAATAAGAATGCAAAGGGAAAGACGATATGGTTGTAGATTTTCATCTTATCTTTTAAAGTCCTTTTCAAACAATCGAATCCTAAGGTTACCTTGCATTGTCGTAACCCATAATTCACCGGTTTTCATTTCCAGACAATAGGGATACGACAGCCAAGTTTTGCCAGTGTCTTCGTTCTGCACGCTGTATGATTTTGCTATTATTCGAGGCTTACTCCAGGTGACACCATCATCTTCAGAAAAAGCAATGGACAATTCTTCCCGGTGATTACTGGCTCGAACTTCAGACCATTGATTATCTCCTCCTCGTAATGGATAATAATCTTTCCCTTCAGGGTATTGTCGATTCCAAATCAAAACCAGTCGTCCACTTTCCAATCTTTTTAGTAGACCAGGTGCGGAACTGGCATCGATGTTCGTGGGTTGAATATCCTTCCAGGTGAGCCCCTCGTCCTCAGAAAAAGCTTCCCAAAATGTTCCCCAATTCGTCCGCATCAACTGCCAAATCCTTCCGTCTCCCAATTGCTCAATCGTAGATTCGGTTACTCCACTATGGTGGCCTGCGCCTCCCAGATCAATAATATTGCTGCGTTCCCAAGACTTCCCATCGTCTCGTGATGTATAGGTAAGTACCGTATGATGTCCGGGATTATGTCGCATCATCATCGACGTGAATATAACATTACCACTTCGGGTTTCAATCATATCCCGGACTGCTCCGGCCCATTCGTTATGCAATTTCTGCAGATCCTGCCAGGTCTTTCCGCCATCCAGGCTACGGATCGTATAAGTTGGTAATATCGCACCGGGAGAATCAGATATAGCGGGATTCCAATTCCAGTTCTTCCTTTCTTCAAGATTCATGAAAGCCAAAATTATCACACCACTTTTGGTTTTTAAGAGGGCTCTTTCATTGGAAATTTTGACGTTCTGGTGGGTATCAAACACATCATACTCCATCCATGATTTCCCATTATCATCACTAATTAAGCACTTCTTGTCTTCTATTGTCAGAATTTGTCCATTATCAAGCTGTACAAAAGGCCCCATCTTCATTCCCTCCAATTCTTCAACCTCATTGGGAATCCAGGCACCAGTAGTGGTTACTTTCCCTTCGACGCCATTAACATTTTGCGCTGCGCTCTTAAAGACAAAACTGCATAAGATCAGGCAAACGCCCATTCTAGCTATAAATACGCTCCAATTTTTCATCTCTAGTTATTTTTTTAATTAAAATCCTTCTCATGCAATCGAACACTGAGATAACCGGCGAAACCTGCATAAGTAGTTGTAATCCATATCTCTCCGGGATTTGCTTCAAAAACTCGTGGGTACGATAATGTTTTTGTTTTACTCGTATCCGTTGCCGTTGCAATCACAACCGGTTGACTCCAGGTTTCCCCATCATTTTCAGAAAACAGATCTTTCTCACCAAACCTACTCTCAATTCTACAAGAACCTCCCTGGTAATAGACCACTTCCTTTCCTGATTGCTCATCGACAATAATCGTTTGGTTTTTAATCCAGACCCGGACTGAAGTATAAATCGCCGGATTGCACATGAAGGCCCGGCCATTATCCAGGTATTGAGGTTGGGGTCCTGTATTCCATTTCAATAAAGCTCCTCGTCTTATTCTCCCTACTATACCAGGCAGCAATACAGGCGTCAGAGCACTCATCCCCCATTTCAGACAGTATCGCCGGGCATAGGGATGAAATTTCATATCAAAGTGATTTTAAGTAAAAAAAAATTAGAAGTTGGAAGAATTTACACATTAAGTAAAACAGAGAAAAATTCTCTAATTTCATGATCTGAGAAAAATCTCAAATCCATAGAAATCACCTAATCTTATTCATGTGGCTAAAGCAATTCGATACCAGGACAGGCCTTTGGCCACTTTTCTTCCTTCACGTCGAGTCAGTGTTATAATGATTTCACCATTATGGGAATGCTCCAAAATATTGAAATTGGACAGCTGGATTTTTTCGCCCTCTTTTTCTGAATGCCGGGTATCGAGCTGGAGTACGGTATCCTTAATAATTCCAAACGGTTTCTCATTGACCTCTCCGATAACTATCGGGAACCGGGGAAAATTCCCATCAGGATTACCCTCCACCAAATTACCTATCCAGTACAACTTATTATTAACTCGGGATCGAAATATTGTAGAACAGGAAGCCGGCACATGAAAACTCGTTCCGTCCGAATAACTAAAGGGCCGAGGTTTGGACCATGTCATACAATCATCATCTGAAAAAGAGACCCAAGCATGAGCGGGAAGATCAGGTTTTTTGAGGTTGGATCCGCGGGAGATCATCACAAATCGACCTTCTGACAATTCAACGATCGAAGGCTCTGATAGCCCTCTGGTAGAAACATGGTGATCTATTCGAAGCCACCCGCCAAATCGCCAATTAAAATCCTTTGATTGATGGTCCCATTCTCCAACAAGCGCTCCGGCATCCTGAAATATATAGGCATCGGCCGGGTTGTATATTTTTTGTTTTTCCTCATCCCATGGGTGCAAATTAACCGGCACGATGATTTTCCCTGAAGAACTCTTGATAATGGGCGTGGTAAAATTGACATTGTAGCCATTCCGTCCGATTTCAACGCCGTCAATAGGATTTTCCAGCGTATTTCCCTCGATTACAACCAACGCAGGTTTTGAAAATGTGCGTCCCCCATCTGTAGACACCCGATACCAGGTTTTGTATTGAGGGGAACCACTGGATGTATCTGGTGTACCCGGCGTTGATAACATTAACTGCAATATAAAACGACTATCCGGATCGACAAAAACATTACCGGTGATGTAGCCCTGATTATTACTGATTAGCTTTTCCTCTTCCCATGGAAACGGAACTTCAACCGTACGAGGTAAAGATGGAATGTTTGAACCCGTCCGAAAATTCGGGTCCGATGGAATAGGTCGAAAACTTGAAGTTTGATCGATAAAGACGACCTCTTTGTCTATTATTTCCGGCATAGATTTAGATGCTTGTTCCATGATGACAGCCCCTCTTTTTGAACAGCTTTGCCCCATTAAGGTCATGGTGCTACCGGGAATTAATGCTGTCCCTAAAACCAAATTTTGTGACCTTTTCAGAAAAGTTCGACGTTTAATGTTTTGTTTATTTATTTTCATTTCAGTCAATTTCAATAGTAATAGATTTTAGTGAAGGATACCAGTCACCATTGGGTGAGTTAAAAATTACTTTATACTGCATTTTCCGGTCATCCTTAGGAATAGACACTTTATTGGAAGTGTAATTTTTCCAGGCTGCCTCTCTTATATCTTCTTTCTTTTTTGCAGTCCTGAATAACAGATCGACATGAGCTCCTCTGGTTTCTTGGGCTACATATTTAAGTTTAAGATGAGTTTTGGAATCTTTCCAGGTAAATATTTTTGAAGTGTATGATTCTGACCAGGATCGATCATAAATATTCCCCATATCCTTATTCCACATCCAATGAACACCCGGACTAGCCATATTTTCTATCCGGACATGATTACTCTTAAATCTATTCCCATCGTTGAAGTAAATTTCTGATCGTGCTTTTGCATGGGAGCCATGCACCGTGTGCTGAGCTATTGCCAGGTCTAATTTTCCGTCCTTATCAAAATCAGCAGCTAATGCATCCGTACCGGAATTTCCAATAAAGGTAGTCCGTCGATCAGCAACAAAGCCATCTTTTCCACCCCAAAATAAATACATGGGCAAATTCTCCCGCGATATGTCACCATGATACGCCGGAGCAAAAATGTCCAAATAACCATCCTGATCAAAATCGGCTACAACAGGACCTAATGGGGTATAACTGGGGAGCCACTGGGAATTCCAGTTTTCGAATCCAGTTTCACTTCCCCAAAGAATGGTCATACCTGCATCGTGATGTCCATTTGCACGATCCATATAATGACAGGCAATGATATCAAGATACCCATCTGCATTTAGATCAGCTACCTCCAAATCAATGACTGATTGCATGGGGATAACATGTTGGTGATCCTCCTTAAAGCCATTTTCCGAACCTTTGAAAATCCGAAGTTTATTTTCGCTATATGAGCTTACCGCTATATCCAGCCAGCCGTCATTATCGAAATCAGCCACCATAGGACTGGATGACCGACCAGAAGAAGGAATCGCCTGTCGATTTTCCTTTAAATAACCAGTTGGTCCTCCATAATAGATCACCAATTCAGTTTCTGTCTTATCTTGTTGATCAAAGAGGCCTATGATTATGTCAAGATAACCATCCTTATTGAGGTCAGCTACATTGCTGGTGGAAGCATTGACTTCAGGTAAAACTTCTCTTTCACCAATAAAATCAAAACCATTTTCACTTCCTTTAAAAATATTAATCCCCCCTAGCGGGTCATTAAAGCCTCCACCATGCATGGAATTAACTGCCAAAACATCCACAAACCCATCATCGTCCACATCGGCTGCAGTGCCTTCGTATCCACTGGTAAAAGGAATTTCAATCCTATTTTCTTCATTAAACCCAGATTCCCCTCCCAAATAAAGATATAAGGGGACATTCTCATATAAGGTCCCCCCCATACTGTTGCTAAAGACAACAGTATTATTACCAAATAAGGGATGATTTACAATGCACACATCGTGAGCGCCTTGTGTTGGAATGTTGATCTCTGAATCTTTAAATAATCTATTTCCCTGCCCGAATAAAATTTTAGAATGTGCCAAATACGTATCCTCACCCTGATAAACAGCCACTGCAATATCAGGAATCCCATCTCCATTGAGATCACTTGTCTGTGCAGAAATGGCATTGGGAATTTCTATCCTAGTCTGTTCAATAAACCAATTCTCATCCGCACCCCACAATATGGTCAACCCGTCATTTTTGCTTCCATCAGCACCCACCATTTCACCACCCGCCGCTTTTCTGATCGCATAATTAATCACCAGGATATCTTCCTGACCATCCAGGTCAACATCGCCAATGCTTAGCCTAGTTCCTTGTATTCCTTCCGCTACAGTTGTTTGCTTCCATTCATTCTCTCGAGTATAATAGAGCTTCAGTATTTCATTCTGGTCACCCAACACATATAGTTGGGCCTCATCGTTCTTTTTCCTGACTACTAAATCCAACGGAACTCCTTCCAATATAACTAATCGGTTAATATCAGGTGAAAGGATTTTAGGATAAGTCTGTGAACCTATATTTTTTAATTCTTTCCCATCTAGCCAATGAATTTCTCCTTTGTTATTGGAATAACATATATCCGTCAATCCGTCGCCATTGAAATCTTCTGCAACGATCTGATGTGCACCAATTAAGCCAATATCAGAGTATTGGTCCAGATGATAACTATTTTCTCCTCCCCAGTACACCCTAAGAATTTGGCCTTCCGGTTGACCTGGCAACCATGCTGCTGAATTTAAAGTGAGAATGTCAGGCCATGAATCATTGTTTATGTCAGCTATTTGTACGGATATAACACCATTGACTGGTAAAACTCCACTTCTGGATTCGCTCCACCCACCTTTTCCTCCCCAATAAATTTTCAGAAAGCGACGAGGGTTTTGTATACCACTTTTATTAGGACAAAAAACGATATCTGGATAACCATCTTTATTCAAATCTGCGGCTTCTGCTGCGATACTCCCTTGTACAGGAAGTTTGGAAATCAATGTATGGCCGGAAGGTTCGAAAGTCACAAGGGTGGCGTCCACATAATTCTCCTGGTCATGGGTATTATTAAATAGCAAATCTATCCAACCATCCTGATTCACATCATAACGTCGAATGGTTTTGATTTCCCCTTTCTGACTTATATAAATGTTTTGCCCCGATGCACTAATTACCCCTTTTGAAAAGTCTCCAAAGGTAACGTCAGTCCAGGTCTGGCTAAAACAAAAATAGGGGATGCATAGCAATCCCCAACATACACATACCAAAATGCTAACTATCTTCATTTTAAAATCAGTATTAAAGCTACTTAATCCACAAAATCCTTTTCATACAACTTTGCTCTAACAGGACCTCTTGCTGTTGTAACCCAAATCTCTCCAGGTGCAAACTCAAAAACATAGGGGTAACAAACTTCTTTAACGGGCATATACTTACCAGTGCCCCCTGCTCCCGTTTTTCTAAAGCCCTCTGTAGCTGTTGATGCAATTACTACTGGCTCGGACCAGGACTTACCATCATCCTCACTAAAAGCCATAGAAAGTTCCCCTCTAAAGTTACTCACTGGAACAGCGGACCATATTCGATCACCACCCACCATTGGATAAGAAGATTCTCCTTTGGGAAAAGGTTGGTTCCACACAAGAATAATACGACCACTTGCCAATCTTTCCATCTGTCCGTGTGACGGGCTTGCAGGAATACCACTTGGTCCCATCAAATGCCATGACCGTCCGTTATCCTTTGATTCTGCCCACCAGAATTCCATCCAATTAGTCCGTATTAACATCATCAATCGACCATCATTCTGTTCTACCAATGTGGGTTCTGTCAAACCACCATGGTGACCAGCACCGCCCATGTCCAACACATTACTTCGATGCCAAGTAGCTCCGTCATCTTCACTCATATAGGTCAATACAGTGTGTCGGCCGGGATTGTGACGCATGATCATAGATGTAAAAACAATAACTCCATCAGATGTTATGATCATATCTGTAATATATCCAGTCCATTCATCATGCAGTTTAACTGGTTCTTCCCATGTTCTGCCTCTATCAAGACTTCTAACGACATATGTAGGGAGAACAGCACCTGGAGCATCTCCAAGCGAATCTGACCAATTCCACTTTTTTTCAAGTATATTTGAAAATGCCAGGACAACAATTCCATCATTGGTACATTGAATAGCTTTCGCACTGATGGTATATTTACCAGGATCACTGAACACCTGATGAGACTTCCATGATTTACCATTATCCTCACTAATCAAAATTTCCTTTCCAGAAGATGATGAGGCACAAACAAGTTCACTTTCACTCAGGCGAGCAAAAGGCCCTACTGGCATTTGGTTGTTTGGTTCTAAATGCTCATTTAACTGGCAAGGATAATCCCACCTTGAGGAGATCGGAAAATCACTTTGAGCAGTGGTGTATTTTATAGCAAAAAAAATAACTGCAATGAACAAAGACCATTTTCTCGAAAAGTTAATCGGATTTAGGTATTTTAAAATCATAGCTTATTGAAGTGGTACTTCAGTGAATCCAGTATAAAAAGTATCAATAGCATCAGTCTCAGGCAAAAACAAAGTCCGGTATCTCAAATCAGATTTTAAATTCTCAAGCATTGTAACATTCTCACTCATTGGTGTATAAACTTTCATTTGCTCTCCGTCAACTGTATTATATATTATCTCAGAACCAATCCCTGTCTCAACTTTTCCGAGCCATTTAATCACCCAACTTTCTGATAACGTATCTTGAAATATTTCATTAATAACTCTATTCGCTGTAATGCTTTGATATCGCTCGCCATAGACTGATCCAGTTACTGTATAGGGGATAGACCTATTACTAAAGTCATTATTCATAGTAACTACCTCAAATATATGATCGTATTCAGGCAAAGACTTTATAATTACGTCACTTGAATCTCCTACTATCTCAGGAGTGATATCCACTAACATAGAATCGCTACGGCTTTGCCAGTAAATCACCATTTTTGTAGCGCGAGGATCCGATGGCCAAAAACGTAGTTTTACCCGTTCTTTTCCAGGAAAGATATATGCTGAATCTAATTTCCCTACATAAATTTTCTCGCCTCTTTTTAGGTAAACATCATGTAGATCATTCATTTTTGTACACGATGAAAAGAGAAATGAAAGCACAGAGATACTTATAATCACATATTTCATATTATTCTTTTTCCTTTAATTAAATTTAAGTGGCTCATACTCAAAAAACGTTATCTACTTCCCCAGAACTGTAATTCTGCGATTGAATTAATATTACTACTCGACCAGTTTTTAGTAATTACATATCTTATATACCTTACAGCGGGAGCATCCGGATCGATATTGAAATCATGACCGGACTGTGCAACTGAGATGTCTTCATCTGTCAATTCACCCAAGGGCAATCCAGATGGTTTATCGATACTGAATGCACCTAATTTTACCCAACCAGATGATAGATCTTCATTCAACCCTTGATCACTCTCGGCTCCCCATAATTCAAAAGATTCGACATTTTGCCCAGTATAAGCATAGGTAGGAGTATGTAATCTCTGATATTGTTTTATCCTACTAAATTTTACAGTCTGTCCCATATCAAATGTTAATGAATATGGGATTCCGGGTGCTCGGACGAGATAAAAAGTACTCGGATTGTTATCCCACAATTTCTCAATCGAGTAGGCATCCGCATAATGACTATAATCAATTCCTGGAGGGTTCCATCGTCTAAAACCAGCTTCCGGATCAATTCTTTCCTCGTACAAAGGGGTATAGGAATTTTTCAAAGTGTCTGTCACATTACCCCATCGATCTCTAACAGTAATGCCAAATAAACGCTCTTGACTTTCAAACCCTCGAACCGCCCCAGATCCATTTTTAATTTTGGTATAAAAGCTTTCTACATCTGCCCATTCTCCCAATTCATCAATCGTAGATACAGTAATAACAATATCTGCTTCCGTATCATTTTTCCAACTCAATCGAATTCCTCCAAAATCACTGGTAATTTGTATAGAATCAAGGATATTAAAAATAGGAGCATCCGTTGGCTTCGCAATCACTTTTACAGGCTCAGATTCATTTTGACTGCGATCGCCAGAAATTAGTTGTACTTCTATTTCTCTCGACTTACCAACCCCCTCAATCTTAAGACTATTAGCATAGGCAGAAGCCTTTTGCTCTACAATCTCACCATCCTTTCTGTCATAAACAGCCTTCACATATAAGAGGTCCTCGTCTTCTGGTATAGAGTATTGAATGATCGCTCCACCAGGAAGATTCTCTACCTGAACGTCACTAACCTGACCTGGAGGATGATTATCGATCGGATATTGTCCCCTCTCTTCCATTTCACACGAAGCCAGTACAGTCAGACAAAAGATTGAGCTATAAATGAACAGTTTCATTCGCATTGTTTTTTATTGAAATTTGATTTTTACCAATAATTCTACCATCCTGGGTTTTGAACTAAGTTATTATTGACAGAAATATTCCTCTGAGCAATTGGCCATAAAATATCCTTCAAAGAATAGGGAGCTAATTCTAGGGTTCGGATCTGATAAAACTCTTCAACAGTTTCTCCATCCACGTTCCATCCTTTGGGAGCATCCGTAAATTCCTCCAATGCTTTTTTCCATCTTCTGATATCCCAAAATCGTTGACCTTCAAATGAGAGTTCAATGTTTCTTTCAGTATGAATAATTTCCCGCATACCTTCCTTAGACAAATATTTACGAGGGTAAACAGAATATCGGCTCCAGGATTCTTCCACACTGTTCAAGCCCGCCCGCTCTCTAATGAGATCCACGTATTTATACACATCTTCATTTGGAGCGTCCAATGTCTCATTTAAAGCTTCAGCATACAAAAGATATAAATCAGCCAAACGCATAATTGGAATTGACCACCTAAAGTTAATGTATGATTCTCCACTATAGGTAGACCGGTAATTATATAGCTTTTTCAAATAAAACGAAGTAGGTGTAAAACGTTCGATACCTTGTCGACCCGATTGTTCTCCAGATTTTGCATTCACAGGCCATTGTTGTTTATCGTTCAATCGCCCCAATCCATAAAACCAGCCACCATCAACTGCCAACGCACCGTAAAATCTAGGTTCTCTGTGAGTATGGAGAACTGCAGTTTGTTTCCCAGGTTGCAAATAGTATCGTAAACTATCGCTGACAGAGGTCAAGCTATATCTATCTTCATAGTCATATTCCGAATCCTCTCCTATTGGAACTCCATTTTCAGAATAAAACATTTCGGCCATCTTCATAGTGGGTGCCCATGTTCCACCTCCTGAAAACAACCGGTGATCTTGTGTAAGAGGAGGTATGGTTAACTTCTCAACATTCAAGCTATTATATCTAGCGGACGCCCATATGATCTCTTCATTCCACTTATCCGTAACAATCTGACTTACTAGTAGAACCTGCTTGGTTGAATCAGAGATATCCAGAGAAATATTCTCTTTTCTATACAGTTTATGACCGGCCTGATGACTAACACTTATAGCCTCTTCACAAGCGAGTAATGCCCTTTGCCACTTATCTGCGGAGTAAGCTTGGTTAATCAACACAATATCTCTTCCATCTTTTAATGATTGATAGTTTTGATTACCATTAAACATAGGGCTTGCTGCAGTGACAAGAATTTTAGCCTTTATTGACATCGCAATGGGCTTCGTAATTCTTCCTAATTCCGAGACTTCATTAGTAATGGTAATTGGAAGGTCCTCCAAAGCCTCGTCGATTAGTGCTACAATATATTCAACTACGTCATCGACTGGTTCTCTGTATACAGCCACTTCTTCAGGGGAAGCAGAAATCGGAAGATTTTCTCTGACTATTGGGATGGGCCCATACAATCTCATTAAATAAAAATGATAATAAGCCTTCAAGAATTTTGCTTCTGCTGCCCATCGATTTTTCTCAAAACTTTCCATGTCATTAACATCATGTATATTCTCTATAAAAATATTACAATCCCTAATGCCTTGCCATAAATTTTCACCCCCGCTGCCACCATCCCAGTAGTTTAGATAAGGACTGTTCACATTATTCCCGTAGTACATTAAATCAAAACCAATGTTAGGAAAATTACCAGACCTGTTTGGATTGGAATAAATAGCATCTCCACAAGTGAATCCAGGGTCCACAGCAGTCATATTTTTTGGCATGTATGAATAGCACGTAAATAAATACTGTTCAGCTCGAGTCCGATCCCTAAATGCAAATTCTAATGTTGCAATGTTATCTGGAACAATGTCAAGATAATCGTTGCAGCTCATAGACAATAACATTACGGAATATAGATACAGTAGAGTTTTTCTCATGTCTTATTTTTTTTTAGAATGTTGCTTGCAATCCGATGTTAAACGTTCGTTGTATAGGATAACCGAGACCATTCCCAGCCATCTCCGGATCCCAGAGGTTAAAAGCACTAATTGTCAATAAATTTACCCCACTGACATACCACCTTGCAGATCCTAGACCAATTCTATCTATAATACCTGAAGGCATATTGTACCCGACTTCAACGGTTTTAAGCCTCAGAAAGGATCCGTTGCGCATAAACCAAGTACTTGTAGCATTATTATTGTTACTTACATTATTGGACAGTCGTGGCCAGATGGCTTTTAAATCTCTATTGGATTCTGACCAGTGGCTATCAGCATACACCTGCAATAAGGCATTATTTGAGTTCGTGGAGCCTCCATCAGTATCGATAAATGGCGCAGTATTGTAACTATCTATCCAAAAAGATTCCCGGGCCAACCCCTGAAAGAAAAATGACAAATCAAACCCTCCATATCCAGTTGACAAACCAAATCCATAGACTACTTCTGGAACTGTAGGGTATCCTATCGGCACCTGATCCAACTCATTGATCACTCCATCATCATTAATATCTTTGTATTTAATATCTCCGGCCATAACTTCTCCGGACTGAAATGGCGAATTTATGACTTCTAACTCATCAACAAACAACCGCTCAGCCACATACCCCCATCGCTGACCGATAGCATGTCCGATTCTTGATTTCCATGGTGATTCAAAATAATTAGGTTCTTCATATACTTTAAATTCACTCGTCGCATAAGTGAGATTGAATCTTCCGATATACCAAAAACCTGAATTATAATTTTTTTGCACATCTACTGAAACATCAACTCCCTGTCCTTTCGCTTCACCAACATTTGCACGAGGAGTGGATTGCAATCCCATTGTAGTGGGAATATATGCTCTGTTCATTAGGATATTTCTCCGGTGTTCCGAAAACAAATCAATATTTAAGTCAATCATATTAAGCATGTTGACCTCAATTCCAAAATTAGTTTTTTCAGCTGTTTCCCAAGTTATGTTTGGGTTCTGGTACCGTTCAATAGTTACACCGTTTCTAGTGTATTGAAAATCAGATCCAAAGGTGTACCCTTTACTACCATCCCCAATATTGACTTGTGACAAATGAAAAAACCGATCATTCGCGCCTCCTATCGCATCATTCCCAACCAATCCATGGGTAGCCTTAAGGCGTAGGATTGGAAATAATTCTTGTAATCTATCTCCCCAAAACGACTCATTTGAAACCATCCATCCCGCACCAATTGACGGAAAAAACCCAAATCTATTCTCTTTAGAAAATCGTTCAGACCCGTTATATCCAAAATTTGCCTCCAAAAAATAACGACTCTTGTACCCATATGTCGTTCTGCCAGATAAGCCCATATTGCGATAGGCTAATGATTTTTGTAATGATCCTGCATTACCCTCCAGTTCATTTCTGAGATAAAACACCACCATACCACCAATAAGATGGTCTTCCCCTAAGGTTTTGTCATAATTAATGGCAGATTCTAAATATGTATTGCTGTTTACATCCTTCCGACCTTCCGAATAACTCAAATGTTCCTGGCCTTGCTCAGGATTTAACCCAAACAAGGAATATTTATTTTCACGCTTATCGTAACCTCCAATATTATAGTAAAATGGACTATAAAATCTATTTACATCAAAAAAGGAATACCGAGTCGTACTAAACAAACCCCTAATTCTCAATCCTTTAGCAATAAAACTTAGGTCTTGCTTTGCTTCAAACTGCGCCAACATTAAAGACTTCGTATAATCTTTATATCCGCGCATCATGTCGGCATACGGATTCAGGTAGTTTCCTGTTTCATAATTTCCAAATAGAATGTGTCGAGTGTTCTCGTGTTCTTCATCTTTAGGATAAAATGGCGGAAACAATACTGGGTTCGTCCGCATCACTTTCTGATATAGGCTTTTACCCCCATCGAGAGGACCTTTGTAATCATCAAAAGTGCCGTGCAACCTCACCACAACTTCAGTAGATTTAGTAACATTGATGTTAACATTGGACCTCAACAAGTATTTTTTTAAATCAATATTACTATTGAAATTATTCTGTTGATCCACCTTTAAAAGTCCGTTATCCTGATTAAAAGTTCCTGCGATGTAATATCGAGCCACTTCACCACCTCCACTCACATTAAAATTCAAGCGATTGTTCATCGTTGAATTTTTAAATAACATATCGTGCCAATTTGTCGCTGGATAGACCAATTCATTCGCACCCGCTTCTGTTTTTTCAATTTTTTCTCTGCTATATTTCAATACTCCTAGTGGGTCACGAGTGAGTATGGCTTCATTATGAAGATTCATATAAGTAATAGGATCAGCTAACTCAATTCTTTTTGTAGGGCTGGATATGGATTGTTCATATCTTACGGAAACCTGCGCTTTACCTTCCTTACCTTCTTTTGTCGTTACCAAGATCACACCATTAGCTCCCCTCGCTCCATACAATGCCGCTGCAGAAGCATCTTTCATAATCGTAAAACTTGCTATGTCATCTGGCTGCAACCTCGATAAATCAGATGTACTTATCTCTAAACCATCCAATAAAATTAATGGGCTGGCAGTATATCCAAAGCTTGTCACACCTCTGATAAAAAACTCTGCGTTATCTTCTCCTGGTTCTCCAGACCGTTGATAAGCAATTAAACCGGCCATCCGGCCCGCTAGTGCAGTTGTTAAGTTACTGGAAGGCACCTTTAGCTCTTTGGGATTAACCGAGGTGACTGAAGCAATAACACTTTCTTTCTTTTGAGTCCCAAAAGCCACTACGGTCAAACCTTCCAGTTCTGATGCTTTTTCTTCCAGGACAACATTAATTTCAGTGCGCCCTTCCACCGAGACTTGTTGCTCTTGCATTCCGATATAGGTAAAAAGCAATTCCGCATCTGATTCAACATTTATTTCATACCTGCCATCAATATCTGTAGACACTCCTCGCGTGTCCCCTACAACAGTTATATTCACCCCTGGCAAAGTTTCTCCGCTATGGTTAGTCACAACACCTATTACCACAATTGAAACAGAATCATTCACATTTATTGGTAATTCAATATTCTTTGCAGACGCTTTATATATAGAAGAACATGTAGTCAACCCAATAACTAATACTAAACTTATTAGCAAATCTCTTTTCATGGTTTGAAATATTTTAATCCCTTAAAAGTCATTCTCCATTGACAAACTTCAATAAGCTTTACAGTGATGCAGATAAACTCACTGCTTAGCAATAACATCAGTTTTATGGATAATGCCATTCGATGGAAGCCATTTTTTAATTGTTGGACAAATTAACATTTTTATTTGAAATATCAAAAATTTGTTTAATGATTTTTATCGTACCTTTGAAACGTTCATTTTCTTTACTGCTTCCAAAGCTTAGCGTAAGAAGCAAAAGCCAAATTGAATTTCATCTTATTATCTTAACTAGGCTTTTAAAGCATCAAAGAAAACCTATGATAAATAAAACACCACTCCGCCCGATCGACTCGATCTCCATGACTGACCGAGTGGAAAATATACTTCGAGAGTATTTTGAAGACAACGGCTTCAAACCCGGAGACTCACTCCCAGGCGAAGTCGAAATCGCTGAAAAACTGGAGGTCAGTCGAAACGTCGTCCGGGAAGCACTCAGCCGGCTCCGAATGCTCGGCATTGTAGAATCCAAGACTCGTCGGGGTATGATTATGGCGCGACCCGATATTCTGGGTGGCCTGGAGCGGGTCCTCAATCCATACATCTTGGGGGACAAAACACTCCAGGATGTCTTCGAGATCCGACTCATCCACGAAATGGGAATGGCCGAGTTTCTTTTTGCCCGAAAAACCGAAAAAGAAATCCTGGAACTGGAAGAGATTGTAGTTAGTCAAAAGAGCATCGAACGCCCAACCAAAGAAGAAGAAATAAGGTTTCACACCAAGCTATATAGCATGACCGGCAATGAAACCTTCAAACGGTTTCAAAATATGCTTTTTCCGGTCTTTGACCATGTGTTTACCGAATATCGAAATGGTGAAGAAATAACACCCCCCGCCAATCATGTGCATCATGATCAACTGGTTGAGATTTTAAAAACCGGTACCGTCCATGACTTCAGAAAAGCCATGGAAATTCACCTCGGTCCTTACTTTAAGATGATTAATGTATAACAGGCATCATCATGGAGACCCTTTCATTATATGAAATTACTAATAAATACAACTTGAATAAGGTTAACTTGCGTGTAATGAGAGAAACAAACATCTGGCCTTCCTTTCAACAATATCTGTATCGTCAGGACCAGAGCATCAATTCCTTTTTTTTCCTTACCCACCTATACTAGGATGAAACCAGCATGTGATATCTGAATTTCCCTGTAAGAGGGTGTCCAATACAACCTGATCGTGCACCATAGACGATCCACTGATCAAGCGGTCAACCGCAGTTTCCCTCAGTCCACATTTCAACATTAATGGGATCGTCATGTTTCTACGCCCTAGGCACCACTGTTTTTAATTTGATTTTCCAAACATTGTTAATATTACTACTCACTTAAAATATGATTTATCCTGGATTGTATTTTTGAGGCTATACGGACCATCCCCAAATCAGATAAATGCGTTCCATCTACAGTTGCTTCATGATCGTGTCCGATCAATTCGTGCCCCTCCAAATAAAATAAATTGTCAATATCAGCTGCCATGGCATTATTAAAGACTTGTTTCAAACTGGCGTTCTGACGTTTAATGTAATCCCGGCTTCCAAAAGATTCTTGATTCTGGGTTCGAAAATATGAGTACGCCCTAATGATGCTTTCTACAAGAAGGATCGGCAACTCAGGGTGACATTCCCGGATCTGTAAAATGAGATCCAAAGCATTTTGATCTATAACCTCTGGCGAAGAATTCGGAGTACAATCGACAACAAGCAGACTAGGGTTTATATCGCAAATCACCTGTCCGATTGATCGTTCAAATTTTCCATTTCCACTGAACCCAAGATTAATGGTTTCGATATCAAGATTACGCGAGATGATCGATGGATAAGCCATTCCTGGTCTTGACGCACTGGCTCCTTGCGTAATGCTTGTACCATAAAAGATTACAGGCCTCATACTATCTTTGCTGTCGTTGACGGCGGAAATAGTTGTTCCTTTTAACACCCCTATTTCTAATTCAGTAACACCTTCATAGAGGGGGAGATTCAATAGGAACTCTTTATTTTCCAAATCCATTTCCTTAATCAATAAGGCCTCGTTCGACATCCCCTGTGGGATGCCTGAATTCACATATTGCCACTTCCCCTCTTTTTTACAGTATAGATCGATACCGGAAGCTCCAATATCTGTCATATTAGCTTTCTTCGTAAAGTTCTCTAATCCCCATCGAACCCAAATTTCAGGAGAATTGGTCGTAAATCGAACAATAATACCGGCAGAGTGCCTGCTGAGATTCCACACTACAGGTCTCACAACACCCTTGTACTGGATGGGCAACCTGCGGAAGTTAGCTTCTTGATGAAGTTTACCTTGAACAGTCAATTTTAATCCGTCAATATATTCGATTTCCGTGTGATTTAATACATCCACCGGTGCATTGTCACTGTCTGGTCTTGTAATCAGCGAATCCCAACTATCGACTGTCGCAAAAAAAGCAACGCTCAGAACTGCAATTATGTATGGCTTAAACATTATCATAGATTATATATTAAAAAGTATTCCCATCAGCCTCTAACCCTTCCCTGTCGAATAGAACTTCAGTGCTGTCATCATCCCGCTTGGATCTAAACTTCAAATTTCAACTTGTGGGGAATGTAGCGTCAGCTTACCAGCGATTTCCTGAAAAAACATCTCCGTTCTCCATTTTATTTAAATTGAAACGAATACAAATCCGCATCCTTTAGTCTAAACCGCAGCTGAATCGTCTGACCAGCCAATCGAGAAACATCCTGTGCCCCATTCCAACACACCTTCCTTTCGATGGAATCACCAAACATGACTTCACAATCATTTAAAGTAAAGTTAGGAATAGGGGCTCCATTTTCGTCCAATATTTCAACCAAAATTCCCCCAGCGGCCGAAGAAGAAAAATTCAGAAACAGGGAGCTGCCTTTAAAAACCAAAGGCTTGGTGATAATTTCCCCACCTTGCATGGGTGCATTAATCGAAACAAACCCATCCATTCGCAGGGTATATCTGCGCAAAGCACTGGCTGTCCCTTTCCAATAGTTTTCAGAAACATACAATGACAACTCATTTGGCGCGCCAGCCATCGTTGATTTGGTCTCCACTACATGCCAGGCCATATAGCTATCACCATACGTCCAGCTGCCTTTCCTTTCGATTCCCGGTCTGATAAATGCCTCACCCCACCGATCGAAAGTCTTTCCATCTCTACTCGACATAAGTATCGTTTCTGTGAGCGCCGTGCCATACCGTTGGTTTTTTTCAGCGCGTTTTTCTCTTTCTTCCAATTCAGGTAAAGAGCGCATAGATTCCGACCACCCGCGATCAATATATCTCGCCGGGAATCCCAGTAAAAGATGTGGCGCACGATGGTATGGTTTAATTTGATTGGTATACAATTGCTCCTCCGGAGAATCTTCGTAATGCACATTCGTCTCTTCCTCCCAGTTGATAAAATCTTTGGAGGTGGCGGTTCGTATTCCTCGAATTCCCACATACAAATTTTTTTCATCCCCTTTTGAAAAATACCTCCAATATGCCCGGTACTCCTTATTTACAGGATCCCAAAAAGCCAGGTTTTGAGAATCAAAAGCCCCGTCGGTGATGATCGGCTCCCCGGACATCAGCGTCCAATGAATACCATCCGGCGACTTAAAGACAACCAGACCTCGCTTGGGGTTTCCTGAAATCAATATGGCTTTGTATAACGCATCTTTTGGCACGTCCGGATTTTCATCTTTAAAAACCGCAGGATGCCCGGCATCTATATTGAAACCATTCATTTCACCACTCACAAAAACGATGTTGTTATTTTTAGACCCATTCAATTCATGCAGGCGTAAATTAGGCTTCGTCCAATGAATGCCGTCTTTACTTTCAGCGTATGCACAAAACAATGGGTGAACATTGGACAGATCGCTGCTCGCGACGTGCTGCCAAGCCTTGTAATACATCCTATAAATCTCCCCGTCAAAGAACACACTGTGATAGCCGCTGCCACTACCCTCCCAGTGCTCATCATGTACCATCACTACTTCCTGAGGAGTGGGATGATGCAATACAACTTCCGCACCCCCTTTCATATCCTGTATCAGATAATTATCAACAAACAATTCCAGACGGGAATCAATCATTATCGGAGCAATAGGTTCTTCTCTATGATTCCTTTCTGTCATGCGTCCCCTGTTATGAACAGCCGTTTGGGCTTCCAACTGCATCCCAACTCCTGATAGTATCGCGACCAAAAGAACGTTAATTATTTTATAGGCTTTCATGTGTCCTTCTTCTATTTTTAATTGAGACCATCTCTTAAAAAATTAATTTTCACCGGATGCAAAAATAAAGGAGATTTACTGATCAAGTAACGCCATACAGAACTCCTTCAAATTCTATTGCTATAAAATGAATCTGATGAGTAACAAAAAAGTACGGTCAATTTCCATATAATCCCCCCTCCTAATCTGGAGAGCCCAACACATCGATTTGATGCTTGGTCAACACCCGATTGTACATCCGCAACTCTTTAATTCGACCTTGAAAAACATCGTGTTGCCCAAAACCAATATTGAAGGGCGATCCGGAGCTCAGATGATAGGAATCCGAAGTTGGTATCGACTTTTGGTCCACCAATTCACCACCTACATACAAACTCAATTTATTGGCAGACTTGGAAACCACCACATGGTGCCAACCTTCCGGAAATGACTTTCGCCAGGCCACCGTTTCTCCCGCTTTGTAGGCATAGATGTGTCCCGAAGGCAGGGTACTGCAATAAACCCGACCCGCGTGCTCAGTCATCGTCCACGCTCGACGATATTTTACATTTTCAGTTGTATCCAATTGATCCATCCGTTGCCATGTAGTATCCCCTTGATATCTATACGCCTCAGCCATTGGAAGGGTCCCTCCCAATAATTGACCATTGTACACGATCAACCCCATCACCTCCAATTCCTCACCAAGCCGTCCGACATCCCGCCATTGTTTGATGTCTTCATAAGCATATACTTTCCCACTGGGCCAGGAAGATACATACAATTCTCCTTGATAGACCGAAAATCCATAAGTCTGGGTATTATTTTGCCCCACCTGATCACAATCTACCCATTCTGTTCCATCGAATCGATAAACGTGTCCCAAATCATAGCTGGTTGCAAATAAGTGTCCGTCGTATACACCGAAGCTCTGAATTCTTTTCCCGTCCGGTGTTGAACATCGCGTCCAGGTATTATCTGCCTCGTATTTAAACAAGCCGGGAGAATATAAAGAGCTGGCGTACAGTTCTCCCTGATAAACTACAAGTCCCATAATCGCTTCCACGCCGGGAAGTTGACCGCATTCCACCCAGTTTTCAGCCCCTTCGTATCGGAAAATACGTCCGCCAATTTGAGTGTTTTCCGATTCAGGCAATGAAGAACCCGCTACCCGGTACTTACCAGTAGCTGCATACAACGCCCCTTTATACTCGGTCAATGCAAAAACCGTATTGGATCGATCAGGGGCACCACAATCTTTCCATGTGTTATTCTCTGAGTCATAACGGTACACATGACCAGCTCCACCTGCTTCAGGTTCACAGGTGGATGCATACAAATCACCGTTGTATTCTGCAAGTCCAAAGGCCAACAAAGCCTGACCAGGCCGCCCACAATCCATCCATTCTGATGCAATATTATTATCCATACCAAAACTCAACCGTCGACTGTTGCCCACCCCTGTTGGTGAAGGATTCGTTGTAAGACTGAGATGAAAACCTTTCCGCCTCCCCACATCATATTGACTTATAATATCACCCGAAACATCTCGATCAGGAGACAGTGCATCTATCCAAACTGAGATGCTAAAATCATCATCCATTTTTAAATTAGATGATGCGGAAACCTGATGCCAAGCGTCGTTATGTTCGGTGTCATTTGTAGAACCGGAATCCGGTCTTTTCCGTGAGCGAATTAATTCGGCATGAAGGTTGTTCCCCGAATAATCGATTCCATCTCCATCCAACTTCCAATAACCGATGAGCCCGTCATTCAATTCTCCTCCTCCGGACTCGTTGGTGTGGCACGACAAACTGACCCAACCAGTAAAACAAATGGTCAGCAATACAATCAAAACCTTTTGGTACTTCATCTCTAGATTCGATATTTAATTTAAACAATAAGGCTTATGTATTGAAAGGTTTACTAACGCGCGCCATCAGAGATGTGCGCACCATTGTAAACTACTGCCTGGCTTGCGTCACGACATTGCGAACAGTACGTGCAATCCGCTCTTCGACATCACCTGCCCACCGCCAGGCTGGGTGACCATATTCGTCCAGATGTGGTCCACCCTCATAGCCCCCTTCCTCCCACACACGCCTTGACGGTATATAAGCCGCCATTTGATTTGCATACCCACACACCCAGGTCGTTTGTTGATTATATTCTTTTTTAAACCGAAGTGAATAATCGACCACAGCTTCGCCACCTATTCCGATAAAAAGCAATTCCTTACCCAACATCCATGCCTGGACCGGATAATCATAATGAGACTCAAACACAACGCCCTCCTCCAATCTTTTAAGCATTCGCCTGGCCCATCTCGCCGACAACTTCCGGTCTCCATTTGCAATGGGTAAAAGGGTTTCCCGCGTGGCTAACTCTTCATACTTTAGCGCCACATATTCAAAACCTGTTCCTATATGAGACCTGATCGGTTCCATATTACCGGACAGGACTGCCTCCACAGCCTGTGCTAACATGCTTCCATATTTTTTACAATACGCCATGGATCTTCTGGGAATTGGATTCTGATCCCCACCGCAAGCATTGAAAAACATGGCAGCCATTCCAGGGTACGCTTTTTCAAGATTAATTTGAGCAAATCCGGGGTAATCGCCACTCCACGTATTGTAAGAGATCGTGGTGGGGTGACAAGCATAACCAAAAAGAACGGCTATTAGATTTCCAGATGATCCTTTTATGGCCAATACGGGCACATCATGATCAACTGGTCCTTTCAGCTTTTGGCCGGTTGCCCGAATCTCTTCTACCTCAGATTCTACATTTTCTCGTCGGTTAACGGCAAATGTACAGGTGCCGGTTGACTCATAAAGATACGCGTCCTGCCAGTTATCCAAGGCTTCACCGACAGCCTCAGCAATCTGATCCCCCATCCAATCCGAATATTCATCCACCAACTGCTCCTGCGATTCATCAACCGGATAATAATCCTGCAAATCTTCAGTCAACCGCGGTCCCGAATGGTTGTGAGAAAAGGTTAACATAAATCGCTTTCGAACCACACCAAAAAGTTGATAAACTTTCTGATATATACTTTCATAAACCGTTTTGGACATCCCTTGGTGATCCGTGGTAGCTAACACCACTACAGACCCGCTCGCATCTTTGAGCGCGACCACTTTGACATATAAATCGTGCACTTTACCATAGGGAATTCGTTTGTAACCATACCCAGCTAGCCACACCTTTGTTTTTGGCGTGATTATACGCCGTCCAATACCAACTTTCCAGCGAAGCGATTCCTTTTCTTCCTGTTTGCGCAACAATGCACTCCAGGGCAGCACGGTCAACAACCGGAGAAAGTCCCTTCGATGAAAATCAGTCTGGTCCGTCATTACTACAAAAATTTCATTATTGGTACAGTTTCAATCGATTCATGTTGCTAGGCCTACGGTCGATGCCTCTCAGGTTACTCGCCGACCAAATACACTATACCTTCCGACAACCCTACCCAGGTGGGCTACTGGATTCCGAAAATGCCAAATTGTTGGACAAATTGACATTTTTAATTGAAATATCAAATCAATCATAAAATTATATTTATAGTACCTTTGAGAAGAAATTGTTCAACCAAAGCAGATACTTAGGATGGAACTTTGCTGTAAAGTCCAATTTAATCAGTAAACTCCCAAATTAGGAATCAAGCCATTAACAATAAAATCAGCGATTTAAATGACTAAAAAATCACCGCTTCGCCCCCTGAATTCGCTTTCCATGACCGACCGTGTAGAAAATATCCTGCGAGAATATTTTGAAGACAACGGTTTCAAGCCCGGTGACTCATTGCCCGGTGAAGTCGAAATCGCCGAAAAACTGGAGGTCAGTCGCAATGTAGTCCGCGAAGCCCTCAGCCGGCTCCGCATGCTGGGCATCGTGGAATCCAAGACGCGGCGGGGCATGATTATGGCCCGGCCAGACATCCTGGGTGGTCTGGAGCGCGTCCTCAATCCCTATATACTGGGCGACAAAACACTCCGGGATGTCTTTGAGATCCGACTCATCCACGAAATGGGTATGGCCGAATTTTTATTTGCGCGAAAAACTAAAAAAGATATTCTGGAACTTGAAGAGATCGTAACCAGTCAACAAAGCATCGAACGGCCAACAAAAGAAGAAGAAATCAGATTTCACACCAAATTATACAGCATGACCGGCAATGAAACATTCAAGCGATTTCAAAAAATGCTTTTCCCGGTCTTTGACCACGTGTTCACCGAATACCGGAATGGCGAAGAAATCACTGCACCCCCTGATCATGTTCATCATGATCAATTGGTAGAGGTGTTAAAATCCGGTACCGTCTATGACTTCCGACAAGCTATGGAAATCCATCTGGGACCCTATTTTAAATTGATCAATTTGTAAGAAAAACGGATGACAATATCAAACCATTCTTCTCTCCCAAGCCCGGCACATAGCTTCGAAAATCATGCGCATTCTATTTCCTTTTAATCTTTTATATTAGACACCTATTAAAAGCGCTGTTCATCAAAAGGTAAATCAAAAACAACGGGTATGAAAAAATCACTCCTTCTCCTATTACTAGCCCTCGCCGGATCGCTGTCCATCAAAAACTCCGTATATTCACAGCGCAATCCCACCTTCCTATCTTCTCCCAACCTCATCAAAACGCCCGGTCAACATGAATTATATTCTCCTGAAAATAGAAAATTTACAGGTATACCTAGCTTAGCCGTGACAGCCTCGGGAACCCTATGGGCGGTATGGTATGCAGGAATCAGCCCTGGCGAAGATGAAAACAACTATGTAGTGGTGGCCAATAGTCACGACCAGGGTTCTACCTGGAAAGAGGTCCTCGTTATCGACCCGGACCGAGAGGGTCCTGTTCGGGCTTTTGATCCGGAAGTATGGATGGATCCTGAAGGGCAACTCTGGATTTTTTGGGCCCAAGGCTATGCTGGCAAAATCCAGGAGAAAATAGACGGCAAAATTGCCGGTGTCTGGGCGACAACCCTCCAAAATGACGACCATGAAAACCCTGTATGGTCAAAACCTTACCGAATAACAGATGGCGTGATGATGTGCAAGCCAACCGTTTTGAAAAATGGGGAATGGTTGCTTCCTGTCTCTACCTGGTACCTGACAGAGAATAGCGCTAAAGTAGTATCTACTATAAATGGCGGTCTAAGGTGGAACATCAAAGGAGCGGCCCACGTACCTGAAGAAATCAGGACCTTTGATGAGCATATGATCGTAGAGAAAGACGATGGTGCCCTTTTGCTGTGGGCGAGAACGAAATCAGGCATCGGTGAAAGCACCTCTCGTGACGGAGGAAAAACCTGGAGCTCTTTACAGAAACCAAAAGTTGAACACCCAAGCGCCCGTTTTTTTATACGAAAATTGGCTTCAGGAAATCTGTTGGTAGTAAAACACGGCCCCATACAAGTTCGCACCGGAAGATCCCATCTGATGGCCTTCATTTCTCAAGATGACGGGAACACTTGGTCAAGAGGATTGTTACTGGATGAAAGACCTTCCGTATCCTATCCGGATGGCCAGCAAACCGAAGATGGACCTATTTACATCGCGTATGATTATAGTCGAACAGGTGAACAAAAAATATACTTGACCAGCTTCACTGAAGATGATATATTGTCACCGAAGTATGACGAAAGTATGCTCAAAGTTTTTAACAATCGAAAAATAATAAGTGATGGTGGTCAATAAACGCCCACCATAAAGATCAACCTCAGCGAACCCTAAAACCTAATAAACCAATGAAAAAACTCCTTCAATGGGCACTTATTGTTGCCGCCCTTTTGATCATTATTATTCTCATATTTGTCGTATACAACAATCGGGACCGACACCCCGGGTACAAGGTAGACCTGTCCATCAATCATTCCGTTGACCAGGTAAACTACAAGGTCGGCTTTGCAAAGAAACCCGTCACCCCCACCATTGCAGACACCTGGAATGACACCAATGGAAATGCCCGGTTCGACGAAGGTGAAACTTACAACGACCTGAATAACAACGGGAAATTTGATGCGGTATGGATCGCTGGTTTTCACAATAACAGACCTGCAAATGGCGTACACGATGACGTTTGGGCCCGAACGGTAGTGGTGGATGATGGGACGACGAGGATCGCCCTGGTTTCGCTCGATGCCATAGGCTTTATGCATTCCGATGTCATTGACATACGCAAAGCAATCCCAGCAGACCTCAATATTGATTATACGCTAATCTCTTCTACCCACACTCATGAAAGCAATGACCTGGTGGGCATCTGGGGGCCCAGTATGTTTAAATCAGGGGTAGACTCCGAACATATGAAATGGTTAAAAGAACAAGTGGTAAATTCCATTGAAGAAGCATGTACCCGTCTAAGACCAGCAAAGCTTGTTCTCGGTCAGGATCTAAGTGGTCAGGACTCCATCTTGATCAAAGATACCCGAAAGCCAATCGTGAAAGCGACCGGCATTCAAATCATGGAAGTTCTGGATGCAGAACAAGACACCACCTTAGGTTCAATAGTCAATTGGTCGAATCATCCGGAGGCTCTATGGAGTAAGAACTTATTGATTAGTTCCGATTACCCACATTACATCCGGGACGCCCTGGAACAAGGAATTAGTATTCAGGGGGACACCCTGGTGAAAGGACTGGGTGGAACTTCTGTTTTTTTCAGCGGCGTAATTGGCGGGTTGATGGCTCCTCACTCCTCACTATCCATCTATGATTCGCTTCGAAACGAAGAATACACTGAACCCTCGTTCGAAAAGGCGCGGGCCATCGGAGAGCAAGTAGCGATCTGGTCTTTGAAAGCATTGGAAAATGCAGATACTTTAACTCGTTTTGATCCATTGCGACTGCAGGCCAAAACAGTCTTTGTACCCGTAAAAAACACCATCTTTCGGATTGCTTCTTCCATCGGTCTGCTTCACAGAGGGATGACCGGGTGGTTCAAGGCGACGTCAGAGGTGGCCGGCCTACGGATCGGTCCATCAACCTGGCTCAGTATTCCGGGTGAACTGTATCCGGAGATTGTTTTTGGTGGCGTGGAATCTCCTCCCGGGCAAGATTTCGACATTGAACCCATAGAAACTCCTCCGCTTCAAGACTTCATGACCGGCGATTATCATTACTACATCGGACTATCAAATGATCTGGTCGGCTACATCATCCCCAAAAGCGAATGGGACGAAAAAGAACCCTGGTTGTATCACGACAACAACAGTCCATATGGCGAAGAAAATTCATTGGGGCCGGAGACAGCACCCATACTTTATAAGGAACTCAAAGAGGTACTTTTGAAATTAAATTAATTTTAGACATGGATTGAAATCTCTCATTCGTATCTTTTATCCGCTGATATATCAAAATATACCTCAAGAAAGTATTTGTAAAAAATGGGAGCATAGCCTGGCCGAATGGCCAGGATTTAGCCGATGATATGCTCTACTACAAAAGCAGCCCGCTGGCCACCCTTTCTTCATGATAAGGTCAGTATTTCAGACACATCAAAATTTTTGTCGAGTAAGGTTATTTGGTCACGAGGATGAAAATTCGTTCTGTAGGGTTTTGCATCCGAATTATGGCTCTACCGGCAAAAGCTTGAGCCCATAATTCATTCAACTTTTCCACTATAGCTGCATGGTTACATCCCACAGGACACTTATTAATTATTTCTACGTGGATCAATTCCACATTCTCATCGGGTTTCAGCAGACCGGTCTCACCCATTTTATGGTATTATTCACTGCTGATCAATAGCTTATTGAATTCTATTGATGACATTTCCGAATGATTTCGATGTTAAATATAGATTCTTGTTGTAAATTAAACCGGTTGTTTTACCCCCTTGAGGAGAGTACAACTGTTTTTTTAAAGACGTTGAAAAAAAATCTATTATGAAATTTTCATTGCTTTTAGTACTCATTCCCATGGTCATTTCCTGCAATTCATCCACTTCTCAAGAAGGGAGAGATAGCCATTCGCAAGTGGTGCATTCTGCACAGAAAATGGTTATCAACACTGACAATCAAAATACAAAACATCAGAATGACGATCTCCTGAAATTTCAATATTACCGGGACCGGAAATCCGGATTGATTCAGTCACGTTCCCCACTGCCCTCCAGCTGGCTCATGCATCAGGATCCCAACGCTCCCTATTCTATCACCGGACCGAATGGCATTAAAGTCAGTCAACCTAAAACAGAACAATATGGATACTCCCAGGATCCATTTGCACTGCAAACCATTCAAATGTCCGGCCAGCAAATCGCACCGGTTTATTCGTTACAGCAAATACTGGATCAACTGATCAGACCCTCTGCAGAAGCACAGGGATATTCATTCGTCAGAAGTTATTCCGTACCAGGTGTTCAGGCATTTTGGGAAAGATTTACGGCCGCTTTGCCGCAGACAGGAAGTCATCGAAGCATTTACACGCTGGGATCAGAATGGAAGGATACCCAGGGCCATCAATCGTTGATTACGCTTGTGCAACTTGTGACTCAAAAAGGGCAAATAATCAACTGGACCCTGCAAACGTCCGAAATGGAGGCTCCGGCATCGCAGTTTCAAAAAGCAAAAGAAGCCTATCTCTATGCCGTTTCTCAAACGGAAATCAACCCACAGTGGCAGCAGTATATGAACGGAAAGCTCATAGGCCAGATCCGTCAGAATGATGCATTTTGGGCACAGGCTTCCGCACAAAGCGCGCAAGCCCACCAGCAAAGAATGACAGCTATACAGGCAAGAGGAGCTGCCAGCCGGTCTGTTGGTCAGATTTACAGCGAAATTTCAGACATCAACCACGCCGGTTATCTCAAACGGAACAATATGGTCAATGCCGGTCAATCCCGTACAGTCAATGCTATTGGCGGCCACGCCATCATCGGCAACGGTGAAACCGGAGAACGGTACCAGGTTGAGGCCGGGAGCCGCTATTATTGGGTCAATAAAGATGGCGAATATTTTGGAACGGATAATTCACTTTACGATCCCAGAATCGACAACAGGATCAATGGTGAACAATGGCAGAAATTTCAGATTGAACAATAATAGATAAACTCTTCACCTGATTATTTATATCGATTTATAAGAATTTCCGAAACATCAAACACTTTATCCCCGGGATTAAAAATGGTCTGATCTTTATACCGATCTGATTCCGGGTCAGAATATACTTCTATACGATCTTCCGGTAAATTCACTACCCAATCTTCCGGTAAATTCACTACCCAACATTCCGGAATACCTGGTGAAGTATATATGGGCCATTTGATTTTTTATCTACACTATAAGTTATATCAGACACATCTACAACTACCAAAGTACCATTAGGACCTGGAAGTATTTTTGAATATTCCTTCTTATCTTTCTTCAAAATAACCAAATCAGGTTCGGGCTCGTTCCATTTATCAACGTGGATACAGTTTTGAATACTGACAATGTATTGATCAACAAATACCGGGACAAAAAGTGCATTTATTTTGTTAACCGATGCAAAATACCTGGTTCCAATGGGGGCCATAGTAAAGATTTCTCCGTTAATAAGTTCCATCCTTTCATCAGGCTTCAACAGCCCGGTCTCACCCATTTTATGGTATTCTTCACTGGTGATCAATCTTTTGTTGACTGCTACAACTGACATTCCTGAATAATTTAATTCGTTTTAAATAAACGATATAATCCTGATTATATGTTTGAACAACCGAACATAGATGTAAAATCCCCAGGTTTAATACAGTCCTTGATTAAGGTACAAATCTGTTTTTTATATTCATCCCGGCCTGATTAACATCTCTATAACCCAATTTCTCAATCATTTTGTTAATTTTGACTTTGGTTCAAAAATACATTTTCTTTTTCACCTCAAAATTGATAGAAACATGCTTGTTGTCTTTCCAAGAAAAATAATCCACATTTTCTTACCAGTCCTCTTCATCTTGCCCCTGCTTGTTGCTCCATCCTGCAACAGATCAGCACAAAAGTCTCCGGGGACATCGGTCTCAAAGTTGGAACCCCAGCAAGATCATCGCCGAGCCAAGAACCCGCTTTCGGATTATGTCTATACACCGGACGATGCTTTTGAATATGAAATTGCTTTTCAGAAGAAAGAATCAGGATACACCTTCTATGTGTTACGTATGATTTCTCAGGAATGGTTGAGCACGAAAGAAGTCGTGGATCCAACCTGGTGGCACTGGGTCTCGGTCGTCGTTCCCGATGGGGAGGTTCCAGAGACAGGTTTCTTATTTATCAGCGGAGGCAGCCGAAGTTCCAACATGCCAGAAAAAGCGAGTGGAGAAATCCTGGAAATTGCCAAAAACACAAGGAGTGTAGTGGCCAAGCTACACAATGTTCCCAATCAACATACAGTTTTCAAAAATGATGATTTCGGCCCCCGGAAAGAAGATGAACTCATCGCTTTCGGTTGGCGAAGATTCTTAGAGGGAGGTGGTCAGGACAAAGATGGCGAATGGTTAGCGCGTTTCCCCATGACCAAAGCCGCTGTTCGTGCCATGGACGCCATCACCGATCTAACCCAAAAAGAGAATAAAACCAATACGATAAAAAAATATGTAGTGGCTGGCGCGTCCAAACGAGGATGGACCACCTGGACCACCGGGGCCGTTGACAAACGGGTGGTAGCTATAGCTCCCCTTGTCATCGATTTACTGAACATGGTCCCCTCCTTCCAGCATCACTGGCGGGCATACGGCCGCTGGGCAGATGCCATATATGATTACAATCACGAAGGCATCATGGAATGGCAGGATTCCAAAGAGTATGAAGCACTGGTTCGGCTGACCGAACCGTACAGTTTTCTGGACCAACTTACCATCCCGAAGCTAATACTCAATGCGGCCGGCGACCAATTTTTCCTGCCTGATTCCTGGCAGTTTTACTGGAAAGATCTGAAAGGGGAAAAACACCTCCGTTATATTCCCAACACCGATCACGGGATGAAAAACTCAGACGTGCTGACTTCATTAATCTCATTTTATCAAATGATCTTGGCCAATCAATCGCGTCCGGATTTTGACTGGAGCGTTAAAGACGGGGTCACATCCATCAAAACAAACGACAATCATAAGCCGATTGCAGTCAAACTCTGGAAAGCGCATAATCCGGCGGCGCGAAACTTCCAGCTGAAAGAGATCGGCGAAGCATATCAAAGCCAGGATATTCCCATCGAAGCAGACGGAAAATATACGATCACAGTTGATGCGCCCAGTGAGGGTTGGACCGCTTATTTCGTGGAGTTAACCTTCCCCGGTGTGGATCAAATTCCATTAAAATTAACCACCGGGACGGTTGTCCTTCCGGACGAGTATCCATACCCACCCTTCGAGAGTAAAGATCCTAAAGGACACCAGCAGTGATTATTGATTATTGATGGTTAATGGTTAATGGTTAAAATTCGTAAAAAAAACGCCACAGACTGTTGTCTTTCATGATATTACGAAAGGAATGAAATATTGCTGATGGAATATAGGAAAGGAATATCAGTATTAATTCAATGATCAAGAGCTAGCAGACGTCCTGCATGGGTTTGCCCACGCGACTGAATCCTATAAAAGAGAATACCGGATGACGCATATCTAAATGGAGTACAATCACCCTGCTTCATCTGTTTCTGATAAAACAATTGTCGTCCCAACCCATCATAGATCATAAGATCCACGGGGTGCCGATAGTCAGATCTTGGCAAATAAATCTCCTGATTATTACGTAAAACAGGATTGATATGGGCAAGCGCTGCTCGTTCCGGACCATCTACCGTGACAGTGATAACCGGTGAATACGCAAAGCTCCCGTCGTAATCGACTTGCTTGAGTCGGTAGTATATCTGTGGTTGATCAATATTTTGATCAACGTAAGTATACGACTGCAGTTCTTGACTATGACCAGCCCCTTCGACTTCAGTCAAGGCATAAAATGAGCGTTGATCATCACTCCTTTGCACCTCGAAAAAATGGTTGTTCAATTCGGAAGCTGTCCGCCACGTTAGCACAACCCCTTCTGCATCCTCGAAGTATTTTCCTTCAAATGACAGCAACTCAATCGGATTCACAGCGCCACGTGTGGACGGGCCTGCAAACCAAGTATCGTCTGATCGTTTTTGAAGCGACCAACCGATGGGCGTACTGTTATTTTCTGAAATGCCAATGTCTGAACTTATCATACCTTTCGCAGGCCCTCCCAATGCCCTTAGAACGCCTTCATAGCTTATAAAGTCAAAGACTACGGTATCCGTCATATTCTGAAATACAAGTGCTATACCATCGCGTGGACCATCTTGAACAAAAGAGGTTGTTCTTTCCCACACGTAATAACAGCCCTGTTGCCTTGCATCACAGCCAACCATAATTCCTTGCAAGCCTCGGCTCTCATATACTAAACTGTCATTCCCATTATACAGATATATCCGGTATTGGGAGGCCGTACCGGGCTGCGGGTCGGGCAAAAAAACTTCCACAAATTCCCCAGTACCTGTTCCTATATTATCATAATGGAACTCACTAATGAATTGAGCGGAGCTATTTGAAATTGCAAGACAGACCCACAGAAAATTGCCAAATATTTTGACGATAGACATCATAAACATGTTTCATACCGCCATAAGATACAATAAAAACTTTATATAATCAAATATTTCTATATACGCACATTTAATTCCGCACAACATAACACATCACCCAAAAAACAACACTATATATCGAGACACCACACGTACACAAAACAATAAATTGAAATTTACAAAGAGATTCTTGTCCCCACATTTTTACCTGCGACAATGTCGAGAATAACATCCTCTTTGTTCCCATTGGCGATATAGGTTGGGATATTTTTTGCTGCAGCTCCTTTAGCGATTTTGAGTTTGGAACCCATGCCACCCCGACCTTCGGCTTCTCCTTTTTCATTTTCCTGGACATATTGCTCCACATTCTCATGAATCTTTACATCTTTTATCACCGAAGTCCCTTCTGCGTCAGGATGCCCGGTGTACAGTCCGTCGATATCTGTCAGGATGATCATCATATCCGCTTCGATTAACTCCGCAACCAGACTGGCCAACTCATCATTATCGGAAAACATGGACTTGGTTACAGATACCGCATCATCCTCATTGGCTATGGGGACTACGCCTTCGGACATCAATCCTTCGTAACAGTTAATCATATTCTCTCGGTGAATACCTGGATTAAAATCCCGTTTGGTCGCCAACACCTGCGCGGTCTTCATTCCGTAATCCCGGAAAAAATTATAATACAACCGCATCATACGCGGTTGGCCAATGGCAGAATAAACCTGTCTGCGAATGGTCTTATCTTCTATGTGACTGTCCCCAAGTACTTCCATGCCCGCAATGACAGATCCGGAGGATATCACTACAGACATAATCTCTTCCTCATACAGCGCAGCAATCTGTCTAACCAAGTTTTTAAGAACAGGCCGGACAATCCGATTGTCCCTGTTTGTCATGACGTTGGTTCCAACTTTTATAACGATCCTTTTCTTATACATATCCTTAATGCTTAATTTGTCCATAATACCTTACCTTCCAATTTCTTCTGCTCGATTAAATGCGGCAAACGCTGCCTCTTTGATCAACTCTTTAACTTTATTATTCTCCATGGAGTCCAGAGCTGCTTGCGTCGTTCCACCTTTTGAAGCGACTCGGCTCATCCACTCTTCTGGCGACAGGTTACTTTGATTGAATAACTCAATGGCACCTTCAAACGTTTGCTGAACCAACATCTTCGCTTCTTCCGGAGAAAATTCCATATCCAGCGCTGCATCCATCATGGACTGCATAAAATAAAATACATAGGCTGGTCCACTGCCTGAAATACCCGTAGACGCATCGATCGTTCGTTCATCTTTAACCAACAACGATACTCCGGTCGTATCCAGTAACTTCTTAACCACATCCAGCTCCACTTGACTCACTTCTGGTGCACTGGTAAACGAAGTGACCCCTTTGCCAACTTGTGCCGGTAAATTGGGCATGGTCCGAATCACTTTCTTGACACCCAAAGCCTCCTGAATGGTCTTAATGGTCACACCAGCCATAAGGGAAACAAAGAGTTGATCCTGTCGAACCAGATCCTTTATAGATTCAAATAGTGCTGCACTGTGGTAAGGTTTTACAGCGATCAATACCACATCAGCTTTATCAATGCAGTTTTCAATGCGATCATAAACGTCAAAATAATCAATTTTCTCTAAAGATTTTACTTTATCTGGCGCCGCATCCATAATGAGCAAATCACGACCATTAAGCATTTTAGACTCACCGATGGAAGTGGCATAAGTCAATCCCATATTCCCGGCTCCAATAACTAATACTTTCATTTTTATAATTCAGATTTTATAATTCAAAATTGCAGGCATGCAAATTAGGGCTTTTCATTGTCGTTGCAAGATCTATCTAGCTCGTAAGCGATTCAAAAAACAACACGCCAATTTCAATCCGCGTAGATAAATTTTGTTGCGTATTCATGCCCCTTTAGCCTGTGCCATTGTTAATTCTAAACAACAGGTCTGCCCCATCAATTCGGGTACAAAGGTACAAATACCATGCATTCGTCTTTAAAAAACAATGCAGGGTACCGTTTTTCCAATAGACTGCCCCTATTTCTTAAGAGTATACCCCGATACAAATTAACCCGGAATCAAAAAATAAATTTCAGCACAGCGGTTATACGTTCTACCATCCACCGATTTCTGGATTTCAAATAAAAAAGCAATAGCTCGTTTCATTGTTTGACAATGTTAAGGTTTATTAAAAATATAATAGCTCTCCTCTGCGCCTGCCAATATGACAGATAATCACGAAACACTGTCAACTGCCCCTTTTTTGATAAAAAGGAATGAGTATATTTGCGTTTTGCAATAGTGAATAAAGTGAGTACACCCAATCAAGACAGTATCAGCCTCAATAAGTACATCAGTTCGACGGGCATCTGCTCCAGAAGAGAAGCCGACCGAATGATCGATGATGGCCGAGTTCTTCTGAACGGGCAGATCGCTCAACGTGGAAACAGAGTTTTCGACGGGGATCAGGTCACCTTGGATGGCAAACCCATTGGATCAAAACCTCGTGAGATCTATATCGCGCTGAACAAGCCGGTAGGTATCGTATCGACCACTGACTCCAGAGAACCTGCTAATATTATCCGGTTCGTGAACCACCCCGAACGGCTTTTCCACATCGGTCGACTGGACAAAGACTCCCAGGGTCTGATTCTTCTCACCAACAATGGCGATATCGTTAATAAGGTGCTGCGAGCAGGTAATAACCACGACAAGGAATACATCGTCACAGTTGATCAGAATATTACAAATCGTTTTTTGGTCAACATGCGCAAAGGGGTCCATATCCTGGGTACCAGGACAAAAAAATGCACGGTAATTAAACTCAATTCAAGACAGTTCAAGATCATCCTCGTCGAAGGCATGAACCGACAAATCCGACGAATGTGTAAACACCTCGGCTACAACGTACTTAAGTTAAAACGCGTACGGATTATGCACCTCACCCTGGAGGGGCTCAACACCGGGGATTGGCGGGAATTAACCCCGCAAGAAATTCATCAGCTGAAAGAATTGGTCTCAGGATCAGCCAAGGATGTTAAGTGATAGTGGTATTCTGTGGCTAGAATCGGGCATCAAGATTAGATGACTTTTTCTCTCACCGCTCCTCGTGTGGTAAAAATGGGTCAGCTCATGGTAAAATCGAATCAGATTATGTTTTATCACTTTTTATTCAAAATCAAGAACAACACTGCTCCCAGCCCACTCATTCTGGGGAAGATTCACCGTAAAATGTGATTTTAATTGATCTGGATCCCATTCGATCGTAACTTTTTCATCAGGGTAATCCATTGTCAGTTTTTGTGATACCGAAAAGTTGAGCTTTTTTAGTTTTCGACTGGGGTCTGAAACTGCTAAGGAAATCACTTTACCGTTTCGATAATTGAGCTGAACCATTCCCGGCGCGTCCATCGAAAAGGAGATTTGGGGCGACACATCCAATTCCACTGCTTCATAAAACACCGCCTGCACCAGACCTTTCAAGCGGTGCTGAACGGCTTGCAACTGATTTGTATTTGCTATTATTTTAATCCGATCGCTGTAGTTTCTGTTCCCAATCTCTGTGAACGACACATCGGGTATCACCACATAGGCATAAGTCGCAGTTTGTGGACGATGACCATGATCTACCCACAACTTAAACACAGCCTGATGAATCGTATCTTTCGAAGAATCACTTTGTTGATTAATCTCATACCAGGAACCACGCTGTGTATGATTGGACAAATGAATGCGTTCAGGTTCAGGAAAAAAATAACCGATTCGGTCATGCCACACCCACCGCACATGGTCTATCATCTGGTTATCACTGTTATTGACCGGGAAAATTTTTTGATCATTGGCCACATAAACCGTACCGTGCAGTAGGGATTGATTGACCGTCGTATTAACCGGAAAAACCGATTCAGTTGCTATTCCAGCACCCAAACAAACAACGACATCATCCATAAAAAACCAGCCCTTCCTCGCACGAAGCGAATCCCGCTCCTTGATGTATTCAAAAGCAGCGGCACCATTTTGTCCATCGGTGACTCCGCCGGCAAAATCAGATAGCCCCTTCACCTGCACTTCCTGCGAAGGGGGCATCTCCGGCTTTTGAACGATGGTCGTTCCGGGAATCCTGCGCCAATCCAAAACTGGAAAAATATCAAAGTATTCCTGACCTGTTCGAGATATAAAATTAGCCCCGTCACCGAGGTAATGGTTTTTTAATCCCTCCTTATTGTAAGGTACTTCCATGTTTTGGTTTCGGGTCGAAAACATTCTTGCCGAGGAAAAGTATTCTGGTCTTTGATGAGACATGTACTCCGATTGCCAGAAGAATTTATTGTATTTCCTGAGATCTGCACTTTCTCCGAGTCTTGCAGCACGAACAGCGTGCAGCTCCTTTCCACGGTAATCAGATGCCAATAATAGATGATCAACAGCCTCCACCCAATAACCCTGCAAAGTACCCGGTCTCGCTAAGGACCTGTTTTTCGCTCCAGGATCAGGATACACTCCATACACCATCATTTTACAAATTCCATCCAGATAATAGTCGATCAATTGGTGAATGGATGATTCGCCAAACCGATATTTAGTATCAGATACCAACGCTGCCCACTCCGCAAAGGCCTGCGCATACCCCAATCCATACGACAGCGTATTATTGACCCGATCTAGACGATGATGGAAACTATAATCAACCTGCATACCTCGACCTTCAGAGAATTTAATCTCTCCTTCAATAACCTTGATCACCTTCGCAAATTTATTTTCATCATCCAGAACTAAAAGTTTTTTAGCCAATATGCCAGCCATCTTGATCCGATCACCGCTAGGGCGGGCTCCTGACGCCTGCAAATTGGAACGGTCAACAATCCGGACGGTCCGATTCAATGTTTCCGGGGTAAGGTCATCTTCCATCAGCAGCAATACATTCACCAAATAACGCGGGGTACCGAGTTGGTTCCACCACCAATTCGCACAGATAAAATCATGATCCAACCAAAAGTCCAACGTGCGGAATAACACTTTCTTGAGTTGCGTGTTTTTATAATAATCAGAGTTCTTTTGATGATAAGCTTTGGCCAAGTCCAACATTCGTCTCAAATGCTGGCCATGTTGAAAGCCGGTGCGGGAGGTATCCACATAGTCTATATCCGGCCAGAAGCCCGATGGATCAACGCCATCTATGATGTCTTTTACAGCAGCATCCGATACCTGAGCCTCCAGCAGATGACCGATAACCCGCTGTTTGATCACTTCCATATCTGAAGCTGCCCACACGAAGCTGGATGAACAATAAAATGCGATTATTATATACGTACTCCATGAACGCATGTAGTACTTTATTTGGGAAAGATTATTCATACGGTGTAAACTGTTCTGTGGCCTCATGAAAAGTACAAAATCCTCCCATCACATGCCTCGTAATCGCACCTTAATTTCACCTTTCCCCTCCTTAAACTGCCATGCAGGGTAGCGAAATTCAAGCCGTTTTAAATTATTAATCCGTCTGTCTAGTTCCAGTGGAGGTGGATCCAGCTGCACTACTGAAATACCCATAGCGGGGTGAGACACATTCTCAATTTGTAGAGCTTGGCCATCCTGGTGCAAAATGGCTCCCCCCGCGACCGACTCCACTTCTGCGGTGGTCATCAATTGCCAGGTGACCATTCTGGTTGAATCGTTCAGGATCAGATCATCGGTAACCACCAAGGATCGGTCATCTTCCTTGGAAAACCGACGGGTAGCTTTCTCCAATTGCCCGGCAAAAACAGGCGAAAGATCCAAGGTGGCCTGGCCATTGCTCCCCTTTTGATATTCGACAAACTCGGCCTTCCCATCCACCACATGCAGTTGATCATTCACCGTTAATGTGCTGTGTCCATAATTGTTTTTGGTTAACAAGGTCCATCGTTCGCATTCCTGACACCGTCCCCAAAGATTGAACCCGGTTTTTTCCAATGCATGATAGCTTTGATTTCCCGGGTCGATTACCCACCGTACACCATCCAGTTCAAATACAAACGAACCGGCATCCATGTTACCGTGATTGACCGTTCCACTGCCCCCTTTTCCTCCAAAATAAAACCCGGCCTGGTCATCTCTAAAAAACACCAGAGGATTGGCTCCATCCCCCTGCCAGGATGCAGGCAACGAAGAAACCTTTTCTTCTCCTTCGTATTGTGACAACCACACCAATCCGGCACCCGCCATGCGATTGAGCTTCCCCATTTCAGCCGGATCCCTTAGAAATCGGTCCTTTTCATAAAAAAGCGCATCCTGAGATTCTTTTGCAAACCAGGCCAGGGTCATGTTACCGTTTTCTTTTCGTCGGTCGCCACAGTCTGCAAAATTATAATACATACCCGACGGCGCTTCGCTCAGTTTTACGAATAAAGCACTCTCTTTAAATGCAGGAAAGTCTCCCAGCCCGTAGTCGGTACCAAAAGCACTTTCCAGGAGGGAGACCGTCACTACTGAAAATGTGGTTCCGTACCCCCAGTAGGTAGCCCCTTCGGGATAGACGCCATCCGGCCCATATTCCTTTAAAGCATGAGGTATGCCGTCGATCGATCGATGGATCGTACGAGCAGCTAACTCCGGATCGACATCGGCAGTGAGGATGGATGCAGCGATCATCCCCCCGTTGCATACCTGATTCCAATTGTTATTCCCGGTAATCCATCCTGTATTTCCTTTTTTATTGTAGCTGGGCTTGATGCCTTTTTCGATCAGAGCCAATTTGGCTTGGTCAATGGTAGAGCTAGGCAAATCTCCTTCCGTCCAATCCAGACCAATAGCCACGGCCAGCGCCATTTCCGCTACATCCAGATAATGAGATGGGTTCCAGTCGGTAAAGTGAATCACCGCCTTGAGTTCTTCATCGATTCGGTTCAGGATTTTTTCATCCTTTTCCATCTGATAAACCATTCCTAAAATATTCATGCGGTAAAGCATTTCCCGAGACACATGCAAAAGTCGCCGGCCGGTCATAATCCGCTCCAACAAAGGCTGGCTCATAATTTTATCTGCGTTGAGCCGAATTGCCTGGTATACATTACCTATCACGGGATCGGATTGAATATCTGCCTGGAGTCTTTGTGCAATTTCAGGGGTCAGGACCAACCTTGGGCTTTCCTTACGAATGTTCTTTTCCAGGTAATCCACTGTAAAAGGGTTTTCTAATTTCGTGCTATCCATCGATACTTCAAAAATATTGGACTTTGCAATATTTACACCCGCTACAATAATCAGAAAAGCCAGGATATTTTTAATACAGGCAAGTGGATATCTCATTTTAATCTTTTTATGTGAAAAATATGAATATACTAAAAAATGGGGTTATACTTTCAAATTCTGAATCAGTGAAAGAAGAAGCGGTTCGTCCGGAATTATCGATACCCCTGTACATACTTATTTAATCACATGGTGCGTAGCGCATGGTACTGATAAGCCGGGCTTCATCATTCCGGCATGGCGTACTTATCCTAACCTCTCGCTCACGGTCTATGAAATTCTTGATGGCGTGCCACCCACCAAGAAATAAATCCTGACCGAAAATTCGTATTCCGGTCAGGATTTAATTAAATCTGTACTGGATTAATGATTTTCCATTAATGTCACCAACCCGGATTCTGCTGAATATTTGTATTCTGAGAGATAGCACTCGTGGGTATCGGCCACAAATAGTGCTTGCTTTCATCAAAAACAGGATTCTCCCAATCCGTTCCTTTGTAAATATCTACATATGGAACACCATCTACTTCAGAAAAAGCAACATTCGCACCAGCGTATCGAGCTTGTGCAGCATCATCAAAACGGATGCCATAATCCGGGGTCTCCAGCTTTTTACCTTGTTTCCATCGGCGAAGATCATCGTACCGAAAACCCTCCATAAATAATTCGACGCGGCGTTCTCTACGAATCTCCACGATCAGTGGGGACACCCCATCGTCCACATATCTGGGATCTACAGGAACATTATTTATATCCAGGTGTGGCATACCTACACGATCTCTAAGAAGGTTAATACTGACGTCCACATCAGCCTGTGTAATGGTGCCCAACTCCGCCATAGCTTCTGCATAGTTCAATAAAGCTTCCCCGAATCGCAATGTGATTGCCGGCGTTTCAGACGTATTGTATGTGGCATGTGCAGAAAGTGGGTCGTACACTTTGATAATATGATACCCGGTCTCAATCCGCTGACCGCCATCCATTCCCCGCAACCTTGGATATTCTCGCGTATCAAAGTTATTATATCCCCATCTCGATACATCATCCGGATGTAAAATCGTCTGACGCAATCGGGGATCTCGATTCATAAATACATCTTCGATGGTAGCATCTCCCTCATACAAGGAGGAGGTGGTAATTGGTTGTCCATCTGTACATAAATAATCCTCAACCATACTCTTGGTAGCCCCTCCGTTGTAACCCCGATGATACGACTGAACATGGTTGGTAAATATTCCCAGTTCATATCGTCTCCAGTACATCACTTCGGGCACCCCGGTCAGATCCTCCCGAATATGGTGGATGGCATGGTAATCATTTTGCGGATCACCCGTGACATAAAGTTCATAAGGACCGTCATCCATCAATTCTTTAGCAGCACTGGCAGCCTCCTGAAGCCATATTTCCGGATTGGACCCGCCATGGTATTTCCGCCAGGTCCCTTCAAAAAGACAAACCCGTGATTTTATTAATAGTGCAGCCCATCGATTGATCCGCCCCGGTCCGCCTCCATCGCCCCAGTCATCCGGCAGATGTGTAGCTGCAAAATTCAAGTCCTCCAATACGTGACTCATCACCTCTTCCCTCGGTGTTCTGGAGGCATACAATTCTTCAGAATCTACATTCAGCTCCCGATCAACCCAAGGAGCATCTCCAAACTTGGAAACTTTATCGGCATAAAACCAGCCTCTGAAAAGCCGGGCTTCCCCAACATACTTATTCTTCACTTCATCTGCAATCTGTGCCCGGTCGTAATTATCCATCCCAACGTTAATGGCGCGGACAAAATTCCACCCTCGATAACCATACCACTGCGTGCCCCCGGGTACAACGTGTTTGCCTGAGCGCACTTGTTGATATCGGGTATGACGGGAATGTCGGGGGGCGATGTTATCTGTAAATTCATCCAAATACCAGATCCCATATCTGTGACTATCAAAACCATCATCATGTCCCATCAGAATCGGTACGTTATTATCATCCCTCGCCAAATTATACAAACTGTTATTGTATACCATCAAGTCATTTTCGGTATTCCAAAAAGTCTCGTTGCTGATTTCATCCAGCGGAAGTCTTTGCAGGAAATCGTCATTACACCCGGCAAATAAAAGGACAGCCAGGCTGAATAAACTATATGCTAAATTATTTCTCATAAGTATGATCATTTTATATTAATTTAAAAGGTGACGTTGGCTCCAAAAGAGAATATTCGCTGAATCGGGTATTCTGCAGCTCCATTAAAGTTTTGTCCCGAAAGTACGTTTCGGTGCAAATTTTCCGGATCAATGGACTTATGAACTTTGGAAACTTCGAAAAGATTCATTCCAGCCAAATACAATCTAACACCACCAATTCCGACCTTGCTGGTCCATTCCAAAGGCAAACGATAGCCCAAGGTTAGATTTTTCAAGCGCATATAAGCCGCATTTTGCAAAAACCGCGATTGAGTCTGAATATTCTTTTTGGTGTTGGTAGAAACATGAGGTGCAGGAAAGTACGCATCTCGATTATCTTCTGACCAAGAATCGGTGATAAAATACTTCTCAATATGCCCTGCATTAAATGGAAAAAACCGAACCCAGTTATTATTTGGCGGGAAATAGTCTCGCTGACCAATTCCCTGAAAAAAGGAAGTTAACGACCAGTTCTTATAGCTGAAGTCCAGATTTATACCAAAACTGTAGCGCGGGGTTTCATTACCAATAATCTTGCGGTCCCCCGGATCGTCCAGTGTGTTCTCACCGGGTCCAATTTCTCCGTCACCATTCAAATCCGCGTATTGGATATCTCCGGCCCGCCAGTTGGCGCCTATACGAGATTGATCGGCAGCTGCAGCAACTTCTTCGTCCGTCTGAAAAATTCCCACGGTTTCATACCCCCAGATTTCTCCAACTTTCTGACCAACGTAACGCTCGGAAAGCGCTCCGGTGGGGTTTTCGTACTTCGTAATTTCGGCTGTCCAATCGGACAATGCCAAGGTCACTCTGTAATTAAAATCTTTTCCGATGTCATCCCGCCAAGTTAGGGCCGCTTCCCATCCGGTAGTTTTTAGGTCAGCAGCATTTGCATCAGGTGCACTGGTTCCCAATATTGAAGGGAATTCTACATCCGTCAGCATGTCTTTCGTCTCCCGGGTGTACACATCAAAGGAGGCATCGAGTTTTTGATTCAGGATCGTAAAATCCAAACCCAGGTTTTTAGAAGCGACCGTTTCCCAGGTCAAGGTCGGACTCACCAGACCCGCTGCCGAAACGTATGGGGTTCGTGCTCCGCCTGACATCATATATGGAGAAGTGCCAATACCCATGGTAGAAATATAGGGATAATAATTACTACCCAATAGCTGGTTCCCCAACTCCCCGTAAGACGCTCTGATTTTTAAATTATCCAACCAAGCTCGTGCGCCTTCCATAAACGATTCTTCTGACAACCGCCAGCCCACCGAGAAAGACGGAAAAAATCCAAAGCGACTGTCCTTCGGAAATCGCGAAGTACCGTCATACCGGCCATTCGCTTCCACCAGATATTTATCCTGAAAAATATAATTTAACCGGTAAAAAGCACCCCGAAGGGACACATGGGATTTACCCCCAAAGGTCTGCTGATTACCCGTCGTTGCATTCAAATCGGTAATCAAGGGCGTAATCAAGGTATTGGCCTGAGCACGCGTCCAGGTATTTAATCCCCATTCCTGATTAAACCCGACCATAGCCTTGACATAGTGGTCACTGTTCTGGCCCATGGTATACTCTGCAAACGAATTCAGTACATAGTAATTATTGTAATTGGTTTGATTTCGAATCCAATCATTACCACTAAATCCATTGCCCACTATAATACCTCCCAACAAATCCTGATTCTCAAGCACCTCAACTTTGCTGGCTACATCTTGAAAATCCCTGTGGTAATTGTTATAGGAAAAATCGCCCCGAATCCGGAGTCCTTTTATCGGAGTAATAGTGACACCTTGCGTCAGCCACAGGTCGTTTTTTGTAAACGTTTCTCGCCCTCCTTGCTCTAAATATGGGAAAAAATTAGTGCGATCAAAATACATTCCAATGTATGGAGCATATTGATCTCGGTCACCCGGCGTCAGATAGTAATCCAGATCCGGGAATTGGATCGGGTTCAAGGGGTTTACACGCGCTACTGTATTAATATTCACATCCCAGTTGTAAAAGTGGGGTTTATCGTTTTGCTGTGAGTTAAACACGATCTTCGGGTCGAGTGAAAACCAGTCGTTAATTTTGAATTCAGCTTTCATCAAGATGTTATACCGCTTAAAATTTTCATTTTTCTCTGAATTCCGCAAATACCCATCTTTATTGAGCATACCCAATGACACATAGTATGAATTTCTTTCGGAGCCCCCAGACACACTCATATCATATTTTTGCTGCGGTGCAAAATCGGTCATCAATTTGTTTTGATAATCATTGAATCCGTAAAATTCAAGATCACCTTCGTATACGCCCCATTCAGGACCACCCTCCTGGGAATACTTTCGAACATTTTCCACAAATCGGTCGTTGTAGGCAGGTGCTCCATTTGTGCGCATCGTCGCCTGATTACGAGCCAAGACAAAATCATAAGGATCATGAACAGGATCGATGTGAAATATGGGTTTAGCCTGTGAAAGTTCCGTTGAGAGACTGATTCGGGCTTTGCCATCCTGCCCGTGCTTTGTTTCTACCAGTATCACTCCAAAAGCAGCCCGAGCCCCGTATACTGCTGCCGCAGAAGCGTCTTTCAGCACGTTTACACTGGCAATATCATTGGGATTAATTCGCTCCAAATCCATGGGAACACCATCCACCAGGATCAAGGGCGATCCCCCGTTAATCGACTCAAAACCCCGGATATTAAAATCCGCATTTCGCGTGGGGTCTCCATTTCGTATGGAGATATTTAAGTTTGGAATAAGCCCTTGCAAGCCCTGGCCTACACTGGGGATCGGCCGATCTTCCAATGCTTCACTCGTAATGGAGGACACCGCTCCAGTAAGGTTTACTTTCTTTTGAGATCCATAGCCCACAACGACTACTTCTTCCAATGTTTCCAGATTTTCTTTCATCACTACAGATACTGTCGTTCTATTATCAACAGGTACTTCCTGCGTTTCATATCCAATATACGAGAACAACAATACAGCACCAGGCTGTACATTCTCCAGGACATACTTCCCATCAAAATCTGTAGAAGTACCATTGGCACCTTCCTGTACGATGACATTCACCCCTACCAGAGGTTCCCCTTTGGCATCACTCACATTTCCCGACACATCGATGGCGTCTTGTGCGTACAGTGCGGGGAATGCGAACAGCGCCAGAATTAAAATTAAAATTGGTCTTTTCATCTGTTACATTTTTGATTGAATAAAAAATAATTTTGTAATCGATTGCATAGTCGGTTGGATTAACTCTGATAAGGGCATATCTCAATACAATCTAAAACAGTAATGATATATACTAATATTCCGTTATTACACAATCTCTACTGAGATCGGTAAAATTAAATCCAATAAAATCTCCATAGAAGATTTCTGATCACATATCAATCATCCTACCTTTAATATAACGACCAATTTATGTTATATTTAGTTAAATATTATGGCACTATTTGATCAATCAATGGCACATATCAAGGATACACCCCTTTTCTTAACATTATTTTTAATGATTGTTATCCATTTACATTTACAGTAACATCTAGTTATGGTTTTGCAGAATCAATAATTAACCAATACCATAGTAATAAAAGTCAAAATATCAATCTTCAGGCGAAAGCTCTGTAAAAACCCAATGGTTCTGATACCGGGTCAAAGTCATACTGTCAAAAACACCATAATTGTCAAAATTCGATTCAGATTCTACCTGGAAAGTAATTTGAGAAAATGGCCAAGGATATAGCAGTGAGCTGGCTTCTTTTACCGCAATATGATTTAGCGCAGTAAGTGCTGTCGTCACCAGACTATGGTGAATATAACCTAAAGTATCACCAGGCAATAAAACATCAAACCATCCCGCCGTAGCACCCCGAATACCAACGATCTGATTTTTTCGTAATGAGGTGATCGGCGGCAGGTTCGTAGAAGGGATCGGTCGTACATTGGCCAGGGAGGCTGAAATTCTTCCCCATCGGGTATCCGGCTGAAGTTCTACCTCCACAGCCTGGAATCTGGTTTCCGGTGGTTCAATAAAAGGCAAAGGATTTACCGCACCACGCCGGTAAATACCAAAATGCAGGTGAGGCGGCGTCGTACGCGCATTCCCTGTATTGCCGACAAAACCAAGGGTGTCTCCATATCCAACCAACGTTCCATATTCCACGGTGATAGAATCCAGGTGTGCATAATACAAAGCGTGATTTTTGGTACGAACCCAAACGGTCTTTCCCCCGAGCCCCCCGTTTCCTATGCGATTGACCCGACCGGAAGATACCGCTATGACAGGCGTTCCTCTTGGAGCAAAAATATCCACTCCTTCATGCATGCGATCTCCACCATCCCGTGGATCTCCCCAAAAGCTACCGATATCAGAAGGCATCGCTCCCTCCACAGGAAAACCAAGTGTTGGGTAATCGGTGATCCGAAATGTTGCTTGTCCGCCAATCAATAATTCTGGCTGCAGTCTCACTACTAAAACTCCATCTTCTTTCACTTCATATACCAGACTGGCACCCACAGCTGATTTTATATATCGGATTTCACCTTCCTCTACCTCAAATAAGTCCAAAAATAATTGATGAGATGTATCTGCTGGCAAACAATTGAACTCCAACCTCCGACCCGCCCTGATATCAAATTTCCATGCCCAGGAGAGGGGTGCATCTGGAAAATAATTGATTTTTTGTTGAAAAGGCAGTTCAACAGACACAGAGGTTTTCACTGCTGAATCTCCAACTTTACCCCATCGCTGCCATAGTTGGTTATCAGATAACGGTGTGTTCTCAATGGCTTCCAGATAGGATTCCCGGGGAGATTGATTCTGCAACAAGCCTTCTATCCGGGTACACCTGGTGATTAAGAGAACGAAAAGCACACCTGAAATGAGTGCCCAAACCAGAGGAGAATACATTCTACATTTCATGCCCCGTGTTTGAATTGAGAAGAAATAAACTTTTTTGTTCATAGTGTTTTTAAAACGCAGATATTTAAAAGATGGTTCTTACGCATAAAATCATACCCGAACCATGAGGGCATGAACAGGCAGAATACACAGATCCTAAACATTCTGCACAGCTGCTTTGCCTTCGAATTTCAGATCTTATCGGAATGCAAAATATTGTACTTATGAAATAAAACAGAGGAAGACAAGGGTCAGTCATTCAGGATATATCAAAATTAAATAAGGACATAGCTATGGACTAATTTATCGATTCATGCCCGGATCGTCCTATTTCTTTTTGAGAAGCACCACCCAGTCCTGATCCCCTGGGGCCTTTAATTCGACATCTCCCCCATTCACTTCCTTCTTCTCCCTCCATTCTCCAGTCCGAGGATTATACCAATGGAATAAAAACTTCGAATTTGGCAACGTGATTGATGTCTTAGGAATGGCATTGGCCGCATTCGCTGTCCGAATCGATTCGTATAAAATCCTTCTGCCCGGACTACACCCCCGTCAGGTTTGTGAAAATCCACCCGAGGGAATTCCAGAAAAAATCCTTCTTCGGAGCCATTGATGGAAATTTCATACATCGAATACAATTCGATTTGAGGAACGGGTTCGTTATCTTGTTGACATCCCAGGATCAATAGGATAACCAACCCGGGGAGGGCTTAAAGACATCGAACTGCATTCTTTTATTTATTTATATAGGTATTTCTATAAAGGTGTTTAAAATCGGGTATTTACAATATTGGTATACTTTGAGCCAAAGGTGTAAGTAATGGCAATAGAGCCTCCGAAAAAAAAATCTGTGGCCAATTCGCGTTGTTTAGAAGGACATCTTCCAAGGAGGCTTCTCCTTTTGGAAGTCCCAGCTGATCGCGGACTACACTATATTCCGTCTGAAATCCAAGCGAAAAACCTTCAAACACTCGGACGGAAGTCTGGCCATATAGCTCCACCCTGAATCGTGATAAATCGTGTAGATACTGTGACCCCGAAAATCCGGTTTCGATGTTTCCCCAGGGTTGCAAAATATTGACCACTCCTTTGAATTGATGGTCAAACAGGTTTTCCTTTATCTTTCCATAAATTGTTTCCTCATAATAATCATGGTAACCGTAACCAAGCTGGTAAGTAAAGGTAATGGCTTTTCGGGTAGCCACTTTATATGGAAATAAGCTGTATTCAATTCCTGGACTGATAACAATATTGTGGTGAAGATTCTGTCCGTTGTTAGTCAAATAGGTACCGAAAAGACCGGCCGACCAATGATCGTTTAAACTTTTTATGGCATAAGAATCAAATCCGTGTCGGCGTTGGATACTCACCACAGGATCATCTCGATCTTCTGCCTGAATATTGACCAGTCCATAATTAAAATAAGGCCTAAGCCGAAATTTCCAATCTTCCGTGACCCGATCAGCATATAGTCCCCAGCGTGAATTAAATTTAGTTTGATTGGATTCCATTTCAAGTTGTACACTTCCCACATATGCCTGAAAAACCCAATAATTCCAAGGATCATTTATTTCGGGCACGACACTATCACGTCCGTCCCTTTTATATTCAATAGAGAATCGTGCTCCAAGCGGAGTTTGCAATATGAACGATGCATAACCCATATTCAGAAATCCGATAATTGCATTTCGATTTTCCGATTCAGTCGCATTTTGTCCTACATAGTGTTTTAGCGTATAATCAGTTCCTGCAAAGGCACGGCGACCAATAAATGAAAATTGATACTCCCGCCCTCCTCCAGCGGTTTCTTGTGTTGTAACAAATACATGAATATCGGCCATTTCCGGATCACGGACATAATGCACAAAACTCAATTCGGTTCGGATAAAATTATGATCACAATCCTGACAATCAATATATACAAATGGCGCATTGACTTGCGCTGATAAAACGGTATTGGGAATGGTGTCGCCTTTTATCTCTTGCGCTAGAAGATGGTTAAAGCCAATTAAAAGCTGAATCGATAGTATAAAAAAGCCCCTATAAGGCAGAGCGCCCACAGTCTTTGGCGACATATACTTTTTACGTGGATGAATATCAGGACCCGTACAAAATCCCACAGGATCTTTAAATCCTTCCTCATTTGAAATTTGACCGTATTGATAAAAATGGTGAGTTCCGTACTAATCTCCTTGGAACTCTTCCCTCAAATCGAGACATTTCAAAATGAGTTTTCTTCGCGGAGAGTATAAACCTCTCCCCTACTGTTTCATTCTTTCAAACTCTTCTTCGTCGCTCGGCGCGCAATAGATTATATGATTTTAAACGATGATCCAACCCCTCTTCCATCAATTGTTTGTCATAATCTGCTTTCGCACAAAATTGACTATCAGGTTTCTTGTGATCACAAAGAGGTAGGATCCAAACGATAAATACAGATCGAGACCTTGTTTGTTCATCCAGACTTTCAGAAACACTTCCTGCACCATCTCTTCGGCGCAGATCTCCTCGTTTAAAAAGCTAATGCTATATCGATATACCGCCAGAGGATATCTATCGTATAATTTCCTGAATGCAGTTACGTTATGGCATATCGGTTTCCTAGAAACTTTCGATCCCTGGGCTTTTCGATCAACGTCGTTCCCGTCTTAAAAGTCAATAGCTCAACAGACTTTAATCCGACTATTAGTCAGGAAAAATCATTTCAACAGATAAGTGTAAGTGAAAATTTAATCAGAACAATATCTTCACAGACTCCCTCATCCACTAAACTAATTTTTTTTCGCAAATAAACCAACTTAGCCCCTGGCTTATTTACGTTACGTTTTCCAATTTCAACCTTATGCAAACCCTTACCCCCAAAATTATTTTTGATTAAGCCTTCTTATAACGTACTATTACGATATAAATTTGTATATTGCGTATATCACCAATTTGCCCGCGTCAAAATCGAAGTACATGATCACCTACCTGACCCAATTAACCATCTGCTGGACCATCCTTTTTGGGGTATATTACATCTTTCTGAAAAGGGAGACTTTTTTTGAATACAACAGATGGTTTCTTCTCGGTGGACTCGTGCTGGGCATAATTCTCCCTGTCATCGACTGGACAACCTTGATCACTCATGAGGCAGAAAGTATCGGCCACATCTACGTGGCTCCGGCACAAACCCAGGTCCATCAACTGGATTTGTACGTGGCCACTTCAGACACGACGCCTTTGTGGTACCTGATCCTGACCGGAATCTATTCACTGGGCGTGGCGATTACAACAGTTAAACTTATCAAAGCCGTTTTTGAAATATTATCGCTGAAAAAAGGAGCGGAGATCTCAAACGAAAAGGGCTATCAACTTATATTGACCAATCGCATTCATATGCCCTTTTCATTTTTGAATGCAGTGTATTGGTCTCATGAACTCTACCATGAATCCAGTGAAAAAGAACGGATATTGGCACACGAAGCTCGACATGTATCCGCCATGCACAGCCTCGATATACTATTTATTGAAGTGCTATGCATTCTCTTTTGGTTCCACCCATTGATCTATATCTATCGAAAAGAAATCAAAGAAGTTCATGAATACGAAGCCGATGCAGCGGCCTGCGTGATCGGCAGTAAAAGAGCTTATGGACAACTCCTCTTGAATCAGGCCAACTCCGACCTTCAACTCGCTCTCGCCAACCATTTTTTTTACTCACAGCTTAAAAACAGATTCAAAATGATGACCCGCAAACCTTCCACCCGCACTGCCATGCTCAAATATTTAATCGCCATCCCAATTATCGCACTGGCCGCCTTGGTATTCTCTTTTGTAAATAAGGACATTCTCCCTGATCCGTTGAACAGCGTGTCCACTGATACATTTCCAGAAAACAACGTCCAGCTCGATTTGATGCTGTTAACGAATGACGAGAACACGGACACACCGGATATAAGAAAAATGATAGGCATATTTAGACGATTAAAAAGCACCGGTTCAAAACCCCGAATTGAATACCGGTATTCGCGAATGGGGCATTCTGGAGCAGCACCAGCAGATCAGGAGGTAGCCATCATCCATTTTTCATTAGAAAATAACGGCACATTTTCCAATGCGAAATTAATGACTTCATCTCATTCTAAAATTGGGAAAGAAGCGATTGGTGCACTCCAGATGTCCGAAGGCCGGAAAAGGGGACTTCCTTCTGCGTTACGGCAAGGCAAGGAGGTAATGATAAAATACGGGTTCTCCAAAGAGCACTGGCTCGGTGAAAGACCAAGCATCACCACCACAAGAACCTATCCTGATAAAAATTACCTGGACATTATTTCAGAGCAAATGGACCAGATATTCCTCACGATCGATGAACAAGCCATCGGAAAAATAAAAGCTTCCACTGTTTCTGATCATATTGAGGCCGACCAGATTTATAGGATATCTACTGTTAACAATGAAACCACTAAGAAAAAATACAAGATCAATAATGATGTTCACATTATTGACATTAAAACCCGGCAGTGGGCTGACAACAACCCCGATAAGATCCGTCGTGGTTTTAAAACCATTGTCGGGAAAGTCGTCGACGAAGAAGGAAAGCCGCTCGCCGGTGCGACCATAATTATTAAAGGAACTCAAACCGGAACCGTCACAGATTTCAACGGGGAATACCGGCTTATGGGGGCTGATAAAAATGACGAACTGGTCTTTTCATCGCAGAAAGGTTCCTATACAATGATCTTGCCCGTTGGAAGTCCTACCTTGAGCAATTCGATTGTTCAATTTCCGGTGGTGACATTAGGTTCAGCATTGGGCGATAATGTGAAGGCAGATCAGGGAAATTTAGTCGAATCTCCGCCTCGTTTTCCGGGTTGCGAAGAACTAACCGGGCCCCTGAGTAAGAAAGTACAATGTGCCGAGAAAAAGTTCCTCGAATATCTGTACGAAAATATTGGGTATCCGGCTATAGCACGAAAAAACAATATACAAGGTCAAGTGATAGCTACTTTTACGATAACGAAGGATGGGACTGTCGATGAAGTACATATCATCCGGGATCTCGGAGCCCGGCTCGGAGACGAAGTAGAACGACTTCTCGTGAATATGAACAGCCAGGGAAAATGGACGCCGGCCATAAAAGATGGTAAGCCCGTCGATTTTGAAATGACGCTCCCGGTCTCCTTTCAGTTGAAGGGTGATAATGTTACCACAAAAGTCGAGAAGCTCGATATAGACAGAGCGGTGAATCCGCTTTCTGAAATCGTGGTGGTAGCCTTATCAGAGGCAGCATCAAAAGCTCAAAAGAAAGATCCGGATTCCAAACAAAAAATGCCGAACGTACTGGATGAAATCACCGTAGTGGGGTATGGCGAATCAAAGACTAAGGCTAAAGTTGAGACTGAGACTGAGGATAAGAGCAACAGGAAGGGTCTCAACATAATTCCGGCTGGTGAGGCAGCAGCTTTGATCGTACTGGATGGCTACATTATCGGCCGGGCAGATGATAGCCGGAACCTGAAACATGTTGATCCGGATAATATTGAATCCATCAGTGTATTAAAAGGAGAGGTAGCCATCGAAAAATACGGTGATCAGGGAAAAAACGGCGTGATCATTCTCACGACAAAAGACCCAGTGATGAAATCTGCTGAAGCAACGCTGAACTTGCAAAATTTCAATCTATACCCCAACCCGGCAATCAATGAACTATCGGTGGATTTCGAAGGACCATCCGGCGATTACCAGCTGGAAGTGCTCGATGTCAAAGGATCCCTGCAATCGAAGAAAGAATTGCAAAGCAATGGCCAAATCCACACCGTATTGGATATTTCATCACTACATTCCGGCGTGTATTATTTAAAAATAACATCGGGTCGTAAAGTGGTAGCAAAGGCGTTTGTGAAAGAGTAGAGATAGGTATGAGGTATTAGGACGCTTCGTTTTAGGAGCTAGGTTTTAGGGGTCAAATAAATCCTGCCATCTTTTATAAGGATTTAAAAATAGTGGAAGTCACCTCGCCTTGTAGAAGCACGTAGGATGGCTTACAATCCTAAGGAATAGGTACGGAATAACCTATCAGTTTTGACTTGCTATTTTGCGCATTCACTTCGTTAAAAAGCCTCGCTGTCCCCAACCCGTTGGGGATAGCTACGTTTTTCGCCTCGTTAATGCACAAAATAGCGTCGGCAATTCCTGATATTTTATTTCATCCCCATTCCTAATGCAAATCAAATAACTCCACCTATATTTCATTTTATTTACCTACCTACTGGAGTGAAGCATCAAGTCCTTTTTAAATGCCTCATTAAGCTGAATTTCATGTTTTTCAAGAAACTGCATAAAACTGTTGCTCAATCGGGTATTTACATGGTTGTACTTCACCGATTTATTGATTTCAATAAACGGAATTACAGAAAAGCGATCAACCTCCAAATCCGTGCTATTGAGGGGCAAATGGATGACGCAATTCGTTAAGGTCGTTCCCAAAGTAGCATCCAGTTCAAATAGGGAGGTACCCTGATCATTAGCATTGAGCGGGACGAAACTACATCGATTAAAGTGGATCTGTCCTTTGGCTGGTGACCCATCACTCATCCGTAAATAATGAACGGTACTATCTTCTATAAGTAGCTGCATTGGTGCACCAGATAAATCGGCAATCAAGTGACGACAATTTCGGATTACCATATTGAAATAGGGTGCGTGATTGTCCCCAGTTCCATTTTTTACATCCTGATTGTCGAACATTATATGGGCCTGCAGGAATGGATCTTTCCCGGCATCCGGAGACTCCAGATCGACATGATCCAGTTCCCAATGCGAATTGGCGTGCAATCGATCCCCATCATAGTGGCCCTTCTGCTCCACATAGAAACCGGATGGATTCTTCAAATAAGCCACCCGAACACCTTTTTGCCGACCGGTTACCCGTATGTGTTGAAAGCGCACGCTGGCCGGGAAAAACAAACGCTCTTGAGAGCTGGTGATCGAAAATGGTGCGGTTTTAATCAACCAGCAACTAGCGTCATTTTCGGGGGTACTGCTATAGTCCACGAGAAAGTCTTTGACTGTTATACTTCGTGCCATACCAATGGGATATCCATACTCAAAATCACTGGCCACAAAATAAAGCACCGTACTTTCACGACTGGAAGGCGGTTTCAAGGTACAATTTGATATATAAATATCACCATCCCACTTGGCCCCGTAATCTCTTCGGAAATTCACGAATTGATGCTGATAGCAAGACGTATTTTCTATATGCAGACGTCCACCCCCTGTCACCGTTAGCCCCCGGTACCCAATATCGGTATCCCGTATGGTCAGATTCCACAGATGGAAATGCACATCAAATCGGTTGATCCGGCAATCTTTCAAAGTTACATTTTTCATCATATTGGTTCCGAGAACGCCCCAGTGCGTACCTGTCCCTTCGGCAACCACTCCGGTCATCGAAAATTCCAACACGCCATTTCCGCCAATACCATAGGTTCCGTGGGGGACATCCCGGTCTTCTCCCGGCCTGTTCTGCTCTCTGGGAATTAACCGAATGTCATTGAGCTGAACATCATAAGCTTTACTGAAATAATAAAACCCACTCTGTGCGATGAGCGAGTCATCACTCCGCCCCGTTTCGATTCCCATCCACTGATTGTTGATTCGTGTCCGGCTCCGGGTCACCAGGATGCCATTGTGCGTATAAGAGGATGGTGGATCCACAGGGCTTTCGCCGGAAAGATAAAAGGTTCCGCCTTCTACGATCAGATAAGAATCCTCCGCCGGATAGGCTGTGATGGTTACCGTAGATTTAAATGACCACGCAACATCGCCCAGAATTCTTCCTTCCTGGCTGACATAGACCAATTCTTCCCGCGGCCGGCCACTCTTACTGTAGTTTGCGCCCGCTCGAAAAGCAATCCGGTCTTTATCATCACGCAGGTGAATCAAGTGATTTTTATAATCGGCCAGTTCGGGGATAACCTGCACGCCCGGTCTCAGATTCTCAACCACACTTCGTCCTGCTGGACTCCCTGATTCTATGGTCACCGGTTCATACTTACTTCGCACATGAAACACCGGCTTACTGGTGTTGCGTTTTTCATCTATATAAAACACACTGTGTCCCCATTGCACACTCGTTTCGACGGGAATATTCCGCATCCCCCCTATCCGGTATGCCCCGGACAAATTATGTACCGGAAGATTGTGTGCATTGGCGTACTGATGGGCGGCCAATATGGCATTTCCGTCTTGAGTTTCTCCATCCCCACGGGCACCAAAAACAGCATAGTTGACAGATTTGACGTTGATCAATTGCGCCACCAATTTATTCTGAAGTTGAAACGTCCCGGCTGGCAAATCTGAGGTATCAGGAACAGCGTCGAAATGGTTTATCTTATACTGCGCACTCCCCCCGTCATCCACTTGGTGATATCCTAAGGTGGTGACCAGGTCACCAGATCTCAATTTTTTATCCTTCAGCATTTGGGTAAAGGTTGCAAAATGCCGAATGCCGGTTGTTTTAGGAGCGACATTTTCTACAGCCTGTGCGGTTCCGGGCCAGGTTAATACACCACCTAACCCAATCAAATTTAACATTTTTCGTCGCTCCATAAAGATAACTTTTTTAGTAATGACGCTGAAAATAAGTTATATTTATCACATATGAAAAAGACTTTACAGATTGCCAATAGTATTGCCTTCGTTCTGATGCTCATTGTCAACTACTTGTCGAACACCGGATTTTTTAATCATCAAACCATAGCTGAAGTCTCTCGCCAAAACCAAAGTCTTATTACGCCAGCTGGTTATACTTTTGCCATTTGGGGTGTGATTTATTTACTTTTAGCGGGTTTTGTGATCTACCAGTCAAGAAGCCTTATTTACCCGAATGCCAAAGATGACTTTGTTCTTAAAGTGGGTGGATGGTTTGTTCTGAGCTGCCTGGCCAATATAGGCTGGATTGTCACCTGGCTTTATGGATACACCTTGATCAGTGTGATTGTTATGCTGATTTTGCTCTATTCACTGATCCAAATTATCATCCACAATCAGATGGAGCTCTATGATGCGCCCTTATCTGTCATCGCTTTCTTGTGGTGGCCGTTTGTAGTGTATACCGGCTGGATTACCGTAGCTACCATAGTGAATATTGCCGCGTATCTTGTCAAAATAAATTGGGGTGGATGGGGTGTTCAACCAGAAGTCTGGACCATCATCATGATTCTCGCGGCTGTGCTGATTAATACAATGGCTATTCGTACCAGAAATTTGCGGGAGTTTGCTACCGTCGGTGTATGGTCATTGATCGGAATTGCCGTGGCAAACTGGGGCACGAATCTTTCCATTCAATACACGGCGATTGGATCCGCTATCGTTCTTTTCATCCTGATAAGTCTTCAGGCGTATAGAAATTTTGACACGAACCCTGTGACTAAACTTTGGAATGGTGAAATCAGGTAATTCAAAAAAATAAACTGTGCTTTTATACGTAAGACGTCTGCGAGCTTTTTCCGCATAAAGCCGGACAAACCATACATACAAATGCAGGAAGCTTGGGTTGCATTCTTATTTTGCCGGTGTAATTTTTATAGTCCGGAATTCGATAGCACCATGATCCCCCTGGATATATATAGGACCAGGTTCTCCTTCATGACTATCCAATGCCCCGCCAGTGATACCGGGGATTTCCTGGCGAGTGATAATCGACTTTCCATTGATTTTTATAGTAACCAGTCGACCCACCAAGGTGATCTCCATTTTTTGCCACTGATCCGGACCAAGTGCAGCCATTTCATTGGGTGATAAAAAACCATAAACCCCTCCAAAATAAATACTGGAAGGATGCCTGTCCAGCGGGCTGTCTTCGATCTGAACTTCATACCGGCCCCGAAGGTAAATTCCACTGTTACTCCCTTCCGGGTATTTGAACTCCACTTCGAGCTTAAAGTCATCAAACTTACGATCTGAAACCAAATTGGCACCGGGTTTTGTGTTGGTTAATATTCCATTGACCACTTCCCAATGACTCCCTCTGGAAGTGGGGGACCAACCATCCATATTTTTTCCATTGAATAAATCAATCGATTCACCCCACACAGGCGCTGTTTCCCGAACCAGGTAAGGTGCTTTCACACCGGTGAATGGAATCACCTCCCCTTTGTTTGAGGTGACTTCCCCTTTCAACTTACCATCTTTCAGATGTCCTTCCACTTTGATAAATCCTTCGCCACCTTCCCATTGTGGGGGTATAGAAAATGAAAATTTACCGTTATTCAAAAGTATGTAAGATACCGGGCGTGCACTTCCGGTTGCACCGACATAGCGACCTACCAAGGTAGCATACCCGGACAGTTTCATCTCCAGCCAGGATGGCTTCTCCTGTCCTCCATCATTCAATGTCAAATCCCAACGTCCAAGAAAAGGTTCTGCTTCTTCGGGGACAACCTGCGTCGCAGGATTTCCCTCGGACAGGGTGGCATCCTGACCATAGGCATTATTAAAAATCACACTCGTCAAACAAAGAATCATTGTAACTAAAAATATAGAGTGGCTCATAACTTTGTGTTTACTTGGATTGTATTGTATTTGTCAAATTTACGGAATATTCGGACAAACGCCTTAATCTTATTCACTTTCCAGCACATGAGCAATAATCTTTCGACCGCATTGATACAGATCATTTGCGCCCTGAATCCTCTGTTGATGACCAGGCTGGTTCTTGGCTGATGACAATCAACCCCTGGTCAGGAATAGAAGCTCGGAGTAATTTTCCGGCTCGAATCGTGGGCGTGGAAAACCGATGGCGGTATTCGATGGGTTCGGCATATCCATTCCCCGTGGTATACGTGACAGCATAGCGTCCCGGAGGCAGGTTCTTTACACGCACCTTTCCTTTTTGAGTCATGGCTATAATCAGCACTAACCTTCCATCCGGATTGACAAAAGTGACTGGATTAGCGACCTCCTGATCTGACACAGCAGAAACTCGCACAGCTCCCGGCCGGATCGCCCGAAAGTATTCACTGATGTATTTCGTATGGGATCGCATATCGATTTGATAGTCGTCCTTCCCATTCCAATCTATGGCAAAATTTCCATATTGCGTTGAGGCCGGTGCAAGCGGCGAAAATCGAAACTCCCACGCACTGTTGTTTCCTTTGGTCAAGTCCGCATGCAATCTGAAGAAGGTATTTCCCGGATTCCACCATTCCAGCATGGCGGTTCGGACATCATAGCGAGCCGCAATATCAGCTATTTTGATCAAATTTTCCTCCGTCCGCCCACCATAGGCATGATACGAATATTCGGACCAATACTTTTCCACGCCATCTACATCGAGGAATCGACCGACCATATTGGGTGAAGCAGCTGCAATCAGATTGGTCGATGACGGTGCTATAAATTCCGGGGCATAACCATGTTTTTCAAGAACTTCGCCGGCTGCCACCATGCATTCGCCTACTATTCTACCATCTCCGAATTGGGCCAGGCCCGGTTCCAGGATCACCTCGACCCCATCAGGCACAAAACCAAAAGTACGTTCCATGTGCTGAAAAACAGCCAACATAAACTCAGCATATTCATTCGGATCCCGATGAAGAAACCCCTCCACCTGATGGTCCTCCAGAAAAGAGACATAACACAGGTTCACATACAATTCACCTCCATTTTTTTCCAACTGCTTTAACAATGGCAACACCGCATTATGTATTTTCACATCCAGTTCAGAAAAATGAAACCCATTCCAGTTTAAAGAGGCCGGGGTGGCATTGTCATTTACGGCCGAATACCGCAGTCCTTGCCAGTCTTCGTAATCTATTTGCCCATTCATCAGCTCTTGCCAGGTGTCCCGGGGATTTTCCGACCCGGATCGAACCTCCAATCGTACCCGTGTGACGCCCATGGAGTCTACCATTAACTGTGCCACCTCGTCTTTCACGTATTGGATGGCCGTGTCGGTGCCGATGTTTTCATCCGGCATCACAGCGAGTTCTGTACCGCACTCCCACCCCTGGATGGTTTGAAAGGTCACCGAGGTATCGACAGTAATCAGCTGCCCTTGCACCAATGTGGTGGCACATAGGAAGATCAAAATAAAACCCCTGCGAATAGAAACTCCGGTCATATTTTTTTGATTAGTAACGATAAAAATTGTAGCGAATTGCTATCCGATCACCTTGTCCATAGGTAATAATAATTGCCTTTCCGAACCATTTAGCCGATTATCTGGCTTAGTAGATTTATCATGTTCAACTGGCAACATGCTAACCGGCCTCACTTTCACTTCCGAATCGTCGATCAGATGGATAAATGATCTTCTTTCCCTCCACCTCAGCAAAGGGCGTCATGGTATGCTCCCGGACATTGTTCAGGTCAAATATATCCCATACCTTCTCGCCCCGGACAATCAAAGCATCTCCCACCAATCGCCGGTGACATCGCCAGGGTACTGCTTCTGCACACATCATGGCAGTGGTCTCAGCTCTACACAACTCTTTTAATTCGTTTACTGCGCTGACGAACTCGTCGGTCTGCATATAATCCGCATAGTTTCGAAAAGACTGATTTTTCCAGCCCTTATTGACCGATTCTCCGGTGGACGGTCGCAGTCCGCCCAGATCTTTCATATGGATATATTGAATTCCTTCTACTTCAAGACTTTCCTTCAGATTCTCCTGACCGTACTGAGGATTCCGGCGGGATTTTGGAATGGTGCGAATATCGACTAGCTGGGAAATTTCGTAATTCTTGAGTATAGCGATAAAATTTTCGATGGATCTCGTGGAGTGTCCTATGGTGTAGATCATTGGTTGTTGGTCATTGGTTAATGGTTAATGGTTAATGGTTAATGGTAGATTGTTGATGTCAATATGTGGTAAAATAAATATAATAAAAAGAATGAATATTTGCAGTGATACTATTCGGGGCAGATCCAATTATTAACCTTTATGGAGTCAAATCCGCATAAGTTATAACTTTTGAGGATTACAATACTCATATTTATTAACTTCTGAGGAATTAGAAGTAAATTTGGGATAGAAACATGAATTCTACTATGATTCATAGAACTTTAATTGACACAATACGAAATACGCTTGGCGATGGTAAAGCGATTATCCTGATGGGCGCAAAGCAGGTGTGAAAAACCACTATGGTCAGGAATCTATTGAAGAAGAATGAATTGGAATTACTTTGGCTGAATGGTGATGAATTGGATGTACAGCGGCTATTTTCCAACATCTCTGCTACCCGGTTAAAAGCGATCATAGGAAAAAATCTACTTCTATGATAATGGAATCAGGAATGCCATTATCAACAACTTTAACCAGATCGAAAACAGGAGTGACAAAGGACCTCTATGGGAAAACTTCGCATTGTCCGAGCGGATCAAATATCAAAATAATAATCAAATCTGGAAAAATTTGTGGTTCTGGCGCACGAAGCAACAGAAAGAAATTGATCTGATAGAGAAAGCTGGCGGAGATCTCAATGCTTTTGAATTCAAATTTTCCTCTTCCGCCAAACATTTAAAGCCACCAAATTCGTTCAGGAAAGCTTACCCCAAGAGCTCTTTTCAGGTGATCCATATAGATAATTTCGATAGCTATGTCTTAAATTCTCCAACCTCCTACCCTGGATAAACCAGAACAAAAATGCATGGGGAAAGGAGGTTGCAGCTTAGATAGCGGGAAAGCGACCCGCCTTTACCCTTATCCCAATTCTCGCCAAAAAGTGGCAGGATTTGATTGGTAAGGTATTAAGGCAATGTACTTTTAATACACATACCTAAATCACCTATAAACTTCTTCGAAGATTTTAATCAAATTTACCATGCAGATGATTCCATCACGTCAATTTCTTAAAAACCTTTTTTTGCTCCTTCATGGCCGCCACCTTATCATCCGGATCGGTCCGGCATTCGAGCAAGATCCAACCACCATAGTTTTCCTTTTTGAATAAGTTCATAAGCTCGGCATACGGGTAGTCTCCGATGTTCATTTCCCGGACATGAACCGTATCGGCCAACCGATCCTTGACCAGATTGAAATTGTATTCCAGCCCCTGACCATCCAAATCCTGATCATTGCAATTCCAACAAACACCCACGTTCCGGTCCGGACAATGGTCCATTATTGTTTTAATGTTGGGCAGTTGCTGCGTGCCCCTTCCATGAACCTCCAGCCGAATTTCCTGACCAAAATCTCCTGCATATTGTCCCAATTCATTCAGAGACCGCCCGATCTGTTCCAGCGTCTTTTCATGGGGAACGCCCTCATGAAATTGATTAGGTTTCACTTTTACACCGCTGCCGCCAATCGCTTTACTCAATCGTATCCAGGCTTTGGTCCGATCCATATTGGCTTTCAGTTTTTTCGGATCAGGACTGTCATATTGTTCATTCGTTCCCATTCCGAGCACTTCAATCGGACTATCTTCAAACTGTTTTCGAACATTCTCCAGCTCTGATGAAGACATCCCCAGATGTACACCATGAGCATGCTCTACCCGAAGTTCCACCCCACCCAATTTAGCTTTACTGCAACTGCTGATCAGGGTCGGAATATCCATATCCTTACCCCACAGATATGTAACAAGGCCCAGCTTCATTTTCGACTTTTTGATATGGGGCGAGACTCCCCCAATTCCCGGGAGTAATAGAGCTCCCGTGGCCAGTGAAGTATTTTTAAGAAAAGTTCGTCGATCTGTATTGTACTGTTTGTTCATGCTGGTTTGTATTAATATTCTTTAGCAAACTTATTCGATAATTTATCCCATTTTCTTTTCCCGGCTTTCTTCTCACCCGAGATCACGATTCGGTACCTAAAAGTTGTTTCTTCCCCCTTTTTAAGGGCAAAATGTAACGCCTCTTTTCCGCCGGATAAGGCTTTTTGACCAAGGGGATTGGCTGCAAACAATCCGTAGCCCCGGGCGTGCCAATAGGTCGGATAACCTGGATTATCCGGATGATCAATAATAACTACATCAACTTTCTCATCGCCAAACTCCCCAAAAAGATTCATCCAGCGAGCTCGGGTTCCCCATACATCTTTACCCGTAATTCCTTCACTGCTTAGATAATCTGCATTCGCCCGGCTGTTTGATGCCTTGACCGTCGTCGGATTACCGTGCGCATCAGTTAAAGTAATCTCATCGTCAGATGGCAATTCCAACTCAGGCGCTACCCTTATTCCTAAAACGCCCTCTTTGTTATCCTCAAACGACACATCTTCCAGTGCTTTCAATTTGGTTTCACGGTCTATGATCCGAATGGGGCCTTTGTTGATAAAAGTAAATTTAGTGATTTCCTCCAACACCGGGTGCCCATCCCCCACCCACTGACTTTCCACAATCAGTTCGCCTTTGTTCTTTTCCGATGAAGCGGATACGACGCGTTGGTGAACGATCCGGCCGTATTCATCTTTCTTGCTGGCCGGTATGGCTTCGGAATTATTCCAATAATCCAACCCATTGACATCACCATAATTGAACCATATCCCGATGTGATGGGGATGGTCGGTTCGTTCTCCTTCCACCTTCTCCAGGGGATAACTCCGTGTTATTACGGTTCCCTGTGCTGTCTTCACTGGCCATAGAACCGGCTTCATGATGTTTTCCGGATAAATGTAGGAAGTGAAAAGTTCACCGTCGAAAAGGACATCCACTTTATTTTCTGAAGGGAGGTTATTCACCTTCACTGAGGAGTTGGATTGTCCCATGGTGGTTGATAAAGCCATCGAAGCTAGAATAGTCATACATAGCAATCTGCTCATTGATTAATAATTTTTCAGGATGATTGGCAAGCGGCTTAAAACTACAATTTTTTTCGGAAAGTAAAAATCAAAACCAATTATGTTGCTCGATCCGAGTAATTTAATTTGAAACAACCGATGGTGCTGCATCAAACATGAGGTCCACGAAAAATTAAAAGGAGTCTATTCTCCACTCCTGATTCCATCGTGTCTTCCTTTCCGCTATAGCAAGCACATCCTGTGCACTTCCGGATGGTGAGCTCAGTAAAATGAATGAAACGAATCAAGTCGAAAGTAATTTTTGTGCAATGAAATTAATTTTGTTAGCTTTGTCTAACTTTATACTATCACTAAACAAACTAATACACTTTTGACAATGAAACCTATAATCATCACCTCTTTAGCGGTGCTCATTCTGTTTTTTGGCTCTTGCGAGCATTTTGGCCCCCCGGAACCCGAAGAGCACGACTTGTTGGATGGCCCCATTGAAAGACTCACAATCGAAGAACAAAAGCAATTCCTCGCTGGGGACATCGCTTTTAATGATGAGATATTTACCGTCGAGAAAGGACTTGGACCAGTTTTCGTGGGAACCAGCTGCGGAAGCTGCCATGCCGGTGATGGAAAGGGGCATCCCTTTGTGAAATTCACCCGGTTTGGTCAGAGTGACAGCACTGGAAACCAATTTGCCACCTTTGGCGACGGAAGAAATCAATTGCAGCATAAAGCGATACCCGGATATGAAGGTCAAGTACTTCCTGAAGGCGCGCCATTTTCAGAATTTGTGGCACCCAGCGTAACCGGGCTGGGTTATCTGGACGCTGTCACGGATGAAACCATCCTAGCGTTGGCGGATCCGGATGATTTGGATGGGGACGGCATCAGCGGACGACCGCATTATAATTACCCACCCGACTATGTACATTACCGCCAAAACAGCATTCCGAATGGGGAAAAATATATTTTCCGGTTTGGTAAAAAAGCCAGCACCTATGATCTGCTTCATCAAACCGTGGATGCCTACAATCAGGATATTGGGATTACCAGTATTTTTGATCCGATCGACCCTTACAGTGGACTGTCCCAAGACCCTGAAATTGGGACCCAGACCATCAACGATGTGGTCTTGTACCTAAAAACTTTGAAAGCACCCATCCAACGAGACCAGGATGTGCCTGAAGTTATAGCCGGTAAAAAGATATTTGAAGACATAAGTTGCAGCAGTTGTCATACTCCAACACTCCAAACCGGCTTTTCACCCATCGCCCAGCTCTCGTATCAGGAGTTTCATCCCTATACGGATCTTCTTTTACATGATATGGGTCCCGAGTTGGATGATGGATACACCGAAGGCTATGCAGAAACGTACGAGTGGCGAACGGCTCCGTTATGGGGATTGGGATTAGCGGCAGATTCTCAGGGGGGACAAGTTTATCTCATGCACGATGGTCGGGCCCGATCCATCGAAGAAGCTATTTTACTCCATGGCGGAGAGGCAGAAAACTCAAGAAATGAATACCAGGAATTACCAACTAAAAAGAAAGAACAGCTTATTGCTTTCTTAAACTCCCTTTAATCTTAGCAACCATGACCAGAAAAGAATTTTTACGATCGTGCGGTACGATGGCTGCCGGCGTGGCTTTGTCCGGCGTATTTCTCCAAAGCTGTGCCGGCATCCATTATGCCGCATTTTCCAGAGACGGCAACAGGCTGGTGGTCCCAAAATCTGAATTTAGCACACAAAAGAATCAGAAAACCATCGAACGAGATCTGGTTATTATCAAAACTGCAGCATCGGATATTCCGATTGCTGTGCACAAATCCGGGTCGGAGTACACGGCGGTTTTACTCCGATGTACGCATCGGGGCTGTGAACTCAACCCGGGCGGAGGACAATTCACTTGTCCATGTCACGGCAGCGAATTCACCCTGCAGGGCACGGTACTCGAAGGACCTGCTGAAGAAAATTTAACCACTTATAAAATCACTACCGACCATGACAATATCTATATTGAACTTACCTAAGCTACTTTTTACCACCTTTTGGATCCTGGGTTTATCATGTTTCGCTTTAGATGCGATCCAAGCACAGGATATGGTTCCCGAACGAAATCCGACCCATGACGATCAGGATTCCATATTAAACATGGATGCCACCTACAACCGACCTTTTATGACCAAAAAAGGAAGTGCTGTAGCCATTGGCGGATACCTTGAAGCCAACGCCATTCACACCATCGAAGAAGGATTGACCGAGGGCCTCATGTTCCAGGCCCGTCGGATGTCCATATTCATGTCTTCCTCCATTGGAAAACGACTGTCATTTTTGACGGAGCTGGAGATCGAAGATGGGGGAAAAACCATCGGCATCGAATTTGCCTCCATGGACGTCGCTTTGCATCCCCTATTCAATCTTCGGGGCGGGATCATTATGAATCCCATCGGAGCGTTTAATGAAAACCACGACGGGCCCAAATGGGAGTTTGTTGAACGGCCCGATATGGCTGTACAGATGTTGCCTACGACCTGGTCCAACGCCGGCTTTGGGATATTCGGCAAAATCCATCATCAACAATGGATTCTCGGATATGAAGCGTATCTCACCAACGGCTTTGACGGCAGTATCATTGACAATGAAATGCATAAAACATATTTACCAGCTACGAAGGCCAATGGAGACCGGTTCGAAGAAAGCTTTGGGGACCGACCGCTTACTACAGCAAAGATCGCCGTTAAAAACCGACGGTGGGGAGAAGTTGGTGTTTCATACATGGGCGGCCAATTCAACCGAACCATGGAGGACGGATTGCAAATTGCATCAGATCACCTCCGGCTCCATACTTTTGCGATCGATATCACCACAAAGATTCCGGTGCTCCGAACGGAAGTCACCGGAGAAGCTGCTCGGATTTATGTGGATGTTCCCGCCAGCTACACACAGCAATATGGTAATCAACAACAGGGTTTTTTCATCGATGTCGTTCAACCCATCATTCAAAAACCCATGTTTGGGTGGGATAATGCCCGCATCAACCTATCGGGCCGACTTGACTACGTAGACTGGAACGTGGGGACTTTCCGTGAAACAGGGACCGCCATAGGCGATCATCAGTGGGCTGTCACGCCTTCCATCAGTTTTCGCCCCTCTGGACAAACCGTATTTCGATTCAATTACCGATACCAATGGACCACAGATATTCTAAATAATCCGGCTGAATTATCAGCCTCCTGGCTCTTTGGCTTCAGCACCTATTTCTAAAAAATAGCCATTCCCATTCCATAGTTATGGCATATCCGGAACAGCCCTTCCTTGTCTTTCATGAGGAGGGGTTGTCTTTTTTAAGCCGGGGATTTAAAATATTGATAAAGCAGGATCCGGCCTGGCCAGATTGAACTCCAGCTTTTCATCATCACGGTAAGAGACTTATCAAAATAAAATCGTCTCATAGATAACTAAATCCATGAGACGATATGCTTTTATTTATTAATAAATTCTATAGAACCTGGTCAATTGCGGTTTAATTACCACGGCTTCCCAGTTCCCTGAATCAACCAGGGTTTTGCCCATTGACTATTTTTTCCTTGTGCTTCTGAATACGGGGTAGATTCCAATCTTTCCAGTGCTTCTCGAATTTTCTCTTCATTAAATTGCAATTCATTTTCTCCATAGAGTATACGTACTGGCACCGCACTTTGCAGAGCTGCTCGGCCCGTTTCAAGGACTGGGTACCCCGTTCGTCGGTAATCGTACCAGGACTCCAGTGCGTGGGTAAAGCCTGCAATCCATTTTTGCTCCATGATCTGTTCCAGGGTGCCATTGAACTTAACATTGGGTTGTTCAATATAGCTGTCAAAGTGTTCACCAACACCCCACATTGCCAAAGATTGACGAATTCCTTCTTTGTAATGATCTTCTGCATTACCAACATTCCATCCTTTTAGGGCAGCTTCTGCCAGAATAAAATGAATTTCCGTTGCTGTGATCACACGAGATTGAAGCATATCGTGGGTACGGGCGGCAAACATCGGTGCCATTTGTGAGACATGCTGATTTTGAACAATCTGACCCGGTGTTGGATTTTCATTGTGTATAGAAGGCTCCAACATATGGGGAGGAACACCGACATACACGTTCGTATCCAACTTTTCACCCAGCAAATCCGGATTATAATGCCGGGTAAAAACATGGCCTGCAGCGATTTCTGCAACATATTCCTTGTGAAGGAGTGAAACTTTATTGGTCAGCTCGCCATTCTTACGAATAAATTCGTCTTTGGGCTTATCCAGGGTATAGTCTTCAACCCAACGACAATGCACAGGTGCAAACCATACCGGTCCTCTGGGATCTTGATTTTCATACAATACATCCACCAACGTCTGACAAGGCTTACGACGCAAAAATCCTGAACCGGTAGAACTTTGACTTTCAGCGGTAGGCCAGGGATCACTGTTGTAAAAGGGTCGCTGCACATCCTCTGTATGATCTTTAATATAGATCCCCGATTGGTAAACAGATTCGATGTTTTGTCGCGCCAGATCAGGCATTTTTTCAGATACACGCATCGCATACCTTAGGATCAGCGAATTAGAAAATGGTTGCCACTTACTTATGTCACCCTGGAAATATAAATCAGCACCACCAGGACTTCCTGTGTTATCGCCCAAGGCAAACAATCCAGAAGCATAATTAAGCTGTTCTAAAACTCCCTTATAAACGACATCTTGAGAATCATAAGTCGGAAAAAGAATTTCTGATTCGTCCCGTGCTTTCAGTGCTTCGTTATAGGGAATATCTCCCCATAGATCTGTCATCGTGCCAAAAGCTAGCGCTTTCATGGTTGTCGTAATTCCTTCCAGGAAGGTAAAACCTCGATTTTGTGCTTTTTCCAGAACAAACTCATTATTCCGGAGATAGGCAAACCAATGATTCCAGTTTTCAGGCGTCCATTGATAATTGTTATACCCACCAAACCAACCGTCTTCCTGCATATGTTGCATCACGCCCCCAAAATGACCATACCCTCTAAAGGTGTACCTTCGGGCAGTTCCTTGCATGATACTGGGAAGAAAAAGATTTGGATCGGCTTCCGTCGGATCAATTCCGTTGGGATTTTTATTTGCTTCCGTAAGTTCTTTGTCGCACCCCATAAAAAAAAGTGCCAGCAGGATAAAACTTAACTTATATATGTGTTGATATTTCATAAAATATATTTTTAGAATTCTTAATTAAAATGAGGCGCTCAGATTAAAACCAAATGAGGCTGTAAACGGAATCACATTTTGCCACTCCAATCCTTGTCGGAACATGGTTTTAGTATCTCCTTCGAAACTACTACTTCCTGCAAAAGCCCGCTCTGGATCGATTCCAATATCTGCAGCGGTCCACAGCATTAAATTTCGACTAAAAACAGACAACCTTAGACGGTTAAGCCCTTTAAATGTGGGCAAGTCATACCCTAAGGAAATTTCTCGAAGCTTTACGAAAGAAGCATCAAACGTCACTTGCTGATTAAATCGCCAAGGAAATATCAGACCAATGGGTACTTTAAACGTTTCAGGCCCACCCCCAAGAATTTCAACATACTCACCATCTTCTCCAATTTTGACACCTGGGATAAAGGCGCCATCCCAACCTTCCCCGCCAAACTCAGTAAAAAAGCCACCACTTTCTTTGTCATAACCACCCACCCGTGGAAAATCGCCGTTACTCGGAATAATGTATTTATCCGGATCCGACTTCAACAAAGCCACCAACTCTTCGGGGGAATAGTGCCCACCAGGGATCAAATTATCCATTTGTCGCTGTGACTTCCAATCCGATTCTGCATAACGATATGTGAATGACAAGAAGTCACCCCCCATCCGCCAATCAACACTGGCACTCAGGGTAAATTTTTTATAGGATAATCGAGTTTGCCCCCCAAAAATAAAATCCGGATTGAAATTACCCACTTTAACCCAATCTTCCGGATCGTCCTTCCGCTGCCATCCGCCGACATCGTCCAAAATAGGCCATTTATAATACGGTGAATTTGGATCTTCAACGTGCGCATACCCCCGACTAAACAAAGCTCCAAGTTCTTCGCCTACTCTGCCATAAGATCCTCCGCCATTTTCGCTCCAGAGCTGAATGCGATCAATCCCATCGGCCAACTCTACAATGGTTGTCCGGTTACGTGTAAAGTTCGTGTTGAGATCCCAGGTCCAATTATTGTTTTTGATTGGAGTAAAACCTAAAGCAATTTCCCAACCTTTGTTCTCCAATTTTCCGGCATTGATTAATTTACTGTCATAGCCGGATGATGCTGGTGTCCCGACATCTAAGATCTGGTTTCTGTTGACCATATCATAATAGGTGGCCTCAAACCGAACCCGGTTATGAAACAAGTTAATATCTGTCCCGTATTCCATGGAAGTTGCAATCTCAGGCTTGAGTTGGGGATTGAGTAATCGCCCAGAGATGGATGTTGAGATAGAGGGGTACCCACTCAGGCTGTTTACTCCGATCACTGGTTCGAGCTGGTATGGATCAGTATCATTGCCAACTTCTGCCCAACCCGCTCTAAATTTTAACAATGAAATTTTAGAAGGAAGCTGAAATGTTTCATTCGCCAACCAACTCACCGATACGGAAGGGTAGAAGAAGGACCGGTTAAAAGAAGGCAAAGTGCTGGACCAATCGTTTCGTCCGGTCACATCAACGTACAGCTGATTCTTAATTCCAAGCGATGCTGTTCCATATAGACTGTATACTTTTTTAAGGGTATTAAAGTTAACCGTCTGGAGTATATCCCGTGGAATATTTGAGATTCGGTACAACCCGGGAATCACCAGACCTCGTCCCCGACCTGCAACCCCATTATAGAGGTCATCATAAGTTTCTTTTCGATAGTTCCCTCCACCAGAAATATTAAAATCAAAACCCGTAAATTTCTTTTCATAGGTTAACAGGAAGTCACTATTAATTTCTTCCCGAGCAATTTCCCACAAATAGTATCCGCCCTGTGGCATTCGAGTATAACTCCAGGGTATTTTTGTTTCCCGGTTTTCATCTGATCGATTCAATGACATCCGTGCAAAAGCACGCAGACCCGGTAGGATATCGTAATCCAATCGAAGGTTTCCATACAACCTGTTCCGATCAAAACTATTTTTTTTCGCATGGGCCAAAAAATATGGATTATTCCCATCATCTGAAACGCGTCGTTGTTCGATCTCCTCGCGGCCAGGGATCCAGTATTGTTTCAAGTCCCGGATATCCACATACGAATGATCATATACCGATTCTATCGCACTTCCCCGACTTCCTGACGATGGTCGATTATTTGAATTGGATCGAACGTAATTAATATTTGCTGAAATCTTAATCTTCGCATTGAAATCGTGGGAGAAAACACTACTTAGTGAATTTCGGAACAAATCCGATCCAGGCACCATGCCGTGGTGTGTCATATTACCATAGGACAACCGATAAGTTGAATTATCCCCCCCGCCACGTATAGAAATATTATTAGAAGTCGTAAATCCTGTACGAAGAAAGTTTTTCATATTATCCGGATAGGATTTCAATTCGGTGGGGATTCTATTTCCATTTTCATCCAGTGGACTATTCCATTGGGGGTATTTATTTCCAACATCCAGTTTTGGACCCAGCCAATAAGCTGCATTGGGATCCAATTGATTACCGCGGGCCCCATTGGCATATTGATAATGTAAATCCAAAAGGTTATACGGTTCTTCAAATACATTGCTGCTTCTAAAATCAACTTTCATCTTTTGTCCTTTCCCACCTTTTTTGGTTGTGATCAGAATAACACCATTCGCAGCCCGAGAACCATACAAAGCAGCTGCACTGGGACCTTTTAGTACATTTAATTCTTGAATATCTTCTGGGTTCAAATCTGAAATAGCATTTCCATAGTCCACTGTATTTCGACTGCCCATTCCCCGAACATTGTTCAAACCATTTTGAACAGGAACCCCATCAATCACAAAGAGCGGCTGATTGTCTGTGGTGAGGGAAGTAATCCCACGGATCACTACGCTGACTGAAGAGCCCACACCGGATGTTTGGTTTAGTGTCAATCCAGCGACCCGACCGGCCAACGCATTCACCGGATTTTCCTGAGTCACTGTCGTCATATCTTCACCCGAAACCTCTGCTATAGAGTATCCCAACGATTTTTTATTCCGTTCGATCCCCAACGCCGTGACTACTACTTCTTCCAGCTGGGTCGCATCGGCTTGCATGGTTACGTTAATCACGTTTCTATTTTTAATATTAACTTCCTGAGCAAGCATTCCCACATAGGTAAATACTAGAGTCGCGTTTCCATCCACATCATCCAGACTAAACCGGCCATCAAAATCTGTGGAAGTTCCTTTGTTCGTACCTTTCACACGGATCGTCACCCCGATCAATGGTGTCCCATCCTGATCCCGTACAGTTCCGGACACCTCCAGTGCCAGTCGTTTGGTCCTGGCGATGCGGTCAAACATACGAATCATCAATGGCTGTACCGTAGTGGCCTGACGACGCTCCACCGCATGTTCGCGTTCTTCAATAATGTGGCTCAAATGTTCTATCATCTTTTTAAGCGATTCCATTCCTTCCGCATCATTTTTGTACAACACAATGTACCGGTCTTCCAAAATCGTAAATCTGAGATGCGTTCCGGACAGCGCCAAATCCAATGATTCCGAAATATCATCACTGGCTCCTTCTGGTTTTTCTACCTTTACCGGAGCAACAATTCGTCGGTCATAGGTAAATAGGACATCGTACTGCTTTTCCCATTGGCGCAGCAAATCCAGCAATGAAATTTCATCTTCATTGACGAGTTCACGATCATCGGGCATATTCGCCCGGGTGTCCACCGAACAAATGACCACGAACAGGATCACGGTGGTTAAAATTGTAAATAATTTCTTCATAAGTTCTACGGTTTTAGACTTTGATTTAAGGGTTATTATTTAATTTTATTGATGTATATCTTTCCGTCATGTGTATGCAAATCAACCGTTAGAGCCAGCTCCAACGCACTTTGCACCACCGCCCAATTCGCATAAGGAACGCCAAAATCCATCGGAATTTCTAGCATTGCAGAATCTTCCACTTCAAATTCAACGCCGTATATGGCTTCCAACTGGGGCAAAATTTTTCCCAGGTCCACATCTTTGAACCGCAATTCACCCTCGGTCCAGCTTGCAGCTTCTTGTTTAGAGGTTTGAGTCTGTGACAGAACCTGATGAGTTTGATTTTCAATGACCACCTGATCTCCATCTGTCAAATACACCGTTGAATCCGAAGTCCGTAACAGGCCCAGTTTGATTTGTCCCTGATTAAGAAACACCTTGGTCTCGTCACCATAATCTTCGATGTTAAACGAGGTTCCGACCACCTCAATCCTGACTTCTTTGGACTCCACCAAAAAAGGAATTTTATTTCCATTCCGACCCTGTGGTTGAACATCGAAGTAAGCTTCGCCGGATATGTGAGCCAGCCGCTTCCCAGAAGACGCCCAATCGTTCTTCCAGCGGAGCTCGGAGCTCGCATTGAGCAACACTTTACTGCCATCAGAAAGATCTATTTCAAGTGTTTCAGCATAGCCCGTATTGTAGATGATCCATCCATCCGTGGTGGAACTGTGCCAAGGTGTGGTCGTGAACAAAACCAACGCAGCTGCAGCTGCAGCTGCAATCCACATTCCTATTGATTTCATGCTGCCTCCACCTTTCTTTGAAGGATTCGATCTACCGTTGGTAGAGCCTTTCTTTCCCTCATCTTTCGTCTCAGCCCAACTTTTGCGTAACGGTTCGTTTATGATGGCACTAAACTCTGGATGAAATGATGAGTTTAGCAACTCATTGAATTCATCTTCCGATATTTCATGATCCATGTACTTCTGATAAAGGGTACGAATTCTTTCTACGTGATCTGTTTTTTTTCTTTTCATGGGTAGAATCTACATCATAGTGGAGGTGGTCAAGCAATTAACCGCAAGAACGCTCTTCACGCTTTATTATATAGAGTAGACGGACCAGGTGTTGAAATGTCCCAAGAGATTCTTAATATTTTTTCAAATATTTCTGAATAGTAGTTAATTTTAATTCAACTTAATAACAATCCCATATACTGAAACACCGGGGTAACACCACCTAACCTTACCTCGATGGCCTTGTCACAGCAATGAGCTTAGGGTTAACCGAAATTACTCTTAAAGCAGATTGGACGACAGTCAAAAAACTAACTCGTTGATCAGAGCATGAATAAATAGCAATATTTTGTTTTTTCTTAACAAAATTGATTAGATTCACCCATCATAGTGAAAATGATTTATTTGCAGAACCGGTAAATTGGAGATTAAAGAGTCTATATTAATTGAATACGAAAACCGCTTGCATGCCTTCTTTCTGAAGCATGTCAAGATGAAGGATATTGCCGAGGATTTTACACAGGATATTTTATTAAAGTTGTGGGTGAATCAGCAAATCCTTCAAAATGTAAAAGATCTGGACAATTATATTTTCACCATGGCCCGCCATCATGTTATGGATCACTTCCGACGTGCCCGCTTGGAACATTCTTATCGCACATCTCTTTATGAAACCATTCAACACAATGAACCCGCCGCTATTAAACGCCTTATGCAGGAAGATTTCAACTCCAGACTGCATTTTATACTCGATACGCTGCCACCGCGGCAAAAGGAAGTATTTGAGCTCAGCAAATTGCATGGTTTGTCCCACGACGAAATAGCTGCCAAACTAAATATATCCAATAAAACCGTCCGGAATCATTTGTTTGAAGCGATGAAATACCTCCGGGAAAAAATGCAGGTAGATACCATTGCCTTTGTATCGGGAATGACGATGTATTTTATGGCTTAATACTGCACTATCTTCCCAACAACGACGCGCCATCCAGGTCATACGAATCCGCAGGAATTTCCAGAAAATCTAAAATGGTAGGGACGACGTCTACCTGAGTAGGCATGGTATCAAAACCATATCTTTTCAGTCTTTTCAATGGCAGTTGATCATCCATCTTTAATTTACGATGATTGGTTCGTCGCAACTCTGAGTGACGGACCGGGTCCCCAGCCACAATCAGGAAAATATTTCGCTCCCCAAGGGTTTCTCCGCCATGTCCGGTTTTGTGACCACCGTGGTCGGTGCTTAGGACAATCAACCAGTCTTCCTTCGAACGCGTAGGCCGGGCATTGATAGCATCAACGAGATCACCCACATACCGATCAAATTGGACGACTTCCCTATAATACTCAGGAACTTCCTTATAAAACCCAAAATTATGCCCCGCAATGTCCACGTCACCATAATACACGACCGTAGCATCCGCTGGTTCATTCCTAAGATAATCCTGCGCAATTTGGTGAACAAACGCATCGCCCCCATGGGCGTAGCGTCGGGCTACACGGGTGTCCGTCTCATTGAGAATTATCCCGATGGGCAACCAAGTATAAAAAGCGGCGGTTTCATAATGGGGTATATGTTTCTTGATGATTTGAAGAAAGTCAGGATGATTGGCCAAATTGTTTTTTTCAAATGAATTGCCAACCACTTTATGCTTCTTATCTAGTACACCTGTAAAAAGATTGCTCCACCCCGGCCCACTGATCGTGATTCCATTGTTGATCGCATCGTAGCTGTAGATGGCATCCTCAGTCAACAAATCGATGTTGGGTGTGGGAATATCCCGCAATTCACTTCCGGTGGTACCATCAGAACCGATAAAAAGCACTTTTTTAGCATTCTGAGCTAAAACCAGGTATGGGGTACTCAACAATACAACAAGAGCCAAAAAAATTCGCATAACCAACTGTTTTTAAAATTTTTATATTCTATGCTTAATAATCAAGTCTTCTCCTCTAATTCCATTACCACTGTTCCATAAGCCTCGCTTTTCTTCATGTCATGCAACCCTTTTCCGCTGTAACATCACTTTCAATGGCGCTGCATAAAAAAATAAAAACGGGTCTGGCTGAACCACGACCCGTTTCTATTTTTTATACTATTTGGTATAACACCTATACCCTAGCTAGCGGTCCCACTAATAAATTGGTTGGCTTTTTCTTCTCTGAACTTTGCATTTTGCCCATCCCAATGCAATTCTTCACCAGGAAACTGCGCAGCAATGACACCAAGTAATATCACTTCAGTCAGTTTGGAAGCGTAAGAAAATGGGGCACTGGCTTCGGCTTTACCCATGCAAGCATCCACAAACTGGTGATAATGCTTGGGTGATTCTCCAGCATAATCCCGGACCGGTTCCCCCAGTTTTCCTTTCGGATCATACTTCTCAATCTCCAGCGGCTGGTATTCGCCGTTTACGATCAACCGAGGCAATTCCATAAAATGGGGCAACAACAGACGCTGGCCATTCTCTCCGATAAACATCGCTCCCTGATCTGGCAACTCTTCTCCATTGGGCAGTTCAAGCTCAGGCTGCGGTTCCGGAGCACCTTCGCCATCATACCATACCCAAGTCATCTGGTCCGTGGTATACTTTGTTCCCGGGAAAGTATACGTCACATGATTTTTCTCCGGATGGCCAAACCCATTGGGCGGACGACAATCATTTTTTACCGTAAGCGGAACCTGAAGTTCCAGGGCATTGTAGGGTGTATCAAAAATATGAACGCCCATATCCCCGAGGGTCCCACAGCCATAATCGAGCACTTTTCGCCAGTTCGAAGGATGATAAAATCCATCTTTATACGGACGTTTTGGGGCATCACCCTGCCACAATTCCCAATCCAGATCAGCAGGTATCGGATCACTTCCTGTCGGTGCCGGACCATCATACCCCCAAACTTTTGGAGACCACGCGATCACTTTACTTACTTTTCCGACAATACCGCCGCGGATCAGTTCCGTTGCCAACACGTAATCATAAAATGAATGGACCTGAATCCCCATTTGGGTAACCAGCTTCCGATCTTTGGCGACACGTGCCATTTCTCTGGATTCAGACACAAAATGTGTCAGTGGTTTCTGACAATAAACGTGCTTATCCATGTTCATCGCCTTCAATGAAACCGGTGCATGGATATGATCAGGAGTGGAAACAATCACAGCGTCAATCTGATCCCCCATTGTGTCCAGCATTTCGTTGTAATCGATGAATTTACGTGCATTCGGATAATCCGCTCCAGCCTTGTTCAGGTATGTACTGTCCACATCACACAGCGCTACCACTTCCACCGCCGGATGAGAGGCGGTATCTTTTAGATCATTAACTCCCATCATTCCCAGCCCCACCTGAGCGATCCGTACTTTGCCGTTTTTGATAAGGTGCTTTGGATTGCTGCAGGAAAATGCAACAGGCAACAATCCCGTAGCAAGAGCTCCGGCGCTGGTGGTCTTTATAAAATGTCTTCTTTTCATTATTTATACTTCTAAATTTATTGATAAAGTTTATAACGGTCTTTCAATTCAGCCAATTGTGATCATTGTGAACTAAGCTGAAGGCCTTTCCCGCACGCTTAGCCTTTAGCGGCAAGTTCTTCCGCTACATAAAATGGATTTTATTCAATGGGTCTGATTTTAACATTGCGAAACCACAGTGGACTTCCATGGTCCTGAAAAGCAATATACCCGGAATTGTATTTTCCATAATCCGGATAACCGTCCCATTTTCCGGAATTTTTCCTTTTTTGCCAGTCTTCAGAGCCCGGATCAAAACTCAAAAGTTTTTTACCGTTTAACCAGTGCTCTGTTCGTCCAGGAGCTACGACGATTTTAGAGGTATTCCATTCTCCCGTCGGATGCAACACTTTATCCTCTATTTCCACCGGATGCATGGCGTAATCCGCTCCGGTCATTTGCCAGTCCTGCAACAACTCCGGATGCTCTGCACCAAACTGAGAATTGTACCCGACCAGATCATGGATATCTGCATAATGTTCATCATCGATCAACTGGTATTCGGGTGCGGTCCCAGATGGTGATTTGTGTCCTTCATTGACATGATAAAAAATACCGCTGTTCCCCCCTTCCGGAATCTTCCATTCTACGGACAGCTCAAAATTTTCAAACTTCTGACCACCATAGATGACATCGCTCCCACCGGTATAATCTTGCTCCAGTTTTAATTCGGTATCGAAATACAGCATCCCGTTGTTGATGGTCCAACCCGGAGGCAGAGTCTCGCCGTTGTAACCGCGCCAATGATCAGCGTGTTCTGCATCCAGTAAATTGATCCATTTCTGGGCCTGATCTTCGGCCTGCTCCTGCTCTTCGTCCTGGTTTTTTTCCTGATTCGCACATCCTGTAAAAAGGATTGGGATGATTAATAAGAAATAAAAAATGGTGCTTATTTTCACGTAAAACATTTTTAAATTTTTTAGCAATACTAGAAGAAAATTTGATTCATGCAAACCTTCTACCCTATTTTGGCCTAAATTTAGACAATATTTTTGGAATGGAAAATGAGGGGATACATTTAATAAGCGTTGCAATAGCTTTCTACACCCTTCTTAGTTGGACTTTAGGAATGCTAGGCCTTTAATCTAAATGGTAAATATAGTTAGGTATCATAGGACCATTCAGATAGAATGACTTCATTTAGCCGATTTGTTTGGGATAGGTAAAAACGATCCGAATAAAGATTGATCTGTGATCACAAAAATAATTCTATTTTTATGTCGCTATTTTTCCTCGAACACAGGATACGAATGAATCACATTTCAACACATCATCATGAATAAACCATTTGAACGAATTCTTCATAACTTCTGCGCCACAAAGTGCTATATGCTGTTCCCTGGACTATTAATCGCCATTTTTATGGGGTGCACCCTGGGGTGTTCCTCCCTAAAGCACGCTTCGAACAACGAAAGAACACTTTACGTTTCGCCCCAGGGAGATGACCGTTGGTCCGGGACGCGTGCAGAACCCAACAATAAAAACACAGATGGGCCTTTTGCTACTCTGACCAGAGTCCGGGATGAAATTCTAAAAATAAAAGCCACAACCAAACCCTTCAAAAAAACGATCATAGTAGAAATCCAAGGTGGCCGTTATGAATTGAACGAACCATTTGCCCTGGGAACCTCCGACGGCGGACCGACCTCGGCTACACCTATCATATATCGGGGTGCGCAAGGAAATGAAGTCCTAATTACAGGTGGTAAGTCCATCCCTAAATGGGATAAAGTGACCGATAAAACCGTACTGGATCTCATTCAACCTCAGCTCCGGGATAAAATTTACCAGGCCGAACTCGCGGCTTTGGGAATTACTGATTTTGGGTCTCCCCGAGGTGAAGGCATCGAATTGTTTTTCAATGACGAACCCATGTGGATTTCCCGATACCCCAACGAGGGTTTTGTAAAAATCACCGGAATACTGAACCTTGACCCCGTTGACATTCGCGGTACAAAAGGAGATCGGATTGGAAAATTCAACTATGAGGATACCCGGATTAACCGCTGGGCCAGGGAGAAAGATGGCTGGGTCAGTGGGTATTGGTTTTGGGATTGGAGCAATCAAAAACATAAAATAGCCCGCATCGATACGACCCGTCAATTGATGGAAGTGGCCCCGCCCTACGCCAGCTATGGGTACCGGGTCGGGCAATGGTTTTATGGGTTCAATCTGATTTCCGAAATCGACGAACCCGGTGAATACTATGTAGATCGAGAAGAAGGAATACTATATTTCTACCCACCATCTGATCCCAACAAAGAAAGTGCCTATGTGTCCATGCTCGATCATGTGATTCTCATGAACGATGTTTCTCACCTCCGTCTCGAAAACATCACCTTAGAGGGTAGTCGTAAAACAGTGGTCAGCATGTCCGACTGTAAAGATGTCGTACTTCGGGAAAGCACCATCCGAAATGCCGGTGATGAGGGGGTAGTCATCGATGGGGGCAACCAAAACGGAGTCATCGGGTGCGAAATATATGGGGTCGGTGCCGGCGGCATAAAAATAGATGCCGGTGATCGCCCGTCCCTGACCGCTGGATCGTGTTTTGCTGAAAATAATGACATCCACCACATCGCCCGGATCAAACGAGTCTATTTTCCCGGCATTTCATTGAATGGAGTGGGCAATCGGGCTTCCCACAATCGCATTGCACACCTGCCCCATTTTGCGATCTATTTTAACGGGAATGACCATTTGATGGAATTCAATGAAATCTATGACGTCTGCACAGAATCGAACGACGCCGGAGCCGTTTATGCCGGACGGAACTGGACCATGCGCGGCAATGTCATCCGGTACAATTATCTTCACGACATCTCCGGCTTTGAAGGGAAAGGTTCTGTCGGCGTCTACCTGGATGATGCATTTTCAGGGGTTGAGGTATTTGGTAATGTATTTGACAATGTCACCCGGGCCATGATGATCGGTGGTGGGCGCGACAACGCGGTCCTCAACAATATTTTCATCAATTGCGCCCCATCGCTGCACATCGATGCCCGCTCAATGGGCTGGATGCACGAACACCCCACCCGATGGATTAAGGAAGCAGAAGAAAAAGGAACCATCCTGGGAATTGCCTACGATCAACCACCCTACAGCTCCCGCTACCCCAAACTGATCAACATCCTGGAAGATGAACCCAGGGCACCCAAGGGAAATGTAATCTCAAATAATATCTGCATGGGAGGTACCTGGGATAAAGCCACCGGATTTTGGCGAACCTCCATCGAAAGAAAAGCACTCCCCTTCCTCACCATGGAAGCCAATGTGGTCGCACCAGGAACCGCGGTACAAGACAGCACTTCCAGCAGTATTATCATTACAGAGCCGTTGTTTGTCGACCCGGACTCCCCGAAAAATGGAACCTATCAGCTCCAACCAAACTCACCCGCTTTAGAGCATGGATTTGAGCAGGTTCCATTTGATAAAATGGGGTTGTATGAGGATGATGGAAAGACAAACCGGATGGAAGAATAAATCAAAGTTGTGAGTCATTTAAAATAGAGAAAATTAGCGTTGATTACTTTATAAAATTTGAAAAACTGTTGAAAATCGATTTCAAATTTGATGTCTGTGGAGACTAATTTTACCGGTTCCTCTTCAAAATAAAGTTCGGTTGCCTCATTAACATTATTAATCAATTCCGGAACGGATTTTCCAGTGGTAAAAATTGGATAATCCTCCGTAAATGCAGAAAATCCTGTGTTGGTTTTCTATACGGTCATTGTAATTTTTTTCCCTTTTCGCATTTTCCTTATTTTTTCAGCCCCGCATCCTATAGAGTTCTAATTTCCAACCCCTTACCTATTTCTTAGCCACCATGATTTGGAAATATAATGGATCCTTTTTTTACTTCGTGTCGCATTTTAACGTGCGAACCTTTTTGTAAAACTGCGTACCAACCGCCTTTTGTCAAAATTCGGTACAGTTTGGAACATTTCATTCGGCCTACACTTTAACTTAGCAATCCAAAGGTAAACTATAATTTACTTTTAAACAGACCCAATTTTGAGATGAAATGGGATTTCTTTTTGCATTTGCCACAACAACGGCCGGGCTATGCGTAGTGCGGGATTTCAAGGCACTTCATTTTCCGCTCACCAAAAAGTTTATTTAGTGTAATTACTTTCATATCAGCACTTTCACCCGCATTACGTATAGCTAATGTTGTGCGGTCGGCTTTTTAGTTTTTTGAATTTTATCCTTTAACAGCAACTTGTTCCTTGTTGTATTGGTGGACATTTTACTGTTCCGTAACTGCAATAAACGCAACAGTCGCCTTGTTTTGGCTTTAATACTTTCTTGCAGTTCTCACACTCATAAAAGTATTGGCAAGCGTCTGTCGGCATAGTTTCTTCCATTTTATGTCCGCAGTATGGGCAAGTGATTGTTGATTGTAATTCTATGTTCATTTAATTGCTTTTTTTTCTGTTACTGAATAGCCTGTCTTTTCAATTGCTTTTTCGATTTCTTCAATGTTTGTTTGGGCTTGGTCAAATTCAATGATTGCGTTTGAGTTTTCGTAAGATACAGTCGTCTGGATTATGCCTGTTAGTTTATTTACTTCTTGATTTACGTGTTCTTCACATCCCGTACAAGTCATTCCGTATATTTTGAATTCTGCCGTCTGAATTTTTGATTGGTCGGTTACGACTGTTGTATTTTCCGTCTTTGGAAAGAAAACGTGCGCATAAGTTGGAAATGCAAGCATTAGTCATGCAAAAACTGTCACGATACCCAAGAATTTCTTTGTCTGAATGAAAGGTGTTTTTTCAGTCGTATCGCAGTCGCAGTCAATTTGTTTTTGCGGTTTCAGTTTTTGATACCAAGCAAACCCAAGCACCAAAACAGTCAGTCCAATTAAGTACGGTCGCAATGGGTCAAGCCAAGAAAAAGTCGAAGCGAGTCCACTTGTCCCTGCCAACAAAGCCAAAACAGGTGTGATACAGCAAAGTGAAGCCGAGATTGCTGTCAAAAGTCCAAGTCCTGCAAGTTTGTTTTCTGATTTCATTTTAATTCTTCTAATGCTCTTTGTTCTCTTTTTTCAGCTGACGCACAACGGCTCTGTGTATGAGCAGTAGCGGATTTCAAGGCAGTTACCTGTCCGGCTACCACCAAAGTTAATTAAATGCACCGACCTTAAATTTAGCACTTCACGCGCTATTGCTTATACACTTTGTTGGGGCATCGTGCTTTTCATTCTTTTTGTTTTCTGTCCACAGTGTCAACCGGCTCAAAGTCTTATTCTTGTCTGTTCGTACTATTGTTTTGTCTTTCTTTTTAGTCGCGCGTGGGGCATTTTTGAAAATTTCTTTTCTCGGGTTGGGCAGGCACACTCTTTGGCTGGCTTTGGTCTGCGGGTCGGCTCTGAGTGGCCAGCCAATGTGTGTGACTGATGCGTTGGCACTATTTAGAAAGTTGCATTATCCTGTACGCTCCCCTTGCTACTACAAGAAATACGATAGTCCCGATTATTAAATCCGGATAGCTTGAGTTTAACCAGTTCACCAGAAGTCCGGCCGCAATTACGCCAGTATTAATTATGATGTCATTGGAAGTAAAAATCATACTTGCCTTCATGTGTGCTTCACTGCTCTTACCCTTTTGAAGTAGAAATAAGCAAATTACATTCGCAATCAATGCGAGTATTGAGACGATTATCATAGTTTGGAAGTCAGGCATTTTTTCTTCACCAACAAAACGTCTGATGACTTCTACAAAACCTATAATAGCAAGGGTTATTTGAAAATAGCCTGCAAACCTTGCAACCTTTTTCTTTCTTGAAACTATTTTACCTACTGCTAATAGTGATAGTCCATAAACGATACTGTCCGCAAGCATGTCTAAACTGTCCGCTACCAACCCCATTGAGTTTGCAACCAATCCTGTGGTTAGTTCGATGGCAAAAAAAGAAAAGTTAATGAGTAAAACTGCCCAGAGCAGTTTCTTTTCTTTTTTGTCAGAAGGTGTATTAGGAGCCAATTCCGCTTCTTCGGAAGAAACTTGCGTTGTATTCAGGTTTAGACTTTCCAAGGCAGCCAATATAGATTGATAAGTCCCGGTGTGGTAAACTTCTAACCTTCGATTTTCAAGGTCAAAATCAAGAGACTTTATCTGGTCGTCCCCTTCCAGTTTCATTCTTATCATCTGTTCTTCACTGGGGCAGTCCATTTTCTGAATTTTAAAAACTGTTTTCTTCATGCCGTTAAAGTTTGAGTTTAATTCCTCCGTTAATAAGAAAACCATCGAGTGGTGCATAGATGTCCCTGAAAACAGGATTGGTGACCGTGCCTGTATTAATTGTGTCAAAGCGGGTTTGTCTTGCGTCAAGGAAATTTTCAAAATTCAGGTAGATGGAAAAATTCTCCCAAAGCTTTTCAGCCATAAATCCGGCAATGACATATTGCTGTCCGGTAGTTCCATCGCTCAGCTTTTGAGGACTGTAATAATATGCTTCTAACCCTATTTTCCATTTTTCTTCAACTTCATAGAATAGCACTGAATTGATGCGGTGCTTTGGAGTTAAAGGAGCTTCATTCACTGTGCCACCTTGATGCAGCCTTGCATCGGTGAATGTATAACCCAAGAACAATTTAAAGTCGTCATATGCTATCTTCATATTCGTTTCGGTTCCTCTTGTATCTATGTAGCCTTGAGTATTGACAAATTGGTATAGGCCGCTTGTCTGTAGTTCAAGTAGCAATGGATTGTCCAGATAGGTATAGAAGAAAAGTTGGTTAATGCTGAAACTGACTTCTTCGCCAATAATGGTTTTGTAATTAATGTCAAAATTTCCCCCATAGCTACGTTCAAGTTCATTGTTATTGCTGCTAATGGGCAAGACATTTTGAAACTGTATGCGCTCACTTTCTTCCGTGAAAATGGTAGGTGCCTTATAGCCAAAACCTCCACCAATACGCGAAGATAACTTTGGTGAAATTTTAAATAAAGCAGAAATTCGGGGAAGCAAGACAACACCATAATCAAAAACATAATCAGTTCTCAATCCTGTCTCAAGGTTTAGCCATTCAGTGGCTTTCCATGAAGTTTGTGCGAAAGCTCCAAGGGTGTTCAAGTTGTAATCGCGGGTTTGAAAGGTGTCCAGTTGATTTTCATCAAAATGGTCAGTCCAAAGATTTAATCCTGTAACCCATTCAAACTTTTCATTGCCACTGGCGTAACTTGCTTCTGAAAATGTGGCTAACTGTGTTCCTTCAAAATTATAATCAGGGACTGATATACTTCGATTAAAATAACTTACGCTGTTTTTAAAATTGAACAATCCGTTACCTGTCCTATGGTCTAAGCTTAATTGAGTGGAATAGCGTTGCGTATTATTTTCCTCAAAATAGCTGTGAATGTTGTCTCCCTCACCTTCAATGAATTGAATATCTCCTCCCAACCGGTCTTCCACTGTTGCATTCACTCCAAAGTTCAATTTTGTTTTTTCGCTGAAATAAAGGAACAGCTTTGGGTTCAATACATAACGCTCGTATTGTGGAATGGCAGATAAGCCTATTCCCGCAGGGTCATAAGCCCAACTTCTGTTGTGTGAAGCAAAAATGGTAGTGCCTACCTTCTCGAAACGCTTGGAATAAAATCCGTTCAGGTCAAACCCTTTCCCAGAGTTTACATCCAGGTGAAAAAGTAAATCTCTTTCCTCAGAAGGTGTTTTGGAAATCAGGTTTATTAAGCCCGCAATTGCTCCACCTCCATAAAGTGTTGATGCCGAACCCTTGATAACTTCCACCTGCTTGAGGTCGAGTGGTGGAGTTTGTAAAAGACCCAGCCCACTTGCTGCACCTGAAAAAAGCGGAAAACCGTCTTTTAGAATTTGAGTATAGCGCCCATCCAGCCCCTGAATACGAATAGAAGCATTGCCGGATGTTGCAGAAGTTACCTGAGTTTGAATGCCCGTACTTTCGCTTAAGAGCATTCGAATATCTCCGGCTTTCATATTGGCTTTTTCTCCTAATTCCTCTAAGCCAATGAATTCCATTCGGGTAGGAATTTCCTGAATAGTTCGGGTGCTTCTTGTAGAAGAAATAACAACTTCCTCTAATTCACCGGCTTTGGGGTTCAACTCAATTTGAAAAGGTTCGGTGTGTGTCAGAGGAAAACTAAAGGTGTCTGATTTGGTTTCATAACCAATGTAGCTAAAGACAATAATTTGCTTGCCATCAGGAATATTTTCAATTGACAATAAACCTTCCAGATTAGCAGTGCTGCCTTTGGTTGTTCCCTTTAAAACCGCAGTTGCCCCAATCAGTGGTTGCTGAGTTTCGCTGTCTGTTATAATTGCTTCGAAAGTGTTCTGAGCGAATACAGAACTTATATTAAATGCCGCCAATAGCAGCAAAATGCTTTTTGTTGTCATTGTTTTAAGATTGATAATGTTAAAAAATAGCTTGGCGGTGCGTAGCACCGCTTTCAGCATTTATGCCGAATACACTTTAAACATTATCCAATCTTAGGCGGCTGCCAGATGGAACCGGAATATTGAAGGGAATGGAAATTCTTGTAGAAGGTCAGTTGTATTTCATGATTTTCGAATGGCTCCGAAAATAAAATAGCAACTGGAACTGTACATCCGAGGCATGTTGTGCAGGACATGAAAGGATTACAAAGGTCATCACAGCCGTCTTCATCATTCTCCGTTGGTTGCTGGTTCTCTGCATCTGAATTGTGAATGGATGCGATACAGATGTCTTCGTTACCCAAATCAACCATATCCATTATTGGCTGCACATTGAGTGCAATGATGTAGATTGAAAGTATGATTGAGAGAATTTTCACGGTTGCAAATTTAACCAAAGTTGATTAATTTTTCAAGATTGAGCGTTGGTAAAATTTGGCTCTTCCCGCTTTTTGTCGTATTGGCTATGTGTGTTGGGAAAGCGGGATGTGCCAAATGCGCGTTGGCAGAAATTTTCAAAAATGCGAAGCGGGGGCTTTTTCTTTTTTCTTCTTTGTCAGTCGTCTCTGTCGTTGTCCAGTTGCAATGTTGGTCAAGTCGAGTTAGTCCGGTCGTAAAGTCGGTTTGTAAATCGATATGCCTTTTGTTACTCGTCATTGTCAATGTGTCCGTTGTCTTTTTTGCATGTGCCCCAACTTGTTTATATAGCTGTAAAATTCATCGTTATACCTCCAAAAGTGGGTGTAACCAATGCATTCTTACCTCTTTTACATTCCACATATTGAAATCATCAAAGCGGTTTTTAATTGTTCCAATGCTTTTTTCAGAATATCACTTCGGCGGCACATGCCCTGTCAGACACTATCGGCTGAATCTGATTCCTACATCATATCCTGTATTGCATTATAATACCCCACGCTTTCGGCTATACCCGCTAAATTATCCGTGTTATCTTTTTCATATTCGATGCTGCATTTCCCGGAATACCCCGTCTTGGCAATGGCCTCAAAAACGGCCGGCAGATCGAGGACACCCCGGCCCATTTCACAGGAACTTCCCTTAGAAGTGGCTTCTGTGACATCCTTGATGTGCATATCATACGTCCGTTCGCCGTACTTCAGGATCTGAGCGACCGGATCCTTCCCGTAACGCTTAGTATGTCCCACATCATGGCACATGCCAATCCTTCGATCCAGATCTTTGACTTTATCATAAATCACTTCCGGAGTAGGGTAAAGTTTGTCTCCGGGTCCATGATTGTGAATGGCTACTTGAAAATCGTATTCTTTGACTTTTTCATCCACTAGAGGCAGTAATTCATAGGTTGGAATACCAACAATCATCCGGACACCGACCCGCTTGGCATAATCAAAAGCCCGGTTCACTTCTTCCTCGGTTTTCATATAGATGGGGCCGACCGCATATCCTTCGATATCATGTGCTTTGCATTTCTTATGAAATTCAGCAATTTCTTTATCCGTACTGTCCATGGGTAAATGAAAATCCTTTATGCAAAAGTGGTGGATCCCCACTCGTTGCGTCATTTTTAGTGCATCATCCAGGGAAAATTTGACAAAGGTGTACCCCGCCATTCCAAGATCGTAGGTTATTTTCCGCGGAGGTTTCACTAATTTCTCCAGCGAGCTTTTTGAGGTGGTCAATAAGGGAGCGGCTGCCAGTGCAGTAAGTCCGGTTCCTGATTTTTTGAAGAATGAACGTCGATTTGTTTTCATGTTGTTTCTGTTTTAGGCATGGAATATACGATTTTCTTTGCATCCCATGGCGAAAGCCATAGATTGATTCAGGGGTTAGATTATTCTTTAATTATTAATTCCTTGTTTCCCCATATTCTTAATATACTCCTATTTGTAAATCCAACTGTTCTTTCGCTTGCGCTTTTTCGACAGCACCATTAATCATTTACAATTGACCATCAACAATCAATCATTAAACCGCTCTCGCCCCGACCGATCCACGATCGTCGCTGTCGCTTGTTGACTGCCAAACACATCGACATCCTGAATATTTACATGCGCCGGGCGGCTGATCATAAATGCAATAATCTCTGCTACGTCACTACTTTTCAAGGGTTGCCAGTTTTCATAAACCTGCTGGCCCCGTTCCTTATCCCCGTCAAACCGGACTTCCGCAAATTCTGTTTCTTCCACATGAGAAGGAGACACCTGTCCCACCCGGATGCCGTACTTGTGAAGATCAATCCGCATGGTATGTGTCAAAGCATCCACGGCGTGTTTGGTCGCGCAATACACGTTGCCATTGGGATAGGGTTGCTTCCCGGCGACGGAGCAAATATTGAGAATCTGTCCCTTGCCCCGCTTCACCATCCAGCCCGAAACGATTTTCGATACATAAAGCAGACCTTTTATATTGGTATCGATCATTTGCTCCCAATCTTCCAGATCACCCTCATGAATTTCCGAAAACCCCTTGGCCAGTCCGGCATTATTGAGCAATACATCGACGTCCTGATCTTTTAGTGAGGCCAGGGCTTCCTCGACCTGGGCCTGATTCCGAACGTCAAACGCCATCGTTCGAACATGGATCCCCGGATGCACCTGCACCAATTCATCCTGAATCTTTTTTAGCCGATCATCCCGTCGACCAGTGAGAATAAGATCATGTCCTTCCCGGGCCAGTTCATATGCCGTAGCCCGCCCAATCCCGGAAGTCGCTCCGGTAATCAATACTTTTTTCTTTGGTGAATTTTTCATCATTCTTCTTTTTATTCGACTATTATATACAATAATTTCCACAAAATGAAGCGTTGAAAGATCGATTACAGACTGCCGGAGGATACCAAGTCAGGACGGGCGCGGCAATCCACAAAAACCTCATTTCAGCCCACGGGCTTACCGATCCGACCATAAATCCTTGACCGTTTACCCATAACTAACAGCGAAGTTTACCTCTCGTCACACAGTAGGGAGGCGGCCCAACAACTACACCTTCACAAAAGTCTTGTTCTTATACATGTACCACAACAAAGCGTACAATATCCCAAATCCGGCTACAGAGGTCAATGCCGGATATAAGGCTGGCATATACTGTTCCAAACCATAGATCACATACTCAGAAATCGCTTTAAAATCAATCACATGAGAGAGCACATAGGCTGTAATCGCATTCATGCCGATCACTTTGAGCGGAAACGCCCACCGATGATATCCTTTCACATCGATGATCCAGTAAAATAAAGCCAGCAACAAAAAGCAAATTCCAGACAGAAACAAAACAAATGACGAGGTCCATAATTTTTTAACGATCGGATGCCATATTCCCCATACGAGACCTAAAACCACACCAATCACGCCATAAATCAACAGGGTCCGGGCAACGCGAGGTCTGGACACACCTTCTTTTATGATTTCTCCGGCAAACAAACCTGAAAGCGTGGTCGCCGTAAAACCTAACCCGGTTAACAACCAGCTGTATTGTGTGCCATCATCCCATCCGCCCATGACCCACCGATCAAACCAAATTGGAAAATTTTGGTCGGGAAGGATCACACTGCGACCTAGGCCTGGCACATGGGGCACGGTCAGGATCAACGCGTACGCCACCAGACATAGAACAAAAAGCAGGTAGCGTGATTTTTTGGAAAGATAAATGTACGCCAGACAAGAAAAAACATACCCCACCGCGATAGCCTGCAACGTATTGCTAAACACCGCAAAAGTCTGTGGATCCAAATCCAGCAGATGCCCCTGAACGATCCAACCAAGGACAAATAAAATCACGAACCGCCTTCCGAGACGCTTATAGACCGGTCCGAGATCAGAACTTTTCTTTTGTATATTGGATAATGAATAAGGAATTACGGCTCCCACCACAAAGAGAAAGAGGGGCATAATCACATCGTAGGCGTGAAACCCATACCATTCCGGATGTGTGAACTGATTCGCCAAAAATCCGGTCACCGGGTGATCCACCCCTCGATGCAAATTTCGAAAGAAATGATCCAAAAATATAATCATAAGCATATCAAAACCCCGAAGGGCATCAATGGACATAATTCTTTGGGACGGCTTCACACCGGCGATAGTCTTCATATGGTTTTAGGCTTTACGTGATCGAAATAAAGGATGTTCTGTCATTGAATACATGCGCGTGGGTTATCACTGGACTTTATCTCTTCATGCGAAAAGGTATATCGTTTTTAGTATGTATTTGTCTGTAAACTAAAAACAATGGATTGTTGCCTTTCCGTTTTGATTTTACAGTTCAGTTTTCCATAAGCTTTGAGAGTGACAAAGTAATTAAAAACAAGGAAAGGAGGCGGAAATTCGAGCAAATTTTATATTTTCGATTCAATTTCCACTTTAATTATTCGCGTAACTTCATAACAGGAACAAATGAAATATGGTATCGGCATCGATGTAGGTGGTACCCGCATCAAATACAGTATATCCAATCGGCAGGGGAAAGTCGCCTATCACCAGACCGTCGATACGGACTTCCAGACCAAAGAAATTTTTCTAAAAAAACTGGCAGGTATAGTAGAAGAATGCCAACAGCATGCCACTGGTCTCGGTCACGAGATCGCCGGAATCAGCGTCGCATTTCCCGGAATCGTCGAAGAAGGAGTCGTGACCGGGGGAGCCGGAAACCTACCCGGGTTGGTCCCCCTCCAATTGACACCTTTTTTAAAAGAACGGTTTGGTCTGCCGACCATTGCGATGAACGATGCCATCGGAATGGCCATGGGGGAACACTATTACGGTGCGGCCCGAGGCTGCAGCGATGCGATATTTATTACCATCGGCACCGGCATCGGCGGCGGATTGTTGATCGACGGTACTTTTTACAATGGATTTCACGACCGGGGCGGAGAATTGGGCCACATCATTATCGAACGGGACGGGCTGCCCTGCTCATGCGGCAGTCATGGCTGTCTGGAGGTGTACGGGTCCACCTCTGCTTTGGTCAGGCACTACGATTATTTGTCCGGGCAAGCGCATCCACACATCAATGGCGAGCAGTTGTTTCAAAAATACCTCGCCAAAGACGCTCATGCTTCTCAGGCCTTTGACTGGCATTTTAGAAATGTAGCGATCGGTCTGGGCAGTCTGGTCAATATTTTCGCTCCGGAACGCATCGTCCTCGGAGGAGGCATCGTCAATGGCGGGCCGCAATATCTGGAGGGTATCGCAAAGTATATTAATAAGTATTGCATGAGCCACCTCCACGACACGTTTCAAATAGCCCCTGCAGAATTGGGCGATGCCGCCGCCAGTGTCGGCGGCGTCGGGCATTTGTTTGCTGAATACATACAGTAAATAAGCTCGTCCGATTTACACTACATGGTAGCCGAAGCTTTCTTATTTAAAACGATTGCATTCCTCTGGCTCTAATCCGTATCCGAAACATTGTTCGTTGTTAATAAAACTGAAACAATAGCAAGATTCGTTAATCAATTGTTTGCATTTAAATCATATATCTGTTATATTTACCAGGATTTGTGAATTGGATGAACTTTTGTAACGGGTTATGCTCTCATACTCTTTGCCTATCCTTTCATCGTCTCATCCGTAAATAAGTATCATTATATTAACAAAAATATGACATTATGAAAAAGATGCTACCTGACATGGTCATGAAATGCACAGACGGTATAGCGCAAACTATATTCGTATTTCTGATCTTCACCCTCCCTGTTTTTGCGCAATCTACTAAAACGATTACGGGAACCGTCGTCGATGAAAGTAACAACCCGCTGATCGGCGTAACGGTCTCCGTAGTGGACCATATTATGGGGACCAGTACAGACTTGGATGGGACATACACCCTCGAAGTTCCCAATGACGCCACCACCTTAAAATTTTCATATGTGGGATACCAATCTCAAAACATTGAAATTGGAACCAAAACAACGATGGATGTGACAATGGCTGTAGATGCCGTCGGTCTGGAAGAAATCGTCGTTGTAGGATATGGCACCATGAAGAAAAAAGATCTGACCGGTGCCGTCTCCCAAATCAATGCAGAAGATCTGGAAACGGAAGCCACGGCGAATATCACGGATATGCTCCGGGGGAGTATGCCAGGACTCAATGTTGGTTTTAGCACTTCTCCAAAAGGGATCAGCAGTGCATCCAGTATGGAAGTACGTGGATCGACAAATGTCCGCGGCTCAGGGGCCAATGCCCCACTGGTCGTATTGGATGGAATGATCTATTCGGGTGATCTGGCGGACATCAACCCTTCAGATATTGCTTCTTTTGATATTTTGAAGGATGCCTCCTCCGCTGCTATTTATGGATCCCGGGCTTCCAATGGTGTAATACTAATCACCACCAAACGCGGGAAAGCAGGGAAGCCCCGTATTAATGTTTCTTCTAGTGTTGGATTAGCGACACTATCCGGCCAGGAGATTGAACCCATGAACGGTCCTCAGTTTATTAACTGGCGTGTGGCGGGATTTGAAAGCAATGAACGAAAACACATTGACTTTCCATCCTATTATAACAATCCCAACGAATTACCTTCCGGCGTATCGATCGATGACTGGAAAGGGTATGACGGCTCCTCCCAATCGGACGACCTGATTGGAATTTGGTTAAACCGAATCGGATTTTCTCCGGTGGAAATCGCCAACTACAAGAACAACAAAACGATTGATTGGAGAGATTATGAATTCCAGAATGGATTGCGGCAAGATCATAATATTAGCATTTCCGGACGCAACGATCGATTGAGCTATTACTGGTCCTTAGGTTATGTAAACAATGAAGGGTTTGTGTACAATGACCAATATGACGCCATCCGGTCCCGGTTGAATTTTGAAGCTGAAATAACGGACTTTCTTACCGTCGGTACGAACACCCAGTTTGCAACGAAAGATCAATCGCCGATTGCTTCGAGCACCAACTTATTAAATGTCACCCCTTATTCTTCTTTTTATGAAGACGATGGCCGAACCATTGCATATGCTCCTACAGGTAACATTTCAGCCTCCAGACACCCCTGGCTCAATCTGGTTTACCGAGATAGACTCTACAAATTAAATTCCCTAAACTCTAAAATATTTGCTGACATCAGCCTTCCGTTTGGGATCACATTTACCTCAGAATACATTCCACGTCTCAACTGGAACCGGGAATTCAATCACTGGACTTCAGCGCATCCGGACTGGGCCTTGGAAGGCGGACGTGCAGAACGAATCAGTTCATTTGTGTATGAGTGGCAGGTCAATAATATTCTCAAATGGAACAAAGAGTTTGATGTTCATCACTTTGATTTAACTCTTTTGCAAAATGCAGAAAAATACCAATCCTGGTGGGACAGGGTACGCCGGAACGGTTTTCAACCCAGCGACATCTTGGGCTATCACCAGATCGGAGCCGCTACACAAGATGTGGAAATAGGAAGTACAGACAATTACGAAACCGGTACAGCACTAATGGCCCGGCTGAACTACAGCTTTGCTTCCAGGTATATGATTACCGGGTCATTCCGACGAGACGGTTATTCCGCATTCGGTCAGAAGAACCCCCATGCCAATTTCGGATCCGTAGCCTTAGGTTGGTTAATTAGCGAGGAGGAATTCTTCAATATAAATTGGTTGGATCTGTTTAAAATCCGAATTTCTTACGGGACCAATGGGAACCGTTCCATCGGACGATACTCTGCGCTTTCCAATCTGAATTCGGGCCGATATGTTCAAGTGATTGACGGAACGCCCCAATACGTATCCCAGCTCTATTCCACCCGGTTGGCGAACTCAGATTTGGTATGGGAACGCACAGGCGCTTATAATTTGGGATTTGATTTTGGTATTTTCAATGGACGGATTAACGGAAACCTGGAGGTTTATTACATGCAAACGAAGGATTTGCTTATAGAGCGGAGCCTACCCGATGTCACCGGGTACGATAATGTGTTTTCAAACTTAGGTCAGGTCGACAACCGTGGATTTGAAATTGGTTTGAACACGGTCAATATCACCACAGACCAATTTACCTGGAATACCGGAATATCGGCTGCTCACAATCGAAACGAGATCGTCCATCTTTATGGCGACCTCGAAGACGTGGTCGATGACAACGGGAATGTGATCGGTCAAAAAGAAGCCGATGACGTATCGAACCAGTGGTTTATCGGGGAAGCTCTGGACCGCATCTGGAACTACAAAGTTCTGGGTATCTGGCAGGAAGATGAACGGGAGGAAGCCAAACAATATTCCCGGGCACCCGGTGATTTTAAAATCCAGGATATTAATGGTGACGGGGTATATACGAACGACGATAAGGTCTTCCAGGGATATGGAAAACCGCAGCTGCGACTCACAATGCGCAATGACTTCCAATACGGCAATTGGGATTTATCTTTAAAGATGTATTCTTACCTGGGGTATTATGCTTCAAACAATCATCGTAAAAACAACGATGTCTTTTATGATCGGGGAACTTCCTACAATGTACCGTACTGGACCCCTGAAAACCCCAACAATGAATGGGCCCGGGTAGAAAGTTATGAAAGTGGGTTTTCAGTATATGACAATAATTCCTTTGTACGGATTGACAATATTGCTTTATCCTACCGAATACCGACCAACATTTTATCCAGGATCAACATTGAGCAATTAAGACTTTCACTGATCGCTCAAAATCCGTACGTGTTTGCGCCTGGTTGGAAATGGATGGATCCTGAAAAACGGGGGTATGCACCGAAATACTTCACATTCAAACTCAATCTGACTCTGTAATCTATTAAAAAGAAAAATGATGAAAAACAATATAATATATATCGCTCTTACCATGGTGTTTTTGCTGTCCAGCAACGGGTGCAACGACGAATTTCTGGAACCCAAACCCCTTTCGTTTTTTGCACCGGAAAATGCTTTTGTTGATGCCGCCGGATTTGACGCCGCGCTCGTAGCCTGTCTTCGAAACACCCGGCATGAATTCTACGGCGACGGTAATCCGATGATCACAGAAAATATTTTCTCGGACGTAGCGGTGGAAGGCACGACCGACAAAACGGGCCCGGCGATGGATCTGCCGGCGCAAATCTTACCCGATGCCTGCCTAAACAGCAACGATTGCAATCGCATCGGCTGGTTCTGGAAAGAGGGATACAAACGGATCCGATATGCCAGCGCTGTAATCTCACGTATTGACAACGCCGAATACAACAGCGAAGCCGAACGGAATCACGTCTTGGGAAAAGCTTATTTTCATGTTTCCCGCACCCTTTATCGCCTGGTCCATCAGTTTGGTGATGTGCCCTTGGTTTTAGGAGAAATTACTTCTCCGCGACTCGATTTCAATACCGTGACCCGGGAAAGCATTTTGAAAAAATGCAAACGAGATCTGGAATTTGCTGCTCAATGGGTAAAACCCGAATGGGAAACGAATGTGATCGGTGATGTCACCAAAGCCGCAGTGAATCATGTGTTGACCAAAGTCAATCTGGCACTGGGTGAATTTGATGATGCCATCGCGTCCTCTTCCGCGATCATCAACGATGGACACCACGCCTTGATGACCGAACGATTTGGGATAGATAAAGACGATCCATCCAAAAATGTAATCTGGGATCTTCATCAGGCAGAAAACAAATCCAATCCTGAAAATACCGAACGCATCTATGTTATGATCGCCCGGGAAGGATTTGAAGAAGACGGTAACAGCCGGATCAGCATTATGCGGCAGACCGTTCCATTCTGGGGTGGTACCGGCAAAATCAAAACACCCAGCGGAAGAGCCGGAATGTCTGACAAACCCCTCGGTTCGAGTGGTGTCGAAATCGATCAGGTCAGTAAATACGGACGGGGAATCGGTCGGTGTCGCCTGACGTCCTATGGCTACAAGGACATTTGGACCGATGACAATGACCTGCGTCATGCCCCCGGAAACTGGGTCGACATGGAAGACATGGTATACAACCATCCCGGACTGAAAGAAGCCAATGATCCATACTATGGAGAACACCTCCAGCTCTATGATGATCAGGGCGGCATCCTCTGTACGGACACCATCCGCTCCTGGTATGGCTGGCCGTACTACAAGCTGTTCGTAGCCGATCCGACCGATCAGACACCGGATGGCGGTCGTGGAGACTGGTATCTGTACCGGGTAGCTGAAACGTACTTATTGCGCGCAGAAGCATACTTCTGGAAAGGTCAGTTGGCTGAAGCTGCAGCAGACATCAATGCGGTAAGAAACCGCGCCGGGGCAGCATCGATTTCCTCGGACGAGGTCAATATTGATGCAATATTTAATGAACGCGCCCGGGAATTGTATTACGAAGAACCTCGAAAAACAGAGCTGACTCGGGTGTCTTTTATTTATGCTATGACCGGTAAACAAGCTTACAATGGAAAAACCTATTCCATGGACAATTTTTCTCAGGACAATTTCTGGTATGACCGCGTCATGGAGAAAAACAGTTTTTACCGGGAAGAGGTCCGTGCGCCACATTACAACTACCGGGCGGCTCCGTGGCTGGTCCTTTGGCCCATCCCGGCCGATGCCATTAATGCGAACACCCAAGGCCATATCAATCAAAACAAAGGCTACCCTGGCGATGAAAATCGCATCACCCCTTTCATATGGAAGGATGGAGAAGGTGAAGGAGAGATCGTAGCTCAGTAAGGAAATAACACGTCAGGGAATGCGACCGTATTCCCTGACGTGTCATTTCTTTGATTGTTAATATAAATGATTATTTGATTATTTTAAATCATCTCTTTGTATGAAACAGTGGTTCTGTCAATCCCTTAAAAGCAGAGCAGCCTGGGGATTCGGATGATGGATTGTCCGTCAAATACCATTGAACCCTTTATTACTCCACAAGTAACGAAAATTTCCTCGACGCCGTTCATCCAATATGCTTGGTGTAACTCAGGCTACCCCCCGATAATTTTATCGGGCTACCTTTGATTCTCTACAGAATCTTTTACATCACGCTCCAAATATGGTATAAATCCATAGCTAACCTGCCGAACCTTCAGATCGAGATTTAGGCAACAGACTTCACAGATGGTGTTAAACTATCCCCCCAATCCATGCATTGGTCAATAATTGCCAAAAATTAATACTATCCTGTCAAACACTGCCACTCCATGTGAAATGACATGTCCTATCATTAATTAATTTTTATCTTTGAAATCTGAATAATTGTTGACGTCCAGAACTTATTCTCAAGGGCAACAATTACAAAAATTCAGACCTAAAAACTATATCACCTGAACCTCTAAATTAGAAGTACATGCAACTCACTGGATTTTTTCCGGCACCTTTTACGCCCTTTGACAACAACGGTAAGGTTAACCCTTCCCTCATACCCGCTTATGCGGATCATCTAAAAAAAGATGGCGTCGCCGGTGTCTTTGTGGGTGGAACTACGGGAGAGGGTCTGCTCTTATCGGTCCGGGAACGGAAAGAAATGGCAGCGGCCTGGATTGCTGAACAGGACAATACATTCCAGGTCATTATACATGTGGGCGCATCCAGTATCGAAGATGCCAAAGAATTGGCCCGACATGCAGCTTCTATTTCTGCAACAGGTATTAGTACGATGGCCCCGCTATTTCTGAAACCACAATCAGTTTCTGCACTGATCGACTTTTGTGCTAAGGTTGCTGAAGAAGCACCAGATCTTCCTTTTTATTATTACCACATCCCCCAGGTAACTGCCGTGGATTTTATGATGGTAGATTTTCTGGAGCAGGTTGGAGACCGTATTCCCAATTTTGCGGGATTAAAATATTCCGGAACCGACATCATGGATGTCTTACTATGCGCAGAGTTTAACGCGCCTAAACGAGACATCATTTATGGCCAGGATGAAAAATTACTAGCTGGTCTGGTTTTTGGGCTTCAAGGAGCCATCGGAAGCACCTACAATTATATGACGCCGCATTATCTGGACCTTGTCAAGGCATTTGAATCCGGAGACCTAAAAAAAGCCCGAAAAATGCAGGCTGATTCAGCTACACTGGTCCGTGCTATGAACCGGTACGGCGGCGGAATTCGCGTGGGAAAACGAATTATGAAAGAAATCGGACTGGATTGTGGAGGTCTTCGCAGCCCGGGAGAAACTATCCCGGAAAAGGAATGGGCAGAGTTTTTGGAATCTGAGGATATGAAGGAACTTCGGGATCTGCTGAAGATATAAAACATTCCCTATAAACTGCACCAGTGTAATTCAGAAGTTGCATGTATTTTATATGAAGCGCTCCCATCCACAACAAGTTTGGGTGCGTGCTTAGCACTCTAAATGTAGATTCTAAGTAGACCTGCAGCGCAGGTCCAAGTATATTAGCAACGGTTATTGTCAAAATATCGACCTCGGAGAGGTCGTAATGTATGCTTAGACATTGCGACTTCTCCGAAGTCGAAGAATACTGCAAAACCATCTGCTAATCGGGATGGAAGCGCGAGATAATACCTATACATTATTTATTAATTGGAGCATTAATGCTTCGTTTCATAAATTATTCTAATTAATCTAGGTGCTTCCAGATCGGTTCACGCTCACGAATCGCTTGGCTCAATCTGCGATTCGTGAGCCTGTAGGGATCTGGAAGCGCAAATAATTAATCATAAAGAATTAAGAAACGCACCACTAGCATAACCAGCAGGAGATCGTACCATTCTACAGAACATAACCTGTTGGATAGCTGTCTATGATGCGGGGCACTCTTTGCCTTGCCAAAGCGCCTGATGTTTATACCAGATCTATAGCGAATATTTCATAAAAAATAAATACTTTTAGGTGTTATGAAGGAACTATCACTTTATAAAACCCTACTGATCGCTTGTCTTACTCTGTCTTCTCAGATTCAGGCTCAGGAGAATATCACAGTGCCTGAACTTTATGGACATATCGAATACCTCACCCAAAAAAAACTCAAGGGACGGACGCCTGGCGGCCGACTCAATAAAAAGGTGATCCGGTATTTGCGCACTGACCTAAAAAAATCAGGGGTTAAACATTTTAACCATGGATATTTTCAACCCTTCTATGTCCAAATGCGATCCGAAAAAGAGGAGTCTCCAGGTCCTACAGTGCAGACTTGGAACATCATGGGGTATATCCCAGGTCACGATACAGACTCAAAAAATGAATACATCGTCCTCGGTGCCCACTATGACCATCTGGGAATGGGTGGTCCATCTTCCAAAGCACCCACTAAATCCGGGCTTCATGCCGGAGCAGATGACAATGCCAGCGGCACTGCGGCTTTACTGGAGATTGCAGAAAAACTATCGGCAAATCGGGAATTACTGGATCGGAGTATCATCATTGTGGCCTTTGGTGCCGAAGAACAAGGTTTAAAAGGAAGCAGTTATTTCATCGACCATCCTCCAGTCCCGAAAGAACAAATTAAACTCATGATCAATATGGATATGGTCGGTCGTCTGAATGATCAAAAGCATATATACATGGGAGGTGCAGGTACTTTCCCAAATGGTATGGAATTGATGAAAAAAACAGGAAATGCACAAGGGCTTTCACCCATAGTCCATGCCGGCGAAGTAGGAGGCTCTGATCATGTATCATTTTACAGGCAAAAAATTTCCGTGCTCGGTCTCCATACGGGCGCCCATCCCCAGTACCACACCCCGGAAGACACCATTGAGCTCATTAATTTTGCGGGTACTCAAAAAGTAGCGGAGTATATTTATCAGGTCATCCTGAAATTGGCATCAAAAGACCAGGAACTTCGTTTTATCGATCAGGGTTAAGATAGTAGAACAGATTGACAGATTACTATTATAGAAGATACGAGCGCTGTTTCATATTTACATGTGGATCAATGAGCATGGTGAATAGGCTGCCATGCAATGAAGAATCACAGATTAACCTTTGTCCTTAAATCAGTGAAATGAAACTTTATAAAATACAAAATCAGGCGCTTATGGAAGCGGATGGAAACTACTATCTCAGCCCGGAGCTTCAATCCTGGCATGGCTTGATCAACAGAAACGATTTACACCACCATTTAACGAACCAAGTCAATCACTGGGAGAAGGTATCAGATGATTACCTAGATAAAAATTTGTCTATCGATCCGCCTGTTGACCAGCATCAGGAGGTATGGGCGGCGGGAGTGACCTACCAACGGAGCAAGGAGGCCCGCATGGAAGAATCAGAACAATCGGGCGGTGCCGTATTTTACAATCTGGTTTATGATGCCGATCGTCCGGAACTTTTTTTTAAAGCGCTGGGGTTCCGGGTCCGGGGCCATCATCACCCGATACAGATCCGACCAGACAGTGACTGGGATGTTCCGGAGCCAGAGCTCACCTTATTCATTACCAGTGATCAACAGATTGTCGCATACACCATCGGAAACGATGTAAGCTCCAGAAGCATCGAAGGGGAAAACCCGCTGTATTTGCCCCAAGCCAAGGTTTTTGACGGTGCTGCAGCAATGGGGCCCTGCCTCTGGGTACCTGAATCACCAATTCCTTTGGACAGTCAGATAAAAATTCGTATCCTTAGGAACGATGACACAGTATACCAAGACCAAGTGAGGATCAGCCAGATGAAACGAAGCCATACAGAATTGGCGGCCTACTTATTCCGGGCATGCACTTTTGCACATGGGGCTTTTCTGATGACCGGCACCTGTCTTGTTCCGGACAATGACTTCACGCTTCAGGAAAACGATGTCGTCAAAATAAGTATTGATCATATCGGCACATTAATAAATCAAGTCAAAAACATATCATAGTGAAAATTCAAGGACAGCAAATTATCGGATTAACATTGGAACAGTACCAGAATGGAGATCCATTTTATCCGGTCAACCCAAATACGGGAGAAGAAATCAAGTCGGTCGATTATTACAATGCTTCGACGGACCACATGAATCAGGCCATTCAGTTGGCTGCTAAAGCCCATGCAGATTATAAAAATACAACGGCGAAAGAACGCGCAGAGTTTTTACGAGCGATCGCCCGGGAAATAGAAAACATCGGACCGCTCCTGACCGACACAGCAGGCGCAGAAACAGGGTTACCTGATGGTCGTCTGAACGGAGAACGCGGCCGTACAGTGGGTCAACTAAATATGTTTGCGGATTGGATCGAAGACGGCGCGTACCTGCAGGCCACCATTGATGAAGCCATGCCAGACCGAACACCCATGCCCCGTTCTGACCTCAGAAAGGTTAATCAGCCCATTGGTCCGGTGGTGGTTTTTGGGGCAAGTAATTTTCCATTGGCATTTTCAGTAGCAGGAGGTGATACGGCTTCTGCTTTGGCCGCGGGTTGCCCTGTCGTGGTCAAAGGACATCCGGCGCATCCCGGAACCTCGGAATTAGTTGGGAAAGCGATCCAGGAGGCAGCTCGGAAAACAAATATGCCGGATGGAGTCTTTTCTATGGTCCAGGGGAACACCCATGAAGTAGGTCAATACCTGGTCATGCATCCTCGAATCAAAGCCGTTGGATTTACAGGATCGTTTGGTGGCGGCAAAGCGCTCTACGACCTCGCTCAGACTCGGCCCACTCCCATTCCTGTTTATGCTGAAATGGGCAGCACCAATCCAGTTTTTATCCTGCCGGGCGCGTTAAAAGCCCGAGGACCAAAAATCGCCGCTGGTCTGGCAGGGTCGATTAATTTGGGAGCCGGTCAGTTCTGCACCAATCCGGGTGTATTTATGGTTCCGGATTCTGACGAATCTGAAAATTTCACCCAGGATCTTCAGACCGCCTTTACAGATTTGGATAGCCAGACCATGCTAACCCCAGGCATACACAGTGCTTATACCAGTGGAACGAGCAAACTCCGCGATTCGGGGGCATTCCGGGTTCTGGCACAGGGGCAGAGTGAAGAAAACAAGCTGGCCGGTCGCCCCACCCTATTTCAGGCCAGATACGCCGATGTTAAAGCCAATGCGCTGATTTCCGAAGAAGTTTTCGGGCCTGCCAGCATTATGGTGACTTCCGATTCGACCGATGAAATACTGGAATTTGCCAAATCCTTGGATGGCCACCTGACAGCTACCATTCATGCAGAAGATTCAGACAGCGATGTATTGGATCAATTAATTCCGGTTCTTCAGGAAAAAGTAGGACGCATTATTTTCAATGGTTATCCGACTGGGGTCGAAGTATGCCACGCCATGGTCCATGGAGGCCCGTTCCCGGCTACGACAGATTCTTCTACCACCAGTGTAGGCACATCAGCCATATACCGGTTTCTCCGCCCAGTGTGTTACCAGGATATTCCTGATCAGCATCTGCCGGATGCTCTGAAGAGGGATAATCCATTAGGCATTCCACGTTTGGTAAATGGAAAACAGGAGTTGTAAACGCTTAGAATGAATTAACTCAGGTGTTTCGTAGCAGAATCAATCTTACCCAAACGATTGAATAATCTTTTTGATTAAGGCGTTAGCGAACACCGATATACCATTTTGGAATTTCACAGCAGATGTAAACCCGGGTTCATCCGGATCTGTATGCTTTTGTTAATAAACATCGTTGGGCCTGCGCTTAGTTATTGCATAACCCGGGTCTTATCAATTTGATCATCTGCAACGATCAAAAAAAAGTGAATTTGAGCAAAAGGAGATGGAGTTAAGAAAACATGGGTTAGTGGTAGTAAAGAGTAATCGCGCAAAATTCGTCGCTTTGATTTAGGCACATGCAAGGCATCTAACTCCACAGAAAAAGTATTCTATTTCAAGAAGTTAATAACGCCGCAGATGATTGAATCAAAAGTCAAACGTCACCCAAAATTGGACGATGTAATAGGCCCAACTTTGGAATTTAATCAATTGATACATTGTGTATTATGTATCACAACAGATTGACGTGGTGAATAAAGCGGGTAATGCACTACGGATAGGAAGCATTGGATAGATTCCGAGAATCCTCCCTTGTCCAAATTCACTTGTTTATCCCGGATCCGTCTTCACGGATCCGATCATTCAATAGAAATCCATTTGTTTCTTAAGGGGGATTTTAACCTCCTTGGTCTCTATTGATGGTTCAAATATAAGTCCCTTATTTAGAGGTTAAAACAGCAAAAACCCCCGTTCAGATGGGGAAAAACCCCCTTTATGCCAACGTAAACTCCAATTGATCACCCCCGGAAAAATGGGATACTTTAGTGCCGTTCGGTCGAGAAATAAAGTTATTCTTCTATCTTTAGGGATCGAGTTCCACCCTACATGGGAACGATCATTTAAATGAAAATGAAGTTATCAATATGAAACGGAGAAAATTTATGTTACAAACCGGCCTTACGGCAACCGGAATGGCGGCTGTTGGCCTGACACCAGGGCAGTTATTTGCTTCCAAAGACCATTTATCGATGCCTCAAAACAAGTCACGTAATATTAAGAAAAGTCTAAAATATGGCATGGTCAATACGGGGGGAACAGTTATGGAAAAGTTCCAACTGCTTAAGGATCTGGGGTATGACGGCGTCGAGATGGATTCTCCAAACGAACTGGATAATAATGAGATTCTGGAGGCCAAAGACAAGACCGGTCTTGAAATCCCGGGCGTTGTTAACTCCATGCATTGGAAATACCCTCTATCCCATCCTGATCCGGAAGTCCGGAAAAAATGTGTGGACTCTATGACCGAAGCGTTGGAAGACTGTAAATTATATGGCGGCACTACGGTTCTCCTGGTCCCCGGCGTAGTCAATAAAGATATCAGTTATGCCAATGCGTGGCAAAGGTCCCAAATGGAAATAAAAAAAATGATTCCTGTGGCCGAAAAAACCGGCATCAAAATAGCTTTCGAAAATGTATGGAACAATTTCATCCTAAGTCCTTTGGAAGCAGCATACTATGTGGACGAATTCAACCACGATTTAATCGGGTGGTATTTTGATATCGGCAATATCGTTCGCTACGGCTGGCCGGAGCATTGGATTGAAGCGCTGGATCATCGTATCATGAAGCTCGATGTAAAGGAATACAGCCGTGAAAAACAAAAAAATGAGGGCGTGTGGAAAGGTTTTGACGTGGAACTCATGGAGGGTGACTGTGATTGGCCCACCGTAGTCAAATCGCTTGATAAAATAGGCTACGAGGGTTGGGCTTCTGCAGAAGTACGCGGAGGCGATAAGGAACGACTAAATACCATCATAACTAAGATGGATCAAATCTTTGATTTGTAGGGCAATGGGTGGTTGTTGATAGTTTGTAGTCGTTGGTGGTTGGAGCATCCGTTTGCAGACCACAGTCTGTGGTCTGCCATCTGCCATCATGAATCTACCGTCAGCTATCTGATGTTGATGAATTCCGTTTGGAGTCCACGGTCCATCTTCTGCTATTGGAGCGATCTGTAGTCTTCCGTTGGCCGACCGCGGACTATAGATGCTGCTTCTATTCTAATTTACCTGGACCACAAGCTTCCCCAATTTTTCGCCGGTAAACAACCTCAAAAAGGCCTGAGGAAGTTTTTCAAAGCCCTCGACCACAGTTTCCTGATGCTTCAGCAGTCCTTGCTGATACCATCCGGACAAAGCGGTAACGCCTTCTTTAATTTGATTCTGATAATCGGTCACAATAAATCCTTTCATCAATGCACTTCGCTTGACAAGCAAAGGAGCCACTCTGGGGCCATGGGGTATGGATGTTTCATTGTACAGTGCGATCTGGCCGCACAACACGATTCTCGCAAATTTATTGATCAACGGGATGACCGCATCGGAGATTTCGCCACCTACATTGTCAAAATACACATCAACACCTTCCGGACAGGCCGTTTTCAAGGCCTCCGACATATCCGTTGTTGTCTTGTAATTCAGTGCGACATCGGCACCCAGCTCATTTTCAAGATAGGTCGTCTTTTCATCTGATCCTGCGATCGCCACCACCCGGCAGCCCTGAATCTTTGCTATTTGTACGACAACGCCTCCTACAGCACCGGCAGCCCCAGAAACCACCACGGTCTCTCCTTTTTGAGGCTGACCGATATCCATCAACCCAAAATAAGCAGTCAACCCGGTCATCCCGAGCGTGCTCAGCGCCAGTGAAGACGGTTGAACCTGTGGGCTTACTTTTCGCAACAGTTCTGGTCTGACAGTCTGAATTCGTTGCCAGGAAAGAATACCCTCTACCAGGTCCCCTTCTCTCCAGTTGTCAGACTTCGATTCTAAAATTTCTGCGACAACACCCCCTTGAATCGGAGCATTTACCTCAAAAGGAGGCATATAGGATTTTTCATCCCGCATCCGACCACGCATATACGGATCGACTGAAATATATTTACTCTGAACTAATACTTCGCCATCTTTTGTGGTGGGAGTTTCAATTTCTTTTATTCGAAAATTATTTTCAGAAGGTTGTCCGTCCGGACGCTCTGCCAGTTCGATGACTTGATTGATCATAAAGTTAGTTTTAAAAATGTTTGGAGTGATAACACTAATCAGACGATTAGTGTTCAATCATTCGTTCTATAAATAAAACCACCGTCAGCAGGAATCATTTTTTCTTCCAATCTCCGTCAACTTTGTGATACGCTTGTTTGACAGCGCTCCAGGCGACTTTATGCGCGGTTTCTTCCCGGGATGCATCTCCTTTTCGGTCGTCCGGATCTTTGTACTCCTCATACGCACTGTTGTAGGCTTCTTTGTAGATGTCCTGAGCATGAGACGGTAAATTGTCTTTAACCGAATCAGGTAGTTCTGATTTTGATGAATAAGGCATTTTGAAGGTATTTGGTGTTTGAAAATATGTCGTTTGTTTCCAGCATGAAATCGCTTTAAGCCTTGTGCTTTAAGCATTTCCTCGCTGTTCAGCGTCCGTTCTTAACTTCCAATCAGTTCGCGCTTAAATACTCTTCGCATGCTTCAGCACATTCCCGGCATGCTTGCGCACACGCCTGACAATGATCGTGATCGTGTTTACTGCATTCAGCTGCGCATTTTTCACAAGTAGATTTGCAATACGCTACCAATTCGTTGACGTCATCATATTCGGTAGACAAAACCTGCGAAAGTGTAGAACAAACTTCTGCACAAACGCGATCCAGTCGGATGCAATCCACCATCATTTTTACATTGTCTTCTGACAGACAGGCGTCCGCACAATAATTGCAATGATTAATGCAATTTCCAAGGGCATGAATTATTTTAGTATTTCTCATAAAAACGTTATTTAGTGGAAGCAACAACATAACTACCATCCAGGAAATGCATTGATATTTTTCACGATTTATTTAACAAAAACCACAGCTTTACCGGAAAACACAACCGACACTCCTCAGTCCACGTTAAATGTTAAACGAACAGTTTGATCAAATAATTCTAGTCGCGAATCACCTGTGCTTGAGTGTGTACAACTGAAGTCAATTCTAAAGATATTCTGGATTAACCGGGTTAATTTACTCTTAACAACTGACTTTTGATGAAACAATCCATGTTTTCAGTCGTCAGATTACCAAAGAATAAAACGACAACAAATATGAAACTACTTTCAATTTTCACCTCAACTCTTTTCCTGGCAGGCATACTGCTGGGAGGCTGCTCTTCCTACCGTCACATTCCTGCTGACATTGCAGACACGTACTATGGTTTTTTACCCTGTGCCGATTGTCCGGGCATTAGTTACACGCTGGAACTGCATCAAAAAGGAGATTATTCGCTGACCATGGATTATTATGATCGGGAAACGACCTTCGTCACGGAAGATAAATTCACCTATAAGAACAACAAAATAAAATTGTTTTCTGAAGGTGAAATCACCTCCCGGTTTGAAGTAGAAGGTGATAAATTGATCGCCCTGGATGCAGACGGCAATCGCATTGAAACTAATCTGGCACCTTATTACCAACTCTACAAAGGCGATCCGACCAAAGCGGACATGCCCACTGATTTTGGCATATTAAATACGCCGATCATTTATAAAGGGACCGGAAACGAACCATTTTGGATGGTTCAGATTACTTCGAGCAACACCCTTATTTTCAAAGGACTCATGGAAAACGGGGAAGTAGAATTTGAATTACCCGTCGCTAAAGTTGAGCTGTCCGACGACAACAATTCCATCGTTTATACGGGAAAAAATGAGAGGCACAAGCTTAAGGTTAAGATTGCCAACAAAGCCTGTCAGGATAACATGTCCGGCCAACACTTCACCACAACACTCCGCGTAGAATACACTTCAGATGGTCAAAAGAAGACGCTTAATGGTTGTGGAGAATTCAAAGGCAAATACCAGTTAAATGGAACGTGGGAGGTCATCAGTATGGATGGTCAACCCATTCAAGGTAAAAAGCCTACGCTGGGCATTTACCTCCCTGAAACACGGATGGCAGGAAGTACGAGTTGTAATCGTTACTTTGGATCGATCGAAAGTACAGCACGTACGCTGAGCTTTGACCAGGTCGGAGCGACCAGAATGGCTTGTCCGGATATGAGTTCGGAGGATAAATTTCTCAGCCTGCTCGGTCAAGATGATATCACGTGGGAAATTGACGATGATGGAAAGTTAACTTTAAGCGGTGAGGCAGGTACTATCGTATTCAGCCGGACGGACAGCATGTAATGATGCCTTCCGAAGGAGGGTTTTAACTATTAATCCAAGCGCATGGATGGGAAATCGCAGATGCTGTACCCAATGATTTGTTTCAACAATTCAATGGGGTTGTTCATTTGCTTTGTTTTATAAGTAAGGCGGAATATTTCTGAGGTCATTTTTGTGATTGTCAAGGCATCAACACGTAGCCAAAGCTGGGTTTAATTCGCTTTATCCACCACGTTAATCTGTTGCGACACATAATTATACAGTGCATCAATTGCTTAAATTCCAAAATTCGATTTATCACATAGTCCACTTTGGGGTGGCGTTTGGCTATTGCGGGTTATGGTGAGGCTTTGCAACGCAGGATAGCACAAAACGGAACCATAATTAACTACGATGATTAATGAAAGGGGGTACGAGATCCAAAAATCACCAGGACCCGGTGCCGTACGCTTTTTCATTCAAAGTTTACATATGCCATGTTTAATGGCATAGAGCACCAACCCGACACGGCTTCGAACCCCCAGTTTTTTAAACAGGGCTTCCCGATAACCGTCGATGGTCTTCGGACTCAAAAACATTTCAGCCGCTATCTCTTTGTACGTCTTCTGAGAGCAGGCCAGGCGGAGGAAAATAAGTTCGTTTTCTTTGAACGCGGGTCGACCCGGTTCAGTATGATCTTGAATGGAAGAGACCAAACTACTGGTCACATTTTCGGAATAGTAAAACCCCCGCGTTGCCACTTCTGTCAAAGCTCGTTGCAGTTCTACCGGGCTAATATCTTTCACCAGATACCCCTTCGCTCCTGCTCGGAGCATTTCAATGATGTGGGATTCATCATCATTCATGGAAAGCGCGACAACCTTGATGTGAGGAAAGTGAGCAGCCAGATATTCAGTGGCATCAACCCCATTCATCACAGGCATATTAATATCCATCAAAACAATGTCCGGATGAGACGGGCTCGATTCGATCCGGTCCACGCATTCTTTTCCATTTTTACAATAATATTGAACTTCAAACGAATCAAATTTACCGACCAGCTCACCCAATGCCTTTGAAAACAATAGATGGTCATCCACAATGACTACAGTGTATATTTTTTCCATATTTCAGGGTCTTTATTTATGCCGTATATCCCAATCGCTCCGTTTGTTCTACAACTGAATCTCGGTCTATATTTCGAACGGAATGCCTATAAGAAATCTCCATGCGAGTTCCGACGCCGGGGTCTGAATGAAAAATGTATTCTGCGCCGATCATTTGGGCTCTTTTGCGCATATTCAACAATCCGGAGCCCCACCCATTCGCATCATCATATTTCATCCCCCTACCGTCATCCCGGGCTACGATATGTAATCTTCCGGCATTGTTTTCTATTTCTATCCACAAATTTTCGGCTTGCGCGTGTCGGATTGTATTGGTAAAAAACTCCTGGAGAATCCGGTACAATATTAAATGATCCTTATCATGTTCCAATGGCGTGATGCAGTTGAAGTCAAAATGTGTTTGTATAATCCGCCATTTCTGATACCGTCTTAACTCGATATCTATAGCATTTATAAAGCCAATATTTTGGATGTGATCCTTATTGAGCGTTCGTGACAGCGCCCGGATTTCACTTATTGACCGGCCCACCAGTTCATGCAATTCAAACAGGGTATCGCGATCGACCTCTTCATCCATAGCTAATGCAAGCTTAATCTTAATGGACGAAAGAATCTGACCGAGATTATCATGGAGCTCCCGTCCGATGTACTGGAGGGTCTTCTCTTGAATTTCCATTTGAGAGGTAAGGTAGGTTTTTTCCAATTCCTCCGTGATTCTTTCTTTCTCGCGAATGTACTTGTTTTTACGCTTTTGAATATAGATGAAAAACAATACCAATCCGGCAGCCATTAACATAATAACGAGGGTGGAAACTACAATAATCAGTTGAACTTCTTTTTCCCCCATAATAACCCAATTAAGAAACAGATGTGTAATATAATATTTAATATTAACATAAATGAATTATACACTACACCATCGTGGTGCAACATGTTTCCCGTGATCATAATAGGAATAACACTGGCATAAAAAAAGAGGAACCCCACGGAGACCCAAAACAGTAGTCCGCGTTGAATGATCAGAATTTTATCCGTATGCAGCACTTCATTAAAATAAAGAATAATTGCAATAATTAAAGAAGTTGCGCCCGCAATAAAGTTAAAGGATTGGAATACGACCCAAAAGGATTGCATCACCCAGGTATTGATTCCGGCAAAAACCAGAAATCCGCCGGTTAGGGAAAGCAAAATCCTTTTTATCTGTACACTGGTGATAAATGAACGGTACCAAAGAACCAGCAATGGGAATTCCAGGATAATAAATGTATTGTATAGCCAAAGGTTGGATACTTCCAACTGACCTTGCATAAAGTTACCAACCACCTCCAGCAATACAATCCCCCACAAATAGAGCAAAAAATATCGCAGCGTATTGTGCTTGTACTTTCCAAAAGTTATAGTACCCACCACGGCAACTACCACCTCCATAAGAAGAATCAGTATCCTACTTTCCATTGGAATGCATATCTCTCCACCATGATTTCATTGGTCAATCCTTAATGGGAGGTCTTCCTAATCCTCCAAAGTTCATGAAAGAACTTTCTTCAAATTCCATGCTATAACTTCGCATCTGAAGGTGCCTCTTTTGAGTAGAACCACTATTTTCCTCCGGATCAGCCAATGCGTTCTGCAAGAGCTCATTAAGATTTTCTGGTTTGCCATCCCGGATGTACAATGGATCAAAAGCTTCATCCTGCCCTTTACCATTCTTATACGTCGGTATAAACAACACGGTGTGTGCGTTCCGTTTCTCTTCATCAGAGTGGTCGGACGGGTAAATGGCATTGACCACTCTCACACCGGACACTTCTACCCCTTTGAGCCGGGTCAATGATTTCACATATTTCAAATAGCTTTCAATGGCACTGATGGGAAATTGTACAGATTGCACCAACTTTAGATCTGAATCCTTTGAAGATTTTCTGAATTCGTCATGCCGGTCAATCATTTCGGCTGCGGTTTTCATCGAAATAAGGTTCTTTGACGTGTCTTTCATGATTTATATTTATTAGATATGGGTGGCAACCGACTTCCCAGCAAATATGCGATATCCCGACAAACTCCTCGACTGTTCAGTTTTTATTTACAGAGCTTCGAATCTTAATTCGTCCAAATTAAGCGAAATCGAACAGAAGATAGTTTAACATTTAGGGTGTTTTTCCCCTTTCTTTCAACAAAAGAAAAACAAGTCGACATTATTGACTTTTCCTGCATGGGTTAAACGATCCCGAATAACTGATTTGCCCCCCGGATTTGAAACGGCAACAATGACCTGTGCATCGGAAGAAAGGGCAGCTTCAGGATCTTTTAGAATCGTTCCGTAGATGTTATGGCCTATTTTATTCTCATTTTGAGTCACCCATTCTACATGAGGCACCATGTTGTGTAACGTGCGGTACAACTTCTTGCCTTTCCTTCCTGCACCCCATACGATCAACCTGTGGTCTGGCCTGTATTTATATTTTAAAAAATAATGAACTTTCAGATCAAAAAACAACTGATCTGCATATTCTTCTTTGGTACGACTGGCCCGGTGGGACCAATCTCTCCACAGGTGTACTATAGAATCACACCCATGCGCTTTGAGTCCGTGCTCATACATGCGAAACACTAAATCATAATCTTCCGGATACCTTCCAGAAGTAATTCCACCGATCGACAGAAGATCTTTCCGATACATCATCCAAGCCGGAGAAGCGATGGGACACTCCATAAATACTTCTTCGAAAATAGCATCCTGGTCAATCTGATGATTAATCCATGACGCATAATCCAAAAATCCGCGACGCACCTCCCATTCCGTACTAAAATATTTCACCTTGCCCGTCGCAACGCTGCCGGGTCCTTTTTCTCGCAATAAGCTGTAAAGATTCTCTAATTTTTTCACCGGCATGATATCATCGGAATCCATCCGGTGCACTATTTCGCCCCTACTCATATAAAACCCTTTTTCCAATGCCGGTACAATTCCTTTCTCATCATTGGCATACCACTGGATGCGGGAATCAATTTTACGAAATGATTCTAAAATGGATCTGGAATCGTCGGTTGAAAAATCATCAATTGCAATTAACTCCCAATCTTTATATGATTGTGCAAGAATGCTCTCGATGCATTCACTCAAAAAAGGTGCAGTATTGTACACCGGCATGAGAATACTGATCATAGGAAAGGAATTTGATGTTTAGGTGTTTAGGTGTTTGGGTGTTTAGGTGTTTAGGTGTTTAGGTGAAAAATCAGATTTAATTTCTGGCATGGAATCCATTCTAAAAAATAAAAAAAATGATGCCACCTCCACGGTCAACCAATTACTTCAGGGTCAATAATCGGATAACATTTTGCGAATATCCTTGATATTGCCGTAGATGACCATAATATCGTCTTCATTCAAAACAGTTTCCGGATCAGCAATCTTATTAACAATCACATCTTCTTTGAATGCCCCCAATGGGTTGATTCCTTCCCGGGGAGTAAAGGTTGTCAACACCAGTACATTGTAATTTTCGGTTAAATTTAGTTCTTCCAGTGTTTTATCAACCATTTTGGAGGGCACACTAATTTCGATCACATAAAAAGGTCCGGTGAGATAATGTACATCCTGGACTCCTTTCATGGCCAGCTTAATGGACCACTTCGTCGCTGCTTCATTTTCCGGATTGATCACCACATCGACATTCATGGCTTCCAGTATGGTCTGATGAATACTTGATATGGCCCGGCAGGCAAGGTATTTCACTTTCAGTTGTTTGAACACCGCTGAAGCCATTACATTCGCACTAATATCCTCTCCGATAGCTATGACTACCCTGTCTGTTTCATTGAGCGGCAATTCTTCGACCACGCTGGCATCCGTTGCATCCAATGCGACCGTATGAGTCACTTTTTCCTTAAGGGCTTCGACTCGGTTGATATCTATATCAACGCCCATGACTTCGTGTCCTGACTCTGTCAGATTCACAGCCATCGCAGAACCAAAATTTCCCAACCCGATAATAATGTATTTCATAGGAATTATTAATTAATCATGATTTCTTCCTGGGGATAGCGGTAGTTCGCATGAGCCACCCTCCGGAACACAGCCACTAATATAGTAAACATGGTCACTCGCCCGATAAACATGGTCCCGATAAGCACCATTTTACTTCCGGCCGAGAGATCCGGTGTAATCCCCATCGACAAACCCACCGTGCTATACGCGGAAAATACTTCAAATACTATTGCAGTATGGTCTTTTTCAGAATCGAAAATTCGAATTAAGAAAATACTGATTCCGATCACAGCCAAAGATAAAAATATGACCGCAAATGCGCGTCGTATCGATGCGTCAGAAATCTGCCTTCTATAGACTTCTATCCGTTTCTTTCCTTGAATCATTTGGGTAATATTGAGCACTGCGAGCGCAAAAGTCGTCGTTTTTATCCCACCTCCCGTGGACATTGGAGAAGCACCAATCCACATTAGCAAAACAGTAAACATGATCGTCCCCAGCTGAGCTTGATCAAAGTCAATGGAATTGAACCCGGCGGTCCGCGGTGTCGTACCATTGAAAAATGAAACAACCATCTTTCCCCACATTGAATGTTCCGACAAGCTATGATTGTATTCAAAAATGGAGAAGAAGACAGTTCCGATCACAATCAAAAAACCGGTCGTTATCAACACCAACCGCGTGTTGATGTTGATGATCCAGGGCCGATGCACGAAAGGCAATTTCTTTTTTATGGATGACACGGAATTTACAATATAGTAGCGGAAATACTCTAGAAAATTGAATACAATCGGAAAGCCCAATCCCCCGAAGATAAATAACCAGGCTAATATGATCTGCAGGGAGTAATTGAATCGGAAACCGGAGGTCATCAAACCATCTGTGAGCGTAGAAAAGCCCGCATTGCAAAATGCAGAAACAGAATGAAAAACCGAAAAAAATAACTTGGAGGTCAACCCCATCACCTCCCAGTCATTTATAGAACTAAAAATGAGCAACGCACCAAGCAATTCAAATCCCAGTGTGTACAACAAAATGGTTTTTATCATGGAATAAACCTGTGTCAAACGGCCTGAATTCGTGATCTCACGGATCAAAAGCTGATTTTTATAACTGGTTTCTCCCCGAAAAAAAAAACTAAAAAAACTGGTAAATGTCATAATCCCCAATCCCCCTAATTGTATCAGCAACAACAGAAGTCCTTGTCCAAATGGGGTGAAATCCTTGGCGGTATCAAGCACTATAAGGCCTGTAACACACACCGCACTGGTCGCCGTAAAGAATGCATCCAGCAAAGATATAGACTCATAAGTGGCTGTGGGTAATTTAAGAGCAAAAGCCCCCAATACGATCAACACAAAAAAACTTCCCACAAAAAGCTGTGCGGGATTAAAATCCAGAAATGCCCGATGGATATTGCTGGTAAAGATTTCACCCATCAATCCGAAAAGCAAGGTTACAAACACCCATATCCAGGCTCCTTCTGAGGTGATAAATGAAGCACTCACCTGTCCGGGCAGAATAATAAAGTACAATATACTCAGCATCGACAGCATAAGAAGTACGTCAAATGGCCATATCTTCCGGGGTGGCCGCTTTTCTCGCATGGCGTATCGAAAAACAAGAGCACCAACATTCAAAATAAAAGTACTTATATACAATTGATAAACCGACGCAAGAACGTGGTATTCGGGGTGTTTGAATCCAATATCATAAATCAGCCAGCTGAGTGATACGAGGCTGAATATTACGGTCAACCATCGAACGACCTGGTATATTTGACGGACTCTTGATCTCAACATGAATGCCCCATTTACGAAAAGACAATTTTAAACCCGTAAGCTACATAATTTCTGATGAACCTAATAAACATCCATCTTACAATGCGACGCAATTAATCATTCATCCAAAAACGAACAGGTTATAAAATCAGGTTAACTAAATCGTATTGGATTTTGTTAAAATCAGAAATTGTATAAATTTGTCCATATGCGACTGGAGGTGCTCATCCAATTTGGATATACCTCTGATTTCATTCAACACCGATTAATTATGAATAGGATGTTTTACCTGAACAAACCAATTTTACTTATCACATTTGCACTACTCGCAATTTTTATCCTCCATGCGTGTAACAAGCCAAAAGGTTATCGAACTGAAAGCGGTCTGATCTTCTATGTATACGGTGACCAGTCAAAGGATTCCACGGCCAAAGTGGGTGAAGTCATCAAATTCAATTATAAAAAGTATGTCAACGATTCCTTAGTGGAATCCACCTACCCGGGGATTCCTCAATATGAACAGGTAATGCCCGGTCTGTTCTACCCCTATGAAGCTGGTGAGATTTACCCTTATTTTCGAAAAGGAGATAGTATTGTTTTGTATCAGGAAGCTGATTCTTTATTAAAACGACGACTTTTTTACCCGGTCCCATCGTATGTTTCTTCGGGGGACGAAGTAGTCACCCACTTTAAAGTTCTCGATATCTTTTCCAGTGACAGTCTCGCAGGTGTTGATATGAATGAAGAATATCCCCGAGCCATGGCCAGAAACAGGAAATCTGGTGCTTCTCGACTAAAGAGATACCTGGATAAACGTCACATTGATGCAGAGTTAACTCCGGACACCGTTTATATCGAAACAATCAAGGAAGGACAGGGCGTACAGGTAGAACCCGGCGATATGATTACTTTTCGTTTTACCGCCAAAACCATCACCGGAAGTGTTTTTGGCACAAACACCGGGGAAGATGATGTCCCGATGGATTATGAGGTTATGTCTGGATTCATGCCCAAAGGAATTGATGAAACGCTCCCCAGATTACAAGTAGGTGACCATGTCAGAATGTATGTTCCGGCGATGAAAGCTTTTGGAGCGAGCCCCCCACCCGGATTGGAAAAAGGCTTTCAGGATATCATCTTCGAAGTGGAGATATTGAGTAAAAAGTCCGTGGAGAATTAATTTACGTCAGTAGGAATTGGATAATTGACAGCTAAAAGAAATGTGAATTGCGTTTTCTATATAGGTGTTTCTAGTGTGCCAAATCATAAATACCAAACACTATTCATGGCTTCTTTTTTACCATATCTTCATCATCCAAATCCTTATGTAGCTATGGCTATACGCGGTTTGGCTTCCCAAAAAACAATCGCTTCAATAGTATCTTTTACAATGATTCGGTGCACTTGTGCTGCAATTCAGAAGTTGTATGCATTATATGAGGCGCTCCCATCCCCAACAAGTTGGGTTATCTGTTTAGAGTGTTTTGACCCGGTGCTTTAGCCCGGGGAGAATTATGATTCACCAAGTCGGGCTTTAGCCCTTAACAAATGTCGCAGTTAGAGGATGAAGCCTATTATTGTTTTGTGTTCCCAACCCCGCCATCCCCAACGAGTTGGGGACGGGGCAAAACAGCACCCATGTATAACTGTGTCATATTCGCTAAACAGGTACAATTTGAGGATGGAAGCGCGAAATGGATCCTATACATTATTTTTGATTCCATACACTAGTGTTGCGTTTCAAACCAAATAGTACAGGGGTAAAAAATATTAATTTTGAGATTTAAATATTGTTTTAGTATTATTACAACGACAGCAACAAAGTACAATAGTACCCGATCACGAAGGATGCTGTAATTCAATTGAAAACAACTAACCCGGAAGTCGCCACATGGATTTTACCCTGCTTGATCTCATAGCTTTTATCGGTTTTATCCTGTTCGTTGTTGCAGTTTCACTCTATGTTTCCAGAGATGAAAAAGACTCGGAAGATTATTTTCTGGCCGGCCGGTCGCTTTCCTGGTGGGTGATTGGTATCTCACTGGTCGCCTCCAACATCAGCACGGAACACTTTGTTGGAATGGCCGGACAAGGTTTTCGGGAAGACATCGGGATGGCAGTGGCCAGCTTCGAATGGATCGGTGCATTGGCGTTGGTCATCGTGGCGCTTTATCTCTTACCCCGCTTTTTACAATCCGGCATCTATACGATACCTCAGTATCTGGAGTATCGGTATGATCGGAAAACAAGGACCCTTCTCTCCATATTTATGTTGGTCTTTTATGTGATGATAACCATTGCGACGGTGTTGTATGCGGGCGCCTTTGCCTTAAAGGAAATTTTTGACACCTCTTTGATCACCGGTATTTGGCTCATTGGATTAACTGGTGGTCTTTACACAGTGTATGGTGGTCTCAAGGCGGTCGTATGGTCCGATGTTATCCAGGGTGCGGCTTTGCTAATCGGGGGTGCATTTATCACCTATTTGGGCATGAAGGAATTGGGCGGGCTTCATCAGTTTATCGAATTATCGGATGGCCGGCTTCATACGGTGCTTCCTTTGGATCATCCCACGCTGCCCTGGTTGGCGGTATTTTTTGGCGGGATGTGGATACCCAATTTGTTTTATTTTGGTCTCAATCAGTTTATCACTCAGCGGACGCTGGGTGCAAAAAACATCGCGGAAGGACAAAAAGGCGTACTTTTTGGAGCCAGTATCAAGCTCATTATACCGATTATCATCATTTTTCCGGGCATTATCGCCTATGAATTGTATGGTGACGAAATTGCCAATGGCGATGCCGCATACCCTGTCTTGATCACCCATTTGCTACCTGCCGGGTTGACCGGAGCCTTTTTTGCAGCACTATTTGGAGCGACCATGAGCACGTTGGATTCCCTGCTCAATTCTGCCGCAACTATATTTGTCATTGATATTTACAAACCTTTTATAAATCCGGATGGATCGCAAAAGCAGATCGTTCGGACCGGGCGGATCGTCACTTTTATTCTGATGATCCTGGCCTGCTTGTGGGCGCCGGTGGTCAATCAATTTGAAGGCGGACTGTATCTGTTTCTCCAATTGTATTGGGGTTTTATCCAACCCGGTGTCGTAGCTGTTTTCCTGATGGGCTTCCTTTGGAAAAAAGTGCCTTCTGGTGCTGCCTTTTGGGGAATGCTCTTAAACATCCCCATCTATGGAGCACTTTTATTTTTTATTCCGAACATCGCCTTTTTGCATCATATGGCGATCACTTTCGTGCTTATTATGATATTTATGACTATATTTACTCGGCTCCGGCCTCAGCAACACCCGAGTGAGATCCCGATATTCAATCAATCTGATCACAAAAATTCCCGTTTGGTAAAAAACTGGAGTATCGCCATTTTGATCGCAACCATTTGTTTATATATTATTTTCTTCTGATATGGAAACCCAGGAAAAAACCTTTCGAAATTACGACCAAAGCGACGCCACCGCGGCCGTCAGAGACCACTACAAGAAAATGCGCCAAAATCAAACCTATGATTATGTCCGGCGTATGAAAAAAAAATACCTGACTTACGACACTCCGATGAACCTGTGGGATGCTTTTGTCAAGCTCAATGACCTGATCGATGTGAGTGACCCCGATCTCGATCTTCCCAATATTCAGCATCTGGCACAGTCTGCAGAAGCCATTCGAAAAGATAATCGTCCGGACTGGATGCAACTCGTCGGATTGATTCATGACCTGGGAAAAATGCTGTATATCAAAGGATGCGATGAAGATGGAACGAGTCAAAATGAACAGTGGGGACTGGTCGGAGATATTTTCGTGGTTGGTGCCGCCCTTCCTGACACCCTGGTTTATCCGGAGTTCAACAAATTGAACCCTGATATGGCGAATCCTCGCTACAACACGCCTACCGGAATTTACCCTGAAAACTGTGGTCTGGATCAACTGGAACTAGCCTGGGGACACGATGAATACCTCTACCAGGTCCTGAAACACCATCCCGGAAATAAGTTGCCCCTTGAAGGAATGGTGATGATACGATACCATTCTTTTTACCCTTGGCATACGGGCGGAAGCTATACGGCATTAATGAACGATCAAGATGTACAGTATAAAAAATGGATCAATGATTTCAATCAATACGACTTGTATTCCAAGTCGCAAATAACTTATGACCTGGATGAAATCAAAAGCTATTATGCACCGATTGCAGATAAATATTTAGGGTCTGATAACATTTACTTTTAATCGAACAATTTATGAAAACGAGTCTTTTCTTATGGATGTACACCCTGATCGCAATAGCAATCCTCGCCGGATGTAACTCTGCAGAACCACACGATGAATCCTCGGAAGAATCAGCTCGTCAGCCTAATATATTATTTATCATGTCTGACGACCATGCCTATCAAGCGATTAGTGCTTATGATGATCGACTCATCCACACCCCCCACATTGACCGGATTGCATCAGAAGGGATGCTATTCGAAAGAGCATTCGTCACGAATTCCATCTGCGCACCGAGTCGCGCTGTCATCCTGACTGGAAAACACAGTCACCTCAATGGGTTGCGAGACAACGGAGACCGATTTGATGGCGCACAACAAACCATCTCCAAGCTGTTTCAGCAAAATGGGTATCACACGGCCATATTTGGAAAATGGCATCTAAAAACAGACCCTACAGGGTTTGACACCTGGAAAGTATTACCGGGTCAGGGCCACTATTACAATCCGGAATTCCGAACCAGCCAGGGAAAGGAAGTGGATAGTGGTTACGTCACTGATCTGATCACTGATTTTTCTCTCGAGTGGATTGATCAAGTCAAAAACGATAATAAACCATTTTTCCTGGTATATCAGCACAAAGCACCGCATCGGGAATGGTTGCCTAAAGAAGAGGATTACAAAGCGTTCACCAAAAAAACCTTTCCCGAACCAGCCACTCTGTTTGATGATTATTCTGGCCGTAGCAAAGCCGCTCAAGAAGCTGAAATGCGTATTTCGGATCATATGGGCCTGACGAATGACAACAAAATAAAACCTTCGGTGGCAGAATCTCATGGATTTACAGATTTTCTACCCTGGTACTCCAATGCCTATCACAACAATCTTGACCGGATGAGCGATGAAGAACGACAGGCCTGGGACGCCGTATATGACCCGATCAACGAAGAATTTGATGCCCAAAATCTCAAAGGCGATGAACTAACCAGCTGGAAATACCAACGCTATATGCAGGATTATCTGGGGTCGATCGCCGCTGTAGATAATAATGTAGGACGGGTGCTTGATTATCTGGAAGAAAATGATCTGGCAGACAATACAGTTGTCATATACACCTCTGACCAGGGTTTCTACCTGGGTGAACACGGTTGGTTTGACAAGCGATTTATGTATGAAGAATCATTCCGCACTCCGTTGATGATCCGATGGCCGGGTGTGGTGGAGGCAGGGAGTCGCAATTCGGACCTGGTCCAAAATCTGGATTTTGCTCAAACAATGCTCGACATGGCAGGTATACCTATGCCGGAGGATATGCAGGGCAAAAGCATGGTTCCACTGCTCAAAAATAAAAACCCGATCTGGCGGAAAGCACTCTACTATCACTACTATGAATATCCGGGTATTCATGCCGTCAAACGACACATCGGTGCCCGAACTGACCAATATAAACTGATCCATTTTTACGACGATATCGACGAATGGGAACTGTTTGATCTGGAAAGTGATCCGGATGAATTGTCCAACGTGTACGATACACCGGAATATTCCGACGTTCAGGATGAAATGCATGAAATATTGATGGAGTTGGCACAGCACTATAAGGATAGTGTAGGAATGGAACAGGCGAAATGGAGGGAGTGAAGAAAAGAAAGAAAATGTGATCAGGGATATGTCCCATGTGTTTGCGAAAAACATTGTACATCTATATTTATTTATGAAGTCTCAGAATGAATATGTCTTATCCAGACAACTTCTGAAAAGTGATACATCATTCGGGGCTAATATAGAGGAAGCTCAAGGAGCACAATCCAAACGGGATTTTATTGCGAAAATGCAGATCTCTGAAAGAAGCAAAAGAAACAAAGTACTGGCTCCGGCTTTGCAGGAATACAGGATTTTTAGAAAATGTAAAAGTTGAAAAAATGATAGAGAACTGTGGTGAAATCATTCTGATCCTGACGGCAATTCTTAAAAAAGCGAAACTTTGAAAGAAATGAAAAAGAAGATAATTTTACTATTCGTAATCTGCTATTCCTTGTTAGGTGTCACCCTATCACATGCTCAGTCTGCAGCTACGATCCAGGAATATGACACCACCTTTCTGACCTATCCATTCAGTGATCCAAATCCAATTCCCCGTACCGGTAAGATATATCCATACTTTACTTTTGACGGATACAGCACCGAAGCGGTTGAGCGAAGCTGGAAAATGGTAGAATTGGAGAATGATTACCTTCGGGTACAAATCACGCCTGAAATCGGGGGGAAAATCTGGTCTGCGATTGACAAAATCCAAAACAAACCCTTTATCTATGCCAACGATGTGGTCAAGTTTCGAAATATAGCCATGAGAGGGCCATGGACCAGTGGCGGCATCGAATTTAATTTTGGCATTATTGGTCATACCCCGACTGTATCGACACCCATCGATTATCACACCATGAAGAAAAAGGACGGTAGCGTCAGTTGCTACATTTCTGCGCTGGACTTGTTAACGCGGACCCGGTGGATCGTAGAGATCAACCTACCTAAAGACAAAGCCCTGTTTTCGACAAAGGTTCATTGGACAAACCCTACAGATTTGGAACAACCCTACTATACCTGGATGAATCTTGCCGTGCCGGCCCGGGAAGATCTTCATTTTTTGGATCCGGGAACTCATTATATCACACATGGTGGTCAAGCCCGTTCCTGGCCAATCGACAGAACCCGCCAAACCGATCTTTCCGTCTATGTGAACAACGCTTTTGACGGATCCAAATCCTACCACATCACCGGTAAGCACAGCGATTTTTTTGGCACTTATTATGAAAAAACCGACGATGGAATGATCCACCTGGCCGACCGGGACGCCAAACCCGGAAAGAAAGTTTTTTTGTGGGCACTGTCCGAAGCAGGCCACATCTGGGAAACACTATTGTCGGATCAAGCCGGTCAGTATGTAGAAGTTCAAAGCGGTCGATTGTTCAATCAAAATTCCTATACCAGCAGCCGGACACCATTCAAGCAAATTGGCTTTCGGCCTCTTCAAACAGACCAATGGACCGAGTACTGGTTCCCCTATCACGGAATAGGTTCCGTTGACTTTGCAGATCGTCACGGCGTATGGCATTTTGACAGATCAGCTGCTCAACTGGGGATTGACATCATGGGACTGACCACCATCTCTGACACCTTACAAATCACCATGATCGATGGCTTCGTGGTGAAAAAACCCATGGAAGTACACCCACTCAAACCGCAACACATCGTATTTATGATTAACCCGGATCAAATTGCCAGAATCAATTTCGGGGAAACACAAATCATACCCGAATGGACGAAAGCTACAGATCTCAACAGACCATTGACCATACCAGCCGACTTCGACCAATCAGGATCTTATGCCCGGTATTTACAGGGCCACGATGCCGCCCGGTTCCGTTTATATGACCAGGCGGAAAAGCACATCCGCGCCTCATTATCACAGGATTCGTTTTTTATTCCGGCATTGACAGAAATGGCTCAGCTTCAATACAGAAAAATGCAATACGACAGTGCGTATTTTTATGCACGCCGCGCATTGAGCGTCAACACCTATGATCCACAAGCGAATTATTACTACGGATTGGCGGCCAGTGAGTTGGGAAAATCTTACGATGCAAAAGACGGCTGGGAGGTGGCAGCTCTTTCCCCCGCGTGGCGTATGGCCGCTTGGTACCAGCTCGCTGCTGTTTATTTTCGGGAAAAAAACTGGGCCATGGCCCGGAATTATGTCGATAAGATCCTGGACATCCAGCCCGCGAATCCACAGGGAATAAAAATAAAACTAGTTCTCGATCGACTTCGCAACACACCCGTTGACCTGGCCGTCATTGACCAACTGTCACAGATCGATCCTGACAATCATTTCGTCGCTTTTGAACATTATCTTCGTTCACCAAATCAACACAATCTGGACGCCTTCCAATCTGGAATTCAAAATGAACTCCCCGAACAAACCTATCTCGAAATGGCAATTTGGTATGCGGTCAAACTAAACCGTCCACAAGATGCAGTCAAACTATTGAAGCTGGCTCCGGATAATAATCTCAGTGACTTCTGGTTGGCTTATCTGACCCGCACAGAGACACCCCCCAGCCGGACGCTTAACCAAGCGAATCAAGGGGACCCAAGATTTGTATTTCCTTTCAGGAGGGAATCGCTGCCAGTCTTGATGTGGGCCGCCTCTGAAAGCAATCACTGGAAACCCAAATATTACCTGGCTTTGATTTTTGCCCATGCGGGAAAAACACAGTTTGCAAAAGACATCCTTTTTGATCTGCCTGATGACACCGGTTTTGCACCCTTGTATATTTGGCGGTCAAGTTTCCAGAACCAACCCACAGAAGTAGAAAAAGATTTGCGCTTAGCGCTATCCATTGACCCGGGCAACTGGCGGTATCTCCTCACGCTTGCTGATTTTTTAATGAAACAAAATCAACTGAATGAAGCTACCACTATACTGACGCCCTACTATGAAGAGAACACGAAGAATTATCAGGCCGGAATGGCATTGGCACAGCTCCATCTGATGAAAGGCACCTTAGAAATCGCAGATCATATTCTGAGAGAAATTCATGTTCTGCCCTATGAAGGCGCGAGTGAAGGTCGGCGGTTGTATCAGGCGGTAAAACTCAATTTGGCACTAAATGCCCTCAGCAAGAAAGAATATGATATTGCCAGGGATTACCTGACTCAAAGCAAATTATGGCCCACGAACTTGGGTGTTGGCAAACCCTATGAAAACCTGATTAACACAGCGTTGGAGGATCAAATCACCACCTGGGTAGAGGCGGGAGAATCGGGCAATCCACCTTCTGAAAACCAGGTAAAAGCACTGGCAGATAAAATTAAAAGTCGGTTTTTTCAGTTCAAAGAACAAGCACCATTTTAAATATAGACGAACTTTATAACGACTTCATAAAGTATGAGCTCAGTATGGTAATTCCAGATTTTTTATTGGATAAAAAAACAAGTATTTTTGAAAAAATTATATCATGTTTTGTATCTTATCTTTTTCCCAATGGTTCAGGACGAGTGGGTTCTTATTCCTGTGCATTCTTTTCATTCTGGGGCAGGGTTGTTCGCCAGACGATAACAAACCAGCGTTAACCGATCACCAAAAAGAAGTCATTAACTACTTCAATAAGGTGGCTTTGGGTTTTGAATTTGGAAATGCCTCTTCGATCACCAGAAAATGGGAGGAGGATATGATGATATATGTTGGAGGAGAGCCGAGCCATATGCTGGATGGTGAGTTGAATAAAATCATCTCTGAAATAAATGAACTGACCTCCGACGGATTTAACGTAAAAATCGTCGAAGACTCCCTCACATCAAACTTTTACCTGTATTTGGGAACTGGAGAAAATTACGCGAGCCGTTATCCCTCCCAATCTGATCTGGTCAACGGCAATTTTGGATTGTTTTCCGTATTCTGGGATAGCCATAACAATCTGAACCGAGGCCACATGTACGTCGACATACACCGAGCTGAGGGGGATGCACAAAAACACCTTCTTCGTGAGGAGTTGACTCAGTCGCTTGGACTGGCCCGCGATGCTCCGGTTTATCCGGAAAGCATTTTTCAGAGCAGTTGGACCACGACCACCACCTACGCACCGATCGACAAAGAACTTATCCGCTTACTTTATCATCCTAAAATAAAATCAGGATTCGATAAAATGATGACTGATCAGGTTCTGACGGAATTATTTTTGACAGAGTAAAATATTCTACTTCAAAAACCATATGCTTAGCAATTACCAAAGATTAGCCAACGTCGCATCAAAAAAAACAAAACATGTCCTTGGGCTTATGTCTGGAACGTCCATGGACGGGTTGGATGTGGCTTTATGCCGTATTAGCGGGCAAGGCGTGAATACTTCCCTAGAACTCATGGAGTTCGACACCATCCCACACAACACAGAGTACAAGGAAAAAATCAGAACCGTTTTCACCCATGGGAATGCGGAAGCCGTCAAGCTGACCTGGCTGCATCAATTTATTGCAGAAGTTCACGCAGAACAAATCAGGACAGCACTGGATCAATGGAATAGGGTACCCGAAGAAATTGACCTGATAGCCAGCCATGGACAGACCGTATATCATAATCCCAGTGCACGACCGTTTGATAATGCTCGTGCCCGGCCGATCACCTTGCAGCTCGGAGATGGTGATTTTATTGCAGAACGAACCGGGATCGTGACCGTAAGTGATTTTCGGCAAAAGCATATCGCGCACGGTGGTGAAGGGGCCCCGCTGGCCCCTTACGGTGATTTTTTACTATTTTCAGACTCTGGTGAACGCAGGATGCTTGTGAATATTGGTGGAATTGCGAACTTCACGTTTCTCCCACAAGTGTATGGTGACAATCCTTTGATGAGTAGTGATACCGGCCCTGGAAACACCTTGATGGATGCCTATATGCAAAAACATTTTGATCAACCGTTCGACCGGAACGGAGAAATCAGCCGTATGGGGAATCCGGATCCCGTGTTATTAAAAGTTCTGATGGATGATCCTTTTTTTGACCAGCCCCTGCCCCGCACAACCGGTCCGGAATTGTTTAATCTTACATATATATACACAAAACAAACCGCAGCTAATCGGTCCAAATTAGCTCATGAGGATGTCATGGCAACCCTGGCAGCATTTACTGCGAAGACAATATATTGCACGATTGGTCCTTATCTTAAAGGCCACACTTCTATTTATTTCAGCGGTGGAGGAGTTCATAATCCATTGGTCATGAAAAGCCTCCAGTCCGATCTACGTGACCATTCGGTATATACGACCGAAGCCCTTGGAATCAATCCGGACGCAAAAGAAGCCATTGTATTTGCTGTATTAGCGAATGAATGTCTATTTGGACGCCCGAAATCTTATCCGGAATTGGGCATTAAAATTCCCAGAACAAGTATGGGAAAGGTGAGTTTCCCAGGTTAGACTAATAGTTACAAAGGACAAGGATTATTGGCATCATTAACTGTGCATGTGTTGTGTGAACCAAGGTCCATACCCCAAGATGTAAAACATTCCGGTGTCGGAGGCCATGCATCGCACCTCCTCCCATGGATTGCCCTCATGCTGCGTTGAAAGCCATCGGTCCATTGATTTCGCGGCGTATGTAGCCTATAAAGTTATAAAAATACTAATTTTATTATGAATTATCATAATATGTAATATCTTAGGGCCAAAACCCCAAATGTTTACATATGTCCTCTTATATTATTAACTTTACTCCGACGGGAATGGTCCCCACAAAAGACCATTCTGTTCACGTACCGATTGCACCACAAGAAATCATCGACGAAGTATTAGAAGCACGTGAATACGGCATATCCATCGTCCATTTACACGCCCGGGACGCGGAAGGAAAACCCACCTGGAAGAAAGAAATCTACCAGGAAATCATTGAAGGTATCCGAAAAGAAGAGGGATCCCATCATGAAGCTTTGATTATTTGCGTTTCTGCCAGCGGACGGAATTGGCCGGATTTTGAGCGACGGTCCGAATGCATGGATTTAAATGGTGGATGCAAACCGGATATGGCAAGTCTGACACTAAGTTCATTAAACTTCACGTCCGGCCCCAGTACCAATAGTCCGGAAATGATCCAAAAGTTAGCCACTAAAATGCTCCGGAATGGAATAAAGCCGGAATTGGAAGTGTTTGATCCCGGCATGATTAATTATGCTAAATATTTACATAAAAAAGGGATCATCAAACCTCCCTTTTATTTTAACATTATTCTTGGGAACATTGCCAGTTCTCAGGCAGGGCTTCTCGATGTTGGTTACTTACTTTCACAACTCCCCCCGCAATCCTATTGGTCGCTCGGAGGCATCGGGGCATCGCAATTAAAAATGAATACCACAGGCCTCGTTCACGGAGGAGGTGTACGCGTCGGACTAGAAGACAACCTCTACTATGATGCGCAAGGCACCCAGCTAGCTACAAATATTCAGCTGTTAAAAAGAATCACAGAAATTGGTCGTCTTCTAGGTTCAGAGCCTTATTCACCAGGGGAAGCCAGAAAAATATTGGGTCTAAATTAATTATGAAAAAAGTCATCATTTTTGGAGATACAAGTTTTGCGGGCATCGTGGCCGAATATATTCATACGGACACTCCGGATCAAGTGGTGGCTTATACGCTCGATGCTGCCTATCTTGACCGTAGAACTCGATTTGAAGGATTGCCACTTGTTTCATTTGAGTCCGTGCATGAACGCTATCCGCCCGACGACCACTACTTCTTGGTAGCAATATCAGCAGCAGCCAGGAATAAGCACCTGAATTCCCAAAAAATCGCCGCAGTCCGGGCGCTGGGTTATCGTCTATATACCTTTATACACTCCACAGCATTTGTGGCCTCCTCTGCTTCAATCGCAGAGAATGTATTGATTTTTCCACATGCGATCGTTGAACCCCGAGCCACAATTCATGAAGGTGTATTTATTCGAAGTGGAGCTTATGTCAGCCACGAGACTGAAATAGGTGCATATTCGTACCTGGCTCCCAAATGCACCTTTTCCGGAAAAGTCATCACTGGTAGTCATTGTTTTTTCGGAACAAATTCTACCATCCGAGATCGGGTCACCATAGGTCAGGATGTCGTAATAGGCGCGGGTGCCGTCGTTTTGAAAAATCTGGATAATGAAGCGATAATAAAAGCAGCCGAGAGCAAATTGCTGGACAGGGATCGCTTTAGTTTAAAACTGTGATTTTACCATAATCTCTGAACCACACCATGAAAGTAGCCTGCATACAATCGAATTACATTCCCTGGAAAGGATATTTTGACATGATCAACGCGGTCGATTTATTCATATTTTATGACGACGTCCAATACACCCGAAGAGACTGGCGAAACCGAAACCGGATTAAGACTTCAGATGGGGTAAAATGGCTTACCATCCCATGCAGATCCACTCGAGATCAACTGATCTGCGAGGTTGATCTGTCCGAATTCAAATGGCAAAAAAAACATTGGAGAACCATTGAGCACAATTATTCCCGCACCCCCTATTTCAGCACCTATAAACCCATATTTGAATCGATCTATCTCGAAAAAAAATGGACGAACTTATCCGAACTGAATCAATATCTTATTAAAACCATTGCCCGGGACATTTTAATGATTACCACGCGATTTGAAGACAGCCGCAACTTTACTTTAAATGGTAAAAAAGAAGATAGAGTATTGGATTTGCTGACCCAATGCGGAGCAACAGCCTATCTTAGCGGCCCATCTGCTCAAGACTATATCCTCGAAGAGCATTTCCAAGCAAAACAAATTGATTTGCAGTGGATGGATTACACCGACTATCCCAGGTACCGGCAATTATATCCGCCATTTTGCCATCAAGTGTCCATCATAGATCTGATTTTCAATAAAGGGCCACAGTCTCCGGCCTATATGAAAACCTTTAATCAACACCCAAAAACCACCTTGAATGTTGGCTAAAACCATACCTTTTAATCAACCTTATCTGGCGAACGCTTTACCCCACATAGCCTGTGCTATCAACAAAAAGCATGTCAGTGGCAACGGCTATTTTACCAAAAAATGCCATGCCTATTTTCGAAATCTTTACGCTCGGCCAACCCTGCTGACCACTTCATGTACCGTGGCTTTGGAAATGGCTACACTGTTGGCGGAAATAGGCCCGGGCGATGAAGTTATCATCCCTTCATTCACATTCGTATCCACGGCCAATCCCTTTCTTTTACGAGGAGCCAAAGTCGTATTTGCCGATACTATGAATGAATACCCCAATCTGGATGTGGACGCCATTGAAGGCTTGATTACACCACGGACGAAAGCATTGGTCTGCATGCACTATGGCGGCGTAGCATGCGACATGGAAAAACTAACTGCACTGGCCGCCAAATACGGGCTAATGATCATCGAAGACGCTGCGCATGCCATCCTTTCCTACTATAAAAATCAACACTTAGGGACTTTTGGCCGTTTTAGCACCTTATCTTTCCACGAAACCAAAAACATTACGTCGGGCAAAGGTGGTTTACTTATCCTGAACCAGCCTGAAGATATTTCACGCGCAGAAATTCTGTGGGAGAAAGGCACCAACAGAACTGCATTTCATCGGAATGAAACCCAAAAATATGAATGGATGGATTTGGGTTCTTCCTACTTGCCATCCGAAATTAATGCCGCTGTGCTATATAGCCAAATCGAAGAAATAAATGCGATCCAGAAAAGAAGAACGACACTTTGGCAAAATTACTACTCCGGCTTGCTTGCGCTGGAGACTCAAGGAAAAATCCGGTTGGCCAATCTCCCGGACTATGCCACCATTAACGGGCATTTGTTCTTCATGGAATGCGACAGTCAAAAGACTCGGGATCGATTGATTGCAGATTTACGAAAAAAAGGGATTCACTCCGTCTTTCATTATTTACCCCTGCACGAATCACCCTTTTTTAAATGCAAACACGATGGCCGTCCACTGAATAATTCGGTTCGGTTCAGTGAACGAATTATTCGACTTCCTTTATTCTATGAATTAAAAAATAAAGAGCAGGAATACATTATTGAGACCATATATAATTGCTTGTGATGTATTTACATATAATTGACGAATCCAAAACAATTAATCATTTTATACGCAGGCTCCGGGAAATGGATCTTCACGACCACTATTTTCTAACCCTTCAATCTGCTCCATCTACCGATCTGCATTTACCATTGACCGACCGCACAGAATTTTTTCCCTCCGACAACAACATCCGTCTTCTGACTCAATCATTGCACAGGTATAAAGCGGTATTTATACATAATCTTTGCTATCACAAGGCAAAGATTGTTCTTGCAAGTCCTCGAAATGTTGTCTTTGTGTGGGGCATATGGGGGTATGATTATTATTATGTTTACCCCGGGTTGTACCGTAATATTTTTTTACCGGCAACTTCGCTGGCCAATATCGTGCTGGGTAAACTTTCACTGACGACGAAATACTTAAAATACCAGCTGCATCCGTATTTGAAACACTTGGGGTGGAACGCTCGGGAACGGTTGCAACAACAGGCAGCACATCGGATCGACCTTACCTGCAATATGATGCCCAATCACAGCGATGTTTTCCGGGTCGTCCCAAAGGACCCTGCCCGCCGGTTTCCATTTTCCTATTACTCGATCGACTTCATCACGGAAGAGCTGTCCGGATCTTCGTATGATTTGGGACCTCATATCTATGTCGGAAACAGTGCTTCGAACTCAAGCAACCACCTGGATGTTTTTCGTCAATTAAGGGGTTGGACCGGCGATCGGGATATTGTTGTACCGTTGGGTTATGGATGTCCACGGTACAGACGTCTTATCAATGTTGCAGGTAGGTATTTTTTTAAAAACCACTTTACGCCCATCAATAAATATATTCCTTTAAAGGAATACAACGAAAATTTACTCAGCTGCAATGTAATGATCTTTAACCACATCCGTGCCCAAGGTCTGGGCAATATTGTTTTCGGAATATGGGCAGGCCACCGGGTATTTCTCCGCGCTTCCAATCCGGCATACGCTTTTTTTAAAAGTATGGGCGTTAAGGTTTATGCTTTGGATTCTAACACGCTGACCAGCTCTTTAAATCCTTTGAATCTTGAGGAAAAGATCCACAATAGAAAAACCATTGAACATTTATATAGTGAAGAACAGGTGCAAGCACACTTCAAATCTCTCCTGAAACAGATCGACCAGATATCATCAATAGCCGAACAATCCCATCCGCACAGCGTACTACATTCTTCCTCAAACTAATAATTTCATCGCGATACTTAATAGGATACCTGAAATTTCATGCTGTCCGGTCGTGTACGATGAAGAATATATACCGCCATACCGCCAATCAATAAGCGCCGAGCCGGCCACCATCTGCCGGATGAACCAGTAGGCATGTCGGTTGCCACCCAAACTGACTGTAGTACGCCCGGGTAACTTCTTCCACAAAAGATTTTAGTTGAATTTCCGGCAAGAGATTGATCGTGCTTCCTCCAAAACCTCCTCCCATCATCCGGGCACCAGGGATAGCATGGGATTGCGCCTGGTCAACCAAAAAATCCAGTTCGTCACAACTGACTCGATATTGATCTCGCAGACCGGCATGACTTTGATACATCAGTTGACCAACCTCGTCCATATTGCCATCGGTGAGTGCTCCCACCACATCGATCACCCGCTGATTTTCGGCGAGCACATATTCTACTTCTGCCGTGGACAAATCAGGATAATGGCTACGAATCCGGACAAGGTCTTCATCTGTCAGCGCACTGACATCTTTCACATCACGAAAATGCTGTGCCGCATAAAGTATGTTCTCACAGGTTTGACGCCGTTCATTGTATTCGCTATCAGCGAGATCATGGGATATCCCCGTATCAAGCAGAAGCAATACATGGCCTTTCATATCGGCCGGTATTCTTTCGTACGTGTTCGTTCTGCAATCAATCTTTATAAAATGATTTTTCTTCCCGGCCAGGATGGCATACGGATCCATAATGCCTACGCGAACACCGATGCGATGCTCTGTGTACTGAGCTAATCGAGCCATCTTTTTTATGGACCATTCGTGGTTCCCTATTTTATTGATCGCCAGGATAAACCCTGCATTCAGCGCTGCCGATGACGACAACCCTCCCCCTGTCGGAATGGAACTACTCAGCGAAACACTAAAACCAGGCACTGTAATATCTTCTTCTCGAAGAAGCTGAATCAATGCCTGAAGATATTTGGCCCAGTTTTGGGGAGGAAGTTTTCCATCTTCCCTGCGGAATGACTCATACTGATCAAGATTGGCACTATAAAGCTCAAACTGCTCTTCGTCGGAATTCAATGAAAATAAAAACGAAATACCACTATCGATCGCCGCAGGTAATACATATCCATTGTTGTAATCGGTGTGTTCTCCGATTAGGTTGATCCGTCCCGGTGTCCATACTTCACAGTCCGGTTTTCCAAACCGACGCTCATGCTTCGTCTTAAGATCCTGTTTGTTTTCCGGCATTATTATACTTTTTGAGGAATCGGTCGAAGAAGTAAAGCCAGGTTGACCGTCAGTATCAATACGCCTCCTGCTTCCCGCACAAGTTCTATGTAAGGATTATCAACCTCCATAGCACCTACTATCGTAGGGAAACCTTTTTGAGCCCAATTGACAAGATCAGGAATGAAGGTAAAAAAATAAAGTAGATAAGCCACCAATACGATGATGTTTACCCACCGTAAATGGCGCCTTTTGAGGTAGACCAGGTTAAGAAAAAAGGGAATGAGATAGACGATAATCCAAAAAAGGGCATCCGGGTCATTGTACTGGACAGCAGCCCCAATCAACTCAATAATGCAAAAACCAATAATTATCCATTTCATAGTAATCTCTTAAAAGCTCTACCTGTTGGCAAGATCAGTTACCATCAATTCAAAAAGGAAAGATACTGATTCTTAGAATCATTCAAAGAACCTAATCCTATTTTCTTGCTCACAAATTGAGCTGATTAAGAATCACCATGAATTCAAGGTCTATATTTAGAAATCAGGGGCTCAATATTTTGTTATTTTTTATAAAAAACAACGGACACCTATGAGGTTGGGTTAATCTTCTCCATTAAAACTAATCAAATAAATAATTTGAATTTTATTTTTTCTGACCCTCGGTAAAAAATGTAAGATATATTGATTATCTTTTCCTCCGAATTCAGGTTATGCCTTTATTTTTAACATGAACCAAGTTCAATATTCACAGATATCTAATAAAAAACTAAGCGAACCGATGAAACAAATTTTACAAAAGACACAATGGCTTATTGTGGTTTTTCTCATCCCTCTCGTATTCTCCTGCAACAAAGAGGAAAGCAGACCGACCTTTCCCTTATCTGCCGAGATTTTTCACAGTGCCGATGGGAAGCAGGTGGCCTTTTCGGGATTGACCCACAGTGCAGTGAGCTGGCATTGGGATTTTGGAGATGGCAACACCAGCAACGAAAAAGATCCGGTCCATATTTATGACCAGGGAGGGTATTATCTGGTCACGCTTACCGCTTCGGATGCTTCCGGTGCCTCCGTCACCAAAGACGTAACCCTGGCGCTGGATCTCACAGCATATGACCTGCTCGTGGGAGACCCTACCAAGGAAGGTTATGATGGGAAGACCTGGAAGTTGTCTGCCACACATTCACCCGATGATATCTTAGCCAATTCAGACGTGAACTTAAGCTTATTTGACGAAGACATTCCAAGCTTGCCTGCGGGAGCATTTGATCTATTCCTGGGATTACCTGAAGCGTATAATGATGAGTTTACTTTCTACCAAGACGGAAAATATAAACACAACACTGCAGATGGCACTTCTTTTGGAGGCATCGTATATGCCATTGTTATGCAGCAATTCGGCCAGACTGAAATCACAAAAACCGGCGGTGAAGACGTGTTGGGACAAGATGCCTTTGCGATCACCAAATACGAACCGGATGACAATGCTACATTCGAACTTCAAGAAAATACAGATTATGTCTTGCCTTCCGCATTCCCTACCGGTATGACCCCTTCCGGAATTCCGGTGGTCACCTATGAAGACGTAACAACTATTGACTTTCCAGGCACGGATGAATTTGTGGGAATCCGGGATTTTCATCAAAAAGTAATCATTCAAAATATCACGGATGATTCCATGCGTCTGGTTATGTTCTTGACCTTAAGTCCGGATGCAATTGTCAGTCAGAATCCACTAATTGCTTTGGCGACCAATGCAGTCGTACTTACTTTTAACGTGGTCAAGTAAACCCTAACAAATTAATCGATATGAAACTTCAATTTTACATCAATTTCAATAAGGCATATCTTCTTTGCATCCTTTTCTCATTTTTATTCCTGGGTTGGAATCAGAATATATCGGCTGAAAATCGTGCAACCTTTGCCGATCAAATAGCGATCACCATCACAGGTACTGTGACCTCAGCAGAAGACGGGACGACCCTGCCCGGCGTGACGATTCAGGTCAAAGGAACCAATCAGGGGACAGTGACCGATATGGACGGACGTTATGAGCTCGAAGCGGAATCTGACGCTGTACTCCTTTTCTCTTACATCGGTTTTGCCACCCAGGAAATAGAAGTAAATAATCGCAGCATCATCGACGTCACGTTGGAAGAAAGTGTGTCTGCATTGGACGAAGTAGTCGTGACAGCCCTGGGAATAAAGCGTGAAGAAAAATCCCTGGGCTACTCCGTGGAGCGGATTTCCGGTGATAACGTACAGCGGGTGGCTCAGGAAAATGTATTGAGTGCCCTGGCCGGAAAAGCTGCCGGCGTCAACATTTCAAATACGGGCGGTGCCGGTTCTTCGGTGAATATGGTCATCCGTGGTGCGACTTCCCTGAGCACTGACAACCAGCCATTGTTCGTCATTGATGGAGTGCCCATGAATAGCTCTATCAACAATGTAGGGGGCTTTGGTGATGACAACCGGGTGGATTATGGAAACGCCATCGCAGACCTCAATCCCAATGATATCGAAGACATCTCTATCCTAAAAGGTCCCAGTGCAGCAGCACTATACGGTACCCGGGCCGGAAATGGCGTGGTACTAATTACCACCAAAAAAGCGGTTGCCGGGCAACCGATGAAAATAAATGTTTCGTCGAACACCGTTTTTGATATACCCTATCAATTCCTCAATACACAGTCTCGCTTCAACCTGGGCGCATTCTCTTATACGCCAGAGGCGGTAGGTAGTGGTATTTTACCTGAAATAGAAATTGCTGAATTTGCAGGTGGTATCGAGAATGACAAGGGCTATTGGGCCGTCCAGTGGGATTCCCCTCTAGATGCCAATGGAGTAAGAGTCCCGACCGAAGTACGATCTTATCCGAATAATGTCCGAAACTTTCTGAATGATTACGCGCTGACAACGACCAATACAGCATCGATCTCCAACAGCAACCCGTATTTAAATTATCGGTTGGGCTACACCAATATGACCCATGACGGCATCACACCGAATAGTGATCTGCATCGAAACAATCTGAGTCTTGCTGCTTCTTCCAAATTAAAAGACAAGCTGACAATAAGTACGCACATCAACTTTTCCAATTCCTATGCCAAAAACCGACCGGCATCCAACCGGGGAGCCAACCCGCTGGAGTGGGCGTACAAAACACCTCCGAACGCAAACATTCTGGATTTGAGAAATTATGGCAGTGGGAAAGACATCATTACGCCGGGACAGGGATTCGAAAACCCGTGGTTTCTGGCTTATGATGTTAACAATAGTTTCAACCGCTATCGAATCTTCGGAAACGTATCTGCCAATTGGGAAATATCTCCGTCCTGGGAACTAATGGCACGCTATTCTCTTAATAAAAGTGATCAGACCCAGGAGTCAAAAATTGCCCCGGGTTACTCCAAAGAGCGGAATAACGGAACCTATGGAATATCTACCAGCAACGGACTGGAGCGAAATATTGATTTTCTGGCCACTTATTCCCAGGATTGGGATTATATAACCCTGTCGGCTTCCGGAGGTGGAAATATGCTCTATTCCAAAGGTGCCGGCAGCAGTACTTCGGCGAAATCCGGTGCAGGGTTGGTCGTGCCCAATGTATTTACGATCAATAATATCAGATCGGATGCGCTGAGCTATGGAAACTCCCGAAGTCAGCGCGGGATATACAGTCTTTACGGAATGGCGACCATCGGGATCAACAACATGGCCTATCTGGACCTCACCGCACGAAACGACTGGTCAAGCACCCTACCGGCTGCGAATCGTTCATACTTCTATCCATCTGCATCTTTAAGCCTTCTGATCGATCAAATGATCGGGATGGGGAATAATGTAGATATGTTGAAACTTCGCGGAGGGTGGGCACAAGTGGGAAATGACACCGGTCCTTACCGATTGTTGGCAACGTATGGAAATGCCGGCCAATGGGGAGATGCCATCCGAATGAGTAAATCCGGGAGCCTTCTGAGTCCAAACTTATTGCCGGAAGAATCTACTTCAATAGAATTCGGTCTGGATTTAATCATGTTTGCTAACCGGCTGAGATTTGAAGGAACCATTTACGCTGTTGATAACAAAAATCAGATTCTGGGGGTACCTCTGGCTGCTTCCACCGGTTTTAGCAGTATTCAGGTGAATACCGGATTGCTTCAAAGCAAAGGCTATGAGTTGATGCTGGGCTTCACACCAGTAAAGTCGAAAGACTGGCAATGGGATCTGGATTTAAACCTCACCCACAACGATACCTGGGTGATTGACCTCGCGGATGAAGTCGATTTTCTGGAATTTTGGAGTAATGCGCGGGTTAAAAATATCGCCTATGTAAAAGATGACAACTTAGGTCAGGATGGAAGAGTAGGCAACTTGTACACCCAGAAAGTAAAACGGGTGAAAGATAAAACTTCTCCCTATTACAACTACCCGATTTTGGGAAGCGGTCTGGATGCAGAGTGGGAAAGGGATGATGATTATGAGCTGGTCGGAAATTACAACCCCGACTTCATCATGGGGCTGCAGACCGGATTGCGATTTAAAAATTTTAGTTTGAATGCGACCTTTGATTGGCGTTCCGGTGGACAGTTTGTATCTCAGACGATGCGATACCTGTCCGAGGGAATGTTGACAGAAACCTGGATTGATAGATTGGTTCATCCCGGGGATCTGGGAGGAAAACCCAGCAAAGAGCTCAAAGAATGGGTCTTAGCAAATGCAGATGAATTTATATTCTCAGAATATGTACGTCCCATCGGCGGACCTACGCCTGAGTTTGGCGGGTTTCCCGAGAATTTCAGCGGATATACTTTGTATGATGCCACGTTTGCACCGGGTGTGATGGGTTCCTATGACGAGAATGGGAAATTTATTCTTGAAAAAGAAAACCTGGGCGATGAAGGCACGTCTTTTATCCCCTTTGCCGCCAGCTATCCCTGGGACCTCGGATCGGCTAATATGTTTGATGCCGACTATATCAAGCTTCGGGAAATTTCTATTAACTACCACTTCCCGAGCCAGCTCACGCAGCGGTGGGGCATCGACAATCTAAACCTGTCCGTATACAGTCGAAACATAATGCTGTGGGTCAAAGACTCTCCATTACGGGTGGATCCGGAGCGGGCATATCAGGCAGAAAGCAATGGCCGTTTTAGTCAGGGCGTGGAACGATTCAACGTAGAACCCTGGATGATGCCGATCGGATTCAAATTAAGCGTTCAATTTTAAAGGAAAAAAGTCAAAAAAATATGAAACATATACATATACAGTGGACCTGCATTATTGCTTTATTACTTGTGATTGGAGTATCGTGCGAAGATCTGGATGAACTCAACATCAATCCCAACGGTGTCGACCCGGAAACCGCTGATCTCAACCTTTTATTACCCACCACAATTACCTCACTGGGTCAGAACATCACCAGTCTCGGCTTCGGAGACATTGCCGGGGTCATGCAACACACTCAGAAAGATGGTTGGTCCGGCGGGCACAACGATTACGACTGGGATAACCTGAGTCATAACTGGGCAGGCTGGTATGGCATCTTACGGAACAATGAGGAGATGTACCATAAAGCCGTCGATGGAAATTATATATTTCACCAGGGTGCGGCTTTGGTATTGCGGGCGTATGCTTTTGGCATGATCTCTGATCTCTGGGGGGCAGCACCCTACGATGAGGCACTCAAAGCGGAGGAGGGTTCTCAGTTCTTCAAACCCAAATACAACAAACAGTTAGACATCTACACCAGTTTGCTGTCCGATCTCGAAGCAGCGAATAACTTACTATCTAATCCGCAATCGTCTTATTCAAATATAGATCCTTCGCAAGATTTATTGTTTGAGGGCGATGTATCAAAATGGCAAAAATTCTCAAATTCACTGGCATTACGCTATTATATGCGTCTCTCGGCCAAGGAACCAGATATAGCGAAAAATGGCATCAGTAAAATCATAACCAATCCGGATACGTACCCCTTGATTCTGTCGACTTCAGACGACGCCAACATAGCATACAGCGGGAATTCTCCCGGGGACTCCTGGCCGACCACCGAGGCTTTTAAGGCGGATCCAAGTAGCAATTACATGCGGGTGAAAATGTGTGCCACTTTTGTCGATACATTGCTCAAATATGAAGATCCTAGAATTGGAGTTTGGGCCAACAAGGTAGGAATACCTCTGGAATTGGTACCCGGAGAAGACGTAGATCAAATCGTTAATGGCGTCAGACAGGTATCCAGTGATGTCGTTCAAAAATATGAAAATGACTTCAAAGAAGATCAAGTGGAAGTTAATTTCAACCCAAATTATGTCGGTATTCCGGTTCAGATCAACTCCGCCGGTTTTTACAATATGAACCCCTCCATTCCCCAGGGCGTCTACAATCCGCATGTATCGCAACTGGCCGATATGTACAAAGAAAGCACCGGAGATCTCCTACAAATGAGACTGATCTCAGCCGCCGAAGTTCACATGATACTGGCCGAGGCCGCATCGTACGGATGGATTAGCTCTGCACCTGAAGATCATTATTCGGCGGGAATCCGGGAATCCCTCCGTGCCTGGAAAGTCGGAGATCAGTTCGACGCATATATGGAGCGTGTCCCTTATAGGGGATTGGAAAGCATCATCACCCAGAAATGGGTCGCCAGTTGGAGTGCGGCTGCAGAATCCTGGTTCGACTATCGGCGGACCGGTTTACCCAAATTGGAAACGGGCCCCTCCGCAAAAAGGAAAGCGCTTCCATTGCGGTTTTATTACCACGCAGATGCTGAGATCGCAAAAAACAAATCCAATGCAGACGAGGCTATTTCCTGGCTTCAACCCACGGAATTCAAAGGACAGGACCAAACCAATAACAGCGCCTGGTCCAAGACCTGGTTGTTACAGGGTACGGGAAAACCATATTGATTATAGCTGTTGGCTGTTGGCTGTTGGCTATTGGATGTTAGCTGTTAGCTATTGGCTGTTGGGACGCTTCGCTTTGGCTATTAGCTGTTGGCACGCTGGCGCTTGGGCTGCTGGTAATTGGGACGCTGGCGCTTTGGATACTCCCGCCCGCCTACCAGACTACGAACTAAGGTCTAAGGTCTACGCCCTGTACACTTTTTTCACGGAACTGATAATCCAATACCCAATCGCCAGAATAACGACCACGCCAATCAATGATGACAACGGATCATCCATGATTCTCAGCACATCAGACCGGCCATACACGGCGACAGGAATAGCCAGGAGAATACCAATCAAGGCCTCGCCGGTGATCAATCCGGAAGCAATCAACAACCCGGTTTGTTCGCTGTCCTTCTTCCGTTTGTCCGGGTTGTCCAGATTCAGCTTTTTACTGTTGGCTAAAGATCGCTGAACCAACCAGGCGATGATTCCACCCAGCATAATCGCACTATCCAGCTCAAAGGGCAGATAAATTCCCACCGCTACAGCCAAAATAGGTATCCGGAATGACGATTTTCTTTTTTTCTGATAAAGATCTGCCAGTATAATCGCCATGCCGATTGCCATACCGATATATACCATATCCCACGGCAAATTGCCCTTAAAAACACCTTCCGCCACACTCGCCATCAAGGTGGCTTGCGGAGCAGCCAAAGCATCCGGATTCGCTTCGGTTACCGGCCCAAAACCATACCCGGTCATGAGCAACTGAAGAACCAAAGGAAGCACCAGAGCAGCAGAAACCACACCGACCATCTGCATCATCTGCTGCCGGAAAGGGGTGGCGCCGAGAATGTGACCTGCTTTAAGATCCTGCATATTGTCACCGGCTATAGCGGCTGCACAACACACCACCGCCCCGACCATAATAGCTGCTGCGGGTCCTCGTTCAGCCCCGGAGCCCATGAGTGCAAGCAGAATCAGCGCAGAAGCCAATATGGTTGCTATCGTCACACCAGATATGGGATTATTGGAACTCCCGACCAATCCGGCCATATATCCAGCCACCGCAGCGAACAAAAATCCGGCAATCACCATGATCATGGCCATAAATATCGAAATGGTAAAGTCGCCGATCACCCGTTCATAGATAATATAGATCGGCACAATTAACGCACCGATCCCAATCAGCACCCAGGACATGGGGGTGTCGAACTCCGTCCGGAGGATCTTACTAGAATCCACCCGGTTCCGCACCGCATGAATTCCGCTTTTGACCGCAAAAACAATCGATGAACGCAAATCCACCAGCGCCCACAATCCGCCCACGACCATGGCGCCCACACCTATATAACGAATTTTAGCCGACCACATGGCATAGCCCGCATCAACGAGAGATGCACCCTCCGGAATTCCACTTCCCCACATGATGATGGGAATGGTGATCCACCAGCTGATCACGCCGCCGGCAAAAACCAGAACAGCAATGCGCAGCCCTACAATATACCCCACGGCTACCAGCGCCGGTGATAAATTGATACCAAAATACAAATAAAGCTTATTCCCCACCAAACCGGCGCCTTCTGACACGCCGCGCCAGATATTGAGCCCGGATTCGATGAGTTTCACGACCCCACCGATCAAACTACCCCAGATCAAATATTTGACCGAATCACCTCCTTCTTCGCCGGATTTCAACACCTCAGAGGTTGCAACTCCTTCAGGAAACTGGAGCTTTTGCTGGACGATTAATGCAGATCGCAAGGGGATGGTAAACAACACCCCCAACACGCCACCACAAAGCGCTATCAGCATGGTCTCCAGATAGTCGAACTCCGTCCAGAATCCCATGAGCACCAATGCCGGAAAGGTAAAAATGACCCCGGCTGCGAGTGATTCTCCGCCGGATGCGGCCGTTTGGACGATATTATTTTCCAGAATATTACTTTTCTTAAACAGCCGCAGAATGGCCATCGAAAGCACCGCTGCAGGTATACTGGCTGATACGGTCATTCCGGCAAACAGGCCCAGGTAAGCATTGGCAGATGCCAGTACCATCGAAAGCAAAGCACCCAAAATAAATGCTTTGACGGTCGTTTCCGGAAGCTTTTTAGACGCAGGAATATAAGGTTTCTGAGAAGGTTTCATACTATTTTAAACTTATTGAGTTTGGTGTGGCTGAGCTCCAGTGTCAGGTTCTGCAATTTCTTCTTCCTGCGGATGACGCAGCGATTCAGCTCCATGAGTCAGTCGCTTTAGGGGCTTCAGGAATAAAAGTACAATCACCCCGGTTAAGGTGCAGAACACGGCGATACCGGTGAATATTTGTAGTTCGCCCGCAGAAGCCGAAGCCTCCCCCAGCCAACCGGCCAGTTTGTTCCCAATACCTGTAGCGGCAAAATACGCTCCCATCATAAATGATGCGTATTTTATGGGTGCAAGTTTTGTAATGAATGATAAGGCAACCGGAGAAGCGCACAGTTCACCAACCGTATGAAAAAGGTAGGCCAGAACCAACCAATACATGGCTGAGGACCCTTCAGACTCAAATTGCATACTTGCAGCGGACATAAACAGAAAGCCCCATCCCATGATAATAACACCAATGGCCATTTTGAACAAAGAAGATGCTTCCTTTCCACGGTGATTGCGACGGTACCAAAACCCGGCTACAGCTGTTCCCAGCGTTATAATAAAAAACGAATTCACACTCTGAAACCAGGAAGCAGGTACCTCAAACATACCAGCACCCATCCAACCGAGGTCCAGCAATCGATTGGTTTTATCATCGGCATATAGATTCATCAAACCTCCCGCCTGTTCAAAAGACCCCCAGAAAACGATGATCAATAAAAATGAAAGAAACATGACCTTCATACGATCTTTTTCCACCTTGGTCAGTGGTCGCTTCATCTCTTCGCGGTCAGGATTGTCAGCAGCCCCAATATAATCACCCACTCCTTCCAGGTATTTCTGTCCGAATAAATAGACAAGGAGCCCCAATAACATTCCAATGGCTGCCAGTCCAAATCCATAGTGCCACCCTATTTTCTCACCAACATACCCTACAATAAGAGCGGACAACAAAGCACCGACATTGATGCCGATATAAAAAATGGTAAATCCTTTATCCCTCCGGTCATCCCCGGGAGGATATAAACCTCCAACCATCGTAGAAATATTCGGCTTCAGTCCACCAACCCCCAGGACGATGAGCAGCAATCCTGTGTAGAACGCCCACGGAGCCTGCAGCGCCAACACACCATGCCCCAAGACCAGCAAAATACCACCCAGCAAAACGGTCTTCTTCTGCCCCAGGAATTTATCCGCGATAACGCCCCCTGGAATAGACATAATATAAACCAGGGCGGTGTACCATCCATACAACTTCAGAGCACTGGCATCAGACCACCCCCAACCGGGGTTGTCTCCTTGCGCCGAGGCCACGAGGAACAGCACCAGAATGGCCCGCATGCCGTAGTAGCTAAAACGTTCCCAAAGTTCAGTGAAAAATAAAACATAAAGCCCAACCGGATGACCAAAAAGTTCCTTGCGTGGAGTTACTTGTATCGTATTTGCCATAGAAAATTTGTAAGAGTTACCAGATATTAAAGCTTTCCGCCCGAGTATTCTACCTATGATTTATACCAGCCAGAACCTCGACACCGTACTATAAAAGATCGATGTAAGATAAAAACGAAAGTGAATATTACAAAATTAATATTGAATCCGGGTCAATAACCACAATGATGGTAGCTCTCTTTTCAGGATTTTGCAAGGAATAAATGCGTGTCGGGTAATATGGTATACGCAATTCCGGCACCACAGATCGGTCCAAATCGCACCCCCCTCATAAAAAAGCTGGACCCCAAAAAATAGTGAGTCATCCGCCTAGGGCATCGGATCCACCACCAACTCCCACCCCATGCTTTCGACCAGCGAGGTGATGGTCTCCAGAATATTTTGACTTTGCTTACGCGCCTGGACAATCATCTCCCCATTCATTATTTTTTCTTCAATAAACTGTTTGGCTTTTTTGTTGATGTCGTTATAATCCGTGGTGCTAAAATAATTAAAGGTTCCTTCCGAGATGTCATAATAATCCAGGCTGTGATCCAGGGAAAGGATTTCCGGTTTCGGAAACTTCTGGATGTGCAAAGTCTTCGCTTGTGGATTGGTGTATGGACGCAACTCAGACAGGTCTACCCCCACCGAAGCTTTAGCTTTCACCCGGACCAGGGCTTTTTTGCGCAGAGGACTAATGTCAAATTTATAATAATCTTTGTGCGTATACAACTCCGTAAAATAGCCTTCGACGGTAATGAGTTTTTGGACACTTTTGATCTGGTTCAAGATGATATCACTTTGCTGAAACACCTTTTGATTTTCAAAACTCCGCACCCAGTTGAACCCACCGATCACAACTGCAATAAGCAGGATACTCAACAGAATAAGCAGAACGTTTTTTATATTTTTCATGGTGTCTAAAATCTATGAATTGCGAACTATAAACTATAAACTACATTCAGTACCCCAAAGTTTCATACCGAAGGTTTTTATGATCGATCAGGATGGCTTTCACCTTCCCCACAGAGATGGGTGATTCGATGATCAAGGGAACCTTATTGCGATCCCGGGACACCCATATCTTCATGCCCCCTTCCTCTTTAAATATATTCCCTGCGATGAGTTTTGGTTCGAAAACATAGGTATCAAAACTTCCGACTCCTTTTACCTTGGTCTGATCATCGGCCCCCTTATACGTCAGGGTGATCGGATATTTTTTCCGATCCAATAGCATATCAAGTTCAAACTTGTTCTGGCTGGCCAGGGACTCAATAGGCGTATTTCGGAAGGCATACATCGTGGATAGAATATCGTGGACACATTGATCGATGGTGATTATTTTTGATTCAGCGGACGCACGGGATTTTCCCATGGTCGATTCAGCCAGCCGGCTATTGCGCATGTAATTTACCTGGTCGTATTTGGTATAACTGCCTTCATTGACGATCCGGGTTGACTGGATAGGCAGCAACGTGGACGCATCCAGGACCGAGTGAAAGGTATCCCGCACTTTAAAAATCCAATCATAACCGCCATAGGTCTTTCCAATAGCCTGCGCGTAGTATTTGTTCCCCCATTGATTGATTTTAAAAGTCACCGTACCCGCCCCGATCCAGATAAAGTTAATATTGTAATAGAGTTTATAGGTCAATACTTCACCATCCCGGAATGTCCTGTTATTCACCCGACAGTAATCATTGGTGGATTCTTCCACCACTTCCCGTCCAGTCTCTACTGCGGATACAGGATGATCCTCTATGCTTGCCTTGGGCAAGAAAAAATAAAGTAATGCCAGCACAAAGTAGGATCTGAAATCACGCATTGAATTCCTGATAATTTATTCTTGGTATATTTATTTACTAACCGGTCAAATCATCACCATAACGATGAGTAAGTCCAATTGATTATTATTTGTGTTAAAATTTGCGCCACTGCGCACCGTGACCTGTCATAAAGCTAATACATTGAGCAGATCATATTTCAACATACTCTACCCAATGAACGAATCAGGACGCAGTGATCTACTAAAATTAATGTTAAAGGTAGGACAAGCAGATTATGAATATAATGATGACCAATCTCCCCGACCACAATTTGATGATCTGCCATATCGTCTGCATAAAAATGCCTACTTTTGAAGCACTAAATCGGTTATCAAACATCAGATCATGCGCATTATAGGAGTAGATCCGGGCAGTACAATAACAGGATACGCCATTATAGAGTGTCAGGGCGACAAAATAAAAGTGCTGACCATGGGAATTATCAAATTATCCAAATTTAATAATCACCAGCAAAAACTTCGTGAAATATTTCTGCGGATCCAGGATGTTATCGAGCGATACAATCCATCAATGATGGGTATCGAGGCCCCCTTTTACGGAAAAAATCCGCAGTCCATGCTCAAATTGGGCCGGGCCCAGGGTGTAGCCATCGCAGCTGCTTCTGCCATGGATCTGGATGTCGAAGAGTTCTCACCCAAACGAATCAAACAATCCATCACGGGAAGCGGGAATGCCTCCAAGGAAAAGGTTGCCGGCATGCTCGCCATCATCGTGGGTGCTAACTTGGACCACAAGACCCTCGATGCGACGGATGCGCTGGCGGTAGCGGTCTGTCTGCACTACGGCCGTAAAAACAACCTCACTGAGAACAAAGGCGGTAGCTGGAATGACTTTATCAAAAAAAATCCGGGGCGGGTGGTGTCGTGATAAGAGAATTTTCACGCTTTTGTTTTTCACCATGAAATATTAGCCGTACATTAGGCTTAAGATAAACCCCTGTCCAAGATGCGATTTTCTTTTTTAGTATTGTTTCTTTTCACAGTGCATGGAATTGGTACGGCTCAAACCGTATACAAAACACCCTCGGGCAAAAAATACCATACGGCTACATGTCGATATGTAAAAAATGTATCCCATAAATTATCAATAAAGGAAGCTCGTAGTAACCGATTGGGTCCTTGTTCCCAATGCAAACCGGATCAACCCTCATCCTCTACATTGCGTAGTTCTGCGAAATTGGGGATTCAGAAAAATGAAGTCCAGGGATCCAGATCCACTGCAGTTCAATGCAAAGGAGTAACAAAGGCCCAAAAAAGATGCAGGCGAAAAACCAAAAACATCAACGGTTATTGCTTCCAACATGAAGGCGGCTGATAAACAGCCCGCGAAGAATTTCATTGCCGTTATTAATTGTTCCTAAGCGTAAAACGCAATTATGACTTTTGCGCCATTTTCGTCCACACAGTAATTTGCATCTACTGCTCCCTGTTGGGTCGGGACAAAAACTTTTTCGTTCGGCCGCATCCAGCTCTCATACCTCTGCCCCATCCCTAAAGGATGGATTTGAAAGTATCGTCGGCGATAATTTATCATTTCATAAATTTCTTGCAACGTATGCAGTAATAGAATAATGGGGTTGCTGTGTATGATAGCTGTAAGGTATGACATATCGTAAAAAAGTGGTCCCACATGGACTTGAACCATGGACCACCTGATTATGAGTCAGGTGCTCTAACCAACTGAGCTATGGGACCAATTTCTTCAAAAGGTACGCAAATCTATGATATATTAATCTTTTAAAAAAGGATTGCCGAAAAAATATTGGTTTTCACAGTCACTATCTGAAAAAATCGAGCAGTATCCAAAAACGAAGCCAACGCCTTTTTGGTTCAATTCTCCAAACAGAACCCTTATCTTCGCACTTCCTGAATAAAGTGTATTTCGAGAAGACGAAAACCATGCCCTATCTAATAAAATCAAAATACAAGCCACCTTATCTTTTCAGAAATGGGCACACGGCCACCATGTATTCCGGTGTGATAAAAAAGACCATCGCTCCGAAGTATGAACAGGAAACCTGGGAATTGGCAGATGGTGATTTTCTTCAGGTGGATGTCCGGATCCGTAATACAGATCGGGCGGTCATTCTGTGCCATGGTCTGGAGGGCGATTCACAGAGTGGTTATATCAATACAGCTGCTGATTACTTTATACGGCGTGGCTATTCTGTATTTGCCTGGAACAACCGCAGTTGCGGCGGCACAATCAATCGGTTGCCCCAGTTATATCACCACGGTTCTGCGGAAGACCTAGAAACCGTTGTGCAGCGGGTTTCAGACCGCAGATTCAATAACATCTACCTCCTCGGCCATTCGCTGGGTGGAGCACAGATATTGAGTTATCTGGGGCGGCACACCATTCCAGATACCGTCAGAGCAGCCGTCGCCGTTTCGACTCCGATCCAATTAAAATCCAGTGCACAGATGATCAACAAGGGGCTGAGCCGCATTTACGCCCGACGGTTTATCAAAAGCTACAAAAAGAAAGTCTTGACTAAAGCGCAGACATTTCCGCACTTACTGGACATCCATCAAGTCAGACGAATAAAAAGGTTTGAAGATATTGCCAATTCTTTTATGGTCCCCGTTCATGGTTTTACCGACCTGGAGGATTACTACCAGCGAGCTTCTCCCGAGTCTACGCTCGATTGCATCCGGACACCAGCGCTGGTACTCAATGCCTGGAATGATCCCATGCTGGGAACACAGGACTATCCCGTTGAGATGGCCCATTACCATTCCTCTCTTTTCCTGGAAACACCCCATCACGGTGGTCATTGTGCTTTTCCGATGCCCCATTCTTACCATTCTTATGCGGAGGTCCGGGCCTATGCATTCTTTGAGGAGATAAGCTCTATCTAAAACACTCGATTTAGATCAAACTAGTTTTTACAACCACTGAAAACTGCTGATCGTTGTCAACAGCATCTGATGAAAATTTGCAGAAGTGGTACAGGAATATACGTTCAGATACATGTTGGGTTTTTAATCAATTATCTTCAATCCACTCAAGTTTTGACTAATACCAATTGTATTTGATAATGCCGTATAAGCTTTTGTAAATATTCAAAAATTGTAGAAGAAAAACACGGAGGGATAGCTGGAGTTACACCGCGGATTTATAACGAAGAGAATCAAAGAATATTTCGGAATATATGCGGCAATTATGAATTCACATGGTATAAAGACTTTCGACGGACAGATGGTCCCACCTCCAACCAAAAATTATCATTATATTTCGGAAATCTAAGAACAGAATGAGCTTAACCACATAAATAAAAAACAAATGAGCCGATCCAACCGACGTCAATTTCTTAAACAAGCTGGACTATTAACCGGAGGTCTTGCCACCATCCCTGCCCTGTCTTATTCGTGCCAATCGAGGCAAAACACTTACCCACAGCCCGGTCTGCAGTTGTTCACAGTACGGGAAGCGATGGATAAAGACCCCGAAGCTGCACTCGCACGCGTCGCAGAGCTCGGATACAAAGAGATGGAAACGGCGAGTTATTCCCCCGACTCAGGATTTTATGGAATGGACATCGATCGTTTTAGGGAAGTGCTGAAAAGGAACGGGTTGAATTCCCCAAGCGGCCACTATGGCTTCGGTGCACCCGACAAACCCGGATCCATCCTCGGCACCTGGGAAGTCGCCGTGGAGGATGCTTCAAAGTTGGGCATAAAATACATGGTCTGCCCGATGCTCTCTTATGATGACCGACAAACCCTGGACGACTACAAGTTTGCCGCAGATGCCTTTAACAAAGCCGGAGAAACGTGCAAAAGCGCCGGCATCCAGTTTTGCTACCACAATCACGCCTTCGAATTCGATAAAATCGACGGACAGGTTCCGTATGATATACTGCTTAACGCCACCGATCCCGATCTGGTCAAAATGGAAATAGACATCTATTGGGTGCGTAAAGCCGGACTGGATCCCGTGGCCATGATCAATGCTCACCCGGGAAGATTTCCACTCTGGCATGTCAAAGACATGGACGACACCCCGGATCAGGGATTTGCCGAAGTGGGCCATGGGGTCATCGACTGGACAGAAATTTTCCCTCTGGCGGATAAGTCGGGATTGGAATATTATTTCGTAGAACAAGACCGAACTGCCGGATCTCCTTTTGATAGCATCAAAAAAAGCATCACCTATCTGAACAACCACATTTTAAAATAATGATTCTTCTCAATATAATTTTCACCCTCGCATTTATCGCCTTTGCTTACGTTAACTTAAATGACGCTGATTCTTGGCTCTGGGTGCCCATTTATATGTATGCGGCTCTCTTGTGCGCTGCGGCCGTATTTGGATATGCTTTCCCCCTAGCTTATCTGGCGGGAATAATTTTTTACCTCATCTATGCACTTATATTGTTCTTCAAAAAAGATGGGGTCTGGGATTGGGTCACCAAACACTCGATGCAAAACATAGCTGAAACCATGCAAGCCACGAAACCATGGGTAGAGCAGACCCGTGAATTTTTTGGACTTTTAATCGTCGCCGGTGCGCTGGCTCTTAATTACTATACGGTCTGATGCAAGAAGCTTCATTCGCCCCAAATAATTTCTTGGGGGAAGAAATAAGTCGAAATTTTATTGTTGTACCTGATACAGCTGATTTTTCACTTGCATTCGTTAAAAATTTTTCACATCTTGAGCCATCATAACTAAAACCATCGGTTCACCTCCGGTCAAGAAAAAATTTCCTAAAAACCCAATAAACCATATTGAATGAAGCGAAGAAAATTTATACAACAGGCAGCCACAGGGGCCGCCGGAATTACAATTCTGCCCCGTCATGTTCTGGGAGGAAAAGGATTTATCGCCCCCAACGACCGAATTAATCTGGGGTATATCGGTGCAGGAAAGCAAATGTACCATCTCTTAAATAAAATTGGAGAATGTCCGGAGACAGTGGCGGTTTCAGCCAGTGATGTTTTTAAGCGAAAACTGGACCTTATGGTGGATGCTGCCACAAAAAACAATACCAAAAATGGTACGGCTCATGATGTCAAAGGATATCACTATTACCGGGAACTCCTTGAACAAGATGATCTTGATGCCGTGGTCATTGCTTCACCGGACCACTGGCACGCCCAGATGGTTATCGACGCGGCCCGGGCTGGCAAAGATATATATTGCGAAAAGCCTCTGGCACTCACGGTCGAAGAAGGTCGGGCTATGGTGCGGGCCACCCGGAAATATGATCGTGTTTTTCAGACCGGTAATATGCAGCGTTCCTGGCGAGATTTCCGCCATGCGGTAGAATTGGTGCGAAACGGTTATATCGGAGAAATCAAAGAAGTCAATGTCAGTGTCGGCGAACCTGTGCGACAATGTGCACTTCCAGAACAAGAAGTTCCTGAAGGACTGGACTGGAATGAATGGGTCGGTCCTTCGCTCTACCGGCCTTATCATGAGGAACTGGCTCCACCTGATATTAATGGACCGTGGGCATGGTGGCGCGGCTATCGGAATTTTGGCGGTGGTCTCATCACAGACTGGGGCGCACATATGTTTGACATTGTCCAATGGGCATTGGACAAAGATGATTCTGGACCGGTCAAATTCCTACCGCCCGAAGAACCTGCCCAATCACATGGACTCACCATGGTTTATGATAATGATATCCGGGTCAACCACAAATTGTGGGGTGGAGAAAAAGATGGCAATGCCATCCAATTCATTGGTTCAGAAGGCCGCATTGAAGTGAGCAGAGGTTTTCTGAGAACATTTCCCAATAAAGAATTGGCCACTCAGGAATTAAAATCCCAGGACGAACGGGTCTACTTCAGCGACAACCACTACCAGGACTGGATCGACGCCATTAAATCCCGGACCCGACCAATATCTGATGTAGAGATCGGTCACAGAACTTCCTCGGTGTGCAACGTAACCAATATCGCCTATGAGCTTCAACGTCCGTTGCTCTGGGATCCGGAAAAAGAAGTCTTCACCGGCGATGATGATGCCAATACGATGGTAGGGCGCGCCTACCGGGGCAAATGGAATTATAAAAACATCTAAATAAAGGATAGCAAGGCAGTCATAGTTTAGGGTTCAGTGAAAGCAGCCCATATGTGGACTCCAGAGCTGAAACAAGGAACCGAGTATCCCTTGTGGACTTCATTTATTAGTCCGTGAAAAAGTTTAAATAATGCATGGCAGACCCTATTTCGTTACACTTCTGAGTTGTTTGCTTTGGGTATCGACCGCATTGGGACAAAACCAAAGGTGCCGGGATCATGGAATAAAAATCGGCATTCTGAATCCTGGCAAGCACAATGCCATTACGGATGTAAAAGGCGTCCAGGTCGGACACCAAACTTTGATTCGTGGCGACAGCATCCGAACCGGGGTCACCGCAATACTACCCCACCCAGGTAATATTTTTCAAAACAAAGTCCCAGCCGCCATTTACATCGGAAACGGTTTTGGCAAACTGGCCGGGTACAGCCAGGTCCGTGAATTGGGAAATATCGAAACCCCCATTATTCTGACCAATACATTGAGCGTGCCGGTCGCCTCGGATGCGTTGATATCTTACACCCTAATGCAACCCGGCAACGAGCACGTCCGGTCTGTAAATGCCGTCGTTGGGGAGACCAACGATGGCTGGCTCAATGATATCCGAGGACGTCACGTTACGGAAAGTGACGTATTGACCGCCATCTCCAGCGCAAAAGGAGGGGCCGTGCAGGAAGGCAATGTGGGGGCCGGAACTGGTAGCGTTTGTTTTCAATACAAAGGGGGGATCGGTACGGCCTCGCGGATCTTACCCGTGAGTTCTGGTGGCTATACAGTGGGCGTATTGGTACAGACGAACTTCGGTGGTGTATTTGAGTTAAACGGTGTGCCCATCGCCAAAGAATTGGGAACTATACCCTCATCTTATACGTACGATGTTGATGGCTCCTGCATGGTTGTCATACTGACCGATGCACCACTGGATGCGCGGAATCTGGAACGATTGGCCAAACGAGCCATGTTGGGGATAGCAAAAACAGGAGGCATTGCTTCCAATGGCAGCGGGGATTATATCATTGCCGCTTCGACGGCCGAAGAAAACTTTATCCCCTACACCTCAACCAAATCCCTGAAAACATATAGTGTGTTGCGAAACGATGCGATGTCCCCCTTGTTTTTAGCAACCATAGAAGCCACCGAAGAAGCTATCCTCAATGCTTTATTCGCAGCAGAAAACATGACCGGCCGGGATGGTCACGCTGTAAAATCATTGCCTTTGAACCAGGTTTTGAAAATCATGAAAAAATACAATAAACGATGAGCCCTATGGTTGACAACACGCTTGACTCCATATCTTTCAACACCATCAGACCGATCAGACCATGAAGAAAAAGTCAGACTTGATCACGCGGCTTTTACCATACGTCACGGTCACTTATTTTATTATTCTAATGGCTGATCTGACATTTACATCGACAAACCAGCCACATCTCCGCTGGTTCTCAAAACCACTCATAGTTTTGACGCTCGTCACAGGACTCATACTTCTTCGCAACACGATAAATAAACGCTATTACATCCCCTGGATGATTGCACTGGTCTTTTCATGGCTGGGTGATGTATTTCTTTTGCTGGATGAATCCTATTTTATTCCAGGATTGGTGGCTTTTTTGTGCGCTCACCTCGGCTATCTCCTCGTATTTTATCGCATCCGACCGAAGGCCTCGATCAAAAAGAAATCTTTTTTATTCACCATCCTTTTGACGATCGCTTTATTCATTCTGTTCTACCGAATCATCCTGGTGGAAACAGGCAATCTTTTCCCGGCTGTTCTGATCTATGCTTTGGTCATCCTGGCAATGTGGTTACTAGCCTCATTCAAAGCACTCCGCCGCTATCAATTCAATTTCTGGTTGTGGGTAGGTGCTTTGCTATTTGTGCTCTCAGACAGTCTGTTGGGATACAACAAATTTGTACAGTTTACCCCGCTAATCAGCGTATTGGTCATGCTCACCTACGGGTTGGCCCAGTATGGACTGTTTCGGGGAATCTTAAAAGTGGAAAAATAGAAAATCAGGCTATTTACATCTCACTTATTTCATAAACCAAAGGAGATTTTATTTATATCAATCATAAGAATTTAGTAAATATATCTTACTTTCTATGTGAAGGAAATATTTGCAATACGACCTTAGTAATATGTCGAAGTACCAAAATAAATATCGTATAGAATCCGCACGTGCCCAGTGGTGGAATTATGGATGGAATGGAGCCTATTTCATTACAATCTGTACGGCCTATCGGGAACATTTTTTTGGAGAGATAAAAGAGGGGAAAATGATACTATCAAATACAGGCGTTATCGCTGACGTATTATGGTGGCAAATCTCCTACCATGCATCTTTTGTAGAATTGGGCGAATTCCAGGTAATGCCCAATCATATCCACGGAATTATAATATTGGATCGACCGGATGTTGAGGCAAGGCCAGCCTTGCCTCTGCACGCCTCGGATCATCCAGAAATCCCGGGGAAAAACAGATTGCGCAATCAGGGGAAAAACACCGTCTCATCGATCGTGGGTGGATATAAATCTGCCGTGACCAAATACGCAAATCGATTGAAACTTCCCAATGGCTGGCAACCCCGCTTTCACGATCACATCATCCGTGATAAGGCAGAATTCGTTAGAATATCCAATTATATTCGTAATAATCTTACTCATTGGAAAGAGGATAAATTTTTTTGAATTATATCATCAACGCAGAAAATGCCCCAAGTACAGACAAGGCATGCCTTGTCTCTATGCCATTACTTCACCAATTCCGGAAATTTCCGTTCAAACTTTTCCACCTTTGGGCGACTCACTTTCTGGATATACGGGTTCCCGGGATTCTGTGGATAGTAGTTCTGATGATAATCTTCTGCCGGATAAAAGGTATCCAGTTTTTTGATTTCTGTCGCAATGGGTTTCTCAAACTTCCCGGACGCATTCAATTCCGCCATATAATTTTCGATTGCATCTTTCTCTTCCGGAGAACGGTAAAACGCGATCGATCGATACTGAGTCCCGACATCGGGTCCCTGGCGGTCCACCTGGGTAGGGTCATGCGCAGCCAGAAAAAACACTTCGAGCAAGGTGTGAAAGGAAATAGAATCGGGATTGTAATACACCTGAACGGTTTCAGCGTGTCCGGTCTGGCCGGTATTGCTTGATTCGTACGTCGGGTTTTTGGTATGTCCGCCGGCATATCCCGATATCGCACGATGGACACCCTTGGTCCGTTCATACACTTCTTCCACGCACCAAAAGCAACCACCAGCTATTGTAAAAATCGCTTCGTCTGGTGCGGCCTTCAGGTCCATGGAGGTACTTCGCTGGTTCAGATCATTCCCGTTCTGATTTCCAGGCTGGTTTCCGGTATTCTGACAATTCACAGCCAGTGAAATCATTGATGCCCATATCCAAAAAACAAATATCTTCATAACTCGTCCCGCACAAGCGGTATTTATTTTGATTTAAAAATTCCACGAACGACATTTCCCGACCGTGGACCGCAAACCGTGGACCATCCAACGACCAACACCCACAGGCTAACGACCAACGATCAATGACCAACAGCGTAGCGTACCAACGACCAATGACCAAAACCCAACGACCAAAAACCTACATCCCCCGACGGTACTGCCCGCCCACGTCATACAATGCATCCGTGATATCTTCCAAAGAACAAAACGGCACAACATCCATTAATGTTTCGAAAATATTTCCATTTTCCAGGGCCGTTTTACGAAGCTCTGCCAATTTCTCCTCCTTGTATCGACGGTTTCTCTCCTGAAATGCCTTCAAGTTTTTGATTTGAATCTTTTTTTCAACATCGGTGCTCCGCATCACAGCCTTTGGTGCAGAATCTTCTGAATCCGGGTTTATAAAAGTATTCACTCCGATGATCGGAAGACTTCCATCTTGTTTCTTCTGTTCGTAGTACATACTTTCTTCCTGTATGGCTGACCGTTGGTACATGGTTTCCATCGCACCAAGGACCCCGCCACGCTCTGTCAACTGATCAAATTCATACAAAACAGCCTCTTCCACCAGATCGGTTAATTCGTGAATGATAAAAGAACCCTGCAGCGGGTTTTGATTTTTGGCCAGACCCAGTTCTTTATTGATGATCAACTGAATAGCGAGTGCCCGACGAACACTTTCTTCGGTCGGCGTGGTGATTGCTTCATCATAAGCATTGGTGTGCAAAGAATTGCAGTTGTCATATATCGCATACAGTGCCTGCAGTGTGGTCCGAATGTCGTTGTACGATATTTCTTGGGCATGCAACGAACGTCCCGAGGTCTGAATGTGGTATTTAAGCTTTTGAGAACGCTCATTCCCACCGTATTTATATTTTATGGCTTTGGCCCATATCCGGCGTGCAACGCGGCCGATCACGCTGTATTCGGGGTCGATGCCATTGCTAAAGAAAAAACTTAGGTTGGGTGCAAAATCATCGATATCCAACCCTCTTGACAAATAGTACTCCACATACGTAAAACCATTGGCCAATGTGAACGCCAATTGGGTCACCGGATTGGCACCGGCTTCCGCGATGTGGTACCCGGAGATAGATACACTGTAAAAATTACGCACCTGTTGATTGATGAAATATTCCTGCATATCGCCCATGACCTTTAAAGAAAATTCGGTGGAAAAAATACAGGTATTCTGGGCCTGATCTTCTTTGAGGATATCAGCCTGAATGGTACCCCGGACTTTCCGAATGGTTTCAGATCTGATCTTTTTATAAACCGCCTCAGGCAAGACCTCCCGGCCACTTACTCCAAGTAAGAGCAATCCAAGTTGATCGTGCCCCTCGGGCAAATCTCCATCATACTGTGGGGGATCCATTCCCAAGGCCTGGTACTTGTTCGCTATTTTTTGTCTTATCTCCCCGGTCAGTCCTTCGGCCCGGATGTATTTTTCACATTGTTGATCGATGGCTGCATGAAAGAAAAAAGCAGTCATCGCCGGTGCCGGGCCATTGATGGTCATGCTCACTGAAGTCTTCGGATGTGCAAGATCAAACCCACTATACAATTTGACCGCATCATCGACGGTACAGATACTGACGCCGGCATTCCCGATTTTCCCATAGATATCCGGCCGTTCAGCCGGATCGGAACCATACAGGGTCACCGAATCAAAAGCGGTACTCAGCCGGCGTGAAGTCATACCTCGAGACACATAATGGAACCGTCGGTTGGTCCGCTCCGGTCCCCCCTCCCCGGCGAACATGCGAGTCGGGTCTTCTCCGATTCGCTTTAGTGGAAAAATTCCTGCCGTGTATGGAAAAAATCCCGGAAAGTTTTCCTGCAACTGCCATTGGAGGATATCACCCCAATCCCGATAAGCGGGTACGGCCACTTTGGGTATTTTCAATCCCGATAGTGAGGTGGTAAAGGATTCTTGTTCGATATTTTTCCCCCGGACCACATAACTAAAAATGTCCGTTTTATAGGACGCGCAAGTCTCCTCCCACGATTCAATCTTCTCTATATTCTCCGGAGCAAGCTCCTCAACAATCTTTTCCTTTTCGGTTTGAAACGCTGCATTATTTTTCAAAATTTGCTGACTTTTACTCAGCACATACCAGTTACTCGCTATATCGGACTGTTTTTGCGCCCATAGATCGTACCGTTTAATACTTTCTGTTATCTCACTCAGATATCGGTTTCGTGATGGTGGAATAATCATCTGACTGTTTCCATCGGGTAGTGCTCCTTCTTGCCCGGGAGAAAATACGCCGGGTTGCAATTGATCCAGTTGATCAATGGTCTTTTCAAACAACAGGTTCATCCCACTATCATTGAACTGAGCCGCCCGACATGCTACCACCGGAAAATCTTTTTCATCCGCTTCCCACAATTGATGATTTCGTCGGTACTGTTTCCGGATCCACCGAAGTGCATCCCGCGTACCTGGCTTGTCTGCCTTATTTAAGGCAATGATATCCGCAAAATCGAGCATATCTATTTTCTCCAACTGACTAGGCGCTCCATATTCAGGAGTCATCACGTACATGCTTCGATCTGAATAATCTGTTACCACCGAATCACTTTGACCAATACCTGAAGTTTCGAGAATAATCAGATCAAAAGGACAGGTCTTTAAAAATTCCAGGACGGAACCCAACGCATTTGAAATCGTTCCGTGCTGCTCACGGGTGGCCATGGACCGCATAAACACGTTCGCATGATCGATTGAGTTCATCCGAATCCGGTCTCCGAGCAATGCACCTCCTGAACGACGTTTGGTTGGGTCCATGGAAAGAATAGCCAGAGATTTATCTGGATACTGGTTCATAAACCGACGAACCCATTCATCGATCAGGCTGCTTTTACCGGCTCCTCCTGTTCCTGTAATACCCAGAATCAACGGAGCCTGACTTCTTTCTGATTGTGAGCGTTGGCTCTTCCCTACCCCTGGTGCCCATATCCCCCGCTCTATGCAGGTTATCCGACGGGCTATGGCATGATCCGTACCATCCTCATCCGGCAAGGGGTCACAAGGCAGGTCGGCATCAATCCGGCCAAGCAAATCCTTGATCATCCCATTCATCCCCAGTTCTCTTCCATCTTGTGGACTGTATATTTTCTCTATACCATGAGCTTCGAGTTCTGCTATTTCTTCAGGCAAAATCACCCCTCCGCCACCACCAAATATTTTAATATGGTCACACTTATTTTTCCGGAGGAGCTGGTGCACATATTTAAAATACTCCATATGCCCGCCCTGATAGGAACTAATTGCAATGGCATGCGCATCTTCCTGAATGGCACATCGGATCACTTCCCGTGCCGATCGATTGTGCCCGAGGTGAATGACTTCTGCTCCCTGGTCCTGCATGACCCGTCTCATAATATTAATGGATACATCATGGCCATCAAATAGGGAAGCCGCTGTTACAACACGGATAGGTAAATTGGAAAGTTCGTTCATGGTAACAATTTAGTAAAAAAGAAATGACTACTCTAGATGCCGTCGTGCCACCCGATTTAGTAAAAAACTAAAATATAATTCTTAAATTATTAGGGTCACGAAAAAATACTTGCTACATTGGGCTCACTAAGTCACAGAGCGGTAAAATGAATGGAAGGTGGCTTTGATTAGATTCGGCCATGTTAATTTTAAGTAAGTATAATTTCTTAGAGCTTTAGATTAATTTCTAAAGCTCTTTTTCGTTTGAAGATTCTCTGGCAGTCAGATAATTCACCAACCGATATTTATCCTGATCGTATTCATTGAGAAACTTATCTTTCTTGACAGCTAGATCTTTATCCAGTAGCAACCCGATCGGTTGCATCAATTCTACATGGTCAAAAAGTATTTTAATGATCGCAATCACAGGCAGCGCAATAACCAGACCTGAGATCCCCCACATCAACCCGCCGGCAACCATAGCGACAATGGAGACAAAAGGATTGAGCTTCATCGTGCCTCCGACGATTTTGGGCGTGATGATATTTCCCTCCAGCTGTTGAACGACCTGATACATGATCACTACACCAACCGGAGCCCACAAGGAATCTTCTGTAGCAAATGCATAAATAAAAGGGAAAGTCCCGCCGAGCGTCGTTCCGATATATGGGATGATGGTGAGTACAGCAGCCAACGTTCCCCACAATATGGGAAAACCAATTCCTAAAATCCACAGCCCCAGGCTGTTGAGCACCGCCAGGATAACCATCACCAGCAAGCGGCCGAGAAAATACTGTTGACTGACCTTACTAATGGATTCCAATACTTCAAAAATATCCGCCCGGTTAGTTTTGGGGAATTGACTAATGATAAAATTTTGAAAAGCGTCCTTATACAACAATATAAAAAACATATACACCAGACAAATCAGACTTTGGATCAAAAATGTAGACGAAGAGGACACGCCTTGCGATATATAGGTAGATGGCAATTCGACCAGCAAATTCACCTGGGAGTCAATCCAATCCCGAACCACCTCCGAACTCAGATGAAATTTTTCTGCAATAAAATAATTGATTTTATTGATCCCTTTGCTCATTGTACCCTGAATCTCTGACAGCTCAGAGAATACAGAATAGATCTGGACGGAAAAAAAATACATCACGCCGCCGATCGCTGAAAGAATAATTAAAAAGGAAAACACAATGGAAAGCCAGTCGGTCCTGGTGAGGCGATAAAAGAAATTGTATAAGGGTAAAATAAGTATCGACAGAAAAATTGCAAAAACCAACGGAACCAAAAAAGCATGTCCTTTAATCAACAAGAAACCCAGGATGACTGCAGAAATCAGGATATTGCTTATCTTATTCCAATTGAGTACATTTTTCCTCATGGGCTTCAATTTATTTTATAGGTGTCGGTCTGACGAGCTACTAAAATAGTAAAACGATTAAAAAGGCCGGTATCCGTTGTAGCTTTTGATATTTATGCGCAGAATCATGAACATCAAATGGGTTATAGTCTTCCCGAGCCGGACCCAGCTCATTATTTTAACAAATCCCAGGCACAATTGGAACAAACGCAAAACAACAGGTTCGTTGATATATTATTTTTATGGGGTTCTCTGAACGCAGGCTACTTCATATCCTGTCCATGGCGGTGCGAAATCATAAAGGATAGCTGAGTACATAGGCTAAAAACAACAACAACAAGGCTACAAACATCCAAAACCGGGTATCGTCCAGTACAGAATTATTATCTTCTAATTTCATGCATTCGATCTTTGGGACTACCTACTCAAAAAGAATGCCATATAGTTAATTTTTAATATGACTGAACGAAATCACATCTCTGATGTGATCAAAGGTGCTCAATGCACCTTTGGTGAAGGAACCTCGGGCTCCAATTCAGAAGTAGGATGCCTTAAATAAAGCAGTTCCATCCCCAATAAGTTGGGTTATCTGTTTAGAGTGTCCCCAACCAGTCAGTAACCTAAAATCCTACCTCAATACTGCGTAAAAAAGCAGGAGATATATCACATTTCCGTGATTGAAATGTACCGAGCCTACAGCTCTCAAATTAATTCAATCCATTATCCCCCCGGTTAAAACCGGAAGCTATCATACAATCCGAGTCTAGCCTGCTTTATTCACCACGTCAATCTATTACAATCCATAATATGCATTGCATCAATTGATTAAATTCCAAAATTGGTCACATTCCATAGCCCAATTTTGGGTAACGGATGACTTTTTCGGGCTAGGGCTCTTTTCCCTTCCTGTATATCATTATATTATATAAACGAGAGCCATAGGCTCGGCGCCTATTACGTGATCACATGGTCCGCTTTCGCAACAAACAACCATAGTCTGTTCTATTGTGATTACATATTTAAAACCACAGAAAATATTGACAGATACACTGACAGGTAAATTTTCTTAAAGTAGGTGTAATCTCAAATATGGCGTGTCCCAGTCTCATGACTAATGATCTAATCGAAGCTTACGTTGAATTCAATCTTTATCTAGGAAATGACGAATAATATGAGTTCTATGCGCTCGCCATTTATAATAATACGCACACAAGTTAATTTAGCGCAAAATACGACGATATAAATGCTCTGAATATAAGATTAGTTACGCACTCAAATTCTCTGACCAGTTGGGGACCACGTATAATTGTATCATATTCGCGAAAAAGGTACAAGCTGGGGATGTAAGCGCTAGATACTATACATTATTTATGATTACTAGTGCTGCGTTTCATAAATTTTGATAATTAAAATGTGCCGAACAAAATTATGCGATTCAGAATCTAATCCGACCTCTCTGAGGTCTTTGACCTGCAAAGGTTCTGACCCGGTCAGGGTCAGATTAGGTTAGATGTGAGTTAGAAAACCAATTCCGACCCAGTCAGGGTCGGATTAGATTGATCTTTGAGTCATTTTGAAATCTATGAGGTGTTATTTTTTATAATGACTTATGAAACAGATCACCAGTGCTCCGTTTCATAAGTTATTCCAATTAATCCATGACAATAAGCACCCGTTTTTGGCATAGGTGGAAAAATTCCCCCTCTCACCTTTCCCCTTTCCCCTTGCCCCTTTGAGCTTTCAGCTTGTGACTTTTAGCTTCCTTGCTTGCACCTTTCCACTACACATGCACCGCTCCGTCATCCCAGGCCGCCAGGGCGGCTTCTTTCACGGCTTCGGTAAAGGTGGGATGCGCATGAGACATGCGTCCAATATCTTCTGCCGATGCTCGGAACTCCATCGCCGTGACTGCTTCCGCTATGATATCTGCCACCCGGGCACCCACCATGTGAATCCCAAGTACCTCATCGGTGGATTTATCGGCAATGATTTTCACCATCCCGTCGAGGTCCATGCTTGCACGAGCTCGTCCCAGTGCTTTGTAGGGGAATTTACCGACCTTATAATTTACACCTTGATCCTTCAACTGTTCCTCCGTGTACCCCACACCAGCCGCTTCGGGCCAGGTATAGACCACAGATGGAATTAAGTGATAAGGAATGTGTGGTTTTTGTCCAGCAATGGACTCCACTACAAAAACCCCTTCGTCACTTGCTTTGTGTGCCAGCATAGCACCACCAATCACATCACCGATGGCATATATATTGTCTGCCCCGGTTCGAAGATTTTCATCGACTTTTACAAAACCCTTCTCATCCAAATCAACATTGACAGTATCAAGACCCAGGTCATCGGTGTACGGTCGTCGTCCAATCGCTATCAGCGCATAATCATAGCGGTCTTTTATAGCTTCGCCGCCATCTTTAGGTTCAAAGGAGACCGTCGCACTTTTTTCATTGGCCTTCACCTCTGTCACCTTGTGTTTTAAAAAGAATTCCATGCCTTGCTTTTTCAGTGAACGCTGCAATTCTTTGCTCACATCCTTGTCCATACCTGGAACCAGTCGATCCATAAACTCCACCACCTTTACCTTCGTGCCCAACCGGCTAAAGACCGAACCCATTTCCAGACCGATCACGCCGCCACCAACGACAAGAAGGGATTCGGGCACTTCTCGCAAATCCAACGCTTCGGTTGAAGTAATCACTCGTTTTTTGTCGTAATCAAAGCTTTCCGGCATCGCTGGTTTCGATCCGGTTGCAATGATAATTTTTTCTGCTTCAATCGTCTCTTCCTCCCCCTCGGAACCAGCTACCACAATATGGTGAGCATCTTGAAACCGACCGTGTCCATACTTAACGTCAATTTTATTTTTTTTCATCAAAAAAGCGACACCATCACAGGTCTGGCTCACGACTTTATCTTTTCGATCAATCATTTGATCCATGTTAATCTTCATCCCACTGATGTCAATTCCATGTTCACCAAACTCTTTGTCTGCTTTATGATAATGTTCAGAAGAATCAAGTAAAGCCTTGGATGGAATACACCCCACATTGAGGCAGGTTCCACCCAGCGTACTGTACCGCTCGATCAATACTGTTTTCATTCCAAGTTGTGCCGCTCGTATAGCAGCTACATAACCACCAGGTCCGGAGCCAATTATGGCAAGATCATATTGCATATTTAATGTATGTTTTTTATTTGTCAAAGATTAATATTCGTTGGTTACTTCTTACGGGAATTCCCGCCTTTATTTTTGGGGCCTGAATTTCGGTTCCGCTTGGATTTGGACCGGCGGCCTTTGGGTTTACTTCCTTTCCGATTACCTCGAGAACGTCGTTTTCGGGGTTTCTCATCGGGCAGTTCGATTACTCCGGTCAGATCTTTTTCAAACTGATGTTCCGGTTCTTCCACGGTCGTTTCTTTAAAGTATTTCTTCTCTTCAAATTCGTCCGGATATTCCTTTCGCTTATTTGCTTCATAAATAGACTGTACCGTAATCGGGTCCAGCATAATGACATTGTACCGGCCATTTTTATCTTTATAACCGTAGTACATGACCTTTTTAAAAATATCGGTCTTAATGAGATCTGCTTTCCCCTGCTTCGTTTTCAGATACCGCGCTTTGGTCGGATACTTCTTCAGCGATTCGATGTACATATCCAGTTCATAATTCAGGCAACATTTCAACCGTCCGCATTGCCCGGTCAGCTTGGATTGATTCAATGCAAGATTTTGATACCGGGCTGCTGAAGTCGTTACTGATGAAAAGTTGGTCAACCATGTAGAACAACACAATTCCCGTCCACAGGAACCGATTCCTCCAACCAACGCAGACTCCTGCCTGGATCCAATCTGCCGCATTTCTACTTTGATATGAAACTCCCGGGCATATTGTTTGATTAACTCTCGAAAATCCACCCGACCATTCGCAATAAAATAAAAAATTGCTTTCTTCATATCAGCCTGATACTCCACATCCGATATTTTCATATCAAGATCCAAAGATCGTGCAATTGCCCGGGCTCGGACCATCGTTCGCTTCTCCAACTCCCTGGCATGTTTCAGACTTTCAAGATCCCGTTCTGTAGCGGGTCGTATCACGCGATAAAACTTGTTATCGGGAGATACTTTTTTCTTTTTCATCTGAAGTCGCACCAACTCGCCGGACAAAGAGATTCGTCCCACATTGTAACCTGTACCGGCATCCACGGTCACCATATCGCCAGTCTGGGCGGGAACCCGCTGCGGTTTATGGTAAAAATATTTATGATTTCCTTTCTTAAAGCTGACTTCGACCAGGTCAAATCCATCATTGTCACTAATATCGTAGGTCGTCAGCCAATCAAATGTATTTAGTTTGTTGCACCCATCTGTTCCACAGGTACCGTTACTCTGGCAACCTTTCGGTGTACCGCCTCCACTTCCGCATGATTCACATCCCATAATATATATTGATTTTTATCTATGTAAAAAAATTCCACCATCATGTTCTATATGTTGTCCGATCAAATAATCGTTTATAATCCAGGATCATTTTAGATGATAATATTTTGACATTTGCATTCTGGACCAACGCCCGGCTGTAAGTATCCAAATACTGCACCAATTTGATCAAATCACTTTGCCGGACATTATTTAAAAGCCAATCCGCCGCTTTTTGTTCCTTGGGCAATAACCTTTTTTGATAACTATTCTGAAGCGCACCTGCCAGGCTTTCCCGGATAAAATGAAGTTGGTAATGGATAAAATACTGATATTCCCGATGTGGCATCTGCGCCGCTTTTTCGGCCCATTGCATCATCACCAATCCATTCTTACTGTATGCTGCTTTGAGCATGCTTAGCAAAGAAGACGAATACTGCTGGCCTTGCTCGCTCAATATTCCTTTCATCTCAACGATGTGACCATCTGCTAAAAATATGGCCTGGCGGATTTCTTCTTTGGATCCCCACTGTTTCTCCATAGCATAGGCCTCCATCATAAAGTCATCGGGACGTCCTATATCAAACTGTTGAACCCTCGATATAATCGTCGGGAGCAATGCCTGTTTATCGTGTGTAACCAAAATAAAATAGGTTTGATCCGTTGGTTCTTCCAGAATTTTCAAAAATCGATTACTTTCCTTCCCCAGGAACTCAATCCCCCAGATAAAAAACACTTTGTTGGCGCCTTCATAAGGCTTGAGGTGGTATGAATTCATGACTGCCCGGGTTTGTTCCCGATTGATATTTGGGTTTTTACCCGCATCCATAAAAGCAGACCAGTCGTCGTAGGTAAAAAAATCACGATCTGTCGTAAATTCCCGCCACGGCTTGATCACATCTTCTGATTTTTGTTTTGAATCAAAAGTAGGCACTACAAGATTGACGTCAGGATGCATCCATTTGACCACCCGCCGACACTGACGACAGTCCATGCAAGGACCAGACTCCTGTCTGTTGTCACACATCAGGTAGCCCAGCATGTAGTGCGCTTCCAGAAGTACGTGACCGCCTTCCTGGCCGGAATAGAGAACCGCATGTGGCATCCGCCCGTTATCGATCATTTCACGAATTCGGGAACGCGTCTTCATTGACTTTATGGGAATATCCGTATTCAGAATCTGTGATTTATTGATTTAATTCTACGAAACAGCTTGTCAAAAATAGGCAAACTGGCACATTCTTACCATACAAGGTAAACTTTTTTCCGTTGTTTTCTTACCTACTTACAAGGATGACCCGTATTTTTGCCAAAAATAGGACTTTCCATGAGAATAGCCGTCATCCGAAAGGGTCATTTCAATGCTGCACATCGTCTTCATGTCCGGAGCTGGAGTGAAGAAAAGAACCAGGAAGTCTTTGGCAAATGTTCCAACACACACTTTCATGGGCACAATTATGAATTTGAGGTCAAGCTGATCGGGGAGACAGACCCCGAAACAGGAATGCTGATTAATCTCAAAGATCTGAAAGACATCATCCGTGAACACATTGAGGATTATTTTGACCATCGGAATCTCAATGTAGAAATCAAGGAATTTGAACACATTCCTCCAACCACTGAAAATCTTTGCTATATTATCCATCAACGACTGAGCCGGGTCCTGGATGAAAAATATGATATTCATATACGCTTGTCGGAAACACCACGGAACTTTGCGGAGTATCCGGCTTGATGGTTGATGATTGATGGTTGATGGTTGATGGTAGCCTATCTGTTGTGTCACCATTCACAATTTACCATCCACCATTCATCATCGATTCTCCATCAATGACCGGTCTGCGCAAGTTTTTGTTTTCGCTGAGTCAATGCGTAGAAAACGGCAACATACAAAAGGTAAACGACCATCAATCCGAAGAAGAGGTAATTGATTCCAATGTTCTGAAAAGATACCACCAGATAAATAATCCCGGCATTGAAAATAGTCAGTACAATACTGGCCTCCATGTGTGTCATTCCGGAATCAATCGTCAGGTGGTGGATGTGATTCCGCTCTGCGGAAAAGGGGGACCGCCCACGAAGTATACGCCCGGCAAATACCCGTAAGGTATCCAGCACCGGCAGCGCAAGCACCCCGATGGCCACGACTGGTGCAGCTGATATAGCATACCTCGACTCACCAGCCACCAGGCCGTTCACCTCAATAAACTGAATGGCCAATATAGAGCAAATCAACCCGATAAATAAGGAACCAGTATCCCCCATAAATATTTTAGCCGGTGAAATATTGTAATACAAAAATGCCACACAGGCACCGGTGGTGCTAAATGAAATTAGCGACAATGCCAGCTCATCCACCAAAAAGAACCAGGTGGTCATAAATAGTGTGATCAGAATGGTCAACATCCCCGTCAATCCGTTGATTCCGTCGATCAGATTAAACGCATTTATGATCATCAGAATGGTCGTTAACGAAATTATGATGCTTACCCAATAGGGCACCTCATAGATCCCAAACAACCCTTGAAAATCGGTTATCCGTATATTTGACTTTGTAACCAGAATGATGGTCGCTATAAATTCTCCGGCAAATTTCCGACCGGGACTCATCGGAAGGATATCATCCTTCGCTCCGATCAGAAAAATGATCGTGAACGCAGCCAGTATATATTGCAAGTCACCAAAAAGTTCAAAAGGCGTCCATAACACAATGGAAATCAACACTCCGGCGAAAATAGCAATACCTCCCAGGGACGGTGTCACGGTTTTATGGCTGCTGCGATGACCGGGTTCATCCATTAAATGTTTGACCCGAGCCACCCGGATAATGGAGGGAATGGCATAAAATGTAACGAGCAGCGCCGTAATAAAACTCAATATTATATCGTACACAATGGATTATTTTTGGTTCTCGTCCTGTTCTGAAGAAAAACTTTTCTTTAACTCTTGCAGAAAATTGATGCCCGATTCCTTGTTGTCCTGAAGGAAATCTTGTAATTCTTCACCCAATTTCTCAAAAATTTCGGACGACTCAGCGTCGTCATCATCACCATTTCCAAAGATTGACCCAAAAAACGATCGACCAAAACGATGGGCCATATAACGTGTCACCAGGCCGGTAAACTGTCTTTTCTGATCAAAAGTCATTTCTTCACGCCATTGATCGTAGCAGACGTCAAAGAAAGTATTGAACCGGTCATCATACGGTTCCCACCGGTGATCTTTCGGCTTATAATCTACCTTTTTGACTTCTTTGACCAGATCTTCCAGATTCTCTACCAGATCAGCAGGTGCACTGCCACACGGATCAATCTCACAACTCTGGAGACACAGCATAAACAAGACCAAAACTACAGGAAATAGTAATACCGGTCGAAATGGATACATTTTTTCACTTTTCATAAGACCAATATTTTATTTACCATACTAATATTTGCTGTAAACGCCTGCCATTTGAGCTCTTGGCATCTCCCTACCATTCGCACACTACCTGTAATTCGGTTAGGCACGACACCTTCAAAAATTTCCGCGCAGTGCTCGAAACTAACCAGCCCACCATCGCACCAACTAATATCAAGCTTTTTTTTCTCACCCAAATCTAAGTTTTTCCAAATATAAGTCCTTCAGTAAAATATGGTTGTAAATTTCTTTGTTAATTTTGTGCGCAAAGAGGTCGCCCAATTTTGGTTGTTCTAACTTTGACACCCAATGACTTCAAAACCATATCATGGAAGAAACATCTAATATCAATGAATTGAACCAGGGAAAATTGCCCCGCCATGTTGGAATCATCATGGATGGAAACGGACGATGGGCTCGTAAGCACGGTAAACCCCGAATATTCGGCCATAAAAATGGGGTCCAGTCTGTTCGGGAAGTGTCCGAAGCCGCAGCCCAGGCAGGGATTGAATTTTTGACATTGTATGCATTTTCCACAGAGAACTGGTCACGACCACCCCGGGAAGTCTCTGCACTGATGGGACTCTTGGTCGAGACCATCCATCGCGAAATGAATACGCTCAACAAAAACAACATCCGATTGCGGGCCATCGGCGAACTCGACCAACTTCCGCCCCGGACTCACAAAGCATTGCTCGAAGGAATAGAAAAGACCAGAGACAATAACCGGATGGATCTGACGCTTGCATTGAATTACAGCAGCCGTTGGGAGCTCACGGAATGTACGCGCGCCATTGCCCGAGAAGTACAGCAACTTAAAATAAAACCCGAAGATATCTCCGAATCAACGATTTCTGATTACCTTGCGACCCATTTTATGCCAGATCCAGAATTATTGATACGGACCAGTGGCGAAAAACGTTTGAGCAATTTTTTACTGTGGCAGTGTGCGTATACAGAATTTTACTTTTCAGACAAGATGTGGCCCGAGTTTAAGAAAGAAGATTTCAATCTGGCCATTAAAGAATACCAAAACAGAGAACGAAGATTTGGAAAAACAAGTGATCAAATACTTTAATAAAATGTTAATGTCGATACTCCCGAGGGAAAGGAGTGATTACGGTACGTTTTTCCAAATGAAAAGATCCAATAGTTTATGATCATAATGAGAATAACACCTTTCCTGCGCTATATTTTACTATCGCTGATATTTTTTATGGGGCAGTCCAATGCATTTTCACAAATCGGTGAGGCTCAGGAGATTTTAGAAGTCGGCGACGTAAACATTATCGGAGCGACCCACACCGACCCCAATGCATTAAAGGTGGTGTCCGGTCTAAAAACCGGCGGCAAACTTGCCCTACCGGATGATGTCCAGGAAGCATTTAACAACCTATGGGACCTCAATCTTTTTTCAGACATCAAAATCGTAGAACGAAAACGGATCGATAACATCGTTTTTATCGATATCTATATTGAAGAGCGTCCACGGCTAACCCGGTTCTACTTTGAAGGCAATAAAAATTCCCGCGAGACCGACCTAAAAGAAGCTGTGGAACCCTACCTTGTCAAAGGATCAATTGTTACCGAAAGTGATCTGAGCAAAGCAGAATCAGCCATCAAAAAATACTACAGAGAAAAAGGATTTCTCGATGCCGAAGTCACCATAGAAGAGGTTCCGGAAGAAAAGCTCCAAAACGGAATTCAGATCAAAATAAAGATCGATCGGAAAAGCAAAGTAAAAATTCACGATATCATCTTTGAGGGCAATACCCAGGTCAAAGACCGTAAATTGCGGAAACAGATGGAAGAGACCAAACGGAAACGCAAACTCTTCTCTTCATCCAAATTTATTGAAGATAAATACGAAGAAGACAAAGAAAAGATCATTGCGTTTTACCAGACCCTGGGTTTTCGGGATGCGCGAATCACTAGTGATAGCATATGGCGAAATGAGGATGATCGACTAATGATCAAAATAAACCTGGAGGAAGGGGATCAATACTATATTCGTGACATCGCCTGGAAAGGGAACACCCTGTATTCGAACGACCAATTAAAACGGGTCCTGGGAATGAAAAAAGGCGATGTGTACAATCTGGATGAACTCGAAAAGAGATTGAGTTTCTCCCTGGACGGAAACGACGTATCAGCGCTTTATATGGATGATGGATACCTGTTTTTTAGTGCGCAGCCGATTGAAGTGGCCGTCGTACAAGATTCGGTAGACATCGAAATCCGGATCTATGAAGGACCACAAGCAACGATTGACCGGGTTAGTATTGCCGGAAACGACCGGACGCACGAAAATGTGATTCGTCGGGAACTGACCACCAAACCGGGACAAAAATTTAGCCGGTCCGACATCATCCGCTCCCAGCGAAAAGTCCTGGCCTTGGGCTATTTCAATCAGGAAAAATTTAACATCAACACCCCGGTGAACGAACAACGTGGTACCGTGGATATCGAATACGAAGTCGAGGAACAATCCTCGGATCAACTGGAACTGTCAGCGGGATACCAACCTGAAAGCTTTTACAGCAGTGGTGGATTGATCGGTACCCTGGGCCTGACTTTCAATAACTTCTCCATTCGAAATATATTCAATCGCGAAGCCTGGCACCCTCTTCCCACCGGAGACGGCCAGAAACTGAGCGTACGAGCACAGTCCAATGGTAATTTTTATCAGTCCTTCAACTTTTCGTTTACGGAACCGTGGATGGGGGGTAAAAAGCCCAATGCTTTTACCCTCGCTGCCTACACGAATAAGTTTACAGATATTCAAAACATTTCGAATTTTGTAAGAATGAGCCAGCTAACTCTGGGATTGGGATCACCACTGAAATGGCCGGATAACAACTTCGTAATCAACAATACGATTAATTACCAACGTATTGATATTAATAATTATCGAAGAAATATATTTCAGTTGCCTAATGGACAAACTGTTACTGATGGTCTTTTCAATAATATATATTTAGAATCCACCTTTGCGCGAAGCACCATCTATGAGCCGATCTTCCCGACCGAAGGATCTTCATTCAGTCTTTCGCTTCAATTGACGCCGCCATATAGCTTGATCAATAACAAGTCATATGATGGAATATCTATCCAGGATAAATATAAATGGGTCGAATACCACAAGTGGAAAGTCAAAGCCGAATGGTACAAACAGGTATTTGGCAAATTCGTGGTTAAAGCCAGCGCCAAGTTTGGGTTCCTGGGTTACTACAACGAAGCCGTCGGAGACTCTCCGTTTGAACGATTCATTTTCGGAGCCGAGCCGCTGTCCAATCAGTTTCAGATCACCGGACAAGAACAGATCAACATGCGGGGGTATGAAGAACAAAACTTCCCGGCGGTGGGAACCGGTGGATCCAGCATTTACAATAAGTTCTCATTGGAACTCCGTTATCCATTCTCACTCAATCCAAGCTCTACCATTTATGTGCTGAGCTTCCTCGATGGGGGTAATGCGTTTAATAGTTTCGATGAATACAACCCGTTTAATATCAAACGATCGGCCGGGCTCGGGCTTCGGGTATTCCTGCCTATGTTTGGATTGATCGGATTTGATTATGGAATTGGTTGGGATAAACCCGCCTTGCAAGCGCAGGGAGCGAAGTTGACCGAGTTTGGAAAATTCCAGGTACTGCTTGGGTTTGAACCGGAGTAGGCGAGGTCAAAAGGTGAAAGCAAAGAAGCAAACAAGCTGAAAGCTCAAAGCGGAAAGTTGAAAGGGAAAGCAAGGCAGCTAAAAGTCACAAGCTGAAAGCTCAAAGGAGATGTACCAACTGAGTAGTTTGGGCACAGACAGAGTATAAAAAAGAATGCCGGTATGTAACCGGGCTAATTAAAAATCACCTCATACCGCATTCCACCGGTCTCTGAATCGACGCCGATGGGCACCATAAAAAGAAAGAGTTCCTCCTCCCCCGGAAGAACGACCTTGAAGGTTCCCTGCTGATAATAGGCCTCGGTCATGGAAGAAAGAAGGGTCAAGGAAAAAGGAATTCGAGGGCTGTCTTTATTCTCAGTGAGTGCTTTGACTTCCACTATTTGTGCGGTACGTATGTCATCTGGGGTAAAATGAATATTGACCTCTTTCGATAACCATTTCTGAAAAATATCTTTGGTTAATATTTGTGGTAAATCACTCATCGTTTTTTGCTTTCTTTTATCGTGACAGGTTCCCAAACCATAAATTGGTAAACCCCTTTATCTTCCCGGTTTTCAAATCCCATCCGTAGATACAAAGTCATGGCCGGATTGTTTTTCTCGACGTGAATTCCCACCCTTTTACCTTTGATTTTTGCGAGGCGTTGGATCTCGGCGAGGATTTTAGAGCCCCAACCCTGACCTCTGAACCCGGGTAGTAAAGCGATATCGAGAATGCGAAATTCATCGTTGCGTTCATCCAAGTATAGCCTTCCGGCCTTTTTTCCATGAATAATTACCAGGTCAAAGGAGGCATCTTTAAAATGTTCCTGATAATAGGCATGCTGAGCTCCGAATTGCTGTTCTATAAACCGAGTCTTCTCCTGTTCGGTCCATGGTACCAGGCTGAGTTCATGTTCTCGGGAACTCCTGTAGACACTTTGGAGAAATGTCAAATCGGCATCCTGAAACGCACGGAATGAAACCCCTTTAATGTCCAATTGCATACTGGAAATGTTTTGTTTTTGAATGTGAGTATCATTTCGAAATGTCATATACTCTACGTGGTGATGAATAGTTCAGACTACGTCAAGCTTGCTGAAGTATTTGAATAATAGGTACTTAAGATCCGTTTCCCCTTCAATCCGGTATCCATCCAAAATCCATCCCCGGATTCGTTCCATTCATATATGGCATTTCCATGTCTGGTTGGATGAGCACTTAGGAGATATAGATTACTTTTAAAAGAAACTTGCAATGCGGGGGGGCAGATTCTGGCATCCAGTCTTTGAACACCACCAGGTAGCTGGTACTCGAATGGCATATATCCTTGAATCCCCATGCATTCTCCCCGATCATTTACGGAGATCGATGTGGGATTTTGTATTCCTGCAAACTTATTCCACTGGAGTGATTCCGAAAATTCGGCGTAATGCAATTGGGGAATTCCACCGGTCCGATCAGATAACAATGCCCAGACCATGCCCCCACCGCAATCCATCGACCGTACAGAATAGGTATCACAAATATTTCCACCCATGCCTTGGGTATCTATGGTATGGAGTGCCCCAGATGACGTCCTATATACACATTGATCTTTCCGACCTCCTGTAATCTCAAAAGCACCGGAACCATGGGATATAGTATGCCACGTTTGATGCCGATCCAACCAAGCAATTTCTGCTCCGCCTCCGTCCGGATCCGGTGTGGAAGATAAAGCCCAGATCACTCCACCTTCAGAAATAGCGATATCGGAGGCGAATCCTTCTTCAGATACAGCATTCACTTGCTGCTCATCATCGATATAACATACCTGATTTTGAACGTTGATGATCCATAATTTGTGTTGATTCCCCTGCAACATATGACATGTGATTTAAAGAAATAAATTAATATTTTAGACGCCTTCACGTTAAGACGATTTCAATTTAACCTCTTGATGGATACAGCCCGACCAAAGCGATGATGTAATTCAGCGTCAAATAGGGTTGCATATTATTATGTGCCTGTGCTCCACCCTTCGATGAAATAGACTGCTCAGCCATATTGACCAAATTGGAAGAAGCATTGTTATAGATCTGCCCTTTTTCAGATCGCGCCAAATTTGAATCTACAGGCGAAGGATTTTCAGCCCGGGTAGAAGAAGTCATGACATTGTGGTTGTGATTTGGCATTTGCGCTTCCGTTAAAGTGACCAATTCAACCCCTCCATTTTGACCCAATCTACGGCTCGTCAATCCAGGACCTCTGCCCGGATGCATAGGAGCTCGTCCCTGAAGATTGGGTAGTGCTGTCGTCGAACGACCATCCCCACCATAAGTGGTGCCAATTAATGAAAACAAGGCTGTGTTCTGGGCTATCGGAAGCAATTGCCCGTTGCAAAAGGCCCAGCCTCTGGGGGCAAAATTTCCGGCAAATATCCGGATTTCAGCTGTAAATGGTTCTGCCATTATAAATTCAATTTTTAATAATAAATTGCATACCCGCCAACATTAATGCCGGGAAGGATATATGCCGAACAAAGCAATAATAAAATGAACACACAGATACGGCATCAGATTCGTATGTGACTGGCTTGCTCCAATTTTCGTTAAAGTATCCGAATTTAGATTTTGATCGACAGCTTCATTCTTGATGTAGGCATCTACATCCGTCGATCGGGAAACAACATGTGCCTCCGGATTGGGGGAAGAAGACAGATCGTTAGTCCCTTTGAATTCATGGTTGTGCGAAGGCAGTTGATTTACCGTAAGCGTGACCTTCTCAGCGCCCCCTTTAGCTCCCAGTCTTCTGGGGGATAATCCTGGTCCTGTTCCTGCATGAATAGGCAACCGGCCCCGCAAATCGGGCAGACCAAACGTGGTTCTGCCATCGCCACCATAAATGGTCCCCAGCAAGGAAAATAAAGCATCATTTTGGGATACAGCCAAGAGTTGACCATCACAAAATGCCCAGCCACGAGGTGCAAAATTCCCTGCAAACATCCGGATCTCTCCTACATATGGTTCTGCCATAGTTTCGTTTTTATCTAAGTAATGTAATTTTTCAATTTCGTGATGGGAACAAGCCTTGCAGTGCTATGCAAAAGTTGACGACCAAATAGGGTTGCATATTTTCATGTGCCTGTCCCCCTCCTGCGAAAGTTACCGTATTGGAGGCCAGATTGACCAGATTCGCAGGAGCATTATAAAATTCCGCGGGGGTGGATTGAGACAAATGATCGCCATTGGGCAGGGGTGTATTATTTTCTGCATTCACAGCTCGCAATTGATGGGTATGCTGAGGCATTTCATTCTCGGTTAAGGTATGTGTTTCTTCACCGGATTTTTGCCCCAACTGGCGATCACCTCCTCCATTGCTCCTTCCTGTGTGAATAGGGACCCTACCCCTTAGATCCGGCAGGGCAAAACTGGTCCGGCCATCACCTCCATAATTAGCTCCTAAAAGGGAGTAAAGAGATTGATTTTGATTAATCGGCAGGATTTGACCATCACAAAAGGCCCATCCTCGAGGTGGAAAATTAAATCCAACTATTCTGATTTCAGCAAGAAAAGGTTCGGCCATACTTTATAGTTTAAAAGAGCAATTACTACTTTATTAAATGTAAAAATAATTATCTATCTGTACATAGAATCAATGCGAAATATTTTAAAATTGATATTATCAATCATTCCCCATGCCAAAATTTAGTTACGGCATGGGATTAGAAGGTAAAATACAGCTGGCTCCAGTCACTGTCCCCACAATGTGGCTCTCACTAACTGTTCCGACACTATTATTACCATTTGCAACCCACGTCACAGTAGGACTGGTATTGAACCCCTCAAGTAGCAAGGTAGCATTGGCGTCGTTGGTTCGTGTTCTAAAAGCCGTGCCTGTGGAATTCACAAGGTTATTTTTCACATCGGCACAAACCGTATTCTCTTCCTGGGCTTGCGTACGAATACCAAGACTTAAGACCGGATCTGCAACTGACACCACATTGTTGGTAATCGTCGCCTCCAATCTACCGTCTGTGCAAGCCAATCCACAGGCTCCCATCCCGGTAGCTCGCGAGCGGGCTACTGCATTTATTCCAATATCATTTCCGATACCACCTATGGTATTATTTTCAATCTCAATGATACCCCGGGACTGGTCGTTTATAGTGATTCCGATTCCATGGCCCGATGTTCCTGCTCCACCAACCTGTATATCTGGATTGTCCTTAACGCGTCCTTCCAACTGTCCATTGTCAAACGAAGTAATATTGACAGCCGAATTTTTATTGCCATATATTTTAGGATTGCCGATCACATTAAATCGAATTTGCCCGTTGTTTGCTGAAGCGAGATTTACACCGATACCAGGGCCACCCATGGGATCGAAGGTACTGTTTGTAACATCACACTGTGTGACATTAGCACTGCCTTCCGCCTGAACCTGAAGACCATTGGTCCGGTTTTTCAGGAAGTTGCAATTGTCAATATCTATGGTGGCTGTTGTTGTACCCTTGAGACCAAATTCCAGACCGTCCGCACCCAAAGTCAGACTGGATTCTGAGTAAGTAGCACCATTACTCACAAAATTCAGCGAACCGCTGGACGTTTCGATCAGTACATTCCGCTCAGATGAGGCTTTGATGGTACTATTGTTGATCGTAGCATTCCCGGTCAGTTCCCGCATATAGACCCCGTGTTCATTGACTTGATCACCAAATCCCTGTACCACGCTATTGGTTAGTGTAAAATTATTGATATTCTTTCCATTGATCCCGATCTGAGCGCCACCGTTGAGGGACAAGTTGTCCAGCACAATATCGTTCGACTGAGAGCCATAGATGCCGGCATGGCAACCGACATTGTCCAGACTATGGCAAGGACCAGCTCCATTTATCGTTCCTACATTGCTGAAATCCATATTTTTCAACGTCACCTGATTCGTATTGACGATCTCTACACCTCGATTCGTGATATTTTGTATGGTTCCACCGCTACCGTCCGTGGATCCGGTGCCTGTCACGGTAAAGAATCCACCGGAAGCAGGCCCGGCATTGTTGAGATAGATGGCTCTTGGGGCTCCATCGGATGATACACTTTTAAGCGTAACTCCGGATGCTGCAATTGTGGTGCCGTCAATGGTCACGGCCGCAACTGTGGTCGTGGATATGGTGTTGTTGGCATTCGTGATCTCTACGGCCCCTCCTCCAGAGGACCTAATGGCCGGATTAGTAGCTGTATTTAGATCCAGTTGTGCACCAATTCGGACTATTGAAGTATTTGTATTGATCACTACCCCTGAAGCGGTAGAATTCTGAGTCATCGCTCCACCCAGATAGGAGACATTTGCACTACTGCCATTCACATTAAAGGCTGTACCGGTCGGATTGGTGATGGTGGTATTGGAAAAGGTAAACGAACCACCTGAGTCGTTGACAATATCGATACCGGCATCCCCGCCATTGAGTATGACCGTGTTATTGAAATTGTACTGTCCATCTGCATTATCAAATTGGAGACCATTTCCATTTGTGGCATTTACAGTCCCGGAATAAGTCAAGATCCCGGTATGACCACCCAACACGGATACGGTATTCGTATTAGACGACTGGGAAATACTGCTTAGGGTAAAGGTGGTATTCACGCTTCCACCGTCTATGGTGATGGCTGAAGTAGTGGGGTTGGTTATCATACCTCCCGACACCGCCACAGTTCCAGAGGTGCTTTTCAGCCACAGGCCGTAGGCTCCACCGGACGTCGTCAGATCAGTCAGATCAACATCCAGTGTACCACCGTTTTCTATCTTTAAGCCACCACCCGTGCCAGTAATTTCGGTTTCTTTGAGAAAGAGCGTTCCCACCGATGCTCCGTTGTCGGTAAAGGCATAGATTGTTCGATTTCCTATTGATAAGCCCGTTATTCTATTGTCGGAATTTAAGGTGACCGCATTGCCCGAAGGATTAACGAATTGAGCCCAGTCACTAACGTTCCCTGTGGTGCTGTATGGCACCGAATTACTAAGTGCTGCCAATGTGATTCCGGTCAGGGATCCCACTCCAAACAAAGCACCCATACTTCCTTCCCCGATGACGGTCTGTCCCGCAACCAATGTTAGATCTCCAGAATATGAATTGCCATTGTCTGCAATAAATAAATGGGAATTGGGTGGAGGTGGTGCTCCATTATATTCCGCTATCGTCTTATAAGGTTTGGTCAAGGACCCGTCCCCACCTGGTGAGGCAGCATCATCCATGAAGTAAATCAAATCCGAAACTGTGATGGTTACCAATACTGGAGAAGATTGACCAGAACTGTTGCCTGCCGTGTATGTAAATGTATCGGATCCGGTAAACCCCGTTGGTGGGGTATAACTAAACTCGCCATTGACCTGAACCACTACGGAACCTCCCTGGGTGGTCGCTGTAGCAATGTTCACATTCGCCATAGCTCCCTGGACCGCTGAGACGAATAATCCATTTCCAGCATCATTCACTAATACACTCTGACCAGCCATTGTGGTCGTGTTAATGGAAATATTTCCAGTTGCAGTATAGGTGTCCGGCTGAGCCACAGGCGGATCATCTTTTATGATCAGGATAACAGTGGCATCCGAAGCACCTGAGCTACTTTCTAAGCGATAATCAAAAGAAAAAGTGTCCTTTGTAAAAGGTTGGCCGGTCAAAGACCAACCGCCGTCCGCATGGACTGTCAGTGTTCCGTCCGCTAAGGCTACGGATACACCGGCAGCATGATCAGTAACTGCTCCGCCAAGACTTCCGCCACCAAAAGTGGTCAAAGTGGCTGTCGGATATCCTAAATTATCTGCTCCGGAACCATGATCTACAAACAATCCTGTACCGGTAATTTCATTTTGGTCCACATCAAATAGGAATTCATAGGTATCACGCTGAGCTACCGGTGGTTCATTGATGGTGACCGTCACGGTAGCATCCGAAAACCCGGATGAATTTTGAATCCGGTACTCAAAAGTAAATATACCGTGCATGGAAGGGTTACTAACGCTCAAACTACCATCGGCATTAACCGTAAGCATACCGCCCGCAAAAGCTACAGCACTTCCGGCGACATTGTCAGTCACAGAACCACCCAGACTACCGCCTCCAAATCGTACTATTGAGGCTGCCGGTGAACCCAAATGATCTACTCCGAACCCATTATCCATATAAAGCGTATCAGCGGGATAATTATTCACGGTATTCACAAGGGCCATCAAATCATCATCCTGAGCCATGGGAGGATCCTGAATGATGAAGGTTACCGTAGCATTGGAAGCACCGACTGCGTTTTCGATCCGATAGTCAAAGGTATAAGTGCCCGGGGTAAACGGTTGCCCGGTCAAAGACCAGCTTCCATCGACGTTGACCGTCAGGGTTCCGCCCGCCAATGCTACGGATGTTCCGGCCGGATGATCGTAAGAAGTTCCGCCTAAAATTCCACCACCAAAAGTGGTCAATGTGGCGGCCTGGAACCCCAAATCGTCCGCTCCGGAACCGTTGTCAACAAATAGGCCTGAACCCGTGTTTATATTTTGATCCGATGAATATAGAAAGGTATATGAATCGGGTTGTGCCGAAGGTGGTTCATGGATAGTCAATGTTACCGTGGCATCCGAAAACCCGAGTGAGTTTTGAATCCGGTACATAAAGGTAAACACACCGGGCACAGTGGCATTGGTCAATATCAAATTCCCGTCGGCCTCAACTGTAAGCATTCCGCCCGCAAAAGTGATCGTGTTGCCCGCTGCATTCATGGTCACTGTTCCTCCGGCATCGCCGCCTCCAAAACTAATAATCTCACCTTCGGGTATTCCCAGGTCATCAGTTCCATACCCATTATCATAATACAATGCTCCGGGTCCGAAATTATGAACTAAGTTGATCTGGGAAGCGAGGTCATCATTCTGTGCTGCAGGTGGTCTGGTCCAGGAAATAAGCACCCGGGCACTGTCTTGAAATCCTTCCGAATCTATTATTTTATAAAAAAATGAATCTGCAATAGCTGTAGCGACACCCGTAGAATCGTAGGTAAACGAACCATCTGTGTTCACAGTAACTGCACCCCCACTTGCCGTGACCTGTGGACTGCCTGGTGCCCCACCCTCTACAGATAGAACCAACAGGTTAGTATTAAACGGCGGACTTGGTAAGGGATCATTGATATCGAAATCATTGGCTAACAAACCATTCCCCGCCGGCACAGTCATGGGAGCCCCCATCAACTCAAACGTATCGTTAATCGCCACCGGCGTCGCCTGGATAGTCGACGGATCTAAAGTAATATTAGGATCCGATCCCCGACCAATGCTCAGATTATATACACTGGTGTCTCCAATGTTTTTAATTTTCAATGTATATCGGATTGAGTCGTTTGGATTCGCGACCTGATCCATACTGGGATCGTAACTAATGGAATCTGAGAGGGTAATGTCTAGTTCAGGATCTACCCCCAAACCGGCCACCGTTCGAATTGGATCTCTCCCGGCATTTAATTCTGCCTCATTCTGAAAAAATCCTGAAACTCTACTAGTAACATCAACTTGAACCGTGCATATGTCCATAGCATTTAAAGCACCGTTGGAAAATACAATTGAAGTTCCACCCGCTGGGGCTGTCACCATGGCTCCAGCACATGATGTAATGACATTAGGAACAGCAGCTATCCTCAATCCTGCAGGCAGATCATCGACAAATCCCAAGGAATTAAAGTCAATCGTTCCATTCGGATTGCTAATCGTATAGGTTAGAGTGCTAATACTGTCTTTCTTTATTTGACCAGGAACAAACTCCATGTCAAATTCAGGCTGAGAAGGAGCAACGGTTATCGTATGGGTTGCTGTCCCACTGCTTCCCAAGCTGCTTGTTAAATTCCCGGTGGTGTTCTGATGTGTCCCATACGCTGTGCTAGTAATCCCAACCGAAACGACACAAGTAGCACCCGCTGCAACAGTGCCTCCAGTATACGAAATATTTCCAGTGCCTGCCAGCGCAGTCAGAACTCCACCCGTGCAGGTTGTTGAAGCAAGAGCAGGATTTGAAATCATGATACCGGCTGGCAAATTATCAGTAAAATCCAGACCAGTCGCCGCTGACGTATTTGCGGAATTATCAATCATAAAATGAAGTGTACTTGAGCCTCCTAACGGTATAGAAGAAGGTGAAAAGCTTTTGGTAAAAGTGGGGCCCCCTTCAATAACGAGATCCCCCGATGCCCCGTTTATGGAAAATGGATTTCCACCTAAGCTTCCTGTAAGCTGACTGGTCGTATTCGTATAGGTTCCCGGCACTGCGCCAGAGGGAATCTGTAAGGTAATCGTAAAATCACAACTGCTTCCTCCAGGTACACCCCCACCCGTAAATGTTAAAAAAGATGTTCCTGATATATTTGAACCAGATCTACATATATTTCCCAAAGGTAACCCACTAGTTTCTAAGCCGGTTAGTACCGCATTAAGATCATCTGTAAATGTGAGTCCGGTGATGGGGCTAGACTCATTGTTTGTGATGGTAAATTTCAATTCAACCGTACCTCCGACTACGCCCGATCCAAGAAATTCCTTGGTAAAAATCACATTTTGAGATCGAACAGCAACCACTGAAAGCATCAAGAAGTAAAATAATAACATACTTCGTAATGCCACAGTCTGAATATATGTAATCTGTTTCTTCATATTTTTTATTATATCTATCTTTATATTCTTTTTCTTTAGGTCAGTCTTCATTGTCTGACACCCCTTTTTAATGCACCCTACCTCTTTCAAGGTACAAGATACAAGATACAAGGCCTGTATACAAGCCTTACCACTCCCGGAGGGATCCTGCCGGAGCAAGTTTCAAACTCCATCGCATCCCTACAAGCCATTTCATTTTCAATAGTCCATCGTCAACGATCACTTGATTAAGACCATCTTCTTCGTCGCGGTATATTTATCCGTATCCAACTGATAGTACAACACTCCCGTTACACCCAGCTCCATGGACGTCACCCGGACTTCATGGTAACCGGCCTCATAATCGCCCGCCATGCGCTTAATCAAACGACCATTCACATCATAGATCGTCATGACAGCCGATGTGGCCTCGGGCAACTTAAATCCAATCACCGTCTCCCCGGTGTATGGATTCGGTGTATTCTGGTACAACGCAAACCCTGCGTCTGTTCCATTGAAGTGGAGTCCTATATCCTTGTATTCACCAGCACTGGTATAGGCCTCTGTAGCCGTCACCCGGTTCGATACACTCAATACATCTCGCAAATGAGCAGCACTCTTCGCTTTAACCACAATTGTGAACAACACTTCATCGGCCGCAGCACTCACACCTTCTGCAGCATTCCAGCTGGCGGTGACCACGCCCGGCGCATACTTCAGGTAGTTGTCCCCCGTGATATTCAGCACACCCGACTCCATCGATTCCACCGACACATACGCATCCGCATAGTCCAGCGTGTACTGCATGCCCCGGATCGCTTCAAAGTTATCCGATCGAACTTCAATCCGGTACACTTCACCGCCTTTCAACACTTTGTCCGCCACATTCAGATGCAATTGACCCTTCTTGCTTCGACCCCGATAACTATCGGGGCTCGCCGGATCGCTCCCAACATTCTGTCGGGACAAGCTCAGATTCACATCACCGATCTTCACGCCCGTGAACTCCACATGATGGTCTTCCGATACATCCTCCAGATCAAACACTTCCTGACCCGTCGCCGTATCATAGAACCGCCAGCTCGTATTGTTCGCAAACACCCGGCTCGGATTCAGAACCACTTTGCGCAGCTCCAGTAAATCCAACCCGTCGATCAATCCATTCCCGTTCACGTCCGCTGCAATACGCTGGTATTTACTATCCAGACGCTTCTTCTGCAAGATATGACGTTGCATATCTATCAAGTCCGCGGTACTAACTCCTGCAGAAAAGTCCGTGTTCTTATACGGGACAATACTCACGGAAGATCCCTGATCAACCGTTAGGCTAAAGCTGCCATCTTCTGAGGTCGATACTTCCAATGGACTTCCTGAGCCCAATACCGCTTTCACATCAATCCCTTTCACCGGACTGTTCAGCTCCGTCATAATGTGACCCGTTATCAAACTAACATCGCCAGAACCCGATCCACCATCTACTTCACACGATGGATCAATCGTCGCAATCACCGTCTGAACATGGGTCAGCTCACGGGTGCTGGAGGTATGATCCGCACACCAGTCGACCATCGACCAGGTGATCAGGTATTTTTGTAGAGACAAGCCATGGCTTGTCTCTACATCGTAGGCCTTAACTGTCTTACCAATTGCAATCGAGGCACACAACGCATCATCTAAATGCGATTTAACGGCTGCTGCTCCGATCGTATCCGGTAGGTATTCTTTCGTCAGAGACTCCGGCAGACAGATCGGATCATCCTTCGTACCCATATCTTCTGGCAGGTCAAACATACTCGCTCTGAGTCCGCACGCCGATTCGATTCGAATCACCTGCTCCAACACCAATTCCGGAGTCCCGGTTCCACATCCGCCTGTGATAAAGAACCGACGCGTGAGCGTCCCCTGACCACATTCGTCCAGATCAACCCACACATCCTGGATCAAGTCCGCAGCACAGTTAATCTGCACCACACCATTCATTCCCGTCAGGTCTGTCGTATCCAGATACGTCGTCTGCGTCACCTGGTTCACCCAGTCGATCTGACCGTCGTGACCTTCGACAGCGACCTTCTCCGTCTCCGATTTCTCTCCACAACTGATGCTGTGATAGTCAAAGTAAAGCGCACTATTCGGTAACAAGTTTCCGTCTATATCCGTCGGGCGATTCTGATCGTCTACCCACGTCGGTATATAACGGCCAAACACACTGTCCAATGCGGCGAATGCACCACCCTCATCTACCGAACTACCCTGCTCTCCCAGTGCAGCCGCTTGCGCTACAATGTCTTTGTAAAAACCATTGTACGCTTCACACGACACCGTCAGATCAGGCAATCGCTTCACCAGCTTCACTGCGCTCTCATCATCCACCTGCACGCCCGTCCTTCCGATTCCAAAGTTGCAGCATTGATCCATTACCAGTAATTCCACAGGTACTTCCTCGCACGCATCACCACACTTGAATGGAACTTCTTTCGTCCAGCCTCCTCCCAGGTAGACCATTTCCTGACCATAACCCGGTGTGCCTGTCAGACGATCAAAGATCGCTTCCAGATCGCTCACCCGAAGGGCGTTGCCGTGCTCATCTTCTGCAGAACAGTTTTCTGCTATGTATGCTGCGATCGAGTACAACCACCCGTGAACTACTTTCTCTCCGCAGAACTCCTCATCTTCCCACAGCCATTCGATTTGTTTATAGTAATAACGCTCAACCGCTCCGTCATTCAATATCGTCGACAGATCGTTGACATTGTATTTTGCATTGAATGCAGCCATACTCACCTGACCGCCGGTCACCGCCGTAGTGGCTTGAGTCCGGTCCACGCCCAGATCATCCAACAGGTCAATCCAGTTGTCGTAAGGTGCATGGGGGCGATTGCCATCACACAAATTCACCATCGCCGCATCCGAACTCCAATCCGTTCGTCGGCCCAATCGAAGTCCGATCGCACAATTGTCCCAGCTGCCTTCATCAAAGGATGTCGCACGAGCCCACGCAATCTTGTTCGTCAACGTCACATTCAGATTGCGATTTACAACCACCGTCGGTGGTACATCATCCGTTATCTCGATAAACTTCGTCCATCGACTCTGATTCCAGCAATTATCTGCCGCTTCGTATCGAACCTCGTTCAAGACCCCTTCACATTCCGTGAATGGAATACGAATCGGATCCGTCGCATGCGAATACGTATAGATCGTGCAGGTATCACCGTTCGCTAACACCTTCGTCCGCGTCGACGTGAGTTCCAGCTCTACAGCACGGGTACCACCTCGTACATCCATCATTGCTTTGACGGAATGAATACCGCTGCAATTGTCTATCAATTCGACAGCAGGAACATAGACTTCCGCTTCACAATTAGACTCACCCACACGGTATCTCGTCGGGTTCGAACGCTCCCACGACAGGGCCTCGCCATACTGTTCTCCATTACGGATCGAGGCCTGTACCCCCGTCTGATCCCATCCTTCCGGATAACAGAACTCAAAGATCGGACCCAGCGTATCGATCAGGGTCTGCCATTGGCTGAGTGCTATCTCTATACGTTTCGAAGTGCTGTCGTACGAAGCCACCAGATCCAACTCATCCGCCGTCCCGTCTCCCGCGCAGAAGTTCGGAGTCTCCGCCCAACACGTCTGCGTGATCTTCGTATCCACACCACGTGTCTGGGGACAATCTCCCTGCCACCCTGCTGTCACATCGCGTTCGATGGCGATCCCACAATGAATACCACCTGCTGTCAGATTTACCTCATGACCAGCGGAAGGGAGGCAGATTGTATCACATTCAGAGGTACTAAAGCCTTCTGATGATAGCGACGGTACCTGGATCAATATACATCCTCCCCAAGCATCTTGGGGACCAACTCCCACATCACAGTACGATACACAATCTCCATTGCCATAGATCGATGGCCAGCCGCCCGAGAACCAGTACGGACTGTTCCCATGGCCGCTGTAGAACCAGTCTGCATCCACCTGCTCAAACCCGCCGTCTTCACTCAGCACCTGATCTCCCGACTGCAACAGCAAGTAGGGATAAAACGTAAAGCTTCCCATTCCTGTACTCACCGTCTCCGGCGTCTCATTCCCATCTATGATAGACTGAAGGAATCCATAACCCCGCTGTGCAGGACTCATTCCAGCTAGCAAATTATCCATATATAATCCCTTCACCAGATCTCCGATTGTTACTTCGCTACCATCTGATTGACGCAAAATAACACAACCCAGGTACTCATCTAGTAATCCTTCATCCGAAGCATGCTCCAGCTCCGCAGTGATCACCGTCAATGGCAACTCATACGTCACTCCACGCAGCTTCGCGTAAGGCAACTCATAGTCATGTAAGCCCACAGGCTGCTTCCACGACGCATAGCGCTTCAACACTCCGCCATCATTGGGTACAGCCACCAGCTCGCAGTAAAATGAATCTTCGGCAGTTCCTATAAAAGCATCGGGAGTCAATTTGGGCAAACGGAATACGACAATGGTGTCCGTCAGGGTAGCTAAATTACCATCTTTGTCAAAAACCTCCCAGGTCCGAAAAATGACTTCCGCCGTATCGCTTTCGGTATCGCAGGTATAGGGTTCGATCATCACCCAGTCCGGCTGTACTTGCGGTTTAAAGGATTGGCCAGTACAAGGGTTAATGGCGGTAGGTTGATATTTAGAAGGATCGGGCACTTTCCCGCAGTATACATTGATCTTACCTTCTGCTATGGCGGGATCAATCCCCGGTTGCAAAGCCGAAGTCATAACCAAATTTCCGTTTTTATTTAAGTCGAGAACGGTCGTACAGGTTCCCAACCCATTGGTGATCACCACATCCAGGGTTTTACCCAGGTAAGAACACAGATTAAACCCGTCTAAAATAAAGTCATTATTTCTTAAATTCTCCGCACTCCATATTACATTATTCCATTCATTCAATACCTGAACATCATGAACATCCAGACACGTAGCGTTAGGAGCTATCTCAACGACCAATACACTAATTGTCCCATCCGAATGGATAGCCGGGGAAATAATCCCTCTACAGTTCAAGGTGACGGTAGGAGCCACTTCGATTACTTCAAAATCAAACATAATGCTGTCTTCATTGCCGCTGGAATCACGGGCATACAACGTCACCATAACCATAGAACCCGGAACCCCAAGCGGTTCTCCGACTTCCGGACTTTGAATCACCGTATCCAAAGCACAATTGTCGCTGACGTACGGGCTCAGATCGGGCATCACAGCCATACAATCTTCGTTGACTGTCAGATCCATATTGATCATATCAAAAACCGGTGCCAACGTATCGCGAACCCAAATGGTATCGGTGCATTGGATGAGGGTATCCGGTGTGGAAGAACTGCTATTTCGAATCAGATACAGGGTATAAAGCACCGCTGTATCTCCACACCCGACCATAGCTGGTGCATCGATGATGGTATCCAGCTCGCAGCCCGTGGGTTCCGGTAATTCACCTACCAGATCGAGGTTCATCAGGGTTATGAGCCCTTCGCCGTTTTCATCTAAATATACTGTATCCTGCCTGCAATATTCCCGCCATTCATAGGCACCCATATCAATGATACCGCTATACACCCGGGACATGCCATCCAGATCTTCGGATTGAGAATTCGCCCCACTGTCTCCCATATCAATGGCAGGAGAACCTGACATTAAACGAAAGTTTCCCGCCGTGGTAGGTGCTGCTGATGCCGGGGGGGCATGCATAAAGAGTGGATCCATGGAAAATTTATTATTTCCATTGTCCATGACACTGTTATTATGATTCACCGTGATGAAATCTACGTCAAATAAAGAATACTGAATGGAAGGTGAAGCATCCTCATTATAGAAAACAGGGTCGTTAGAAGCTGAATTACTATTAAATATACTATTTACTATGCTTGGCGCGCTCGTACCACCAGATCCCAGATTGTAGATCGCCTCACCATCATCCGCCGTATTTCCTGAAAAAACACAATTAGTAAACTCCGGTGAACTAACACCTGCGGCTCCGTTATTGAACAATGCTCCGCCATTTACCGCTGTATTTCCTGAAAAAACGCAATTAGTAAACTCCGGTGAACTAACACCAAACACGCTTTGATTGAAAATAGCCCCCCCACTCACTAATGAGGTATTACCTGAAAACACACAGTTGATTAAGATTGGGGAACTCTCTCCGGAAAGTCCGTTATTGAACATTGCTCCACCAAAATCAGACGTCGAATTCTCAATAAAAGCACAATTTATTATCGTTGGATTGGAAATATTGCCGGATCCGGATCCATCATTGTACCAGCCACCACCGGCCTGATCCGGCAATGATCCGCCGGTAGCATTCCCACCTGTGATAACAAACCCATCAACTACGGTGGCAGAACTTACATTTTCTGTCTGAACCACATGAAGACTATTGCCTGTCAGCTCATTATCTTTATCTATATCTCCACTAAGTATGGTTGCATTACAGTCCCAGTTCCGTTCATCTATGATTCCACCGCCGGACGGAAAACCGCCTAATACTACCACACCATCTGGAATATTAAATGATGAATCCTGGTTCATGGGGTCCGGAGTTGGATAATAGGTCCCTTCCGCGACAAATATACTATCTACATCACCTGGACAAATCACCCGCGCCAGGAGTGCATCTTGCAAATCAGTAAATGCATCTGTCCATGATGTTCCGTCATTATTCCCACTAGTCGCCGATGAATCGACATAAACGATACCACTATATGAATTACAGGCAAATTGTGCGGCCGGTGTCAGAGTGATATCCAATTCTGCCCCTGTATCCGGATCGTCACTCAGTAAAAAACGGCCCGGCGCATAAAATACCGTATCGTGCTCTCCGATGACCGAAGTGGTACGGGGATCCAGTGGATCATTGACTACCACATTGTAATAGATTGTGATTTTCTTGCCGGCCGGCAATTCCGGAAGCTCAAAGGGAAATGATTGTGAAAAGCTCACATTGGGTAGTAAAAACACCATAAGTAGTACTGCCACACAATCTTTATAGGTGTATTGGGAGGGTAAGGCTAGTTTCATAGGAGACCATATTGTTAGAACCATCGAAATAAAGATTCGAATATAAAACACATTCCGCATTTTAACACATTATTTATAACATCTTTTCCAACAATGAAAAATTATATCACCCAAAACATGAATTATAACGGCTATTTATATCGCTGCCTTCCCCATACTTAAAAGTATATCCCATGTGACCTTATATCCAATTTACCTCTTTTCCTATTTTTACACTTCAAATAAAAAAAGCCCCTGAAGCTTTTAACTCCAGAGGCTGTATTTCCTTATTTTATAAATGTTCAATTCACAATTAAACATTTAAAATTCAAAATCACTCCACCACTATCATCTTCTTCGTCGCGGTATATTTATCCGTATCCAACTGATAGTACAACACACCCGTTACACCCAGTTCCATGGACGTCACGCGTACTTCATGGTACCCGGCCTTATAATCGCCCTGGATGCGCTTAATCAAACGACCATTCACATCATAGATCGTCATAACAGCCGATGTGGCCTCGGGCAACTTAAATCCGATCACCGTCTCTCCGGTAAATGGATTCGGTGTATTCTGGTACAACGCAAAGCCGCTATCTGAGTTATCGAAGTACAGAGCCACATCTTTCCTTTCAGGGGTATAGCTTCGGGGGACGGACTCTGTATCACCTTCGATATATGCTTCAGATTTAATAATCCTATTATTTATACTCAATACATTCCGCAAATGAGCAGCACTCTTCGCTTTGACCACAATCGTAAACAACACTTCATCGGCCGCAGCACTCACACCTTCTGCATCATTCCAGCTGGCGGTGACCACGCCCGGTGCATACTTCAGGTAGTTGTCCCCCGTGATATTCAGCACACCCGGCTCCATCGATTCCACCGATACATACGCATCCGCATAGTCCAGCGTGTATTGCAAGCCTCGAATATTCTCAAAGTTATCCGATCGAACTTCAATGCGGTACACTTCACCGCCTTTCAGCACTTTGTCCGCCATATTCAGATGCAATTGACCCTTCGTGCTTCGACCCCGATAACTATTGGGGCTCGGCGGATCGCTCCCAACATTCTGTCGGGACAAGCTCAAATTCACATCACCGATCTTCACGCCCGTGAACTCCACATGATGGTCTTCCGATACATCCTCCAGATCAAACACTTCCTGACCCGTCGCTGTATCATAGAACCGCCACCTCGTATTGTTCGCAAACACCCCGCTCGGATTCAGAACCACTTTGCGCAGCTCCAGTACATCCAGCCCGTCAATCAATCCATTTCCGTTCACATCCGCTGCGATACGCTGGTACTTGCTGTCCAGACGCTTCTTCTGCAAGATATGTCGTTGCATATCGATCAGGTCCGCGGTACTTACACCCGCTGCAAAGTCGCTGTTCTTATACGGAACAATACTGACCGTGCTGCCCTGATCAACCGTCATGCTAAAGCTGCCATCTTCCGAGGTCGACACCTCCAGTGGACTGCCCGATCCCAGTACCGCTTTCACATCAATCCCTTTCACCGGACTGTTCAGCTCCGTCCGGATCTGACCCGTGATCAAGCTGACATCGCCGGACCCGGTTCCACCATCGATAGCACACGACGGATCGATCGTCGCGATCACCGTCTGAACATGAGTCAGCGTCCGTGTACTGGAAGTATGATCCGCACACCAGTCGACCATCGACCACGTGATCTCATACTTCTTCATGTCACTGTTCAGTACATTGAGCTCCTTAACCGTCTTACCGATGGCTATGGATGCACACAGCGCATCATCTAAATGGGACTTCACCTTAGCTGCTCCGATCGTATCCGGCACGTATTCTTTCGTCAGGGACTCCGGCAGACAGATCGGATCATCATGACTTCCTACATTCGCTGGTAAATCAAACATACTCGCTCTGAGTCCGCACGCCGATTCGATTCGTATCACCTGCTCCAATACCAGTTCCGGTCTGCCGGCGCCACATCCGCTCGTGATAAAGAACCGCCGCGTAAGCGTCCCCTGACCACATTCATCCAGATCAATCCACACATCCTGAACCAATTCCGCAGCACAGTTAATCTGTATCACACCATTCGATCCCGTGTGGTCCGTCGTATCCAGATAGGTCGTTTGCGTGACCTGGTTCACCCAGTCGATCCGACCGTCGTGGCCTTCAACCGCTACCTTCTCCGTCTCCGATTTCTCTCCACAGCTGATGCTGTGGTAGTCAAAGTAAAGCGCACTATTCGGAAGCAAGTTTCCGTCTATATCCGTCGGACGATTTTGTCCATCCACCCACGTCGGTATGTACCGGCCAAACACGCTGTCCAAAGCTGCGAATACATCATTTTCATCCACCGCACTACCCTGCTCTCCCAGTGCAGCCGCTTCCGCTACAATGTCTTTGTAAAAACCATGGTATGCTTCACACGTCACCGTCAGATCAGGCAAGCGCTTCACCAGCTTCGCAGCACTCTCATCATCAACCTGTACCCCGGTCCTTCCGATTCCAAAATTGCAGCAATGATCCATCACCAACAATTCCACCGGTACTTCCTCGCACGCATCACCGCACTTGAACGGCACTTCCTTCGTCCAGCCACCACCCAGGTAGGCCATCTCCTGACCATACCCCGGCGTGCCTGTCAGACGATCAAAGATCGCTTCCAGATCGCTCACCCGAAGGGCGTTTCCATGCTCATCTTCCGATGAACAGTGTTCGGCTATGTGCGCTGCCATCGAGTACAACCACCCGTGAACTACTTTCTCTCCGCAGGCCTCCTCATCTTCCCACAGCCATTCGATTTGTTTATAATAATATCGCTCAACCTCCCCGTCATTCAATATTGACGACAGATCGTTGACATTGTATTTTGCATTGAATGCAGCCATACTCACCTCGCCGCCGGTCACCGCCGTAGTGGCTTGAGTCCGGTCCACACCCAAATCATCCAACAGGTCTACCCAGTTGTCGTACGGTGCATGGGGGCGATTGCCATCACACAGGTCTACCATCCCGGACTCCGACAACCAATCCGTTCGTCGACCCAATCGAAGACCGATCGCACAATTGTCCCAGCTGCCTTCATCAAACGACGTCGCCCGGGCCCATGCGATCTTGTTCGTCAACGTCACATTCAAGTTGCGATTCACAACCACCGTCGGTGGTACATCATCCGTTATCTCGATAAACTTCGTCCAGCGACTCTGATTCCAGCAATTATCCGCAGCCTCATACCGAACCTCGTTCAACGCTCCTTCACATTCCGTGAAGGGGATACGGATCGGATCCTGCGTATGAGAATACGTGTATATCGTGCAGGTATCGCCGTTCGCTAACACCTTCATTCGGGTCGACGTGAGTTCCAGCTCTACAGCACGGGTACCACCTCGTACATCCATCATCGCTTTGACGGAATGAATACCGCTGCAATTGTCTATCAATTCGACAGCAGGAACATATACTTCCGCTTCACAAATCGATTCACCCACACGGTATCTCGTCGGGTTCGAACGCTCCCAGGTCAGTGCCTCGCTATACTGGGCACCATTACGTATCGATGTCTGTACCTCCGACTGATCCCAGCCTTCCGGATAACAGAACTCAAAGATCGGACCCACCGTATCTATTAAGGTCTGCCATTGGCTAAGTGCTATCTCTACACGTTTCGCTGTGCTGTCGTACGAGCTCACCAGTTCGTTATCAGTTGCTGGTCCTTCAATAGCACAATAGTTCGGAGTCTCCGCCCAGCATGTCTGTGTGATCTTCGTATTCACCCCGCACGTCTGGGGACATTCTCCCTGCCACGCTGCTGTCACATCGCGTTCGATCGTGATCCCACAATGAATACCACCTGCTGTCAGACAGATTGTATCACATTCGGAGGTACTAAAGCCTTCTGACGATAGCGACGGTACCTGGATCAATATGCATCCACCCCGAAGGTCACCCGGGGCCTCCGATCCTGTATCACAGTACGATACACAATCTCCATTGCCATAGATCGATGGCCAGCCGCCCGAGAACCAGTACGGACTATTGCCATGGCCGCTGTAGAACCACTCTGCATCCACCTGCTCAAACCCACCGTCTTCACTCAGCACCTGATCTCCCGACTGCAACAGCAAGTAGGGATAAAACGTAAAGCTTCCCATTCCTGTACTGACCGTCTCCGGCGTCTCATTCCCATCTAGAATAGCCTGAAGGAATCCATAACCCCGCTGTGCAGAACTCATTCCCGCTAGCAAATTATCCATATAACTTCCCGTCACCAAATCGCCGATCGTTACTTCACTGCCATCTGACTGACGCAGAATAACACAATTCAGGTATACGTCAAGCAGTCCTTCACCCGAAGCATGATCCAGCCCCGCTTCCACTACTGTCAATGGCAATTCATAGGTCACCCCGCGCAGCTTAGCATACGGCAACTCATAATCGTGTAGTCCCACCGGCTGCTTCCACGATGCATAGCGCTTCAACAGTCCCCCATCATTCCGCACAGGCTCCAGCTCACAGTATACCGTATCTTCAGCCGTTCCTATAAACGCCTCCGGGGTCAATTTGGGCAACCGCATCACCACAATCGTATCTACGCCAACACAACGTTCGCCATCTTTTGTAGTCGCCGTCCACTCCCGGAAAATCACTTCAGCCGTATCATTCGCCTCATCGCACGATACAGGCATGATCCAATCCGGACTCAACTCCAATTTCAATTCTGCACTATTGCAAACATTAACCAACTCCGGTTTGGGATATGCCGGATCCAAAGGATCCAGTGCCAGGAACGGATCGATGCAATACACCGTGGTGTCCAAAGTATTCTTTATCAGACACGCATTCGGCTTGTCCAATACTATCGTCGCCTCACACGTCCCGTTTCCACACTCATCAATTAAGAACGTGATCCGGGCTGTGATCTCTTTACCCACATGTTCCGGACGTAATATATTATCTGCTATCAATATATCCGGTCCATAAAATAATTCTACCTTATAAAAATCAGGTCGAACGACAGCCAAACGGTTATCTACCAATAACATATCCGGCGTCACCAATATCTCGCAATCCTCACCAAATCCAAGATTGATATAAGCGTGACAATTGACCGCCAGACAAGGTATGATCTTAGCCGGATCCGAATTATCTTCATCCGTCTCAGCCACTCCATCTCCAATATTACCAGCACCGTCTCCATCTACATAGTCATCGGCCGGACTATCGGGTTCACCACCGGCATCGTTATCAGGATTCTGATCAAATACACCATCAATATCTTCCCGATCCATTCCAGACGTATCCTGTGCGGCACTGATTTCTGATACATTGATTAGGTTGTCTGGATCAAGATTTGCATTAACCGTCAAAATAATCGAAATGGTCGTATTCTCTCCTGGATAAAGCGTATCTGTAATCAAATAGGTCACCAAAGGAGCCGCTCCCACCCAATCAGGATTGAGGTTGGCATCAAAATCGTATCCAATCGGAACATAGTCCGTCACTTCAATATTAGTGGCCGGAATTCCACCCTGGTTAAATATCGTAATGTCAAATTGCGCTTCCAGTCCCGGATAACCAACTTCTTCTTCGGTTGTTTTACGCAGTGCCAGATCAAATACTTCGACAAAAGCCGGATCGTGATCATCCTCACTTCCCAGACTATCGCGGGATATACTCTCCACATCATCATCACCGGGCTGACCTGGATATACCTCCCGTTCTTCCGGACTATCACTGCCCGGTTCACTGTCAATATCCATACCGGCTATCTCCATTCCATTGTTCCACGCTTCCAGAATTTCAGCATAGTTCACCCAGCTTCGATCTGTGGGCACACTAATCTGATTAAGCTCCAGATAAATAGATGTAGTCACCGTGTCTCCCACGTTGACCGGCCCTTCAATTACCGTAGTAGCATCTGACCTCCATCCAAACGCCTGATTTTCAGGAATCGAATGATCAAACGCATAGCCTTCCGGGATATAATCTCCCACACGCACACTATCGACCATAACCCCTTCCTGGTTTATGACATGAATATCAAATTTAATCAAGTCCCCATACCGTACAGGGAAGTTCGTCTCCGTGCTGTCTACCGTTTTGTAAAGGGCCAAATCCAGGAACATCACCCCAGCCGGATCGTGATCATCTTCGCTGCCTTCGTCATCTCGGCCGGTGCTGTCAAAGTCATCATCTCCAGGGTCACCTGGTCTCACGTCTCGTTCTTCCGGACTATCACTACCCGGTTCACTATCAAAGTCTTCTCCGGCGATCTCCATGCCCATCGTGTCATATGCTTCGAGAATCTCTGCATAGTTTGTCCAACTGTCCATCATGGGATCCGAAACCGGTTGCAAGGTTTTATATATACTAATCGTATCGAATTCACCGAAGTCTAATCGACTTTCTATCATCGCAGTACCATCAGCTTGCCAGCCTTCCGCTATGTTTTCTGAAAGATTGGGATCAAAACCAAATCCGGCCGGCACATAATCTACTACCCGAATGCTGTCACTGACCACATTGCCCTGATTCTGGACGATGATGTCAAATTTGATTAAGCTACCGAATTGCAGCGGATACTCACTATTCAAACTATCGATTTGCTTGATTAAGGCAAAATCAACTATGCGGACGCGGGCTACGTCATGATCATCTTCATCAAATGAAGGATCATCATCGCCATCCGGGGTGCCATCTTGTTTTGCATCCCCTCCGGTTTCGTCATCGGTATTACCATCCGGAACCGCTCCATAATCATTGTCCGGATCATTGTCGGCATCACTGTCAATATCATCCAACGGATCACCGTCCTTGTTGCTGGCAGCACTGATCTCCGCATAGTTGTCCCAGCTCGTTGCAGTACTTCCCTGTATTAATCGTACAGGCATCTGAATGGTCGTATCCAAACCGGCATACAATGTATCGTTGATCACGTATACGGGATTCTCAGGATCGGTATCATTCCACCCAGAGACCACTCCAGGCACATAGGTCATTCCATCCGGCATGTAATCTGTAATCTCAATTGAATTACTCGGCTCATTGCCCTGATTGTACACCGTAATATCAAGTATGATGGTATCACCATAGCGGTATGGTCCCGGATTGGACGGATTGATCATTTTTGTCAACGCTAAGTCATATACAGCTACACGAAGTGGATCATGGTCGTCTTCATCGGTCTCAGCGACGCCATCACCCGGGGTACCTGTTCCATCGCCCTCAATATGGTCATCGGCCGGACTCTCCGGCTGACCACCCGCATCATTGGTCGGATCATTGTCCGCCTGGCTGTCAATATCATTCAGATCCATGCCCAGTGTATCACGCGACACACTGATCTCACTGAAGTTCGTCCACGAAGACGAATCCGGCATGTCCACCATATTCAGCACCACATAGATACTGATCGTATCGCTTTCTGCCTGGTATAACGTATCGTTCGTCCAGGTAAATACCGGATTCGATGGATCACTTCCATCCCATCCCGCATTCAGCGTCGCATCATCGATGTAGGTGAAACCAGCAGGCAAATAATCCGTCACCTCGATGTAGTTCGTGGGGACATTTCCCTGATTGTACAACTCGATGTTCATACGAAGGGTATCACCATATCGATATGGTCCCGGTGTATCATCACTCATCACCTTGCGCAATGCCAGATCCGCAATCCTCACCCGGGCCGGATCATGGTCATCCTCATCGGTCTCTGCGACCCCATCACCCGGGGTACCGGTACCGTCACCATCCACATAATCATCAACCGGGCTGTCCGGCTGACCGCCGGCATCGTTGTCCGGATCATCATCCGGTGTAGAGTCTATATCATCTAAATCTTTAGGGTTATCGTGTTGGCTGATTTCTGAGATATTGATATACGCACCCACCTCATAGGCATACTCCAATATCAATGAGATAGATATTGTCGTATCCGCACCAGACTCCAGGGGTCCTTCCACCCAGCGTTTTGCTTTACTGCTTCCATCATACACCCAGCCGTCCGCATCATTTTCTGTCACATAGATCAATCCGGAAGGTATGTAATCCGTGATCTCAAATCGATCAGCCACCACATTCCCTTGGTTGAATACTTGTATATCAAACACCAAAGTATCACCATATACCATATCTATCGGCTGATCAAAGGTCTTCGCCAAAGCCAGATCAAATACATCTACATGGAGAGGATCATGATCGTCTTCATCGGTCTCCGCGACGCCATCACCCGGCGTACCTTTACCATCGCCATCGATGTGGTCATCGGCCGGACTCTCCGGCTGACCACCTGCATCATTGGTCGGATCATTGTCCTCCTGGCTGTCAATATCATCCAGATCCATACCCAGCGTATCGCGCGACACACTGATCTCACTGAAGTTCGTCCACGAGGAGGAATCCGGCATGTCCACCATATCTAATACGACATAAATACTGATCGTATCGCTTTCCGTCTGGAACAAGGTATCGTTCGTCCACGTGTATACAGGGTTCGATGGATCGGTTCCATCCCATCCTGCGTTTAACGTTGCATCATTGATATATGTGAAACCAGCCGGCAAATAATCCGTCACCTCAATGTAGTTCGTAGGCACGTTGCCCTGGTTGTACAACTCGATGTTCATACGAAGTGTGTCACCATATCGATATGGTCCCGGTGTATCATCACTCATCACTTTACGCAATGCCAGATCCGCAATCGTAACCCGTGCCGGATCGTGATCATCCTCATCGGTCTCCGCGACCCCATCACCTGGTGTACCCGTACCGTCACCATCCACATAATCATCGGCCGGGCTGTCGGGCTTTCCGCCGGCATCATTGTCCGGATCATCGTCCGGTGTAGAGTCTATATCATCTAAGTCAAAAGGATTGGCGTCCTGACTAATTTCTGCAACGTTAATGTAAGCGCCAACTTCAAAAGTATATTCTAATTTGAGGGAAATCGAAATCGTCGTATCAGCACCTCCGACTAATGGACCAGTGACCCAGCGTTTTGCTTTGCCTGTTCCATCATAATTCCAGCCGTCTGCATCATTATCTGCCACATAACTCAATCCTGAGGGGATATAGTCTGTAATTTCAAAGGAATCAGCAGGCACATCACCCTGATTAAACACCTGAATATCAAAGATCAAGGTATCGCCATATTTCATACCCACAGGCTCCGTGAAGGTTTTTGCCAAAGCCAGGTCGAAGGTACGCTGTTCACTCCCCACATTCGGTTGTGACAACACAGGATCAGTACACAGACAACCATTGATGGGTTCTGCAGTTACAACCAAACCATTATCGAGATTACATAAGCTTTGCAGGAATGATCCGGTGAATGACACCATGGACCCAATAGCAGCGGGTCCGGTGATCAGTACTGAATCAACAGCCATGCCAGTCGACACGCCCATAGCATCTGCACAGTATGCGATAATATACAATGAATCTTCTGCTGACAGATCACGCTCCGACAAAATCAATGAACCACTATATTCTACATACGGCGTACCATTAATAGTGTTGACTGTCAACCCATTAAAAGTTAATTCAGGATGAATAACTTCCAGATCAATAGATCCAGAGCCTGTAATTCCAACAAGGTCATTGGGACAAGGTGTTCCTCCACATTCCAAACCGGAAACAGTAATATAATTTTCAAGTTCGATACTTATCTCTTGGCCGCAAGTACTATTTTCCTGTGCGGTTACTTCAAAAGAATAATTAACCAGATCACCCTCCGTAATAGTCGACGGGTAAGATATATATACCAGCGTTCCACCAGGATTATTGGGATCTGCTTCGATGCGATCAATTTGCGGACATTTTGTCGGATCACCATTGCACACCAAACTGCCGGTCACAAAATCAGCACCCGGAGAAAGTATGATCACTCCGGAGTCAGCACCTACAAAATCACCACCTTCCACCTGAAAAGAAACATCCACCGGGGTATTAAATGCACAGGTAATTCCCTCGGACGCATCTACGGTGAAATCGGGATTGACTTCATAGGGTTTCAATCCTTCAATAAATAATCGATCTGTACCGATTATCGTTCCATTTCCACTCACCGGGCCTCCGCAGGGTCGGTTTCCAAACAAAGTAAAGAAAAGCCGGGAACCTGATCGGTAATCACAATCTGTCCGACCGTGGATCCTAATAAAAACCTGACGATTATTGGGCGTAATATCTGTTGCTGTTCCAGGCAGACTGTCATTAACCAATTGGGAATGATCATACAAGTTAACCGAGAGAACATTTCCGTTCGTAGTAAAAGGAAGTGATTCCAGGTTACCGCTGTTATTGGGGTATTCCCCTTCGATCATATTCACTACAAATCCGTCCGGAAGTGTAATATCCATGCTCGGTTCGACTACTGACCCTGCATTCGCGGAATTAACCGTTAATTCATACAGTAAATCGTCACATAGTTCCGGATAATTCCCCATCATATCCCGACCTGGTTGTGTGATCAGATTTAATTGCAATCGCGAAGGAACAGTCTCCATCGTGAATGTCCGGACATTGTAGGAACAAGTACCTTCATAGGTTACATCTCCGGGGTATCCATTGCAATCCCAGCCAAACTGGACGTCGAAGTTTGCTTGGTTACATCCATCCAGACGTGCACATATGGTGAACGTTTTTGTGGTCGTACCTGCATGTGCTCCAAGGAGATAACGTCCTTCTGCATCCGGGGTAATATTCATTCCATTCTCACTTACAGATAGAATGGTCACGTTTGCATTAGCCGGGAATTCCAACCAGGTATACGCTAGCTGACCACCTCTGGGTCGAACCTGCAGTTCATAACAGGTTGAAGTATTGTTCGCCGGTTGAGATCGAGGTGTTCGTACAAAGTCGATGTTATTCAGGTTTGAATTATTGCCCGTTGAAAGATTTGTTTTCGCGGTTTGAAATTCATCGCCCGGACACAACGGCGAGGTATAGGCAATCTCCAGATCCGTCCGCATCGCCAGGGGCGAAGCACACGATCGCCGGAACTCCACATAATACCGGAGGTCCGCATTTTCTTCTTCATAAGGGAACAAGGTCCCGCCAAAGGCATCATGAACATCACGCACTTTAAACACCAGGCTCCCATTGGTTTGATAGGTTAATGGGATGTATTTTTCAAGCTGCTCCTGAGTTTCATTATTGACTTGTTGGGTGACCAATCGGGCCGTATCATAAAAAATGTCCGGCTGCTTCGCAATTACAATGCTATCCGGTATATATAATGGTCTGAATTCATTGGGGAAAAAGTCGTAAGTTCCCGAATAACCACTAAGTACCCCGCCAATATTTTGTCGGATTTCAAAAAGATACCGGAAATTACGGTCACATCCGCTGCCCGAAAATCCGCCCGGTCTGATATCGACAGATAAGGCAGCTCCCAGGAAAAGCATTTCATCAAACCGTTCACTACAGCCATAAGCTGTACTCTGACCAACAGGAGTAGCTTCAAAACTACCACTGAATATCACGTTTTGCCGTGTGTTTGAAGGCTGATAAACACCGGGGACGATGCTGTACCAGTCCTGGGCTTTTTCTTTACAGAATGCATACTGCGTATTCAGATATAAGGTATCCGCATCCGAAAATGTATAATTGGAAGGCAAATCACCCAGCGTAGATAGGTTGCTCACAGATAAATCATATTCAAATCCGTTTTGGATCGGAACCGGTGCAAGTCCACCAGCCGTATACGTCGTGCCGCCATTGCGAATAACAATCCAAGCCGTGTCTGCACAAAGTAGTCCATCCCAGTTTTGGGTATAGGTTTCTTTATAAGTACCCTCATCCCATGAGCTGTATGTCCCAGCTGCGAAACCCAGCTTTGAACGATGACGGATGGTATCTCCCACCATGGCTCGATTCACATTGACATCGGCAGAGTCAGCTTTTGTAAAAGAAGTCCAGTCTCGGTCGTCTTCGGGATCTTCATAACCAAAAGAAATCCGCTGGACTTCATAATCGTAAATATTACCACCACCTTCGTCACATTCTCCTTCCCCACAATTGAACAACAGCACATCATGGCTGCTGCAATTCAACTCAATCATGCACAATGGATCACATTGTATACTAGTTGATTGACCAAGGGTCAATGAAGCCATTCCACCGACACCTTCTACACATACTGCCCGCACATCAAAACAAATCTGAAGCGATGCATTGGAAGGAGGAACATCTGATAACAACATATGGACGATCAAAGAATCTCCATTTGTCGTCGGCATAGCAGATTGGATTGGAACGACGGTACTCAAACCAATCATAACAGTGGTCGTACTCGGGGCATCAAACACCAGACCATCGGGTAACCCGATCACAAAACTCACATAACTGCTATCTGTGGGAGTCACATCCAAAAATTCGTAATTCGGATATTCCACACACAATGTCTCGACGTCACCATTGTTTATTATTGAATTACCACTGACAATCGGGTCTGCTACCGTTGCTGATCCACCTGTTCCTGAGGTTTCAGAAGCGCTTTGATTGTTAGCACCACAAAGATCACTCCCCCGCAATGCAATGGATGGATTGGAGCGGCTGTAATCGCCGCACGTCGTCGGACAACACAACACGTATCGCAGTTCTACATATACGGTATCCCCGGGCAACAACTGGAAAGAGCTTAGAAAATCACTGCTTTCCAGATCCATTCGCGTCACATTCGATCCGCAGGCAAGGCCGGGATTAGTGGTTGGATTGGCCTCCGGAAAATAACTTTTGATATCCACCCCATCATGGGTAATGGTAATATTTGCTGCATCAATGGCGGTGTTCGCACCATTTGCGCGCGCTGAAATCCGATTGAGCACGGCGGGTCCTTGTCCGTCATTCCAAACTTTCATGCGGATGACACCCTGGTCTACACCATCCATGCAAAGAATGTTGTCCCGGAAATCGATCATTGAATTTAACTCGGGCTGTGAAAACAGAAGATCTACATTCCCATTGATGACATTACCCTCCTGACATATGCTTCCCCCACATCCCCAGGAACTCTGATGTTGGACCGTCCCTTCTGAAAAGTTACAGGAATTCACGGTAAAACACTCTTCAAACACAAGTGTTTCCCCATTTTCAAATAGGGTGTCTCCATTACCAAAATTATTGGCAAATGGAGGAGCACTCAAATCAAACTCATATATTAAAGTACCTCCGACAGTGGATTGAGGAATCAGAGTGTCACCCTGGAATACTAAAACATAATCCTGAAGATCACTTCCCGGAGTGGCCCGATGCTGAAGACTGGTCAGATATCCGGTTCCACCATTCACGATCTGAATTTCCCGACAAACTTTGGAAGGAAGATCATTCACGGTGGTATCCCGTGCAGTGGAAGACGCATAGGAGGTGGATATGGATCCATAATTAATATCATAACTACTCGTGATCGCAGTATCACCCATGGTCAGATCCCGGAGCACACTAATGGTGTCCTGAGCCAGATTGCCGGCATCCACAAAAGCGATGGCGTCACAACCTGCGCTCTTGGCTATGGTAAACTCCACAAAGTTGCCGCTACCCACTTCATTAACATCCGGTGCAAAAACCGGGTTATTTAAATCGCTGACATCGAACTCCGCCAGTGCAAACCCAGCGTTGGCTATCATAGAAAGAGAACCGGGAACATATTCCAATCCATCTGGAAGTCGTATTTTGACCGTCTCCAGATCAGTCGAATCCTGGATCTCAATCCTGAAAAAACTCAAACTATCCGCGCCACAAACATTCACCGTCTGGGGTCGCTCTGGGAAATTCAAAGTTATTTCCTGCCCGCTGAGGGCTGTTACAAAAATCAAAAAGAATACACTTAAAAGGGTAAATTTTGAATTCATAGTCGGCGTGTTTTACATGTTAGATTTAAGGGGTTACTAGGTATTACCAGAGCCGTTGCATCAACAGCCAAAGTCATATTACAACTTACGAAGACATGTTTATTGTTGACAATAATCAACTTTTATAAGCGAAAATTCATTAATATAAAAATAAAAAGTTCAGCCACAACCAGCGGTCTATTTATTGAACTATTAATATTATCGTACCATTCTTTATTTAACACCCAGCTTTCTTCCGGACCATATTTTAGTTTACTATTTGGATGCGAAAGTAATTTCATAAATCAGTATTCATCGTCCATTTCTATGGGAAGTACGACACGCCACAGAATTGACACAGTTCATTGTCACACCCGTATATGCCTGTATTGCAAAGACAAATACCGGTTTCATGTTCGAAAGGGTCTAAAGTTGCTTGTCGCAATTAAACGACGTAAGAGAAGAGAAGGTCAACGCTGCTCGGCCTGGTAGTTTGCGGGGGTCTTTTTAAGTAGCTTTTTAAACCATCGATAGAAGGTCGACCTGGAATTGAATCCGCTCTGGTACGCTACTTCGGTCAGTGATATTTCGTCCCCTTTATGATGGATTAGATGACAAGCGTGTTCCACTCGCATGGTGTTGATATACTCATTAAAGTTTTTGTTTTTTCGCACACTCAACACTTGAGTCAGGTGATGGCTGGGCACTTTTAAACAATCAGCCAAAAAATCCAAATTCAAATCTGGATCCAGCCACAGCTTCTCATTTTCCATAAGTTTATCCAAATCTTTTTCATAGGTCATCAAATCAGATTCTGTGAGCCCTGATTTTTTATATTGGGAGTCCGATTCCAGGTATTCTTGCGAAGGATTGGATGGAGTGACATCAATCTTTTGACCTTCTACCACTGAATTGCCAATTATGATTGGTTTCCTATTACAAATAAAAAGAAAAATTGAAAGCAAACTCAACAAGAAAAAAGTATATATCATCAAGCCTCCTACATCCACCCCGGGTTTCTGAAGAAAAATGGAATCCTTCAATATGATATTAATAAAAAACAGTGACAATATAAACAGCATCAGAATGTTACATATCAGCACTATGTAAAATCTAGGATTAATTCTGTATTGTGATTTATGTATGATTCGGGATGATATCAGACCATATCCAATGAATGATACCGGAATCAAGCTATATAATATTTTCATGTAAATCCTGGCAATCGGTGTCCGGTATTCCAACTGGATGATTAAAAAGGTCAGTTGCAATACTAAAAAAACAAGATAGGGCAATGCATGCATGACAACTTGCCGAGGAACAATTCTATCTGTCAATCTGGTTTTCAGCAATACATACAAAAAAGGCCCATACATCAAGCCAAAAGGTGCAGAATTTTCCACCCATCCACCTTCAGGGAACCAGATCTTACTAACAAAGACATAGACAAAATGAAATAATAAAAAAACCAAAAACGAAGTGAGTACCTGATAAAAAGAACGTTGGTATTGATGAGGTTTTTTTAAATGAAACGCCAAAACCATCAAAACCACCAAAATATCAACAGCTACTAGTATCTGAAGTATATTCATAGTAAAAGGTTACCTTACATTATTTTCACTGCTGTTTTCTTCTTTATTCAGTGATCGCAAATATTGATTGGGCGTACATTCATTGACTGCTTTGAAGTATTTATAAAAGGTTGTTTTAGAGTTAAATCCACACATATCTGACAATGCTTCAAAAGAGATGTTTTTATTTTCATCCAAAATTGTCATCGCGTATCGAATCCTGTACTCTCCGATCATTTGATAAAATCCTTTCTTATAATACGTGTTGAACAAATGAGATAGCCGTGACTTTGCAATGCCCGTTTTAGCCTCCATAGAATCCAAAGATATGGTAGGATTCACAATCCAATTAGAATTCATCAAAGCTGCTTCTACTTCCGCAGCCAATTGAACCGTCTCAGATTGGGGGTTTTCATTATCCGGCGTCGGCGCTGAAATAGTTAAATCCACAGGTGTTTTATGAACCGAAAGACTGTACGGCATCGTTTGCTCTTTATTTTGAGGAACTGAAACACGGAGGAAATCAAACAGAACCCAAACCAACTTAAGCGCCACAAGAATAACGACTATGTATATGGTGTTACCAATGGAATAAGAATCATTTAAACCGACAAAAAAGACTTCACTAAGTTTTAGAAAAACAATTGGTGTCAACACAACAAAAACCATGGTCACGATGAGAATAACGTTCACTTCAGAAGAGCGGGATGAAAAATCAATTGATTGGGCCCGAAATAAGACCCAAATAGTGTATGCCATAATCAAGCTAAAGGTCAACACATAACAACTGATACTCAATGACCTTTGGCTAAAATGGTCAAAATCATAAAAAAAATCTAAATGCCAACCGACAAATGAAACAACTGCCAGAATAAAGTAAGGAAGCGCCTGCCACCATACCACTTTGATGACGGGGGCATCATTTCTGTGGTTCGTATAAGAGAATCTTAACAAGGGGCCCAGTACTAACACGACCTGCACATAAACCAGAGATAAATCAACGATCCACATCGATAAATGAAGGACTGAAAAAAGCAGTAGAATGGTAATAAGAAGCATTTGCGGAAAGACCAAAGCAACACCCTTTGATTCTAAAGGGTGTGTCTCATTCTCTGCACCTAATACCTGACTGTTTATGAAATGGTGATCCACTAGCAAATTGCTTTCATACCTTACAATGAAGTAATTCTTACACTTGGCGCCTTTCTTCCATCCTTATAATTCCACACCATTCTTAGCTCCCCGAAGGCTTGTCTAATTTATTTTCATCATGTATTGAAATAAAACTTCAGATTTCATCCACCTCGGCATGCATGCTGAGTAATCCATGAGCATTGTTGTTACTTCGAGAAGTATATTCCAAAAAAATTACCGCAAATATAGGATTTTAATTATCAAAATAATTCCTATTTCAAGACATTCCCCCAGTTTCGGAAGGTCTGACATACACATTAGTAGTTATAGTTTCATGGCATACTACACAGACTTCAAAATAGTAAAGACGTCCAGCCAAGACGATCGTATTGTTATTCACCACGCTGTTTTAAGCCGGTGGACCTCCAGGGCATGGATCTTTACCTGATCCTTTCTGGGTGCAAATTGGAGTCCAGCATTATTTTTAGCTTCTTGCCTCGGTGAAAGAACCGTAAACTGCCCATCGTCTGCAAATACTTCGATGGAGGTCTTATCGACTAAAATTTCCAGATCGATCATTCGGTCTTCCATCTGATCTCCGGCATAGAATGCTCCATTGAGCTTATTGTGATTAAAACTGTAAGACGCGATCAAATTTCCATCCAGTTGCAGATCAAAAGCAATCCCTTCGATCATCTCCACCTTCATTTTGATCTGAAACAAATCCCCTTCCGTTTCTTGCAGCACCTCGTTCGCTCCAGAAACATCCAGGTCGGTCCATTTCCAGGATCTCGCATACAATTTTTCAATACCATCAATTGGTTTTGAACACAACCGAATGCCATTTCGCGTAGACTTCAAACTCAGTTGCGTGGGAAAAGCCATCATCTGATTAAACGGCATTTCCGGATGCGAGATTTGCGCCCAACCGATCTGGATCACCGGAGAAGGATACCCTGGACTATTGCTGAATGTCTGTGCTGCATACATCGGGCCCGAGTAATAATTGTGCTTCCCCGATTCAATCACAAACCGTTCTCCGTCGAAATCTCCGATAAAATAGGTGCCGGACGCTCCATACATGACCCATTTCATATGGTTCTCATCTCCGTCCACCGGCATCTGAATCAGTTCAGGACATTCCCAGAATCCGGGTTGATGACTTTGATAGATCCATCCTTTCAGATCGGTGGAAGTATAAATCGAGTGGCCATCTTTTTCAAAAAGAACCATCACCCAGCGGTCAGTCTCCTCATGCCAGAATACTTTGGGGTCCCGGGTATTTCCAGACTCCCACCGTTCCTTACTATCGAGAACCGGATTGTTTTTGTACTTACGCCACGTTTTTCCTTCATCATTACTGTAAGCCAGGCATTGCACCTCATGACCCGGCCTGTGTGCGGTATAAATGGCAACCAACACATCTTCTGTACCTTGCTGAAACCCGGCAGTATTTTTCTCATCCACCACGGCTGAGCCCGAAAACATCGTCCCCAGTGAATCTGGATACAGGACGTCTCCCTGTTCTTCCCAGTGTATCAGATCAGTACTTGTCGCATGTCCCCAATGCATATTTTCCCAAAAAATCTCATAGGGATTATGCTGGTAGAACAGGTGATAGACCCCGTTGGCATAGACCAGGCCGTTTGGATCATTGTTCCAGCCTCGTTTGGACGAAAAATGAAACCGTGGTCGGTACGTTTCCTGATACAGGCTGTCTGCCCCGGTGATCTCCGCAGACTGATATATTTGTGCTATGCCCTGCCGGTTTGAAGGATAATTGATTTTAAGATCTTGATTTTGAAAGGTAGTCAGATCCACAAAAACCCAATAGTCAGGCGATCCATCACTAAGTCGGATCACAAACTTGCGGACGGTACCATCTTCAAAGGTCAAGGTCATCTCTTCCCGGGCTTCCGATTGATTCACCGGCAAATTCAGGTATTTTTCAGAAATAGAAATCGTTCGTTCTGTGGATTGACCCATAAGTCCGGAAGTAAAAGAAATAAATAAGGAAGCAATCAATAAATGGGGTTTCATACAGAGCTTATTTTTGTCATGAACAGATGATTCAAAAGTAACAAAGTTTTCGCGTCCATTTTTACGTCTGGCAGAATACTTAGATAATTTTGATGATTTGCACGGAGGTGAAATACAAGGACCATAAAGAATTCTTATATAAATTTGTATATTGGCCTCGCATATAATCATACAAACAGTAATAAGAAATAATATACCATGAAAAACAACCGTAGAGATTTTATTCGGAAGACCGGTTTAGCAGGTTTGGGTTTGGCAGGAGCAGGATTCGTCCAGGGTAAAGAATCCAATCAGATCCAGGGACTCAAACCCAAAAACAACCAGCAGCATTTTAATATGTCGGGTTATGCAGCACCCGCTTTAGACACCGTGCGGGTTGCTGTCATCGGACTGGGACAACGCGGTCCCGGAGCCGTGAATCGGTTGAGTAAAATCCAGGGTGTAGATATCAAAGCATTGTGTGACATTCAGCCGGAACGCACAGAAAAAGCTAAGAAAATCCTCGAAGGTACTCACCACGCGCCGGATTTGTATTCGGGATCAGCGATGGCCTGGAAGAAAGTTTGTGAACGCGATGATATCGACTTGGTATACATCGTTACACCATGGGATTGGCACACTCCCATGTGCGTCTATGCGATGGAACACGATAAGCATGCTGTTTGTGAAGTACCTATTGCCACCACTTTGGAAGAATGCTGGCAATTGGTAGAAACTTCCGAACGGACAAAAAAACACTGTGTCATGATGGAAAATTGCTGTTATGACTTTTTCGAGCTTTTGACACTCAATATGGCTCGACAGGGTTATTTCGGTGAGATCATTCACGGAGAAGGGGCTTACCTGCACAATCTGCTGGGGCTCAACTTCAGCAAAACCGGATATTCGGACATGTGGCGACTGGAAGAAAACGCCACACGGGACGGGGATCTATACGCGACCCATGGCCTGGGCCCGGTTTGTTGGGCGATGAACATCAATCGCGGGGACAAAATGGAATACATGAACTCCATGTCGAGCGATGATTTTATGATGCATGACCATGCGGTGGAACTAGCCGCAGAAGATCCATTCTTCAATATGTGGGCGAGTAAAAAATACCGGGGTAACATCAATACCAGTTGCATAAAAACACACAAAGGTCGGACCATCATGGTACAGCATGATGTCACATCGCCACGCCCTTATTCCAGAATCCATTTACTTTCCGGCACCAAAGGTATCGCGCGCAAGTGGCCTTCACCAGCGCGAATCGCCCAAGGTCACAATTGGAAAAACGAGCAGGAATTCAAAGAGATTGAAGAAAAATACACCCCGGAACTGGTTGAAAAAGTGGGTGATATGGCAAAAAAAATCGGTGGTCACGGTGGCATGGACTTCATCATGGACTGGCGACTCATCGACTGTTTGCGCAATGGCCTTCCACTGGACAATGACGTTTATGACGGTGCCTTGTGGAGCGCGATATCGCCACTCAGTGAAGCCTCTGTCGCCAACCGATCCAATTCGATTGATGTTCCTGATTTCACCAGAGGTTCGTGGAAAACCAATGCGCCTGTAGACATCTCCTTGCGCGGTGGCGGGAACACCAAAGTGGTGACAGGGTAACTGTTAATTATTAATGGTTAATGGTTGATGGTTGATGGTTGATGGTTGATGGTGGATGGTGGATGGTTGATGGTTGATGGTGGATGGTGGATGGTTAATGGTTGATGGTTGATGGTTAATTGTTGATGGTTGATGATCGTTCGGCACCCGCTCAGGTCGACGAACACCCAAAAGCGAAGCGACCCAATACCCAAAAGCCTTTTATCTAAACACCACTTCAGTGGCGCCAAATCCATATTTGGGGTGGTGTTCGTTCGTGTAAGAAGCGACCGATGGGTCAAATTCCAGCTTATTAGCGATGGCTTTCTTGAGACGACCAGACCCCACGCCATGAATGATAAAAACCCGGTCGATATTCATGGAGCGTGCCTTGTCCATATACCATTGAAATGTTTTCATCTGCCGCTGGTAGATTTGATCCGGGGGAACAGATTTTGCGTTGTCGAAAAGTTTTTCCGCATGGAGGTCGAGTTCTCGATTGAAAACGGCCAATTCGGAAAGGTCGCGGATCACATTGGATGTTCTTTTGGGTTGCGATGACCCTGGTTTTCGTTTTGAAACAGGAATACTTTTGAGGCTGTCGGAATTCGACGATTGTTTCCATACCAGATAGCTTCGTCCTGGTCTGTTCTCCCAAGCGTCGAGCAGGGTCAATTTAATAAAATGCTTGGGTTTGGGCTTTATCTTACACGTTATAGTTTCTGCATGCCCCCTGGATGAATGTCGCTCCAGCTCCATTTCAAAATGTGGGTAATCGTTGATCTGATCAAAAGGAATCTCCCCCATCAGCGATTTGGATTCGGGGGGCAGGGTGCCTTTCAAAAGAATGGGCTCCGGTCCGTTGAAAGTTATGTCACCCTGGAGCTTAAAGGTATCCGAGGTGTCATTTTGGAAACCGATCTGAACACGTTGGTTCTCTGATTTGTATATCAGTATTAACGATAATGCTTTCATAGAGCTAATTCTAGGTCAACCATGTTGTAAATTCATCGACAGATTTTGAAGGTCGCTGTCGGGGTTCATGATCGTGGCGGCCCAGGAAAAACAGCCCGAGAATTTTTTCACCGGGTTCGAGGGACAATTGACGGGTCAATGCTTCTACGGCTGGGGCACCGGTGGACCAATATCCGCCCATTCCCAGCGCTTGTGTATGGATCCATATATTTTGGACGGCCATCGCCGTAGCTGCAATCTCCTCCCACTCCGGCACCCGTTCTCTGGGATCTCGCTGATAACTAATGACAATCACGGCCTGGGATTGGTCCATTTTTTCTTTCATCCGATCTCCCTTTTCAGGTTTGTTGGTTTTATCCTCCACAAAGGTTTTGATCTTATCCGCATATGAATGCTTGGAATCCCCCATCAGGACATGGAATCGCCAGGGTTCTGTTAATTTGTGCGTTGGTGCAAACCGGGCGGCTTCTAACAATTCTCGCACTTGTTCTTGGGTAATCTCATTGTTGTTAAACCGATCCGGGTATATGGCTCTTCGTCGAGAGACCGCCTTCAAAACATCATTCATAATTTCCTTATGTTTTATTTCAATATGGCCCCATCAGGCACCTGTGGATCACAAGTTGCCAAGATAATAGCCTTGCTTTCATCTTCAAAACCCACCAGCAGAAATTCACTCATCAGCGGGCCGATTTGTTTTTTGGGGAAGTTCGTTACTCCCATAACCGCTTTACCGGGCAAATGTTCAGGGAGGTAATGTCGGGTAACCTGAGCGCTCGTTTTCAAAACACCTTTTTCAGCGCCAAAATCGACCCAGATCTTGTAGGCAGGTTGTCTGGCTTCCGGAAATGGTTCCGCCTTAACAATCGTTCCTTTTCGGATTTCTATTTTCTTGAAATCATCCCAGCTTATTAATGATGCATCTTGTGTCATAACACAAAAATAGAAGAAGAAATTAATCCACGCCAAGCTTGTCAAAGATAATTTCGTGGATAAAAAACCGATCTCATTCAAATCTTTGGCCTTGGTGACTTATATTTGCAGCCAATTCTACAAATCCATATCACATATGCCTAAAGATCAAAGCATTTCTTCAGTTCTAATTATCGGTAGCGGCCCCATCATAATCGGGCAGGCTTGCGAATTTGATTATTCCGGATCTCAGGCCTCCCGGTCGCTTCGGGAGGAAGGGATAGAGGTCACGCTAATCAATTCCAACCCAGCAACCATCATGACTGATCCGGTCACAGCAGACCATATTTACTTATTACCTCTGACTCCAGAAAGTATTGAAAAAATCCTCCAGGAGCGGGAAATTGATGCTGTACTCCCCACCATGGGCGGGCAAACAGCGCTCAACCTTGCCATTGAAGTGGGGAAACTCGGAATATGGGAAAAATATGACATCCGACTAATTGGTGTCGATCTCAATGCCATCGAAATCACAGAAAACAGAGAGGAGTTTCGAAAATTGATGGGCGAAATTGACATGCCGGTAGCCACCTCCATCATCGCAAATAGTTTTCTCGAAGGAAAAGATGCGGCTCAGAAAATCGGGTTTCCACTTGTCATCAGACCCAGTTACACACTCGGTGGAACCGGTGGTGGATTTGTGATGGAAGAGAAAGATTTTGATGACGCGCTGCGTCATGGTCTCAATTCATCGCCAACCCACGAAGTATTGGTCGAAGAAGCGGTGCTCGGTTGGAAAGAATTTGAACTCGAACTACTCCGGGACCGAAATAACAACGTCGTGATCATATGTACAGTTGAAAACATGGATCCGATGGGTATACACACTGGGGATAGCATCACCGTGGCTCCTGCAATGACGCTATCGGATACTACATTCCAACGAATGCGGAATATGGCCATCAAAATGATGCGTTCGCTGGGTAATTTCTCCGGCGGATGCAATGTCCAGTTTGCCATCGATCCGGATACGGAAAATATCATTGCCGTAGAGATCAACCCACGGGTTTCACGATCTTCCGCTTTGGCCAGTAAAGCAACGGGATACCCCATCGCTAAAATCGCAGCCAAACTCGCAATCGGGTATACCCTGGATGAACTCAAAAATCAAATAACCGGCAACACCTCCGCCTTTTTCGAGCCCACACTGGACTATGTCATTGTCAAAATGCCCCGATGGAATTTCAATAAATTCTACGGGTCCAGCCATGAACTGGGCTTACAAATGAAATCGGTGGGAGAAGTGATGGCCATTGGACGATCTTTCATAGAAGCCCTTCAAAAGGCCTGTCAGGCACAAGAGAATAACCGAATGGGACTGGGTGGGGATAAAAAAGAATGGATTCGCACAGATGATATTTTGGAACGCCTCGAAAAGCCTTCCGATGACCGGGTGTATCGCATCAAGGATGCCTTGCGGCTTGGGGTCCCCATCAGTACAGTGCACCGCCTGACCGGTATCGACAAATGGTTTTTGAGAGAAATCGAGAAACTGGTCAAACTGGAACAAAGACTCACGCACTACAATGTCGCAGAAGACATTGATGAGGACTTTATGTTAGAACTCAAACAGCACGGTTATTCAGATGCGCAAATTTCCTGGTTAATGCGACTCGACGAAGATGAAGTTACCCGTCATCGTAAAAATATTGGCGTCCGCAGAACATATAAAACCGTAGATACCTGCGCTGCCGAATTTGAAGCAGAAACCCCTTACTTCTATTCGACGTTCGAACAAGAAAATGAAAGTAAGCGTTCTGATAAGAAAAAAATTATCGTCTTGGGATCCGGCCCCAATCGAATCGGTCAGGGCATCGAGTTTGATTACTGCTGCGTTCATGGGATCTTAGCGATCAAAAATGCCGGCTACGAGGCCATCATGGTGAATTGCAATCCGGAAACCGTCTCTACCGATTTTGATATTGCTGATAAACTCTATTTTGAACCGGTCTTTTGGGAACACCTGGAAGAAATCATAGAATTGGAACAGCCGGAAGGAGTGATTGTCCAGCTGGGTGGTCAGACTGCTCTTAAGTTGGCTGAGAAACTTCATGAAAAAGGAATTCCGACGATTGGAACTGATTTCCTTTCGCTCGACCTGGCAGAAGATCGTGGTCGGTTTTCAGATATGCTAAAAGATCTTGACATCCCCTATCCCGATTATGGTGTCGCCAACACGGTGGATGAAGCAATCGAAATTGCGAATCGCGTCGGCTACCCGGTCTTGGTTCGACCATCTTATGTACTGGGTGGCCAGCGGATGCGTATCGTGATCAATGACCAGGAACTGGAACGACATGTGCTTAGCATCTTCAAGCATTTACCTGATAATCGGGTATTGATCGATCATTTCCTTCGCCGGGCGCACGAAGCAGAGATCGATGCGATCTGCGACGGAGAAGATGTCCATATCATGGGCGTAATGGAACACATCGAACCGGCCGGAATTCACTCCGGGGATAGTAGTGCGGTACTCCCGCCCTACAGTCTGTCGCAAAAAAACATTGACACGATGGTGGCCTACACTAAAAAACTGGCAGTAGCCTTAAAAACTGTGGGCTTGATCAACATCCAATTTGCTATACAGGATGAGAAGGTCTACGTGATCGAAGCCAATCCACGCGCAAGCCGGACGACTCCCTTTATCGCCAAAGCCTATGGAATACCCTATATACAACTGGCTACAGAGGTGATGATGGGAATTAAAAAGGTGAAAGATTTCAACGTAGAAAACAAATTGGATGGGTACGCTATTAAGATTCCTGTCTTCTCATTCGATAAATTCCCGAATGTAGATAAGAGTCTCGGGCCAGAAATGAAATCCACGGGAGAAAAAATTTATTTCATCGATGATCTGTCAGATCCATATTTCAGGGAACTGGATAAACGGAGGTCCATGTATTTGAGCATGTGATTCCTCCCACAGAGAACGTTTAAAACACAAAACCCTGTAGATCAAAAGATTTACAGGGTTTTTTTATTAGCTAAAATAGTTGTCGGGATGACTGGATTCGAACCAGCGACCCCACGCACCCCATGCGTGTGCGCTACCGAGCTGCGCCACATCCCGAATGAGGGACGGCAAAGATAATGAATGTATCTCTATTCACCTATTCTTTTGTTTTCAAAAATTAGGCTGGGCTTCCAAAATTGAGGTGTAAAGTTCTACCGACGGATGCTCTACCCGATGTCTCATCGGGGATGACGAATCGCGAATTCGATGGATCCCCAAAACATATAACTTGGTATATTCCTTATATTAGCACAGAAGATACAGAATGAAAAATAAGATTTATTACATCATGGGCGTTTCCGGAAGTGGAAAAACCACCGTAGGAAAGCTATTAAGCCAACGGTTGGACATTCCATTTTACGATAGTGATGAATTTCATCCGGACGCCAATATCAAAAAAATGTCTGAAGGGACTCCTTTGACTGACGAAGATCGCCAGCCCTGGCTCCACGCTATTCAAGCGTTTGCTCAAAAAGAACTTCCCACGCAGAGTCTGATCATCGCTACGTCTGCGTTGAAAGAAGCCTACCGCCACATACTCGATAAAAACTTACCCAAAGATCAGGTTCAGTGGATATTTCTTTATGGAAATTATCAATTGCTTTATCAGCGAATTAAAGACCGCCAAGATCACTTCATGCCCGAATCGCTCCTTCAATCCCAATTTGACACCTTGGAAGTTCCACACCGAAATGTAATTGCCGTAGAGGTAAACAAAACGCCGCAACTAATTGTGGACGAAATCATCCGAAAACTTTCTTAATGACTGGATATTTCAGTCGGGAGGCTTTATATTTGTCTTTCACCGCAAAAAACTGCACATGAAAGATCCGTTGATTGATAAATACAATGTTCCCGGCCCCCGATATACCAGTTATCCAACCGTACCGTATTGGCAGCCCGAATTCTTCTCCGTTAAAAAATGGATGAACGAGGTTGAATCGAGAACCAAGGCTGATCCGGCGATTTCCCTCTATATTCATCTCCCATTTTGCGAAAAGTTGTGCACCTTTTGCGGGTGTCACAAACGGATCACAGTCCGCCATGAAGTGGAAGATCCATATATCGCCTATTTACTCCGAGAATGGCAACAGTATCATTCCGTCATAACCCGTGAAATTACGATCAGTGAATTGCATCTCGGTGGCGGAACACCTACTTTTTTTTCACCCACTAATCTGGCTGCACTGCTGGACGGGCTCTTTCAGCAGCCCGGGGTTAATCTACCTGACAGGCCCAGGTACAGCTTTGAGGGGCATCCCAATAACACAACAAAACAACATTTAGAAACATTGTACCAATATGGTTTTCGACGGGTGAGTTTTGGGGTCCAAGATTACAATGAACGAATTCAGAAAGCAATTAACCGGATACAACCTTACGATCATGTCCAGCAAGTCACCATGGACGCCCGGGCAGCAGGTTATGAATCTGTGGGCCATGATCTCATTTTTGGGCTGCCATTCCAAACTCTGGCTGACATCCGAAGAAATATCAAATACACGCAGCGGTTAATGCCAGAGCGAATTGCATTTTACAGTTATGCACACGTTCCCTGGATCAAAGGCACCGGCCAGCGGGGTTTTGATGCATCGGATCTGCCTCCGGCTAATCTAAAGAGGGATATGTACGAATATGGCAAGGAACAATTGCAAGGATTGGGGTACGAAGAGATAGGTTTTGATCATTTTGCTTTACCTGGAGACGCACTTTCCGCAGCGAGCAGAAAAGGCACTCTGCATCGAAATTTCATGGGGTATACGGAGGTAAATTCAACGAATATGATTGGTCTGGGGGTCTCCGCGATTAGTGATATGGGATCAAGCTTTGCCCAAAATGAAAAAAATGTGGAACGCTACTACGAACTTCTTGATGCTGGAAAAAGCACTGTGACAAAGGGCCATCATCTTGACCATAGAGACCAAGTCATCCGGCGCCACTTGTTGAACCTCACTTGCCGACTTGAAACCTCATGGAACGAAGATGACATGAAGTTTGACGTATTACCGGAAGTGCTTGACCGGTTGGAAGAACCACTTAAAGACAACTTAATCCAAATCTCAAACAACACCTTATCCGTCACAGACCGGGGCCGTCCGTTTATTCGAAACATTTGCATGGCTTTTGACCTTCACCTCCATCAAAACCAACCTGAAAATCGAATTTTCTCTATGACCGTGTAAATCTAAGCTAGTCTCGACAGAATTTTTGGGAGCGACCCTGCCGAGTGATCATGGCATGGGCAGGCCGTGTATTAGATTGAACCGTACTACACCGCGGTCTAGTATTTTTCGTCACAGATTTGGCTAACTTGTAAGATTACAGTTCTTTGATCATGATATTCTTAAACTCCACATAGTCTCCGTGATCTTGTAAGCCGATGTGTCCTTTTTTAAAGGTTCCAAACCCAGGCCAGCGCTTGAACTTACTATTTGCCAGCATTTCAGTCCACTGATCATTGAACATTTGAGTTTCGACCACTTGTGTACCATTTAACTTAAAGACAAGGTGCCCCTGATCAAGAATAATATCTACGGTATTCCATTCCCCGGCAGGGTTCTCTGTTTCTGGTTGAGCCTGAATAAGATCATATAGGCTACCAGCTCGATGGGTAGGATATTTGGCATCACCGTGGCATGTATTGTCCAGTATTTGCATTTCGGGTCCTGTATGATATGTTTTCTCTTGGCCGTTTTCCTGAATATTAAACATAATCCCGGAATTCCCACAGGCGGATATTTTCCAATCCAGTTTTAAATGAAAGTTTGAATATTCCTTGTTGGTTACCAAGTCTCCACCCTTTGATTTGACTTCAGGATCAAAAATTAAAACCCCATTTTTGGCACTCCACTTGGCACTGACATTGTCCTCATTGAAGGTGTGCCATCCATCCGTTGAATTTCCATCGAAAAGCAATTTCCACCCTTCTTTCTTTTGCTTTTTTGTCAGTGTATTGTCTTTAGAATTCATTGTTTCCTGGCGTTCTGAAGTATTCTGCCCTGCAACAGCTTTTTTAGAATTTCCACAGGCCGAGAGACCGAAACATATAAATGCTACGAATAAAGTAAGTAATGTGCTTTTCATATAAAAATTATGTTTGGGTGGATGAATTTGTGAACCAAAGATACAATATAGTCTGATAAATTGAAATACCATTTCCCAATATAAAATTTACACCACCGCTTTGATTTAACGTCATCTTAACGATCGCGTCACGGAAGCTAATTTTGTTCTCATTATATTAGACATTTTTTAGCCCATGCAGTACCACATCGTTCACGGTGAAGTTCGGTCAGCCATGTGCAGCCAAATTAAATCCCAATGAAATATACTTCCCTACTAACTGTCGCTTTTTTTTCTGCATTTGTACTATCCTTGCTGGGATGCAAAGCACCTGTCACTGTTCAACCTTATTCAGCCGGTGATATTTTAGTGGCGGCCCACCGGGCATACCACATACACGCGCCTGAAAATTCTTTGGAATCCATTAGACAATCCATGCAGAAGAACATTGATATTGTGGAAATAGATGTCCGCCGGACCGCAGATGATTCGCTGGTTGTGCTGCACGATGCTACTATAGACCGAACAACCACCGGTACTGGTGCGATCGAGTCATTGTACTGGAATGACATCAAAGATCTACCGTTATTGCACGATGGTCAGCCAACGGATGAGACGATTCCACTCTTGCGAGAAGCTTTAAGACTCGGAAAAAATAAGATTCTATTTGACCTGGATCTTAAAACCGAAAAAATTGAACTCGTCATGCAAGTCGTCGAACAGGAGCAGGCAGCTAAGAATGTTTTCTTTTTTGACAGCGACTGGGAAGTGTTGGAAAAAGTTCAAAGTAAACATCCCGACTGGTCACTCATGCCACGGGCATATGATGTAGAAATGGCAAAAAAGGCATATGAAAAATTCAAGCCCTGGGCCATCCATGTAGACCCATCCTTTGCGTCGGCAGAACTATCGGATTATTTCCACAGCCGTGGTGTTCATGTATGGATTAATGCGTTGGGAGACACCGACCAGGCTCTGCGGGCGGATCAAACAGGACCTTTAGAAAAATTATTACAAACGAAACCCAGTATCATCCAAACCGATTTGCCTCTAGCGATCCAACCCATCATAAAAGCCCGGGAAGTGAAGCCGTAATTATTTAGTCGCCTCCTCGAGCTATTCATTGCGGGGAGCCATTCTTTCATTGTGACCTCTCCGAGGTCAATCATATTACTTAATCTGGTTACTAACGTACTTGGGACCTCGCTGAGGTCTTTTGTGGTTAGGACTCTTAATCCGGGATGTATAAATCCTCAGCGTCGACGCTTTCAAAAATTGAAGATCAAACTATTTTAACCAAAAGTGGTGAAAATAACCCAATGCTATTACTTCCCCTTTTTTTGTTGAATTCCTCACACCGCGATGGGCTCAAGGAATTATCTCTAAAGAACAGGCCAAGAAATTGACCTACAGCGTAGGTCACAGTATGATAGCCCAAGACAAGCTCCCAAATAATCGACCTCAGCGAGGTCGCAAGGACCAGCAAGCCAAATGCATATGGTCGTTCTCTCTATGAGTATCAAAAACAAACATTTATTAATATCTTTGATATCGTAGAGAATATTTCTATACTTTCAGACACCACAGATCATAAAACACACACATGACCGATATAGTAATTATTTCTTCAAGCATCCGGGACGGACGAAAGAGTCATCGGGTTGCCCTTTTTTTCCAGCAATTCATCAAATCCAAGGGATACGAAACACCCCATATTTTGGATTTAAAGGATTACTCTTTTCCGCTATTCGAAGAAAGACTCGCGCGAATGACAGACCCGGAGCCAAAATGGGAAGAATTTGCAGGCCGAATAAATGGTGCTGATGGTGTGATTATCGTGACCCCGGAATACAATGGAGGATATCCAGCCAGTCTTAAAAATGCCATTGACTTTATGTACAAAGAATGGCATAGAAAACCAATGGCGCTGGCCGCCGTTTCAGATGGCCCCTTTGCAGGAACGCAAGTCATCATGTCCCTGCAATTTACCTTATGGAAAATCGGTGCCTGGACGGTGCCGGCAAGATATCATGTACCCAATGTCGATAAGACATACGACGATTCCGGCCGTTCTCTAAATCCGGAAATCACAGACAAACTAGCCGGGGCTTTTGTCGATGAACTCATGTGGTGCGTACAGGCCAAACAAAAAATGGACGAGAGTGAGAAGTCATGACCGATCCAGACGTATCGATTATCATCCCACACCGCAATCAAGTCCGGCAATTGCAAAGCTGCCTGGGGAGGTTGATCGAGCTGGGATATGACTGCCACGACATCATTGTGGTAGATAACGGCTCGACCGATTCATTGGACTTTATTTCGGATTATCCGGTTCAACTCCTCCATGCTGACAAAACTGCTTCACCCTACATCGCCAGAAATTTAGGCATCGATAGCACCGAAAATAACATCATTGCATTATTGGATGTCAATGCGTTGGTAGAACCGGGTTGGATGGAATCAGCGCTTGAGTTACTGAACCCCGATACCATTCTTGGAGGTTTGCCTCATCGACCAGACCCGCGGTCTCTCGATGCCTATCAACGGTTTGATTATTTGTACGCAGTCATCGACCCTGAGGAAGACCACCCCATCGCAGCCCTTCCTGCTACTAACTTATTTTTCTATAAAAGTCTGTGGACAGCCATCGGCCCCTTTCGAGAAGTTCGTTCTCTAGGTGACATAGAGTGGACCAAGCGAGCAAATGAAAGCGGTTATCAATTACTCGTCGATCCCGATGTTCAATTCAAATACCCGTTTAAATCCGGAAAGGCTTTTACGAAAAAATACCGCAGATTGGGCGGTGGAAAAGCTGAAAACAGATCCGTGCCCGCACCATTCTGGTATGTATTTAAAAATTTGCTTCCCCCTTCGCCCCATTTCGTTCGAAGAATGCATCACAAAAATATTCGGGAGAAAATGGGATTATCCCTGATTCAGGTTATTGCATTGTGTTATTGGGTAAAATTAAACTACGGTATTGGTGCAACGCGCTATTGGATTTTAAAGACCGCCCCTAGTCACGATGGATGACAATCCTCACAAAATTCAAACCGCCCAAATAGCACCTTTCTATTTTTTATAAAAAATCGCATATATTAGGACAACTTTATCCCCATTATCAGGTTACTATCTGTTCAAACGACTTTTTATTAAACCAAATATGAAATAGTATGAAGTATTTCCTCCCCATTTTGATCCTGATGCTAACCGTATGGTCCTGCCAATCTAATAGCAATACGGACGAAAATCATGGTACTCATCAGGAGATGTCACATGAAAAGAATGATATGGCTTCGCACAGCGATGACCACGATCACGATGCCATGCACGATACTTCACTCAAACTCAATGACGGCAAGAAATGGCAATTGGATGCGCCCACCAGAAAGAATGCCGACCACATCAAGTCGGTCACTGCCCAATTCCAGGATAGCAAGGCCACGACATTGGCAGACTTCAAAGATTACGGCAATGATATTCAGGAAGGACTAAACCAAATGATCCGGGAATGCACTATGACAGGTGCTGATGATGAAGCCTTACACCAATGGTTTTTTCCGATCATGGGCAACACAAGTCAGATCGCAAAAACGGATGATCTGGAAACGGCGAAGCATTCAAGTCACGAAATTATCGAACGGGTTCATGAGTTGGATCAATATTTTGAATAATCAAGGAGAACTATCTTTGGTTCAGCTCATTAGTTAGCAATTGATCCAGTAAATACGTACCATTCAGGACTTTTTCCATAAGGTCCTGAACAACGTAATAATACTGATTACTGGCTTCGAATCCGATGCGAGCGTCCAATTTCACCAATGCGACCATTTCAACAGCTGTTTGGATCTCCGCTTGGAGGGCATTCTCCATCCTCCGGAGTTCTTCCATGCCTCCTCCATTCAAATGATTATCTCTGGCGATGATAAAACGGCATTGATTGGCTACCGAACGAAAATGCAATCCGGCGGCCTTGGCTATGGCGAAATCAGCCACTGCTACTCCCCGCTTATCGGGAGATGTACGGTCCATTAATGATTCCATGTCACGGAGACCTTTCTCCCATCCATCAGCCAGTTTTTGGAACTGATCAGCAAACGCGGTCCGGGAATAGGGCCCCCGCCATCCATCCAGATCGTCATACGGTAGGCCAACCATGGTAGCCTTGTAGCCGGTGGGAGTCAAATACAACAAATTGGATGCGCCGTATTGCTGGGGAGCGTTATAGACCGTATTTATATCATATGGAAATTCCTGAAAAGCGGCACTAAATGCCGCCCAGGCTTGGCGCGCCCAACGCATTCCTTCTGGCCCATACCGTTGTTCAGCCAATTGATCAAGCGCCGCATTTTTTGTCAGACCGGGATTCAGATTGAACATCTGAGCCAATTCCAGATTGGGTGACGGATAACCACCCAGAGACCAACTCAGCATATATCCATTCAATCCGGCACCGGCTAATCGAGACAGATGTTCTGCATTCAGATCCAGGACCGGTAACCAGGGAACAGCAGATAGTTCCCAAGTGTTATTTAACTGCATCTTGGCGACGGTTTTCAATCCACGTTCCTGCGCAACTTTCCAATGATTTTGTGCGCGCGGCCCCGGACCAACTACTGAGATGGAGTATTCCCCAACTTTTGCTTCTACGCCGCCCCGTTGAAAAGGTGTTTTCCATTCACTGGCTGACATTACCCAAATGTCCTTGGGTAATCGTCTTATAATTTCAGAGCCGTCACCGTGACTGTACCACCCCCAGTCCCACGCAATAACCTTTGCATCGGGTGCACTTTGATGAACGCCTTTTTCAATGGCCTTGTTTACATCAGCGATAAGATCCGCATATTCTCGCTTACTGCATCGCGGACAATTTTCCTGAAGATTGTGAGAAGCACAGCTGGTCAGATTCTCAGAAGCAGTAATGGTAAAAACCCCACCCAACCCCGGCACTTTTTGAAAAACATGGGACAATGAATGGGATAACCAATCCAACACCTCTTTTGTACTGGTACACATGGTCATAAAATCCCCTTTGCGAACACCCTGAATGCTTTTACGATCGTCAAAAAAGGAAACAGGCATCGCCCGTGGTTCGTTCATATACAAATAAACAGATATCCCATACCGGGCGGCGCGATCCACGAGATTCTTTAGATTACGAAGTCGCACATTGCTCCCGGCGCCGAGTTCCGGATAAACGCCACCTACTTCTACCAACTGATTAAGAACCACGTGCAACCAAACGCCATTGACTCCATGGGAGGCCAAACGAGCCAACAGACCATCCGGGTAAGGATCGAGTTCAGGGTTCGTTAGCGGATCACCAAACACACCAAAATAAGAATAGATAAACCTCAAACCTTCATCTTTCTTTCCCCGTACGGTCGGGACACCCTTGGTATTCTTCAAATGATCAATAAAATCAAACCGCGGCACCCCCGGCGTATCCACATCCGGAAAATATTTCTTGACAAGTCGACGGATGTGATCTGCTCTGGCCTTTTCTTCTGAAGTAGGCTGGGTGTAATACACCGGGGCACAGTCTGGTTTTAGACTCCCAAGTTTGATGTATAAAAAATCATCTTCTTTTAGTGCGACCGATAGCTCATCTGCAGTCTTATCGAGGACAGTTAACAGTTGGTCATAGGGCAACAAGTGCCAATTACGCCGTACGACGGTGATGTACATCTGTTCATCATAGGTGTTTGGAACTTTAATCGACGGCGGAAGCCCCATCGATTCACCCAATTCTTCCACCTCTGTCACAGTGCATTGCAATGCTTCAGCGATCCGCTCAAGAGGAACCAGATTCCAGTTTCGCCATACGACAGCATAGGCTTTATTGGGAAAATACGGCACATCCAGGGCAGGCGGATGACTGCCAACAGGCAGCGTAATCTGTCCCTGCAAGCTACACCCTGCCAACAATAGTACAATGAAAATTGCTATTCTCCTCATACGGTGTGTTCAGCGTTTCCACACGAAGCATTAACTATTCCGGAGTGGGCTTCATGTACTTTGATTAATAAAACAAGCTATGGTCACTCCACCAATCTCAATTGTCCTTTGGACACTTTCTCCAATTTAAATTCGTCAAACAACTCGCCCGTTGTCGTATAAGACCGGAACGTCAGTTCATCGCCTTCGATATCCAATACCTGGTACAACTGAATATTGTCTCCCATTTCCTGCATCCAGGATTTTTGTTCATCGACCTCATACTGTTTGGGGCCACTGACCGAAACCACATACATTGTTCCGGAGTGTCCGGGGGTTTGTTCCCCCGCAGCAAGCATGCCCCGTCCATAAGCATGATCATGTCCCTGAAGCACGATGTCTACGCCATATTTTTCAACTAATGGCATAAATGCACGTCGGATTTGCGGATTATCCCGGCTTGCCTTGGTGCTATAAAAGGGTTGGTGCAGGGTTAACACAACCCATTTTTTATCTGTTTCCTGCAACACAGACTCGAGCCACCTGGCCTGCACTTTTCTGAGCTTTCGGTCTTTTTCACTGGTTGTACCATCCAGAGAAATAACACGTACAGCCGGGTAATCGATGTAATAACAAGCGCCTTCCAATTCTTTATAGCCAGACGGACCGTTTTTCGGAAGTGTGAAATGCGTTTGCCACAATGGTGACAACATCGGATATTCATATTCATGATTGCCCGGGGTCATGATCGATGGAATCATTCGATGGATAAAGTCACCAGATGTATAGAAATCGCCCCATTCGCTATCGCTGTATCCCCTGTTCACCAAATCCCCCGCATACAATAAAAAGGATGCATCAGGAGCCGATCTAAAAGCCTGACGAATGGTCCGTGACCACTGACTGCGAAGGTCACTTTGGGGATCCCCAAAGTAAATAAATGAAAACGGAGAAGATGGATCCGGATCGGGAAGATCAAAATGTATCCATTCGCTCCAGCCCGCTGTCCGGCTACCCACCCGATACATGTATTTTGTGCCCGCCGCCAGGTTTTCCAGTTTCACGCGAAAACTCTTATAAATACCGGTATGATTATCATACGTCACGGTATCCACTCGGGATATTGCACCCCGAATCGTTCCGGTCTCTTCATCGGTCACCGGATGGGGGGTAGCTGGCTGAATTTGCACAAAGCTCTCGTTCACGGATACCGGACACCGCCATGTAATAGCAATACCGGACACACCGTCCTCAAGTGGATTAATAAAAATTCGATCGGGAATGGTAAACGACTGTGCAACTACCAAGCTGATACAACAGCTCAGTATAAATCCTAAATAATATTTTATTTTTTTCATAATTGATTTACTTTTCTACTAATCGACTGCCTTTTTCAAGCTTCTCCAGAGTAAATGAATCAAATAATTCTCCATCTGTGGTATACGCTTTATAATGCAGTTCATCTCCCTCTATTTCGATGACCTGGTAAAGTTGTATGTTTTCGCCGCGCTTTTGCATCCACTTATCATGACCGACCTCATAAACCTTAGGTCCGCTCAATGATACCACGTACATGGTTCCTTGGGTGGATGGACCATCAGCGATTTCATCCAACATCCCCCGACCATACCCATGATCATGTCCCTGTAAAATCAAATCCACCCCGTACTCATCCACCAAGGGTTTAAAAGCTTTTCGCAACTTGGGGTTGTTCCGCCTTGGGTTGGTATGAAAAAAAGGATAGTGCATGGTCATCACAACCCATTTTTGGGTGGTCTCTTCCAACAAATTTCGTAACCAGTTCACCATTGCCAAACGATACTCGGGGTTCTCATCGATTTGCTCCCCATCCAATGAAATCACCCGAACTGCAGGGTAATCAATGTAAAAGCAGGCGCCTTCCAATGCTTTAATCCCTTCTGGTCCATTGGCTGGCAACTCAAAATGTGACCGCCACAACGGTGTCAGGATCACATCGGTATATTCATGATTACCTGGTGTCGAAATGGACGGAATCATGCGGTGTATAAAACTACCAGCTTCATACCAATCCTTCCATTCAGCATCGTTGTATCCATTGTCCACCAAATCACCTGCATACATGATAAAATCAGAATGCGGGGCCGTTTTGTACGACTCTCTAATAACTCTCGACCATTGGCTCCGAAGATCATTTTGAGGATCCCCCAGATAAATGAAGGTCAGGGTCGAATCCGGATGCCCGGGAGACATTGTAAACTGGATCCATTCGCTCCATCCTCCGGCATGCCCACCTACGCGATACATATACATTTCTCCGGGCGTTAAACCGGTCAAGGCCACACGGCAACTGGTTACATAAGATTCCACGCCTTTGTAGTCTACGGTATCCGTCCGGCTCATTGCTTTTTGTTCATGATATACGGCGGCATGGTCTTTTCGCTTAGAATCCGCTTCGGCTTCCATTTTGACTGGATGTGGATGTGCTTCAGTCCATTGGATATACTGCTCATTATCGGGATTGAGGTTCCGCCATGTAATGGCTACTCCGGTGTGTCCCGACTCCAGCGGATTGATCATAATCCGCTGAGGAAGATTCTGGTTTTGGGCCTGACTTTCCGTATAATAAAAGAAGACCATCATAAAAAACAGCACACTTTTTACGCTACTCTTCAGTGATAATTTATGTTTCATTTGAATTAATTTTGCATTTAAATTCTCTATCTTTCCATAACTTCTGAACCGCTCAAACAATCCTACTTATTCTCCGCCAAATCGGTAATTACTGCCTGGCATATCATCGATCACACCAGAAGCGATCACTGATAAAATAAGAATTACAACAATCACCACCAGGCCAGTTCTGCGGAGCAAGGTATTAAATTCACCATCGGCCACTGGCCATTCAAAAGGACTTATTTCCAAATTCTGTGCATATATCAAGATAGCTACTGCCAATAAGTTCAATACAGTCAGTTCTTCCATAGAAACGGTATAATAACCAAACAATCCTGAAGTAATCAATTTCAATGCCTGGTACCAAAAACAGGTCACCAGAGTCGCCATAAAAACCAGGCGTCGTGTTGCACGTTGATGGAAAGTCTTCCTTGCCAGCACAAACAAACCAATCAGAGCTAGAAAAGATACGATTCCCATTTGAACATACACACCTGTGGCATACTGGTCGACCATGTCCACTCCGCTTCGTTCAGCCCAGCGTGTTATTTTACCCCATTCAAATGCATTTGTAATAGTCCACAACGGGATCAAAACAAAAAGTAGTAATGCGGACCATTTCATTGAGGCGGCGGAGCATCTAGGCATTTCTGGCCAACTTCGACTGTACACGCCATAAGCCAGACCCAAGCCACCAAAACTCCCAATACTGTATTCCATTACATTCCACCAATTGATGGCAATACCGGCATTGATGCCGGTCGCTTGCATAAAATTACCAAATGCAAATCCGAAGCCAGCCCCCAACATCGTCAACATTGCTACATACCAGGCATTTTTAAAACGATGCCGTAGCATGTACCACCCCATAGCAAATGCGGCTCCCAGGCAGGCCGCCCACAGCTCAGACCGCGGCGGCGTCATAAACCATTCCAACTGATAAATCAGAAAACCCCAGAACACAATTCCTCCGGCGACCATCTGCGTGAGCAATGGCGCCCACTCCGGTTTTTTCTTATTCCCGGATTCAAGCATCAAACCGGTAAATCCACCCCCCAGAAAGCCAAATAACCCGCCGATGACAAACAGAGAAAGCAAACCATATGAAGTATTGAGCAGATCACCGCTTTTTCCATAACCAACGACAGCTCCATAACTGATCATCCCTGTCATACCCCATCCGACAGCTCCCGCTGCGGCAATCGGCAACCAATTTTGTAGCCAATCTTTCCGGTTAGAAGCCAATAAAAGAGCCAGGATACCAATAGATCCGGCCCATGCTGCTCCGTATTCATGTCCAAAGCGACCTCGGATGGCCCAGGAAGCGCCCAGGGTCATCATCACAATTAAAATCGCAACATATTTTGGTTTCTTATTCTGGGGCATACTCGGTCGTTTTTGTATCTACATTATCATGAAAGATTCACCTTCGATTAGTTTGCTTCTTCAGCCAACGCCTTTAACTGTTCACCAGTTGCCTGATAGAAAGCTACCTTCTCACGCTGCCAGGTATAGACCACGGAAATCGTATCCCCCTGAGCGATAATTGAAGGATAAGAATATTCATCATCCGGTGGGCCAGTTTCGATATTGACTTTATATGGCCAGGTCTCCCCATTGTCTTCAGATACCGCTAAAGTAAGCGGAGATCGATCTCCCCATTGTTTGTGATCCGGATTGTAAGCCAAAACGAGATCCCCATTTGGCAATTTCACCAGATCTACCCCGCTATTTGGGTTAGGAAGTCCAATATCATAAATTTCAGACCATGTTTTGCCATTGTCTTTTGAGTCACTACGACCTATAAATCCAGATGTCGTCCGGACCAGCATGTGGACATTTCCAGGACTAGACTCCCACAATGTGGGCTGAATCGCTCCCCGTCCCGTGACTACACTGGTGTCCATAGGAACATATTCTTCAGCTGTCCAGGATTGACCATCATCTGTACTGCGATCAACAAATGAGCGCCACGATCCTTCTTCATGCGAAGCCGGTGCCAACCAATCTCCATTGCTGAGTACGATGGATTTGTTCTTCACCGGACCACGCCCACCCCGGTCTCCGGGAACCAACTCTTTCGCTTCGCTCCAGGTTTTGGCGTTATCTGTCGATACGGTATACCATGTTTCCCAGGTCGGAATCTCTTTCCCCACTTTAAAATAAAGAATGAGACGTCCATCGGGGGCTTTGAACAAAACGGGGTTCCAGTGGGGATCATTCCGAAGTTTCTCCAGTTCAATAGGCTCTGTCCAATTTCCGGGAGTCCCGGTCGACATCCAGATACCTACATCGTCATTTTTCTCTTCGGTCCCACCGAACCAAGCCACGGCATATTCCCCGTTTTCCATAAGAGCAACGGTCGAAGCATGGCACTGCGCAAATCCATCTGCCTGATCGAATACAAAATCCTTCACCGGCAGATCCATTTCATCGTCTTGGTCTGCAGTTTCTGAGTTGGAGCTTTGACAACCCGAAAAGAGCATCATAGTTAAAAAAATCATGCCTACCCACAGCGTTTTGGCCGTACTCCCTCCCGGTGACAAATCATTTGCATAGTGTTTCATAAAGTTTGATTTATTTCGTTAAATAATTAATTCACTACAGTTATAGTTTCTCCACAAACACCACCCAGTACCGGTGTACCTTCGTTCGTGTACTAATTTACAGCTGTTTCTCCCACTTCTGCCGTCTCAACGGTATATCTCCACATGGCCGCCACGCACCGGCGGTCAGTTTATAATTGAAAATTTGCACAATTGACCGCAATCTGGATTTCTTACCATTTATAATTTTTCTTTCGTACAATAGTGCACTGAAATGATATTTCATCAGTTGTTTTGGTTTGTTGCATCAGCACCAAAAAATCCACAGTCACGGCGCAGATGGCTGTTTACAGCACTTCATTTGCCTCGGAAAAATCTACGGCCCACCCAAATCATTCAAAAAGGTGACGCAGTAGTACCGGCTGCATCAGTGCCGTGTCTTATTTTAAATGCACCATTCGTCATCAGCGATCTACGGCTTTCCTACGCTCCATTACTTCCCGCCACGTAGTCAGTACAATTCCTTCATCTTCAATATATTTTTTCAACCGCGGATCTTTCATCGCCAGCATGTCTGCTCGTCGTCGGTCACCGGATGAAGAGATTTCACTGAATATTTCAGATGGTTGGGTACAATGCATAATAACCATGGTCAATCCTGGCTCCAGTTCATCAATAGTTTCTATGTATTTACGGGTATAAAAATCTTGCAAAACATCATCCGTGCGCTTCATATCATCTGGAATGTGCCAACCCGACACATTGTGCAAATCATCCAACACCGGCAACCCGGCGGCCCAAATCCGTTGACCAAGTACGGGGGCTAAGCTTAGTAAATCTGGCAAAGGAACTTCCATGCCTTTTTTATAAGTACCCTTCCTTTTCAAGTCTTTGATCACATCCTGCCGATAACTTTCTTTGAGATGTGATATATGTCCTCCTGGAAACATAACCGGGATTTTATATTCAGCACCAACTTTGATATATCTTTTTAAAAATTCTTCGTCAGCAAATAAAGTTCCCATGTGCGAATCCAGGTGGGTGGGTCGAAACCCCATCGTCAACGCGCGGTCAATTTGAGCACGGATTTCGGCTTCAACCTCGTCAGCTGTAGCATTTTCTACGACTTCCTGGACCGATCGCCACATTGCTCCTTGTTGGTCAACCAGACCTGGAACTGCTGGCTTTCCCATCAACGGGCCCCATCGGTATTTTTTCCATTCAGAGGTCAGCGTCAAATGGAGTCCGGCATCTACCCTGGGGTTCTGTTTGATGTATTCCACCATATCAGGCACCCAGGGACAAGGCATCATCACACTGCACGAGTTTGCGACACCTTCTTCCATCGACTTTATGGTTCCCTGATTGGAATCCCAGGACATCCCCGCATCATCCACATGTAGAATTAAAATTTTTTTCCCTGCCGGATAGCCTAGTTTTTCAGCATAGGTTCTCTTTTGCGCGTGTACAGTGGAACTGCTAAGTGCAAGACCGAGAATACATAAAAAAACAAATCCGCGGAGGGTTCGTTTTTGGGATGAATTTGCCCTCCGGGACTGTATGTGCATATATTCAGTGATCATAATTCTTTATTTTAAATTTCTCGGATTTTCCATATAAAAAAAGTACCCATCCTCAGCACCCACCAAAAGATCAGGAATCTGATCCTTGTTCCAGTCCACTACGGCCGGACTGGTCGAGTGGCCGGCAATTTTCACATCTGAAAGGCTCCCCTCATTGGAAAAATAAATCCTTCCTTCGTTTTCTCCCCGGTTTTTCAACCAAGTGACATTAATACTATTAATTAAAAGATCTTTTTTGCCATCACCATCCCAGTCCGTAAAACAAAGTTTTGTGCGACCACTTCCGCCGTACAGTCGGGTATTCAGCTGAAGCGGTCCGGGCATGCTATCTGTCACGGCCCCATTTGATCTGTATCCGCTGTAATCAGTTCCGTAAAAGATACGTTTTCCCGGCAGCAACACCAAGGCATCATTTTTCCGGGTTCGTTCAAAAAAGGCGAGATACCCTTCATGGTCAAGCATGATCAGATCGGTTAATCCATCTTCATTCCAGTCGATGGCATAAGGCGTGGTTCGCCATTGGGTAGCCAGTTCGTCGGATTCGGGATCCCACCAAAACCAGGATGGCTTGGGCGGTCCTGACGCTCCCCAGTCCACAGTCACTGATCGGGCCGGAGCCAGCTGGGGTTGTGTCCGCGTACCCACATTCTCATACCAGAGCACCTTGCCCCAGATCGAATTGACGATCAAGTCAGGTAAACCGTTTCCATTCCAGTCTGCTACAGAAAGTGTAGTATACCCCCACTTGGCTTCAGCAGGGCCTTGAATAGATCCGCTTTTTCCCGCCTGGATCCGTATGGTTTCTCCTCCGGCTTCCAGCAACACCGGCTCTGCCCATTTGGGCGGGTATCCACCATCCAGATTTTCGATAAAGCCAATATAGCCGGCGGTATTGCCTACGATAAGATCTTCATCACCATCGCCGTCCCAATCGACACTAAAAGGGGTCGACAGGGCACCAAATTTCACTTTATCTGATTTTTGTTTGAAGTAGTAGGGATCTTCAAAAACAGGCATATTGTTCATAATCTTACCGGTGTTTTTGAGATAAGCCACTCGGCCGTCTTCATCGCCGATAATCAAATCCATGTGACCATCGCCGTTCCAATCAATCACCGTCGGCATAATCATCTGGAGATCCATCTGAATGACCCCGTTATCATTTTCCAGGTAACGTCCCGCTGCATACTCGGGCTGCTCCCGACTACCTGTATTTTCAAACCAGGTCAGCTTATCCAGAAATTCTCCACAAATCAAATCCAAATCGCCATCACCGTCAAAGTCCGCAAAATTGGGCGAAGGTGCTCCATACACATCGATGACTTTACCACCGGCCTTTAACCGACCTTTGTTTACATATTTTCCGTCTTCATTTCTTATCCAGTACACATACCCGTGAAGTGGGCCATTCGTCCAGTTACCTGCTTCATCAAATGCATTGTCCCACCCATAATCACCCCAGTCATCAACTCCTACAATAAAATCCAAGTTGCCGTCTCCATCATAATCCACGTATTTCCATTGATTAAAGCGCGGTTTTTTCTTCGGGAAATCTTTGAGAATCTCTTCGACCGAGAACACCTCCTTTTCTTTCAAATCGCCCTGCTCAAGACCAGTCAGTTCTTTACCGGGGACCAACAATCTGGGATTCCCATCAACAAAAGACACCTCGATGTTCCGATGCTTTTCCGCAATCTTAACAGGGGGTTCAAATACCGGATACTCCACGCTCCCTTCTTTATTCTCAAAAAAATAAATCCCGCTAAAAGGATGATCCGGGCAAGATACCACCAAATCCAAATCGCCATCCCCATCGAAATCCATGGGCAGGGGAATGGCCCACAACCCTACCCCGAGATCTACCGTGATGTTCGGATTATGATAACCAATTCTGTTTAACTCATTTGGAGACCAATCCCGAGGTGTCATATTCTCTTCCTGCACTTTCAGACAACCGCCACAGATAAAAAGCATCAACAGGATCCAATTATAGCGTAAGAACCTTTTGTATTTTGCCCCGAAATTCATGTTAAGTTCTCTTTTCATATCAGCACATAAAATTGATAAGATAAATTGATATGAAATATACTAATTTTCGCTATTACAGATAGTATATTATCCTTGCAAGGCTATTATGAGCTGAACAACAGGTTCGTAGGCGGATACAAAATGATTCAATCCACCACCTCACATCTTATATCTCCGATTTAATAGCATATGATCGAGATTCCGTGGGATACGTGGGTTAAACGAAATGAACCCCTGAATGGAGGATTGTATAAAGTTATACATACAGTGCTATTATCAATTACTCAAAAAAATCGAACTTTATATCCTTAGTCATCACATGGACCGCCCTAAAATCCTGACTGGCACTAATCTGATGTATTATCTTTGGGGGGATAATAAAACTATCGCCCGGTTTGAGGACATGTTTTGTTTGAGCCAGTGACAAAACGCATTCTCCTTCCAGCATCACCAGGACAGACTCAACGGACGCACGATGCTTCGGCAAAAGTGCTCCTGCTTTAGCTGCCATTTGTTTGGCTGTAAATTTATCTCCTTTGGCTAATAGCTTTACATTGGGATTGGTGACCTTTTTCATGATGAATATTTAATGATGTCTGAGAAAGTAATAGATTCAATATAGCCAAATATATTCTTTTTAGAAAATGCTGGGTGTCCTGGCAGCAGGTCTGACAGAGCAATTGAAAATTTGGCGGTTGAAACCAGCTTGCCCCATATGGAATTTGGGGCTGCTACAGGGGCTACTCCTACTGCTCATCAAGGGGGTATCTCTATCGTTAGCAATTCGTTCCAATGAAGTTCTGGGAGAGACGAACAATTCTGATGGATTGATTCCAGCACCCTTCACCAGTACAAACCACTGTACCCCTGTAGCGGCGAATTTATTCGCCGGCTAATTCACTGATCTGTAATCTCCAGGATGGGGTGCCCTACACTTCCACTGGGCATTTGTATTTTGAGTAAGGCAGCTAAGGTTGGTGCAATGTCCGTCATGCCAATAAGCCGATGGGTCTGTCCTTGCGTTACATTCCATCCCATCCAAACCAACGGGATATGTGAATCAAACGGATACCACAACCCATGGTCTGTACCTTTTTCAGAGGCTTGCCAGCCGGGCTGAGGCACAATAACCACATCACCACCGCGCTGTGCATTGTATCCATTAATAAACCGAGCTTTCATAGGTTCAGCCCAGGGTGCTGTGCCCAACTTACGAGTCGGCCAGGCATTGGCTATGCCATCCTGCTCACGCAAGATACGCACTATATCAGTCATAAGCTGATCTTCATCAACATTACTTCCTGCTGCATGGATTTCTTCCCAATTTAGGTACAATTCCGCATTTTGCGCTGACTCTATTACGTGATTAACTCCATACTTTTCCTTGACAAACTCATTGATTTCATGAAGAAATTTAAAACTAAAAACACCAGTTGGTAATTGATTCTCCTTCAAAAAACCAGATGACTGGGAAGTTCCGTGATCTGCTGTGATAAAAAACAAATAACCATCTCTGCCAAAACGTTCATCGAGATAATCAAAAAACGCAGCAAAATCCTGATCCAGACGCAGATACATATCTTCAATCTCAATGGCATTGGTCCCTACCCGATGACCAAGACCATCCGGTGCACTAAAACTAATTGCAAGCAAATCTGGGAATTCGTCTGTCCCAAGATTTTCGCCATCAATAGCGGCTTTGGCCAAATCAAATAAGATAGAATTACCATAAGGGTTGGTTCGGATCGCGCCATAATCATCCAGACGATCGCTATAATCATAGGGAAATACGGGCTCATCCTTCCCGATAAGCGTACGCTCGTAAGGTTTATTATCTTCTGTGCTTTGGACATAGGTCTCGATGGGATACAGCGTCTCCCAGTTGTTTTTCAAATACCTGCCGGCATGATTTTGTGCATTGAACGCTTGAAGCCACTGTGGCAGTACTGAAGTATAATAGGTGCTCGTGATAAAGTTACCTGTTCCGTTGTGGTACCAATAAGAGCCATCGGACAGATGTCCTCCAGGCAAAATAGCACCGCGGTCTTTGAGCGATATTCCGATAACTTTACTTTTGAAGTTATTGGACAATTTGAGCTCATCGCCTATAGTGGTGGTTAACAAGTGGTGAGGAGATCGCGAGGTGCTAGCCTGATCCGTTCCTACGCTCGATACCGTAGAATCCTCCACGCAATTGACTTCTTTTCGTATCGATCGATCGTACCAGGTATTTCCTACGATGCCATGAATAGCTGGTACACTTCCCGTATATACGCACGTATGACCCGGCCCTGTAGCAGTTAGACTGTAATTTATCTGTGTATTCTCACATGCAAATCCCTCCCGCAGTAAACGCTTAAATCCGCCATCGGTAAAACGATCCTGAAATCGATAAAGGTAATCCCAGCGCATTTGATCAACCACCGCACCAATGATTATTTTGGGGTTCTGTCCTGGTTCTTGTGCTTTGCTTCCAGGAAGAAAAACAAGTATACTAAAGAAGGTGAATAGAGTATGACGCAATCTTAACAACACTGATTTGGTTTTTTCAATAAGAGCAATGCCCCTGATAGCTTGGCTAACGGGGGCATTGTCCAATAGTATGATAGAAGTTATCTAAAAAAAATTTACTTTTTATCCGTTATCTCCAATATCGGCTGACCAATGCTTCCACTGGGCATCTGAATTTTCAACAGTGCAGCCAAAGTAGGCGCTATATCGGTCATCCCCACAAAACGGTTCGTATAGCCCGGCTCGATATTCCATCCCATCCACACCAAGGGAAGGTGGGCATCATAAGGATACCAAAGTCCGTGGGTCGCCCCATTCATGGAGCCCCCTTTCCAACCAGACTTCAGGACAAACATCACGTCACCACCCCGCTGTGCATTATATCCTTTGATAAACCGGCTTTTTATAGGCTCTGGCCAGGGTGCTGTCCCAAGTTCTCGTGCCGGCCAGGCATCATTCACACCCGGATCCTTTTTCAGTTGTTCAGCAACAAAATGCATTAATTCACTGCGGTCTACGTCCTTGTTTTGTTTTTCAACATTTTCCCAATTCAGGTAAACCTGAGCGCTACTGGTTGCTTCGACAATATCATCAATGCCGAATCGATCACTCACTGCTTTATTCACCGCTGCATTTAAACCACTGCCATAGACTCCGGTCGGCAGGTTGTGTTCATCCAAAAATCCAGGGGAATGCGACACACCATGGTCCGCTGTAATAAAGAACAAATACCCATCCCGGCCATACCGGTCGTCGAGGTATTCAAAAAGCTCTGCAAATTCCTGATCAAGACGTAAATACATGTCTTCAATCTCAATTGCGTTTGGTCCTACCGTGTGCCCCAACGCATCCGGCGAGCTAAAGCTAATGGCAATCATATCTGCAAATTCTCCTTTCCCTAAATTTTCTCCTTCGATCGCAGCTATAGCCGCCTTCATCGTAAGCGAGTTTCCGAAGGGTGAGGCGTAGATATCACCCGGTTTGGCATTGGCTTTACCATAATCATAAGGGAAAGTGGCCGTTTTCTTACCGATCATCTTATTTTCATACGGCTTATCGTCTTCCGTGCTTTGTTCGTAGGTATCTATGGGATAAAGCGTCTCCCAACTTTTCTTTGCATATTCCTGGGATAGTTTCTGGGCATTAAATTCTTTCATCCACTCCGGCAATTCATCCATAAAGTAGGTACTGGTTACAAAATTTCCCGTACTCTTATCCCACCAATAGGACCCATCAGATAGATGGCCTGCAGGTAATATAGCGCCCCGATCCTTGAAAGAAACACCAACCACCTTACTTCTAAAATTATTGGAGAGCTTCAGCTCATCACCGATTGTGGTCACCAGAAGATTCCGGGGGGATTGAGACGGCCCGCTATGGGGTGCACCAATGGTTTGAACGGTGGTGTCCTCCACGTTATTTATACTTCGCTTGATGGATCGGTCGTACCAACTATTGGACACTATTCCATGTATAGCAGGCACACTCCCGGTGTATACACAGGCATGGCCGGCAGCTGTCACCGTCGGACTGTAATTAATATGTGCATTTTCACAGGTAAATCCTTCCCGGAGCATTCGTTTGAAGCCACCATCGACATATCGATCCTGATACCGATACAGATAATCCCAGCGCATTTGATCTACGACTACCCCGACAATCAGTTTGGGATGGTCCGTGTTACGTTTGTTCTGACCAAAAGCAGGAATGGACACTGCAAATAACAGCAGGAGCACGAATCCTTTTAAAAAGTTTCTTTTCAACATTATGTTAATTTTTTACAAAAGTCCGCTTCCATCCTGGAGAAACGGGCAAATAAAGAAATATGAGTTAATATGTGACATAATGAGTGGACCATAGTACCCCATTTAAACTCCTGTAATCCTAAAGGGAACTGAATTTGGGGTGTAATGATTCTATCTCAGAACTGACACGAAAAATCAATATAGCTAATAAGAAGGATAATTCATAAAATCGAAAATCACTTCCTTGTACAAAATCCGAACTTCAGTCACAGCATCCTAAATTTTTCTCGCTATATTGAGCGGATGGTTTAATTTTTACCACCAAAAAAATTCGCTCGAGTCCGGGGGATGAACCTAATCATACCGGCAATGGTGCCCCCCGGATGAGGTCGAGCGAAAGATTTTTAAATTATCCGTTGATATCTTTTTATTCGCTGGATTCCGGAACGATAACCTGAAGGTATCGGCCCATCCAATAAGGTAACAGATATTCATCTCCGGCGAGCTGAGTCATTCCATTTCGACCTCCATCGAGATCAAAAGGGTTGGAATTGTGCCTAATCGCATGGCGCTCAGCAGGCGAAATCAAGGTTTTTGTAGATTGTTCCCGAAAATTTGATTCGAGAAATTCCAGGTCTTTGCGGTGTGAATTCTTCATCGTCCACCGGATCTGATCCAAGGGGTATTCTTGTAGATGCCACTTGACCGATTCCACGTCAATATCCCCTGAAGTTCCATACGCTATAACACTCCACAACGCATTTCGTTCAGGTTTTTCAATCGCCCAGTGATCAGAAATCACATCAGCATAGATGGTTTTCAATTCACTGTTCGGAGCAAAATGATATAAAATCCAATAGGTTAAAAATGCCATCTCGTCATCAGAGTGATTCCAGCCGCCCTCTCCCATATTATGGCCTTTATAAAACACATTGGGTGTGCTTTGAATATGAGCCACCGGGATTTTTATATTCTCCAGATACCCATGCTCTTCAAAGAGTCGTTCTCTTTCCGTGGTATAAATATCTTTACCCGTCAATGCATGTGCCAACTGCAATCCCGCTGTGATGGTCGTACTTCCCAGTTTTCGGTCAACAACAGATTTGGGATAACTATTAATATACGTCGGATTCCATCGCCCCCACAATGTTGGTTTTTCATCCACATCGACCAGGTAGTAATCATTTCGAATAATGTGCATCATGATCGCATCGATAAAGTTAGCCACGCGTTGATGTTCCTGTGGATTAAGATCAAGGTATTGGTGCATTATACCTGCCACCCAGATGTAAGCCACAAACTCATCACTGCTGGTATGACCTTTCCATTCCCATCCTTCCTCGGGGCTGTCCCGCCATCGATCAGGATCAGAGACCTTGTAACCCGCACGCTCGAAAGTCCGCGAAGGAAAACCTTCCAATTCATTGATGGACAACAAGCGTTCAAATGCTTCAAAAGACTCCATGGCATTGGATCGCGCCTGCGATTCGCCCGTTGTGGCATAACGAAAAACTTCACTTCCCAGATAAAAGGAAGTCCATAGTCCGTCATTATCGGTATCGACCATTTCCATGGTGGTTACATCACCCGGTTTTTTAAAATGAACTTCTCCGATCAATCCATATCTCAGATGACGTTTTCTGGTTTCGTCCAGAAAATAAGCCGCCTTATCTGCCAAGGTCATTGGCTTGAAATCTATTTTTGAAACACCCGATGAAGTCAGCACGTAGGCATTGCCATCTGAATCATGTGTCACATCATAAACAACATCCTCCCACAACCACCGCTTTGAAGCATAGTATCTAAAGTTATTGCCATCGGTCGTACTAAAAACTCCATGATCAGAACCCATCCAGACCACCCCCTGATGGACCGCCATTGAAACAGCAGGCAACACAGGAAGTTTATTCTGCAGTGGAGAAATCGTTCGCCCGTTGGCACGATCCACCACATAGAATCCTGACTCATTGGCAACATACAATAGGTCTTTATCAAAAGCCCAGGCAGTTATTTTAGAATCGGTGATTACCGGTTCAAAACGACCATCCTGATAGCGATTGATGCCGAAACGTGTCTTGATGTAAAAATCTTCTTCATACGCTTTGACCTCTTCTATGGCATCAGACTCTCGTCCGGTAGTCGATGACTCCTCTTTAACCAGTTGAAAACCATGATCTCCGGCCAAAAGAACTGCGCCGGAATTATTTACGGCCATCTTGGAAAATTGACCGGAGCCAAATTTCCCATAGGGCTTACCCGCATGGGTATTGGAAAGGAACCGATCATTGTAAAGATAGTACAACTCTTTGGTCGGACTTTGAACGGCTACATCCACCGGAATTTTATGTTGAAGAGGCCGATATTGCCGGTTTTTTACTAACTTCCCAGCCAACAGAATATAGAGGCCATTTTCTTTAAGAACATACACATTATTGTCTCTGTCTACTAAAAGACGATCCCCCCGATCTGCCTGAGTATCATCCACAAAGGTATACTTGACAGACACAGGCTGTAAAAAAGCAGTATCTGGAAAAGATTGCCCCATCAGGTTCATGCTCAGGAACAAAAAACAGATGCATATTCCGACAAACTGACTTTGCATAGTTTTTGAAACATTTTTATGAGTCTTCAAAAATGCGAGACCTCAAGCGTTTCTTTTAATCCTAACTTGACCAATTATTGTATTATCTTACGATAGACGATTATTCATTGTTTTGCAGCCCCCCGATGTGTACGATACTCCTCTTCTGCTCTGTTTGTTCGGGCATCGATAACAAAAGCGTACCGATGACCAACAACCAAAACCGAAGCGTCCCCTACAACCATCGGTCGAACCAATCAAAAGCATCCTGCTGCATGACAGCATCAAATTTATGCGGCCCCGGATAAAATCGACACGACAGTTTATCCGAAGCATCCGCTTTTGTAAATACATCCTCCAGTATAGTGACAGCCTTCTTCATTTCAGGTAAGGTATACAGCTGATCATCATTAGTACTCATAGACATGGTGGGGAGCGGGGCTCGGAGTGCAAGTATCTCGGGAAACTCCATCAGCTTTGGCAACAGCGGGATGTAGGTCATCCACGTGTGCGTATATGATTTGTGAAGCATAAAGTCATCCCAAGTCGACATAAACCCCACACTGACCGCACACTTAATTCGATGATCCAACCCGCCCAAATAATTTGTGCGCAGTCCCCCACCCGACAGCCCAGCACACCCGATCCGAGCTTCATCCACTTCCGGCCGTTCTGCCAGTATTCCGAGAGCAACCTGATCCTCCAATAAAAACATTCCCGGCCATGTGGTGCCGCCGCAAAATAAGGATTTCGCCATCACATGCTCATGCGCTGAAGCCCAGTCATTGTAAAGATCTATGTTCTTTTGACTTTCGGGATTGTCGTCTGACCTCCCCTTCGTACTTACATCACCCCAGGGTATGGGCCCCATTTCATGGTATCGCACCCGCCGGCTGGCGAAGGTAAATACGTCATGCACCAAAACTACATACCCTCTTTTCGCAAGTTCATTGGCCCAGGCCCGACCTTCGTAGTATCGTTCCTGATGTGAAGTCATCATGGGGTGTTGATCACCATTTTTAATTATTTTCCGGCATCCAAAATATTTATTTCCACCATGATCGTGCAGGCCCAATACGGCAGGAAGCGGCTTATGGGCCCCCTGTGGCTTAAGCAAAATGGCTTTCGTGGGATGTCCGTAGGGCCAGGACCACTCCAATTCCTCCACATCCAGGCCATCATACTGATACGTTGCAGTGACGCGAACTGCCGGGGTAGCGTCAATATCAGGTCGTCCAATGTAACTTTGGACCTTTGGAAGCACTTCATTTTTCCATGATTTCACGTTTGAATAGGTAGCATGTCGAAATGACAGCTCCCCAGGATCTTTCCGGTGGTCGGCCAACCACGGACCGTACGGGCCAATAATACTTTTTGATGATTTACTGATCATGTTTTTGCTTTTATATGGGATGGTGAATTGGCTCACCAAATACTTCTCCGATGCCACACTAAATGGGAACAACGCAGCTCCGGAAGCCAACGCTGATTTTTTGCAAAATTCCCGGCGGGAATTCCTATTCTCAGAAGCAAAGGGATTGTTTTTGGGTCTGTTTTTCATGATTTATACTTATCAACCTTTAGCAGCGAAGTTTTTATCCCGTCACAAAGGCTTTCATTTTACCATCTTGTTCAGGGCGTGCTCTTCACCCATGTACCGTACCTGACACGGAAATTCTATCCATATACAGATTTCTACCTATGTACCGTCCCTAACGGGAAGAATCCGCATAAACTCCATCAATCCAATTAACCTAAATTAAGCTAAAATCAATAAGGTTAATAAAAGAAAATTGTCACATGGTGATCCCTCTGGGGCAGTGTAATTCATCACTCATCATGAGGGAGGCACCCTAACCCCTAACAACTCAGCGTCCCATCAGCTAACAGCGCAGCGTCCTAAGACCTAACAGCGTAGCGCCCTATCTCTTTCAATGCGAATCCCGCGTCACTTCGCTTCCCGAACTTCCTTGTAGAAAGTCCAGGTCCATACCTTTATGGGCTTGTTGAACGTAATCCAAAAACATTTTAACATATCCTCTGTCTGTAGGTTCTGGCAAGGGTTTCCAGGTTTCCCGTCGTTTTTCGAGCTCCTCGTCGCTCACATCAAGATGGAGCCGCCGTTCCTCTACATCCACTTCGATCCAATCCCCTTCCCGGACCAATGCCAGGACACCACCCGCAGCAGATTCCGGAGAGACATGAAGGAAAGTGGTTCCAAAAGCGGTACCGCTCATTCGCCCATCGGAGATCCGAATCATATCCGTAATTCCGCGTTGAAGTAACTTAGCGGGGAGTTGCATATTTCCCACCTCCGGCATTCCCGGATAACCTTTGGGACCCACATTTTTCAACACGAGAATGTGGTCTTCGGTGACATCCAGATCCGGATCATTGATGCGCTCATGATAGTCTTCGATGGTTTCGAAAACCACGGCCTGTCCGCGATGTTTCATGAGATGTGGGCTGGCAGCAGAAGGTTTGATGACTGCCCCATCCTTGCAAAGATTACCGTATACGACGGCCGTTCCGGCTTTTTGTTGAAATGGTTTATCCAACGAGGCAATGACGTCCCGGTTATAACATTGCGCATTTTGGTTGTTTTCAACCACTGTTTGACCACTGACCGTACGCACCGTTCCATGAAGATGAGGCAACAATTCTTTAATTACAGCGGGCAAACCGCCGGCATAATAAAAATCCTCCATAAAGTATTTTCCCGAAGGTTCCAGATTTGCCAATAAAGGGATATCCTTCGCTAAGTGGTCAAAATCTCGTAAAGTCAGTGGGACCCCAAGCCGGCCCGCAATCGCCATGAGATGAATCATGAAATTGGTAGAGCCACCAATAGCAGCGTTTATTTTAACGGCATTTTCAAAGAGTTCGCGCGTCATGATATCAGAGGGTTTGACATCCTCTTTTACCATATCGACGATGCGCCGGCCTGACAACTGAGCGAGCACTTTTCGCCGGGAGTCCGCAGCCGGGATAGCAGCATTTTCCGGCAATGTAATACCGAGTGCTTCTATCATGCAAGCCATCGTTGATGCCGTTCCCATCACTGCACAGTGGCCTCGGCTCCGGCACATGGCGCCTTCGATCATCCGGAACTCTTCAGCCGTCAGTTTTCCTGATTTGTTTTCTGCATCAAATCGCCACAAATCCGATGTTCCCAAGTTCCGTCCCTGGTGTTTCCCGGTCAGCATCGCCCCGCCCGATACTGCGATCATGGGTAAATTTACACTGCAGGCGCCCATGACACTGGCTGGGGTGGTTTTATCACACCCCACCAACAGAACAACCCCATCCAAGGGGTTCGCACGGATCGACTCCTCCACGGTCATACTCATGAGATTCCGATAAAGCATAGCGGTGGGTTTGATCAAGGTTTCCCCCAGAGACATTACCGGAAATTCCACCGGTAATCCACCGGCCTCCAGCACTCCCCTTTTTACAGACTCTGCCAATTCTCGAAAATGGGCATTACACGGTGTGAGCTCTGACCAGGTATTGCAAATACCAATGACCGGTTTTCCTGTAAATTCATCATCAGGAATGCCCTGGTTTTTCATCCAGGCCCGGTAAATAAATCCATCCTTCCCTTTTCGGGCAAACCATTTTTCACTTCTGAGATTCAAAATATAATTTGATTTATAAGGTCATGAAGAGGAGAAAGATAGTAAAAATTGAGTGTGAATAATCCTGGATCGATAAAATTTCTCTAAAAGCAATTATATTATCCATGATAATTAATACTTTGGCAGCGCTTCGCCATTTCTAGTTTCAAGACCAATAACCATGAGTGACTTCAAAGGAAAATCTGCTGTTATAACCGGGGCCGGACAAGGTATCGGAAAGGAAATAGCCCGTCAATTGGCAGGGCGCGGGGTCAACCTGATCCTCAATGATCTTGATCCCGAGCTGGTACAAGTGACGTGCACGGAGATCGAAAAGAATGACGCGATCGAGGGAAGTCAATGCATAGGCATCAGCGGTGATGCCGGCGACCTAAAGACCATCGATGCTATGATTCAAAAGGCGATTTCCGCCTATCAGCGGCTCGACCTGGTCATAGCTAATGCCGGAATCACCACCTTCGGCAATTTCCTGGATTATACACCGGAAGATTTCAAAAAATTGATTCACCTCAACTTGCAAGGTAGTTTTTTTCTCTGTCAAAAAGCAGCCCATGCGATGATCAAACAAGGTATTCCCGGACGCCTTCTCGTCATGTCCTCGGTGACCGGACACCAGGCTCACCAGGGGCTGACAGCATACGGAATGACCAAGTCAGCACTTCAGGCTTTTGCAAAATTCACGGCCGTTGAACTGGCTCGGTATGGAATTACTGTAAATGCCATCTCACCCGGTGCCACGATTACCGAGCGCACCACAGAAGACCCTGATTATATCCAGGAATGGGAACGGATCACACCCACCGGCAAAGTGACCCACGTCGGTGATATAGCGCATACAGCCTTATTTTTACTCAGTGAAAAAAGCGGCCAGATCACCGGTCAGACAATCATTGTGGATGGGGGCTGGACCTCGACCAGTCCACAGCCGAAATAAAGCATTTTTTAATTTCATGTTCTGTAAACCTGAGTATATTCTGGCGACGACCGCATTTGTTGCACACTCCCCCTCCATTTGAACTTTGCGCAATCCCACCATCCCGAAACAATAAGACAATGGCGTTTTCATTTACACATTGTACCTTTGCAGAGAATATTTCATCTTATATCTATGATTATGAGCCAACCAATTAGTTACACCCTTCGATTGATCATATGGCTTCTGACACTAACTACATCTGTCATTATAACAGCGCATGATATCAAAGCACCTGCGTCATTTCCAGGTGTCCAGGATGGCAAATCCAATGCACTACTTCTGTGGTACGATGAACCAGCCACCGAGTGGATGACAGAAGCACTCCCCATTGGCAATGGGTATACAGGAGCCATGTTCTTCGGTGGTCTCGAGGAAGAACGGATTCAAATTTCAGAAGGCTCTTTGTGGAGCGGCGGGCCCGGGTCAGGCCATCAATATAATTTTGGCATTCGTGAAAATGCCTGGAAGCATTTGGACAAAATAAGAGCATTGCTAGAGGCCGGCCAGATTAATCAAGCGCACAAACTGGCCGCCCAAGAATTGACAGGGGTCATTCATGACACCGAGAATGGTGCTATGTTTGGTGATTACGGTGCCCAACAGACCATGGGAGACGTTCTTATCCGAACGGAGCATCCGGATCAAGTGGAAGAATACAAAAGGATGTTGGATATCCGAAATGCTGAAGGAAAGGTTTCCTACATCCACAATGGAAAGCGATATAGCCGCACCTATTTTGGCAGTTATCCGGATCGGGTGATGGTCTATCGTCTGGAGGGAGAAAAAGCTGCTAATTATACGATTGCGTATGAGACCCCACATCAGAAAATCAATGCACAATACGGGAATCAGGTCTATACTTTTCGGGGCGCAGTCCGGGACAATGAGTTGGAGTATGAAATGCGGTTAAAAATTGACACGGATGGGCAAGTCCGGTACACTTCGGACTCCATATATATCCGCAATGCAAAGAAAGTGACCCTTTTTCAGGTGGCAGCCACAGCGTATACCATGGACTACCCGCATTACTCAGGGAATGATTTCCGAAAAGATAATGAACGGGCACTGGAACGAATCAAGAACAGGACCTATGAAGAGATCCGGCAGCGCCACCGTGCAGACTATACCCATCTATTTGACCGGGTACATCTGTCCTTAGGGGATAGTCACAAAGAAAGCCGCACCACAGACGTCCGGTTGCAGGAGTTTGCTCAAAGCGGGGATGACCCCGGCCTGGAAGCCTTGTACTTCCAATACGGACGCTACCTGATGATCTCGGCCTCGCGCCCCGGCACCATGCCGATGCACTTGCAAGGAAAATGGAACAACAGCGCAGACCCGCCCTGGGCCTGCGATTACCATATGAATATTAATGAACAAATGTTGTATTGGCCAGCCGAAATCACAAACCTGAGTGAATGCCACAAACCATTGATGACTTACATGGAAAGTTTGGTCGAACCGGGATCGGTTTCAGCCAAAGAATTTTTCAACGCCAGCGGCTGGATCGTCAATACGATGAACAATGCGTTTGGATATACTGCACCCGGATGGGGATTTCCATGGGGATTTTATCCGGCCGGTGCGGCCTGGCTGTGCCGCCACGTGTGGGAACACTACCAGTTTACCGGAGATACTGCATTTCTCAAAGAACGTGGATATCCTTTGATGAAAGGGGCTGCACAGTTTTGGATGGATTATCTCACCGAAGATGAAGAAGGATATTTGGTTTCAAGCCCCTCTTATTCTCCGGAGCATGGCGGAATTTCTCAGGGTGCCTCCATGGATCATCAGATCGCTTGGGATATTTTACATAATTGTATAGAAGCCAGTATGATACTTGATACGGATGATGCTTTTCGGGATAGCGCGAAAATCGTGATGAACAAAATCTTACCACCCTTGGTGGGGAGCTGGGGGCAATTGCAGGAATGGAAAGAAGATGTAGATGACCCTGAGAACAAACACCGGCATGTATCCCATTTGTATGCCCTGCATCCGGGTAACCAAATCACGGCAACCACGACACCTGAATTGGCCGAAGCAGCGCAAACCAGCCTCAATGCCCGGGGTGATGAGGGGACCGGATGGTCGTTGGCATGGAAGGTGAATTTTTGGGCAAGACTCAAGGATGGAGACCAGGCGCATCGGTTATATCGACGATTATTACGTCCGACAGGGTTGCAAGGGACAGAAATGTCCTCCGGTGGGGGCAGTTATTCCAACCTTTTGTGCGCACACCCACCATTTCAGCTGGATGGGAACATGGGAGGTACAGCAGGAGTGGCTGAAATGCTGCTGCAGTCTCATGCTGGATTTCTGGAGTTTCTACCCGCACTACCCACGAAATGGATAACCGGTGAAGTCAGCGGATTGAAAGCACGGGGCGCTTTTCAAGTGGATATCCGATGGGATGGAGGCCGTCTCAAATCTGCCCAAATTGAGAGTCTTCGCGGCGGGAAATTACAGATCCGATCCAAAGAACCATTCGTGATCACGGCAAAGGGCAAACCGGATCTGGCGGTAAAAGAAATTACGATTTCAGGCGCCGACTTGAGCCACATGTATGAAATAGAAACCATGACAGGAGATCAAATCATTGTCCATAGGAAGCTGTAAATGAGCTATTCCGACGGATAGTTAGATAAATCACCACTTTGGGTGCTGGGAACCACAGTCCAAGGAGTCTATCTTGGATCCATGAAAGATTTAATTACAGTCGTTGCATTTACGATGGTGTTGTCGTTCACCCGTCCATGACCAAATCATACAATAAGTAAGCAAGGTCCCGGGAAAATACGGCACCCAACCTCCCATCGTGCATCCGATGTGAAGTTGACTTTAAGTGGGCATTCAAAAGACGGGGCGAAACGCAGGGGTACTTCAGAAAGGTAAAAAATCTCATCGCGCTAAACCACCCTTACCAAGTGGTCATTGGGGCACCCGGTGCTGACGGGCTGGACAAAGGCCAGTTCACGTTAGTGATCAAAGTTACGTCCAGATAAGTCAGGGCTTCATCGATCCCTGTATTCCTAAGATAACGAGAACTACCGAATGAATAGAATTTGGTATAGAAAGTTTTCAGAATTTGCTCCACCAGGCACTCACCGCCCACACGCACAAGGAATCCTAACCCAACAATTTTCTTACGGCCGACTACCATTACAATGGCAGATACAAAGCCCGTGCAACCGGCACTCAAAATTATCGTAGCCCGCAATTTTATCCCAAGTCGATCATTTTATCCAAGTCAGGGAGGTATTTAGTAGTAGAATATACGGACCGGTATAAGCAGAGAAAAAGTTTTGTACTAAAGACAGATGTTCCTGATCTTAAAGCTTACAAGGTGTGAAATCTGAAATTGGGATCCGATCATAAAGATGAACCGTATAAAACGATTTCAAAACTCACCATCATGCGGAACTGATTTGAGTCTGTTTTTAGAATCGAATAAATAGTCAAAGACACTCCCTGAACCCACCAAAGAAGGAGTGTCTTTTTTTTTTATTTTAGGTTCTTTCCGAACTGCCTCAAGGTGTTCTATCACTAACTTTGGATACTTCGCATTTGTTTCTTAAGCGTCATACCATCATCAAAGCAATCCACTTAAATCTTTTTAAATGTCATGTTGAGCTTCCATAATATTCTCTAGTTTCAGGAAAAATTCAACTAAAAAAAGCTCGTATCCGGTCCTGCTAAAATAAAAAGCTATATCTTACCTGTCTAATTAGGGGTGCTAAACGCCTCGATTAATTTCCGGTAAATTTCATTTTGATAAATTTTTTTCGATTGTTCAGCCAGCATGAAGCTACAGTTGAACGACTTGGTGAAAAATTGTGATTTTTATTTTCAATTCAATTCCTCCCTGTGTGATGGGCGATTGACCGGGCTCGAAGAATGAAACGATATTGGATCAGGCACCAAAGGAGCAATTTATGAAAAACAAAAAGATAAGCCGAAGGGAATTTACCCGAAACACAAGTCTGGTTGCATCAGCCAGTATGATGGTGCCTTCGTTGTTGCCGTCTGTTCCAACCGGTTTTTTTAATAGCAGGAATGATTCTGTTTTTATCTCAACAGACTTTCCCAGTGGAGGCGGTACGGTCAAAATGGTAAATTCAAAACCGTTGACCCTTCAGGTCATACCTCACAATCAAAAAGAGGGTGGGTGGTCTCAGCTCTGGTGGCATTTTAGGGTGGGTGGATTGACTCCCGGGGAAGAAATCACCATTCAATTGGACACCCGAGACTCAACCATAAAGGGTATTAGTCCCCAAATTAATTTTAGCTACGATCGTAAAGATTGGGGATTGACCAATACAGGGAAAATGGAGGTCATAGATGGCAAAGAGTTTTTTGTTTACACACATATCGTAAAAGGTGATTCGGTTTGGTTTGCCTATGATCTGCCGTACACTCTGGAACACATCGATTTGCTACTCTTACCTTTAGCCGCTATCGACCCAGGTGTAGAAGTCATTGAACTGTGTAGATCGAAAGGGGATCGTCCGGTTAAGGCCCTTCGATTTGACAATACCGAGAATAGCGAAAGTAAATATGGTATCTGGTTGCAAGCCCGATCTCATGCGTTTGAATCGGGCAGTAGCTGGGTGTTGCACGAACTCACAGAATGGTTATTGTCCAATAGTCCGGAAGCCATGGCTTTACGAAAATGTGCCCAGATAACTGTAGTTCCCATTGTCGATGTGGATGGTGTCACGGAAGGAAGGACCGGAAAAATGCAGGCGCCCTATGATCACAACAGAGGTTGGGAGAACAAGGGAAGTCATTGGCCGGAAATTCGTGCCATCAAATCAAAAATAAAAGAGCTGGTCGCACAAAACAAGGCCGATCTGTTTATTGATTTTCATGGCCCTGGGAATCAAAGCCACCCCTACTTTATCATGCCGGAATCTAAAGATGTGCTTACTCCAACTCAGAGCAAAAATCGGTCTAAGTTTTTAAAAACCTTGGATGCAAAACCATTCGATGACAAGCTTCGGGCGACCCAATCCATGTCCCAAATCTGCTACAGCGCCCGACCCTGGAAACGAGTCAATAAAGGGAATTCAACATCCTGGGTAACCATGAATGGAACCGATAGTACGATTATATTAACATTGGAGGTCAATATGAATACACCATTAAGTACACGGGAAGGGTATCGATCAGAAGGTTTGGTATTAGGGAATGCCATTTCAAAGTATTTCACGGAAGGTGCTCACATCAAATAAAATAGGACCTTCCGTAAACAAGAGAATATTCCAATAAAATAATGCAATGAATAAAACACTTTTCCTCCACATTCTAACCATTACCATCTCATGTGCTATGGCCTGCACACTGAATGGTTGCCAGGAATGGTTTTCGATAAGATGTTTTTTCTGGTAGACGGCGATTTGGGTGGTGTGGATTATCCGCATGTCATGGAACACGAGGGATATCTTTATGTCGCTCATTCCGGGGGGCAAGGCGGACGAAAGCAATCCGTGGAGGTAGAGCGCATTCGCATATCAGACTTGGAAAATCTCAAAATGCCCACACGATAAATTTCTGATTTAAAACATGATAAAAATAGAACTAATGATAAAAAATCTCATCACCGGACTTCTGGCAATTACATTGTTGATCGTTGTGATTTTTACAGTAACCGGATGCCAAGAAAAGATAGAAAACTATCCTGATCCTTCAAGTAATGATCAATCCCCCGTCATGTTGGTTGGAGATTGGTTTGAAGATCCGCATAATATTGATTTTGATGCACTACCTCGTGTTCCGAAAGAATCCATTGTGGTTAGTGATGTAACACCGCAGGATGGAGTGAATCAACACAACTATTTAATCCACTATGATGGCCTTTTTTGGGCCATGTGGAGCGACGGACCATCAATAGAGGACAAGGTAGGTCAAGTCGTAAAGTATGCTACCAGTGAAGATGGCAGGACCTGGAGCGAGCCTCTAATGCTTACACCCTATCCCCCCGATTCGGGCCCCGAATCCCTGCATTATAATACCAGGACAGAAGACGGGTTTCGGTATATCGCCCGTGGGTTCTGGGAACGAGACGGAGAATTATTGGCCCTGGTAACACTGGATGAAGCGGCTGGTTTCTTTGGCCCAAGTCTCCAACTGCGGGCTTTTCGGTGGAATAAAGCTAACAGAAGCTGGGAAGATTATATCCTGGTTCATGATAACACCATCAACAATTTCCCACCCAAGCAACTTCCAGGAGGCGAATGGCTGATGTCCCGTCGAGCCTATGATTATACGAAGAGTGGAGTTCATTTTTTGGTAGGAGGAACAAAGGCTATTGACCAGTGGGAATCTTTCCCTGTTTTTGGATCAGCGAGCCAGTTATCAGCAGAAGAGCCTTATTGGTGGGTTCTTCCCGATGGAAAAAGCCTGATGGCACTTTTTAGGGATAATAATCGAAGCGGTTATTTATACCGCTCCTTTTCGATCGATAATGGTCGTACCTGGAGCCATCCTGTACAAACCGATTTTCCGGATGCCCGTTCCAAATTTCATGGCCTTCGCATGAGCAACGGGCAATACGTCCTGGTGAACAACTCATACTACGAAAACAGAAAATGGTTAACCCTGTCCGTCAGTGATGATGGAATGGTTTTCGATAAAATGTTTTTTCTCGTGGAAGGTGATTTTGATGGGGTGGATTATCCCCATGTCATGGAACACGAAGGATATCTGTATGTCGCTCATTCCGGCGGAAAAGGTGGACGAAAACAATCCGTTGAAGTGGAGCGAATTCAAATATCGGATCTGGAAAACCTTGAAATGCCTTCAAGGAATAAGAGGCACTGAAAAAAGGGGAATAATTTTAAAATAGAAAGATTTGGATTTATCGATTCGTACCGCTGACATCATTACCGTTTTGATCTATCTGGCCGGAATGCTGGCGGTTGGATTTTACTTCTCCAAACGAAACAAAACCACGGAAGACTATTTTGTCGGAGGAAGATCCTTCTCTGGATGGATCATCGGTTTGTCCATGTTAGGAACCATCGTTAGTTCAGCTACTTTTCTGGCCTTGCCGGCTGCTGCTTATGTGTTGGATTGGCGCCAACTTTCGGTCAATCTGGTCGTACCCTTTGTGGCTGTATTAGCCATCATTGTTTTTATCCCGTTTTTTCGGAGAGGGAAGCTGACTTCCGCCTTTGAATATCTGGGGGAGCGCTACGGAATGGTTCCAAGGATGTATGGTACGGTGAGTTTTATAATGATGCAGCTTATTCGCATGGCACAGGTCCTTTTCTTGATTTCATTGGTGATCCAGTTTTTGACCGGTGCACCTATTGCTTTGGTTATCGTCGGGACTGGTCTGTTTATTGGAATTTACACTATTATGGGTGGAATAGAGGCTGTGATTTGGACCGATGTAGTGCAGGCCATTATTTTAATTGTAGGTGGAATCCTTTGCTTTACCTGGATGGCCATTGATTTGCCGGATGGCATTGCACAAATTTTTGAAGTGGGTAAGGAGCACAATAAGTTTAGCCTGGGTGCAATGGATTTTGATCTAAGTGAACGTACTTTCTATACCGTGGCTATTCTGGGAATTATCAACTGGCTGGGCATATATGCAGGGGATCAGAACATGGTGCAACGCTATGCCTCGGCACGTTCGACGAGGGAAGCGCGCAAAGCAACCGTCGTTTATACAGCTATTGCACTCCCCATGTGGACACTGTTTTTCTTTATCGGAACGGCACTGTTCGTATATTATCTAACTTTTCCGAATACCGTGGTTGCTGGTCTGGAGGCTGACCAGGTCCTGCCTTATTTTGTCCTGAGTGAGATTCCCCCGGTTATTTCTGGTGTCATAATTTCAGCTGTAATTGCGGCTGCCATGAGTACGATGGATTCGGGAATTAACGCCCTATCCACGGTCGGTGTCATTGATCTGATGAAACCCTGGCTGGCAAAGGACCGTCCTGATTCGTTTTACCTTCGATCCGCTTACTATATCGCGGGTACAGCGACGCTATTGGTAATCATGGGAGCCATTGTATTTAGTCAAATCGATAAAGAAAGTATGAATGATATTAGTTTGATTGTAACAAGTGTTTTTGGAGGTTGCCTAATGGGACTTTTTATTATGGGTTTTTTCACGGAGCGGATCGATGGTTTCTCTGCCACCGTAGCATTGATATTAGCAGTGGTTTTTAATATATATCTCGGCTTGGGATTGTTGGGTGTACTTCCGCAATCCTGGATCCTTCCTGTACATAGTTATTGGGTCGGTGCCTTGGTCAATGGATTGTTTATAGTAGTGGCCTATGCAATCGGGTTGGTAAGAAACAAGTCCGATCGAAACCTTCAGGGACTTACGGTATGGACTATGAAAGAAAATCAAAAAGAACAAGAGTGGATTTCGGATGATCCATGACCTTAATTCCTGTCAAACGGAATAAATGGGTGTTATGACATTTGGAGAAAATCTATCGAATAGTAATTTAAAAACAAAATTTGTATGCCGGAATTAGTTGAAAGGTTTGACATTGTTGTATTGGGAGCAACACCGGGTGGATTGGCGACAGCTATCACAGCAGCCCGCCTGGGAAGAAGAGTTGCTATTATAGAATTTCATAACCACATCGGTGGTATGACAACAAGCGGCCTGGGGAAAAGCGATGTCGAACAAAAAGAATTTATCGGGGGGTTGTTCCGGGAATTCACCGGTCGGGTGTACCAATATTACCAAGATAAATTTGAACCAGATTCGGATGACTTGAAGCTTTGTCGGGAAGGGTACTATTTTGAACCTTCGGTGGCTGAAAAGATTCTGAATGAGATGGTTTCCAAAACGGGATTGATTACCGTCTTTACGAGCCATCAGTTGCTAAAGGTGGATGTGAATAACCATTGCGTGAAAGGCCTTGAAGCATTGAATATTTCCAATGGAATGATTACTTCTTTTTCTGCCGGAGTATTTATTGATGCGACCTATGAAGGTGATTTGTATGCGAGTGCCGGAGCTGAATATCGATTGGGACGGGAAGGTCGTGATACATATGGAGAACCCCATGCCGGTGTAATTTTCTTTGATTATGAAAAGGGTGAAATACTGCCCGGAAGTACCGGAGAAGCCGACCACGGGATCCAGGCCTACACCTATCGTTATTGTTTGACCACAGACCTTGAGAACAGTTACATGCTCGATTCACCGCCCGCGGACTACGATCGCAGATTATACACCCCCTATTTTGATGATTTAAAGGAAGGTCGATTGAGTGCACCGGCTGAATTCCATGAAGGATGGGGCTACTATCCGGAACATTTCGACACCCTGGTCCGGGCCCTTTCCGTAACGGATCTACCCAACTCAAAAGTAGACGCCAATACAAACCCACGACCGCTGGGATTTCCGTTTCCGGAAGTAAATGAAGGCTATATAGAGGGGGATGCCGTCACCAGACAAAGGATCTGTGACAGGCACCGGAATATTGCTTTGGGACTAATCTGGTTTCTACAGAATGATGAAGAAGTGCCGGAGGAGCACCGAAAAATGGCTCAGGCCTATCACCTGCCATTGGATGAATTTAGGAACAACAACCATTTTCCTTTCCAACTATATGTCCGTGAAGGAAGGCGTCTGAAGGGGGAATACACCTTGACGCAACACGATGTCGCCATTACAAAAGGAAACCCGGGTTTTTTCCAACACGATGACACCATCGCCATGGGTGAATTCCCCATTGATAGTTTCCCGGTTCATAAAAAGTTCGATAAAAACCGAACCGTTTTAGAGGGTTACCTGGGTATGTTGGCGCACTTGACTCGCCCCTATGAAATACCCTATCGGACGATGATTCCGCAAAAAATTGATGGTTTGCTGGTTCCGGTTGCGCTCTCAGCCACCCATGTAGCTTATTGTTCGATCCGCATGGAACCGACCTGGATGTCCCTGGGACAGGCCGCAGGAGTGGCAGCGCATGTATGCCTTCAGAACGATCAGCAACCCAGAAATGTGGACATCCAGGAGGTTCGTCGTATCTTAAAGAAACAAGGACAAATTTTATCCAATGAGGGGGTGAGGTAATCGATTACTCTAACGTAGTCTGATTTTGTTTCTCAAATAAAAAGCCCCAACCAGATCATCAGCATCAAAAGTTCCTTTACGCCTCGCAGATAACGGAGGGCATGGCTGATGTGGGTCTCTACCGTTCGTTTTGAAATATTGAGTTGCTCCGCAATTTCGTCATTCTTCAAATGTTCAAAACGGCTTTTGTAAAATACTTCCCGACATCGGGGTGGGAGTTGTTGCAAGTGGTAAGTAATATCTTCGTGAAGCTCCTTGACCTGCAGTGCACGATCAAAGGTATGTACAGGACTGATTTCTTTAATGACTTCAAGGTGTTTTTCTGTGATGCGGTTTTTACGGAGCATCATCAGCGTCTTGTATTTGACCGATTGATACAGATAGGCGGAAAGATTTTCAATATCGCCAAATTTACGCTTTTCCCAAAGATCGATAAACACTTCCTGAACCACATCTTCGCTGGCTTTTTCATCTTGTAGTATTCGCCAGGCCTGGAGATACAGTGTTTCCCAGTATCGGTTATACAACTCCTTAAGCGAACTTTCTTTACGCCTTGAAAGATTTTTCAAAAGCTGTTGTTCGGAAAGATTCTGAGTTAGTCGATTGATCCTGTCCTTCATTGTATAAATCCCCTGTTAAACCAATGAGCTTCTGCCCATTAGGTGTACTATTCACTTGGACAGCGAAAGATAACGCTAAATTTTCTAAGAAAAAAATACCATCTGACTACGTGTTTGTGCATTTGGATGCAACATAGTATATGAAACAGTCGAACAACACACGATGACAAAGGAACAGCTAGAGGATCTCATAGACCGGTATCTCGCAGGAAATGCAACAGCAAACGAGATAAAAATAATGGAAAAGTACTATGCGCATTTGTCCGATCCGGACACCAAAGAGCAACCATGGAAAAAAAAAGATAAGCTCAGAACAAAGAATCGGGTGTACCGGGGTATTCATGATCACATACAGCGAAAGAAAAGTAAAAAACTCCAGGTTGTCTTATCGGGGGTGGCCGCTGCTCTGGTAATATTGATTAGTGGATATCTTTATCTCAATCCAAGTCCGGAAGGGCTTAACAACGTGCCTTCTCCCCTAACAGACATCACGATAGCATCTGAAACCGATCAGCGCAGTTTATTACTTGAGGATGGTACGTATGTGTTATTGAGTCCTGGAGCTAAATTAACCTATCCTTCAACTTTTAATGGTAAAGTCCGAAGCGTAGAACTGTCCGGGGAAGCCTGGTTTGATGTACAGCGAGATACGATACACCCGTTTCAGGTGCAGACCGGTGAAATCATCACCACGGTACTGGGCACTTCCTTCAGTGTCAATGCTTCTTCCATGAAAAAAGAGGTAGAAATCAAAGTAACAAGTGGAACCGTGAAAGTGAACAACAAAGAGAAAGAACTAGCCATCCTCCAGAAAAATGATGAACTAATATATCAATCGGAAAAACTCCTGGTCAAACGGAATGTAAAAAGGATGGAAGAGGAAAAAGACGAGTTGCCGAAACCCGGTGCTTTCAAACTAGCCAATGTAAATATGGAGGAGGCAGCACTGTTTTTGGAGAAACGCTGGGATAAAAAGATTGTATTTGACAATAAGGCGATCAAGGGATGTCCCTTGTACGCCTCATTTAATGCAGAGGATCCCATGGAAGAAATATTGATGATACTGTGCAGAGTGTCAAATGCTCAGTATAAAATAACTAATAATAAAATCACAATTTATGGAAAAGGATGCTTACGGGAGTGAACTTACGGGAGTGAGTGTGGGTGTGCGTGTGAGTGTGTGTGTGAGTGTGTGTGTGTGAAGAAGAGCAACACCACGTAAAAATGGAATAAAAAACCTTTAGTAAAATCAATGGAGATGAGGGATTGATTTGATCATCCTAAGTTAACATTCTGTTCATATTACGCCCTTAGATTTGCATCAAAATAAAGAATAAAAATATTCAATATTGTATAAAAGGATCATCCCGGATAAGACTAAAGGCGTGCAGGCCCAAGTAAATATCCGGAATGATCAAAATTTCAAATAATTCTGGAATAAATTATTCAAAAACCAAATTCAAATTTATGAAAAACATAGATGTTAATGGTAATCACCATATAAATAATTGGCGCTTACCTCCATTACCAAAATTATTTTGGATGAAATTAAGCTTTATTTTAATAGCCGTGTTTATGGTCGGATTGCAGTTGACCATGGCAGAACCAGGATATGGGCAGGAACTAGATAAAAAAGTAGTTCACTTAAAGGTCACGGATGAAATACTTCCGAATATTTTCAAAGAAATCGAAAAACAAACAGCGCTGCACTTTGCATACAATCCTGAACAAGTGGGGGCGTACAAGGCATCCATAAATAAAGAAGCAATATCGGTATCTGACGCTTTGAAAATGATTTTAACTAACACGCCATTGAAGTTCACTTCAGTAAAAGATAAGGTTATTATCACAAAATCAACGATTTCAAGTGTTCCAAAGCTACAGACAAGCCAGCGTTCTACCTACCTGCGACACATAGATTATATCAAGGCTTTCACTTTGAACATCTCCGGAAAAGTCACAGATCATCAGGGAGATCCATTGATCGGTGTAAATATTCTGGTCGAAGGCACTAATAAGGGGACAACGACCGACTTTGATGGAGAATTCACGCTCACAGATATCGACGATCAGGCGGTATTACTAGTATCTTACATCGGTTATAAGAGTCAGGAGATTCCGGTAGAAGGCAGAACCGAGTTTTCTATCGTGATGGTCGAAGATGCACAAACCCTTGATGAGGTGGTCGTCGTGGGGTATGGCACACAAAAACGGGCCAATCTGACCGGAGCCGTAGGACAAGTTAGCGCAGACGATATCGCGGCTCGTCCCGATGCGAATATTGTCAGTTCGTTGCAAGGGATGATCCCTGGGCTTAATATTCAGGTAAATACAGGAGATCCGACCAAAACACCAGAGATCAATATCCGGGGGTTCAACTCCATCAATGGGGGTAGCCCGCTGATTCTGATCGACGGAATAGAAGGAGACATCACCAAAGTTAATCCACAAGATATCAAAAATGTTACCGTGTTAAAAGATGCGGCATCAGCAGCTATTTACGGGGCCCGAGGTTCGTTCGGAGTCATTCTGATCACCACAAAGCAGGGTGAAGCTGGAGAAATGGCCGTCAACTACACCAACAACTTTGCATGGACCCGACCGACAACACGGACTGATTTTATTTCGGATCCGTACGCCTATGGAAAAATGATTGACGCTGCCATCTATGGTTACAACGGCTCTAGTTATACCGGCTACAATGATTTTGACTGGGAGACCATCAAGCTTGTTTCCAAAGGTGAGATCGAACCTTTTCATGAAAAGCAGTCCGATGGTTCCTACAAGTTCTTTTACAATACAGACTGGTACAGTTATCTGTTCAAAGAATATCAGCCATCGCAAAACCACAATTTGTCTATTTCGGGTGGAAATGAGAAGCTGAGAGGATACCTGTCCGGCCGTGTTTACAACCGGGAAACCATCCAAAACATCCGTGATGCGGATATGGATCGGTACAACCTCAATGCCAACATTACCTTTGTTCCCAACTCTTGGCTGGAACTTTCGAACAACATCAAATTCACCCATGAACTGGATGAAGATTTTGGTGGGTATCGAAATGGATATGGGGGAATATGGAGTACAACTACTTTTTATGACCTGTTTGCTTTCTATCCAAATAAACTGGACGGACAACCGGTCGATGTCGGCCGAGGTGGAAATGGTGGCCAGGGCGGTCATGCAGCTATGGAAGACGGAAACAACTGGCGGAAGTGGTTGACCGATGAATTCACTAATACCTTTCGAGCCAAACTGACGCCAATCAAGGATCTGGTGGTCAATTTTGATTATAGCACCAGAATCAACAATACCCATCGCACCTACAGGTACAATGAATTTGAATACCTCACGACGGACCGGCTCTCCGAGGAAACTGTCGGGTTAAACAGATTAGGCGAATGGCGATGGAAAAACAATTACAATGCGCTCAACCTTTTTGGGACCTATGCCAAGTCCCTGCAAGACAAGCACAATTTCAAACTCCTTTTGGGTTATAACCAGGAAACATTTTCCAGGGATCGTATCGTAGCACAATCAGAAGATTTGTTGGTACGCGACAAAGCCAACCTGGCGTTTGGAACAGAAATGTACAACATTGATGGTTCGTCCCTGGACTGGGCTGTTCAGGGGTATTTCAGTAGATGGAATTATGATTATGAACAGAAATACCTTCTGGAAGTAAATGCACGATATGATGGTTCCTCCCGGTTTCCCAAAGACACCCGGTGGGGCTTCTTCCCTTCCGTTTCAGCCGGATGGCAAGTGAACCGGGAAGACTTTTGGCGTCCATTGGATCACCTGATCACTTCCATGAAACTTCGGGCATCTTATGGTGCTTTGGGAAATCAAAGCGTAGGCGTGAACACTTTTCAGCAATTGATGCAGCTTGGCAAATCCAGCTGGTTAAACAATGGACTAAAGTTGAACTATGCTGGCGCACCGTCACCCTTACCGAAAGTAGTCACCTGGGAAACCACCAGATCACTTGACTTAGGGATCGATCTGGCGTTTTTGGAAAATAAGCTATTTGTATCGTTTGACTGGTTTGAGAAAAATACAGAAGACATGTATTTACCAGGAAAGCCTCTACCTGGCGTATTTGGATCAGCTGAGCCCAGAGAGAACTTTGCTTCCCTGCGCAACAGAGGTATAGAGTTGACGACGAGTTATCGCAATGAATTTGACTTGGGTGGTCATCCATTTTCGTTCCGCGTTTCAGCCATGCTATCAAATTTCAAAGGGGTCATTACAAAATATGACAACCCGGAGGGCTTAATGAGCACCTACTGGGAAGGTCAGGAACTGGGTGAAATTTGGGGCTATAAGGTAGCCGGGCAATTCAAGTCCGATGAAGAGGCCGCTGCATACCAGGCGCAATTTGAAAATCCATCCAACAGTCTTGGAAAAGTCTATAAATACATTATCAACACGGTCCAGAATAGCGAATGGAATAAGCTTCGTGCGGGTGATATCGAATATGTGGATGCCAATGGTGATGGTCGCATCGATCGGGGTGAATATCGTCTGGATAACCACGGCGACATCCAACCCATAGGAAATGCGATGCCAAAATTCCCTTTTGGGTTTAACATGAGCGGATCGTGGCGGAATATTGATGTGGCTCTGGCTGGTGCAGGCGTTGGCAAACAAAATTGGTACCCCACCGGTGACCGGTATTGGGGACCTTACCTGAGACCTTACATCACTTTTGTGCGAAAAGATCTGATCGATAATGCCTGGTCTCCAGACAATCCAAACAATAAATATCCGCAGGTAGAACGAGGCTATGCGGCGTTGGGTAGCAACCGGTCGCTTTATGAGATGAATGATTATTATCTGGAGAACATCGGTTATCTCCGAGTAAAAAATCTGACATTGGGGTATACTCTTCCACGCCATCTGACGAATCGAATCGATGTCAAAAAGGTTCGAATCTATTTTAGCGGAGAAAACATCCTCACCTGGAGATTTGGCAACCTGACCAAATACATCGATCCAGAACAGGCCGGATCCGCCATCAGCTACTCCAATCCGGGAGATGCTGTTGCCCGCGCAGATTTACGGGACTACCCCATGGGGAAAACCTATTCATTTGGAATCAACATAAAACTTTAACAATGCGATATATACATATAACACTAAGTTCAATACTCTTGTTTCTCACACTGGTTAGTTGTGATGAAGACTTTCTGGATCGTCCGCCCAAAGACAATGTAGATGCTGATTTTTTCTTCAACACGCCGAAAGACCTGGAAGTCGCCACCAATGATTTCTACACGATGTTGCCGACTAAGTCTGTCTACACGGATGATGCCGCATCGGATAATATCATCCCCTTGATCGCATCGGAACGCATACGAGGTGGACGAATCGTCCCGACCCGGCGCGGTAGTGGAGGCTGGTCATGGGGAAACTTGCGGGACATCAATTTCTTTTTGGAGCATTACCAAAAAGTAGAAGACGAAGAAGCTAAAAAAACATATGGCGGCGTAGCCCGATTTTTCAGAGCGCTGTTCTACTTCAACAAAGTAAAGCGATTCGGAGATGTGCCCTGGTATAATCATGTCCTTTCCGCTGACGATGAAGACTTGTACAAATCAAGGGATTCCAGACAGCTGATTATGGATTCTGTGATGATGGACATCGATTATGCGATTGCGAATATGACGGACGAAAAGGAACTGAACCTGGTTACCAAATACACCGCGTTACTTCTGAAAAGCAGAATCGGATTGTTTGAAGGAACCTTTCGAAAGTACCACGGCTTACCCAATCATGAAAAAATGTTGCAACACGCCGTGGATGCTGCGGAGGAATTAATTGAATCGGGTGCATATCAGCTCTACACTGCCGGGGGTCCGGACGAAGCCTACCGAAATTTATTTTCCCGGGATAATCAAGACGCCGTCGAAACCATTTTAGCTGCGGACTATGAGAAAGGAATCCGAACGCACAATCTAGGTTACCTGATGACAGCTCCTACGCAAGGCGCTTACGGAATCAACAAAGATCTGATCAACAGCTATTTGATGAAAGATGGCTCCCGTTTTACAGACATAGACGGTTATGAAACGATCGAATACTATGAGGAGATGCAAAACAGGGACCCTCGTTTGACGCAAACAACGGCTGGCCCCGGATTCACCGTCAATGGTGAAAGCGAACCAGAACCTGTAAAACTGGAAGGAGCAACCACAGGATACCGCGTGATCAAAGCCTTACCTTCGAAAGATCAATGGAGCTCTGCTCATTTTGACATCATCGTTTATCGATATGCAGAAGCGCTCTTGAACCTCGCTGAAGCTAAAGCAGAGCTGGGAACAATTACACAGGCCGACCTGGACAAAACCATTAACTTATTGCGAGACCGCGTGGGGATGCCTCATCTAAATCTTACGGAGGCCAACGGCAACCCCGATCCGTATTTGGCGAACATGTACCCCAATGTCGAACAGGGTGCTTACCAGGGTGTGATTCTAGAAATACGACGCGAACGCCGTATCGAATTATTCAACGAAGGACTCCGGTGGGATGATTTAATGCGATGGAAAGAAGGAAGTAAAATCGAGAAACCCATGGTGGGGATTTATTTTTCAGATTTGGGTGCGCATGATTTTAACAAGGATGGCAGTCCTGATGTCTATCTTCACGATGGCAATCCTTCTGGTGCTCCGTCATCAGCTACTTCGATCATCAATGTTCAGCAGCGAATATTACGTGATCCAATAACAGGAAATTCACCGACCAATTCCGGAAATTTGAATCCATTCCCACTCGGTGGAAGTTTTGACGAAAGCAAGGATTACTTTTATCCGATTCCTATTGAGGAACTGAAATTGAATCCACAGTTGGAACAAAACCCAAATTGGAATTAAACAATTAAAAATTCACTAATGATGAAATATCTGATCATTCTTTTTTCACTGCTATTCTACAGTTGTGAAGCGGAAGAACCAAAGACCACTGATGACCTACCGGAAGTGGAGGAGCCGCAACCCCTGGAAATAGGGTATTCTGTTCCGGTGACCCGGATAACAGTAGAAAAAATGACTCATGCGTATGAATCCGGAATCCGGCATGTAGAAGCATCAGGCATGAACACATTCTTTGATAAGAAAGGCGTCTATTCCAAAACGGACGAGGAAGTAAAGCAAATCATGCTGGACGCCAAAGCAGCTGCGGACGCTGCGGGCATCAACATCTGGTCTGTGCACATGCCTTTTAGCCAGGCGATGGATCTATCAACCATAGTGGAAGAAGATCGCGAAAAGGTGGTTCAGGGTCATGCTCGATTATTGAAGCATCTGGAAATTCTTCAGCCGGAAATCATCCTTTTCCATCCGAGCTATTACCTGGATCCTCCTGGTCAACGTGACCTGAGAAAGAGCCAGTTGATCACCTCGGCGCTGGAACTTGATGCGGCCGTTCGTGATATTGGCGCCACTATGGTTTTGGAAAATATGTTGGGCCCCGAATTGATGAAAGGCGATCGCGAGCGACCATTGATGCGAACCGTAGCGGAAGTTTCTGAAATTTTTAATCGCCTGCCAAAATCAATTGGATTAGCTGTGGATATGAACCACATCAAAAATCCTGAAATCATGATCCGAAAGATGGGAGATCGCTTGAAGTCAGTACACATCGCCGATGGAACCGGAAAAGCTGAAAACCATTATTTCCCATGTTCAGGTGAAGGAGAAAACAATTGGGTGGACATTCTCGCGGCATTGGATCAGGTGAAGTATTCTGGCCCCTTTTTATACGAAAGTGCTTATGACGATGAAATGGATATTGTGGAATGTTACCTCCAAAACCTGTATCCCAAATACATCAAAACACTTCATCAATAGAGCACTTCTTTATTCATTTTAATCTTATAAAAAAAAACATATAATGCGTACTTTATTTATTGCAATAGCTTCAGTCCTGCTCGCGGGAATGACCATCATGAGTTGTGAAGAAAAGGACGATTTCGTCCCCACACTTTTATTGGATGTGCAGGACGCCATCCAGGTTTCCAACCGAGGCGGGGAATTTTCCATCGATGTATTGTCGAATTTGAGCTGGGAAGCCAATACCACTGCAAATTGGATCACATTGGAGGAATCCACCGGGGAAAAAGGAAAACGTGCGCTGTCGTTTTCAGTTACGGAAAACGAAAACGATGAACGGAGCAGCACGATCACCGTCCATAGCCAGGAAGGCACCCAAGCCGAATTGACTGTCGTTCAAGAATCCGGATTAACCTTAAACATATTTGTCAAAGAGGGCGCTGAGGGGTCCGGCAAATCTTGGGAAGATCCCACCAATTTGTCCAATGCTTTAAAATTGGCCATTACCGGAAGTTCGATTTTCATCGCGGAAGGTCATCACACCCCTATGAACATTGTTTCCGGAGGAAATTCGGATGATCCCCGCGATCGCACTTTTGAAGTGGCGAGCAACATGACCCTGATCGGTGGATTTCCTGCCCAAGCCAGTTCAGGAGCCACCCCAGATCCGGATGCTTACCCTACAATATTGTCCGGAGAATTGTCGGACGGAAACAATTCATACCACGTAGTCACCATCTCGGCACCTCAGTCGGATGAAGAACAAGTGGTGCTTAGAGGCTTAACCATATCTGACGGTCAGGCCGATGGAAGTAAATCTTCAGCAACTATCCAGGGAAGGGACTTTCGTCGTGAATATGGTGGAGGACTTATTATCGGTGGTTCCCGGGTCGTGCTGGAGAATTGTGCGGTAAAAAACAATACCTCGGACAAGTATGTCGCCGGTGTTTATGTATTTGACGAGGCAGAAGTGACCATCCTCCACAGCAAACTCAATAATAATGCATCCAAAAGTAATGGAGGTGGATTGTGGGCCAACAATTCGACGGTATTCGCGTACCATTCCGAGTTTAACGAAAACTCCGGTGGTACTGCACCAGCCGTACACGCCTACCCGAATGCTGAAATATATTTGTTCAACTCAGAAATTCGGGACAATAAAGGTCGTTCCTTCGGAGCTGCGTTCTATGCCCGCGCTGATTCCAAAGGGGCATTGGTCAACTGTCTGGTCACCGGAAATGAAAGCACCTCTTCCAATGGCGGGGGTGGTGTAATGATGTATGACAACTGTGAAATGGAAATCATCAGCACGACCATCACCGAGAACACCATCAAAGGACCAGGTGGCGGTGTATACCGGCGAAAAGGAGAAAACATCCTTAGCATCTATAATTCCATAATCTCGGGCAACACTCAGAAGGAAGGAACCATGAATATCGACGTATATGAATCGGACGCCGATCCGGCAAAAATTCTGGCTTCGACCAGTGGCGAAGTGGTTTTTGATGCCAACGGACAAATCGAAGAGGATGCAGCTTTTAAAGCCATTTCTATGCTGGGTGATGATTTCACTCCAATTGGCGACGACAACCCCGCTTTGACTTATGGGATGACACCAAATCATCTTAAAGAGATTGATTATCTGTTCCCTGAATCTGAAAAAGACTGGTTGGACCAGGATTTCCATGGACACGACAGGTCAGGCAGCACTACCATGGGAGCCACCCTCCCGGAGTAATCAATTTTTTAAATTCCTACATAAAATAAAGCGATGAAAGCGATAAAGCTCTATATTCTTGTACTTTTCGTTTTTACATCATCCGCATGTACAAAGAAGACCCCGGAAGGTCCGGTCGGCGGGAATGAAAAAACAGACATCGAGATCATTCAGGATGCGACCTGGGAAAGCCACGCCGTATCTGAGGGAGTTACCTGGAAATATTTTCATTTTGACGACTTATTCAAATCAAAACAAAGTGTGACCCTCTTTGAAGTCGATCTTAAAAAAGCGGTTGAAATTGATATTCCTTATGTCAATTCCGGCTTTTTGAAGACCAGTGACGCTTCGATTAATACGCGAGCCTTGATTGGGTTTAACGGCGGTTTTTTTAACACCTCTACCGGTGGATCGACCGTGTTTTTCAAGAAAGACGGTAAAATCATCAAACACACCAGAGATGGCTTCACGCCTTACCGGGAGAATGGAGCGATGACCATAGACGAGAATAGTAAGGTTCGTATTGTCGAGAAGCCAGAAGATGGATGGGAAAGTCTCTCTGCACCAACGGCATTGGCTTCCGGCCCTTTGCTGATCCATGATGGTAAGGCTTTATCCCAGAAAGACAAGCCCTTCAATTCGAACCGCCACCCGCGGACAGCAATCGGTGTGACGGATGACGATCGTCTGTTGGTATTTGTGGTCGATGGTCGATCTTCTCAGGCACACGGGATGTCGATCAAGGAATTGACGACATTATTTGAAGCTTTCAATTGCCACTCTGCATTGAACCTGGATGGTGGCGGTTCGTCCACGGCCTGGGTCAAAAACCGAGGGGTAATCAATTACCCCAGCGACAATAAAAAATTTGATCACCAGGGTGAACGGGGCGTAGCTACCGTCATCGTGGTAAAATGATTTCTCTACTTATGTAACGGTGTACTAAAAAATCCGAAACTAATTACTTAAATTTAATGGCAAGGAGGCTTCTGGAATTCCAGGAGCCTTTTTTTATCCAATCAGCTTAAGTTCTTGAGTTTCCGACCGCAATGGAATTATCAAGACGGCTACATCACACTGATTTTCATAGAAAACCAGGTATAAAGGCAGCAAGTATCAATAATGATTCATCGGATTGGATTAATTCCCTAATCATAAACTTTCCTCTGGTCAAATGATTTTGTACCGTATTTACTGAAATATGGAGTTCAGCAGCAATTTCTTTCAGTGATTTACCAAGAAGGAATTTCATTCTGACGACCTCCCGGCACCTTTCTGGTAATTGCTCGATGGCCTGTTCCAGAGCAGAGAATTGCTTTTCACGCAGGATATGTTCATCATTTGCCATACCCAGACCAAAATAATAGTGAAAAAACTCTTCTTTTTTCCGCCGGTCATTGGCCAGGGATTTAAGATAATTCATCGACAGGTCTCTGCTAATCTTATACAGCAGTCCCACGACGTTGTCATATTGTAATAACGTCTCCCGTTTTTTCCAAACCGTAAAAAAGACTTCTGCAGCAATATCTTCTGCGATCGTATCATGATGTATAATCGAAACTACATACCGATAGACCCGATCCAAATTTTCATGATACACCATATCGAACTTATCTTCAAAACCATCCTCTTCAATATTTCTTTTCCATCCCGGCATTGTATTAAGATTTCAATAGGGCAAAAACCAATCCTTAAATTTTCCAAAACGGGAAATTACTGGAAAAATAATTACAAAACAACTAGTACATCCGCCCTTGTGCATTGGTTACTAGGTAAGAAGACGTCAAAAAACACGTCCCTAATAAAAATTACAATGCTTTTTTATGTCCCATTATTATAAAAAACTGTTAGAAAAACTGACCGACCAAACCATTTCACCAGAAGAACTGGAGCAACTCCTCATATGGTTAAACCGGAAGGAAGAATTTAAGGATGCTGAAATTTTGGAACAGAAATGGCTTGATCTGGAGAACGCTGAAGCCATAGATCAAAAAAAGGCATTAAACATTCGAACAAAACTAAGCAACAAGATTCGCAAAGAACAGACAACAAAATCCGGCAAAGTTAGAAAGTTCGGTTCATGGTGGCCCAAAGTGGCAGCGAGTTTGGCATTTTTATTAATAAGCGGGCTGGGACTAATGTACTATTTAAATTCACCGGTAGTGATTAAATCCGACTTTGGAGAAATTGTAGAAATTAAATTGCCTGATAATACGCTGGTCAGGCTCAATGCCAATTCGGAAATAAGCTATTCCCGCCGATGGACTTCTCAGGAAGTACGCACTGTCTCACTCAAGGGAGAAGCTTGGTTTGAGGTACGTAAGGATTTGAAAAGCCACAAAAAGTTTGTAGTTCATACCAGGGATTTGAACGTCGAAGTCCTGGGTACAGAATTTAACGTCAATACAAGAAATATAGCAACAAGGGTTTACCTGGAGGAAGGATCCGTAAAACTTCGAGCTTTGGATAAGAATGATTCACTGATGATGGTTCCCGGTGAAGAAGCAGGTTTTGATCACAAAGGATCGTTATCCAGTTCAAGCTCCCCAGTTCCCCGTTCTGCTGGCAATTGGAAGGAAGGTTCCATGATACTGAAGGATGTCAAATTAACTCAGATATTCAAGGAATATGAAAATGTTTTTGGAGTGAGTTATACAGTGTCGGACAGCGAGTTGCTGAATCAAAAATTCACTGTCATATTCCCTATTACAGACAAAAGGAAAGCCATGGATATTATTCAAGACCTGGTACAAGTTCCACTCAAAATAAAAACAACAAACCATTAAGGTATTAAGCTACATACAATCGCAAGCTCATACATGAATTCAAATAAAACAGAATGATGAAACTATTTAAATATTCAAAGGGTATTTTTTTACTGCTTTTTTTCACAGCGACAATATCGCAAATGCAAGCAAGAGACCATCAAGAGCCTGATTGCAAACCGTGCAAATTAGATGTAGCCTTGAACAATCTCAGCGAACATTATACAGTGCTTTTTTCTTACAAAACGAGCTTGGTCAAAAACATTGAAGTTTCTTTTCAGATTAATGAGGAAGAAAGTTTTGAAACGGCTATCCACAGACTTCTGAATGGTCTTGATCTGAAATATAAGTCTATTGACTCCAAATACTATCTTCTGTATTCGGAGCACAATGCGAATTCGAGAAGAATACGTAAAATGGAGCGCAAGATCAACTCCCTCAGAAATCTGGAAAATGAAACAGGAATCCGGTTATACAGGAAACCGAAAAGTGGTCAATTATCTTTGAAAGAGTTTTATAAATCTGTACGTGATCATGAAGACAATATTGATATAAATGGTCAGGTAGTCAACGCCGATGATGAACCTCTCGTGGGAGTCAACATTCTGGTCAAGGGAACCAATAAGGGAACCACCACTGATTTGGATGGACGTTTTACATTGAGCAATATTGATGAGCAGGCCCTATTGGTCGTCTCTTATATTGGATATAAAAGTCAGGAGGTTCCTGTCAAGGGGGATTCCATAATAAGTATTGTGATGCGCGAAGATGCCCAGACCCTGGATGAAGTAGTGGTTGTCGGCTATGGCACACGGAACAAAAGAGATGTGACGGGTTCTATCGTATCTGTTGGAGCGGACGATATAGCTTCTTCGAATGTTCAGGACCCCATTACAGTTCTACAGGGCAGAGCAGCCGGAGTCATGGTCACTTCGAATTCAGGTGCACCGGGTGGTGAAATGACTATTCGAGTAAGAGGAAACTCTTCTTTAAATTCGGGCAATAATCCTTTATTTGTAGTGGATGGCATACCCATCGAATCAAATTCTCTTTCTTCTCTTAATGGTTCGGAGAATTTTGGATTAAATCCTCTAGCAGACATTAACCCTTCGGATATTATTTCAATTGAAGTACTTAAAGATGCTGCATCGACCGCTATCTATGGGTCCCGTGCTGCTAATGGAGTAGTCATGATTACTACCAAGCGAGGAATTGCAGGAAAACCGGAGGTGAATGTTAACCTCACGACAGGGGTCAGCGAGATTACCCGCCATCTGAGTGTGTTGAATGCCACGCAATATCGTCAGGTCATCCTGGACTCCTATAAAAATCTTGACAACAACGAAGAACCCTATTTCTCCATTATTGATTCACTGAACCCCGTAAATAACGGAGACGTAGATTGGCAAAATGAATTGATGAGAAAAGCTCCACAATACAAAGTGGACTTATCCGTACGAGGAGGAAATGAAAATGTAAAATATGCCTGGAGCTCATCTTTTCTGGACCAGGATGGCATTATTTTAAATTCCAACTACCGAAGAATTACCTCGCGTCTAAATACAGATATCAATATCTCTGAAAGACTAAAAATCGGACAAAGCATATCGTACACCAATTCCAATAATAATCGGATCAATGCAAGTGGCACAGGAAACAGGAGTGTGATCCGAGAGCTTTTGATAAGACCTCCCAGTATGTCCATGTACCTGCCGGATGGATCGCTAAATGGATATGCTATCGGCCGAAGAAATCCAGTGGGTATTGCCTTGTATGCGACTAACCTGAATAAGAGCAACCGGTTTATTGGGAGTCAATACCTGGAATTCCAAATCACCAACGATCTCCGTTTAAGAAGCAATCTGAACTTTGATTATACCTCTATGAAAGAAGACAATTTCATGCCATCTATTTTGGATTACAGAGAGGGATACAATACCGGGTCGGTCAGATCTACTGACAATACGACCTGGGGAAATGAAAGCTATTTAAGTTATGATAAAACGCTCAACGAGGCGCACAATCTAGGTGCGATTATGGGACTTAGTTTTCAGAAATGGCGTTTTGACCGAACCGGACTGGATGGAAAATTTTTTCCAAGCGATGATATCCGCACTATGAACGCAGCCAGTGTCATATCCAACCAGGGTGTGAATGTAGCATCGGAACATTCCATGTTTTCACTTTTTGGCAGAATCTCATACGATTATCTTTCCAGGTATTTGATTGAACTAAACATCAGAACGGATGGTTCTTCGAGATTTGGAACGAAAAAGCGATTTGGCTATTTCCCATCTGCTTCCGCTGGTTGGCGGTTTTCTGAAGAATCATTATTTGACGATATATCATTTCTGAGCGATGGAAAGTTGCGTTTTAGCGCAGGAAAGACAGGAAATGAAGCTATTGGAGATTATACTTCGCAAGGTGAATTTAGTCTGGAAGGCAAGTACCTGGATTTTCCGGGCGCGGTACCCAGTGTGATGCCCAATACCGGACTAACCTGGGAAACCACGACACAATATAATGCGGGGCTTGATCTTTCTTTTTTCTCCTATCGCCTAACGTTTCAGGCGGACTGGTACGTAAAAAAGACCAAAGATCTATTGTACAACGTGCCCATACCTCAGACTACCGGATTCTCTTACATCACTCAGAACATTGGCAGCATTGAAAATAAAGGGGTCGAATTTGTCCTAACCACACAAAATCTCACAGGCCGGTTTTCATGGACCAGTAGTATAAATCTGGCCCTGAACAGGAATAAAGTCACTTCTCTCCCGGAAAACCTGCTGACTAACGGTTATATCCGAAATGGTAATTACCACATTTTAAAGGAGGGGCATCCCATTGGTATTTTTTATGGATGGCGGTTTGATGGTGTATATGCCAGTGATGAAGACAATATCAACAATGTAACTCATGGTGCTTCAGGTCCAGCATTTGAAGGCGGGGACCCCATTTGGCATGATCTGAATGGAGATAACGTTATTAATGAGGATGACAGGCAAATCATTGGAAATGCTGAACCAAGTTTCTTTGGTGGATTCACCAATGAATTTTCTTACGGGAATTTTGCTTTGAATGTATTTTTCCAGTTCTCATATGGTAATGATATTTACAGCGAGATCAATCATCAGAGAAATTCAGTAGTCCGGTATAATAACTTATCGACGGATGCGCTTCATCGGTGGCGGAAACAAGGTGACATCACCGATTTTCCAAAGCCGGTACGAGATGATCCGAAGCAATCGGATAGCAGAGTACAAAGTCGCTGGGTAGAAGATGGTTCTTACCTAAAGCTCAAAAACATCAACTTAAGATATTCATTACCTCAGAATCTTATCCAGAAAACAGGACTACATAAAATATCTGCTTTCGTTTCGGCTACCAACTTGATTACCTGGACACATTACACGGGATTTGATCCTGACGTAAGTTCCTATTCAGGATTGAGGGTCGGGGTAGACGAAGGTTCCTACCCCCAGAATCGAACCTTTATTTTTGGATTGAACATCGGACTATAAAAATAAAAACAATGAAGAATTTGATGAATCATATTATAAGCATAACGTTGGTCCTTCTGATGGTATCATGCAATGGATCTTTTTTGGACAAAGACCCCATAAGCAGCTTTTCAGCCCAGAAATTTTATGAAAAACCCAGTGATGCTCAGGCTGGTGTATACGGAATATACAATGGACTCCAATCTACCTTCCGGGTTGATTTTGCATACTGGGGGGAAGGAAGAGCAGATGCAGTTCAGACCCGTCATTCCGGCGACCCTTATGCTCTGAAAGAAAACCAACTCACCCCGGTCATCAGGTCTGCACGATGGAATAATCTTTACCGGGTCATCAGTCGTGCAAATTACGTCATAAAATATATTCCGGGAATCTTTGAAGCAGAAGAGAGTCAGTTCGGAGATCGATTGATGGGCCAGGCGAGAGCGGCGAGAGCCATCGCATATTTCTATCTGGTCCGGATATGGGGAGACGTACCGCTTATTCTTGAGCCTTATGAAAATATTGACCAGGAATTGTTTGTTACCAGAACAAACAAAGAGGTAGTACTCGATCAGATAGAAGAAGATCTCACCTATGCGTCTCTGCATTGCGCTGAAAGCTATGGAGGAGAAAAAAACCGGGTTCTCATCACCCAAGGAGCTGCAGATGCATTCCTTACTAAAGTCTATATGTGGCGCCATAAATATGAAGAAGCCATTGAATCTGCGGAGCGTGTTCTGGAAAACCCGTTGTATTCACTGGTCTCTATCCAGAATTGGAATGATATTTTTTCACTTGGACTAAGTTCGGAAAGCATCTTTGAGGTAGGGTATGATGAGGTACAAACCAACGCCATGCGAGTTCTTTATGCTTTAGGTTCAGATGCCGATTACTTCCCAAGCGAAAAGTTCAGAAATTCTTTTGAACCGGAAGATCTGAGAAAAAATCTGATCTACGATACCACTGCGGTAGAGCCCCGAAAAGTGTGGAAATTTTTCGGAGAGGGATTCAACGATGAAAGCGCGGCCCCATCTTCCAATAACATTGTCCTCATTCGACTCGCTGACATCATGCTTCTAAAAGCCGAAGCTCACGCCCAGCGTCATGAAACAGAACCGGCTCTTGACTTATTGAATAGAATAAGAAACCGTGCAGGGCTGAATTCGCTTGATCTAATGCAAGCAGAAGATCTATACGGTGATCTAGGAACTGCTATTTTGCATGAGAGACTGATTGAACTATCATTTGAAGGTCACCGGTGGTTTGATCTGATAAGAACCGGAAAAGTTTTTGAAATCATGGAACCGATCAATGGCTTAAAAGATGAGGCCAATTTATTGTGGCCTATTCATGAAGATGCTATTAATAAAAATCCAAATCTGAAGCAAAATGAATTTTATAAATAAAACGTCAGATTCTCATTCAAGAAAAACACACTCTATCATGAAGATAAAAAGGCATGCGTTTAATTTTATTGGAATATTTTTGCTGATAGCAGGGATATTTTATTCGTGCGAAATTCAGGAAAATTTCAAATATCAACCCTCAGAATCCGACGGAAAATTGGGAATGTCTGCCTGGGAATTTATACAGCAGAGAGATTCTTTTTCGTTCATGGAGTCCGCCATTGAATTTACCGGACTAAAAGCTATGTATGATGAGGGTTCTGACCGGACTTTTATCCTCCCTAAGAATGTGGCCTTCCGAAAATATATGGCAGAAAATGGGTATCCTGAGATAGAAGACATCCCCAGACCCATTCTGTCCAATATTTTAAAATATCATGTGGTGAAATCGAGCGTGATTTTCACAGACCCTGAATTAGCAACCAGCAATTATCCGATTTCTTATCCTACGGAAAACGGCCAAATCATGTTTTTATCACATAAAACAAATTTTGTTGGTCTGATCAATGAAGGCACAAGCAAACAGTGGGAAATTGTTACATCCAACCTCGAACCTGCTAATGGAGTGATCCATGTGGTCAATTCAATCACTTATTACTCAGTGGCCACTGGAGATACCGACAGCCCCTCACCCGATCTGGTCACCGACACCATATATCCGTTACATGACACCTACATCAATGGAGGCTCAAAATCTACAGAGAATTTTGGTAAGGATCCTCTCTTAAAAATAAAAAATGTCACCGGAGACGGTAATTACGATCGGAAAGCTTTTTTGATGTTTGACTTTTCTGGTTTCTCTAAAGCGGGGGTGATTACGGATGTCAGATTTGAGACCGCGATAAAGTTTACCCATGGCAAAGGGGTGAACTTGAATTTATTTGAAACCCCTGACACGAACTGGTCCGAATTGAGTCTGAATTTTGACAATGCTGTCTTTCCGGAAGATGAACCCATCGCTTCAATAATAACCAGCAAAGTCAGTTCATTCGAATTTGATATCACAGACTTTTTCAAGTCAAAAGATCATAAAGGAAGAGTTTCACTAATGCTCGATGGTGAGCCGGGATCAGATGAAACGGATGAATTAGCTTCCAAGGAGCACCCAGATTTGTTTACCCCCAGAATGATAGCTACCATAGCTTCGGGCAACAGTAGCCTCGAATTGGTTGCTAAGGAAGATCTCAGCGTTAACAACGGAGGTGTTTTTGTGCTCCAAAACGAGAATCTAAGCGTAGAAGGCGCACCAACCGATGACATCATTTACACGGTGGAAGCAGCTCCTGAAATGGGGTGGCTGATCAAAGGTGCAAACGTGCTTCAGGCAGACTCCAAATTTACCCAATCGGATATTGATTTAAATAATTTACTTTATATACACAATGGGATGGACACAGGTTCAGATGAATTTATTCTTTCCGTGCGAGATCGGGCGGGAGCCTTCTTGGATGATATTGTGGTAAAAATCAATATCAGATAATCGGAATCCAATGTCGGCCGACCAATGATAATAGAGCGCCTTTTAATTTTCACTCTTCTATTGACCGCCTGTAGCGCGGAGAACCAGACTAACCTGGAACCGACAGAACCTTCGGAGAGAATCATTCAATTTTCAGGGTATGATTGGTATGTCAGGTCATCCGGGACAACGCAAGTTGGCCCCGGACCCAATTACTTCTCTGATTCGAAAGAAAATGTCTGGGTGGATGAAGCGGGGCGGTTGCATTTAAAAATCATTCAAGCAGGAGGCGAGTGGTACTGTGCCGGGGTTAGTTTGCGACGGAGTCTGGGGTATGGCCAATATGTTTTCTATCTCAACAATGATGTAAGTCTGTTAGATAGGAATGTCGTAGGCGGTTTATTTGCCTACAAAAATGATGAAGAAGAAATTGATATTGAGTTCTCAAAATGGTCAGATGAAGAAAATCAAAATGCCCAATTTGTGGTTCAACCTGGATATAAACCTGACAACAAAAAAAGATATAATTTAAATTTAGAAGGAGAAAATTCTACGCATTTTTTTAAGTGGCTACCGGACTACATAGAGTTTTCAAGTTTTAGAGGCCTTAGATGGAAAAACAATGAAGAGGGTTTGATTCAGCAATGGCGTTATGAAGGCGATGATATTCCTCCGCATTCCGAAGAACGTCTAAAAATGAATCTATGGTTGTTCAGAGGTCAGCTTCCCTCAGACCATAAAGAACACGAAATGATTATTGACCGTTTTGAATTTATCAAGAGCGAATAAAAACTCTGAACTTAATTCCTTAAATTTAAAGTCAGACAGGCTTCTGGAATTCCAGTAGCTTTCATTATTTCTGTATCTTCAAACTCTTCAACCGGGTAATTATGAACCGCAGTGAATTTATCAAGACCGCTTCCCTATCAGCGGGAGCTTTGCTTTTCACGCCAATGACAAAAACGTCCAAAAAGCACGTAGTCCGATTCGGTGTAATCGCAGACCTGCATCAAGATATTATGCACGACGGGGAGGCGCGTCTACAAGCCTTCATCGACGACATGCAGATCCGGAAACCGGATTTCATACTCCAGCTCGGTGACTTTTGTATCCCGAAACCCGAAAATCAGTCTCTAATGAGCATCTGGGATCAATGGTCGGGTCCAAACTATCACGTCATCGGGAATCATGACACCGATGGTGGATATAAACGAGAAGAGACCGTTAAGTTCTGGAATGCCAAAGGGAAATATTACTCCTACGATCACCAAGGATTTCATTTTGTCGTATTGGATGGAAATGAACACAACCCCGCCCCTTCCAGACCAAAGGGATATGCTCGATTTATCTCTAAAAAACAACTGGACTGGCTCAGCAAAGACCTCGACAAAACCAACAAGCCAACCGTCGTATTTTGTCACCAAGGACTGGATAATGATGCCGGCGGACTCGAAAATGGATCCCAGGTGCGATATGCTTTGGAACAAGCCAATCATCGATCCGATGCCCAGAAGGTCATATTGGTATTGACAGGGCATCATCACCAAGATTATTACAATCACATCAATGACATCCACTACGTTCAGATCAATAGTGCCTCCTACCAATGGCTGGGCAGCGACTATCAACACATCCGATACTCCGAAGCCGTGAATAAATCACATCCGAACATCAAAAAAACCGTTCCTTATCGTGATCCCCTTTGGGCTTTTATCGAAATTGATTCTCGTGGAAAAATTGAAATCAGCGGACGGCACTCCGAATTTGTCGGACCATCTCCAGAAAAGCTTGGAGTCGATATGAGCCGATACATATACCCAATTGTTCCCCGGATCAGTGACCGAACATTGCATATATGAGTGAAAGATGTTCGGGGCTTTAAACTTTCGTGTTTTCCGTAAATTCAGACGTTCGGGTGCGCATTTTATGTTGTATTTTTATTAACATTACATCAACTACTATTCACCAAAACCCACTGACATGAATCATGTTCTTCTAAAAAGCATCGCTTGTTTTATTCTCCTCCATTTGACCGGTTACCTTGTCAGCCATACCACTCCTCAATCGAACGAGGAAGCCAAGGTCATCCTGATCACGCTGGACGGTCTTCGCTGGCAGGAATTGTTCATGGGTGCCGATGCCAATCTGATCAACCACCCGGTGTACGCTTCCGATTCCGCTGCCCTGAAAAAAGAATTCTGGTCAGAGGATCCCAAAGTGCGGCGGGAGCTTCTTCTACCCTTTTTTTGGGAGGTCATCAGCAAGGAGGGCCAACTTTATGGAAACCGGGCCCTGGGCAACAATGCCAATCTGACGAACAACCACTGGTTTTCTTACCCGGGTTATAGTGAGATACTATGCGGATATGCCGATGATGAGCGAATCAACTCCAACAGTAAATCGAACAACCCCAATGTCACCGTGCTGGAATATCTGGCAGGAAAACCTGGATTCAAAAACCAGATCGCTGCATTTACCAGCTGGGATGTGTTTCCGTACATCATCAATGAAGAACGGAGCGGAATCCCCGTAAATTCAGGATATGAACAGGTTGAGAATCCCATTGGTGAAAAAGAAAAACTGATCAATCAATTGCAAAAAGAAACCCCCAAGCTATGGGAAACGGTCCGTCTGGATGCTTTCACCCACCACTTGGCTCATTCCTACTTGGAGCGGGAGAAGCCACGCCTGTTATTTATCTCCTATGGAGAGACCGATGATTTTGCCCATCAAGGTAAGTACGATCAGTATCTATATTCAGCCCGACGGACGGACCAGTTTATCCAGGATATTTGGAATACCGTCCAGACAGACCCATTTTATAAAGATCAGACGACAATCATAATTACGACAGATCATGGACGGGGAACAGACCCGGATGGATGGAAACATCATGGAAAATCAAGTGTTCCACGATCGGATGAGGTGTGGATGGCGTTTTTAGGAAAAAATGTAGCCGCAAAGGGAGAAGTAGCAGAACCACTTCAAATCTGGACAGAGCAAATCGCGGCCACTATCTCAGGCCTTCTGGGCTATGATTACCCGGTTGAAAACGCAGGAAATGATCTGCTTTCTATCCTAAAAAATTAAAATGGTCAGCGGTTTTTCGTAAAATCATTTTTCACCTTAAGTCACATGGTTAAATATGCGCAACATGGGAATCTAAAACTCCGGGTATTGGGATATATAGTCATCGGATTTGTTCTGGCTTCCTGTCAAAAAACACCCCATCGGATTTATGTAAAGTCTGAGTATCCAGACTCAAGTCTGAGTACCAACACTGCACATGTACCGACCATTCAACACGCTCTGGATTCTGTCGCCCGACTGAATATGGATGGGATTAAAGGGTCCATTGAGATTTTATTATCTCCGGGCACGCATTATCTTGAGGCACCACTTGAATTGACATCTGCCCATTCAGGCACGAACGAATATCCTCTCACTATCCAACCCACAGGGGATTCCGAAGTTATCATCTCAGGAGCTCAAAGGTTGGACCTGGAGTGGGTTCAAATCAAAGATAGTCTATGGCAGACAAACCTGGAGGCTGCGCTCGATTTTGACCAACTCTATATCAATGGTCAAAAACAAATCCGGGCACGGTATCCGAATTGTGACACCACCGTGCTCGTATACAATGGTTATGCTGCCGACGCCATCGCCCCCACTCGCACGTTGGGATGGAACAATCCTGAAACGGGTATTCTTCATGCCATGCACGTGGCGGAATGGGGCGACTATCATTATCAGATTACCGGATCAGACAAAAAAGGGAATGTGACGCTGGAAGGTGGCTTCCAAAACAATCGCCAAATGGGCATGCATCCCGAATATCGGTACGTAGAGAATATTCGGGAGGAACTCGATGCCCCTGGTGAATGGTTTTATGATCAAAACACCGGCCGGTTGTCGTTTATCCGCCCGCATGGTTTGAATATGGATTCCTTAGAAGTAGAAATCCCTATTCTGGAAAACCTCATTAAAATTACCGGTACATCTGATGCACCCGTCCAAAACATTGTCTGGCAGCATTGCACTTTTCGTCATACCAGGCACACCTTTATGAAGACCAACGAACCATTGCTCCGCAGCGATTGGATGATTCACCGGGGCGGTGCTATCTTTTTGGAGGGGACTGAAAACATCCGATTTGAAAACAACTTTCTGGATCAGGTAGGCGGAAATGGTATTTTCATCTCAGGATATAACCGTAGAGCTATGATTTCAGGCAATCGTATTCGTAAACCAGGAGCCAGTGGTGTTTGTCTGGTCGGCCGGCCGGAAGCTGTCCGATCACCCAGCTTAGAATATCATGAGTTTGTAGATTGGCAAAAACTGGATAGAACCACAGGTCCCAAAGACAATACCTATCCCCTGGATTGCATTGTGCGAGACAATCTTATTCATGACATCGGCCGGGTGGAAAAGCAGGTCGCCGGCATCCAGATTTCCATGGCCATGGGAATTACAGCCAGTCACAATTCCATCTACAACACACCGCGCGCTGGGATCAATATTGGGGATGGAACCTGGGGAGGACATGTGATCGAATACAATGATGTATTCAATACGGTCCTGGAAACCGGAGATCATGGTGCCTTTAATTCCTGGGGACGTGACCGTTTCTGGCATCCCAATCGTTCCACCATGAACACCATGGTAAAAGAAGATCCCTCCCTCATCCTGCTCGATGCCGTCGACACCACCGTGATCAGGAACAACCGGTTTCGCTGTGATCATGGCTGGGACATTGATCTGGATGATGGATCCAGTAATTATCATATTTACAACAACCTTTGTCTGAATGGAGGAATTAAATTAAGAGAAGGATTTTACCGAACGGTAGAAAACAACATCATGATTAACAATTCTTTTCACCCGCACGTCTGGTTCGAAAACAGTCACGACATATTCCGGCATAATATAGTGTCGACCAGATACAAACCCATCCGGGTCTCGGATTGGGGTGATCAGATTGATTACAACCTTCTTCCCGATTCTTCAGCTCTGGCTTTTTCTCAAAAACTGGGTTTGGACCAGCACAGTTTATATGGTGCTCCACAGTACATCGATCCTAAATCCGGGAATTTTAAAGTATCTACGAAATCCCCTGCCTTACAGGTGGGGTTTGTCAATTTCTCCATGGATGAATTTGGAGTATTCAGCCCTGATCTTAAAAAGTTAGCTCAGTCCCCGGAAATTCCTGTTCTGTATCCGGTCGGAAAAGAAGACGCCGGTGCGACTTTTGAATTCCTGGGCGCTCAGGTGAAGAAGCTCCAAGGTGCCGGGGAACGATCGGCGACGGGTATGGATGGAGAACGCGGAATTCTCGTACTAAAAACACCGACAGGTAGTCTGGCAGGAACTCAGGGCCTGATCCAGGGTGATGTCATCCTGGCATTGAATAATCAGGAAACCAATTCCATGCGCCAATTACTGGAAGCTTATCAGGGAGAGCGTTGGAAAGGCAACGTGGATTTAACGGTTTTCCGGAACCAAAGTCCTATGAAATTGAATGTCACTTTAAGAAAGTGAATCCGGGTCATCGCACGATAAACACAGATCCCGATGGGTTTAAGTGCTGTGTATGATCTGATTAATCGATTTACGCACTGGTTTAATGGATCGCTTCATCGTAAAGGCTGGTTGATTACAGCATGAAGCCCACCGACAAGATAAGTATCATTATTTCACTATTTGGAATCGTAGCGCGTAGGTTTTTCATCGCCTGATGAAGGTGATTTTTTACCGTATTGGGCGAGAGCCCCAGTTTCTGAGCAATTTGTTGATTGGACCAACCCTGTTGTTTGCTCAATGCGAATATTTCCTGCTGTCGGGGGGGCAATTGATTTATGGATTGTGCCATGACGGTGCGATAGTGATCGGCATCAATTTGCCGATCAATTGGTGAATTACCCCGGATACGCAGATCCTCCCAGGACCGAACCAGATGTTCCTTATGTTTTTTGTCCAGCGCTGCCTTGTGCAAATGATTAATCACCATATTCCGGCACATTAAAAATATATACCTGTTCAGGTATTGTATATCCTGAAGCTCATCCTGACGTTTGCACAACTGAAAAAACACCTCCTGGGTGTAGTCTCGGGACAACTCCTGATCGCTTAAGTTTTTGACAAAAAAGCCAAAAACTTTATTGCGGTATTCATAAAATATTTGCTCAAGATCCACCATGTTAATTCGATCCTATTGGTTCTAAAGGTAATTAAAAAATAACTCTGTTCAAATTTTCAAAAAAATATACCTAATGACTAGTACGGAAGGCAGAGCAATTTGTCTTATATACCAAAGCCTTTCACAGAAGAGCTAATTTCAAAGGAAATTGTACTAAACAAATGAAAATACCATCTTACCGTGACTTATAACTAAAACAACAAAAATTCGGGTCAACCCTGAATAACTATGAGAAATCTTCATAAGATCAAATTATTGTATGAGAAATATCTCAATAGAACGGCAACCCATGAGGAAGTCGAGGAGCTCTTCATGTTACTGAGGGATCGAAACCAATTTCAACACATTCATAACATCATGGAAGATGAATGGGAACGAAATGATATAGACTTTTCAGTGGAAAATCTCTCCTGGGAAAAGGTCCGATCCGAGTGGCCGACGGAGCAAAAAATCAGTGACGTTCGGGAAATGCCCATCGAGAAACACGCAATATGGTCCCTAAAAATTCGAAAAATTGTTGCTGTTGCCGCAGGAGTCCTCATCGCCGGGATGATGCTGTGGTGGTGGACAAAAACCAACACTAAGGAGTATAGAACGGGATTTGGGGAAACCATGGAAATCGTTTTAAGCGATGGCAGCCGCGTTTTGTTGAACGCCAATTCCAAAATGACATGGAATACCAATTGGCAAAACATCCAGGAAAGAACCGTCCAGCTGGAGGGGGAAGCTTTCTTTGAAGTCAGTCATCAACGTATGCCGGTTAATAATTCTTCCCCCGATCAGAAAGATTCGATCAGTTTGATGCCTTTTCAAGTCATCACATCCGATTTGTCGGTCAATGTATTGGGGACCTCGTTCAACGTAGCATCCCGACGGCAAAAGACCGATGTATTTCTCAAATCGGGAGAAGTACTGTTGGTCGCAAAGCCTCCCCTCCCCCGATCTAAAAACGATGAAAAGAAAACCGCTGGACCATCACTGGCAAAACACATGGACAGCATCTATCTGACGCCGGGTGATCATATCACCTACTCAGGAATTACCCGTGCCCTGGAGCGACATGAAGAGAAGCTTCCAGATGAACCAACGTCATGGGTCGATGGATTTTTAGTTTATGAAAATGAAAAATTGGAGACAGTGCTTCAGGAGCTGAAAGACATTTATGGTAAGTCATTTATCATGGAGGACAGCACCATGCTCAGCCGCCAGGTAGATCTGGGCTTGCCTTATGAAGACTGGTATACCGTTTCCGAATTAATGTCACTGAGCTTAGAAATTGAAATGGAAGAAAACAACAGTGAAATAACCGTAAAGAAACTGGAGAAGTAAGCGCCACCACTTCTCCCTGATTTTTAATTTTTTAACTTAAAAACTAAATGTGTGATGAATATAGCAATTACACCCAAAATGAATGGCTGCAGGACAATTCTATTGATCGTGCTATTAACCATGATTTTGCATATCCCAAATGGGATAGCAGCGCCTCTAAAGCCAAATAATGAAATTTCTCTGATCGAAGCGATTCATTTGATTAGTCGGAAATACAAGGTATTGTTCAATTATGACCGGGCCTGGGTATCCGGTCATGAGGTCCGATACACGCTGGATAAGGCCGAAAGCCTGGAAGAAGATCTGGCCTATGTGATGGGACAGACCGACTTAAAATACCACGTTTTTGACGGGCAATATGTCGCATTGTATCGAGATGACAAAGCCGGACTGGAATCTTTGGAAAAAATGGTTGGGCACTTCCAGAGCATCCTGGATGCAAATGAACGAAAAAAAGAAGAACAAATTGTAGCTTTTTTGAACACGCCCGCTACTCGGGATATATACAACCGACAATTGGAATTGAATGTACAGGGAAGAGTCATCGATGCCAATGGGAATAGCCTGATCGGTGTAAATATTTTGGTAGAAGGTACCAATAAAGGAACGACTACCGATATTGACGGACGATTCACCCTCAATGACATCGACGAACAAGCCATACTCACCGTGTCCTACATCGGTTACAAAAGCCAGCAAGTGTCCGTGGATGGTCGCATGAGCATCACGATTATCATGCAGGAAGATATACAGACACTGGATGAAGTCGTCGTCGTGGGATACGGCACACAGAAAAAAGCAAACCTGACCGGAGCCGTGGATCAGGTCGGAAGCGAGGTATTCGAGAATCGACCGATGCCCAATGTAACCCAGGGTCTGCAAGGAGTCATTCCTAACCTTAATATCACCCTCGCTGACGGAAAACCCTACCGAGGGGCCAGCTATCAAATCCGGGGGCTGGGCTCGATCGGTCAGGGGGGCAGTGCGCTGGTACTCATTGACGGAGTAGAAGGCGACCCCACGACACTCAATCCCAATGATATAGCCAATGTCTCTGTTCTTAAGGACGCCACCTCTGCAGCCGTTTACGGAGCCCGTGGAGCTTTTGGAGTCGTACTGATCACGACCAAAGAGCCCGAAAAAGGAAGAACGTCAATTACCTATAGCGGAAATATGTCCATCAAGGCTCCGACCATTGTTCCCGATATGGTCAGCGATCCTTTAGTCTACACAGATATGTTTGTAGAAGCGTATTCGGCATATTATGACTACTCCAGAACACCATCAAGCTTTCACAGATCTCTAAAATATTCGGAGGACTATCACAACGAACTTCGACAGCGGGCAGGGAACCCCAACTTACCCGATGTGGAAGTCGATGACGATGGGCGATTCCAGTATTACGCCAGCACAGATTGGTGGGATCTGTTGTACAAGGATCAGGTCATGGGCAATGAGCACAATATTTCCATCCAGCGGGGTGATGACAAAACCAAGTTTTTAATCTCCGCCCGTAATTACAACCAGGATGGTCTGTTTGCCTACAACAGCGATGATTACTCTACTTTGAACCTTCGGGCCAAAGCTTCGGTGAAGATATTTGACTGGCTGGAAATCGGAAACAACCTGAACCTGGCCAACGAAAAGTATTTTTACCCGGTAAATGTTAGTGGTGGCGTGATCTGGTACGGCTTGGTCAATGACAGCCCGCCCATGGCTCCGATGTTCAATCCCGATGGAACACTGACCATGGCAGCGGCGTACAGTGTAGGAGATTTACAATATGGGAAAAGTGGAATAACCACCCAGAATAAAGTGGTACGGAACACCTCGTCGTTCAATGCTTCATTTTTCGATGATGCTTTTCACGTACGAGGAGATTTCACTTTTAGGAATACTGACAAAGGGCAGATTACAAAAAGAGTGCCTGTCCCATACAGTAATCAAAGGGGTGTAATCTCTTATCTGGGTAGTACCACGAATGATCTGACCGACCGCAATAGCGGGGTTAATTACCTGGCTGCCAATTTTTATACGGAATACGAAAAAACATTTTCTACCGTCCATAATATCAAAGGGTTGTTGGGGTACAATTACGAGCAATCCGAGTACAATTCGCTCTCCACACGTCGAAATGGGTTGTTGTTCCCCGATGCCGAAAGCTTAAGCCTGACCAATGGAGGTGGCATCACGATTGACAACAACTACAGCAAGTGGCGAGTAGCTGGCGGATTTTTTAGATTCAATTACAACTATGATGAACGGTATTTGCTGGAAGTAAATGGCAGATTGGATATGTCGTCAAAGTTTCCTACAGACCAGCAATGGGGGTTTTTCCCATCGGTTTCGGCTGGTTGGCGAATCACACAAGAACCATTTTGGGATGTCAGCACCAATGCTATTTCCAATCTGAAGCTTAGGGCTTCGTACGGATCGCTGGGAAATGGGAATGTTCCCCCGTACACCTATCAGGAATTGTTTAACATATACACCATGAATCGCCTGATTGGGGGGACGATTAATCAGGCAACCTCCACCCCGGCTGTGATTCCAAACGGATTGACCTGGGAGACTTCCACTACGGCAGATGTCGGTCTGGACTTAGAAATTTTGGATAGTAGATTGCAGTTTACCGGTGATGTCTATGTTCGAAAAACAAAGGACATGTTTGCGGTTGGACTCGATCTTCCCGCCACCTTTGGAGCTACTCCTCCGAAAGGTAACTACGCGGATATGACCACCAAAGGCTGGGAACTGAGCCTGGGCTGGAATGATGAGCTCACGCTGGGCAATAAGCCATTCCGGTACAACATCAGAGCGACATTATCGGATTATGTATCAACCATCGACAGATATACGAATCCCAACAAAGACCTTGGCTCGTATTGGGATGCCCGATTTAATTACTACCCCGGAATGACCATCGGAGAAATATGGGGGTATGAGACGGAAGGATTTTTCACCTCAGAGGAAGACATACAGAGCCATGCGGATCAGAACCTGTATTCACCTTCCAGTACCAAAACCTGGCTACCCGGTGATATAAAATTCAGGGATCTTAATAACGACGGAATCATATCTTATGGAGACAACACCGTGAACAACCCCGGCGATCGAAAGATCATTGGAAATTCCTCTCCCCGCTATGCATTTGGACTCAACCTGGGTGCCAACTGGAACAGTCTGTCGTTTTCAGTATTCTTCCAAGGTATTGGTCAGCAGGATTGGTGGCCCGGTACTGACAACGCCTTATTCTGGGGCCAATACAACCGTCCGTATGATTTAATCCCCAAATCCATGCTCGGTAATATGTGGTCCGAAGATAACCCCGACGCCTATTTTCCGCGTTTAAGAGGATATGTCGCGCTGCAAAGTTCCCGGGAATTGGCCGTCGTTCAGACCCGATACCTGCAAAGCGCAGCCTATGTGCGTCTGAAAGATTTACGCATCGGATATCAATTACCTGTGAATTGGGTCTCGAAAGCCCGGATAAAAAATGCCCAACTGTATCTCTCAGGAACAAATTTGTGGAATTGGTCGCCAATTTATAAGTACCAAAACAGTTTTGACGTGGCTAACATTTATGGTCAGGATCAGGATACGGAGGCTGCTGCCCGGATACCGGGCGGTATCACCGGCGGTATATCCAATGGTACGCAGACATACAACTACCCCACTCTGAAGGGCATTAGTTTTGGTTTAACCGTCACATTTTAAATTTAGAAAATCATGAAAAAATTAATAGTTGCCACGATTTTTATATTTGGATTATTCTCCTGCGATTTGGTGGAAGTACCTAAAGCAGAAGTTGATAAAGGTCCGATTTTCAATACGGAACAGGGGTTGCAGATGTATACCAATTCCTTTTACAACCAGTTCCCCTCAAGTTCGAAGCTTTCCTCTTCGCTAAATTATTATTCGGCCTACAATGGAGTCATTCAATACCTCACACCCGGAGGTTTTGGTCCTGAAGAGAGCTCTGGATGGAACTGGAACAGCCTGAGAAACATCAATTATTTTATTGCAAACTGCACGAGCGAAGAGGTACCGGTCGAGGTCCGCAACCACTATATTGGATTGGCCCGTTTCTTTCGCGCCTACTTTTATTTTAACAAGATGAGACGATTTGGTGATCTGCCATGGATTGATCATCCCCTGGATGTGGAAGATCCGCTTCTTACAGCTGGACGAGACGACCGAACGCTGATCATGGACAAAATCTTAGAAGACCTGGATTTTGCGATCAACAATATTTCCAACAAAACCGATGAAAGTGCGTCCACGGTGACTTCCACAGTGGCTTCTGCTTTAAAATCACGCATTTGTCTTTGGGAAGGCACCTTTCGGAAATATCACACCGAGGCGGGTCTTTCATCTTCTGCAGATCAATGGCTGTCAGAAGCTGTAGATGCTGCAGAATATGTCATGGACGCAGGGTACACCATCTATACGGGTGCCGGCCCGGAGCATTCTTACAAGGAACTGTTTAGCAGCAAGAAACCCATCTCGTCTGAGGTACTGTATGCGGTTACTTTTGACAATGGGCTGGGGGTAGCTCATCAGGCCAACAGACTCTGGACCTCAGTCACATCATCGGTGGCGGTGGGGTTAACGCGCTCTTTTGTCAAAACCTACCTGATGCGGGATGGAACGCCTTTCACAGATATTCCCGGTTCGGACACCATGTCTTTTGTTACAGAAACTCAAAATCGGGACTACCGACTTTCACAAACCGTCCGCACACCCGGGTTCACCCGACTTGAAGGTGGACAGGAAATCGAAGTCGCGCCGGATTATGGGTATTCGCTCACTGGATACCAGACGCATAAATTCACCATGCCGGATATATCCCTGGATAACCGAATGGCCAATGAAAACAATATTGTCCTCTTCCGATTTGCAGAAGTCCTGCTGAATTACGCTGAAGCCAAAGCAGAATTGGGTGAATTGACCGATGCCGATTGGAGTAGAACCATCGGGGTACTGCGTTCCCGGGCGGGAATTACAGGTGGTTTGGACTCAAAACCAACTACCGTTGATCCATATATCCAGGAACGTTTTTTCCCCGGAATTAGTGATCCGTCCTTACTGGAGATCCGAAGAGAAAGAGCGATTGAATTAAGCTATGAAGGATTTGCCTGGGCGGATGTACAGCGCTGGAAGGTGGGTGAATTGCTGACGGACATATGGGACGGGATCTACATCCCTGAGTTGGATAAACCCTACGATATGAATCAGGACGGAAAGCTGGATCTGGTTGTTACCAAGAAAAAGGATCCGGAGAAAATCCCAGGGGTCTATTATCTTTATGTCGGTGAAACACTGGACAATGGTGCTTCCAACCGGTATCAACTGGCAGCAGATGGTCATACGCTGGTCTTTATGAAAAATCAGCATCGTATTTGGGAGGATAAACTTTATTTTTACCCAATTCCAAATCTGGATTTACTTAAGAATCCGAACCTAGGACAAAACCCGGGGTGGTAAGACGGTTGATGCCCTAGTCAATGCGGATAGAATCGATTCAACCGAAGATGGAATGATTAAAGATTCTCCTACTATAGGAATGAAAGATCACAGTATTTTCTAGTGTTCAGGCTTCATATCTTATGATCAAACAAAAAAAGCCTCCCGGGTTGGGAGGCTTTTTTAATTTTAGTATCTCCTCGATCTTCATATACAATGATCTATCTCTATACCGGATCTTGAATCCTTCTTCGCAAACAGGTTTGCAACGTCGCAGCATCTCAGCCATTAATCATCACGCTTCAATTGATCATACACTGCCCAGATGTATAGTATCCATTCTTTGAACGAATGTGATAAAAATATGTACCTGAATTCAAATTTGGTATGGTACAATGAACAGTTCGGGAAGGACCGACCTGATCCAAAGACTGGGACCACATTCGTTTTCCAGAGGACGAATAAATATTCAATGACAAGTGCTGTGGGGCACCTCCCCCTGCAGCCATTTGAAGGTTATGTGATTGAAAGCAGGATTAGGGGGGATGGGGATCGATTAATCGCATATCAAAGTTTCGAAGAACAAGGTTCGACTCAGGTCCAACCACATTCTATTTTACACAAGTTAACAACCGGATTTATCCCTAGTTTTCATGGGTTCTAAAAATTTGTGCAAAAGAGGCACTAGTAATGATTTCCCGTAATTCTTCAACACAAGCAGGTTTAACTTTGCATGGAATTCCAGTGGTGTATATATCATAAAATGCTGTATAAATACTTTAAGTCAAACGATTTCAGGTAGCTACATACGCGGTCTATCCCATGCAATCAGCGAACAAGTTATGATCTTCTGAAATTATTATTTTATCTTGCAGACTATGATACGAAACACTTGTACACTTACTCTCCTCATCTTATTGGGCATCTTAAATGGCTCTGCTCAGAACCAGAAAGGGATCACGCATTCCGGTCAAAAAACCGGTCAGACGCCCTACCCTGCAACGATATACACTGAATTACCCAATCCGGTCGCCACAGACCTGAAAGCATGGGAAGGTATACAAGAAAATAAAGTCAGTTGGGGTTCTACCGATATTCGGTATAAAAAAGAAGTACCGATGCCGCAGGACCACTTCCAACCTACGATTCATCTTCGTGCCTGGAGAGGAGAACGTGTATCGGCGCAATGGGTCGTCTCAGCTTCTGAAGACCCCGTCAAACTCGCTTACTCGGTGAGCGATCTCGTGCACCAGAAAGACAGCCGGCATAAAATCAGCCAACAACACATCCTGTCTGGATTTGTGAGATATGTGTTGACCGATGAACTCAACAAAGACGGTAAAGGCGCCTGTGGCCATCGGGACAACACGGACTTTGATTCCACACTGGTTGCAGATGCGATCGACCACATTACTACAGAACTAACTATTCCCGGGAATAGTACACGCCCGGGTTGGATCCGAGTATGGGTTCCTGAAGATGCCCATCCCGGAAAATACAAAGGCACAGTAACGATATACGACAACGGTCAATTAATGAAAGAACTCACGCTGACACTTGATGTAAGCGCTCAGAAACTACCCAAGCCCAGGCACTGGAAATTTCATTTGGATTTATGGCAAAACCCCTATGCCGTTGCACGCTATTATAATGTAACTCCCTGGAGTGATGAACATTTCGAGTTTTTGCGCCAAGATATGAAACACTATGCCGATGCCGGCGGAAATGTCATCACGGCTTCCATCACACACAAACCGTGGAATGCGCAAACCCATGATTATTTTGAATCGATGGTGACCTGGATGAAAAAAGCGGATGGAACCTGGTATTTTGACTATACCATATTTGATCGTTGGGTAGAGTTTATGATGGATCTGGGGGTGACCAAACAAATCAATTGTTACTCGATGATCCCCTGGCGGCTGTCGTTTCAATATTATGACCAGGCTACCAACCAACTGCGATTTATAGAAACCCAACCGGGAGAACCTGAATATGAAGACCTATGGGGCTCCATGCTCACCTCGTTTGCCACCCATCTGAAGAAAAAAGGATGGTTTGAAAAAACTTTTATTGCTATGGATGAACGTCCCATGGAGGCCATGCAAAAAACACTGAAAGTGATCCGGAAAGCCGATAAGAACTTTAAGATTTCACTTGCAGGAAATCTGCATCCGGAGCTACTTCAGGACATTGATGATTACTGCATTTCCTACGGTCAATCCTTTACCCCTGAAATGAAAGAACAACGCCGGAAAGCAGGTCAAATCTCCACTTATTACACCAGTTGCTCCCACCCTTATCCCAATACATTTACCTTTAGTCCACCGGCCCAAAGTGAATGGTTGGCCTGGCATGCAGCCAGTGAAAACCTGGATGGTTTTCTGCGGTGGGCCTACAACAGCTGGGTACTGGAACCTTTGCTGGATAGCCGGTTTCGGACCTGGGCAGCCGGTGACACGTATTTCGTCTATCCGGGCGGTCGCACTTCCATGCGTATGGAACGTCTGGTCGAAGGAATCCAACAATTTGAAAAAATTAATCTCTTAAAGAAGGAGTTTGAAAAGCAAAACAACCAACAGGGTCTGCAAAAACTGGAGAAAATGCTGAAAACTTTTAGTGATCTTGACCCTCAACAACGCACTACTGCAGCCGTCATCCATGCTGCGGATCAGGTGCTATGGAACTTAAGCAAATAAGTCTGACGGATTTCTTGAATGAACCAAAGCTCTGTGAAGTGATAAAAGTGTCCAAATGCTTGATATCCTGTCTGCCAAATGGAGCCAACAAATAGTGAGGTAAAATATAAGTTAGATCTGAGGCGGGCTTATTTGAAAAAATAATTGAATGATGAACATCCTGGTTAAACATAGAAATATTTACCGCCTAATTGCTTTTTTTCTGATGTGGATTCTGGCTTCCCCATTATCGTTTTCCGCTGAATTTTATGTGTCGCCAGCCGGACAAAACTCAAATCCCGGCACAAAAAAAGCGCCCTTTGCGACACTGTCCAAAGCATTGAACGCCGTGAAAGCGGAATTTCACCATTCACCAGACCAGGATTGCACCATCTGGGTTGATCAGGGAACTTACCGAATCAGTGAACCAATACGACTTCGATCGGCCGAATTTCACAACCAAAAAGGCGCCTTGACTATTGCTGCATTGCCCGGGACCGCGCCGGTAATTTCAGGTGGTGTGGAGGTTCCAAAGTGGAGGCGTACATCAGATGGTCTATGGAAAGCTGACTTATCCAAACTCTTTCCCAAACATTCAGAATTTCGGGAGCTTTTCATCGATGACCGACGAGCCATTCGTGCCCGGTATCCCAACGAAGGCTTTTTACGAGTAGCAAAAGTAGGTGCTGATCGAAGAACGAACTTTTTCTTTGAAGCGGGTGATTTTCCTATCCCTGCTTCGGTGGAACAAACCGAGCTTATTTTGTTGCATGATTGGTCGATCTCACGAATACGTGTCCAGGACATCGACCTGTCATTAAAGAAACTCACCACAGTAGACTCCATCGGTGCCCGGCAGCCTGCTTTTTTCAATCTTGACAACTGGGAGCCCAACCCGCGCTATTTTCTGGAAAATGATCTTGAATTCCTGGATGCGGATGATGAATGGTACTACGACAAAATCGAAAACGTTCTTTACATCCAATTACCCACTGAACAGAATCCCAACGATCACAACATAACCATTCCCGTCTCCCATGGTCTTTTGGACCTATCGGGAAGTATGGAACAACCATTGAAGAATATACGCTTTGAAGGCCTGACCTTTAAACATGCTGCCTGGATCATTCCGGATAGAGGCTATGGCGGGGTACAAGCTTGTCATTTTGACCCGCGATTCACAAAGGCTGAATCTAAAGATCTGTTACCCCCGACCAAAGGGTGGGCCGTCGTTCCAGCCGCCATTAAAGGAGACTGGACAGAGAACAACTCTTTTACCAATTGTCACTTCAAGAACCTGGGTGGATCAGGCCTGTGGTTTGGCACTGGATCCACAAACAACACCATCTCAAACTGCACATTTGAGGACATTTCCGGAAATGGAATCATGATCGGCGAAGGCCGTGATCGAACGGTGAACGGTCAGCCCTGGTGGCAGGAAGCTCCGGAACAAGTGGCTAAAGGAAATAAAATCACGAACAACACGATCCGGAAATGTGGCCAGCAGTTTTTTGGCGCTGTGGGGATCTGGTGCGGTCTCACCGCTGAGACGACCATACGGGAAAACGAGATTTCTGATTTGCCCTATACCGGGATATCCATTGGATGGATGTGGAGCCCTGTACCGACGCCGTGTCGAGACAACACTCTGGAAAATAATCACATTCATCATATCATGCAACAGCTGAGTGATGGCGGTGGAATCTACATGCTGGGGCTCCAACCCGGCAGCAAGATCCTGCACAATCGCATCCATGATGTTAACCTCAATGTGGGCCGGGCAGAAAGTAACGGACTTTTTCTGGATGAAGGGACCACTGATGTGGTAGTCGCAAATAATCTGATTTATGAAATCGCCAAATCTCCGCTGCGTTTTCATCGGGCTACTACCAATATCGTCCGGGAGAATCAATTTTTCTGTAAAGAAAACATCCGTCCCATTCGATACAACACCACGAGAGAAGGTGATATAATCAAAATAGATAATCAGGTATTTGTGGTGGGAGAGCCGGCCTATCAGAAGCAATTATCGGAAGCTATAGAACAGTGGGAAGCCCGGAGGAAAGAGAAAAATTGAGCGTCGTGATGTTCAATTTGGTGAACACAGCCTGGCGACTTAGTGCTGTATTTCAATAAGTCTTTGTAACGGATAAACTTTTCATCGCTGGTGATCTTTTAGACTTTTTCACTCATGCTCTGCGCCAAGTGCCACGCACCAGTCATACTATGACCTAAAAATCATAACCTTCCTGGATAATCGTGCTTTTTCATATCACATAATCACCTCCAAAAACCGCTGCTTTTTCCGCCGGGACAAAGGAACAAAGTCATTGTTTTGCAGCTGAATCTGTCCGCCTTCACCGCGAATATACTTTTTGATGAAATGCAGATTGATAATGTGAGAATGATGAGTCCGGTAAAACAGGTCGGCCGGCAATAATTCCTCAAACTCTTTTAAGGTCCGACTTGCCAATAACTTGGGATGTTCTTCGAAATAAATCATGGTGTAATTGCTCTGAGCTTCGAGATGGACGATATCCGCCGTATTGAAAAACAACAATCCTTCCATGGTAGGAATGGCAATCTTCCCCAAATTGGGCTGGCTTCTTAAATTATCCTGAAGGGTGCTGATCTTATCGTGAGTCCACTTCACAGGATAGTGGCCTGCCCGGTCCACGGCTGATTTCAGTTCTTCAATGTCTACGGGTTTTAGCAGATAATCAAACGCAGAATACTTGATGGCTTTTATCGCGTAGTGATCGTAAGCGGTAGTAAAAATGATATGAAAATCAACACCGGGTAACATCTGAATCATCTCAAAACCATCCATCCGGGGCATTTCGATATCCAGGAAAACGATATCCGGATCATGTTGGGTAATAATATCGACACCCTGTAATCCGTCCGCAGCTTCGTCAACGATCTCCACGGTCGGACAGTAATTGTTTATCTTCTCCCGGAGAGCGAGGCGTCCCTTGGCTTCATCATCGATAATAACTGCTGATAATCTTTTCATGTCTAACCATTTTTTTTATATGCCTCCGATCCTATGCCAACTCGAGAACCGAATCCTTTTATTTGATGTCCAGCAGCACCTCAATTCTTGTTCCGGCTGCCTGACCATTCTGAGTCAAATCTGTCACTGTAACTGAAGGGTCTATTTCACTGTTAAAATACCGGACCCGGTCGCTGGTCATTTTCATCCCATAGGAGACTCTGTCTTTTGAAATTCCATTTTTGGATTTTGCCCTCCCCACCCCATTATCTTCAATGACATAGTATATCCTTTCATGCAATTTGTACGCTGAGATCATCAATTTCCCTGCATTATCGGTCCGGTACTTTAACCCATGCAGTATGGCATTTTCTACATAAGGTTGGATCAGCAATGGCGGAACCTGAAAATCATCGTCCATCAACTCCTTATCCGCATGGATATGAGTGGTAAACTTATTCGAATTGCGGAGTTGCTCGAGTTCCAAATACAGCTTCAAGGTTTCAAAATCCTTCGAAAAGGTCACTGTGTTTTGATTGGAACTATCCAATACGTTTCGCAATAACCGCGCAAATTTATTCAGATAAGTGGTCGCCTGGTACTTGTCATTGCTTTGGATAAAGGCGTCGATACTATTGAGGCAATTAAAAATAAAATGGGGATTCATTTGCGCTCGCAATGCCATCATTTCCGTTTCCGCAATCCGTTGCTTTAACTCGGCCTGATTTCGGATGCTTCGGATTCTTCTTTTGATCAGTATCCAGGCGATGAATAGGACGGAAAGAATCATCACAGTCATAAACCACCAGGTTTTCCACCACGGAGGTTGAATAATAAAACTAAACCGGGCTACCCCTTCGGACTGTATGCCATCACTGTTTACGGACCGCACCTGAAAAGAATAACTACCTGGTGGGACACTGTTGAAACTAATGGTATGATGGGTTTGATTGTTCTTCCACTGCTCCATTAATCCCTGCACCCTGTAGTAATATTGGTTGCGTTCGTGATTGGAAAAATTGTTGGCCGTATAATGAAAAGTCAGATCGTTCTCCTGGTGTCCAAACACATAGTTCGCGGAATCTGTTAAATGACAATTTTGATTATTGACACGTACTGAGGTGATAATGGGATCCGGACTAAATGTATTTTTGACGATATCAAGTGGATTGAACTTAGTTATTCCACCCACCCCACCGAACAGGAGTGTTCCGTCTTCTTCTGCCAAGGTACACGCTGTGTTGAATTCAAGGAATTTCAGACCATTCGTAATATTGTAATTTTGCAATCGATGGGTCCGGCGATCCAATTTTAGCAAACCAAAATTGGTCCCAATCCAAAAGTTTCCAACCTGATCTTTTTGGATGCTATAACAGACATTGGATTGATGGATCCCATCCATCCGGATGTGATGGATCACCGTATCTTTCTTCATATCATACGACACGATTCCCTGATCAGTAGCTAACCAAAGGGAGTTGTGTTCCTTCAGGACATACCGGACATTCTCCGAAATACGGGAGACCTCTTGAACAATTTTAATCTCCTGCTTGACATAATCCAGTCTGACCAAGCCCCCGCCTTCCGTACCGATCCATAGGATCCCATCTTTGTCCTCCAGGATGTGCCGGCCTATAATAGCATTCTCCTGAAAAACATCGGGAGCACAAGGGAGCCACTCCTTCTGCTTTAAGGAGAAGTACATCATACCATGCTCGCTGGCCACCAATAAACTGTTTTTGTGTTGCAATTTGTGCACCGCGTATAAATTCTGTGTTTCCGGATATTTTTTACTTCTGTATGAAGTAAACCTTTGTTTCGCTTCATCAAAATGGATCAGTCCGCCCCACGTAGCGAGCCAAAACGAATTCTGACCATCGTTGATAATATCATATACGGTGTTTTCAGGGACGCCCTGTTTCGAAAAAAAGGAATACTCGTAGAACCGATTCGCTTCCATGTCCCATTGTATAAATCCCTTGTTTTGCGTTCCGATATAATGCATTCCACTTTTGCTCTTAAATATGTTAAATACCATGTTCCCCGGCAGGCTGGTAGCATCCAATGGATCATTTTGAAGGTTCGAAAATTGATATTTCAAAGGATCGTACTTGGAAAAGCCACCTCCGCTCAGCCCGCACCAGGTTAGTCCCTGGCGATCTACAAACAACGACAGAATAAAATCCTTCCGAAGCGACCTATCATCAAATCTATTATGACGAGCGACCACGGTCTCCTCCTTCATGGGATCGTAGACCAGAATCCCATTTCCTCGGGTTCCAATCCATAAATGACCATTGGGATCAGTCATGAATGCGCCAATCCCCCCCACCCGGGCCGGTTCAAAGTGCACGACGTGATTCTCGCTTCCAAAGTCCTCGATGTAATAACATCCTTTGGTATAAGTGCCTACCCAGAGCTGATCCCGGAAAGAATACAATTCTTTGATTTCAGAAAATTTTACGCCTGTTTCATGAAGCTTCGTCTGATTTTCAGAAGCACTAGGATCCAGGGTATAAATTTGATCTGCCACTGCTACCACAATTTCTCCTCGATGATAGGTTATCCCATTTACGTGGTCCTCCAATCCTTCATCATCAAAAAACTTATGGATGCTTTTCGATTCGAGATTGACCATGACCAACCCGTTTTTTTGAGAAACGATCCATAATTCTCCTTTTTGGAATTGAATAATTTTTTTAGCGCCTAATTCTTCCAGATCAACAGCAAACGGATAGATACTGGAAAGTGAAACGACAGAATCTATCTCCTGATGATAAAGACTAATGCCACGCATGGTTCCGACCCACATGATATTTTCGTCCGAATCGAACTCCAGGCTGGTGATGTGATTGGAGGGAAGGACCCCGCCAATTTCATTGTCCGGCAAGTACACCCGAAACTCATGGCCATCATATCGATTCAACCCGTCTTGGGTCGCCAGCCACATAAATCCTCTTCCATCCTGTGAGATATCGTAGCATGAATTTTGGGACAATCCGTCGCGTGAACTATAATTCTCAAAAAGCAAGGTTCGATCCTGGGATTCTGCGGATGACAATATCACCAACATAATCACGAAGAGATTACAGTACCGGACTCCCTGGTTCAAGTTTTGTCTTAAATTTACAAAAATTTATGAAATGCTGACGTCTTATCTCGTAGGTGGATAAGTCAATTTGAAACGTTCAATAATTTAAACCAGGTTCTCCCAAACTGAATCACACCTCTGTATCAAAATTTTAAGCACACTCCTGCTTTCAACCAGCCGTAACTGTTCCCCAATTCTGCATAAACGCCAAAATTTTCTGAAAAATAGTATCGGCCCCCAATGTGAAAACCAGGGTAGATGCCACTGCCTATACCAAAAGAAAATCCCGAGAAACTAAAGTGCCGGTAATACAGACTCAACCCCGCATAGATATCCAACTGGTCATTCTCGATATTAAACAGTTCATTGAAATGGTAATAACCTTTGGGCCCGACATAAATCGCAGTCAATCCCCCACCGGATACAAAACCAATTTCTCCGCCAACACCAATGGCATCGGTGATCCCATATTCTACACCGCCTCCCAATGGCAATCCCAAGCCACCTGTAAACGCAAATGTGGACCCCAACCCAATTCCGGCATTGGCTATGAGGTCCCCTTTCTGAAATGATTGTCCATGGGTATTTATGATCAATCCTGTGCTAAATAGAAATACGAAAATTAATGGTGTTAGTTTTTTCATTGTTGGTGTTTTATAGATTTGATATGGGTTTAATTAAGTCATTAATCAGCGGTGCGCACTTTGCGAAGTGAACCGTCTATAAAAAAGCAGGAAGTAGGTTCCACCACATTCACCAGACCTTACAATCATTGACAGACCTGTTCTATTTCCATTTCAGCTGACGTCAGGGATTGTTGGTATGCCGATCTGGAAAACCCAGGCACGCATTTACTAATCTCCTTTAACGCATTAATATATAGTCGATAAGCACCTTTGAGGTCTTCGCAATTCTCTTGGGTGGGGTCCATGGAGTATTTGGTTGATGCCTCCGTTAATTGATTAGATTCATCGGTAACCAATTCGAACCAGGCATCGCCGTTCCCACAGTTTCCGGATAATCCTGAATCGTCATCTTTACTACAGCTTGAAGATACTCCCCAGATCAGTCCTACGATCAGTAAAAGTTTCATTGAATTTTTCATGGACTTCAAATTTTGTTATCAAAAGTAAATATGAAGCGATATTCCGGATATTTCAAGGGTCATTGAGCCGATGACGGGTATGAATGAGTAAGTGGGTTCTTTATACGACCATCGAATCGTTTAGGAAGAAAATGTATTTTGTAACTTTTGCGAGTTCGGATTAGATTACTATCCTTTTATCTCCCCCAATATTTTATTATATTGTCAATCGATCATTTTAACTGACATAAATACCTCCCTATGAAAATCAAAAAAAACAAGAGAAATGTGATGGTGGCAGCCATCTCTATTTTGGTGATTATTGCTGCTTCAGCTTTTAGTCCTTCGCAAAAATCCACGGATCGGGAAAACAATCTAAAGATTCTTCCTAAAGACATCAGCCACGATGAATTGTCGGCCGTCATGAAAAGCTTCCAGGTCGCCTTAGGTGTCGGATGCGATGCATGCCATGCCAAGTCTACTGATAAACCAGGTAAACTAGACTTTGCAGCCGATCATAAAAACAAAGAAATCGCTCTGAATATGATGCGAATGACTTCGGAAATAAATAAAGACTACTTTGATGTCCCTGGTGATTTCAAAGACAATTACCTCTATCAGGAGTTTCCCGTGACGTGCAATTCCTGCCACAATGGCCATGAAAAACCCGTTCAACGCATCTCGGTGCCCATCAATTATGATGAACTGGAGCGTTGAGGTGATTCATTCACCTTGGTGGTCTATGTTATAGGGGGTTATAATTACCCCTAGCGCTTCGAGAGTACGCCACTATGCTTCTGCCTCTTCTGTGCGCTGAAGCTTTTAGTGTGCTTGCATACGAAATTGGGGTGTGTGAGAAAGGCGGTATGATTGATTTTTCGTCATTTATTTATCAAGCAATTCCGGGTCAGCGTCATGTGGATGAATTATACCATTTGTATTTGATACTGCCGTATAAGATTTTGTAAATATTCAAAGATTGTCGAGGAAGAAAACAAAGGTATAGCTAGGAGTTACACCGGGTATTTTTGATGAAGAGATTCGAAGAAAATCGGAATGTATGGGCCAATTATGAGTTCACATGGTATTACTTCATCTCAAATACCCCCTTTAATTCTGTATTGCTCAGATTCCCTATCCAGTTTTCACCAGTGGAAACAGTCATTTCCGCCAGGGTCTTTTTGGATTGAATCATAGCATTGATCCGTTCTTCAAAAGTATTTTTGGTAATAAACCGGTGAACCATAACATCATTTTTTTGTCCGATGCGGTAGGCACGGTCTGTAGCCTGTATTTCTACAGCCGGATTCCACCAAAGATCATAATGGATGACATGTTGGGCGGCCGTCAGGTTGAGTCCTGTCCCGGCTGCTTTTAAAGACAGAATAAAAATCTTGTCCGCCGGATTTGTTTGAAAATTGTGCACCATGTTCTTGCGCTGCTTGAGACTACTGCCGCCATGGTAAAACATAGGTGATTCTTGATATCGTTCTTCAATGAAATACTGCAACAGTTCGCCCATTTCCCTGAATTGGGTAAATACCAATACTTTTTCACCGCTATCCAGAATGGCATCCAGTTTGTCAAACAAGAGTTGGATTTTCCCACTGTGAGCGGCATTCCGGTTCTTGTTTTTCAGGTATTGTGCCGGGTGATTACAGATCTGTTTCAAGGCAATAATCATCTGGAGAACCAGTCCTTGTCTGGTGAACAGTTCTTTTTTATCTGCAGGGTCTATGGCTTCGATCTCTTTCATGGCTTCTTCTACCGTCTTTTGATAGAGGCTGGCCTGCTCTGCGACTAAGGTCCCGTAACTATCAATTTCAATTTTATCGGGCAGGTCGCTGATGATGCTTTTATCAGTTTTCAGCCGACGCATTATAAAAGGGGCGGTCACCTTTTTGAGTTTTTCCGCTACCGATTTGTCATGATATGTCTCTATGGGCTTACCGTACAATTTTTGAAAATCTTTATCGGAGCCCAATACCCCCCGATTACTGTAATCCACGATACTCCACAGTTCACTCAACCGGTTTTCCACCGGTGTTCCGCTCATGGCAATAAAATGATCCGCTTTGATGCTTTTAATCGCCTTGGTTTGTTGGGTATTTTGGTTTTTGATGTTTTGTGCTTCATCGATCACCACGACAAACCACGGCATTTTCTTCAGTTCTACAGCTTCAGAACGGGCAATGCCATATGAGGTCAATACGATATCGGATTCTTCATCCAGCTTTCTTCCCGTTCCATGGTATAAACACGTCGTTAACGTTGGGGCAAACTTTTCAACTTCAGCCTCCCAGTTGGTCAAAAGTCCGGTAGGTACAATAATCAACGATTTTTTTTTATCCAGCAATCCTTCTTCTTTGAATTTCAGGAGGGTGGCGATGACCTGTACGGTTTTTCCAAGCCCCATATCATCTGCGAGGACCGAACCAAATCCAATCCTGGCGTTGCGGTACATCCAGGAATAACCACGCTCCTGGTAGGGGCGAAGTGTGGCCTTGAGTCCCGTGGGCAATGGAACCCTTTCGACGTCCGTCAACCTTTGGATCAAATCTCTGACCTCTTGATCAAAACCGATCGATGCCCCCTGATATTCACCCATCAATGCAACGCGCAACATCTCAAACGAGGACAGCTGTTCTTTTCCAGAGGTGAAGTGTTTGTGCAGCTTTTCCAAATCGTCTTGATTGACGTATATGTACTGAGATTTGTACTTAAGCAGCCCCTCGGAATGCTTCAATAACTCTTTAAACTCAGATTCGGTCATCAATGCATCACCGATGGCTACTTTCCAATCAAATTTCAGTAGTTTTTCCAGTCTTATATAGGATTTTCCGGGTTGAGCAGTCAACGATATGGAAGGCCGGGGTTTTAAAATATTTCGTAGTGACCTCGGCAAGAGGATATCAATATCCAACAACCGGATGACCGGGATCATTTCAAATAAGAATGACGTAAAAGTAGGATTATCCAGGATGATATTATCTTTCCCTTTGGTCCGGATGTACTGCTCCAGTCCGGGTATGAATTCCGTAAGTGTTGCTATGGATTGCAGGATTTCGATCCGGTTCTTATCGTATTTCTTTTGATTGAGCACATTTTTCAGAGGAATATAACCATCCGGATTACTAGTGTTGTGAACCACGTTGACATCGATCCGGAACTCGTCTTCACTCAGTTCAGAAACAGCAAGTTGCGGTTTATAAGCCCCCTGACTCAGGTAGAACTTCTGCAACCAGGCCTGGATACCACCGACCAGTGCACGCTCTCCAGGCTGATCAAAACTATAGGATAGATTTGTAAAAAACAGGTCTAAGAACAGATCCCTCGTTTCCTTCCCTGACAATCCCGTGACCAATTCTGTGATAAACACCGAAAGCAGATTGATCACATTATCCTTTTCAATCGATTTTTTTGACTGACCCGTTTCCCACCAAAAAACATCCGGTGGAAGAATCTCATTTGCATTTATGACCAGTTGTCGAACTTCTTTGCTGATCATAGACGGGAGCCAGCGAATCGCATATTTCTCATCAGGTCGACGTATGATCTGTGGAACTATTCCTCCGTTGGCTGTCAAATGCATAGCCAAATGGAATAAGGTGTGAAAGGCGGCAGTAGAAGGTTGATAATCCAATAATTTGTTGCCGGGAATTTCAGCCAAATTCAGCATGAAACCGGATAGTTCAAGAGTTTCACCGTTCACCTGCACCGTGGTTTGCAGGTCTTCGGAAACGATCACTGCGCTCGTGGTGTGTGCAGATATCGTCTGGCTGTCTATGCTCTGTGCTAACTGGGCGGCCAGACTGGTCCTTCCATTTATGATGCGGTCTGCACTTTTAACCGCGCGGTTCAGAGCTACTTTGTATTTTTTCTTAAAATCGCCGGATCCGGCATAGAAGGGCGGGGCTTCTGGTAATAAGGCATAGAGTGCTTCATGGATGGGCGACAAGGCCGAATAGGATAGCTTTTGATATGCATTTTGCAACTCAAATTTATCCGATTTCCTATTTTTCCCGGACCCATTCCCGATGTACAATTCGGTGATCTCCGGGATCGTCGCAGATTCGGTTTTGATGAATAGTCCCCGCTTTGACAATTCTTCGATCAAATCAAGATGATGAAGACGAAATGCCAAAAAGGGATTATTGTCAATTTCAGAACATATTTTATAAATGGCGGCAGCGAGATGCTTGCACGGAACCGCCCAGTCGGGACAGCTGCAACTCATCTCCAGATCCGACCATTCTTCCGGAAACACCTGCAGTCCATTGTCCTCAGCCAAGGACAGTAATTCAGGCGCCAATTCCCGATTGAAAAGCCTGGAAATAATCAGGGGCCGGGTGGAAAGTGCCTCCAGGAAATTCCTTCTTTCCGGATCTTCAAAACCTGGCAGGATGATGTCTACTTTGTAAGGACTGGGACGGCTTCCCTTGACCCTTGCATGGATGCGACTTCCTTTAATTTCAAGCGATGTCACCGACCCGCGCCGGGCATAAGTAGCACCTCTGGGGAGCCGGTTGCTAAAGTCAATATTATTCAGCGCTCTCAGCCATTGCTGCCCCCACCACGTCTTTCCAAATTTTTCTGCCATAACCAGGTTTTACTGCGAATATAAATTTTTGTTTTATAAAAATGGGTTGATTATTTCCATCATCAGGTAATTTTGAAAAGGAGATAATTAGAATGAAATTTCTGGAATGTGGTTTAGGTGCTGAGGGGGAAACCTTCTCATTATTTTATAACCTAAACCCTTTTCTTTTCCAACAGGGAACGGAAAAGCCCGATATTCCCTTATATTAGAACAAAAACCATTAACCATGACATCGACCACCGTATCCCAACCACTGCGGACCATTCGGGAAGTTTGGGAAAGCTTACCCGAAGGCACTCGTGCTCAAATCATTGAAAATCAACTTACAATGTCGCCTCCGCTAAGTAATATTCATCAAAAAACCCTGAACAGAATTAATGTATCAATTTTCTTGCATGTTGAAAAGCATCTATTGGGTGAAGTCCGTATCGCTCCTTTTGGAGTTTATCTGGATGATGAAAATGTATTTGAACCTGACATAGTATTTGTCACCAATGACAACCTTCATAGAATAAAAGAGGACGGTTTACATGGTTCACCAGACATGGTCATAGAGATCCTATCTTCTTCCAATGCCAGGGTTGATGAAAACCAGAAAAAGAAAGTATACGAAAGACATGGAGTGAAGGAATACTGGATCGTCGATCCGAAGACAAAAGAGGTAAATGGGTTTTTCCTGGAGGATGACCGGTATGGGTCACCGGTAAAATTTGACGGCAAAATTTCTTCCATTGTACTGGATTTTGATTTTGAGTTTTAGGAAGGATATAAGCTAGCATATGTGGACTTAAGTTCATAGCACTAAAGGATTCTACCGCAGGACTTGTCACGCCTATAGCGTGATCAGCGCAGACACCGCAATAGCGGTGCGGGCTCTTTCCCGCTTTGCAGGGCATTACCACACCATCAGTTTGATGAGAGAAAAATTTGAGAAAGTTTTTCTCGTCAAAAAAGATGAGAAAAGAATGAAAGATAGTTAATATTGCAAAAGCCTTTTAAGCAACCTATGAAATTACGACTCATCTTCCTTTTTTGGATTACTGCATTCAGCACACTTTCATCTCAAGAGCATTCGCCTGCCCCACTCCACGAATTTCGCGGGGTATGGATTGCTTCAGTCGCCAACATTGACTGGCCGTCCCGGCCGGGACTGAGCACGGAAGATCAAAAAAGAGAATTGCTCTGGCTCCTGGACCAGCACCAGCGTATGGGACTCAATGCAGTCGTTTTTCAGATCAGACCCACCGCAGATGCCTTCTTTTCGGACGGAAAAGAACCCTGGAGCTATTACCTGACCGGAAAACAAGGTCAGGCCCCAGAGCCTTTTTATGACCCCCTGGAATTTGCGATCGAAGCTGCCCACGACCGCAACATGGAGCTGCACGCCTGGTTCAATCCCTACCGCGCTTCCCAGGATAGTGATGCAGGCAAGCGATCCCGGGATCATATTTCACATACCCGGCCAGAGTGGTTCTATACCTATAATAACAAAACCTATTTTAATCCTGGAATTCCGGAAGTACGTGAATACATCGTTGAGGTCATCCTCGATGTAGTGATGCGGTACGACGTAGATGGGATTCATTTTGATGACTATTTCTACCCTTATCCGGGAAAAGATCCTCTGCCAGACTCTATGACCTATGAAAAATATGGTACTGCGGATTTCAACACCATCGAAGACTGGCGACGCAATAATGTGGATCTGCTTGTGAAGGAACTGAATGAATCAATTCATCAGGCAAAACCCTGGGTCAAATTTGGCATTAGCCCTTTTGCCATCTGGCGCAATAAAAAGGAAGATCCCCGGGGCTCCGAAACCAATGGCTTTACTAATTACGACGGACTATTCGCCGATGTGTACAAGTGGCTGGAAGAGGGCTGGATGGATTATGTAAACCCACAGATCTACTTTCCTTTTCATTACCCGCCCGCTGCGTTTGAAAAACTACTCGATTGGTGGAGCAAAAACAGTTTTGGCAAGCAGGTCTATGTAGGCCAGGCCCCTTATCGTTCCCTGGAAGGAAAAAATGGGTGGGAAGACTGGAGCCAGCTGCCTCGTCAGGTCAGAGCGCTGCGGCAAAAAGATAACATCCACGGAAGCGTCTATTTCAGTTCGCGTTCCCTGATGAACAACATGGCCGGATTTGCAGATTCTTTAAGGCTTGACCTGTATCAGCATCCTGCCTTGATCCCGCCAATGAAATGGTTGGACAGCATTCCTCCTGCCCCACCTGCAAACGTTCGAGCTACGGTTATTGATCGTTTTGTGCGTTTACGCTGGGATTCGCCGGCGGTCGCTCATGATGCACAAAAACCATACGGTTACGTGGTGTACCGGTTCGAAGAAAACGGCCCCATCGATCTGGAGAGCGGGGCCCATATTGTGGGAATCAGCTTCAAGCCACAACCATTCTTTTTTGATGCCAAAAGTGAACCAGGGAAAAAATACCGGTATGTAATCCGGGCGATGGATCGGATAAAAAATCTGAGCACACCGGCTCCGGTCGTCGAAGTGGTGATACCTGATTGATGGATTAGGCATACGACATATAGTACTTTTTAGGCCTTAAGTTTTAACATTTAAAATGGTCTTTGGTCATTTGCGCAACCGTGCCAATAAATTTAATATCTGTAAAATGTCTTTGCGAATTATTATATTGCAGCATAACCACCCTGTTTATGAAAACAATCAACATCCACTATAATATCACCCTAATCCTATTCACAGCTTTCCTCCTTATCCAATGCAATCCCGCCACTGACCAGACTTCCACGGAAGTGATCTCCGATGATGCATTCCCTGCCGGACTGATCCATTTCACACCATATGAAGAAAACCCCGTATTTACCGGCACCGGAGAGAACACCTGGGACAAGGGGATCCGAGAGCGGGGTTTTATTCTGTTTGACGAAGGGCAGTATAAAATGTGGTACACCGGATATAATTATGAAAAGAGCAATCAAATGATGCTCGGCTATGCCACCTCACCCGATGGTAAGGACTGGACCCGCTATTCGGAAAAACCTATCTACAATGATCGATGGACAGAAGACATGCATGTTTCAAAGATTAATGACACGTATTATATGTATGCAGAAGGTACCGATGATATTGCCCATTTACTTACATCATCCGATGGCGTTCACTGGGAAGACCAGGGTGATCTGGTTATTGAAAAAACCACCGGGGAGCAGATCGACGGGCCCTACGGGACTCCGACGCTTTGGGTGGAGAATGAGAAGTGGTACTTATTTTATGAACGCACTGATTCAGCTATTTGGCTGGCTGAATCGACCGACAAAATCCACTGGACCAATGTGCAGGACGACCCGGTGCTGAAGAAAGGACCGGAGAAATATGACCGATCAGCTGTAGCTGTGAATCAGGTCATCAAACGAGACGGAATGTATTATATGTATTATCATGCCACGGACAATCAGGAATGGCTGACCGACAACAGCAAAAGCATCTGGACTTCGAATGTAGCCCGCTCCAAAGATTTGATTCATTGGGAGAAGTATCCCGACAACCCTATTATTCCGGGTGATTTTTCCAGTCCTATTCTGGTATTTAACGATACCTCCCATTTTTTATATACCATGCATGCCCAGGTAAATTTATTTTTCCCGGTATTCGAATAGGAAGAAATTGGTTTTTCCATAGATAAGATCTCGATCTACCTGAACCAGGCATTAAGCTTTGAGGTTTGAATTCTGATAAACAAGGATTACTTCTCGGTTACCGTGCATTACATTTCACCTTTACTGCAAACAATCCAACATTATACTTTCACCAATCAATTGACCGCTACCACCTTGCATCCTTCTGTCTCTTCGAGCAAAAGAAATCAACTTGTTGGATTTCTTGCGATTGCCCTGAGTTACCTGGCGATTTTTCGAAATCAAAACCAATTATTTTTCTATATTACTCTTTAAGAATTTAAAGCTCCATTGTTATGAAGATCCATTACTTACTCATTTCTATCTTTTTCCTCACCGCCTGCACACCTACGCACCAAACGAACAAAGAAGAACAACAACCACCCAACATCATCTTTATCCTCACCGATGATTTGGGCTGGGGTGACCTGGGGACATTTTTTCAAAATCAAAGAGCAAAAGAGGGCAACAAAGCTCATCCCTGGCAGAGAACGCCCCATCTCGACAAAATGGCCGATCAAGGGGTCATGCTCACCGATCATTACTGCAATGCCCCGGTCTGTGCGCCTTCCCGGGCTTCTTTCCTCCTGGGTGTCCATCAGGGCCACAGCAATGTCCGGGACAACCAGTTCGACAAGCGGCTCGGAGACAATTATACCGTAGCCAATGTGCTCAAAGCAGCCGGATATGGTACCGTAGCTGTCGGCAAATGGGGGCTTCAAGGGGATAACCGATACAGCGACAACGGTGATGAATGGCCCGGACATCCATTGAACAGAGGGTTCGATGAGTTTTATGGATATATGCGGCACCGAGACGGTCACGAACATTACCCGGTGGAAGGAATTTACCGGGGGAAAAAAGAAGTATACCACAACCATGAAGAAGTCTCTGACGGATTAGCCAAATGTTTTACTGGTGATCTCTGGACCGCATTTGCCAAAAAATGGATCGTCGATTACAACAAAAAAGAAGATGGTCAACCTTTTTTTATGTTTTTAGCTTATGACACACCCCATGCGGTCATTGAATTACCTACGCAGGAATACCCATCGGGGGGTGGAGTAAACGGTGGATTGCAATGGACCGGTGAACCCGGCCACATGATCAATACAGCCTCCGGCGAGGTCGATTCCTGGACGCACCCGGACTACGCCAATGCGACTTGGGATGACGATCAGGATCCTTCGACTGCAGAAGTTCCCTGGCCCGACACCTACAAACGATTTGCCACGGTCAACCGCCGGATCGATGATGCGGTGGGAGATGTACGACAATTGCTCCGGGACCTCAATCTGGAAGAGAATACAATGGTGATTTTCACTTCCGATAATGGTCCATCCAGAGAATCCTATCTTCCGGAGGAGTATGCCGTTTTTACACCGGAATTCTTCAAAAGCTATGGACTTTTTGACGGCATCAAACGCGATTTATGGGAAGGTGGATTGCGAGTACCTACGATTGTGACCTGGCCGAAACAACTGCCCAAAGGAGCAATCAATGACGCGCCGGTAATGATGTCAGACTGGCTGGCTACATTTTGTGAGGCGGCCGGAATCCAGGCACCTGAACGCTCTGATGGGAATTCTCTTCTCCCTATTCTACGAGATCAACAACCGGCGACGAATCCCGTTTATGTAGAGTACGCACAGAATGGTAAAACGCCAAGCTATGATGATTTCCTACCCGCACACCAGGGCCGAAAGCGAGGACAAATGCAGATGATCCGTCTCCAAGATATGGTGGGCGTCCGTTATGACATCCAAAGTCATCAAGATGATTTTGAAATATACGATGTATCCAAAGATCCACAGCAGGGCCATAATCTAGCCAATGATTCGCAGTACGATGACCTTCAGAAACAAATGAAAAACAAGGTGCTTCAGATGCGCCGCCCCAATTCCAGCGCATCGCGGCCTTACGATACCGAATACATCCCGGCATTGACCAAACCAGAAAATGGATTGACCGCCGGATTGAAAGCCCGGCTGTATGACGTGGACAGTAGATGGATTCCAAAAACCAACCAGCTCGCACCGGTACATGAAAAAGTGGTGAATACCATCAGAGGGAACACCTTTCCTTCGAATAAAAGTTCCTCCGGGAATATGGTGGTTTATTCCGGTTATGTGAATGTACCGGAATCTGGCGAATACACACTACAGACAACATCTTCAAATCAGACGATCGTTCGCATTCATGATGCGTTGGTGATTGATGGTGATTTCAGAGCCGGAGAATCGATGTCCAGGGAAGGAACGATCCGGTTGGCCGCAGGATATCACCCGATCCGGATTTATGTAAAGAAGAAGAATGATGAGGAAAGTGATTTTGATCTGAAGGTCCGGTTCTCAATGGGTGGTGGCTATATGAGTATACCTGAAGAATATTTGTTCCATTGACCTCCCGGGAGAATGGAGCTCCAGCTCCGTTCAAGTTTTCAGAGCTGGAGCTCTGACCTCCCGGGATTTATCTATACAAAAAACCCAAAATCCAAAGTGGGAGTGTTGTCACCGGAAATGCTGCCTCATCAGCTACCACAAAACTATCCGGTAGTGAATTTATCTGATTCTTTGTTTTGGTTTTTCCACCCACTTCAAAGATCCAATTTTCATCCAGTATAAAATTTTCCTTGGACGAGAAGTTAAACCGGTGTTTCACCTGGGTCTGAGAGGCAAAGAATGTTTTTACGAACAAATCCCTCCGATTTACTCAATAAGTATTCCATAATCGCACTGATACTCATTTATGCATATTCTAATGTGCAGTATATACAAAAATCTGTTTTTGACTACCCTGTACGGTAATTCAAACATGATAGTCTTTTGAATGAACTTGATCTTATGTAAGGAAGATGATTTTAGCATAGACGCTATCAGGTTGTATCCGCGCTTGGCTGAACAATTGCAGGTGTTTGCTCGGGATACAGATCCCCCCTTTCATACATTTTCGATCGTTTGGTATAATGGAAGGATTACTAAATTAGTAATCAAATCCAGACCAGGTTTTTTCATTTTTCGTACCTTGATGCTTTTATTGCAAAATTAATTTTAAAATGGACCGTCGATCATTTATTGAAAAAAGCACCATAGCAGGATTTTCATTCTTGGCGGTTCCTCAAATTCACATAAAAAACACCAACGTGAAAGAAAAAATAGTAGGGCACAACAGCCACCGTTATCGCATCGTAGAAGGATGGGGGGTATTGGATGCTGGTAAAAATCCGGTCAACGATTGCCATGAAATGGTCGAAGATGCTTCGGGACGATTGATCCTGCTCACCAATGAAACCAAAAACAATGTGCTCATTTATGATAAATCCGGAAAACTTCTGGACAGCTGGGGGACCAGTTTTCCGGGTGCTCATGGTCTGACTTTGTCCAATGAAGGCGAAGAGCAGTTTTTATTTATTACCGACACAGATCGCAATCAAGTCATCAAGACGGATCTCACAGGCAAGGTATTGATGAAGCTCGACTACCCCAGGGAAAGCGGTGTCTACGATTACCCGGGCCAGTACAAACCCACCGAAACAGCCATTGACCCTGCCTCCGGGGACATTTACGTAGCGGACGGGTATGGACTCAATTACATTACGAAATACAATGCCAAAGGTGAATATATGAGCCACTTTGGCGGTGCCGGTGATTCAGACGACACCTTTCGCTGTTGCCACGGTATCGTGATCGACACCCGTCATGATAACCCCGGATTGATCATTACCAACCGAACACACATGCAATTGAAGCGATTTTCCATGGATGGCCAATACCAATCGACCATCGAAGTACCCGGATCCTTCATCTGCCGACCCGTGATTCATGGCGATCACACCTATGCAGCTGTGTACAGAAGCACCAGCCAACAATATCCCAACTCCGGATACATCACCATACTAGATGGAAATGACAAAGTAGTTTCTACACCTGGAGGCACCGAACCCGTCTACGTAGGAAACAGCCTTCAGGAACAACGAAAAGACACCTCATTCATCGATTTTATGCATCCGCACGATGTGTGTATTGATAACGATGAGAGCATTTATGTCCCCCAATGGGCCTCTAAGCGCACCTATCCGGTGAAGCTGGAGCGAGTATGACCTTTTGGTGACTGCCATTTGTTGGAGGAGGAAGTGCAGGAGGGCAAGGTCTGACACTTTTCCAGAGTGCATAACCCTCAAATGCCAGACTATCCAGCCACACAAAGCTTTACGGGCTATTGTCTTAAACCAGGAACACAGATTTGACAGATTTCCAAAATCTGTTAAATCTTGTGCCGGTTTTTTGATATATTTATCGGAATGAACCGATTGCACACCATTTTCGCCCTTCTTTATTTGCTGTATACCCTACCTGGCTGCCAGCAACAAACCAATGATTCGACCGAAAATCCTATTGAGACACCACCCAATATCGTTTTCATCCTCTCCGATGACCAGGCCTGGACTGATTATAGTTTTATGGGACATCCTCGGATCGAAACACCCCGCATTGACCAATTGGCCGAAGAAAGCCTGACTTTTACCCGCGGTTATTCCGCTGCACCGCTGTGCCGTCCGTCATTGGCCTCTATTATCACGGGACTGTACCCACATCAACATGGTATTACAGGGAATGACCCGGTCTTTGATTACAATGGAGAAGGCGGAAAATACAGTCTGGAGTGGCGGGAACAACGACAAAAGAAGAATACCAGTATGGTAAATCGATTGCAGAGCCACCCTCCCCTACCGAAACTATTAGATAAAAAAGGATACCGCTCCTTACAGACTGGAAAATGGTGGGAAGGAAACTATAAGACGGGGGGCTTTTCGGAAGGCATGACGACCGGTGATCCTGCTCAAAATGGCCGCCATGGCGATCGCGGGCTCAAAATAGGCCGGGAAGGAATGGCACCGATTTATCAGTTTTTGGATGAGGTAAAAAAAGACAGCGTTCCATTTTTCCTCTGGTATGCCCCTTTCCTGCCCCATACCCCACACAATCCTCCAGACTCACTTTACCAAAAATATAAAAAAAAGACGCCTTCCGAATCCATAGCAAAATATTGGGCCATGTGTGAATGGTTTGATCAGAACGTTGGTGAACTTATCGATGCCCTGGATGACAGGGAACTATCCGATAACACATTATTGATCTATGTTTGCGACAATGGCTGGACCCAGAACCCGGAAGGGAATGGCTTTGTATGGCCATCGAAGCAATCTCCTTATGACATGGGAATTCGCACCCCCATTATGTACCGCTGGCCGGGGAAAATCAAGCCCCGACTGGACACCAGTACTTTTGTGAGCAGCATCGACATGGTACCCACCGCATTAGCTGCTGTGAACCTGAATCCCACCGACGAGATGCAGGGTATAAATGTCATGGATTCACAAAGTCTGGAAGCACGAAAAACAGTATATAGCGAAGATTACAATCATGACGTGGCGGATGTGAATGATCCGACCGCCAGCCTGGAGCACCGCATGATCATGCAAGCCCCCTGGAAAATGATCATCCCTGCCCATGAGTCTGCGGACCTCAATAAGATCTCTACCGGTGGTGGGCGTTTTATCCCGGTCATTGGCCAGACCGAACTGTACAACCTCCTTCAAGATCCCATGGAGATCAGAAACGTAGCTGCAGATTATCCCAAGGTCGTGGAAGGTCTGAAAAAAGAAATCGAGTTTTGGTGGAACAAATAACAGATCAACATCCCTCCACATAATCCAGGCGTTGCCCTCGTTTCTTTACAATCTAACCTTCTCCAGCACAAAAAAACAGTTGCCGGTATGGTGTCAAAGAATTGATAAGTCTATGCATTTCACTATGCATAAAACGAGATCTACCGTTCATAATCGATCATAAGTGTGCAGAAATGTCTGATGTCATTTGAATTCATAATTGCCGCATATATTCCGAAATATTCTTCGATTCTCTTTGTCAAAAATACTCGGTGTAACTCCAGCCAAACCTCCGTTTTTTTCCTCGACAATCTTTGAATATTTACAAAATCTTATACGGTATTACCTTATACAAATGGTATGACTCGGAATAGGGGAGAATCAAAATTTATTCCACCGAAAGATCCTTCTCCCTATTTCATCCCATTCAATATACTTAGCCCACATCGACACATCATATAAACCTCCCTTAGTTTAGGATATCAACCAACCTTAATAATATTTATTTTATCAATTTTTTTTAATAACTCCAAGTTCATCATTCCAGATACTATTTTGCTCACTATCAATACTTTACTGGCACGATATATTAAAATAAAATAGATTATTAACAGTTTCAAAGGATATACATAGGCAACCATAGGTAGGCTCAAGGATAATTTAAGATTATATTAGCTTTTGAAAAGGATTATTAACACGACCTACTGCTATCCCAAAACGACTTTTTATTGGCTTCGTAACAACCTAAAACCTATTCTATGGCTTGGAAGGACATATTATCAAATGACTATAATAATGGCAGTTGCCTTTTATTCAGAGTTCATCAAAGAACAGTATACGTTTTAACCTTTATTTTCATCTGCACTTTTTCTGGCTTTTCCTCTGATTTTGACACAAAGAAAGAACTGGTCATCAATGAAACCGGTCATGCTCACCTAATGCCCGAAAAAGAACTCCTGCATTTAAATACAATAGCTGAAGCCATTCCGGCGGATACTACGACAGGAATTGTCAAGGACTCAGATGGTGAACCACTGATTGGCGTGAATGTCCAGGTCAAAGGAACCACGATAGGTACAGCCACAGACTTTGATGGAAACTTTTCGCTTCCAGATGTGGGTCCAGGTTCAGAACTTGTTTTTTCATACATAGGTTACCAGAAGCTGGAACTTGAAGTCCCGGAACGCAACCAGGAGATGATCATCACGATGTCTTCAGATGGCGAATTACTGGACGAGGTCGTTGTCGTAGGCTATGGAACCCAGACCAAAGAAAGCCTGGTCGGATCCGTCACCACGGTCAAACCCAAAGATCTTAAAGTACCCTCGAGCAACCTTACTACGGCACTAGCAGGCCGGGTTTCAGGGGTAATCGCTTATCAAAATTCAGGAGAGCCGGGACAGGACAATGCGCAGTTTTTTATCCGGGGCGCCACCTCATTTGGCTTGCGTCAGAACCCATTGATATTAATAGATGGTGTGGAATTAACCGTTGATGACCTGGCTCGTCTGCAACCCGATGACATCGAAAGTTTTTCCATATTCAAAGACGCAACTGCGACTGCCATCTATGGTGCCCGTGGTGCAAATGGCATTATCAGCGTAACAACCAAGTCAGGAGAAATAGGAAAACCCAGAGTAAATCTGCGTTTTGAAAATTCATTTTCGCAACCTACTCAAAATGTTGAATTGGCGGATCCGCTCACTTATTTAAGGCTACACAATGAGGCTGTCCGTACACGAGACCCACTGGGCATCCTCCCCTATTCGCAAAGTAAAATAGACAATACCTTGCAAGGCGGAAATCCCAATGTGTACCCGACCGTAAACTGGCAAGACCAGCTCTTAAAAGACTACACTTATAACCAACGTCTGAATTTCAGTGTTTCCGGGGGCGGGAAGGTGGCTCAGTATTACGTATCCGGATCCTTCAATCAGGATAATGGTATACTGAAGGTAGATAAACGCAACAATTTCAACAACAACATCGATCTGAAAAGATACCTGCTGCGTTCCAACGTCAACATCAATCTGACGAACACCACCGAGGCCATTGTCCGGTTGCATGCGACACTGGATGACTATAAAGGCCCCATTCCCAGTGGAACTGATATTTACAATATGATCACCAGATCCAATCCGGTTCGCTTTCCTGCCTATTACGAACCTGATGAGGCCAATGAGTTTACTAACCATATTCTTTTTGGTAATGATGAAGATGGTACCTTTATCAATCCTTACGCAGAGTTGGTTCGGGGCTACCGAGACTACAGTCGCTCTTTGAACCTTGTCCAGGTCGAAATCAAGCAAGACCTCGGATTTGTACTGCCGGGGTTGAAATGGCGGCTAATGGGGAATAACAACAGAACTTCCTCTTTTGGCTTAAACAGATCTTACAATCCGTTTTATTATGATGTCGGATTTTACAACCGGAGTGAAGACAAATATACCTTATTGGGTTTGAATGACAATACCGGGACCGAATTCTTGTCCTTTAACCCCCGAGGACAGGACAGGCTGGTCAACACCGTTTTCTACATGGAAACGGCCTTTAACTATGACCGGCAATTTGCAGAAAAACATACTGTCAGCGGCTTGCTGGTGGGTATTGCCCGGGAGTATCTGGACGGCAATGCGGAGGAGTTGCAACTCTCCTTACCGAGTCGAAATCTTGGAGTTTCGGGACGATTCACATACAACTACGACAGCCGTTATTTTGGTGAATTTAATTTCGGATACAATGGATCGGAACGATTCTCTACCAATAACCGCTACGGATTTTTTCCTTCAGTAGGAGCCGGATGGGTATTATCAAATGAAGATTTCTGGTTCTCCGAAAAAATAAACCGCTTCAAACTACGGGGATCCTACGGAATAGTGGGTAATGATGCTATCGGATCATTGGCGGACAGGTTCTTTTACTTATCCAATGTCAATCTGATCGACAATAACCGCGGAGCTACCTTTGGAACCAACTATAGCTTTAGCCGCCCGGGTGTCTCCATCTCACGATATGAAAACAGAAACATCACCTGGGAAACAGCTTATAAAACAAACCTAGGTGTAGAGTTGGGGTTGTTTCAGGATGCGGTACAGCTGCAGGTGGAATGGTTCCATGAAAAAAGAACCAACATACTCCAGACCCGTTCTGACATCCCTACTTTGGTCGGACTCCAGGCACCAATCCGAGCGAACATCGGAGAAGCGCTCTCGGGCGGACTGGATATGTCACTCGATGTTTATCACAACTTCACCCCGGACTTCTGGATCAGTATGCGAGGAAATTACACGTTGACGAACAGCGAATTTTCCGTATTCGAAGAGCCTAATTATCTCGAGTTTGGCACCCCCTGGCTTTCGAGAATAGGTCAACCCTTGAATCAGACCTACGGATTAATTGCAGAACGATTGTTCATAGACCAGGAAGATGTTGACAATTCGGCGCGACAGGACTTTGGGCCCGTGATGGGGGGTGATATTAAGTACCGTGATATCAATAATGACGGAGTCATCTCTTCGCTGGACCGGGTTCCCATCGGCGAATCCACCGAACCCGAAATCAGCTATGGAGTCGGTTTCTCATTGGGTTATAAGAATTTTGATATCTCAGCTTTCGTGCAAGGCTTGGATCGAATATCCTTTTTTATTGATTCCCGGAAATTGACCCCATTTGCAGATACAGATAACAGTAATGATGTGGTATCGGAATTGACTTCGGAGAATCAGCTACTCAAAGCATTTGCTGAGTCTCACTGGTCCGAAGACAACCGGAACCTCTACGCCAAATGGCCCAGGTTGTCTGTAAACCCAATCGACAACAATATTCAAACCAACACCTGGTTTTTACGCGATGGTGCTTTCATCCGATTGAAACAAGCTGAAATTGGTTATAACATCAATGAACTGGCCGGTGTAGCTGGTGCTATCGAAAACCTCCGAATCTATTTAAATGGTACCAACCTTTTTCATTTTAGCAAATTCAAATTGTGGGATCCCGAATTACGGGGGAACGGAATGAATTACCCACTTCAACGCATCATTAATGCAGGTATTCAAATCAACTTTTAACAGACACAATATGAGAACTATAAAATTATATCCCTTTGTATTATTTTTTGGAATATTCACTTTTTCCTGCAACTCCTTTCTGGATGTAGTCCCGGATAATGTTGCTACGATTGATATTGCATTTAACAGCCGGGTGAACGCAGAGCGGTTTTTCTATACCTTATACGGGTACCTGCCGGCTCATGCCAGCAATTCCAATCCAGGTCTCATAGCAGGCGATGAAATATGGACAAATGATGTAACCGGCCGAAACTGGGGTGGGCTGAATATTGCCAAGGGAGATCAACGAATCACAAACCCTTATCTGGACTATTGGTCAGACCACAACATGTTCGTAGCAATCCGGGATTGCAACATCTTTCTTGAAAACATTGATCAGCCCAGGGATCTGGAGCCGTTTGAAAAGGAAAGATGGATTGCGGAAGCCAAGTTTCTCAAAGCCTACTACCACTTTTGGCTGATGAGAATGTATGGCCCCATACCCATTATTCGAGAAAATATATCTGTAAGTGGCGATGTCAACGAAGTGCGCCGCAGTCGGGATCCGGTCGACGAGGTCGTGGATTATATTGTAGAACTAATCGATGAAGCTATGCCTAGTTTACCGGAGGCAATCCAAAATCGTGGAGAAGAGTTGGGACGTATCACCAAACCTATTGCAGCCGGCATCAAAGCAAAAGTACTAGCTACCGCAGCAAGTCCTATGTTCAATGGTAATAACTTTTATAGCAACTGGCTTAATAGTGATGGCGTCCCCTATATTAATCCAAATTTCGACGCTCAGAAGTGGGAAAGAGCAGCATCAGCCTGCGACACAGCCATTATCCTGGCAGAAGCAGGTGGTCACAGCCTGTATCATTACCCGGGTTCTTCCATTTTTGATCTGTCCGATTCCACGATATTAAAAATGAGTATCCGGGGCTCGGTCACCGAAAAGTGGAACCCGGAAGTGATCTGGGGCAGTGCCAATCCCACCGCTGCCACGCTTCAAAATTGGTCCTTTACCCGAATTGATCCTTCGGCACGGGCCGAAATCCTGGAACAGGTCCAATCCTATTGGGCAGCTACATTTCGTATGGCGGAACTTTATTACTCCAACAACGGAGTACCTATTTCGGAAGACAAAAACTTCAATTATAACGATCGGCTGGAACTCACCACGGTAGGTGAAGACCACCAGTATTACATGGAGCCCGGATTTGAGACCGTAGTCCTACACCTGAACAGGGAAGCACGATTTTACGCTTCTTTATCCTTTGATGGAAGTCTGATCTATGGTCAGGGCAGACTGGACGACCAAAATCAATGGGTGGTACGGGGAAAAGAGAGCCAGGTTTCTGGGCAGATCGATGCTTTCCGGTATAGTGTCACCGGTTACCTGCCCAAAAAATTAGTCAATGAAGAAGATGTTTTATCAACCAATTACTCGAGAGAAATCTATCCCTGGCCGGTTTTGAGGTTAGCGGATCTGTATTTACTCTATGCAGAAGTATTGAATGAAGTGGAGGGGCCATCAGAAAAAGCATATGAATATATAGACAAAGTCCGAGAACGAGCAGGACTCGCCGGTGTAGAGGAATCCTGGCAAGTTCATTCCACGCAACCCGAGAAGGTCGCTTCGAAAGAAGGTTTTCGGGAGATTATTCATCAGGAACGATTAATCGAACTGGCCTTCGAAGGACATCGGTTCTGGGATTTACGGCGGTGGTGGAAGCTGGAAGAGAAAATGAACAGCAATATTCGTGGTTGGAGCATCAACAAGAAAACGCCTGAAGAATATTATCAGCTTCGTACGGTGGGTGAAACAAAATTCACCAAAAAGGACTATTTGTGGCCGATCTCTGAAGCAGATATAATCGTTAACACGAACCTGGATCAGGCACCTGGCTGGTGATTTTGAACTATAAAAATTCACATGATGAAAAGAATTAGAACATTTATATTTATTTTTCTCACGATAGGGCTGCTAAATAGCTGCGATGAGGATGAAAAACGACCCTTGGTGGAAGATTCTATACCACCAGGAGCGGTTACAAATATTGAAGTCGAAAACTTACCTGGTGGAGCGCGAATTTCCTACACCTTACCACCGGATAAAGACGTGCTTTATGTGGAAGCATCGTTTACATCGGCAGACGGAAAACTGAATAACTGGAAATCTTCCGTGTTCAATAATTCCATTGAGGTAGCAGGATTTCCGGATACTGTAAATTATACTGTCGAATTACGTGTCGTAGATCAGAGCGAAAACAGATCTGCTGCCGTAAATGTCGACATTCAACCCCTGACCCCACCGATTACTCTGATCGCAGAATCCATTAAAATCAATCCGGATTTTGGAGGTATTGGCATATCGTGGGTGAATGAAAATCAAGCGGAGATCGCTGTCATCGTGGAAGCTGAAAATGAAGTAGGTGAACTGGAACAGGTTGATATACGATATTCCAGTCAAAAGGAAGATAATTTTGCAGTTCGTGGATTTGATACCATTCCGCGAAATTTTGCCGTCTTTATCCGGGATCGGTACGATAATCTATCGACCCGGATCGAAACGACGATCAAACCCTTATTTGAACAAAACCTGGATAAGAACCTCTTCAATCCTTTGAAATTACCGCACGATGCGCCCGATGCCTGGGGATGGGTCATGACCAATTTATTCAATAACAATATTGGTGGCGGAGGCTTTCATACGCCACAAGGCTGGACTGATGACAACCCCACACCAGAGTATCCGGAGCCGAATCGGCATTTTTTCACCCTGGATCTGGGTGTTACGGCGCAATTATCTCGTTTCAAGTTTTGGCAGCGCCAGGGGTCCTGGCTGTATTATCATGGCAACCCTCGCTATTTTGATGTGTGGGGCGCCAGTGAGTTGACCCAGGATGGCACTTTTGACGGCTGGACCAAATTAATCTCTAATGGGGAGGTGCTGAAACCATCCGGATTACCACTGGGCCAGGTATCCAATGATGACGTAGAACTGGGAGGCAGAGGGCATGAATACATCTTTCCGCTCGACGCTCCAAAAGTACGGTATATTCGGTTTGTTAATTTACAAAACTGGTCAGGATCCAGGTTTATGCATATTATGGAGATGGATTTTTGGGGCGAAGTGCAGTAATCTTTCGAGTATAAATCAAGTATTTAAAACAAACAATATGAGCCACATAACATCCAAAACGGCCTGGATCATTATTTTGATTTTCGGGACAATAGTGTCATGTACCACAGACATTTATGACACCTACAATGATTACCTCAGTGAAACCGGATCCGCGGTTGCGGTCGGCAAACCCGGAATGATTGTGACCCGTCCCGGGAATGAAAAGATTTTATTTTTAATCCCCGTTAATGCAGACCCTAAAATTGCCAAAGGGGTGATTTCATGGAACAACGGCGAAGACATGCAGCCGTTTGACATTACGACCAGAGATACTCTGGATGTTTTAGTCGATATCCCCGAAGGGAATTATAATTTTGTATTGTGGTTCGAGGATGATTCCGGTCAAAAATCACTCACTACAGAGCATACAGCATCCGTGTACGGTCCGAACTACCAAAGTGGTCTACAGAACCGATCCATTGAACAAATGACATCGGTTGGCAAGAATCTGAAAATAGAATGGGCCACCCCGGAAGAATCGGTCTTAAATAGTCGTTTGATTTATCAGACAGCAGAAGATTCAGTATTAACCATTCTGATCCATGCCGATGAGAATGAATCTATTGTACCTGATTTCCCGGCCGGTGAAAGTTTTGCGCTAGAGACCTGGCATTCTCCGGATTCTGCAGCTATTGACAGCTTCCTGTCACCACGAGCGGAATTTAATTTCCCGGATATCTACAAACTGGATCCATCGCTGATCATGCCGGTGCATTTGCCCAATGATATTGTAGCAGATGCACATGGGGGATCCTTGAATAAACTATTTAATGGCAATACCGGCAACGGAGACTGGTACCATACCTACTCGGAGGAGCGAACACCTTATCATTTTACTTTTGATCTCGGTGTATCGGCGCAGTTGACCCGGTTCAAGCTGTACCCCCGCCAGGATTGTTGCTACGAACGTACACCTCGTAAATTCCAGCTGTGGGGCATTAGTGACACGACCAACGCAGCAACGTCCTTATCTGCGGATAATCCGGGGTGGGCACAGGAGTCCCAAGACAAAGGCTGGACTCTATTGGTAGAAGATGTCCAATCCGAACAACCCACTGATGGCACCCCCATCCAGGTAGATATCGACAAAATGGAAAACGTCCGATTTGTGCGGTTTGTATTTTTGGAAGCCTGGGTGGAAGATAGTGACACCCACCTCACCGAATTCGAATTTTGGGCCGATCAAATCAATTGAAGGAAGGTAAGTACCGCAGATATCAAAACTTCCTCGCCCGGATGGCTTTGGGGTAGGCGGGTAAGGTGAGCACCGTCATCACCCATCTGACGAACCCCGCAGATTTGTGTTCTCCGCAATCTGATCCGTCCGTAAAGTGATGAATGGTCGGATTCCATATGCTGCTCCTTACTTGTTACTCATCAAGAACCACCCTAGGAAACCCTAGGGAACTCATAATCTTCGATTCCATTACCTTTTCGGAATAATGCAACTGATTAGAAATATTTGACACAAATCCTTGATATATCTTTTGAATTTCCTATTTTGAAATTTTTTAAGGAAACAATCGATATTTTAAGAAGTCATCATTAAGTTGTGTGCTTTTTCACCATCCACAACAATAGGAACTGATTTTTTAAACTGGAATTCTTCCGGGCATTTAAACATTAAATAATTTTTATAGTCACTAACCTAAACTCAACAACCAATGAACGAAAAAATTAATAAGAATATCCTGTTTTATGGGAGCTGCTTTGCCCTCATTACGACTGCATTGACTTTTTCCATTCGTGCAGGAATTCTTCCGCAGCTTGGCGATGAATTCGGCTTGACCGCAGAACAACTCGGATTTATCAATTCCATGTGGTTTTTTGGGTTTCCGATTTCTATGATCTTAGGTGGTATCTTTTATAATTCGATCGGCCCCAAAAATATTATGCGAATTGCCTTTGTCTCACATGTGATCGGCATATTGATGACTATCTATGCAGGAGGCTATACGACACTGTTAATTTCTACGCTTTTTATTGGATTTGGAAATGGATGTACAGAAGCAGCCTGTAATCCGATGATCGCAGACAGCTACAAGGGGAATATGGTCGATAAAATGCTGAACCGGTTTCATATGTGGTTTCCGGGTGGAATTGTACTGGGAAGTCTAATCTCCAAGTTCATGACCGATGCCAATATGGGGTGGCAAGCTCAAATATGGATCATGTTGATTCCGGCAGTGATCTATTTCATCCTCTTTTTAGGTCAAAATTTCCCCAAGCCCAAATTGGAGGAAATGAAATCTTTGACAGAAAATTTCAAAGCCCTCGGAAGTCCAGTTTTCTTATTCTTGTTCTTCACGATGGCTATAACTGCCATTACAGAATTCGGACCGCAACAATGGGTTAGTGTTACACTGTCAGAAAGCGGAGCTAGTCCAATGATTATTCTGGCACTGGTGACCGGACTGATGGCCGTTGGACGATGGTTTGCAGGCCCTGTTATCGCCACACTGGGTCAAACAGGCGTTCTATTGGGTGGCGCGATATTTTCAGCCATCGGTATTTACATGTTTAGTGTAGTCACCGGTCCAATGGCATACGTGGCAGCTATATTTTTTGCAATTGGGGTTTGTTATTTCTGGCCGACAATGGTGGGAGCAGCCGCCAAAAGAGCCCCTGTCACGGGAGCTTTAGGGCTGTCTCTGATCGGCGGGATGGGGATGTTTTCCAGCGCCATATTCCAACCCGTCATCGGTGGATGGATCGATGATGCCCGTGTCACCGCAGAAAGTATGGGATTGACAGGGAGTGAACTCGAGTTAGTAGCAGGTCAGGTCACGCTTACGAAAATGGTGATGTTTCCAGCTATACTCATTGTATTGTTTATCATATTCTATATCTGGCAAAAGAAAGCCGACATAAAAACAGTTGATGAAATGGCACAGGAAGAAGGCGCAGTAGCGATGTAAGGGATTAGTGCGCTTCACTGATAGGTGTTAGGACGCCCTGAGGGGCTTTAAGGAGTTAAGGAACGGGTGTCAGACAGCTGAGATTATCTAGACATCTATACTGATATGCAACACCTGGTCACTTCGTTGTCGGTACATGGATTATCTCAACGAATAAACGACGCAATAAAAACGAATAAACCTATGGTCCTTCTTAAAATAAAAGAACTAAGCCTGATCCTGACATCTATGCTATTTATGTCTTTAATGGCTAATTGTCAAAGCAGCAAGCACTTTATCACCTTTGAACCGGATCGTAAAACGACTTCAAAGCATGTTGTCCTGATCAGTGGAGATGAAGAATATCGTTCAGAAGAAGGTTTGCCTATGCTGGCTAAAATATTGAGCAACCACCATGGATTCCGGACAACGGTATTATTTGCTATTCATCCGGAAACAGGGAGCATCGATCCGAATTATCAGAAAAACATCCCGGGATTAAAAGCTTTGGAGACCGCTGACCTGATGATCATAGCAACCCGCTTTCGCGGTCTGCCTGATGATCAGATGAAGTACATTGACGATTATTTGAAAGCCGGTAAGCCCGTAATCGGATTACGAACAGCCACCCACGCCTTTAAATTAGACGATCCATCAAGCCCTTATGCCAAGTACAGTTTCAATAGCAAAGTGTCCGGTTGGGAAGGTGGATTTGGAAAAAAAATCCTGGGAGAAACATGGATCAACCATCATGGACACCACGGTCATGAGGGAACACGAGGCCTGGTGGATGGATTGGCAGAACGAAACAAGCACCCGGTCCTTAACGGAGTCAAAGACATTTGGGGCCCGACGGATGTATATGGTATTACAGAAATACCGGACGGAGCGGAGGTCCTGCTCTGGGGTGCTTCGACTTCAGGTATGACTCCTGAAGCTCCAGTCAATTGGAAAAAATCAATCATCCCGGTAGCGTGGACAAAAACATATACTTATCATTCAGGCAGCAAAGAAGGTCGGGTGTTCACCACGACCATGGGGGCGGCTACCGACCTGGTCAGTGCCGATCTGCGTCGGATGATAATCAATGCAGCGTATTGGTCCCTGCATATGGAAGATCAGATCACAGAAGAATTAAATGTAAATTTGGTCGGAACTTTTGATCCGACCGAGTTCGGATTCAATGGATTTGTGAAAGATAAAAAACCAGAGGATTATGAATAAGATTGGATTTAACCTGTTGGCGTGGTCCGCTTCTGTGGAAGAAGACGTCTTCCCCATTGTGGATCGGCTTAAAGAAATAGGCTACGACGGCGTGGAATTTTTTTATGGGTCAGATGACCCCGAGCTCTATAAAAAATTTGGTCAGCATTGTCAGAGTACTGAAATGAAGATAACTGCTGTGCTCGGACTGGGACCAGAAACCAATGCGATTAGTTCCGACCCCACTGTGCGGCAAGCCGCATTGGATCAGATGAAATGGGCAATAGATGTGGCCTCCGATATGGGATGTGAGCTTATCGCGGGTCCATTTCACTCAGCGTTTGCTACCTTTCAGAACAAGGCGCCCGAAGATATTGACTATCTACGAAGCGCAGAAATCTTGCGCCAGGCGGGAGAATATGCCGATGGAGCCGGTGTTTTATTAACCCCGGAGGCCATCAATCGATTTGAGTGTTACCTGGTGAACACCATGGATCAGATGAAGAAGCTGTTGGATCTGGTGGATCACCCCAATGTGCAGGCTCATTACGATACACACCATGCCAACATTGAGGAAAAAAACATCCCGGAAGCGATCCGAAAAATAGCTCCACAACTGGGTCACGTACACATTAGTGAAAACGACCGGGGCACCCCCGGCGAAGGACATATTCCATTCGAAGAAACATTTGAGACCTTAGCCGAAGTGGGCTATGACGGTTGGCTGACCATAGAAGCCTTCACCCGCAATGATATTGGCTTTGCCAATTCCATCAATGTATGGAGAGAATACTCACCACCCTGGGAAGTAGCAGAAAAAGGGTATAAGCTGATCAAAAGACTGACGGAACAGTACAATACTCAATAAATTTAGCTACAAAGAGGTCAAAAATATTCCTTTTCGATAACTGCCCAAATATAATGACATTTGGGCTTTATCGTCAACGTTTAGTTACCCTTCATTGATTTCCGGAAAAAATGTAATGATAGCTGTTCGCAGAGGCTCACAGGTCGATTGAAGGCCCCATGGTTAAAAAGCAACCAAATTAAACATCAGCCAAATACAAATAGCTCAATGAAGACTAAGTGCACCTGGTGTCTTCTCAGTGGACTCCGTGGTTAAAGTTGAGAAAATGGAGCTTGTTCACTCATCATCGTACACCATTAAACTTCTTCTTCAAAACTTCCACATCCAGTTTCTTCATTTGGAGAATAGCATCCATCATTCGTTGTTGCTTTTCAGGTGCATCCCCCCGCATTTTATCAGTCAGAAAATCAGGTACGATCTGCCAGGACACACCGTATTTATCTTTGAGCCAACCGCAGACGGACTCCTTTCCTTCATTGGTAAAGCTTTCCCAATAGTGGTCCACTTCGGTCTGATCCTTGCAATTCACATAAAAAGAAATAGCTTCGGTAAAGGGAATATTGGAATCAGTGCCATTGTCCATCAGCATAAAGGGCTGTCCTGCCAGATGGCATTGGGCATGCTTTACCATTCCTTCGGGACCTTGTTCGTCCCCTTCGTATCGGGTTATTCCATCTAAAGACGAATTTTTAAAAATGGACAGATAGTGGCTCAGTGCTTCTTCTGCATGGCCCTGTTGAGCTCCTGAATACATGACAAGTGGAGTGATCCGCTGACCACCAACATCACTTAATTGACCCAGGCTCAGCTGCCAGGACATCCCGTAACGGTCTGTGATCCAACCATATCGATCGCTCCAGTCGTAGCGATCCAGGGGCATCAAAACCTGCCCCCCATCCATAAGTTTATTCCAAGTCTCATCCAACTTCCGACTGGTTTCGAAAACAGTATAGAAGGAAATAGAAGGGTTGAAACTAAAGGTGGGGCCAGCATCGAAGGCATACACCTGAAATCCATCTATGGTAAAGACTCCCTGCTGTATCGTCCCCGGCACTGTACTTTCTTTGGGAAACGGCGATTTCTCCGACCATCTTTTTTCCAGAAGAATTTCCGAGTTAGGGAAAACAGACACGTAAAAATTCATAGCCGCTTCTGCCTGGTTATTATACCAAAGAAATGGAGTGATTTTTTGGGATGAATTGATACTCTTCATGTTGACCTTTTTTTATTTCTTTTCACCTGAGTTCCCTGATATCGTTCTCTTTTTCATATTTTCAGTGAATATTTTCCGCATATCTTTTAAAACTATCCAAAATAGCCTGCCAACCGCCCAGTTGCTGTTCCATGGTGTTTTGACTATCAGGATCAAAAGTGCTTACAATTTCGGTTTCACCGTTTTTATCAGTAAAATCGACTTCCACGTTCCGACCATCACCCAAGGTGTAGGTAATCCGTTTTTCAGGAATCACAACGTCATAGACACCTGAAAAGTCGAATCCAAAACTACCATCCTTAGCTTCCATCCTGGAAAGAAACTTTCCACCAGCCCGGAGGTCATTCTCAGCACGGGTTGTATGCCAGTCTTCCGAGGCGGCGTTCCATTTTACGATGTGTCCAGGGGATGTCCAAAGCTTCCATACTTTATGAATGGGTGCATTTACAGTATTCTTGATGGTTATTCTCTCCATACCTATAGATTTAATTTTTAATTCCTTACAAATATGAGGATTAAATTTCAGATATTTAGGGTGTTAAAACGGCGAAAACCAGGGGTGATTCCGTCGCAAATGATACAATCCAAATGTAAAATTAGTCGTTAGCTATTATAATGATAATTTTTTCAGCTACTGACTAAGATGTTCTCAAACTAAATGAATGACTAATTCTATTCGCCGCATTGTCCCCAACATATATTCTGATGAGTTGGAGCGAAGTAAGCAGTTTTACACAGAATTTCTAGAAATGGACCTGGTTATGGATATGGGGTGGATATTGACATTTGCATCCAGCGTCAACCCAACAGCACAGTTGTCCATTTTTCAGAATGACCATAAAAAACCATTGGACAACAGTGCAATATTTCTATCGTTCGAAGTTGCGGATGTTGATAGATTATATGAACGTGGATTGATACAGAAAATCGATATCGTTTATCCCATTACTGATGAAGCCTGGGGTGTACGGCGTTTCTTTGTTATGGATCCTAATGGAGTCACTTTAAATCTTTTGAGTCATGAACGATAAAAAGCACGTAGTTTTTCTCCGTGGCATCAATGTCGGAGGTCATCACAAAGTGCCCATGGCTGAGTTAAGAGAAGAAATTAAAAAGCTTGGCTACCAAGAAATTACCACTATTCTCAATTCAGGGAACATTATTTTTAAATCTGAGAAAAAGCCCGTTGCAAATAAAATTTCCCGACAGCTTGAGGACCGGTTTGGTTTTCCTGTTCCTGTGGTTGTGGTGGAGGCCGACTCCGTACGTGATTTGTTGAAAAACAACCCCTTCAAAGACGAAGAAATCACAAAAGATATCCGATTTTATGTTTCATTTTTATGGAAAGATCAAGATTCCAGTATTGGACTGCCATGGTATGCTCCTGACCAGTCTTTTAAAATATTAGCAAAAAGAAATGGGATGCTCTTGAGTGTACTGGATTTGGCCGCATCAAAAACACCTAAAGCAATGGCCACTCTTGAAGACTTTTACGGAACTGAGATCACTACCCGCAACTGGAAAACGATAGAACGAATTGGTAAGAAACTGATCTAAATGAAAAAAATTGCTATTCTGGTTCCCGAAAGAGCTGTGGCCGAGGGGGTGACGGGTCCCCGTTATTTATTTACTACAGCCAATCAATTTTTACACAGCGCCGGTAAAAACCCTGTGTTCCAGGTTCAACTAGTGGGAAAAAACAATGAGGTCAAAGTGCAGGATGGCGTGTATTCTATTTCCACAGACCGCCTTTTGGGGGATACCGAACAATACGATCTGGTGATCATTCCACCCATTTTTGGTGATATAACAAAGGCTATTAAACTAAATAATGAGTATATCCCCTGGATCAGAGATCAATACAACAACGGTGCAGAAGTCGCTTCGCTGTGCGTAGGAGCTTTTTTATTGGCTTCCACAGGATTGCTGAACGGTAAAAAATGCTCGACGCATTGGGCTTACTACAAAGAATTCAAGGAGCGATTTCCTGAGGTGGATATTGTTGATGGCGGAGTCATCACAGAACAGGACAACATATATTCTAGTGGCGGAGCCAATTCTCTGTGGAATCTCTTATTGTATCTGCTGGAAAAATATACAAACCGGGAGACAGCAATACTAGCGTCCAAATATTTTGCAATTGACATCAGTCGGGAGAGTCAAGCTGCGTTTATGATGTTCACCGGTCAGAAAGATCACAACGATAGGGCCATTAAACAGGCACAGGAATACATTGAGCATAATTATCAAGATAAAATAACCGTAGACATGTTGGCCCGAATGGTGACCTTAGGCCGCCGAAGTTTTGAACGCAGGTTTAAGAAAGCAACGGATAATACGATCATTCAATATCACCAGCGAGTCAAAGTAGAGGCAGCCAAACGCAGTTTTGAATCTTCCCGGAAGAATGTGACCGAAGTCATGTACGATTCCGGGTATTCAGATCCCAAATCATTCCGGAACGTCTTTAAGAAAATTACTGGTCTGACACCGTTGGCGTATCGCAAAAAGTACCATCGTTTGTCGGTGGATGTTTACAGATAAACCACTCTGAAACGGAGCCATTGAAGGATCAATAAGAAATAGAATATTTCCATCGTGTGCAGTGCAACGGAAAAATATGCCCGATTTGGATATTCGCTATTGCACGTATGAAGGCAGTCTAAAATAATTTAAATGAAATCATTCAACTTATTTTTCGTAAATTTTGTTATCATATATCCAAAGAAAAAAGCACTCTTATAAAACGAACATCTAAATTATGAAAAACCTACTTTTCGCTACTGACTTTTCTGAAAGCTCCCGCAATTCTTTTCAATTCGTCAAAGCCATGATCGACAAATACCCGATGAAAGTCAACGTCATTCATGTATTTGATATACCGATTCCTACTGCCACTACCCTGGCTTCCAATGCGGTCATGGGGATGATTAAAGAACGGGAGTCAGCCGTAAATCGCCATCTGGTTAAAATGCTAGATGAGCTCCCAAAAGAAAATCAAGGCGAGAAATATGCCATTCACGGGACCTATCCCTCCACTGAAATTTCAGAAATGGCGGAAAAATCCAATGCCATGCTCATCGTGATGGCACTCCGGCAAAAATACAGCTTTTTTGAACGCCTGATTGGAACCACAACCGCTCATACCATCCAAAAATCAAAAATCCCGGTATTGGCCATTCCCAATGGTTTGAAATTTACAGACTTTGACGATATATTATTCCCCACTCAAATGAAAGTGGGGGATGAGATGAAGGAAAGAGAACTAAAAGCCCTGAAATGGCTCCATGAATTCGTGGGTATGGTCGAAAAACCAGACATTCACATGATTCATATTTCTTCGGACAAGAACCAGGTATCCACCACGATCCAGGACAAACCTTTTCCAGGTATGGAGTTCACGGTCACTGGTGCCAAATCGATCGAAGAAGGCATCCTTTCCTTTTTGGAAAAGAAATCCATGGATTTGCTGGCGGTTTACAAACCCAACCGGCCGTTTTGGGAGCGCATTTATCATTCCAGCGTGACCCGGAAATTCCTCGAGCAAAACAAAGCACCGCTATTGGTATTTTCTTAATAAAAGATTTACTGAGGAGAAGAGGACAAGGGTATACAGCCGATTATACATCTAGTGCTGCAAATCATAAATAATCTATAGGTATTATCTCATGCACCCATCCCCAGCTTGTACCTCTTTAGCGCAAATAAAAGCTCTATTTATGCTTGAAACAATAGACCTCGGAGAGGTCATAACTATGTTAGCAGATGGTTTTGCAGTGTTCTTCGACTTCGGAGAAGTCGCAATGTTTAAGCATACACTAGGACCTCTCTGAGGTCGATATTTTGACAATAACCGTTGCTAATAAACTTCAACCTGCGCTGCAGGTCTGCTTAGAATCTACATTTAGAGCGCTAATACGCTTTATCCACCACGTCAATCTATTATAACACATAATACACAATGTAACTATCGCTTAAATTCCAAAATTGGGCATATTACTTAGCCCAATTTTGGGTGACGTTTGACTTTTGATTCATACATTATCCTCGGGACAGAGCCCTCCCACAGCCAAGACGGGGACAGGTCGGTTCTCTCATCCTACCCACCCAAAATGAGGACATTTTGGTTCCTTGCATCTGCATAAATCAAAAGCCATGAATTTTCCGGGTTAATGCATCCAACCTATGAATTGTAGCACTAGTATTGCGTTTCATGATTTTCTATATTTACAATGCAACCAACAAAATTATGCAATTCAGAATCTATTCCATCAACAACACTCTTTTCGTACCCAACAGCTCCTTCTGATCCTGCAGCTGCAGATGATACATTCCGGAATTCAAGCCACGAACATCAATCGTTTGACCGAGTTGACAGACGCCGGATTTCACAGAACGACCCAGTGCATCGTAGATTCGATAGCTGAGCTGATCATCAGTGTTGATGTCCAGTCGCAAATAACCTTTTGCGGGATTGGGATAGACACGCCACGCTTTATCTGAGGGGATTTGATTTTGGATGAATTGATCCGGCACAGCTGCCTTTGCCAAGGATTGAGTTTCATCCGTCTCTGTCGGTTCCGCATCCACACATTCGTGCCTAATAATCCATCCCTGATACAACGATTCTCCGGCTGCCACAGATAGCGTATCGGACCACAGTGATCTGTTAAACTTCAGCGTATCGACCAGGCAGATCGCTGTATCGATCTTCACCTGATACATCCCCGGGAGTTCAGGAACAAAATAGTAAGTACCTTGTGCGCCCAACCAATCCCCTGTTGTCCAGGAGCTGACTCGGGTTCTCATACCAGCATCTGTATCCAATCGATACAAACTCACGGGCAAACCATTCGTACCGGCCTCTCCGGCAAATCGGGCAGTGGTCAGGTGATCTTTGTCCGCTATACGTCCGGTGATCAGGCTATACAGGTTCCGGTCTCCTGAACCCAGCCAAATCATCTGATCCCTGAAGCTCTCATGTCCCGAGGGATCCCGCGCCATCCAGCGACGGGTATACCCCAGGGTATCTCCACGCTCAGGATGGAGGACGGGCATAGTCACCACCGTATCCCACACCACATATTGACACACATCGATGATTTTCACCTCCATATCCACCGGCGGTACATCGGCCGGTTTTGCGACCACCGTGTCACTCGGGAAGTTCTGAAAGACCGGTGGCGCCAGATCATACAATGCCAGGTAGTAATTGAATGTATAGGTGTGATAGCAAGCATCTTTCACCACATATTCATATCGCCACAATGCATACATCCCCCAGGGGGCATTTTCTGGCAGGTCTTCTTTGTATACCTGAGTAGATGTGCTTCCGTGCCGGGTAATGGTCCTGTAGTCCACCAGATCACTAAACGATATATCCCAGGGAACCTGACAGTCGACCCGGTGGATCGTATCACCGTTGGCTACACCATGGATATTTGAAAAATTCGGTTCATAGAACTTCACGGTCACGAAAGCGTTGGCACTTCCGACATTCCCACTCTGATCTTTAACTTTGAGCACCACTTCATGCTCGCCGGCAACACCACAGTCGTAGTTGGTCATTCCTTCCAACCACCTATCTACGATGATGCAATTGTCTGAACTTCCATGGTCTATCATTTGGGGCGTAACATGCCCTTCACCCTCTTTGTCCAGTACGATGGTGACATTCTGTGTCCGAACAATGGGCTTCGTATTATCCTCCACCTGAACCTCGGCCTGACAAGTGGAATAATTTCCGTTCACATCCGTGATGGTCAAAGTGACCGTATTCAAACCCAGGTCAACGCACGTAAAGTCTGTCTTACTTACTTCATAGGATGCAATCCCGCACGCATCGGTCGATCCACCATCCATATCGGTGGGGACAATGGTTGCTTCACCCTGCTTATCCAGTTGGATGGTGATGTTCTGACACATCGCCACCGGCGGGACGTTGTCTTCGACGGTAACTATTGTCTCACAGGAGCTGTTGTTTCCATAAATATCCGTAACAGTTAGAGTTATTGTAACATTCCCTACATCTGCACAGGTGAATGTGTTGGGGCTCACGGTCATGGATTGTATTTGACAATTGTCTGTAGATCCCCGATCCACATCTGCAGGAACAATTGATCCTTCTCCATGGGCGTCCAGCTGGACCGTAGTGGGCTTGCAATTCGAAACCGGGGCTTCATTATCTTCGACCGTTACATTAAAGGTACACACAATTGTATTTCCAGATGGATCTGTGGCTGTAGCCGCAACCATCGTAGTCCCTACCGGAAAAAATGTTCCCGGATCTTGCGAGTAGGTGACCACGGCACTGCAATTATCTGTCGCTGTTGCATTGAAAGACACCAGCGCCCCACATGTGCCTGGGTCCATAGATACTGTTATATCTGCGGGACAGGTGATCGTCGGATCTTCATGGTCTTCGACCGTTACATCAAATGTACAGATAGCTGTATTTCCAGAGGGATCTGTGGCTGTAGCTGTAACCGTCGTAGTCCCTACCGGAAAAAATGTTCCCGGATCTTGCGAATAGGTAACCACGGCACTGCAATTATCTGTAGCCGATGCTGTAAAGGACACTACAGCTCCACACGCACCCGGGGTATTGGACACAGTAATATCTGCCGGACAGGTGATCGTCGGATCTTCATTATCTTCGACCGTTATATCAAATGTACATACATCAGTATTTCCGGCTGGGTCCGTCGCTGTAGCTGTTACTGTCGTAGTCCCTATCGGAAAAAATGAACCGGGTACATGCGAATAGGTAACCTCGGCACTGCAATTATCTGTCGCTGTTGCATTGAATCTAACATAAGCCCCACATATTCCAGGCCTGGTTCCACACTCACCAAGGCCATTGGGCACACTGATATCTCCAGGACAGGTGATGACCGGATCTTCATGATCTTCGACCGTTACGAATGCCGTACAGGAGCTTTGGTTTCCACTACCATCTGTTACAGTCAGTGTAACGGTAACGGGTGTTCCTATATTCGAGCAGTCGAATGTATTCGGCGTTACTATCATGGATGCAATACCACAATTATCGGAAGAACCACCATCTACGTCTTTTCCCTCGATTGCAGCCATTCCTGCAGCATCGAGCTGTACGGTGATATCCTTATAAACTGCGGTTGGCGCACTGGCATCCATCATATTTGCTGTAGTGGTGCACGTAGCTGTTGACCCCAAATTGTCGGTCACGGTCAGGGTGACCTGATTTGACCCTACATCGTCACAATCAAACTTCGTTTTACTCAGACTCCATTCAACAATGGATCCATCCGGATCGGAGCTGTAATAGTCAAAATCAGTTGGATATAGCGTAGCCAGTCCAGCTTCATCCAGATATATAGTTTTGGATATACACTTTGCCACAGGTCGTTGGTTAAGCGTCACCTGATACGTGATCCATCCGTGATCCGGTGTGGGATCGGTACCCTGGTCGCTAAAGTTATACGATGTCGCTATAGGATTTACAAAACTTCCGCCCCCGCCGCCTCTTCCAACAATTCCACCGAATCCACCACCGGAATAACCTCCTCCCCCGCCACCACCATAACCTGTACCAGGAAGTAAAAAACCTGTACCCAGACCATGCCCTCCACAGCCATATCCGGTTCCCCCTGCACGCCATTTTTCTATATGACCGATACCCGGAACCGTGCAGTTGTCACAATTTTCATGGGTATAAGCACTGGTTCGAAGAGAGGAGGTTGCAGTACGCACCCCTCCACCATCTCCCAAAGAACTATTGCCACCATCGTGGCCATCCATACCTCCTGCATTGGAATATTGGGATCCATTGCCACTTCCTCCACTGGTTCCTATCCGCCCGCTTTGACCGGGTTTATGATATTCCGAGAACCCGGCAAACATACTCTGAAAAGCACCACCCCCGCCACCTGCCACTGCCAATAATTTATAATGAGAGGTGCTGTTTTCTTTATAAAGAATGCCAGATCCACCACCTCCACCCCCAAAATCTTCACCAGATCCAACTATGGCATCAGAACTACCGTTTTGTCCACTCTTTCCTTCCATAAACCGGAAAATGGAACCAGGAGGTATTTCATGAGGATCGTTGCCTACCGGAAAAGTTGCGATGACATAGGCACCGGAGCCTCCCTTAGCTTTAAGAACTTTCCCACCGATTTTATCAAGCACTTGCGCATAACCCCCATCACCACCCACTAATCGAAAGGTAATAAAGGCGATATCGGGATTGTTTGGCAAAGAGATATCTAGTGTCTTACCGATGGCGTCCACGGTATGTTCATTACCATCGGCAATAATTTGTGCATATAAAGGATTTGTCATTAACGCCGTGACCAGCAGAGCCATTACCGACCCATATAATCCAAAATGCAATCGCTTCATCTGTTGAGGTTTTTCAAAATTCATTTCTTTTGGAGTTTGCATATTTCATAGGTTAGCTAACCGATGCTTCTTCCTTTCTTATTTGATTACAATAGAAGGAAGCGGTATCTGATTTTAAATACGTGGTTTAAAAATAGCCGCAGGGCAGCATTTTATCCGAATTAAGAACCTTACAAAAAGCTTACAAATGAAAAAAGATGAGTCCACTCCAGAAAGCCATTAATACCATTTGAATTCATAATTGCCGCATATATTCCGAAATACTCTTCGTTTCTCTTCGTCTAAAATACTCGGTGCAACTTCAGCTATACCTCTTTTTTTCGACAACATTGAATTACTACAATATTTTATACGGCATTACCAAATACAAGTGATATTAATCGAGAATAAATCAGGGCTAGAGCCCAACAGTATTGTCCACACCTATCCCTGGCCAAAAGACACGGGGCTATTCAATCTCGAAAGGAATGATCAGCTCTTTAATAGGCACATACAGTTATCCCCGGCTTAAAGGCACGCGGCTCTTCAACCGCAAAACTGACTTTTGGGGTAAGCTCATAGATTGATTTTGTACAGTTTAGCAGACTGACCGGACCTATCGACCTTTAGAATGGAATGCGAGAATGAGGCGCCTAATAGTATATCTTCATGGACCAACATTTGCAGGATCTCTTATATAGGACTCTTGCACTAAAGCGTCAGCGAGAAAACAGATTTAACAGATCTTCCTCCTTCGCTTTGCAAGCTGCTACGGACAAGCGAAGATCAATCAAATCTTAGTTTTTAATCATTATTTATTCCCCGAAACAGCTACTCAATATCACTGTGCACTACATCCGTTTATTGTTTGGCAACTGCATGCGCCTGGAGGCCGGCCCCATTTGTGATTTGAACGCTTCATTAAAAATTCAAAACTAAAAATTAAAAATTCGGTATTCTCCCCCCTAAACCTTCGTTGAACGGGCTTCACAATCTGCTTTCCCACGAATCAACCCTCAGGCTTATGAATTCCTCAACCTTATTTCATCTCTCTCACAAGCTCTTCCAGCTTATCCTGGTTTTCGAGGCCCAGCTTTTTACGGATGCGGTGATTGGTCACATAAATGCTTTGGGGTGATACCCCCTGGGCGGTAGCCATCTCCCGGTTCGTCAACCCCAGCTTTAGCAGGCAGAGGAGTCGTAGTTCTGCTGGTGTAAGATCAGGGTAGGATGTTCTAAGCGTACTTAAAATCCCCGGATACACTTTCTGAAAATTTTTCTTGAATGAAACCCAGTCCGCACGGGTGAGGATCGTGGAGCTCTTAAGTTCCTGGAGGGCGGGCGGATCAATACGACCCTTAAATTCCTGCTGGAATTGATGGATCATCTTGTCGTTCTCCCTGATTTTCCGGGCCTGGTCGGTCAACCGGGAACGGGCGTTTTCGAGGGATTCTTGTGCATTCTTTAATTCAAGCTCATGAAGCTCCTGTTTCCGTTTAATATTTTTGTTCCGATACCAAAAAAACATAGACGTTCCGATAAAAAATAAAAAAATGATCACCACTACAAAGTCTCTTTGCTGCCTGAATTGTTGGCTCTTCATTTGATTTATATGCAGTTTGGCGCTGCTTTCCTGGTGGAATCGGAGTAGCTTGAGTTCCTGAATTTTATCGTTATATTCTTGTAGGACTTGTTCAGTAGAGTCGATATAGTCAGCCACCTTATCTTTTTGCCCCATTGCGGCGTACCACTTGGAAAGGATAGGAAATAGGAGTCTCAACCGGACCGTTTGGCGGGTTTTATAGATATACTTCCGGGCCTGATCGATCAGACGTTTAGCCTCTTCCAAGTCATTCTGCTTAAGCCGAATATCGGCCAACGGCATGAGGGAACCCGCAGCCAACCCCCAGTCTGGTAATGATATTGCATTGTAAATATCCCGCTGCAACAGCGGAATGGCTTTCTGGTATTCCCCACGGAAGTAATGATTATGCCCCAGGTTTCCTGATGCAATCCCCGCCCATACTTCTACAGGATAGGATACCGTATCTTTCAAAATTTTTGTAAAATAATAATCAGAAGTGTCGAGATGGTTTAGTTTTTGATAGCAAAGGCCTAAATTGTTTATAGCGTGCAACACATGGCTCGCATTGTATCCATTTTTGGGTAAGGCCGCCGCATTACGAAAATACCGGATGGCTTCGTTATAATCTTTGAAAAAGTAATGCGCTTTGCCAATGGACAAATAGCACCCGGCCATATCTGGAAATTCCTCCGGTGATAAATGATCGAGCATCTGTTCCATTGTCTCACAGTTCTGGATTATTTTGTTGTACTCCCGAAGCTCCAAAAAATATTTATACGATATGAATTTCAAGGCTCGTGCCGCCATGTGGAACATTTGCTCCCGACCAGCTTGACCAGCTAAAGTCTCCATCAAAGCAATCCGCTGGGGCAACGAAGCTGACCCATTCTTCAATTGCCAGTAGCATTTTAACAGTTTCACTTCCCATATCATCTCACGGTCTTTGGAATCATGACTTATGTCCGTGAGTTCATCAAGTATTCCATGAGCTTCCACAGAGTCTGAGATGGATTTAATACTCTGGTACAAAATATCCGTTTCCACAGCCCGTTTGGAGTAGGGCTTGTTCATCAATTTTTGAAATTGTTCCACCGGGTTCCTCTTGGTAAGCACATGGACCAATGACGCCCCTTCTTCAGTCGAAATATTATTGCGTTCGACCCGGACATCAATCAGTTGAACAAGACAATAATCCAGGGTGGCTTTGACAGACCCAGGGTCAATGTTCTCCAAACCTTCCACTGAAGCAAGAGAGGCATTTCTCCATACATCGATAGATCCGTCAATGGATTGGAGGTTTCGCAATCCTTCCAGGGAAGTTAAGGATGAATTATTAATAATCCACAGATTTCCACCCACCGAAATGAGACTTTTCAATCCATCCACATCTTCCAGTGGCTCATTGTGAAATATGTTGAGGTAGCCGCCGATGGACTGAAGATTCTCCAGGCCATCCAATGAGTGCAGTTCTGGATTGTTAAGAATATTGAGGCTGCCACCAATATGCCTGACTTGCTTCAGGGGAGTCAGATCAGTAATATCGGTCTTGCCATAAGGAATGCCAATCACAACGTCCCCATCGATACGGCGGCAATGGGAGTTTTCAAGACCGAAATCATTAACCTGCTTTTGACTTGATAGGATAAGCTCAACTTCCGGGCATTGCGCCAGAACTTCGGAATAATGTAAACATACAACAAGTATGATAAAAATAATTCGCAAAACACATCAATTACTGAATGAAGCCACGATTAAAACTCAGCTACATAAATAGACATTTATTATAAAAATCAGATTTTTAATTACTGACAACACAGACTTAAATATACAAAATCCACAATAAATAAAAAACACTTGCATAATTATTTACCAAGGACTTTTTGGTTGTTATTGATTATAAACAAAAAAAATTGACGGTAGGGGACTTTAGCCTTGCATTCAAGGCCACACCCTACTCTGTAAACAATAGTACAGCCTTGGTTTCTGAATAGACCTGCTCTTTCTCTACCCGGATAAAATACATCCCATCCTTTTGACTCGTCAAATCAATCTCCATTCCATGTTCTATCGTTCCCGTTTTCACACTTTGTCCCAGCCGGTTGAATATGGTAAAGTCATACGTTCCTGTTTCCGGCAACATCACTTTAATCCACCCGGCTGAGGGGTTGGGGTACACTTTAAAATCAAGGCCTCGTGCGGTGATAGATTGATCGGAAGCAGATTGTTCTAAGACAATGGGCTGATCTTCAGAGATCGTATCCCGGACCAGCAGAATGGTGCCAATGTCCAGCGTGGAATCCCCGGAAAGAGTGAGGGTATCGCTCCATCCGTCAGCATGAATCAATGAATCCGGATGTACTGCCGCATATCCATCGGGCAGATCCATTTTGAGGCGGTATGATCCAGACAGAATAGGCGTAAAAAACACGGATCCATACTGGCCTTGCCATCTTCCGGACTGCCTGGCATCTATGGCAACAGATGTTCCGGAATCATCAATGTGATACAGGGTGACCGGTACGCCAAGGGTACCCGTCGTTTCCAGGAACCGGCCATCAATCAAATCCTTTTCTTTCACAATATGAACCGTTATGGAATTAAGATCAGCTCGTGGCGCAGGACGCAAGTAGATCATTTGATCCCGGAAACTTTTATTACCCACTTCATCTTCCGCCATCCACCGACGGACAAAGGCCAATGTATCACCTGAACCGTAATCGAGGACAGGTGCAGTCGTTACCGTATCCCACACCACATACCTGCAAATGTCTATAATCCTGACATCTTCCGCCACAGACGGAAGGTCTTCCGGCCCATTGACCATGGTGTCTTGTGGAAAGTTTCGGAAAACAGGGGGTTCCAGGTCATACAATGCTACGTAGTATTGGAAGGTTTCTCTATGGCCGCATTGATCGCTCACTTCATAGGCGTAGAGAAGGACTTTCCACAGTCCGGCAGGGCGTTCATCTTTAGGAGGCAATGGCTGGGAATAAATAGTACTACGGAGAGAACTCCGATTCTGATGAGGCCCGAGTTCCAGGTCCTCTTTCGTAATAGCCGGGGGCAGGCATTGAGCGAGATGTAACGTGTCACCATTCTGTATACCCGATGTATGAGCAATGCTAAGATCCGGCAACACTTCCACTTCAATGGAACAGGTGGCCGCACCTGCCGCGTTTGAAGCCCGGTAGGTCAGCGTTGTGATCCCGGTGGGAAAGACGGATCCGGAGGTGAGTCCGGTATTGTCTGTCCGTACTACAGATAAAGAACCCCAGGTGCTGCTGGCTTCCGGCAGATCAAAGGTCACAATGGCATCACAACTTTCAATGACTTTATCGGGGCACGTCATGACCGGAATACTCATGACCACGAGATGGAGAATATCTTCGTCTGCAATACTATACTCAGCCAGTGTCCTGCCGGGTTCTAAGATTTGGTTATTAAAGGTAAGTCTTTGTTGATCGGGTGGAACGCCGATCTGATCCTGGATCCTCATTTTCAACTGCTGGATGGCATCGGTGCTCCCCGCCTGAATGGTCAGAGTATCCCCTTGTTCGGTGGTTATGTAAACCCTCATGGCTGTGCAGTTAGTGTTTTCTAAGGCATCCCCGCTAATACTCCAGCCGTGGTCATCGATCAGGGATTGACGTTCGTCCACGGCAGCGCAATAGGTGAGGCCATTGGCACCGAGGGTTATATTTGATTGCACAGCTTGTGCAGACCACCCTGTAAGGGTGTTGTCGTAGTTGGCAGTGGACAAACCGGAGAAGGAAAGCAAATCCGTCATATCAGTGACATTGGAAACATTCCAGTCACCTATGTTTTGATCGAATTTGCTGGCATTAAGAAACATCCTCGGCATATCGGTGACATTCAAGACATTCCAGTCTCCAATATACTGATTAAATTCGGAAGCAGATCGAAACATAGCTACCATATTGGTCACGTTGGAAACATTCCAACTACCAAGATCTTGATTGAATTTGAAGGCATTATAAAACATCCGATCCATATAAATAACATTGGACACATCCCAGTTTCCGATATCCTGATTGAAACTTTCAGCATGACTGAACATCCATTGCATGTTAGTGACATTGGATGTGTTCCAGTTGCTGATATTACCGTTGAACTTAGTCGCATTATCGAACATAAAACTGGTTTCCCAAACGTTGATTAGGTCCCAGTCATTGAGATCGGAATTAAAATTGGTACATCCCGAAAACATGCTGAACAGCGTGCTGTTGGGACCAAATACCGGGGCGTCGGTATCGGATTCCGTGGTTAGGTTGGAACAACCCTGAAAAGCCTTATTCATCCCTTGCCAGACCTGCGTGCCCCATTGTTCGATGGTTCGCAGCTTTTCGTCGTTGGAGTCATTGCTGGTCGGGCTGCCAAATTGGATCGCTGGAAAATTTCCGGTAATGGAGACGGTATAGGTACCTGCAGTGGCATAGGTATGGCTGGCATCTCCGGTATGACCAGAAGTCGTGTTCCCATCGCCCCAGTCTACGGTATAGTTGTATCCGCTCACATCCGGATTTACCGGAATCAGGATGCTGCCTCCATTATTGACCTGCCAGGTCGTGATGAAAGCGTCTTCAGGGGCAGCAGTGCAGGCCGGGCTTTCTACGGCATCCCCGCTTATGATCCAGCCGTGGTCATCGATCAGGGATTGTCGTTCGTCCACGGCACCACAATAGGTAAGACCATCAGCATTGAGAGAGACGTTTGATTGCACATTCTGTGTGGCCCATCCGATCAAGGTATTGTCATAATTACTGGTCGAAAGATTGGCTAAACTCAACATTGTTCCCATATCAGTAACGTTGGTGATGTCCCATGCTCCGATATCCTGATTAAAACTACGTGCTTTGTAGAACATTAAGTTCATATGGGTGACATTGGAAACCGACCAATTACTAATGTCCTGGTTAAACAATGATGCTAATGCGAACATATGTGACATGTTGGTTACGCTAGAGACGTCCCAAGATCCGATATTCTGATTGAATTCACTAGCATAAGCAAACATATCAAACATGTAGGTGACCTTGGAAACATTCCAGTCACCAATGATTTGATCAAATTTTTTGGCATTATAAAACATCGATTGCATGTTGGTGACATTGGATGTGTTCCAGTTGCTGATAGCACCGTTAAACGCTGTCGCATTCGCAAACATAAAACTGGTTTCCCAAACGTTGATTAGGTCCCAGTCATTGAGATCGGAATTAAAATTGGTACATCCCGAAAACATGCTGAACAGCGTGCTGTTGGGAGCAAATACCGGGGCGTCGGTATCGGATTCCGTGGTTAGGTTGGAACAACAATGAAAAGCCTTATCCATGCCTTGCCAGACCTGCGTGCCCCATTGTTCGATGGTTCGCAGCTTTTCGTCGTTGGAGTCATTGCTGGTCGGGCTGCCAAATTGGATCGCCGGAAAATTTCCGGTAATGGAGACGGTATAGGTACCTGCAGTGGCATAGGTGTGGCTGGCATCTTCGGTATGACCGGATGTCGTTGTTCCATCGCCCCAGTCTACGGTATAGTTGTACCCGCTTACATACGGATTTACAGGAATCAGGATGCTGCCTCCATTATTGACCTGCCAGGTTGTGATGAAGGCGTCTAAATCGGGAGGGGTGCAGGTCGGGCTTTCTACGGCATCCCCGCTTATGGTCCAGCCGTGGTCATCGATCAGGGATTGACGTTCGTCCACAGCAGCGCAATACTTGAGGTTTTGGGCACCAAGAGTTACATTGGGTTCTACAGTTTGGGCAGCCCACCCCGTAAGGGTGTTATCGTAGTGGGCAGTGGACAGGCCGGAATTTCCCAACATCGATGTCATATTAGTAACCTTGGAAACATTCCATTCCCCTATATCCTGGTCAAAATTGGTAGCGCTATAGAACATGAATTCCATGTTGGTGACATTTGCAACAGTCCAGCTTCCTATATCGCCATTAAATTCGGAAGCTCCATCAAACATGTTTGCCATTTGCGTTACCATGGATACATTCCAGCCTCCAATGTCCTGATTGAATTGCTCAGCATGTTGAAACATAAAGCTCATATTCTCAACCTTGGATACAGTCCAGCTTCCGAGATCCTGATTAAATTGAGAGGCGAAAGCAAACATACCACTCATATTCTTGACATTGAAAACCTTCCAATCACCAATATCCTGATTGAAACTGGAGGCAAATTTGAACATCCAATCCATATAAATTACCTTGGATACATCCCAGTTTCCGATATATTGATTAAAACTGGATGCTCCACGAAACATCGATTGCATGCTGGTCACATTTTTAACATCCCAGTTGCTGATAGCACCGTTAAAAGCTGCTGCACTCTCAAACATATATTTGGTTTCTATGACGTTGGATAAGTCCCAGTCATTGAGATCGGAATTAAAATTGGAACATCTCAAAAACATGCTGAACAGCGTGCTGTTGGGAGCAAATACCGGGGCGTCGGTATCGGATTCCGTGGTTAGGTTGGAACAACCATGAAAAGCCTTATCCATTCCTTGCCAGACCTGCGTGCCCCATTGTTCGATGGTTCGCAGCTTTTCGTCGTTGGAGTCATTGCTGGTCGGGCTGCCAAATTGGATCGCCGGAAAATTTCCGGTAATGGAGACGGTATAGGTACCTGCAGTGGCATAGGTATGGCTGGCATCTCCGGTATGACCGGATGTCGTGTTCCCATCGCCCCAGTCTACGGTAAAGTTGTACCCGCTTACATACGGATTTACAGGAATCAGGATGCTGCCTCCATTATTGACCTGCCAGGTTGTGATGAAGGCATCAGGATTTTGTGCAGGAAGAACAACTGTAAAAAGAGTCAGAAAAATCGTGAATGTAAAATTGCTGATCGTTTTCATGGGTTTTTAGGTTGATAAACTGGTTCGAAAATGCATATGTTTATTAATAAAATTCCGATCGTTGATTCCCTGTCCAATGCTCTGATTTGCCATCCATAGTAACACCATATGAGTACAAGGACAATGAACAGGAACAGAATAATCAGTATCCAAGGCGGAATATTCTTGTGATTGTGATAATCCATATGCAAAAATGGTTGGAAGGAAAGTCAATCAAGAAAAAGATGGGTTACAAAAGAGTTACAGGTGCGTTACAAAAACGTTGCAAAAGTGAAAACGAGGAACCCTAAGGGCAAAAGACAAACTGATAATCAATGCATTATCAATTTTTACAGAGAAGATTTACTACGGATACACCCGGGCTATATTAATCTGGATGAAGTTTAAGGGGGGCTGTGTGAACATATGATATTATGTTCCAGGAACACTAATCTAATTAAAGATCTTCAGACCTAAAAACAAGTTAACAAGCGACATTTCAAGAAGCGGTCGGTTTAATTTTGACGAACTTATTCAATTTCATTTATCAATGCCTCCAGGGCTTTCTGATCATCAAGATCAAGTTTTTTACGTATCCGGTAAGTGGTCACTCTTATGCTCTGGGGAGAGACCCCCTGAGCCGCAGCCATTTCCCGATTAGTCAGCTTGAGCTTCAACAGGCAGAGGTATCGGGTTTCCGACGGGGTGAGATCGGGGTGCCGGGTCTTCAGGGTGCTCAAAAAGTCCGGATAGGCTTCCTGAAAGTTTTTCTTAAATAGGATCCAGTCTTCGCTGGTCAGGATAGTCGCATTCTTGAGTTCACGGAGTGCTGCCGAATGATCATGTTCGGTGAATTCCTGCTGAAATTGTTGGATCACTTTATTATTATCCCGAATCTTCTGAGCCTGGTCGACCAACCGCAAACGCGCGTTTTCAAGTGATTCCTTTGCATTTTTGAGAGCCAGTTCTCGAATTTCTTGTTTTCGTCGAAAATTATTGGTCCGATACCACATAAAAATGGATACAAAAACCACCAGTAATAGGACGATGACACTGATGAGATTCCGTTGTTGATAAAGTCGTTGTCGTTCGACTTCGTACAATTGAAGCTGATTGGCGTTAAGTTCCTGCCGGGCTCGCAGAAGTTTAAGTGCATTAAATTTGTCATTGTAATCCTGAGTGGCCAGTTGTGCAGAATCGACATATTCTGCTGCAAGCGTTTTGTGTCCCATAGCAGCATGCCACTTGCTGATGACGGGGAATAGAAGCCGCAATCGGTCGGTCTGATTAGAACGATGAATATAATCCCGTGCCTGATTGATAAGTGAGTCCGCTATTTGTAGATTATTTTGTTTGAGTCGTATGTCTGCCAGCGGAATGAGCGAACCGGTGGCCAGGCCCCAGTCCCACCTTGAAATGGCAGTAAGGATATCCCGTTGCAGCAAAGGGATGGCTTGTTGATATTCACCCCGAAGGTAATGATTGTATCCCAGATTACCTGATGCAATCCCTTTCCATACTTCGACCGGGTAAGACGTGGTATCATTTAATATACCTTTGAAGTAATGATCGGAGGAATCGGGTTGGTTGAGTTTTTGGTAGCACAGCCCCAGGTTGTTTATGGAATGCATGACAAAAGTGGTGTTCAGGAGTGTTTTTGGCAAATCAGCCGCTTTGCGAAAATAATGAATGGCTTGATGATAATCTCTGAATCGATAGTGTGTCCGCCCTATGATCATGTAACACTGTGCCAAATCCGGAAATTCTTCAGGGGATAAATCAGCTATGATTTGTTCTAATGAATGGTAAGTTTTAAATAGCTTCTCATAATTCTGATAGTCCATAATGAATGTAAAAGCAATAAACTTTAGTGCACGTGCTTCCATGATTGGTTTTCTTTCCCGCCGGAATTGATCAGCCAATGCCTGCATCTGAGCAATTCGCGATGTAAATGAACCTGATCCGTTCTTGAGCTGGTAGTTGGTCTTTAATAGTTCCAATTCCCATTCCATATTCCCGTCTTTGCTGTTCCGGGCGATCGATTCCAGTTGACCGAATATCCGATAGGCCTCTACCGAATCCGTCATGTTTTCCATGTGCTTATACAGCAAGTTGGCTTCCACTGCCCGCTGAGAATAGGTTTTGTGTGCCATGTTTTGAAAGCGCTTTACCGGATTGATGGTGGCCAGATTGGGCGTGATATTTGAAAATTCTCCATCCTGGAGATTGTCATTGCCCCAGATTCGGATATCCGTAATCTGTACGATCATAAAGTCCAGCGTGGTCTTGATCGTGCCGGGGTCTATATTCTCTAATCCCTCGAGAGAAGTTAAGGAAGTGTTGTCCGATATATCAATGGATCCGTTTAGGGAATGGAGACTTTGCAACCCTTTAAGGGACACCAACGATGTATTCTTAATGACCCAAAGAGAGCCTGCGATGGAAGAGAGGCTTTGCAATCCATCCAGATTTGTCAACCGCTGGTTGTTGTATACATTGAAGTAACCTCCGGCCGAAGTCAGGCTGTCCAGGCCGTCCAAAGAAGTCAACTCCGGGTTGTTGAGAATATTGAAGTGTCCGCCAATGTTCCTGATGCGTCGCAACGGGGTCAAATCGTGAATATCTGTACGGCCATACGGTACCCCTATGACAACATTCCCGCTGATTTCATTACAATTTGGATAAGTATCGGCAAATACATTAATTTGTTTTTGTGTCGAAAAGGTTATATCGCCCTCCGGACATTGCGCTGAAGCAAAAGAATTATACAGGATTATAGTGAGTAGGATAAAAATATATCGCAAAATAATTCATTTCATGATTGAGACCACCCCCGTTTTATCGAATAAACAATTGGCGTTTGTAAATCGTAAGAGGTGAAATAAAACAATCAAAAATAAGATATATAAAATATATCCATCAATAAACTGAAACAATATTCATCACATGCCCGGTTAATCCATCTAAAAGACCCTATAGTAAAAGGCCCCGTTATTATGATATATCTCTCAAAACCACATCGGTGGCTACCGGTCTCAGATTTACCAATCATCCCGCTTAAGTGTACGACGGGACACCCCTTCCTCTTTAGTTTTCGCGGACAAGGTCCACTCTCTTAAATCTTTTTCCGTTCTTTACGGGTATGAATTTTATCATCATTCTGGTTGTGATTTGCCTGCTGATACAGGTCCTATACTGGAACGTGATCTTCCGTCGCGCCGCAAACGATATTCAACCCGACTCCACAACGACTCAAGAAACACCTTTTCTATCGGTGGTGATTTGTTTTCATAAAACATGGGATGAGACGCCAAAGGTATTGGATGGTCTGAAACAACAGATGTATCCAAATTTTGAGGTTATTCTGGTGAATGACGGACCGGTACCGGTGGACCCAGCAATCATGGAGCACCCTATCCACAGCAAAAACCACATTCGGTATGTAGAGCATGTGAAGACATTACCCGGAAAAAAAGGCGCCCTGGCCACCGGGATCAAAGCTGCTACAGGGGATTGGGTAATCCTCACAGATATCGACTGTCGTCCCGGCCCGGCCTGGCTAAAAACAATGGCAGCCCATATCCCCGAACAGCCAGCCATAGTACTGGGTTTCTCTCCGTACACCCGTGCGCCCGGGATTCTGAATTTTATCATTCAACAGGAAACCCTGCTTACTGCCTTCCAATATCTGGGTTGGGCTCGTGCTGGACATGCTTACATGGGTGTGGGACGCAATATGGCTTACCACAAATCCATTTATACCGACGTCACCTTTGCGTCTCACCAGCACATCCCCACCGGCGATGACGACCTCTTCGTAAATGAAGCAGCCCAACGACACCCGGTTTATATCTGCCATGATCGGAACAGCTTTGTGTACTCCGCTCCACCTGCTCACTGGAAGTCCTGGTACCGTCAAAAAACACGTCACAAAAGCGGTGGGAAGCACTACTCATGGGCATCGAAACTTCGACTAGCCCTATTTTTACTGGCCATGATCGTAGAAAAAATTCTATTAGTCTATCTTTTATTTGTGCGGATTGATCTATTTTTAATATTTGTGGGACTGAAAACAGTAGCCACCTTTGGGTCGATGCGCAAACTTTATAAAAAACTTGACACCCCATCCGATTTTTGGAAAATGTACCTGTACGAATGGGCACACGTTTTGTATCTGATATGGGTAGCCCCTTATATTTTTATCATAACCAAGCAACAATGGGATTAGAAGTTATCACAAAATATTTCGCAGATTTCACGGACGAGCAAATGGAGCAATTTGCTAAAATGGAAAATTTGTACAAAGACTGGAACAGTAAAATCAATGTCATTTCCCGCAAAGACATCGACAATCTGTACACCCGGCATGTGCTTCATTCTTTGTCCATCGCAGCCTTTACAACTTTCACCAATGGAAGTCGGATCCTGGATCTGGGCACAGGCGGTGGATTTCCAGGGATCCCTATGGCCATTTTCTACCCGGATGTCGACTTTCACCTCATCGATGGAACCCGAAAAAAAATCATGGTGGTCCAAGAGGTCGCAGATGCATTGGGACTTCAGAATGTTTATGCCAGGCAAGCGCGGGCCGAAGAGACCAAAGATAAATACGACTTTGTATTATCACGCGCCGTCGCTCCGTTGGACCAACTGGTAGAATGGAGTCGTCCATTGGTTTCCAAAAAAGAAAGAAATGCGGTTCCCAATGGACTCATCACACTAAAAGGCGGAGCTGTAGACAAAGAAATCAAATCACTGCCCAAGGGCACCTATACAGAGAAAGAATCGATCAATCAATATTTTAATGAAGAAGAGTTCGATGAAAAATTCCTAATTTACGTCCCACTGTCATGATCAACAAGTTGTTTGATATAGAAATCCACATCACGGAAGCCTATGCCATCCCAGTCGCCCGAATGGTTTTAGCCATTCTCGTGGCCATTCTCTTGTATTTCATGTACCGGTTTGTCCGACGGACTGGAGCAAAGTTACTCCGAGTGGACAAAGGAGATATGTATGAGAAGAAACTCGGTATCATTCTGAAGTACTTTTGGATATTCAGCAGTCTTTTTATTATCGTTTATGGCCTGGAACTCCACGAATTTTCCATTTTAAGTTGGGCTGTTACAGAATTCGACCTCACCTGGGACATTACGAAAGAGGGATTTCGGGTATTTAAAGTTGGTTCTATTATTCTAGGTTTGATCATTATCCAAATGGCCCGGCTTCTCGACCTATTGTTAACCCGGCTTTTGGAGAACAATATTAAAGCCAGGAAAAAAAACAGGATTGGAGGACGCCGACAGATCACGGAAGAGGAGGTAAAACGCAAGACCAATCTGACGATCCAATACACGGTTTATGGTGTAGCTATCATGCTTTTATTGAATATTTTCAATCTGGATACCACCATTATACCCGATTCCGGGACCGAAGACAAACCGGGTTTCTCGTTAAACCTCAGCGATCTTGTACAGATCATGGTCATTATCCTGCTGGCGAGATTGGTCATTTCTGTACTGATCAATATATTCCTTCGCGGCGTTTACCGGAACAAAGCCGTCGATCCGGGTCGGCAGTATTCCTTTAATCAACTCTTATCTTATTTCATATATATCGTGGCCGTCTTGTTTGCCTTTCGAAGTCTGGGGTATAATATGACGATCATCTTTGGTGGATTTGCAGCCCTTTTGGTCGGGATTGGAATCGGGCTGCAGCAGACTTTCAATGATTTTTTCAGCGGTATTATCCTTCTTTTTGAACGGTCTGTGGAGGTTGGAAACATACTCGAAGTCGAAGATGAAGAATATGGGGAAGTTGAAAAAATAGGCCTCAGAACTTCTATACTAAGAGATCGGGACAACATCATGAAAATCATCCCCAACTCTGTGATCGTCAACGGAACCATCACCAATCTGTCCCATATGGACAATAAGTCCCGGTTTCACATTGAACTGGGTGTCGCTTATGATACGGATTTAAAATTGCTGGAAAAGTTGATGTTTGAAGTGGTTTCTCAACATGAAGATGTTCTCCCCTATCCGCAGCCTCAGGTGCTGTTCAATTCCATCTCTGCATCCACATTCAATATCAGATTGTACTTTTGGACCACGCGCATCATGAGCATTCGGTCTATGAAATCGGAGATCCGGTGGGAACTGATCAATTTGTGCAGGATCAATGATATCGAAGTGGCCTATGAGCAGTTTGATATCCGGTTTCGGAATAAAATCATGGCCGACACAAATGATCAAAAAGGAATTCAGATTACCCCCATCAGCCCCGACCGGGATTTTTCTCATTTGAAGCAGGAAACGGAAGATAAAAATGAGGAAGAGAATGAAGACGAAAAAGAAAATGATGATCAACGGGTGTAAGGCAAATTCTAGCTGGAAACTCACGGCGTAATTACGGTGTTAAAAGTTATTTTACGAAGAAAAGGCCATGCCACTTCACGACAACATTCCTATTGCAATTAACTAATTTTGTAAAATTTTAGCAATACGTTCCAAAAATATACGCAACTTATTTTGTGGATTAACTTTTTATTGTTATATTCACCATCACATCCACTATTACCAATGGGGCTCGAACACCCAAATCCGAGAAACCAACCCCAATTTCTTTTGCTCTATTCACGTGGACAATCTTTTCTTTTTACTAACCCTAAAAAGAATCTGGCATGATTTGATTTCACATGTTTTAAAACTCAAAGGGAAACTATTTCCCGAAAATTGAATATGATAAATCACCGAAATCATGATCGGCCTTGCATTAAAATTATTGAGGGATGAACTGAGTAACTATGTTTTTCAGAACAAGCGACCTGCTGATTCCATTGGGGGTGATGACATCATCTTGCACAATATTGCAGCACTGGACGGAGACGCGCAAGGTAATCTTAGTAATAAGATAGTGATAACTTTGGTCAATACAGAAGAAGAAAGCACACTAAAGAACACCAATCACGTATCAAGTACCTTCAGCGGAATCAAATACGCCGAACCTCCAGTTTCATTGAATTTATATATACTCATTTGTACCACGCTGGGTCAAGACTTGCAGGATGCCTACGAATTCGCGTTGGATCGGCTGTCTCTTGTGATTCAGTTTTTTCAAGCCAAAAGGCAGTTTACGGTAAAAAACTCTCCATTCACAAGTATTTCCAGCGACCTGAATATCAGCCCTGAAATAAAGGATCAGCTAAAGCTGAATGTAGAACTATACACCCTGACCTTCGAACAAATCAATCACTTGTGGGGGTCTTTGGGTGGAAAACAGGTTCCATTTGCCATGTACAAGGTACGTCTGGTCAGGATAAGAGAAGGATCCTCGATCAAAGCTCCTCCGATCGAAGAGATCTATACCCGCGAAGCAATCACCAACGACAGTTAACCATGGGAAGGACTATTTTTAAACGACTGGCAGAAGTGCAAATACTTCACGACTATTTTTTAACGATGGCCGACGGGACTTCTTTTTTTGAATTGAACAAATCAGAAAAACAAAACCTTCTCGAACAAAAAACAAGTCGGTCCTTGTATTCAAGACATCAAATATTTGACATAGCTCCAGTTGACAAGACCATTCTCAGTGAAAATAAAATTCTTTTTGCCAGAACCCCGTTGGGCTTTATACTGGGAACCGAAGTGGATGTAACAGACCAGGCCGGGGAAACGAGGTACAAGCCTGTTTATGATATTCCCCGTAAGGTGGCCTTGTCATTTTCCTTAAAATCAAAATTACCTTATTTTAAAAGTTTGACCAACGTCAGGTTAAATCCCCCTTTCCCTGCTACCTATTATTTCACCAATAAAGGACGTCAAGAATTTGATGAAAATACCGGACCACCGCATACTACTTTACCTCTGAGTCAAAAAGCCCTTGCCCCTCAGAACGGTGAAATCTATGAAATGGGTTCCCTGCTCAATTTTGGTAGTACTTTCAAGCAAGCTATCCGACAAACCAATGGAAGCGACCTTCCCAATTGGAAGAATATAGAGGATAGGAGGTTTGTAACGCATGCTGACCATATGCTTTTGCCTCACAAATTCCAATACCGGCTCAGTAAGAATCAGTTGGTGACAAAGGTAGAAGCCGTATTAGAAGATACCGGTAACAATGAGATCAAAAAAATTATAAAAACCAGCACCGGGCCGATCAACAGTATTTTGCTGGATTTCTCCAAAATTGATGTGGCAGACAGCAACCCGGTTCCCATAGAATCCGGGATATATCTTGTAAAAATAAAAACAAACAGCGCACAGCAAATTGTCCATCAGCTCCATTTGAACGACAAACTGTACAATCGGGACCACTTTGGGGTCATTGACCTCCGGTTCGATGAAGAAAACAGTCCGTTTAGTCTGTTGAACGATCAGGGATTTCTAAAGGCGAAAATAGATAACACCGGGCAAAAAGTACCGCATCCCGTATTTGAAATCCGGCTGGGCAATAGAACATCCTACTGGAGATACCATAAGGATAGCCCTTTCACAAATGATGAAATTGCGGCCACCAGTGGTCACCTGGACAACCCGACTAGCCACCTGCTCATTGCCAAACAACCGAAAGGACTCACGGCCACGCTGGTCCCTTTTCAAAATGGATCCACTTTGTTATTGCCCCATCCCAAAGCACCAAATATACGGATCGAACAGGACAAAATTTACTCCGATATATATATTAATCAATCCAATGGATTGTTAAAAAACTAAGATCGCTGATCATCTAAAAACAAAATTACCATGAACTACAAAACACCAGGGGTTTATATTGAGGAAATCCCTAAACTCCCACCATCCATCGCTCAGGTGGAAACCGCCATACCCGCTTTTATTGGCTATACCGATAGAGCGGTGGACCACAGGGGAAACGACTTGACGAATGAACCCAAGCGGATAACTTCAATGCTGGAATATGAACGATTTTTTGGGAAGCCCAACCCTGAAACCGGGCTGGTGGTCACCATTTCAGGAGATGCTGCCAATCCCGAGTCCGTATTGGCCAGCATCAATAACCCATCCAAATATAAAATGCACTATGCACTGCAAATGTATTTCGTCAATGGAGGCGGTCCCTGCTGGATCGTATCTGTGGGTGATTATTCCCAGCCCCAGCCCGGATTCAACGCACTGAAAGCAGGGCTGGACAGTACCGAAAAGGTGGATGAAATCACCTTGTACGTTTATCCAGATGCACAAGGTCTGGACACGGAAGATGATTTTTACAATTTATTCGGAGAAACCATGGACATGTGTGTCAAGCTCAAAGATCGGTTCGCAGTGATGGACATCTGGCTCGACCCCGATCAACCCGACTTAATAGCCAATGTAGGTACCATGCGAAACAAGACCAAATCAGAAGAAAGAATCGTCAAATATGGAGCGACCTATTTTCCCAATTTGGAAACCATACTCGACTACTACTACGGGGGCGAAGGCACTGGAGACAGCAATGTGAACATTGAACACCAGGGTGGCGATGATTCTCTGACAGGAACACTCACGGAGTTAAAAGGCAAAAACAATGCGCTCTATTTCCAGGCTCAGCAAGCCATCCGGAACTTTCCACTAGAAATGCCTCCTTCTCCGGGTGTCGTAGGGGTGTATGCCCGTGTGGATGATTCGAGAGGGGTATGGAAAGCCCCAGCTAATGTGAACATGGATTATGTAATCCAGCCCGTCATCAAAATCACCGATGAACAACAAGAGAACCTCAATGTAGATGTAAATTTTGGTAAATCCGTCAATGTAATCCGATCCTTTGTAGGTCGGGGCAATGCCCTAATCTGGGGTGCACGCACCCTGGCCGGCAACAGCAATGAATGGCGATACATACCAGTCAGACGATTTTTTAATATGGTGGAAGAATCGGTCAAAAAAGCTACCATCCAGTTTGTTTTCGAACCCAACGACCGCAACACATGGTCTCGTGTAAAAGCTATGATCGACAACTTTTTAATACAGCAATGGAAGGTAGGTGCCCTCATGGGAACCACGCCTGAGCAGGCTTTTTATGTCAAGGTTGGGTTGAACGAAACCATGAGCGAAGTAGATATCTGGGAGGGCAGAATGATCGTCGAAATTGGGATGGCCGTCGTACGACCTGCCGAATTTATCATATTGAAATTCAGTCATAAAATGTTGTCTGAATAATACCGGAAGGTCATGCATAATTTAAAAATTCAGTGATATGGCAAATAATAAAAACAACGACAAAAAAAACACGCAGGGTCCCGAATCGGTTATTTGTGGAAAACTTAAAGTACTAAGAAATGAAAAAGAGACCGCCCGTAGTCTGACCAAAGCACTTCTAACACAGCAAAAGGCCAAAGAGACGGTTCGTGCCTATAAGATATGCTGCCTGGACAAGGCGGAGCAATCCAATGATTTCTACCAGGACATTTATACTTGCATCACGCTTAGCAATTACAAAAAGGCCACTATCGTCCAGCAAAAGGTAGATGACTACATCAAAAAAGATGGTGAAATCGAAAAGTTGATTAAAGAGTCTTCAAGTCAGATCAATGAATTGCGTATCCAAATAGAAGAAGCCCACAATGAAGCCTGCTCGATGTCCAACTGTGTAAAGAACAAGCTCTTGCCAAAAAAAGGAAAATCTTCCAAAGGAGACAACACGGACAAAATAGAGGATGGTATGAAAGACATTTTGAGCATCACCAAAACCCTGGACGAAAAAGGACAAAATGCCTTTGATTCCATGGTGACTCTGGCTGGTATTCAAACCTTTACCAACACAGAAGGACTCAAGCAATTTGTCGCAGACTTCGTGGAGAAGATCAACACCTTCAAGTCATCTATTGAGGCCAGTGTAAAAACAACAGGTGAAGAAGTCATCGACTTCAGGGCAAAATTGAATAAAATCATCGAGGAACTTGCACAGATAAATTGTGATAAACAAGTACAGGATAGTATGGCCAATGCGATGACGGAAATTATCGAATTCATCTGTGAAAGCGATTGCGATGGAGAATGCCTGGACTTGTGTAAAGAGATCAAAAATTGCTTTGACAGGAACGGAAGTAATAGAGATCGGAAACCTGATATGGCCGGTAGCATGGGTCAAGATCAGTATTAAACGGGTTTCGAAAAATAAAAACAAAAAGTTATGACAAAATTTATGATAGATCGTGCCTGCTGTGAAAACGGTTCAGGCGTTGACAACCAACCAAAAGATTGTCTGGGCAAATGGAAGCAAGAATTGGAACATGTCAGCAATGAATACAATGAAATGCTGGCCGAAACAAACAGCTATCACGATGCCTACACCAATTCTCTAATCTGGGAAACTAAGCTACACAGGTGGCACGAACTGGTAAAAACCACCGATGGTAAAGCCGACGAAGTAGTGAATGTCTTACAATTTTTAGCTGACCGGATCAATCTATTGTGTAAAAATTCACATTGTACGGTAGAAGCTTTGGAGAAAATCATCTGCCTGGTTAAACGGATTTTTGACGCTTTCTACTCCTATGATGAGGATCAGACTGGCCTGAAGGATAAGATTATCGCCTTCAAAAAGGAAGTGGAATGCTCCAATGCCAGCGACGAAGACAAAGCAGAAGCGATCAAATGCATCGAAAACTATGAGGCAAAAATAATGATCGTGTGCGAATTGCAAACTGCTATACTGGACAAGCTGTTGGAGACACTGAAATGCACTATCCTTTTGGACCATTTCTTTTGTGATGAAAATTCTGGTCTTAAGCAAAAAATCATCGGGATTATTGACGATTTTGAATTGGGTTTGCCTGAAGAAGAGCAATGCGGTACCGGGGGACAGCAGGAGGAAGGAAACGATTATGACCCAGAATTCCCCTGCGACCCGGAAAAAGTCAAACCGAAACCAAAGTTCAGGATAGGCCAAGAGAACACCTATTTCAATGAGGTTGCAGAAGCTTATGAAACAGCAAAAGAAAAAACCCGGACATTGAAGGAAAAATGGATTAGCCACAAGAAAAATAGCGACAACAAACTATCGCACAAGACCAGTCTCACTGAGGCAATACGGGCGGCAGAAGCTGCGGAAAGCGGAAAATAATAACAATAAATTAAAATAATAAAAAAGATGGCAGCAATAGGCGATTATCCAGTACCCAAGTTTCATTTTAGAGTAGAATGGGGAACTGACTTCAGAATTGGTTTTACCGAAGTAAGCGGGCTCGATTTCGAGACTGAAGTCATTGAATACCGGGAGGGAAATAGTAAAAAATACAATAAAACGAAACAGCCCGGGCTTACCAAATTCAGCAACGTCACCTTGAAGAGAGGTACTTTCCAGGGGGACTTTGACATGTTCACCGAATGGCAAAAGACCTATTTCTTTCAGGAGGACAACGATACGGGTTCCAAATACCGTCGCGCAGTTTCCATCAAACTGTTGGATGAAAACCACGAACCTATAATTACCTGGGTTCTTGAAAACGCGTGGCCCAGCAAGGTCCAATCCACAGACCTCAAAGCCGATGCCAATGAGGTGGCGATAGAAACCATGGAACTGGTGCATGAAGGCCTGACTATTTTGGAAGCAAAATAAACCCAACACAAGATGGCAACCGGTTATCAAATGGTGGGATTTCATTTTAGGGTAAAGTTCCTGAACCTACCCGAAGACAAAGAAGCCGACATAAAATTCCAGTCGGTGACCGGACTTGATGTACAGCTTGAAAAGGAAAGCATCAAAGAAGGTGGAGAGAACCGGTTTGAGCATGGGGTACCCACGAGAAGCAAATACATGTCCCTGACCTTAAAGCGCGGGATGCTCACGCCAAACGAATCGAGCTTGACCCAATGGCTCCAGGAGGCATTCCAAAATCTGGAAATATCGCCCATTGCCAAGGTCAATGTCGAGCTCCTAAACGAGGCACATAATGTACTCATGCAATGGGAACTATCGCACGTGTGGCCCCTGAGCTGGAAGGTGGCCGAACTCAATGCCGAGCGAGGCGAAGTTCTCATTGAGACCCTGGAGCTCAATTACAATTATTTTAAACTCGTGGCTGTAGCCTGACAAAAAACTAAACAATGCCTATAGAAATAAGAGAACTGGTGATCAAAGCAACGGTAAACAATAAGGATACCCGGACGTCCGACAGCGGTAGTTCCCCGGAAGTTGCAGAACCACTGATCAATGAGATCGTGGACCGGGTATTCCGCATTTTAGAACAAAAACAACATCGATAATGGCGGACAATGGAAAACTGGAAAAAGTGTTAATTCACGCTTATGACGACGAGGAGTTCAGACAAAAATCAGAGCTAACGCCCAATCCCATATCTCTGCCTGTAAATCCGGAAAGCTTTACCCAGAACTTCAAAGTGGAGCTCAATGAACAACAAGGCCAGGGAAACCAGGGCACTAACCCCGATTACAAGGGCACGAAACCAGAAGAACTAAAGCTCGATTTTGTATTTGATGGCACCCGGGTCATCGAAGGCTACAAATACAACGGAGACGATCCTTCGGTAAAAGCACAGCTGGATATCTTCATGAATACCGTTTACAATATGGACGGAGAAATCCATCGACCGCATTTCCTGCAGGTACAATGGGGTAGCTTTATGTTTCCTTGCATTCTTTCCAACCTTGACCTGAATTACACTCTTTTCAAACCCAATGGTGATCCACTCAGAGTAAAAGCCAGCACGACTTTTTTAAATTATGTCGCACAAAAGGAACGCGTCGCCCGGGAACGTAAAAGATCACCAGACCTGACCCATGTCAGAATGGTTAAAGCCGGTGACCGTTTGGATTTGATGACCCATAAAATTTACAATAAATCCCAATATGTATTACAGGTCGCCAAAGCCAACGGACTAAGTACCTTTCGGGAGATAACACCCGGCGATGAGTTAATTTTTCCACCCTTGGACAAAACGAGCACGGCATGAAAGAGCGGGAAATACCGGTAAAAGCGACCTACAATGTAGCTACCTTTGACATTCTGATCGATGGGCAGGAAATCGACCCTGGTTATCAGGTCATGTCCATATCCATCGTAAAGGAAGTGAACAAAATTCCCGTCGCCAGAATTATTTTCAAAGATGGTGATGCTTCCGAAGAGACCTTCCCTATCAGTGAAAATGAAAATTTCATTCCCGGAAAATCCATTAACATCAAGCTGGGCCGAGATAGCGAAAATCAGCAAATGTTTAAGGGCGTGATCGTCAAGCATGGCATCAGAGCGAAAGAGAACGGGGAAACCGAACTTATCCTGGATTGCAAAGATGAGGCTGTAAGAATGACGATCGGCCGGCACAGCCGCTATTTTGAGAATAGCACGGACAGCGAAATCACGGAAGAGCTGATCACTCGCTATCCGGCCCTGACCCCGGATGTGGAAGCTACCTCCTATACCCACGACGAAATGGTGCAGCACCATTGCACAGATTGGGATTTTATGATGATGCGTGCTGAAAGCAATGGAAAGCTGGTCACAGTAGATGATGGCACCGTTCAGGTGAACGCACCGGACACCAGTGCGGATGCAGCACTCGCTGTGCTGTTCGGCTCTACTTTGATTGATTTTGAAGCCGAAATGGATGCCAGTCATCAATGGGCTTCGGTAGAAGCTAAATCCTGGGATTATGCGGGACAAAGTTTGTTTGAGGATAGCACAGACAGTATTGATATTAACGAACCTGGAAATGTGCCAGGTGAAGAACTTGCTTCTGCCATTGGTCCGGAGCAATTCGAATTAAGGCATACGGGACAAGCCATTGGAGAAGAACTACAGGCATGGACGAAATCCTTTCTACAGCGCAGCAGGCTTTCCAAGATCCAGGGCCGGGCAAAATTTATCGGTTTTGGTGAGCTGAAGCCCGGACAATTGATCGAACTTCAGGGCATGGGGGCCCGATTTACAGGTAAAGCATTTGTATCCGCCGTTCGCCAGGATATCTACAACGGCTCTTGGTACACCCAGGCACAGTTTGGGCTAAAACCGACTTGCTATGCCAGGGAATATATGGACATCAACGATTTGGGGGCAGGTGGCCTCCTTCCACTCATCAAAGGATTGCAGATCGGAAAAGTAGTCCAACTGGAAAACGACCCGGAAGGAGAAAACAGAATTCTTGTGCGCCTACCCATTATCGACAACGCAGCACCCGGGATTTGGGCCAGAGTGGCCACCCTGGACGCCGGAGAAAACCGGGGCTCCTTCTTCCTACCCGAACTGGAAGATGAAGTGATCGTGGGATTTTTAAATGATGATCCACGCGACGCAGTAATATTGGGTATGTTGAACAGCAGTGCTAAACCGGCCCCGATTACCGCAGAGGATACCAATAATGAGAAAGGTTTTGTTACCCGATGCGGGATGAGACTGCACTTCAACGATGACACCAAAACCATTACTATCGACACTCCAGCCGGGAACAGTATAAAACTGGATGAAGCCGATTCTTCGATCACCGTGGAAGACCAAAACGGAAACGTCACAAAACTGGATAGCAGTGGCATTGAAATGGAAAGTGCGACCGATATTAAGATAAAGGCTACTGGTAAAATCGACATTGAGGCCGGTGCGGCACTCAGCATTACCGCGGCTCAGATGAGTATTTCTGCCCAATCTTCCATGGAAGTGAAAGGTGCCACCACAAAACTGACAGCCGATGGTATTACCGAAGTAAAAGGATCAATCGTGAATATAAACTGATTAGAGGAAAAGGGGCATGGTGAAAGCTCAAAGCAAAGAAGTTCCAAAGCCTCAAGCTGAAAGCAAAGAAGTTCAAAGGCTCAAGCTGAAAGCTGAAAGCAAAGAAGCTCAAAGGGGGGAAGGGGAAAGCTCAAAGGAGAATATGATGTAGAGAAAAAAGAGAATAACTTAAAAACAAAAACATGCCACCAGCCGCAAGATTAACAGATATGCACACCTGCCCTATGTTCAATGGACCGTCGCCTCACGTTGGAGGTCCCATAACCGGACCCGGGGTGAGTACAGTTCTTATCGGGGGTATACCCGCAGCCGTGATGGGTGATATGTGTGTATGTGCAGGCCCTCCCGACACCATTGTTAAAGCCTCGTCCACGGTATTTATAGGCGGTATGCCTGCCGCCAGAATGGGCGATCTGACTGCCCATGGCGGGGTGATCGTGCAAGGTTTTCCAACGGTGATGATTGGCGGTTGAGGCAAGTATTATTTTTTTGTTATGAATTGAGAGCGATGATTGATGAAATTATGAATGATGAATGTATTAAGGGATTCATAAGTGGTCACCAAAACATTTTGGAACATCACGATGAAGTATTAAACAGATCGGGAAACCTGTGGGAAAGATGAAGCTCGGGGAGGATTGCCAAGCTAAGTTTAGTGATTTCAAGCAGGGATAACCCGGCGGCAAGGTGGATTCCACCGGAGGAAAAAAGAGTTAAATCCTTTTTTAACTAAAAAACGACCATGAATGACAAAGCATTTTTAGGAACAGGGTGGTCTTTTCCACCCGTATTTGACAAGGGCAGCAAGTCGGTTCGACTGGTAAGTGCTGAGATTGATATTGCCCAGAGCCTGGAGATACTGCTGTCGACCAGCCTGGGAGAACGGGTCATGCAACCCGATTATGGATGCAACCTGAAGGATTATCAGTTTGAAAGCATTGACAATTCTTTTCTCGGCTTTCTCAAAGATCTGGTAGAACGCGCCATTTTGTATTACGAGCCTCGGATACGTCTCGAGAATGTGGAGGTGACCGAAGCAGACTCCATTGAGATCTTTGAAGGCCTTATTAAGATAAATGTGACCTACCGGATTGAAAGTACGAATACCCGATTTAATTATGTCTATGACTTTTATCTAAGGGAGGCAGCACAGGCACCTTAATCCAACAACGAAGTAATGAAAAAGCCGACCAACATAGCGCATCCTTTAAAAAAACGGACCGGCTCCAGTCAGGGCAACCGTCGGAAAGAGGCTTTGTCGTGGCAATATGCTCCGATCGATACCAAGACCCTGGCGGACCGGCTATATTTCATCAGCCAATACGCCAAACTGGTCAACTTTTTTGATGTAAAAACAGGTCCGGACAACAAAGAATATCAAGAGGTCTCCAACTGGACCGATTTTTTTGAAAACAGTCTGCCATTCCGATTGGCCAATTTCAGCAAGACATCTCCGGAAGATTTACAAAATCGGTTTTCGTTACTATACCAGGCACTCCGGAAAAATCCATCTCCGCTTAGTCTGGAGGCATTGTTGAACTTTATCTACCATGAAGTCTTTCTTCCGGTTGCCAACCTGTTCGCGGCCGTAGAGCAGGCGAACAATAGCTTCAGCACCCAACTGCTGGCCATGATAAAATCCTCCTATCAAGCACCGCTGATTGATTTTATCGCTCTTTACAATGCAAGTAGGACTTTTTTGTGTATTACCGGAAAAAACTTCAAACGTTTTTTGCAGCCGCCATGGCAGTTATCGGCAAAGAAAATTTATGCATTGGAACCGTGTATTCAGAAAGTGAAAAAAGGAAAGAACGAAGCGTATCTTCTGGCGGGTGAAATGGCTGGTGAGATTTTTGATCGGTTTATGTCCAGCCTCGAAGAGATTATTGAAACTTCGCCCAATTATATCCATGAAAGCCTGGTTCCTTTGGAAGCTTCTCTGCAACAAAAACATGAACCGCATCTGGCTTTGTTGTTCGGTTTTCTGAAGCTTTATGAACACCTGCAGAAGGACATCAATAGCCTGAGTAAAAAGCATCTGGATTTTTTCTTCAAGAGGGTGCTTCAATTAAAACCTGCAGCAGCCGTTCCTGATAAAGCACATCTCGTTTTCGAACCAGCCAAACATCTCACGGATGGTTATCTGCTTCCGGAAGACTTGTTACTAAAGGACGGCAAAGACAGCAACAAGCAAGACATCGTTTTTGGCCTTGACCAGGAGCTGGTCATCGATAAAGCAAAAATAGCCGGTCTTCGCAGCTTTTCTTTACATCCCACAAAGGACCACAATAGCAACCAGTACATTGAAGGCGCCTACATCGCACCTGTGGCGAATTCGAGGGATGGAAAAGGAGAAAAATTCAAGGAGGACGGCGCCAGTTGGGCCACTTTGGGCGGAAAGTACAGCAAACTGATCCGGGAAGGGCACGTACTACCGGAAGAACATCCCCCGGCCCGATTGGGGTTTGTACTTTCTTCCCCGGTCCTGCTTCTGCAGGAAGGGAGGCGGGATGTGACCATCACCCTAGATTGCAACCTCCATGAGCAAACCCCACCCCTAAGTCCGACCGAAAAAGATGAACTGAAAGATCGTATAGAAGACAAATTAAATGTACCAGGAACGGAAAAATTGTATTTGTTCAGCGAATTCCTATTGATTGAATGTGACGAAAGCCTGGCTGCAGACAAAAAATTGTCATTATCTGCCAAAAATTATATTCGGCAGTTATTGGCTAGAGAGAATCCTGTTGAAGTAAAAGAACAGGAATTGGATGATTTTTTCAAGGTCCGAGACTTTGTAAGCTGCGAACCCATCTTTTCCGAAAACGATAAAGAACAGCTGAAAGAATGTTTGGACACATTGGATTTTGCCATAAAAAACAAAGATCAGCCCTTGTTCAAGGTCTCTTTGAGCGGGGAAAAAGGATGGATTATGGTTCGTCCTAAAATTAAGATTTTAAAAGACCCGCCAACGGGTGCCGACATCCAAATTGAAATAATATTCCAACTCGCTGCCGATGTTCCGGCGGTGGTATCCTATAATGAAGAGAATTTAAAAGAAAAACTCGATTTAAAAGACACCATCCCGGCGGTAAAAATCGAACTCAACGAAAATCTAAAAGTCTCCTGCCCTGCCGGTGATAGGGACGAAGAAAAATGCTGCTTGAAACATAAACCAGAGCCTTCCGGGGATATATTTATTTCTCCGTACCACTTCTTGCGAAAATTACAGATCACGAATGCCAGGATTGATGTGGATGTATGCGGAGTCAAAAACCTAATCGTCCAAAATGATGCAGGAACGCTGGATATTAACAGCCAAATTTATCCATTTGGCATTCGGCCCGAAGTACCAGGCTTTGATCCCATGAACCAGGTTGACCTGGGACCCCCTGCAGACCCCAACGCAAATCCCGAACTTTTCTTAGGCCCAAGTTTTTACATCGGCAGCAAGGAAGTTCTCTATAAAAAATGGGAAGCCATTCGTGTGAATATGGAATGGAAAGAAAAGCCCCATGACTTCCACGATCATTACAAGGCATATTTAAAACATAAACCTGACGTGAACGATCCACCGGCGGGAGAGCATTTTGGGTTGTTCGAAGGTGACTTCAAGGTCAAGATCGACCTTTTGGACCTTGGTAACTGGACAAATATCGATAAAATAAAATTGTTCAGTGAACCCGATCCAGGCGATATGGACTTCAAGGATTTGGACTGTGCCGTGACCAAATATGCATGGGAATTTACCAATGATCTGACTGACCGATATATTGATTACGAGCAACCGCTTGATCTTTTTAAAAATTCACAAAATGGTTTTCTAAAATTTACTTTAGCCGATCAGGACTTTTTACATAAGGAGTACGCTTTTGTTTTGGCCAGACAAATGTTGGCCTATGCATTCACGGGCGAGAATAAAAAGCTTGCAGATGCTATTTATGTGGATGATTCAAGTAAAATTGTCATTTCTCCATTCGTGGATTTTTTGAATGAAGCCGAGATCATAGAAGCTGTAAATGATCTTACATCCGATTTGATCACTGTGGTCAAAGAAGTTTTTACATTTATCGAAAATAATGAAGTCGCTCTTAAAGGCGATGTAGCTGCCATAAAGGCCGATATTGAATCGGCCAAGACTACCCTGGACAGTGACCTGACTCAATATTTTAATGATGTGGTGGGAGCTATCCTGGATTTTGCCGCATCTTTCCCCGCAAAACAGGGCGAAATAATCACTACCCTCGATAACATTGCCACTGGCAGCGCACAAACTGCGATCGACAATCTAAATGTTTTTTTAACGAACCTCAAAGACAAGTTTACGGATCCGGACGGCATCGATGACCTGATTGCAGAGGTAGAACAGGCTTTTGAAGATTTCCACAATCTTTTGGACGATACGGGCATCTTCAACTTTCTGTACGGAAAGGGATTCCAGGCCTTGATCCCGAAGGAACCGTGGACTCCCATTATCAAGAACTTATTTCTCGATTATTCCGCAAAGGCAAATATGGAGGATATTAATATCATTCATCTCTATCCATTTGAAAACACCTCCAGGTTTGAAAACCTAGAAAAAGGCCAAACACTATTCCCATACTTCACCGACAGGGGCAGTTTACTTGTAGGATTGAAAGAGATTACTCCGGGGGGTACGCTCTCGCTGCTCTTCCAACTGGCCGAAGCCTCAGCCGATTCGGAGACGGACCGAGCGGATATCAATTGGCACTACCTGACCAACAACAACTGGCAGCCGCTTCGACCCAATTTCGACATCATCAGCGATGACACTGATGGACTCACCGTTTCGGGCATTGTGACCATCGCAATTCCCGGCGATATTAGTAATAAAGGCCACACGATCATGCCCGATGACACCTACTGGTTGAAAGTCTCGTCTCCATCAAACATCAAAGCGATCGCTGAAACTATTGACGTACATACGCAAGCAGCGCTCGCATCCGCCCGGATTCAAAAACTTAACGATAAAGACAGGCTGAAACATCCTTTGCCGGCTGGAAGTATTTCAAAGCAGGTCAATAGCGATTTCAATGTAAAAAAGGTGGAACAACGCTATGATTCTTTTGGGGGGAACCCTCCGGAAGTTTCGGGTCATTTCTATGTACGTGCAAGCGAGTACTTAAGACACAAAGGGCGCGGAATTATGATCACCGACCATGAAAAGATCATACTGGAGGCTTTTCCTGAGATCTATAAAGTCAAGTGTATATCACATACCATGGGTTTACCAGTCAGCGATTATCGGCGCGATCTGGAAATTGCACCCGGGTACCTGATCATTGCCGTGATTCCCGATCTCACAAAATTAAAAGCCGGGAACCAGCTCTCCCCAAAAGCCCCCGTTAGTCTGTTGGACAAAATCGGTGATCATTTGAGACGAAAAATCTCACCCTTTGCACGAGTCAAAGTGATGAACCCCCGCTACGAACCCATTAACGTGGACATTGAAGTTAGGCTTTACCGGGGGAAATCTCAAAACTACTATGCCCAAAAACTCCGCGAGGAAATCAGCCAATTTCTGGCTCCCTGGTTTATGGGTGAATCAGAAAAACTGGCCTTCGGACAGGAAGTATTCTTCTCTGATTTGGTGGACTACGTGGAAAGTCGGGGCTACGTGGATTTCATACTGGATATCCGGCTTAGCGGCGAGTGCGAACAGGCTGGTAGCGTTATCAAACCACTTACGGCCCGATCCATTCTTACCAGCGGAGAAGTCTGTGTCAAAATCAACAAAGAGGAATGTCAAAAAGCAGGAAATCAAGAGGTACTCATAGAATGATTAAAAGAAAAATGAATGAGGTAGAACCATGGCAGGGATTTTTAGTAAAAATATAGCCACAACGATCCTTCAGAATGATCCGGCTTTTCCGGATTATCTGAACTTTGACCAACTTCGCAAAGAAGGTCTGGCACATATCGGTCAGCTTGCCGGAAAAATATGGACGGACCACAATGTCCATGACCCGGGCATCACCATCCTGGAAGTACTCATCTATGCGTTAATGGATCTCGGCTACAAAACCAATCTTCCTTTTGAAGACCTGGTTGCCATGAACAAAAACCAGAAAGAGGACAATTTCCTCACTCCACTGGATATCCTTACTATCAACCCCGTCACCATTCTTGATTACAGAAAGCTCTTGCTAGAATGCCCGGGGGTGGCCAATGTTTGGCTGGAACCTGTAACGCAGGAAGTTGACCTGGCCGTTCTTCAGAAGGACAACGGCCTGGTATGTAATACAGAATACCCAAGGGAAGTCCGGGATGGCCGCAACCACCCTTTTTACAGCCAACTTCACCTCAATGGTTTATATAAAATATTTATTGAAAAAGAAGCAAGCGCAAAAGATGCAAAACTAAAAAAGCGGGTCAGAAAACTGTGGTCAAAATACCGAAATCTCTGCGAGGACCTGGTCGATATCACTATTTTGGAACCCCTCGAATTTGGAGTATGCGCCAATGTGGAGATTAGTACAGGAATTGACCCGTCCAGGATTTATAAAGCTATAATAATAGCCATCCGGGATTTTATTCAGCCTCAAATAAAATATCATACGCTGGAGGAAATGCTGGATAAGGGAAAGTCCATCGACGACATTTTTGCCGGCCGGCCATATTTGGAGGAAAGTATTGGGTTTGTGGATACCGAAGAACTGGAAGCTATCAAGAGACGCAAGGCCATCTATTTGTCTGATTTTTACAATGTAATTTTATCCGTTGATGGGGTACAGAAAATTAAGTCCATCCGGATTGATGGAGGGACGGTGGTCAACAAACCATCTTATGATTGGATAGAAGGTCAATCAATACGGGATGACCAAGTGCCCGTATTTTCCTTAGATAAAACCTGCGTGGACCTTTACAGAGCGAATGGTCTTCTAAATATTGAAAAAAATAAGATCCACGCAACGTTACCATTATATAACAAGTTTCTATTAAGTCCGGACAAGCTCAATGGATCCGTTCCTTCAGGAAAGTACCACGAAGATCTATCCCGCTATTACTCCATTCAAAACGATTTCCCTGTGGTCTATGGAATCGGTGAAAATGGCTTGCCTGACCATGTTAGTCTTGACCGAAAAACCCAGGCTTTTCAGCTTAAAGGATATTTGTTGTTTTATGATCAACTGCTGGCCAACTACACGGCCCAATTATCCAATTTCCGGTCGTTGTTTTCCTTAAAGCCAGAGAACGATCGCACTTCTGGCGAAAAGAAAACCTATTTTTCTAAAGTAACCGATACGGTACCCGGTTTGGAAAAATTACTGAAATTCTATGAAAAAAACAGCGACATGTCTACCGACAATGCACTGGCTCGTCCTATAGCCAATGATGAAAATTGGCAAAAAATGCTGGAGCTACTACAAACCGATGGCCGGGCCGGGGTAAGCATTAAAGATTACTGCGGAGATCAGAAAGACGGACTTGACCTGTATATCTTTTCCTCCTCCACGGTTCGAGAAATCTATATCGATCAGCTTAAAGAAAGTTTTTTCCACGGCGAATATGACGTGACCGTTCATAGCGATAAATATGGCTATTTTTTCGTATTGCACCCCAGCCTGCCCAAGGACCTTATATTGGTAGGCTCCAAAAAGCATAAAGCGTATGGAGAAGCAGTCAATGAAGCTGGCGATGTGGCTTTTATCGCGTCCTTTGCCGAAAACTATACCCGGAGTACCGATAAGTCTGAGAATTCTAATCCGGACAGGCATTATTTTGGGTTGAAAGACAACCCGCTTTCGTATCTGAGTCTTATCGGGAAAATCGTGGAGGGGGGAGTCGAATATGAGCAGCGACGTCAAAAAATGCTCGACCATCTTCTGGCGCGATTTGGAGAGGATTTTACCGATTACACCCTGCTGAAATACCGGCAAAATATAGCACCAGAAGAATTACGACAAATCACACTGGATGATCAATCTACTTACCTGGCCAATTATGCCGAATTAAGCAGGGACCGTGGGAAAGCTTTTGATTATTTGCAACCGTCTTGGAACACGGCCAATGTATCGGGCTTTGAAAAGCGGTTATCTAAGCTGGCTGGGATCGAAAATTATGATCGACGAAATTTATGCAATATCGAGGTCACACCCTGTTATGAACTTCAGTTGAAGGACGAGCAAGGCAATATTTTGCTCGAGGGAAAAAGAAGTTATGAAAGCGAACAAGCTTTACGCTATGCTGCAGGCAGGGTATTAAATAGTCTAAAGAATCCTACTGGATTTGAAGAGTTAAAAAGGATAACAACCATCTTTAACAGCAATAAGGCAGTACAGCTCTTTTCGGATCAACCCCGAAAAGAAAACATCATCATCGCAAAATACCGTCATCAGCAGCAATTACTGGATATCAACGGAGGAGTCGTAGCCACCGGTAAAAACACGCGTTATGATTCTGTCGAAGCTGCGGAGGAAGAAGAAACAGATTTTATAGAGAATATTAACGAGCAGAATTTAGTGCCAGGAGAATATACCGGTAAGGGATATGACTTGCGGCCTGTATCTGGTCAGGGACTTTACCTGGACATCACTCCTTTTGATGTTGAGATCATCAAACATCCATTCTGGAAATGGCAGTATGAGCCTCCCGGTTCTGAAGAAATAATCCTCAGCGAGGATTCCTTTGCCACTAAAGAAGGCGCCTGGCAGGACATGACAGAAACATCAGATACCCGTAATTCTATTTCCGAATTTCCTGAAGCGTTTTCCTGGAAAGCAAGCGTGAATGAAGAGGTAATCCTCGTCAGCAAAAGACTATCTCGGTCAAATTCGGAGGCAGAAATTTCATGGGATTTTGCCGAAGCCCGGGCCCGGTCGGAAGAAAATTACTCTGTCGAAAAAAGTGGAGAATCCAGTTACAGGATTATTTTACATGGAGAAGAAGCAGTGATTGCTGTCTCCGAGGTCATTAACCTGGAGGTTTTGGACCCTGAAGCGGCTATTACAGTTAGTACGGTGGCTTTTTCGGAAGGAAGAATCAAACCTGATTTTTCAATACTGGATCGGGCTTTTGGATTTCAAATTCCGGCTAAGAACAGTTTTCCGACGCTCGAAAGCTATCATCTGTATCCGGATCTAGAATCAGTGATGGAAGCTATGCAAAAAGCCTATATATTGGGCACTTCAAAAACAAACTATCAGGAATACAATCAAGCGGAGAATTCGTTTGGATTCAATTTACTTTTGGAACCTGAGCTGATTTTATTGCGCCACAAAATCAGCTACGAAACCGGTAAAGATCGCGATCGGGCACTGAATTCTGCGCTGCGATTTTTCAAAAAAGAGAAACCACCATTTTCACTCCAAAAACAGCATAATAAATACACCTGGAAACTAATAGGCGAATGGGGCGATCTTATTAGTTCTGACGAAGAATTTTCTTCCAACCCCAAAGCACGAGCCAATTTCAAAGAAAATTTATTGAAGGAGGCCGCGGAAAAGGGGGAAGCTGTTTTTGGCGCCCACCTTTATCATTTCGAAGTGAATACTCAGCCCTCACAATACAAATTTGTATACGGGCTTCCCACTGAAGATGAAGATTTTCAACCCCTCTTTATCAGTGGTTCCTATTTTTTTTCACCGGAGCGGGCGAATACCGCTTATTCCCAATTTGTAAATAAGATACACCGGTATTCATTTAAAAAAGTTGATCATAAAGATTTTGATTATGCCCTATACGAAGGATCCTCAGAAAAACCCGTTGCCATTCAATTTCAAACAGAACATCATCAGGCTCCGGTAGAGTTAACGGAGCCTGTAGTAAGCTACTTTCGGGAAATGTACGATGCCGGGGGGGATTTGAATCCGGCATTTTTTACTAAAAACAGGAAGGGGCATCGGACCCCCTTGTTTAAGTGGAAATTTTTCAAAAAAGATGATCCATTGGCGATCAACCCATATCGTTGCCGCGAAATAGAAGATGTCCGAGAATTCGGTAAATTGATTTGCGATCGGGTACCATCGATAGACATGAGGTATTGTCCGCCAAAAGACATAGTGATCTGCCCCGACAAAGATCCGGAAAAATACCATTACCAACTCTGTTTTGAAGATAAGAACGACCTGGAATTCCGGCTAATAAGTAATGTGGGATACGATAGTAAAGAAGAAGCCCGAGACGCCTGGGTACGGGAATGGTACGGGCTGCTGCTAGCGGCTAAAGATCCGGAAGAATATGGTGCCGGAGGTAAGATAAGCCTCACAGAAACTTATAAACCGGACGATGACAAGGCCTGTGACGATGCTTCCTTCCTGGCCGTGATTCCTTCCAGGAATAGCAGTAAACTTGCAGAAGCCGGAAAAGATGTGATCGGATTCTATTCCCTGATGGCCCGTTTGTTTCCCATTTATGAAGTAAAGAAAAAAGATAAAAGACACTATAAGTTCAAAGTAGTGATCCCTGAAGATGGTCTAGGACCTGCCCGTTGCGACATGATACCTCCGGAGGTTCCGTATGATGATTTCGGCTCCGTGGTCTGGCTGGGCACCGGTTGCTATAGTAGCTACGCGGAAGTAATAAAGGCATATAACCACTTTTATGTCCTGGCTGGTATTTCACAAAATTGCCGGGTCATGTGCGATTTGGGTTGGTATTATCTGACCTTGACCGAAGTATGGGTGGAAAGCTCGTGCAATTACCCTTCGGAAGCCGAAGCCTGGGACGATGCTTTTGCTTCTCTGGATGCCAATGGCAATCCCATAATCACAGACGGGTGTGGTGACTGCAAAGCAGGTGGCGTTCGTAGTTTTTTGTATGCAGGCGACGATCCCAAAAATTATATACCGGTCTGTAAAGATGGAAAATGGACTTTCAAGGTTGTGGCACCGGATTATTTTGTGGCCCGGCATGCGTGCAGCTATGATTCGGAGAAGGAAGCCCATCAGGCGATGAAAGATTGGGAGGAAGCTTTAAAGAATTTGGATTGGAGTAGATATTTGAATTTTATTTCCGCCTCAGCGGAAATACCATCCGAAGAAGAAACAGAAATGAACTTTCTATCGGCCCCGATTAGTACCGGTGAAAAGGGAAAGTGGGATCTGTGCGATCTGGTATTTGCATTAAGGAAGTGTCTGGGGGACTGTCCACAGGCCCTTTTGTCGGAAGAGGAACTATCCGATTCCCTTAAAATGTGCCTGAATAAAATATGCAAAGGCGAGAAGTGGGTGCATGAGTTACTAAAACGACTGGAAGAAGATCCAGGCAAACTTATCCGTCTGATTAATTATTTTCCTGTTTACCTGGACAATGACGCACAGTGTTACCGAATATACTGGCCGGATCACGATCAGGATATTTCAGCAAATGGCCTGCAACCTTGTGGATGTGAAGAGGAACCAGCGGAAGAAAATAATACGTGCGATACAAAGTTCCCTATTTTGAGCAGCCGTTGTTTTAAATGCTGTGAAGAAGCGTGGGAGGCTTTTCAACATCTTTCCCGACTCATTAAAAATGGAGCATATGTTCTGGAATGTACCCAGCGTAGTGATTATGGGCCCTACTCCTTTCAGATGCTGGACCCAGGAAAAGAATTGGGTTACCATCCGCAAAGTTACGACAGCTATCAGGAAGTACTGGATGCCATCACTCTGACCCGGGGATGCGTGGAAAACATGGGTATGCACCTGCTGGAACACATCCTACTGCGGCCCAAAACATTGGAAGATTGCAGATCTATGAATAGAAATGACAATCGTATCGTATCCAATTGCCTGCTGCCCATCTGTCCGGATTACTGCTGCCCCATAAATTGGCACCCGGATATAGCCCCGGACGATCCCTGCGCAGAAGACAATCCCGATGTGATCCAGTACCTGCCGGGCAACGACCCTTATTCCTTCTGGGCCACCCTGGTTCTTCCTTCGTGGGCAAAGGGATTCAGGTCTACGGATGCGAGAAAGGTCTTTGAGCAGTTGATTTACAAAGAAATACCGGCGCTGGTAGGGTTAAATATCTTGTGGCTAAGCCCTCGGGATATGTGCCAGTTTGAAAGTGAATTCAAAAATTGGTTGGGCTGGTTGCAGAACCCCCAGGAACCATTATGCAATCCGGACGGAAGGCATCCCCATTGTCTGATGGTGGATTGCATCAAAGATTTGCAATCGGAACCGGCATGTCCTGCCATTCCCGGAGTGGGAGGTAATTGTAATTGTGGAGTTTCGAAAGAAGAGATCGATCCGTGCTGTCTGCCTCCAGAAACATCAGGTACGGTTTTTTGGGGATATTGCCCACCCGGGGATTTGGAGTCAGTAGCGAAGCCTGAACCCGAAGATCCTGTGGTATTACTTTTATATTCCAAAGGAGAAGATAATGAGGTATTGCGCTCTCAAATCAAGGATCGGAATTACTTATTCGAGTCCAATCTCGATCAATTGGTGGATGAAGACCGTAAGAAGACCAAAAGCTTCAAGCGTACACTTTCTTTTATTAAAAGTACGCCTGCGATACCAGAGTATGTGAAGTTAGTCGATTTTTTCAACCGGTATAGTTTAAATAAATCCGCCAACAAAGAAATGTTTCTCGGATTACTTCAAAATGCGACGGTGCATCTGTTCGCCGGATTGGTACTGGAATGCGATGATGGAATTCCGGAAAAAGAACTTGAAATCCTTCAGGAGAGTATAAATATTCTCGCCGAAAATGGATTGAGTGGCACGGAGTTGAAAAAGAGCTGGAATCCATCTGCTCTTGACTCGATGGCCTACACCAAAACGTTGAATCAAATTAACAAAATACTAAATACAGTAAATGGCCAATAAACACCTCATAGGAAAGCAGGTAGTGAAGGTCGAAGTGGGTGCTTCGGCAGACACCTATGTCCTGCAGCAGCGGTTAAGTGAAATGGTGTGGAACAGACTGGCTCCAAAACTCAACGATTTGTTCGATCATTTTGCTGGGGAAGACGAAGTGTTGAGACTGGATAAAGTAGTAGTAGACCTGGGAGATATCGATCTAAATTTAATAAATGACGATTTGGTCGTTGAAAAAATACTGCGATTAGTAGAAGCAGAATTGCGGCAGTACAGATCCCGCGTTCAACCCAATACGTCAACCCAGTTGGGGAAGCAATTACACCCACAATCCGTGCATTCTACCCGTCAGTATATGTTTCAACTGTGGTTGTACTGGTTGGAAAAGGGCGTCTTGCCCTCCTACGCCTTAAGGCCGGATAAAAATTGGATTACACAGGTTTTGGAAACGCTGGCCATGGAACAACGGGCGGTGTCAGCATTACGAGATACGTTGATGAAAAACAAGCAGGCGATGTACCGGCTTATACTACAGCACCGGATACATGAATTGACATCTATTGTGGAACTTTATACAGGGCACTCACAAAAAGATCTGCCTGGATTACTTAACGAAATTCATGCATACACCACGCAGGACTCCCAACGCCTGGAGCCGTTGAAGACGTCTTTCCGGGCGATGGAAACTGGATTTTGGAATATGATATTCCAGGAAGTTATTCATAAAACCAATAAAAAGAACAGTTTTACTTTACAGCAATTATTTCTGACATCGTTGCCTAAGAACTTCCTCCGGAATTTGGAAGCATTCACGTCTACCGAACGTGAAAATTTCCCACATCTAAACCAACTTTTATCGTCAGAAGGGGCAGAAAGGGAAAATGGAGGGAAACTTCCTGAATCACGCGATCTGGCAAAGGACAAAAATCGAGAAAAAGATCGATGGGAGGAAAACCGAACTAGTGGTGAGAAGGAAGATTGTGGAGAAGATCAATCGATGGCCAATTTCCGGATTTATAATAAAACGGAAAAATTGGGAGAGAAAGATGGGGTGAAAGGAATTCAAAGTAGTGAAATAATGGATGAAGGTCAGAAATATGAAGAAATGGAAAGCCCGCAATTTTTGAAAAATGCGGGAATCATACTGCTTCACCCGTTTTTACATCGTTTTTTTCGAAAACTGGAACTGGTGGAAGACCAGCAATTCAAAGACTATTACACTCGGAGTAAGTCGGTCTACCTCTTGCATTTCCTGGGCACCGGCCATGAATTTATACCAGAATATGAGCTGGTGCTTGCAAAACTCCTTTGTGGTATGCCGGCCAACTTACCCCTGGATCACACCATCCAACTTACTAAGGAAGAGAAAGATGAGGCCAACCGTTTACTGGAGGCCGTGATCATAAATTGGGGTGTTCTGGGGAATACCTCACCCGATGGTTTACGAGAAGGTTTTGTGATAAGGGATGGTAAGCTGACCAGGTCCGACACAGGTTGGAAGTTAACCGTAGAACCCCAGACCATAGACATCTTATTGGACCGGCTTCCATGGGGCATCAGTATGATTAAACTGCCTTGGATGCAAGATTTAATAAAAGTAGAGTGGCGATGATAAATATTTAAATCAAAAAAATAAAAACCAACAATTATGGACAAGCAAAAAGAAAAAAAGAAAAGACACCGGTACCAATATGCGGTAAAAATTGTTTGTACGGCCCATATCCCGGGTACCTCACAAACTTCCGACGGACTGTTGCCCGGCGTGTATGAAACGGCGGTAAATATTCACAATCCGCATGACAAAGACGTAAAAATAAGGAAGAAAGTGGCCAATCCTGGCCACATATCCAAATTCTTAACGTCCGGCATAAAACCCGATGGGGTCGAACGGTTTGTTTGTAAGAAAATCCAGGATTTTGGTACTACGTTTATTCACGGCTTCGAAGGTTTTCTGGTGATCGAAAGCCCTCACAGCCTGGATGTAACGGCGGTTTATACAGCTGGTGCGAGCGGGGGTGGTGTGGCCAGCATAGCTGTCGAGCAGATCAAAGAGCGGAAACTTTAATGCAAATATGTGCACCTAGCCAAAACAAAAACCAGTTCATCCGCTCACAAAAGCATTCAAAAAAAGCGGCAACCTTTCTTTCAAAAAGAAGGGCAGGACAGTTTTTTTTCAAAATCACACGAGACAACCTCTTCTTTTTTTCATTCAACCCCGGTTCAAACCAAATTGACTATTGGCCGTCCCAATGATAAATATGAAGTAGAAGCCGATGCTATGGCCGATAAAGTAGTGCAGCGGCTGGATCATCCCGGAATGGTTCAAACTAAACCTGCACCATCAAAGATTCTGACTCCTCCGGTTCAGCGCAAATGTTCAACTTGTGAGGAAGAGGAAAAAGTACAAAAGGAAGAGGATGAATCCCATGAAGAAGAAATCCAACGGAAAGCCATATTTGAAAGCAATGAACCACCACCGGAAAAGGTCATCCAGCGCGTATGTGCCGGTTGCCTGGCTGCAGATGCATCCGTCCATGAAGATGAAGCGAAAGAAATGGTTCAGAAAAAAGAAGAAGGTCAATCCTCAGAGGGGGGAACCAAGTCCTCCTTGGAAAGTCGTCTGAATGCATCCCGCGGTTGCGGAAACCCACTGCCTGAAGATACACGGAGCCAAATGGAATCCTCTTTCGGGACTGATTTTAGTGGCGTGCGTATTCATACCGGCAGCTCGGCGGTACAGATGAATCAGGAGTTACACGCCCAAGCTTTCACCTATGGCAGTGATATATATTTTAACCAGGGAAAATACGATCCTGGTAGTACAGGTGGTACTCATTTATTGGCGCATGAGCTGACCCATACGGTGCAGCAGGGCGGAGGATTGAGCAAGTTGCAAATGCAGCGAAGATATTTTGGTCCGGGCAGAGAAGGGGTCCCGCAAAATTGGAGTACCCGGGTCACAAATGCTTCTTCAGCTAGAGACCGGTATCGTCTGGTGCGGGAAGCAGTGGGACAGGGTGTTACCCTGGAAAACAGAACCACTCAAAGTGCAAATGATTCCGCCCCAAATCCCCGTCATTTGTTTCCATTTTCACCAGGCAATAAAATTAACTATGATGACGGCTTGAACTCCAAGAGATCCCCGATGGACAGACGCCCCTTGAGTAGTAATGCAGGATACACCCTGCATTCACGTGGTCGCCACTACATTGTATTGGGAAGAAAGTCTTTAATATCAAATGCTTTTCACCATACAAAAGTTATTCTCAACCATGAATTTGATCATATACGGCAAAGCCAAGCCGGCAGCAGACTCGCTTATACAGAATCCGAGTTGGATGCATGGACTAGTACCTTCCTACGTGAATTTCATCGCACCTATATACTGGGAGATACAGGAAGAACGTGCTACATCCAATCTATAAATCAATTTGCCCCACTTCTGATGTACTATTCAAATTCAAGTTCCAGACAGGCAAAAGCCCGGGCGATAAGAAGGATCAGGGCCTATTGGAATTCTACCTTGAGAAATCACGCTGCTCATTTACGGGTATTTAGATATTGGATTCACCGATCGATGGCAAGATCCGCTAATCCCTCATTAGCACAAGCACTGAATCAAAACCTAAGTTTAAATATAAATGCTTCCGCCGGTCTTGGAACGACCAGGCAATTTCCATGTACAGATGTGGCCAATTTATCTTATCCATCGCCTCCGTCGCTGAGTGTCCCGGCTGCATCAAGTAGAAGTAGAGGTGCCTTCCAGCGCAAACCAATTGACGCAGGCAATACCATTTCAGACAAACAGTTTCTGGCGAAGAAGGTGAACCATACGGGGCAGCAAGGGGCTGCATTATTACAAAGGAATGGGGATGCCTGTTATCCGGAAGATACAGATGAGACAACCTTGAGTTGTGATATTGATTTTTCACAACAAGATGAAACCCTGAGAGAAAATGGAATAACTTTAGCCCCACAGGATTTAATTGAATTAGCGGGTATATTTCCTGACGGCATTACCTTAAACTCCACCGAATTATTCATATTGGTGCAAGGAGAAGCTTTCGCAAACAGTATACGGTTAAATGGATATCGTGTAAATACCTCCCGTCCCAGCACTTCCAGTACCAATGTGTTTGTATTGCAAATTGGAAAAGGTCGTGCAATCATGGTATCTTCCACGGTTGGAGGCAGTATTATGTTAGATGCAGGAGGTGGAACCAGCAGAACCAGTAACTCACAGAAAGCACGTCAAATAGCTCGTGATGTGAACAATATTTTACTGAGTGGCATCGCAGCACCACCACGTCGGATCACAATTTCTCATATTGATTTAGACCATTATAATGCCGTACAAGAGGTACTTAATTTGCCACAAATGCGTAACACAGATGTACGGATTACTCGGCAACAACTAATGGAAGGATTACGTTCGGGCAATTGGCAGACTATGAACATACAGTTCAACAGGGCTAATAAACTGGTCAGAATCAATGTCTCAGGAGTTTCAAGCGTGCATATTGACAGGGCATTTATTGGTGGTATGGAAGTAACAGAATTCAGATCAGTCCAAGCTCATGAACAACTAACAGATCGTAATCGGATACGATATAACAAAAATAGTACGAGCGAAGTTACCATTGTTCGTGACTTTCTTACCAATACTACTCACGTATTCACAGCAGATGGTGAAGGGAGGACAATCCATGAAATAATAGATATGGTCGGCCGAGAAGCTTTCCGTAGGATTATGGGTGGAGGCAGCCGAAACCTAGCTTCGGTTGAAGCTCCGCACCATGGGGGTTCAGTAACCGGAGGAGCCAATACAAGGGGCATGGTGGAGTTTTTGCGACTCGCATTTGAGTCAAGTAACGGAAGGGTGAACTTTTTCACACAAACCAGCCAGCGTTTTTCGGGTACTGGTAGTGCCTCTTTAAACTATTTGGACGCTGTGGAAATACCTGTGGAAAGGATACAAGAAGGTGGTAACGCCAGTAACACCACGCAGGTACGGAGAATATCAGGACAAGCTCAGGAGCAAATCACAATAGATCGTGGAAGGATAACCGAAATTTTGGAATTGGGGAATGCCAATGCCTCAAGAGTTATGGCAGCTCAGCAAACTCGCCATAAACTATCCAACTTTTCGGAACTGATTACTCCGATCGAACGGATGCTTGGTCTGGAAGGCACGCGAGCTGAATTCAGACAACTTGGTGAAGCCGCATCCAGCGTAAGAAGGAATATACAAAATAGTCAACAAGCCTTAAATACCCCCTGGAATGAATTTTGGGAAGTGATGAAAACAGAAGCCGAAACTTCGGGAATGCGAGCCAGCACACCAAGACAACAAGTAAGACAGGCGCTGGCAACCCTCTCCAGCCAAGTGCGAAATACAGAAGTTTCAAGATTAGAAAATGACGTAATTTCACTTTATAACGGCTTAAATATTTACCAAAGGTTACTGACCAATGCCCTCGCAATGAGGTTAGCTCTTAATGAAGGCAGAATTTCGGATTTGAATGCTTTAAAAGCGGAACAACGCAATCTTCTGTCCAGGTCTATTTCACTAATCGGGAGAGCAGAGACATCCCAACAGATAAGGCAAGCCTGGAGAGCTATCAGAGAAGTGTGGACAGGTAGACTTATTCGTACGGTAGCCCGACGATTGGGCCATTATTCGGCTGCGCACAGGCATATGATGACAGATTTTCGGGTGGTATTAAATGAAAATATTGTAAACCAGGCCAGACTTAACCAACTTGTCGAACAAGCACGTCATGGTACCCTTCCAATGGCTCCAGGCCGTACTATTCCCATGCGCTCCAGAATAGGGGCTGGATTTATGGCCGCCATTGAAATAACGAGGATAGGTTTGGAATTATATGAGTCGTTTGAATCAGCTGCTAGAGCCAGAGAATCCCGGGATGCTGCAGAGCGGGTAGAAGGCTTACAGGATATTCGGTGGTGGCAAGACATGGGGGCCCAACCTGAAATAGAACTCGTTGAAAGAGGGGCTTTCTCTGGCTGGAACATCGTCTCTTCCCATCTGAGAAACAGCACCAAAATGGAGATCCTTAATGGTACGTATACCGGTGAAACTCCCAACTTTGACAAAGCAGTAGTGACCGAAGTTTCTGATGAAGATCTTGAATTCGTAGTTGGAAAAATGACCATTGAACTAATTGATATGAATGATTGGGTACGTAATTATGGACATCCAGTCAGTGAAAATGGACGAATTAAAAAATTTGAAAATGGATGGGGCGTAAAACTTTGGAGCAGTGAAAATGAAAGTTATCGTTATTATTCCAAAAACATTATCCAGAATCCCCTGAATGCTTTATATGCAAACCTACAAGATCAGTTAAAAGAAGAACTTGAATATCAAACCACCAACCCAGATAATGAATTGGCCACGGTAGAGAATACTGCTTTTTTCGGTACAGACCGGTATATATATGTCTACAATGGCCCTACTTTAAAACGTCTTGATTTTGAAGACCGGGTTCCTAAATTTTTTGTTACTGGTCTCCAGGCTCCCACCAACCCCGATTTGGTATCTGTGAGGGCAGCAGATGTTTATACATACAATAAACTAAGTAGGTACAACACTATTGAAATTGAACCAGGTTTACCCTACAATACAATACGGTCATATCGAAATTCTCGAGGTGAGGGATATGTAGAAAGAGATAGTATTAGATATTCTTTGAAAAACATAATTAATAATGCCATCCCCTAAAATTTAAAGGTAGTAAGTAGCCAAGAAAAATAATTATGCAAGTAACCGAAGTAAAATCCAGTTTTTCCACAAGCCCAAATTTAAAGGCCAGACCGCAACCCTTTTTCAACCAGGAAGAGGAAAGGAGCTTTTTTTCAAAATCCAATGAACATACCACTTTCTCTTTTAGCCCGGCAACCATACAGCCTAAATTGACCATCGGGCAACCCAACGACAAATACAAAGTAGAAGCCGATGCCATAGCGGATACGGTGGTAAAACGACCAAGTGTATCTTCAAATCAAAACATTTCGACTGGTATCGTTAGCCCTGGAATCCAAAGAAAATGTGAAAGCTGTGAAGAAGAAAAAAACCTGCACAAAAAGGAAGATGGATTTACAGAAAATACAGTCATTAAAAAGTCATTAAATAAAATAAACAATCTATAGAATGCATATTTTAAATCCAAAGTTTTGAATTAATCAATCAACAACCATGACAACCACAGATTACACCCCCAGTAAAGCCCACCGATGGAACCGCCTGGTCTGCGATGCACTCCATTATACCGGAGCACCACCGACCATAGCCTCCAGAGCCCTGGCGATGGTACACACCGCGATGTACGACGCCTGGACCTGCTACAACGATGGTGGATGCGAAATCAGCACCACCTCCGGCCGCCGCTTCAAACAGTCCGACAGCGAATGCATTTCCGCTCACCGGGAAGAGGCTTACAGTCACGCGGCTTACACCGTCGCACAGGACCTGTTCTGGCTCAATCTGCCGCCGGAACAAAAATCAATATTCCGGGATTTTATGTGTGATTGTGGGTATGATCCGGATAACCGGAACCTTTCGCCGGACAACCCAACGGGAATAGGGAATCTGCACGGAAAGTTGATCCTGGAATGTCGGGCAGGTGATTTTTCCAACCCTTATGGCACCCTGCATGCAGCTGCGTATTCTGATTATGGCCAATATCATCCGGTCAACGCACCGGCCCCCCAAACTGCCAAATACTATGACCGATGGCAACCACAATCGACCAACAATCGGGTGCAGGAATTTATGACAGCGCATTGGGGCCTGGTGAAAGCTTTTGCACTACTCTGGGGTGGACAGTACCGACCTGCTGCACCGATCTTATGCGATAGAGATGGTTTTGAAGAACAGGCAGAGACGCTGGTGGATTATAGTGCGAACCTGACTGATGAGCAAAAAATCATCGCCGAATTTTGGGCAGGGATGCACGAAGAAAAATTCACCGATGCAGTGCACGATAAAGATGGCCCCTGGGCTTCTCCACCTCAACAACTATGCAGGCAAGCAAGGTATTTGTCCCGGAAATATGGTCATAAGAATGCCTATGACATCAAATTGTTTTTTGTGTTGGGCAACGCCCTACTGGATGCGGGTATCGCTGCCTGGGATTGTAAATTTCATTATGATTATGTGCGGCCGATCACCCTGGTGAGACGTACCTATAAAGGACAAACCATCGAGGCCTGGGCAGGTCCTTGTGAAGGCACCCAAGAAATCGAAGGCGAAAATTGGGTGCCCTACATCCCGTCGCCGCCATTTGCCGAATATGTATCAGGCCACAGCACCTTCAGCTCAGCAGCAGCAGAAGTTTTGGGCAATTTTTGTGACAGCGGTAAGTATGGTGAAACAGTAACCATTCAGAAAGGTGGTTCCAAAATAGAACCGGACTGTACTCCAGCCGAAGATGTTACGCTAACCTGGCCGTCCTTAAAAGATGCCGCAGACCAGGCCGGTATTTCGCGATTGTACGGAGGTATTCATTTTAACGCTGGCAATCAGGAGGGCAGGAAGTTGGGACACAAGGTAGGCTGTGCGGTTTGGGAAAAAGCCATGGCCTATTTTGATGGGGAATTGGGATAAGTGAGGGGAAAGCCTATGCTTGTTATTAACCGATAACTCCGGACTGAAGCGCCAGAGATACTCATAAAATCCTTATTACATCCGTCATGTAGGACGGGGCCACAAGTATCAAATTTACTAAGGGCTTTTAGCCCGTAAAAAAATTATTCAGATGAAACGAGTCTTCAGGAGCCATCGACACAAAAACCCTCATCAACACGGGGAAAATGAAAAAAAGCAGATTCCATTCTTCTCAAAGGAAAGCCGTAGCCCTTTTTTTAATGCGGGGATTCAGACCAAAAAGGACACTGCAACAGGTTCGTTGAAGGTTGGAAAACCCGGTGACAAATATGAAAAGGAAGCCGACCGTGTGGCTGATGCGGTGGTGAACCACTCCACCTCCAAGCCGGCCATTCAAAACAAAGAGATCAGCAGTATCCAACGAGTAACGCTGGCCACTCCACAGGAAGATGAAAAACTGGGCACTGCAGAACAGCGCATGGAGGAAGATAAACTGGTTCAAGAAAAACCCGAACTCCAAAAAATAGAAGAACCAAAGGAGGAGGAAATGATCCATAAAATGGGAGGAGGACGAGAGGAAGAGGAAATGTTGAGCAAAAAAGAAGTACCGGAAGAGGAAGAAGAAGGGATGATCAACAAATTGGAAGGAGAAGAGGAGGAAGAAGGACCAGTACAGACCAAGTCTGAAAATGCTACCAGGTCTGCCGGATCAACAGTAACCCGTCAAATAAAAAACAAATCCGGAAGGGGCAAACGATTGCCTAAACACACCAAAGCCGAAATGGAGGCGTCATTTGGTGTGGACTTCAGTTATGTCAACATCCACACCGATGCGGAAGCCGTCAGCCTAAACAAAAAGCTGGGAGCCCAGGCATTTACGCATGGAAAGGATGTTTATTTTAACCAAGGCAAATACGATCCGGGGTCCAGCAAAGGAAAACATCTGCTGGCGCACGAGTTGACGCATGTGGTTCAGCAAACCAGAGGGAGTGATGGCATTACTCCAAAATTACAACGTCAGACCGGTAGCTCTCCAGTTCCAACCACCTGCGGAAAACCGGCCGAATGTCCGGATACTTTTTGCAAACCGTTACCACACCCATCTATGGCGATTATTGCACGAAACACTACCGCATCATTCTTATTGGCGGGAATAGCCAAAGAAGTGAGTCCAAGGGTGGTTCCATTATGGGCACTTTATCTTTTCGGAGGCTCGGCGCCCAGAAATATCACCTCCAATTTTGGTCCCGATTTTACGGGATCAGTTACAACATCTGCGACAACAAGTTTTCTGCTTGATGCCTTAAAAGCCAGGATAAAAACCAGTCCGCCTGTATTTCCATCTGGTGTTAATACCCTCGTATTAAATATTGCTACCCTGATTCCCAGTGAAATTGCAGCCATCAATACTTCAGGAGATGCCAAAGAAATGAATTTTAATGCCATCGGTGAAATTCCGGGGAATATCGCCGGTGGAATTGGGACTACTCAACTGTCATGCCCGGTAGGAGCTCGTCCTTCTCCGTTTAACGATGCAAGGATAGCTTCTGGTTTTGTTTTAATAAATAAGCTGCCAGATCGGTCTCTACTCGTACAACCTTTCATCAATTACAAAGTGAAAGACACCATCGATTTGTGTCCCGGGAATTGCGGAGCATTGAAAGAGCAGGTCGCCACGGTGCCCATGTCCAAAATGGAAGCATCGGGTATAGCCGGAGATGTGCCATTTGTTGTAAATTTTCCTTCTAAGCCGATTCAGCCTTTTTCCATTCCGACACCTCTCCCACCCACCACAAAGGGTATCATAACGGCCTCTGCACTTCGGATAAGATCAGCTCCCGATCTTTCTGCACCCATTTTGGATAAATATCCCAGGGGTACCCTTGTGGATCTGGAATGTCAGGTGACTGGTTCATCCGTTCGCGGGAATACTATTTGGTATCAAACCAACCGCGGTTTTATTTCCAGCGAATATGTCCACTTATCTGGTCCGGCCCCTTTAGATTGCTAAAAACTCAACGGATGAAACAATCAAAAGATCAATTTCCCGAATTTCAGTTCATCGAAAAGTACCTTCAATATCGATTGGACACGCAATTCTATGCCAAAAACAATCTGACGGTACCTGAATTACCTGGGTATTCAAAATGGACCATTCATGTACCCCCCATCATCAGGAAGGCCAGATTAAACAAAGCTGAAAAGATCCTTTTACTTTTAACACTTTGTCCACAAGTACAAAGTCACTTATTGGACACAGTCATTCAGGAAAAATTGACTTCCACAGGTGACTTTCCGCAGCTCGGAGGTATTCGGGGCAAGAATTTCCGGGGTCTGTTACCTACAGGACAAACGGCATTGTTCCTGTTGGCTGGAAACGATTTAAAAAAAAGACAGGCGGTGTATAGATATCTTGGTCCCGATCATTTTTTTGCAAAAAACCATATCCTAAGGCTTGAAGACGCACCAGATGGCGAGCCAAAAATGTGTGGAAAACTTATTCTTTCAGCGGAATATGCAGAACTATTCCTGACTGGAAGAATTAGTAAGCCGGCCTTTAGTATGAAATTCCCCGCGCAGCTGATCGAGACCCACATGGAATGGAGTGATCTGGTACTGAACCCGGAGACCAATGTCCAAATCAAAGAGCTCCAGATGTGGATAACGCACGGCAACACCCTGCTTTACGACTGGGGCATGTACAAAAAACTAAAACCAGGCTACCGGGCTTTGTTCCACGGACCACCAGGTACCGGGAAAACGCTCACGGCCAGCTTACTGGGCAAATATACAGGTAAAGATGTCTACAAAATCGACCTTTCGATGGTGGTCTCAAAATTTATCGGTGAAACCGAAAAAAACCTCGCCAACTTACTGGCCACAGCTGAAAAAACGAAAGGCATCTTGTTTTTTGATGAGGCCGATGCGCTTTTTGGAAAAAGAACCAACGTACGGGATGCCCATGATAAATATGCGAATCAGGAAGTATCCTACTTGTTACAACGCATAGAAAACTACGCAGGATTGGTCATATTGGCCTCTAACCTAAAGACCAATATTGATGAAGCTTTCATCCGACGGTTTCAGGCCATTGTTCATTTTCCTTTTCCAAGCTTTTCAGAACGGTTGCAAATATGGAGAAAAGCATTCCCTGAAAAAGTGGGCTTGCACAAAGATGTCGTTCTGGATCAAATAGCCCGAAAATATGAACTCTCAGGTGGGGATATCATGAATGTCGTCCAGTATGCTGGTCTACGGGTTCTTGCAGAGAACAAAAAGGAGGTCACACATCAATTTATCATGGATGGTATTCAGCGGGAATACCAAAAAGGAGGCCGGATTATGCGGTAGACTTGTGCACTTCCGAACGAAGCAATTGCTCCTTTGAGAAATTAAATTCGGAAATTCCGATAACTTTCTTCTATAGTTTCATAAATCAATTTTGTTGTCGATCGCCAGCTAAACCTGCTTTTTCGTTCATGGCCACTCTCCACTAAACTCTGGCGGATACCACCATCCAGGTACACGCGATCCATGGCTGCCGAAATCGCCTGAACATCCTCCGGATGAACCAGTAAGCCAGCATCCCCTGCTACCTCCGCTACAGAAGTGGTGCTGCTGCAGATGACAGGGACACCCGCATGAAAAGCATCCAGCACCGGCACGCCAAATCCTTCAAAAAGAGATACATAACACAGACTTAGTGAATTTTTAAGCAGATTCCACAAGGTGGTATCGGACACATAACCAGTTCGGATGATCTGAACGGAGACCGGCGAACGATCTATACGCTCCATAATCTCCTGTGTCTTCCACGCAGATCGCCCGGCCAACACCAGCTTAATTCCGGCTTTAGCAGCCTGTGCGTGTTCAAATGCTTCCACGAGCCTGATGATGTTCTTCCGTGGATGCAGACTCCCTGTATAAATGAAATACTGATGTGCTTGCACACCATATTTTTCCAAAACAGCGGGTCTGGACTCGGGCGGATTATTCTCAAATCTGGACCCGTTGTAGACAACTTCAATTTCATTCCTCTTAATATTATATTGCTTTTCGAGATCTTTGGCGCTGTATTCCGAAACCGTCAACAGACCCGTGGATAACCGGGCAAATTTTGGTTGAAATTTTTTATAATACCACAGGTCGGCGGATTTCATATATTCGGGATAATGAAGGTAAGCCAGATCATGGATGGTCGTGACCACAGGAATGTGAAGTCGCTGGGAAGTAAACCCATCAAAAGAGACAAACACCTCTGCATCCCAGGTTCTTAAATGAATGGGAACCAATACATCAAACCAAAATAAGTACAAAAACGGATGTCGTGCTGCCGGTCGAAGAATACGAAACTCCACGCCGGGGATCAAAAAAGCTCTGGCAGGCTTTCGATCAAACAACACCAGATAATCATGTTCAGGATACAGATCCACCATCCGCTTGAGAACCTCCCAGGTGAAATACCCCAGCCCTTCCAGTCTGTTTTCAATCAAAAGCCGACCATTAATGGCTATTCGCATCTACAATTTATTTTTGTACATTATACCGCAAATTATGGAAAAGAAACTATCTACTATAATATTTGATTTTGGAAATGTTCTGATAGACCTCGACATTCCCGGATTCCGGCAACGCATGAGTAATCTTACCGGGATACAACCTGCCGATCAGTCTCATAAAATCCGCGAAGTCATGGCCTCATACGAGTGTGGACTTCTCAGTACCGAGCTGTTTATAAACCGGATCATCAAACTGAGTGCCAGACCGGTTCAGGCTTTGGATATTATCCAGTGTTGGAATTCCATGCTCGTCGGGATAAAACCTGAGACCCTGAAAATATTACGCCACTTCAAAAGCCACTTCGACACCTATCTGCTCAGCAACACCAATGCACTCCACATCGAATGGGTTCACCGGCACCTGAAGGATGAGCACAATATCACAGCGTTTGAGACCGAATACCTCCATGGGTCATTCTACAGTCACGAATTAAAAATGGCCAAACCAGATCCTCAAATCTACCAGGAAGTGCAACGGAGAATCGAGGTTCCAGGTGAACAAATTCTGTTTATCGATGACCTGGAAGAAAATGTGGCTGGAGCTAAAAATGCAGGATGGCATTCGGTCGTACACCCGCCTGGACATTCGATCGCAGACACCCTGAATTCTTTCCAACATTTAAGCCATACGAACTATGTCGGATGACAAAAAAAAGGCAGTTTTGGCCCGTTTACAGAGATACTGTGCACGCGAAGACCGATCGGTACAAAAGATCAAAGAAAAGCTGTACGACATCGAAGAGCTCACCGCTGCCCAAAAAGAGGAAATTATTAACCAGCTAATCGAGGAAAAATTTCTGGACGAGAAAAGATTTGTGGAAACTTATATCCGCTCTAAGGTCAATCAGAACAAATGGGGTCGACAAAAGATAAAACAAGGACTGATCCGCCACCATATCCCTTCCCGGTTGATCGATGAAGGTCTCCTGGAATTAAATAAGAAAGTGTACCTAAAAAACCTTTCCATACTTCTCGCCGCAAAACAACAAAAATCAGAAGATCGCGTAGCGTGGATCCGGTATTTACTACAAAAGGGCTATCTATACGAGGAGATTACCCAGGTAATCGATGATTAAACGGTTATTTTTATTACATTTGGAATTAACGATTTTTTTGATACCACATGAAAATATTGATCTCCGTTCTGGCTTTCATTTGGTTCCTGGGTTGGGGCTTTTGGTTTCTCTATGACAAGGGGCATATCAACCTTACCTCTTCGCTGGAAAATCAGGTAGCTGTATCCCCCATCAACGACACCATTTCGACCGAGCTCGAACCCCCGCCTCCACCTTCTTTTCTAAAAAACCACCCACCTGCTGATTCTATAGATGCCATCATTGATTCATTGATGGCAAAACGAAAACCAGGTGAAGCCATTCAGGTCATCAGTTTTTATAAGGAAGGTGAACCATATACGGGGATGAATGAAAATCCAGGCATTCAACGATCGATTAATCTGATGGCCAATGCACAAAAACGCTATGCTTCCCGGGTGCTTCAGCCCATGGGGCTAAAACTCATGGAAGGCAAAGACACTACGGGGATCAGCACCTACTATCAGGTTGTCAAAGTGAATAAAAAATCACTTTTTCGAATAATCAACGATCAACGTGTTTTGGTCTTCTTTCCATTTGCCTCTAAGAATGAAAAGACATCTTCTAAAATATCTGATCCCTTAGACTCGTTAACAAATATTTGGAAGGCCGAAAAAAATCATTTGATTATAACAGGATACACCGATAATTCCGCTGATGAAACCATCAATTATAATCTTGGGCTGGAAAGAGCAAAATCCATTCAACAACGTATCGTCGACAATGGATTTCCCGAAAACAAGATCACGACATTATCCCGAGGTGAAAAAGATCCCATATCGATCAACACCACCTCAGACGGACGTTATCTTAACAGACGAGTGGAAATATTAGTGGACAAATAACAGATTATGACCATATCTATTTTACAGACCATTTTTGTGCTCTATTTTGCGGGACAATCAGACACTCCCTCCAATTTGGGTTTGGACATACTCATATACATCGTCATGGCGGCAGGTTTTATCATCATCGGATTTCTAGCCTCCAACTTCTACAATAAAGCCCGCGTAAAAGAAATGGAGGCAGAAGTGGATGCTGAAAAGGAACGGTTAAACCGACGGATCAATACCCTGGAAAAGGAAGTCAAACACCTTTATTCCAAGGAGGATGAACACATTGTCATCATCAATAACCTTAAGAAAAAAATTCACAAAGGTCAATCAACCGATCCAGCCCAAAAAGATCAGGAAGATACGCCGGACCCAGGCGACGACAATATTGATCTTTTTTCAGATAAGGACTAATGCCAGGTGACATGAAATACAAGACCGTCCCAGAATGCGATGTCTAGCATTGCCCAGACATCGCTCAGCAATTTATAAATACATGTGATCTTTGAACGGTAGTTTGTCCGGGTAGTCCGTCGTATAATGCAAGCCCCGGCTTTCCTTGCGATAAGAAGCCAGCTTAGTGATAAGGTAGCCATTCGTAATCAGGTTACGCAATTCGGCCAACTGGGGAGAAAGTGTCGTGGATTGGTACAGGCCCTCCGTCTCTTTGTACAGCGTATGCAGTCGGTTCAAAGCCCGGTTTAGCCGGACATTGGAACGAACAATCCCCACGTAGCTGCTCATGATTTCTTTTAGTTCCTTGATGCTTTGGGTGATCAGTACCATCTCTTCAGGTTCTGTCGTTCCCCGCGCATCCCACTCAGGCACCTGTTCATTGCAAGACCACTGGTCGATGCGATGACTCACATCCCGGGCGATTCGATGCCCGAAAACCATTCCCTCCAGAAGTGAATTGGACGCCAGTCGGTTCGCGCCGTGCAGCCCCGTGCAAGTAACCTCACCGCAAGCATATAATTGCCGAATGGAAGACTGTCCATTTTTATCAACCATGATTCCACCGCAAATATAATGGCAGGCCGGGGTCACCGGAATGTACTGCGTAAGTGGATCTATGCCTACACTAAGGCATTTTTCCAGAATCGTAGGAAAATGTGTTTTAAACCCTTCCGGATCAAGATGGCGACAATCAAGGTACACGTAGTCCCACCCGTGAATTTTCATTTCCCGGTCAATCGCCCGGGCCACAATATCCCTCGGAGCCAGGGATTTTCGAGGATCGTATTTGTGCATAAATTCCTCGCCATCCAGCGTTTTGAGGATAGCACCATAGCCTCGTACGGCCTCGGAAATTAAAAAATCGGGCATGGCACTTCCCGGATTACCCTCCGGCGTATACAAAGCTGTCGGGTGAAATTGCACGAATTCCATATCTTGTATTTTGCCTTGTGCCCGGAACATCATAGCTATTCCATCGCCGGTAGCAACGACCGGATTTGTCGTAGAACGATAGACCTGCCCCGCTCCGCCTGTTGCCAAAATAGTCACTTTGGCCAGGTAAGGTTCGATAAATGCACCATTTTCTTTTTCCATCACATAGACCCCATAGCACTCAATATCCGGTGTAGCACTGGTAATCACCCGCCCGAGATGGTGTTGGGTAATCAACTCGATGGCAAAAGCCTCTTCGACAACGGTAATATTTGGATAATCCCCCCCCTTCTCTAGAATTACACGCTGGATTTCCCATCCGGTTTTATCCTTATAGTGCAGAATCCTGTTTTCGGAATGCCCGCCTTCCCGACCAAGATCGTAATCACCATCAGCTTCCCGGTCGAACCGTGTACCCCACTCGATCATCTCTTCGATCCGTTGCGGTCCTTCCTTGACGACCATTTCTACAATCTCTTCGTCGCACAACCCGTCTCCAGCATCCAGTGTATCTTCAATGTGTTTTTGAAAATTATCCACATCATGGTTCCACACAGAAGCCACACCACCCTGTGCCCAGCTGGTATTGCTTTCACCCTGGCGGGTTTTATTGAGTACAGTAATGGACAAGTCAGGACGATGCTCGGCCAGGTTGATCGCCACAGTCATTCCTGCAACTCCACTACCTATTATCAATACGTCTTGTTTTTTCATAGATTCTCTTTTATGGTTCAGATCCGAACTACATAGCTTAGCATAGGGATCAATCCAAGCTGATACTCATCCAGCACCTGATCACTCAACGGATCATAATACCGATAGGAAACGTTGTTGCGATTCAATACATTGCTAAGATCAAGACCTATTAAGCTATATCGCCTGGAATGGTTGATCTTGTAATAAACTCTAAAATAGGTCTTAAGTACATTCGGAAGTTGGACCGAGTATAAATTCTCCGTGGTTCGGATGGTACGTTTGGCTTGCCGACTGGCCGCTAGGTCAATCGGAGTCTCCCAAAAACCACCTGTATACACTACCTGAAAATTAACTCCAAGCACTTTTTGTTTCTCCGAATCCGAAAAATCAAACTCTTTCCCGAGCGTGGCATTGAGCACATATTGATTATTGTAATGACTGTTGCGCCATTTTTCCTGACCTACATTCTTATACCGGGCATCAAGCAGGGTGCCGGATATCATATAGAAAAGTCCTTGCTCCAGAAAATGACGGTAAGCCATTTCGACCCCCATATTTTGCCCTTCCCCATGCGATGAAAGATTCCTGGGCGGGTATTGTTCCAGCATATTTAGGACAGAGTAGCCTTCCGCTGTCGCGCCGACATTGGACAAGCCCTCATAAAATGCTGTGGTTTTAAAAGCACTGTTGGAAAAATTCTTTTCATACGTCAATGTTGATTTCCAGGATTTCATCAAGGGAAGCATGGCGTTGTTTTCAGAAGAAAATAAAGCCAGATAAGGTTGAAGTTTGTGTTGCAAACCGGTATTGAGTGCCAGAACCTGTTTTTTCGGCAACCGACGGGTGATGGCCAGCTTGGGTTCTGCGTGAAGGGTTTCAGACAGTTGATGATAACCTACCCCCAGTCCTCCTCTTAGTTTCCATTCTCTGACAGTCCATTGACTTTCCAGGTAGGGTCTGACCGCAAGACTTTTTGTATAAAATGTGGTGCGTTGGTCGGAAACCGATTGGTTCTCATATTCCAGTCCACCGGACCATATTGTGGCGTTCAGACCATAATAAAGCTGAACGACATCGTTCACCTCCTGGACCATCCCCGAATTCAGGGCATATTTGGTCAATTCCAGATCATCTTTACTGTAGAAAGCAGATATACTGGATGAGGTTTGTTCACGACGATCCCATCGCGTAGAAGCAACCACGGTTGTATTCCAAGTCGTTCGACCGGACAGTTCGGTGCGGACGCTTCCTCCGGCGATTCCGATTTTTGACTTAAAATCGATGTCAAAAAAATCCTTGTATTCCTCCCGTAAACTGTCCGCTTTGGCTTCAAAGGTGTTGCTGTTGTCACCGCCCATGGCGAAAAATTGCCAGGTTGTCTGCTCATTCTGATAAAAAGACAGTTGCAAAGCCAGGTCCTGATACAATATTTTTTCGCCACCGAAATCAACCCCCATTTGGGTCAGCAGACCAACCGTTGAATACCGGTAGTTAGCGATGTATGACCATCGATCCCCTAGGGGTCCTTCCACGGCCAGATCGATGCCGTTCAGTCCGGCCTGACCGGTAAAATGAAATTCGGACCGACTGCCTCGCTTCAGATGATAATCCATCGCCCCTGATGTTGCATCTGGTTTGTCTATCGGAATCACACCGGTATAAATATCTGTCGTCTGCAAAAGTTGGGCACTGATCATATTCACACTTCCCCCACTCAGCGTGGTACGATCCGTGGAAGTCCCCGCATTGGCCAGGTGATTAGAGTTCACGATCTCAGCGCCGTTAATATAGAAATTCATTTGATTGGGACCACTTCCACGGATGGCCAGGTTGTTGGCTTGATCGTTGACATTAACGATTCCGGGATACACGGTAGCCAGGCGAGCCGGATCATAAAAGGTGGCCGGAAACCGACGGACTTCTTCCGAAGTCAGGGTGTATCCGCCAGACAACCGCGTCGCTTGTGCGATCGGCTGATCCGCTTTTACCACGATTTCTTCGATCGCCACGGTGGATGGCTTGAGCTGGATATGCAATGGAGCCATATCCTGATGTTCCAGCGGGAGCTCCCGCATTCGCCATGTCTGGTACCCCAGAGAAGTGATGGTTAACTGATACGTTCCGTAAGGAATGTCCCGAAAAACAAAATGTCCCGCTGAATCGGTCGTCACGGCGGTCTGGACACTGTCCTTGATCAACACAATACTGGCAAAGGGAATCGGTTGGCCTCCAGCGGCTTCTTCCACCCAGCCGGAAAACTCCGTTTTGTTTTCCTGACTAATCGCGACCCCGGGCAGATACCCCATGCAAACCAAACAGACAAAGACCTTCCATTTCGCGCCCCATGCGGCTGTGGCAAATGAGTAGATCCCGGAGATTTTGAAAAATTGAGACATAATTGATTGAATATCTTTACAGATCCTTTTAAATATGCGGCTAAGATAAGCAGACTTTAAGAATTTTAGGAAAATAGAAAGCAACCGGGCTGGTTATTTTCCATATCTTTGCCACGATACTATTTTGGTTTCCGCCTGAGGGGATCGGTACGAAATAATCGAATTGTTTTGACGTGCTAAAGCTGCATTTTAATCGTTCATGGTTTCAATCGCGTCGTCAATTCCTGTTATTTTATTTCACATCTACTCTTGACGGATATAATAGGGAATCCGGTGATTTGATCCTATCAAAAATTCCGGAGCTGTCCCCGCAGCTGTAAGTCCAATTTAGTTTTTAGTTGTTAGTATATAGTTTTAGACCTTGTTGCTGACTATAAACTATAGACTACGAACTATAAGCTATTTTCCGGCCACTACGTCACTGTCCATGGTAAGTACGGATGGGAAGACGGCCGAAACAGGACGAGCCAGAAGACCTGCCAGAATACATTCAATGATACTCCGGTCGTTCCGGACAATTTTTGGATGATACAATTAATAAATTCAATGCTTTCGGGAGAAAAGTAAGGAATACACACGACAGGTTCATGCACCCGGCCTATGCGGTGATTTCCCCGATGGTATGGTAGACTAAGTACAGACTGATGAGATCAGGGCTTATAGTATTATTGTGGGCGGGCGTTATTTACTGCAAACTCACTCCCCTTTCGGGACAAGCGATCGACACCGCTATCCTGATGGATGAACTCGCTGTATCTGCACCGACCCTTCTGGGTACAGGATCCGACACGGTTGATCTGTCAACCGGAGCCAGTCAACTCACCCAGTTAACCGACGTGCTTCGGATAGAAAGCAACGTATACTTCAGGGATTACGGTCCGGGATCTTCGTCCACAGTGTCTATGTTTGGCAGTAAATCCAATGAAGTAGCGATGATCTGGAACGGCATTCAGATCGCGAACCCCATGCTTGGCGTCAATGATTACTCCATGATATCCACAGCAGATCTGACTACTCTTCGCATCGCACGGGTAGGCCACTCGACGATATTTGGCGCCGGCAGCGGAGCGGGGGCAATACTCCTGGATCAGAAAATAAAACCAGTCCTCCGACCGCTGACTTTATCTGCCGGCTGGTCTTCGCTCCAGGAATTAAAAGGAAATGCCAGCTTCACCGATGCAAAAGGCTCCTGGAAGTCCCGAACCTCGATCCAGGCAGGCAAAGCACAAAATGATTTTCGATATAAAACGCATTCCGGCACATATAAAAACCTCGATCACGCGGCCGCTGCTCATACCAATCTCTCCCACCACAGTGAATTTCATCCGCGCAAAAACCAATACTGGACCTTTTCCGCCTGGGGACGAAAACACAATCGGGAAATCCCCCCGACCTTGACAGAGGCGCGAAGCGAAGCAAATCAATCGGACGCTTTTTTACGATCCGTGATTCAATACCACTTCACGACATCCAAGCACCACCTGAATGTAAAAGCTTATTATGGCTTTCAAAAACAACGTTACCGAAATCCTTTGATCGATCTGAATGCAGTCCACCGTTTCCAAAATGGGCAATTTCGTGTCGACAATCAGTGGCAACCCCACCCTGATTTTTTCATCAAATATGGGGTACAAAGCAATTATTTCACCAGCCGGTCCGACAACTATCACGGACGGAAGCACCAACACAGGAACTCCGCCTACGCACATCTCCAGTATGAGGTGCCCGGATTACCCATAGAACTCATTCTTATGGCAAAACCCGAGAAAGTCACGGGGCAAAAAATGGGCTGGACGACAGAAGGGAAAATACGGTACAGCCAAAAAACCACTGGGGATTGGATGGTTTTTGCTAATAAAAATATGGTATGGCCCACGCTCAATGACCTGCACTGGAGTCCGGGCGGCAACCCTGATCTAATGCCAGAAAAAAATCAGATTTACGGACTTTCATGGAAAAAGTCCTGGGCGGATAATCTTCGGAGTTCTTCTACGTTGTATTACCGCCAGGCTAAAAATTGGATCCAGTGGCTTCCTGGAAACCTGGGTTTTTGGCAACCAATGAATGCACATCAAGGCAGGAGCTATGGGATAAATCTGGAATTAGAAAAGGCCGTTGGCCCTCATGTGAAGATGAGATCAGGATACCAGTTCGTTCGCAGCTACATCATGGATGAGGCGAATCGCAAAAATCAGACCGTATACAACCCGGAGCATCTGTGGTCTTTTACAGGTATCAGCAACATAAAAAAACAATGGGAATGGAAACTCGAAGGGCAGTATACTTCAACCCGGTATGTCACCAAAGATCACACCGAAGCTTTGGATCCATACTTTCTGTGCCATTCCAGCTTGATTTACACCTTAAAAAACAGACCCTGGTCTTTTGCAATGCGAATCACAAATCTATTCGACTCCAATTACGAGGGCATTAAAAACCGGCCAATGCCGGGCAGACAAATTCATTTACATACAATCATAAAACTTTAATAATGAAGAACCTATTTTTATTTATTGCATTTTTTACGGGGTTTATCTTTTTATCATCTTGCGAAAAAGAAGAACCCGAACAACCCGATCAGATCGATTCGTTCGAAGATGGGGTTATTATCAGTTGTGAAGGCGCATTCGGACAGGGCAATGCGGTCGTTTACTTTCTGGACCCCGCCAAACAAGCTTATGTCCCTGAAATTTACAGAACGGTCAATCAGGAACCAGCGGGGGATGTGTTGCAATCAATCACCTTTGAAAATGATAACGCTTATCTGGTGATGAACAATTCAGGTCAAATCATCCAGGCCACAGAAAAAACTTTTGAAAAGACAGGTTCCATTGAAGGGCTGTCCGCACCCACAGAAATCGACATAGAGGATGGTCAAGGGTACATCGGAAGTCTTTATTCACAGCATATATTGGTGGCAGATATGAATAGTCTTCAGGTCAACGACAGTATTTTTTTGGGGGAGCAATCCAATCGGATTTTTGAAGACGATAATCGATTGTGGATACTGAGTCAATCTGACTATCAGGGACGGGTCAAGGATCACATCTATGTAATCAATCTGACAGATCACAGCGTGGATTCTGTAAAAGTAGGTTCCCATCCCACAGACTGGGCGATTGGTGACAATGATGAGCTGTATGTATACTGCCGGGGAAATGAAACGGGAGAAAGTCCATCGATTCATGCGATCAATACAGAGTCACCCAGCACAACACAACAGGTGGAACTCGCTGCTCCGGGTGGATTTTTCACAAAAATCGCTTACGATGAAAGGGAAAATCGGGTACTTATTCCCTTGGAAGACGGCATTTATGCTTACCAGCCGGGCGATAATTCCATCAGTTCCACAGCTTTGATTAATCTCGATCAGATCACAGCATTGTACGGTTTGGGGGTGTCGCCTGATGATGGAGATATTTATGTGGGTGATGCCAAAGACTTTAACAGTGCAGGGGTGGTTGCCATCTATACCAGCACTGGTGAAGCCAAAGGCGCGCTGCAGGTCGGGATAGGACCGAATAATTTTTATTTTGATTAAACACCGTTTATCCGGAAAAAATAAAGGTCTGATCGCGTATATCGTGATCAGACCTTTTTTATTACACCTCGTTTGAACCTTTACACCCGCTTTATTCACCACGTCAATCTATTATGATGCATAATATGCAGGTCATCAATTGCTTAAATTCCAAAATTGGGCCTATTCCATAGCCCAATTTTGGGTGACGTTTGACTTTTGCGGGTTTCACCACCTTTCTTAAGTGCTATAATCCACATTATCCATCTCAAGCGACTTCACCCTGTGATAATTCATCTACAGGGTATAGTCAGCCAGGCTTTAGGCGCCATTCGGTAAGGAGAATGCTAATGCTTTGAACTCCGTAAGGTGATCAACCTGACCATCGTAGTTTTTAAAATGGTTTTGGTATTTTAATAACCCGATTATATGGAAATCTCAACGACGTCCTTTTTACTCAATTTGGGCGCCAGTTGGCAAATTTAATTTAAGCACCTCGCTGCAACGAGTCCCGGATTTCCAGCAACACTTCCAGCTCGGTTGGACCAGCCGGTTCTTCTGGTGCTGCCTCTTCCTCTTCTTTTTTCTCATTGAGTTTATTCAAAGACCGCACAATGACCCACAGTGCCAGCGCTACCAGAATAAAAGCGATTAATGCATTGATAAATGATCCGTAGGCAAGGGGAACACCACCCGCCTCGCGCAGGGCTTCCAATGAGGTAATATCTGCTACAGAGGATGCACCTTCAGGTAATTCAGGCGGTGCTTTCATCACGATAAATAAATTAGCAAAATCAGGCATGTTGAATAGAGCAGCAATGACTGGTGTGATGATATCACTCACCAGTGACTTAACCACCGTGCCAAATGCGGCACCTAACACAATACCGACAGCCATATCGACCATGTTACCTTTGACGGCGAATTCTTTGAAATCATTAATCATTCCCATGTTTGAAGTAATTTAGTCCGCTTTATTCACCACGTCACATTATTATGAGGCATTCTATGCAGTGCATCAAGTTTTTAAATTCCCATATTGGGAATATTACCTGCTCCATTTTTGCGTAACGATCGACTTTTGCGGTTTAGATTAAATAGTTGAACATACATTAATTATTTAAAACCATCAAAATAAATTATTCCAAAAGGCATGAAACATCAAATAACACCACTTTATAAGTCTGATCTCAGCCTCGCCAGGGTACATTGAATTCAGACAACGCTGCGAAGTGATCTCTAAATAAATGCATTGGGAATTTATGCCATTTGCATTGATAATACCGTATAAGATTTTGTAAATATTCAAAGATTGTCTAGGAAAAAACAGAAGTATAACTGGCGTTACACGAGTATTGTTTACAAAGAGAATCGAAGAATATTTCGGAATATATCCGGCAATTATGAATTCAAACGGTATGACCCCGGATCACGACGGCGAATTCTGAGGTGGCGCGACACCGTTCTTAGTTGCATTTTCCTCCATGACATTTTGTATTCGCTGATTCAGAGTTTTGAACGGGGTGAAACCGCGCGCTACCAGATAGAATTGCTGGTCTCCAGTCTGCACCAATACGGCCGGGTACGATGTCACTTCCAGCTGACGAGCCAGATGAAATTCATACTTAGCAGCTTCAAGGGATTTATCAGATTCAAAGTAATGAACAAAAGCCTGCCAGTCGATCCCAAAGTCTTCAGCGACTGACTTGTAAGACGCTGTTTTGGTCAGATCCTGCAATTTGGTGTAAATCAATTCCTGAATAGCTTCGGCCTGTTGAACTTCCCGATCAGGCGCAAAATGCTTCAGGGTGGCCAATGCCCGGGCGGGATATACCGAATTGAAAGTATAGTCGAAGCTTTCGGGCGTTTCCATCATTTGGATAAAATCATCACTGATGGGTTGCCCGGTCATTTGAGTCACCCGACCAAATGCCTCGCGGGGGCTTGTGAACTTTCTGGCCAGCACATCCACTTCTGTATCCTCCGGGATCATACCACCACTGAGTACTTCTATGTCCAATGCATCCTTATACTCCTCGGCAATCTTCCCAATCACCGGCCCCATGCCATAACACCAACTGCAATAAGCATCAAACACATAGATAATTTTATTCTTTTTCATTTTAGTTTAATTTTATTTCTGGAACAAGCGCCAAGTACAAGGCACCTTGCGGTTTTAAATCGCCATATTCCCGGGAATTTGAAAACAACACTTTTAATCCCAGGCAATCTATTTATCTTTGGCTCCTATGATTAAAAATAACCATCAGGCAGAATTGTTCATTGCGTTTGAAGGGATAGACGGGAGCGGCAAGAGTAGTCAGATCAGTTTTTTGCAGGAAAAACTGACCCATCATCTGCACAAAGTACACCAAACCTGCGAACCAACCAATGGCCCCATCGGACGAATGATTCGTGATATCTTTACGGGCAAGATGGACGGGGATCATCATACCATTGCAGGCCTTTTCGTGGCAGACAGACTCCATCACCTGTTGAATAAAAACGATGGAATTTTACTAAAAATGTCGAGGGGGTATACCGTACTGACCGATCGGTACGTGTTTTCGTCCTATGCTTATCAGGGAGCACACGTCGATTTGGATTGGGTAATCGCGGCCAATGCGGAGAGTCAACGCATTCTACAGCCGGACCTGCATATATTTCTGGATATATCGGTCGACACCGCCATGGAGCGATTGAAAAAAGGACGAGAATATATGGAACTCTTTGAGACCCGGGAGAACCTGGAAAAAGTGCACAAAACGTACATCGATATATTGGAACGGTTCAAGAACGATCAAAACATCCTCATTGTGGATGGCGCGCAACCGCAAGAAGTGATTGCCGAAGAAATCTGGCGGACCGTCAGACCGATGCTGGAGGATTGAGCCACCCAGGCAGCATTATTCATCCGCACCGTATACTAGATCTGTAAAGTCTTTTGGATCGATTTTCCCGAAATACATCTCCACATCCACCCCCTCCATGGCCTTTTTAATATCTTCGGGATGGTAACGTCGGTTCTTAAAGCGTTCCTCCAGCGTATGAACAGGCTCTTTTCCAAAAAAGTCACCGTATATTTTCATATTCTTGATCATGCCTTTTTCCACATCCAGTCGAAGATCAATCTCCCCGATGGGGAAACGTCGATTGCGTTGAATATTGAATTTGGGTGAATGACCATAGTTCCAGTCCCATGTGCCGTATTTGCGGTCCCGAAGTTGAAAGACGCCTTCCCACTCCTCGTCGGTCAGGTGGTAGGTAGAAAAATCAGGTCGATTTGCATATAAGCCGTGCAGCACCTGGGAGCGAAAGGTTTCGATGGGCGGGGGTGAATCAAGAAATTCGGTAATATTGGCGACCCGGCTGCGGACAGACTTGTGTCCTTTTGAAGCGATCTTACTCATCTTAACCTGCAGCGCTTTACCCACTTCGGACAAATCACTATCATACAACAAGGTTCCATGACTAAACATGCGCCGGGTGGAAGAAAATTGGGCATTCCCCGAAATCTTCTTCCCATGGGCCAGAATATCATTTCGGCCACTCATCTCCGCGTCAACACCCATATCCTGAAGCACTTTGATCACCGGCCCGGTAAATTTCTTAAAGTTGTTCAGGCTTTCTTTGTCATAGTCTGTGATGAAACTAAAATTCAAATTCCCATGGTCGTGATATACCGCTCCCCCACCCGAAATACGACGCACCACGTGAATCCCTTTTTCTTCTACATATTCGTGATTGATTTCCTCGAGCGTGTTCTGATTTCGACCGATAATGATCGAAGGTTCATTGATGTAGAAGAGCAAGTAATTCTTGGCTTCATCAAAATGGCGTAAGGCGTATTCTTCCAAAGCCAAGTTGGTGTGGGGATCTGTGATGCCTTCGTTTTCTATAAAAATCATAGACAATGTGTATTGAAGTAAAAAAATTTATTTTCCGGCTGCCGTTTTGATGACAGCCTATGGGCTTCGCAGGGTATGCAACCCCTTCATTTGATATATTCTAAAACGCATTTGCTCATTTAATAAGTTTTCGTGTGCTTTTGCTTTACCATCGGAAACAATGAAATCGCCCGGAAGTTGAACCCTACCCCCAAAAATAATGGATACATTCAATTGTTTAGTAATACCATTTGAAATCATAATTGCCGCATATATTCCGAAAAATTATACGGCATTATCAAACACAAAGGGTATAAATCGCATGGAAATCGCAGAATACTGCACTTGAAAAAATAAAACCTACAATTTGCTAAATTCCAACTAAATTTGATTTGATAATTTGACAACACGGACATGAATCTAAAAGATGGTGTAAAAACGGCCGATAATAATGTCTCGTCAGAAACGAGAAAACTTGGTGAATTTGTGAGGGATAAAAGTAAATCCCTGGTGGACCGACTGGAATGCTATGAAGACATCATCAATCTTGAAATTGGGGATACAGGGCTCAACCGGGCCAGAACTCTGGAGCGTGAATTTGATATCCGGCAACTGTTTGTCAAGTACGAAGGAGACAATCCGACCGGCACACAAAAAGACCGAATAGCTTTTAGCCAGATTTACGATGCCCTGCGCAGGAAATTTGACACCGTTTCCCTCGCCACCTGTGGCAATTACGGGGTTGCTGTAGCGCTTGCAGCCGAACTGGCCGGAATGAACTGCAAGATTTTTATCCCGGAAAGCTACCACACAGACCGAATCACCGAAATGGAAGCCTTGCAAGCTCAAATCATTCGCTTGCCCGGCAACTACGAAGAAGTGGTCACCCGAAGCAGCCAACTGGCCATCGAAAACAAGTGGTATGATGCAAATCCGGGCGGTTCCAATACTTCGCTTCAGATATCTGCGTATTCTCATATAGCACGGGAGATCTACGATGACCTGGGTGATGCACCGAAATACTGTGCCGTCCCGGTCTCAAACGGAACGTTACTGGCTGGAATCTTCAGAGGATTTGTCAACTTGTACAAACGGGGAAAAACGTCACGTATACCCAAAATGATCGCTGCATCCTCTACCCATAAAAATCCGATCGTGGAGTCATTTATTCATGGATTGTCCCATTGCAGGGACCTCAAGCCGGAGAATATCAAAGAAACAAAATACAACGAACCACTGATCAACTGGCACAGCTTCGACGGGGAAGAAGCTATATATGCCCTGCTCGAATCCGATGGGGCCGCTTTCAATATCAGCGATAAAAAGATGAAAGACATGAGTACTTTGTTATCGAAAAAAGAGGGCCTCCGGATCCTGCCTGCTTCTACAGCCGGGTTAATTGCATTGCTGGAAATGAATAAAGAACAAAATTTTGAGCCGGATCGGTATGTAGCCATCCTCACCGCAAAAAATTAAACGTAAATCGAGTATATTATGAAGAATACAATTGATGGAAAAGCCTTGGTGTATTGTGAAGGCTCGTTTAATACGCCAAATGGAAAGACCACCCATGGGTTGGTTCGCTTTACAGAACGATACGACATCACCGGAATAATTGACAGCTCCTACGCAGGTCAGGATGCAGGTGAAGTACTGGATGGAAAACCCACTGGTATTCCCATTTTTTCGTCCCTGAAAACGGCTATAAAAGAGCTGTCTTCAACAAACCGACTTCCCGACACGTTTATCGTCGGCCTGGCGCCAGATGGTGGAAGACTACCAGCGCAGGCAAAAAAGGAGATCCAAACCGCCCTGGAAATGGGCTGGAACGTCGATAGCGGATTACATGACTTTCTGACCGACGACCCGGATTTGGTGAATATGGCTGAGAAACACCATGTTCGCATCCGGGATGTACGCAAACCACCCAGGCTGGACCAACTCCACTTTTTTACCGGTGAAATCGAAAAAGTGGCTTGTTTAAAGCTGGCTGTCCTCGGAACCGATTCATCCCTGGGAAAACGCACGACCGCCTGGATTCTCGTACAGGCATTCAGAAGCGCGGGATTAAAAGCTGAAATGATCGGAACCGGTCAAACCGCCTGGATGCAAGGCGCCAAATACACGATGATGATGGACAGTTGCATCAACGATTTTGTATCGGGCGAGATCGAACATGCCGTTGTGAGCGCCTGGAAAAATGAGCAACCCGATGTGGTCGTTATCGAAGGTCAGGGGAGCCTGATGAATCCCGCCTACCCTGGAGGATTTGAAATACTGGCGGCGGGAAGGCCGGATTACGTTATCCTTCAGCACGCGCCGAAAAGACTGGAATACGATGGGTTCCCGGGGTACAAAATGCATCCGTTGAATGAACAAATCAGAGCCATTGAAGTGATTTCGGGTAAAAAAGTGGTGGCCATAACGGTGAATCATGAGGACATGACCGATGCAGAAATTCTGCCAGCTTGCGCAGCGATTACAAAGGAAACGGGACTACCTGCTTTTGATGTTTTGAAATACGGCGGGGCAAAACTGGTAGAATTTCTTATAAAAAAGATAAAATGACCGGACATCAAACTTATACTTATCTGCGAGCCACAATCTACATTTACAAAATCTCAGTTTCGCACTATATGTGCCATTTTCTAAAACCAGCATTATGACGATCACGGAAGTTACTTACCGCCGAATGGAATTCGAGCTTTCAGAACCTTATTACATCGCTTATGAAAGCATCCACAGCACGGTTAATTTCATATTGCAAATCAAGACAAACGCAAGCATCATAGGCTATGGATGCGCTGTCCCGGATGCTGAAGTGACGGGTGAAATCCCTGATCAGGTCGAACACACCTTGCAAAACACGATCATTCCCTTTCTGTCCGGCAAAGATCCCTTCTCGTACGCCCGGATCCTTTATGATCTAAAAAAACTTCTCGGAGATGAATCCTCTGCAATGGCGATGGTCGATATGGCTCTTCATGATCTTATCGCCAAAAAATCCAGGGTTCCCCTGTATCGGTTTTTGGGCGGTTATCGAAACAGCATTCCTACCAGTATCACGATCGGGATCTTATCCATCGAAGATACCATCGAAAGAGCACATGATTTCATAGATCAAAACTTCTCCATCCTGAAAATCAAAGGAGGCAACAACCTGGATGAGGATATAGAAAAAATGATCAAACTGCGCGAAGAGTTTCCGGAAGTCATCCTGCGCTTTGATGGGAACCAGGGCTACTCTCTGGAAGATTCCATTGCTTTTGTGAATGCCACGGAGCGTGTCGGCATAGAAATCTACGAACAACCCGTTCATATTAATAGCAGTAAAACACTGGGAAAGGTTACTAAAGGTGTGGATATTCCGGTCATGGCCGACGAAAGCCTGAAAACATTGTCCGATGCCTTTTATCTGGCACAGAACGAACATGTAGATATGGTCAATATCAAACTGATGAAAGTCGGTGGGATTCTGGAAGGAATGCACATCAATTCCGTGGCCAAGTCCGCCGGACTGGAAGCCATGGTGGGATGCATCGATGAATGTGCACTGGGCATCGCTGCCGGTCTGCATTTTGCATTGGCCCGACCCAACATCCGATACGCTGACCTCGACGGGCATCTGGACCTGATCGATGATCCATTTCAAGGACTATTCAAACTCGAAAAAGGAATCCTCTACCCTTCAGACCATCCGGGACTGGGTAAAATAGATCCATCCATTTTTAATTAGTTATTCGTTATTAAGTGATCTGTTGATACGTTGGGGCGTTTGTTATTCGCTATTTTGTTATTTGTTAATACGTTGAGGCGTTTGTTATTTCAAAGAACTTACTGGAGAAGGGAGAATCCAATAAACTGTGTCAATAAACTTATCAACCCCATACACCTCATAAACCTCATAAACCCCATCAACCTTATCAACCTCATAAACCTTATCAACCACTACATCCAATCCCCTTTAAATCAGAGGCTGTGGCCAGGCAAACTATATAATCCACTTTTACCCCTGATAATCTATGGTCTCTACCCCTTTCTCCGGGATGACCCACAGGGCGGCAATTCCGAAGATGATTCCAATTGATACCCACACATTGGCAAAAGCTAATCCGATAGACAGGGCATATAGCACCACAGAAACTATTTCCTTTGGTCCCCCCTTGGTCACCTGGGCCAGATCTTCGTTTTCAGGATCAAGCTCTCTTAAAGTTCTCTGTAAAATATACCAGCCCACTGCAGCCATCATAAGTACAAAGCCATAGGACGCTACCGGCAACGACGCCTGATGATTTTCACCCACCCAGCTCGTCGTAAACGGGATCAACGACAACCAGAACAATAAATGGAGGTTCGCCCATAAAACTTTTCCGTTTACTCGTCGGGTCACTTGAAATAAATGGTGATGATTGTTCCAATAAATCCCCACGTAGATAAAGCTCAGTATATAACTGATCAGCGTAGGAGCAATCTCAAGTAATGATCCCCAGTTTGTATCATCCGGCACTGACAATTCCAGCACCATGATGGTGATAATAATCGCTAACACGCCATCGCTAAAAGCTTCTAATCGTCCTGATCTCATATTTTCATCTTACGTTTTTGCGTTCAGTTCCTAAGTGGTTTGTCGGAAACGTTGTAGTGCGATTTTTTCTAAAATAAATTTCAGACCCTGGCCAGCATCCATCAAGATACTACTCTCATCCCTTTCAAAGCAGTTGTCCACCGAATCAATTCATTCACCATATTTCGGGCAGCTTTTTCAGATATTTGATTTCCTTCAAACTTACCATCGGAATCTATGAACTGTGCAAAAAATGGAATATTTACGGCCTGAGGTATTGGCATCATGCCTAATGCGACTACTGAGGGCAACAACCGAACTACGGCTCTGGTTCCCGCTGACACCCCACCATAACTGACAAACGCCATGGGTTTTTCGGCCCATTCTTTACTCAAAAAGTCCAACGCGTTAACGATTGATGCAGGTGGACCATGATTGTACTCCGGGGTGACGACGACAAAAGCATCCGCTTCAGCAATTACAGCACTCCATTTTTTGGTATGGTCATTCTCGTATTTTTGCGATCTTGGATGTTCTGCTTCATCCAAAAAAGGAAGGTCCACCGCCTTAAGATCCAGTAGCTCCACCTCAAATTCTGAAAAATCTTTCAATACATCGAGAAACCATTCTGCTATGGCCATTCCTTTGCGTCCGGGGCGCGTGCTGGCGACAATTACCTTTAGATTATATTTCATTAGAATTCGTTATTTAGTTATTTGTTAATACGTTGAGGCTTTTGTTGTTTAAAATGATTTACCGGAGCGTACTATTCGCGTCTTAACCAACGACCAATACCCAATAGCAAAGCGTCCCAATACCCAATAGCGAAGCGTCCCAATACCCAATAGCAAAGCGTACCAATACCCAATAGCGAAGCGTCCCAACATCTAATCTTCAAGAAACCCGAATTGCCCCATATTAAAATCCCGCATTGCCTGCGCCAACTCCGCTTTGGTATTCATGACAAAGGGACCTTGGGCCGCTATGGGTTCTCCGATAGGTTCTCCGCTCATCACCAGTACCAGAGAATCTTCTGTGGCTTCTACCGAAAAATTTTCACCTTCATTTCCCATCAATACAAAATGATCGGTCGGAACGTGCTCTCCATTATTTATTTTCACACCGCCTTCGATGACTAACAAAGCGGTATTGTAGTTCGCAGGTAAAGAAAAATCAGCCGATCCCCCATTTTTTAGATGAGCATTGTACAAATGCACGGGCGTAAACGTGGATGCCGATCCTTTTACTCCGTTGTATTTTCCAGCGATCACTTCAATCTCTCCCATACCATTCTCCAATTCATATCGGTTAATATCCTTATTCTCAAGACTTTGGTATTTGGGCGGTGACATCTTGTCCTTCGCAGGCAGATTCACCCACAGCTGCACCATTTGAAAATCACCCCCTTCTTTACTCCACGCTCTTTCGTGGTATTCTTTGTGCAAAACCCCTGAAGCCGCTGTCATCCACTGAACATCACCTTCTCCGATCACGCCACCACCTCCTGAACTATCATGGTGTGCCACTTTTCCCTGATAAGCAATAGTCACTGTTTCAAATCCCCGGTGTGGATGTACACCAACACCTCTGGGTTTTTCCGTCCCTGAAAAATGAAACTTGGAATTATAATCGAGCATGATAAATGGGTCCATCCGTTGCATCGTCAATCCATACCCACTCGGAATAAAATTGTGTACCCGGAAACCATCACCCACATAATGTGCCTCGCGTGGTTTCATCACCATTTCTACATTTTTCGTTTTCATAATATCTTCTATTTAATGTTCTACAAAAATAGAAAGACAACACTACCTGTCCATTGACTTATGTTAGGATCTGAAATCATTCATCGGATTAAAAATCGGGAAAGTACTATCTCTAGCACCCATACTGCGATCTTTCTCCTCATGAGCATCCTGTCCGGGTAGATAACAGATCATGGTTTGAAGTTCTCTTTGGCCAACTCCCGCCGCACCCGGCTCAGACTTTCCGGTGCGATACCGAGATAGGATGCCACCATCCATTGGGGCACCCGCAATAAAACGTCTGGATACAATTCAATAAAATTCAAATAGCGTGTACGCGCTGTAGCCCCTTGAAGAAGGTTGATGCGCCGGTTGAGGTGACGAATATGATTGTGAAGCAAAAGATCATTGTTTTCCCTGAAGTCCGGACAAAGGTTCGTCAACTGATCCATCATCGCTAGATCAAAACGGACTATCAAAGTATCTTCGATCGCATCGATATAAAAGAACGCCGGTTCATCAAAATACACGCTGCCGCGGTCACCAAGAATCCAGTTTTCCGGAGCAAAATGCAAGATATGTTCCCGCCCGTCTTCAGAAATATCATACATACGCAGCATCCCTTCTTCTACGAAATAAAAAGAACGCCCTCTACTGCCCTTCCGCACCAGGATATCCCCTTTTTTAGCTTCCTCCGAATGAAAGAACGGCTCCAGGTTGACGATGTCAACCGCTGACAATCCCCATTCTGTTTTTAGATACTTTTGAAAATTACTGTCCATATCCGAATATATCATATACCCGGGATAATAGCATACTATTGTAGATGAATTGATGAAAATTTTTATTTCATTTCGAGCGACTAAAGTCGCCGCTACAGGGGGCCAGTGGTTTTGACTTGATATCAGTCTTGAAGTCGAACAGAGTTGTTCCTTTCTCCCGGGCATTGCATTGGAACGAAGTACTAATGAAAGGGAAGCGTTTTACCGGATAAATAGTAGCAGAAGCCCCCGTATCGGTCCCCCAAATACCATATGGGGCAAGCTGGTTTAAACTGCCGACTGCACACGTTGAATTCTGTATACCAGCAATGTTCAATAATAGGAAGTAGTCAGGCAGGCTTTAGGCACCACGCCATTTACATATATAATAGAGTATTGAATTTTGAAAATCAACGACTAGATTGGTTGAAACGCTGTGGGTAGTTGGTCTCCATTGGCGTCTATGTGTTATAAATTAGGGTGAAGTCTTTTTCTATGGATGTCAATCGTAGTGATTCCTTTTTGGAGGGAGTAATCATTTTAAAATATGATTTTCTAGAGTGGTTTCAGCTTCTATTTTTTAACTTATCTGGAAATTTACCAGCTATCCGATCCAACTTGGGCTGTATATAAGTTTTACAAAAAGGCTTCTCCGGATCGTTGTAATAATAGATTCTAAACTGCTCTTCAGACGGACGAAACGCCCTGAAGGGCAACACTTTGATGACGAGCTTCTTCTCAAAATCTTTGCGCAATACGGCCAGTTCTGAATTCACCTGATCGATCTGCGCAGCAGAAAAAGCATAAACAGCTGACCTGTACTTTACCCGCATTCGATGTTCCGAAGTACTGGCATGGGTATGTAGATGTATGGTCAGGAGCTCCCTTAGTGAAATTTTTTCTTTGTCAAAATGAACCACAACCGCTTCCGAAAAAGTATCATTCGCACCAGTAGATGCCACAAATCCCTGTTCCACTATTTCGACTCCGATCAACGACTGAAACACGGCTTCCGTACACCAGTGACACCCCCCTCCAAATGCTATTTTTTCAATCATCAGCTTTTTTTCTTTGTAGGTGGTCTTTCGTTGGCAGACAAACTCTTAGTTGACAACGATATGTATCCAACCACAAACGGTACCACCAACCTCCAGCACACCCCAAAAAAATGAAAACACATCAGAAGACCAGAATCTAATCCAAAACTTAAAAATCAAACCACAAAATAAAACTCATGTACTCTCCATGTACTAAAGAATTAATGATGCGAACACAAAAAAACCCACTAATCCCGCATCAACCATTCATAATTAATCATTGACTTCCACCCCTTTCCAAAAGGCGACATAATCCTGGATGTGACTGGCAGCGTCAAAGGGTTCCGGATAATACCAGGCTGCATCCTCATTTTCTTCACCATCTACCTCAAGGGTCAGGTAGGATGCCTCGCCCTTCCAATGACAGTGGGTACGGGTATCTGATGGTTTAAAATACGCTTCCCGGATGCTGCTCCGCGGAAAATAATGGTTCCCTTCTACAATCTTGGTTTCATCACTCTCGGCGACGACCTGATCATTCCAAATAGCTTTCATAATGATTTTTCTTTTTTAATATTTCTTGCAAAATTGCTTTTTTGCACCCATTATTTTGACTCAGATATCGCTCCATCTCATGGCTAATGGCTAAGGGAGGAAACACTAACAGCGAAGTTTACCTCCCGTCACGAAGTAGGGAGGCGTACCAACAACCAAGAGCGCAGCGCCCAAAAGCGTAGCGCCCCAACTCCCAAAAGCACAGCGTACCAAAAGCGAAGCGCCCTAACAACTAAGAGCGTAGCGCCCCAACTCCTAAATGCGCAGCGTCTCAACCACCACTAATGCTCGACCACTTCCTTCCATCGCTCACTTCGCGCGGCTACTTTGCGTATAAACGGACAAACGGACACCGCTTCATACCCCTCTTCGGTCAGCTTCTCAAACGTCTTGTGAACCAATATTTTGCCATACCCCTGTCCCCGCAGATTCAGCGGCACTTCGGAATGCACCAACCAAATCTTTCCATCCCGGTGGCGGTAATTTACGGTCGCGGTCTGCCCTTCGATATCCATGACAAACCGGTTTTGATCTGGTTGATGTTGTACTGTAAGCGTTTCACTTTTCATTATTGGTTGTTGTTTTAATTAAAAATTCGATGGCTTTTTCTACATCCAAATGGAAGTCCGCGAAAACCACCTGATCATCCTGATCGATAAATATAAACCAGGGTGTCCCACCTGTTCCATAGTTTTGCATGATTCGGGAGACCGACTTTCTTTCGTGACCGGCATCGTGTCCGAATGGAATTTGGAGTCCATACTTCCTTTGGGTTTCGATCATTTTTTCATACGTATTGGCATGGAAACCCTCAAAAACGGTCTGTATGGCCAGAAAAACGACGCCATCATTTCCTTTCAGCGCTTCGACCATCATTTGCAGATCCGGAAATCCTTTGCTGTGACAGCCGGGGCACCAGCTTTGAAAACAAAACAAAACTTTGAATTTCCCATGATAATCGGACAGAGTCACCGGGCCAGTCGGCACTCCATTTTGATCAACCCACTGATCCACATGGAGCTCAGGCGCGGTCTGACTCTCCAGCGGTTGGTTTGTATCGTGATCTTTCATAATCCCGTTATGCGGATGCTGTTTTTAGTTTATCCGCGTGCATTTGTCGAAGTTTATTGAGCTTCGGCGTTATGACGATGCGGCAATATCCCTGGGAGGTGTTGTTGCGGTAATAATCCTGGTGATTGGCTTCTGCTTCGTAGAACACATCCAATGGGCTGAGTTCTGTAACCACGGGATCATCGTAAAAATCCCCCATCTCATTCAGGACCTCCTCAGCCGTTTCTTTTTGATTCTGGTCGTGGTAGTAAATCACTGATCGATACTGCGTGCCTCTGTCCGCTCCCTGCCGGTTCAAGGTAGTTGGATCGTGACTGGTCATAAAAATATGAAGCAGATCTTTATACGAAATTATTTCAGGGTCGAACTGCACCTGAATCACTTCGGCATGGCCGGTTTGGCCGGTACACACTTCCCGGTAAGTGGGTTTTCCGGGCGTATCACCACCGCTATAACCCGATACGACATTTTCTACCCCGTTAACCTCCAGCATAACTGCCTCGGTACACCAAAAACACCCGCCGCCGAGCGTGGCTGTTTCAAATTGTTTGTTTTTTGTATTATCCATTCTCTATTTCCAAATTAAATGACAGTAATTTCGTTACCAAAACATTCCGAGACCAGCTCCACCAGGCCTTTTCATCTTTAATTTTTGATAATTCTTTCATCTAACACATTATAACCGCATTTCGTTTAAAACGTAAAATAACTTCCCTTTCCCCTTCCCCTTTCACCTTTGAGCTTCCTTGCTTTTAGCTTTGAGCTTTTGACTTTGAGCTTCCTCGCTTTGAGCTTGAGACTTTGAGCTTTGAGCTTCCTTGCTTTCAGCTTGAGACTTTCAGCTTGAGACTTTCAGCTTTGAGCTTGAGACTTTGAGCTTCCTTGCTTTGAGCTTTCAACTTCTTCCTTATTATTTGCTACATTTACATGCATCAAAAATCACCCACACGCCATCAACCGAACTGCCATGCAAAAGATTTTATATTATCTGATAGCAGGAGCTTTTCACCTATGGAGCAGACTACCCTTGGCCTGGTTGTATGGCTTGTTCCGATTTACGGGCTGGGTTATCTTTGGACTTTTCCGATATCGGCGTTCAGTGATCGCCCGCAACATGGAAATTGCATTTCCTGATGACACTCCGGAAAAACACAAGATCCTGGAACATCAGTTCATCCGTCATTTTATGGATACCATTGCAGAGATCATCAAAGCCTGGTCGATCAAACCGGAGGAATTGCGGCGTCGGTTTGAGATCCATTTCAGCGAAGAAATCGTCCGCGATTTGCAGACCGGGCAGGATGTGTTTCTCGCGGGCGCTCATGTAAACAATTGGGAATGGGCGGTACTTTCTGCCGGAGATCAGACCCCCGGACGTGCCGTAGGCATTTACAAACCCCTATCAAACCAGGTCATGGACCGGATCATAGCGCAGCTTCGGGAAAGACTGGGCACCCGGATGGTCCCCATGGGGCAGGTCATCCGGGATATCCTGACGACCGACCGCTCCGCCTCCGCCTATCTTTTTCTCAGCGATCAATCGACGCCTTTTACAGAATCTGCCCACTGGACAGATTTTTTCGGTGTACAGACACCTTTTGTATCGGGGATGAGCACCTTGGCCGTCCGTCGGAATATTCCCATATATTATTTCTATATTGAAAAAATCCGACAAGGATTTTACGAAGCCCGGTTTACCCTTTTGGTCCGGGATGCTCAGAATTATTCTCCGGAAGAAATCACATCGCTGTACAGTAAAAAAGTGATGGAAAATATATTAAACCAACCGGCATGTTGGTTATGGACGCATAAAAGATGGAAACGCGTATTACAATACTGACTCTGGTCGTCGTCTGGTGCCTGATGTTCTTGCTGACATCACCCGCACAGGGGCAGTCGATGGCAGTACCGGTCGATACCGTGTCAGCAGAATATGATTCGCTGGTCCTTCCCCACCCGGTCATCCACCCCTCGCTTATTTCTATACACACCTTGGAAGGAAATCGACTATCGGATTCGGTGGATTACCACCTCAGCAGTCGTACGCTTATAATATTAAACCACGAGCAGCACTATGATCAATACTTTGTCATCCACACGAAACCACTGTCTCCCATCCTCGCCCGGCCTGCCACATGGGTAGATACCCAACAGGTCAAAAGTGATTATCTGATCAAAAGTTTGCCGGGCGGGCTGGCCACCGATGCTTCGCTTCCTGCCTGGTCCAGCATCTCCTACAGCGGCCATTTTGGTCGGGGGATCAATATCGGAAACAATCAAAACACCACGCTCAACTCCAATTTTGATCTACAGTTAAAAGGCTCCTTACCCCACGGCATCGAAGTAGTGGGCAGTTTGTCGGACAACAGCATACCCATCCAGCCCGAAGGCAATTCCCAACGCCTCCAGGAATTTGACAAAGTGTTTATCCAGCTCCGAAAAGACAATGCCACACTCATTGCCGGTGATCATGAAATCCGGAATCCGGAGAATTATTTTATGCAATATTATAAAAAAACAAAGGGGGTCTTTGCCGGGTACGATTCCACCACCCCCACCGGATGGAACCAACAGTCCACGATAAATTACTCCGTGTCTAAAGGAAAGTTTAAACGAACAACCATTGAATCCGAAGAAGGAAACCAGGGCCCTTACCGACTGGCTCAGACGGGCAATAATTTGTTTGTCGTCGTTCTGGCAGGTACAGAACGGGTCTATCTGGATGGCCGGTTACTCCAACGCGGCGAACTCAATGATTACACCATCGACTACAACCTGGGTGAAATTACCTTTACGCCGCGCATTTACATCAGCGCCACCAGCCGGATTATCGTGGAATACGAATTTGCCGAACAAAATTACCTCCGCAGTCTCTTTGCCGGGCACAGCACATGGAAAAAAAATAACTGGGAACTCGGTCTACATGTGTACAGCGAACAAGACGGAAAGAATGCCTACCAAAACAATATTCTCACCCCCGAAAATGAAGCCATTCTCGCCGAAGCAGGTGATGAGGTCGAAAACCTGAACGGCACCTCCATCGTCCCCTGGGATGGAGGTTTTGAAGAAGGGGTGGTGCTCTACCAGCTGATTGACACCATGGGGTTCTCCCGGGTCCTGGACCTCGTAAAGCAGCCAGTGGACGTCCCCTTGTACACCGCCGGATTTTCGTTTGTCGGTCCGGGCAATGGCGATTATGAACAAAAGGGAAATTTCAGCAATGGGGAAGTTTATCAATGGGTTGCTCCGGACCCGGACGGAAGTTCCAATGGGAGTTATGCCCCAATCACCCGATTGCAGGCACCGCAGAAACAACAAATGTTTGGTTTTGACCTGAAAAAATCATGGGGTCCCAATCAGGAAAACCAAATATTTAGCGAATGGTCCCTGACCAATGAAGACTTAAACCGGTTTTCTTCCCTGGACAAAGCGGACAACGTGGGATGGGCGCAATACAGTGGATTCTCCTGGGGGAAAAGCCTGGATTCCGCCCGCCACCAATCCTTTCGAATCGAGGGTAACATGGAATGGCGAAACCAAACCTACCAGCCGGTCAGCAATTACCGCCCCGTGGAATTTAACCGAAACTGGAACTATTCGGCCGAACAAAGCACCGTCCGAGAACAGCTATATACGATCCGGGCAACCTACCACGACCGCAATTTCAAAACCGGTTATGGGTATCAAAATTTCGATGCAGATTCCTTGTATAGCGGCCAACGGCATGAATTGAACCTGGATTGGACGCCCGGAAGTTTTGACATCAGTCTATACGAGTCTCTTACCCAAAGTCGAACATCCCTGACAGGTTCTCTATTTTCCAGACCCGCAGCCACCCTGACCTGGCACGGGACAGAATCCGGCGATCTGGCTATAACCACCGGGTATCAGGGAGAATACAACGCCGTCCGGAGCCGGGACACCGACAGCCTATCCAGCCGTTCGATGCGTTTTGACCGAATCTACACCACTGTAGACTGGAAGGAAAATCATTCTCTGACGCTTTCCAGTCGCACGGATTATAGCACGGAAGCGGACGGTTTCTTGCCCTCATTCCGGACAGATGATTTGCAAATGCAGACAGGCATCACGGGAGAAACAGGCTTTATACGGTGGATCACCACCCTCCGACATCTTAAAGTTCTACAGGAACAAAGCATCATTCAGGACGATCAAAAAGGCTGGAACATTCTCGGCCAGATGCTGTTTGCCCAAAAATGGTTTGATGACGGATGGAGAAACCAGGGAGAAATTGCGGTTTCCAACGGGAAGGAACCCCGGCGCCAGTTTCAGTACATCAAAGTAGAAACCGGCCAGGGCCAATACAAATACGTCGATATAAACAATGACTCCATCCAGCAACTCAATGAGTTCTTCCCGGCCATCTATCCCGATGAGCGAAACTACATCCGAGTCAGCACGCTGGAGAACACCCTGATCTCTACATTCAATTATAAATTAAAATGGGCGTGGAATATCGATCTGGCAAAATGGACGACCCATGACTTTTGGTCCAAATGGTCCACCGATAACAGCATCCAGATTGAGAACAAACAGCAACGGACCGGGGCGTTGTCCTTATGGAATATTCCCGATACCGCTCTGGTGTCCTCCCGGCAAAATGTATTAACCAACCTGTATTTCAACCGAAATGGAAAGGTGATTCAGGAACACCTGGGATACTGGGTTAGGAAACAGAAAGACTTCCTCCATACGGGCTCTGAATCATTTGACTCACAAGAGTATTTTTCAAAAACCACTTTGCTGTTTTCAAATCGGATTAATTCGTTCATTGAATTAAAAAAAAGAATTACCCATCAATCAGCGACCAGTTTTGCCGAACGGAATTTCAGGATTCATTTCCTGCAGGGCAACCACAAGTTAAGATGGATGATCAATCGAACCATGCAATTGGAATACAAGGTGGGAATCACCCAGGGTAAGGAACGTGAAGGCACCACTAAATCCAGCACCTGGACCAATGAGCTTTCGTGGCAATATAAACCCGATCTGAAATGGTCAGCGCACACTACCGTGGATTATTCCAGGGTAAAATTTGAATCCGAAGAGCAAAACATATCTCTGGAGCAGGTGATGCTCGAAGGACTCCGTCCCGGTGGAAACCTGCTGTGGGAACTCAATGTACAGCGTCGATTGCCCAATAATCTGGTGGTTTCTTTGCGGTATCACGGTCGAAAAACCGGCGATGCCTCCGTGGTTCATACCGGATCGATCCAGGCAAATCTGCTGTTTTGAGGTGTTGAGGGGTATATTCGTTGAGGGGTTGATTTGTTGAGGGGTTGAGGCGGGGCGAATAACCTGACAGTGTTTTGATCATATTTTAGCTTTGAACAGAAAGGTGGAGTTATTAATCCAAATACTTATTCGAGCACAACTGAAACCTGTCGTTTGTGCGATTGAATAAACACTGACAGGTCTGCATGAACCATCCGAAACTATTGGCCTTTAGAACATTATATGTTAACAAAAAGTCATCTTCGGCCAGACGCTGTCAGGTTATTGAGGGAGTGTTTGTGCGGTTGAATAAACGCTAACAGGTCTTTATGAACCATCCGAAACTATTGGCCTTAAATAAACCACATATTAACAAAAGGCCATCTTCAGGCAGACGCTGTCAGGTTTTTGTTTGGGGCAAAAAAATCCCCGTAATATTTTTATATTTGATGGCTGATAAAAACAATAAAACACTATGAATAAGGAGGTTTCGACCATTATGACGACCAAACTGGTCACGCTGGGGCCCGAGAACACGATTGCAGATGCCCGGGAAATATTTCAAAACAATCATTTTCATCACATTCCCATTTGCAAAAACGGAATTTTAGAAGGTGTAATCACGAGTTTTGATCTTTTAAGATTGAACATCGCACCAGATCAAAAGGACAAGGTCCTGCTCGGTGATGTCATGACCCGAAAGTTAGCAGTTCTGAACCCCACAGATCAAATTGGCGCCGCTTCCATTGTTCTGCTTCAAAACCGGTTTCATTCTGTTCCGGTGGTTGACTCAGACCGAAAACTGGTTGGTTTGTTAACCACATTTGACCTGCTCAAATACCAATACCAAAAAGAATACCCCGGCGACGACTTTCCTTTTTAGATTAACTACAAACATCTGGCGCTGTGATTTTAGTTGTAAAATAATAGCTTCTTAGCATTAACCCACTGTCATATGCGGGGTTAATCTGCCCCGATACTGAAATGATTTTCCAAACCAACGGTTGTTCGATGGATAACTTAATCCGCCAAAAACACAATCTATTCAGATCAGATATTATAAATAAAATCATGCCTTACCATTTTCCAGATTAATCCTCACGGTGCAACATTGTAACTTTTACAGCGCTTAATATCAAATAATTACAACCTAAAATTAGAGGTATTCCAAACCCTATTCTGGAAAATATTATAATTTTCAGAGTTGTGTACCAATCCTTCTAATTTGCACTCAGCAAATTTATCGAGCCCAAAACAACCTGAAGGGAAAAATTTAATGTTAATTACTCCTCCACACATCTAATTTACGTTTAATTTTAATTATATTTAGAGCACTCTAAAATAACCGCATATAATTGCAGGGTGGTTGTCTATTTAAATTAGATTAAGCATCCGGATGTCATCCTTGCTGATTTGACGTAGATTAATTATTGATTCAATAATCCAGCTCACATGAAAAAGCTTTACTTACTATTTCTGCCCCTCTTAATTTTCACCCTTCAGAACCCGGCCGATGCCCAAGTGAAAAAATGGTACTACCTTGACTTTTCTGAAGACCTGGGCGGATGGTCAGAACCGGACAAAAGCCCGAACCCGCCCGTCATTGTCGAGAACAACGGTGCTTATCTGCAAAATGAGTCATCCGGTGGAGGAGGAGTAGGAAGTAAATGGGTCATGATCAATACATCTTCTGCCTGGACCGGCGACTACGACGAAGCCGGGATTGAAAATATTTTCATGGATGTTCGCAATACGGGGGCAAACACCATTCACCTCCGGCTGACATTTTCGAATGACAACGGGGTCCACTTTGTCAACACACACGCCATACCCGTCCACCCCGGTACAAAGTGGCAGACGGTCCACTTTAGCCTGGATGATGACGACCTCGTGGTCAGTGAAGAAGGAAACATGGAGGATATCATGAGCGCCGTCAATACCGTGCGTCTATTGAGCAGTCCATCACCGGCCTGGCGGGGAGAAACAATAAAAGCCACCGTGGAGATCGACAATATCATGATGACCGGGGACATCGATTACAAGACCTACCTGACCGGCGAGAATCAGCTGCCCGGTACATCGACAGAGGCCCGGGGAACCTTGTACTTTGAAAAGGAAAACGACAGTTTGATCGCCTGGGGTCAATTCCAAGGGATTTCATCCGGCGTGGATTCTACGATAGGAGGTGGCTTACATATCCACAGCGGGCTGGCCGGCCAAATTGGGGGCGTACTATTTCCGTTGACAGCGACATTCGATGAAGGCCTGTCATCAGGTCAACTCTTGCCGGACCAAAACAAATTCATGCTTACCGAGATGCAAGATAGCCTCCTGGAGGATCACGGGATGTATGTCAATGTGCATTCCCATGATTTTTCAAGCGGAGAGATCAGAGGGCAAATCCTCGATGCCGATGATGAACTTTACCGTGCCAACCTGCACGGCAGCAATGAAATGCCTGCCATACTCACCCGCGCCGAAGGGCGGATCGTACTGGAACTCGACAGCAATGAGTTGACGGTAAGTGGTAGTTTCAAAAACTTATCCTCACCCCTCGCTACAGACATCGCCGGCGGAGGTCATATTCACCTCGGGCTTCCCGGATCCAGTGGTAGTGTAGCCATTCCGCTGAACATTCAATCCGATTCAGAGGGTACATCAGGTACACTGGCTGCGGATGACAATGAATATGATTTGACCCCGGACCAAATGGAAGCCATCCGAAATAGAAATTTTTACGTTAATATTCATTCGCTCAATCACCCCAGTGGAGAAATTCGCGGTCAGATCGTTTCAGCAGCTTCCCAAAAACTATTCAGAGCCTATCTCAGTGGCACCAACGAAGTACCCATGGTTCTGACCACAGCACTCGGTACCGTGAACATAGAACTATTGAGCCCGGACAGCATTCTGGTATTTGGTTCATACCGTGGACTCGGGAGTCCGCTCAATACAGCTATTGCCGGTGGCATTCACCTCCACGGTGGTATGGCTGGAGAAAATGCCGGCGTCCTCTTTCCGTTGGAGAATACGTCCGATTCAGGAACTGAAGGAAAACTGGAAACCCGGGGTTATGGACTGGACTCAGCGAACCTGGCGTTGCTCATGAATCGAAGCACCTACGTGAACGTACATACGGAAAAATTTGGGAGCGGCGAAATCCGGGGACAGGTACTGTCAGATGCGCCCTGGCACTTTACAGCGCCCATGACTAGTAGTCAGGAGCTCAGCTCCGCTGTCTCTACGGCCCACGGAGCACTGAAAGGAGAATGGAACGGCCACCAGCTGACCCTATCCGGAGTCATCCAGGGTTTATCTTCGGAGATCGCACAGGATATTGCCGGGGGTGGACATATTCATATGGAGATGGCTGGTCGCAATGGCGGGGTCGTCTTCCCACTCCACCTTGATATTTCTGAAAATGGGTTGAACGCCCGGGTCCAGGCAGACAGCAATATTCATGTATTAGCAGATTCACTCGCTACTGCATTGATCCGAAGAGGGCTGTATGCCAATATCCATACGGAAAATCACCGAAGCGGGGAGGTTCGCGGGCAGTTGTTGTTTGATGCGGCCATGTATCATGCAGCGGTATTTGGCGGATCGTTGGAAAATCCACCAGTAAACACACCAGCCAAAGGATTGGTCTTACTTGAAGTGAACCCGGAATCAATGAAAATGACAGGTTCTGTGTCCGGGCTCACCACACCGATCGACACCAGCATCGCAGGCGGAGCACACTTACACAATGCGTATGCCGGACAAAACGGCCCTGTGGTAATGCCTGTGAAGATACATCCCGGCGATGATCAAAAATCGGGACGAATGCCCGTCATGGGAAACCACTATGAATTGACCGCACCGGGACTTAATGTACTGCGTTTGCGCAGAGGTTATCTAAATATCCATACTACCGGGCATCCATCCGGTGAAATCAGAGGGCAAGTCCTGCCCCTCTCGTCCTACTACCTGATCGCGAATCTGGATGGACAGAATGAAGTGCCGCCCATCGACGCCACGGGATCAGGAACCGTTGTTGCAGAAGTCAACGGGAACCAGGCTACCCTGAGTGGATCATTCAGCAATCTGTCAGCCCCCCTGGCGACCAACATTGCCGGTGGATCCCATATTCACACGGCCCCGGCCGGACAAAATGGCAATGTCATCGTACCGCTTCACAGTGAACTGGAGGAGGACAAACTTTCCGGAGAATTTACGGCAGACAGCAACAGCATAGATACCGGGGAGGAGTCCATTCTGGATAGAGTATGGAGTGGCCTGTACGTCAATATTCATTCCGAAAATCACCCCACTGGTGAAATCCGCGGGCAGCTTTTGCCCATGATTAATTATTTCCCGGATGCAGATAGTACATCCATCTCTTCATCCGACGAGATCACCATAGACACCACGAATATGAATACTCAGGTCGTCATTGAATGGACCCCCGCCGTCGATGAAGATCCGATCATTTATCAGCTGGAATGGGCTGTGGACAGTACATTTGATTCGATATGGTACCGAAGCCCATACACCATGGAGACACAGCTTGCCGTTGCGGACTCCAATTTACTGGATACTTTGATGGCATCCGGATACTTCATGGATTCAGACACGGCCTGCATCATGATGCGATTGCGGGCGACAGACGGAAGCTTATCCGATGTCAGCGACTCGAAAGAAATTTGCTTTATTCTGGGGGTTCGCACCAACCGGGATGATCCGTTGCAATCGGTGGTGCAGATAAGTCCGGTTCCGGCCAGCAATGAAATCACGATTTCGGTCCGGAATTATGAAGCATTCCGCACACAACCGGACGTCAAGGCATCGATTTACAATTCATTCGGGCAATTGATCAAGCAAGTAGATTTCAGAATATTTGGTCCCGCTCAGCGAAAAACCATTGATATTCAATCCTTGCCTACGGGGCAATATTATCTTCAGCTGAATACAGCGGTCTGGCCATTTGTAAAGTTATGAGTAGAACTTATTTTATGACTGTAGGAACCGGTCACCAGTGAATTTGGTGACCGGTTCTGTTTTATGTCGCGACTATGGTAATTATTTGCAGGTATAAAACAAATCACACCCGTCCAAAATAAATTCTGGCCTAAATGCAACTAATTGATCTTCTCTATATTGTAATTGTGAAAACCCCAAAATTGAAATCAAGGTTCATTTTTTGCTTGTCACGAATTTTGGTCAAAAATCGCGCCAAGCCTACCTCTAAACCACATATACCCCGGGTTGAAACCCGGGGCTATGATATTTTGACCCCGCTGGGGTCTTTTGAATTAATTATTTTGGACGCTTCTGAAAACAAATTGTCATACGATTAACCCGGATTCACATTCAGAGATAAGATGATTATCTACAAAGCGTAAATATATATACCATGGTGCGATTACGAAAACATTCATCACGGAAGCCGAATATCTGAAAGCAACGCGTAAAGCTCGAACGAAAAGTGAATATTACAACGGTGAAGTAATTGCTAAGGCCGACGTATTCTCTCGGCACACTGCTATTACCGCTGCCATTATTGGAGCTCTAAAAGATATTTATGCGCAGGTGGAAGATCTGTCTTTTACCATTTGTATTTGGTTATGCCGTATACGATTTTGTAACCATTCAAAGATAGTCGAAGAAAAAACGAAGGTATAGCAGGAGCTCCACCGAGTATTTTTGACAAAGAGCATCGAAGAATATTTCGGAATATATACGGCAAGTATGAATTCAAATGGAATTAACTGCACGTATATATTTGAACAGTTCATAAAAAAGACCTGAAGGATCGTCGGTGTATTAGCGGTGGGTCCCGACCTTCGGTTGGGATCGGTTGTTCGTAAATAATTAATTTTGAGCCCTGACAGGGCGATGTATGACAAGTTTCGTTGCAAGTAAATCTCAATTTCACACCATCGCCCCTTTAGGGCTCAGGAAAAACTTGTTTATCTATTCGATGGGTTGGCACCCATCGCTGTTTTGCCATCGCCCTTTCAGGCCTCGATATCTGGACCGTGTGATTTAATCTATTGTCTTCCTTACTCGCAGCAGGGTAACGCTCTTCCAGAGTTCGGTGTACTGCCCAAATGCATTGAATGGTGTCAAAGCAAAGAGGAAAATCATTACAACCCCTCAAAAGGATCTTCCTCTCTTCCAAAATCCTGATACGAATTCCCTGATTTTACCGCTTTCATTTCCATGACCCGATCACCAGTCTGATGAATGGTGGCTATCTTCGCTCCACTCTCCAGCGTGATCCATTTTTCCCAGGTCGACTCCACCCCGGGCTCTGAAATCACAGAAACATACATTTCCCATTTTGTCGGCAGATAATCATCATCATAGTACCAGATATAATGATCACCCGGAGTCACACCCCCCGTCGTGTACTCCACCTTGAGGCCGGTTTTTCCATCTTTATCCACCAGAGAACGTTGGGTTCCGTCATCAAATAAATTAGCCGGAGCATTCAGCCAGAAGGCGTCGTTAATATGTGCACTCCAGGCTTTCTGAAGCAGTGAATCTTTCTCCGGGCCAGCGACGGGCTGGTCATTTCTATAAATCCGACCATCTTTCGTATTCACATTGATCACAGCCCGGTAATCACCCCATTTCACCTCGGTAAAACCGCGTTCTCGATCCCATAGATGCTCCCGGTTTCCAGGAAAAATCCAATGAACCCATTTGGTCTGATCCCAGTCCTTTTTATGAATGGCCTTTTCGATCGCATATGCTACCTCATCGGCAGGATCCGGATTCATTTCTCCGGATTCTGAATCACCGGTACACGATCCCATCGAAAAAATAAAAAACAAGAAAGAGACTACAAGATATTGCATTTTCATACCCGTAATATACAATATTTTCTCCACAATCAAACTGCGGATCCCCCACCCAATGCTCCTTTTCGCAATGACTTTTATCACCTTGGTGTTCTCCGTCCCATAAACTCAAAGAACCATTTCACTTTTATAATACACCGAATTCTCTTATATTTAGTTTATTGAAACCAGCAATTATTGCAGCGGTTTACCAAAAATCTTAAATGTGCATATGAAACGAATACATCTCTATAACATTCACGGACTCATCAAAAGCGACGGCCTCGAGATCGGAAAAGATGCGGACAATGGCGGTCAAATCATCTACGTGTATGAACTCGCACGCCATCTTTCACAAAATCCTGATGTAGAATTCGTTCATATATTTACACGACTCATCGATGACCCCAATGAAGATGACGCCTACAGTCAGGAAATAGAAGAAATAAACGCTAAATGTGATATCCGAAGAATTCCATTTGCCGGAAATCTTTATCGTAAAAAAGAAGAACTCTGGGAACATCTGGACGAGTTCGTGGAGAATGCGGAGAAACACATGAAAACCCACGATATTTTTCCTGACTGGATGCACAGTCATTATGGTGACGCCGGATATGTGGCTAAGGAGTTGTCACTCAAACTAAACATTCCTTTCGCGCATACCGCCCATTCACTGGGCCGGTCCAAGAAAAGTAAGATGAAAGACATGGGGCTGTCCGAGGAGGAAGCTGAGGAAAAATTCAAATTCTCCTTGCGGATTGCGGCTGAGGAAGCTTGTCTGGCTCTGGCGGAATTCATTATCACATCGACTTATCAGGAAATCAGCGACTGGGAAGCTTATGACAATTATCAAAAAGCTACTTTTCACGTCTTGCCGCCGGGCATAGATATCGAAAAATTCTACCCGTATTACAAGCAACACCTCGACAACGAGGAAATCCAACAAGAAGTGATGCAGCGAAAATATTGGGTCAGTCAATCCATCGAAAAGTTTCTGGTCAACCCAAATAAACCGGCTATACTCGCGCTCGCCCGCCCGGATCGACGAAAAAATCTTCATACGCTGATCGATGCCTATGGGAGCAACAAGGAAATTCAATCACTGGCCAATCTCGTGATTTTTGCCGGCATCCGAAAAGACATCACCAATATGCCAGAGGCCGAAAAAGAAGTACTCACCGAGATGCTCCTGTTGATGGACAAATACGATTTATATGGCAAACTGGCCATTCCCAAAAAACATGATATCGACAACGAAGTCAGCCTGATTTATCAATACTGTGCGGAAAAACGAGGGTTGTTTATCAATTTATCACTTCATGAAAATTTTGGGTTGACAACAATAGAAGCCGCAGCTACCGGCCTTCCGGTGGTAGTGACCAAGAATGGCGGCCCTTCGGAAATCATTCCAAAATGCAAAAACGGATACCTCGTTGACCCGCTGGATAAGCACGAAGTCAGTAACGCGATGAAAACCATCCTGACCGACGAAGTCAAATGGCGCCGTTTTTCCAATCAGGGCATCATCGCTGCAAAAAAGTACTACAGCTGGGAATCGCACACCAATATTTATACCGGGTGGCTGCAGGAAACGCTCGAGCCGAAGCAACCCCGAAAACCCAAAGAACTCAAAATACCGACAGAAAAAGCTGATCGACTTCGGAATGCCAGTCATCTTTTAATCACAGACATCGATGGTACTTTGATTGCTTCCGAGGATTCATTTCCCGGTCTGGATCAGTTAAAAGAATTTTTAGCCCGTCACCGCGACGATTTTTGTTTTGCCGTGGCGTCCGGTCGCTCCTACCCTTTGATTCAGGAAGTGATGCAAAAAATCGATTTGGACGTTGACATCGTCGTCAGTTCCGTGGGTGCACGCATTTATTATGATCTGGGTGGCCAATCCTTGGATGACGACTGGATGGACTACCTGAGTTTTAAATGGAACCCAGACCGCATCCGTGAAAAGCTGGAATCGGTTCACTGGCTCGTGCCCCAGGAAGAAGAAGCCCAGGACATTTATAAAATATCGTACTATTATGACCCGGTGGATTTCGATGAAGAAATCCTCCGCAATGCCTTGGGAAAAGATTTTTTCCAGATCACCATGGTGAACAGCCACCAGAAGTTTTTGGATATTCTCCCCGTTCATGCTTCCAAAGGAAACGCTATTCGTTACCTCTCGCAAAAGTGGTCGATACCACTGGCCAATGTTATAGCGTGCGGGGATTCAGGCAATGATATGGATATGTTCCGAAAGCCCATTAAGGGAATTATTGTCGGAAACCGATCCAAAGAACTGAATTATCTCAAAGAGGATGAATACCTTTACCTGGCCAAGGGGAAAGCAGCCGATGGAATAAATGAGGGGCTCAGGCATTATGGCTATTGATTCTGGCTGAAAGATCAGCCGACCGGGCCACGGTCCCGGTAAATTAATTACAACTTAAAAATTTCATTCAACATATATGTACACAGGAAGTGGCTTTAGAGACTGGGAAATAGGTGATATTGAGGTGTTTAAAATGGATGACACCTACCATTTATTTCATCTGATCATTCCGAACCATGACTACATCGCACATGCTGTTTCCAAAGATGGGTACAACTGGCGCCGGGTCAAAAACGCGCTCTTCGTCGGTCACCCCGGGGAGTGGGACGATGATATGCTGTGGACCATGGATGTGTCCGAAGGAGATGGTGTTTACGAAATGTATTATACCGGCTTGAAGTTATCCGATAAGGGAACCATTCAAAAAATTGGTCGCGCCAAATCCCACAACTTATACGACTGGGAAAAGGAAAACAATTACAATTTTCCCCTGACCTCACTGGGTCCCTATTATGAAAACCTCGACAACAACCCCCGTACCTGGCTGAGTTTCCGGGACCCTTATCGATTCACGCACGAGGGCAGCCATTACTTGCTTTTCTGTGGACGAAGCAGTCATGGTCCCATCAGTCGCAGGGGATGTGTAGGATTGGCCAAGCTGGAAGATGAGGAGTGGGTACTCAAAAAACCACTTCTATTCCCCATAGCGTACGACGATGTGGAATGTCCCTGCATCGTTCAGATAAACGATCGGTTTTATCTGCTGGGCTCTATCCGGGAAGACATCAAAGTGAGGTATTGGTATTCGGATGAGTTTCAGGGACCGTATTTGAGTTTTCACTCCGATGTATTGATGCCGCAAGGCAATTATGCCGCACGTATTATCCAGGACAATGAACACGTACTCATCTATAACTTTTATTATCTTAACAGAGAGATTAACTACAAACGCGTACTGCCCCCGCCCAAAGAAGTCGCTGTGGATCAAAAAGGCAGGCTGTATCTGAAGAGTTTTTACGGCTGGGAGAACAACATTCAAAACACTATTTATCAACCTGATTTTGCAGATGTTATTCCAACGTTTAAAAACAGTACAGCCAGTATGGAAATTCAAAGCCAGAAATGGACCTTTCAATCAATATCCGGGTATGAAGCATATGCCTTTCAAAAACCGGCTGACAACTTTATCTGGGAAGGAGAATTACACTTGGAAGGGATGGGAAAAAGTGGTTTTGTGCTCAATATCGACGAAGATGGCAACGGATACTTTATCTCTATGGATTTTGTCAACGGATATGTGCAGATCCGTCGATGGGGATTCAATCCGGATGATTACCTGAACAACTTTAAGTTTGACAACCTTCAGACCGGACTTTTCAAACCATCGCCGGATCGAAAAATACAATTTCGACTTATCAGGTACGGATATTACATCGAATTGAGCATCGATGACCGGGTCATACTTACCCTGGTCGATTACCAATTTGAAGGTGATCTGATCGGTTTGTATTCTGCTTCGAGTATACTTTCCATGTCCAACAGTCGAATCCACATCCTGGGCGAACCCGAAACAGAATATGCAGTAAAAGATTCGGACTAATATGAGCACTAACTTCCACAGAGCAGCTCATACCCGTCCGCAAACTCATCGGGCCGATGACCAACGCCTGATCGGTGTGTTTGATGAAAATCGACGTGGCCCACTGATTATTATGATCGGGGGTATCCATGGGAATGAAAAAGCCGGATTAAAAGCCCTGGAGTACCTTATTAAAATGCTTGAGGTAGAACACATCACCAACGAAGCTTTCCAATTTACAGGCCGACTTATTGCAATACGCGGGAATATTCAAGCGCAGAAAGTCAATAAACGATACATCAACCGCGATCTGAACCGGATGTTTCGGAATGATTTATTGCAAACCGTACTCACCAAGGAAGAGCGCACTGCCGAAGAAAAAGAATTGGTGGAAATTATTGATTTTATTAAAAATTCGATCGCTGATTATCACCCGGATGAAATATTTGTGCTCGATCTGCATACCACGACAGCGGCTGGTGGGATATTCACTATTATCAACGATTCGCCGGAAGCACTGGAGATCAGCCTGGACTTAAAAGCACCGGTAATCGAAGGGTTTCTTCGAGGAATCAAAGGGACGATTCTTCATTACCTCAATGCAGATAATGTGCATCAGAATTGCACCGCCCTGTGCTTTGAAGCGGGTCAACATGAAGACCCATTGTCTGTCAACCGGTGTATTGCAGCCGCAGTAAACTTTCTGAGTTCAGTCGGCGCAGTCGAAAAGCTACACATCGAACCCCGCCATCATCGCATTCTTCATGAGTACGCTGCTGGTCATCCCATCCATTCAAGGTTGATATATACCCATAAAATCGTGGAAGGAGACCAGTTCCGCATGGAACCGGGTTTTCAAAACTTCGACCCCATCCACGAAAATCAATTATTAGCCAACGACATCAACGGCCCCATTTATGCTCCTTCCACAGGTCTCATCGTAATGCCCCACTATCAGGAACAAGGGGAAGATGGCTTTTTTATCGTAGAACCCCTTTCGGATAAAGTGATTGGTTAATGGCTATTGGCTGTTGGCCCTTGGCTATTGGCTTTTGGCTAGCATGTGGTATGAACACGCCTGAGCTGATTGCAGCTATTAGCCCTTGGCCTTTAGCTATTAGCTCGAATGTGCTATGAACACGCCTGAGCTGATTGCAGTTATTAGCCCTTGGCCTTTAGCTATTAGCTCAAATGCGCTATGAACACGCCTGAGCTGATTGCAGCTATTAGCCCTTGGCTTTTAGCTATTAGCTCGAATGTGCTATGAACGCGTCTCGGCTAACAGCTAATCGCTAATTCTTCCGAATGACTGTAATCAATTTATTAATTTGCCGTTGCAAAAAATGAATATCAATGATCAGCTCATTCAGTAAATCATCTTGAAGATATCCAAGATCATTTGCCAATATTAATTGTGTTTCAACTTCAAACGCAGAGCCTTGAGCTATCTCAAGAAAACGAGTAAATTCGATTTCAGATTTTCGAGAACATCCTTCCGCTATATTAGAAGGAATGGAAACGCCTGCTCTTTGTATTTGAGAAGAAAGTCCATATCGTTCTTCAGCCGGAAAATTTCTCGTCACTTGATAAATCTCTTTAACAAGTTTCCTTGATTTTTGCCAGATGTCCAATTCTCTGAAATTTCTCATCTTATATTTATCTTTTTGGATCTTAGCCAGGTAGCAATTGGCTATTGGCTATTAGCTCGAATGTGCTATGAACACGTCTGAGCTGATTGCAGCTATTAGCCCTTGGCCTTTAGCTATTAGCTCGAATGTGCTAAGAACACATCCTAGCTAAAGGCTAAAAGCTAAAAGCAGCCCTTGGCTCGTACCAGCTATGGTACTCGTCTGAGCTAACGGCTAACAGCTTACACCAGCTATTGGCTCTTAGCTCAAATGTGCTATGAACACGTCTGGGCTAACAGCTAACGGCTAACGGCTTATACTAGCTATTGGCTCTTAGCTATTGGCTATTAGCTCAAATGTGCTATGAACACGTCTGGGCAGCGCCCTAACAGCGAAGCGTACCAAAGCGTCAGCGTCCCAACAGCGAAGCATCCCCTACCCTTCATCGATGATTTCGGAAATCTTTCCCGTTTCTTTGTTTTTGATAATTAATTTTTTGGCGCCATAATGGGTCGTCTCTTCTTTCACAAGGTAGTGATCCTCATCATAATCCCGCTGGGAAGAAATCTTCTCGACATTTTCCCGACCGCGCCATACTTCCAGCTCGATAGGCTCCCATTTTTTGGAATCAACCGATCGATACGCTGCGTCCATGATGGCATTGACGATATAGCCGTCGTAAAAGGTTTCTGACGGCTCTGTCCCGTTGTCCATGGCATTGAACATATCTGTAAACATGAAGTTATACCCCAGATCATGGAGTTCATCGCCGACCGGAAAAATCCACCCTTTATTGGTCTCCGCTTTTTCTGCCACATAATCATACCCTTCCCCGGAGGTAAACATATCAAATCCGGTCCGCAGAAAATTATTGATCCAGATGGTTCCTTCCGATCCCATCACTTCATCCCGCAAATCCAATCCACCCCGAAAGGTCCAGCTCACTTCAAATTGACCAATGGCTCCATTCTCATACCGCACCATTCCAATCGCATGATCTTCGGCATCGATGGGTTTGACCTGTGTATCTGCCCAACACATCACCTCCACCGGTCGGATATCTTTTCCGATGTACCCCCGGCCAATTTGGATGCAGTGGCATCCCAAGTCCAGAATACAACCACCACCGGCAAGTTCTTTATCCCAGAACCATTCAGAGTGCGGCCCAGGGTGGGCTTCCCGGCTCCGGGCCCAGAGTATATTGCCCAAAGCTCCTTTTTGGACGCTTTCGAGGGCTTTAAGGTACTTGGGTGTATAGACCAGATCTTCCAGATAACCGTGGAATACACCGGCTTCTTCCACCGCCCGTAGCATACGCAGTGCTTCTTCTGCAGTCCGGCCCAGGGGCTTGGTGCAGAGCACCCCTTTACCGGCTTTCACACAAGCCATCACAGCTTCTTCGTGTTGGTGGTTGGGCAGGGATATGATCACTGTATCCACCTCCTCATTTTCGATCGACGCCACCATGTCTGAAGTATAATGTGGAACATTATAATCTTCAGCAAATTTTTGAGCATTCTTTTCTGTCCGGGAGTAAATGCTTACAATCTGATCTTTACTTCTTAAGCCGGTCAGGGAATCTGCATAAAAACGAGCTATAAATCCCGATCCGAGCATGGCAACTTTACGCATAACTTTTATAGTTTAAATTCTTATTAAATCAATGGTTCCACCTTAGGTGGTCGTTATTTTTTTCTCGACCTTTCTATCGTTAAAAAAGATCATAAAAAAGGCCATCACCCCCAAGGCAAAAAGAGCCGGAATCCGCCAGAAAGCTTTCCAGTTCTCCAGAGACATCTGTGCCGAATCACCAATATACAGATTAAATATAAATCCAGCTACCTGGGCTCCGATCAACATCCCGACCCCATACGTAGCCAACACAATGAGTCCTTGAGCCTGTCCTTTTATCTTCTTGTCGGCTTTCTTGTCAACATAGATCTGACCGGTCACAAAAAAGAAATCGTAGCAGATCCCATGCAAAGCAATTCCCGTAATAATCATCCAGGTTACGGAATCCACCGCACCGGCTGAAAACAGAAAGTAACGAATGGCCCAGGCCAGCATACCCACCGCCAGCATTCTCTTAACCCCCAGACGCACGAAAAACAACGGCATCAAAAGCATAAATACGAATTCTGACATTTGGCCGATCGTCTGGGTTGCTGCGATATTTTTAAAACCGGTATTAACCAGATAAACCTGGGTAAAATTATAATAGGCCGCCAACGGAATGGATATGAGAATGGAACTGATCAGAAAAACGGCAAAAGGCTGACTCCACAGTTTTCGCAATGCCTCCACCCCGACAACCTCCTGCCAAGTGCTTTTTTCTCCTTTGGCCTGCGGTGGTGTTTTGGGTAAAGTGAAGCAATACAATCCCAGCAACACACTAAATCCAGCAGCCATATATACCGGAATGGCCGTTTGTTCCGGCTGAAGATCAGAGGAAATAAAATTCCCAAGTACAAAACTGATCGTTAGTCCCGCCACGATCCAGCCCACGGTGCCAAAGGTACGGATCACAGGAAACTCCTTTTCCTGATCATTAATGTTGTGAAAACTCAGCGAATTGGCCAGACTCATGGTCGGCATAAAACAAATATTGTACAACACCAGCGCACTAATAAACAACCACGGCGTCTGATAGAACGAGGGCGTCATAAAGAGGATCACGCCTCCCAGCAGATGCAAAAATCCCAGGATTCGTTCTGAATTAAAATACCGGTCAGCCACCATGCCGACAATAAACGGGGCTACAATAGCCGCAATGGCATTCCCCGTAAATGGCCAGTGCGTCAGGTTCTCCATCCCGTGCTGCGACATATACACGGCTACGGTGGTGTACCAGGAACCCCATACAAAGAATTCCAAAAACATCAATAATGAAAGGCGAACCTTGATAAATTTTCCCATGAAGGCGGCGTTTTGTTTAAGATCACGCCCAATATATCAGTTTATTTTAGATTTTTGGTTGTAGATTTTTCATTTCCATTTTGAGATGGTGTTTTGGCCATTTAGGGTAGGGACACGAAGTTTCATAACAATACAGAAAAATGGTTTATTATTCTCCAAGGCATCACGCCCTGTATGTTTTTAGCGGACCACTCACTTCATACAAGATCTTTCTTCAAGTACCAGACACCACCGCAGGTCTTCTTTCCCCATTTGCAATCTGCCCATTTAGCAAAACAGAGACTTTTTTTGTGGAACACATGCAAAGTTCGACACTGGGGGGGCAGCTAACATACTTTATTCACCACGTCAATCTATTAAGACGCCTACTACACCGTGCATTATTTGCTTAAATTCCCAAATTGGGCATATTACCTAGTCCAATTTCGCGTGGCGTTTGACTTTTGCGGGCCAGGGAAAATGGGTGTCTGAAAAAATGCAGTCTGAGTGGTAACGAAGATCAATGACTATACATCCATCTATGTGGAACGGCGAGCTCCTGCGAGCAGCAAAACCTCGAGGATGATCCGAAGAGTCCCCTTCCGAGAATACGATACTTAACCTAGATAATAGTAGAGAGAATTCCCGGTCGATATCGCACATACCGCGAATAGACAACCTCCTTTGCCCCCATCTCGAGATTAAACTGTCTGACCCCGGGAATCGAAGAACCACCCAAGTCATAAATGCGGTAGTCATTCCGGGCCCATTGCAATACATGCCATAGCAATAGCTCCTGGGCTCCGGCTGTGGGAAATTGAGGATGACGTGCGGCCTGCCAGCCATATACCGTATCCTGATAACCAATCCTCCATTGCGCCGACAAGATGTTCCCAACGTCATCAAGCAAGCCAAATAAATACTGATCAAATGAACAGTCCAGGTCTCGTTTCCAACGCTCCATCACGTCATTTGTAATGCCTGTTTGCCCCATCGAGTCAAAAAAAGTCTTAAATAAAAATCCGGGCTGAGCCAACTCATCAAAACGAACAAATTTATACGTGCTATTCTTTCTCATCCGGTTTCGTTTGGAACTTGAAACACCCCGAAAGTCCTTCGGGTATTCCTGCAAATCAAAGTATTGATACGACCGTTTCTGACGACGCCACGTCTTTCCCACCATTTCTTCCTGATTCAATGCATTCCGCCGGTCATCAACCACACACACCGACGGCCATCGCAATGCGCCAGGATCAAAACCACTCCCTTCGGACTGCTGTAAAAATACCGGCCCGTTGTCCGGACTAAAGGGCACCCGGCCATACTTTGTCAATCCATACCGGGACTTGACCTGGTAGGGCCAGAGCCAGACCGGATCTCCGCTATCATCCAGACCGATGCGGGCATTCCAGTCTGTGCTGAACACATCCATCCACGCCGGCTGAAGATACAGCGGTGCATTAGCCGGAATCAGCTGGCGGTATAAAGCCTGATCGGTGATCACTTTCATAGATTGCTCTGATTTGAAACGCGTTGATAAATGGTCATCCATTGGTCCAGAATCCTGTCTTTCCCAAAACGGGTTTGAATACGTACATGCAAATCTACGGGATCATATGCAGACCGGTTCAAGTAAACTTGAACCATCGCATCAGCCAGTTTTTTGGGATCTTCTTTGGGAACGATCTCGCCCAGTCCATCTTCTACAATGAACTGGGCACCCGGCGTGTCGGTAGCCACCACCGGCCGGCCGCAGGACAAGGCTTCCAGCATGGTAAATCCAAGACTTTCGTAGCGCGAAGCCGATATCAGGACATGCGACTGGTGAATATAATCCGGGATGTGGTCGTGCGGCATTTCTCCTACAAAGCGAACACGATCTTCCAACCGAAGCTGTCGCAGCTGATTTTCAAGTTCTCGCTGCTCGGGGATATCGTCAACCAGAATTAGCCGGCAATCAGGAAGCTTTTGGACCACCAAAGCCATCGCCTCGATCAGGACATCCATCCCTTTGGTATGGGCCGGTGCTCCGATGGAAATAAACTGTGGCGGTCCTTCTTGTCGTGGTTCCGGAGAAAAAACAGCGTCATCTACATAGAGAGCGATCAATTCTGCCGGCACACCAAAGGTCTTTTGCAATGCATCCACCATGCCCGGACTGATCCCACAAACAAAGGCAGCGTTCCGCACTGCCTTCCGACCCTGCCGCACCAACCTGGTTGCTACACTTCCTTCAATAAAAGCGCCCAACACCTCAGTGTACACCAAGGGAACCTCGCTGTGCCGATGCATGGCCTCCGCGGCGATCAACCCCAATAGGGAATGACCATGAATCACCGTGGGGCGTCCATATCGACGAGCATATTCCTGATAAGCGTTGACATATTGTCGCTTCCAGAGCCACCACCCCACCCCTACTTTGGGCAGCCCCCATCCTTTTACCCCCAGATAATGGTAGTTCAAATCCTCTTTCTGTACATATTCCCGCTGTATTTGTCCCGGTGAAAATTCTCCAAATAGCAATCCAACTTTTGCATCAAACCGGTCGGCAATATCCCGCGCCCATTGGTGGTAACTTTTCGAAAAATTGGACTGAAAATCAATATCAAACCAAGGTGGAATAATCAAAATATGCGGACGAGCCATAAATGGGTTTTGGCTTTAAAGATAGGATTTATAGTTAGTTGATTGGTGCTTAAGTTTGGAGCTCATTCTTGATTTTAGAAATTTGCTGAGCCTTTCCTGGATTTTCCAGCGTTATGAGGTACTGGTTGTGGCTTGGTTCAAAAGCATCGAACTCATCCTAAAAATTAAAAATCAGTTTATTCGTTCCGCACCTTTCCCATCTTGCGTGGTTCGGTTTGTGGTTTGGCTTTTGGGTTATGATTTGGTTCTTCAGTTATATGGGTATGTAGTCTTTCTGGGGACATTCCAATGTTAAGTGGCACTGTTTGTAGTTTGCACCAAACTCCCAAACTACAAACGGCCGCAGGCCCCAAACGGGCGAAGCTCTCCCAAACGGCTGAAAGCCCAAATGCACGCAGTGCCCAAACGCCCATAGGCTACCAAACGGGCGTAGCCGCCACGCCACAAACAGCAACGCATACCTAGCGTTAAGCAGCCGAACCGGTGCCGGCTGAGCGCAGCTAATGTGCTAATTACCAATCACTGTTGACTACCGTCCACCAACTATTTTCTTATCTTACTTTCAAAAATAATCAACTATGGAACAATTTATCAACGACGTTTGGTCAGAATTTGGAAAGTATTACCACACGCTGGTGGCCTGGGTACCCGGTGTATTGATCGGTATCACGGTATTTATCGTAGTTCTTTTTGTGGCCGGGCTCATCAGACGACTCTTGAGAAAATACCTGTTGAAAAGAACAGATGACCTGTTAATCGCCCAATTCATCGTACGCATGATTTACATTCTAATGGTCATAGTAGGGATTGTGATTGCCTTGGATGCCGGTGGACTGGATGGCGCCGCCACCAAATTACTGGCCGGCGCAGGCGTATCGGCGGTCATATTGGGCTTTGCCTTTAAGGATATCGGCGAAAATTTTTTAGCCGGAATATTTTTGGCTTTCAAACGCCCCTTTCGAATTGGGGATATGGTTGATGTCCAAGGCATAAAAGGACGGATAACGGGACTCAACCTCCGGGAAACTTTGGTCAAAACCCTGGATGGCAAGGACGTCTTTATCCCCAACTCCATCATCATCAAAAATCCCATTATAAACTACACCCTGGACGGCTATTTCAGAGATTCATTTATAGTCGGCCTGGATTACAGTGAAAACATCACGAAGGCCATTGACATCATCCACAGGACCATCCGAGGATTGAACAATGGACTTGGCACGGGGAAAGATCCACAAATCGTCGTTAAGGACTTGGGCTCGAGCACCCTCAATCTCGAAGTCCATTTTTGGCTGGTAACAGACAAACCGGAGTTTAATATACCCGGGTTACGAACCATGGTCGTCACAGAGGTCCTGGAGGCATTGGACGAAGAAGGATTCTATATGCCCGCATCCATCATGGAAATAAAAAACTACAAAGAAGACAATTGGCGGATGATAGACCACTCGAATCAGGCACAGGCATCGTGATGGTGAAGGTGAAGGGGTTTGAAATAGTGAACTTTGATCTGTTTCATAAATTATTATACGCCTTCCAGGCGCTTCCCTCCCCACAGATTGGGGACGTTTGACGCCTGTCTGCCGGCAATTAAGGACAAAAGTTATAGCCTAGGCAGACTCACGAATCGCCTGATTCAGACAATAAGTGCAGAAAGACTTGAGAATTCATATAAATTTGTACGTTTACAAAAAAAGTAGAAATCATGAAGTACTGTTGGATTGCTTGTATTGTTTTGTTTTTATCCCATCATGCCATTGGTCAAAAGGTAAGTATTCCTGAACCACAGCTGAAAAACGAAGACAGCTGGTCTCTGGTCATACTCCCAGATCCGCAAACCTATGTGAAATTTGCCAGGAACCAGGGCATTCTTGAACTGATGACCGCCTGGATCGCACAGAACCAGAACTCCCTGAACATACAAATGGTGGTCTGCACGGGGGATTTGGTGGAACAAAACAACGTCATCCGGGGTGTTGGCAAAAACGGAGACCAGAGCTCGATTAATCAATGGCGTGCCATTGATCGTTCCATCAGTCGCCTGGACAACCGGATGCCTTATGTGCTGGCTGCCGGAAACCATGACTTTGGTTACAAGAATATCGAAAGCCGGCACACCTACTACAATAAATATATTACGGCGGACCGAAATTTGATCAATGAATCCATCCTGCGCGAGTACTATTATACCGAGGATGGTATGCCCACCTTGGCCAATGCCTTGTTCGAATTTGAAGGCCATCAGCAGCAAAAATACCTGGTACTTAATCTGGAGTTTGCACCCCGCGATCAAGTACTGGAATGGGCTGGCCAGGCGATAGGTCAGGAAAAATATAAAAATCACCGGGTTATTGTGCTCACCCATTCCTACATGAACAATAAAAACGAACTCATCGAAAAAGAAAACTACCCCATCGAAGACGGGAACTACGGGCAAGCAATCTGGGATAAGTTAGTCTATCCTTCACAGAACATTGTGATGGTCATCGCAGGACACATTGGAGCACCCAATGATTTTAAAGGCCATACTGCCTTTAAACAAGCGCAGCGAAAAGACGGGAAGGAAGTCACACAGATGGTCTTTAATGCCCAGGCGCTAGGAGGCGGCTGGCACGGAAATGGGGGTGATGGCTGGTTGCGGTACCTGGAGTTTGATCCAGATGGCCGAACCGTCCACGTAAAAACGTATTCTCCTTATTTTGGAATATCTCCGACTACCAAAAAGCATGCCTGGCGAACCGCAGATTTTGATGAGTTTAGTTTTCAAATCGGCAACTAAGTTTTTTGTATTTTAGCAATTTACCACAAATGTGATATCGGGATGAGACATGTGATTTTGCTGGCGATCTTAATAACAAGTGTGTCTGTCCCGGGAACATCCCAAACCTGGGAAGCGCTCCATCCTGCACCGGCAGATCTGCGCCATTCGAAATCCGCCACGGTGAAGGAATTAGTACAGGAATACCACATGTACGACTTTCCGGCGCACCCACAGCATGGCGATTGGATTAATCTCCCCGGTCCCAATGGTGAACTAATTCCGGTCACGATAGCGAATAGTCCAGTTTTGGACCAGGCTTTGAATAAAAAATATCCGGACATTCAAGCTTTTGCCTTTGCGGGGGATAATATCACTGGTCGATTGGCGGTAGACCCTACTGGGATTGATGTCGTATTCAGCAATAGCAATCACCAACGCTACGCCATCGAACAAATCGAAAATCACAGATACCTGATGCGCTCACTTTCCAACCGGGAAACTGCCCCTGCGGATCCTGTGGCAGAACTTGGTCGATGTCTCACACCGACTACGTTGGCGAATAACAATAGGGATAAAATCAGAGGAAGCACTCGCCGCAATGCTCCCGTACAACGGCGAAAATACAATCTCGCCATTTCCGTTACCTCCACATATGCTGCCCGCCACGGGGGCACGGTGGAGTCGATCTTAGCCGAGATCAACAAAGTATTCAACAGAGTCAATGATGTTTTTCTTCGGGAGCTTTCACTGCGATTCGAAGTGATCGAAGAAAGCACCCAGTTATTTTTTCTAGACAAAGCATCGGATCCGTACACAGAAGGCAACAACACACTCATGCTCAACAAACTGGACGAGGAATTAGTAAAGAACATCGGCCGGGAAAACTTCGACCTGGGTCATCTGTTGGCTACCAACTGCGGACCGGGTACTGCCGGAGTGTCGGCTGGAACGGGCACCATTTGCCAATTCAACAAAGGCAAAGCCCTATCCTGCGATCTGACCAATGATCTGGAGGGCTACGTGCGCGTCCTGGTTCATGAACTGGGTCACCAGCTGGGAGCTGCTCATACCTGGTCCAACTGTCCTCCGGTCAACACTTCTCAGCGAACTGGTCACACAGCCTATGAACCCGGAAGCGGTTCATCCATCATGAGTTATATCGGCACCTGTGGGGATCAAAACCTCAGAAACATTCCCGGTCCTTTTTATTTTCATACCGGATCGTTGCAGCAAATGCTGGAATACATCGAGGTCGGCCCCGGAAGCAATTGTGTGTCTGTTAATGAAATCACGAACCGACCACCGGAGATCATATCGACCAATGTGCCTCAGAGTGGGGACCTCTATATTCCAATCGGCACACCCTTCGTATTGCAGGCCGACGCGATCGATGAAGATGGAGACGAGTTGACATACGCCTGGGACCAATTGAATACAGGTCCCGTCGCCCCCCTGGGAGAGCCCATTCAGTCCGGTCCATCCATCCGTTCCTATGCACCGGATATATCACCAACCCGATACATTCCTCGGCTGACTGACTTGAGACAAAACACCCCTCATCCCGAAGAGGTGTTGCCGGCCTACAGCCGGGAATTCGATTTTGGTCTCTCCGTCCGGGACAATCACCCCAACGGCGCCGGTCTCGCCCAAAAAAAAGTATCTTTTCACAGCACTGCAAGTGCCGGTCCCTTTTTTATCGATTTCCCCAATGATTCTACGGATCTGCTGTTTGCAGGAGCACTAACAAAAATACAATGGAATGTGGCTGGCACAGACCGGGGGCTGGTCAATGCAAAGCAAGTCACCATTCGTCTTTCCACCGATGGGGGAAACACATTTCCCATCCTGCTCGCTGAACAAACCGACAACGATGGCGAACACGAGGTACAGTTACCCAATCTAATTTCCGATAGTGTGCGCTTCCTCATCCAGGGCAAAGACCATATCTTCTTTGATATTTCCGACCAGAATATCAGGATTATTAATCCTCAGGCGCCGACCTTCGGCTTAAACATTACACCAGGTCGTCAAACCATTTGTCTTCCCGAGGCAGCAGAAGTAACCATTCATCCCTTCCCCGTATTGGAATTCAATGAACCGTTGACCTATTCAATAGAAAATCCTTATCCCGGCGTAGCGATTGAATTCAACAAAAACCAAGGTAATATAAATCAGGAAATAAATATATCCTTTGATGTACCTGAGACCTTTAATTCTGATACTTTGCGGTTTAAGCTCACTGCACAAAGTCCTTCTGTCACGCATCACCGTGATATTTCACTGATCGTAATCAATAATTCACACCAGCAGCTCGCTCTTACATACCCCGGCAATGACACCCAAGGTGTAGAGGTGGTTCCTTCCTTCGATTGGCACCCATCGCCGAACGCGGACTTTTACACGCTGGAGGTCAGCACCTCAGCCAGCTTTGACCCGGCGTTTATCGTGCTTTCCGAACCTGCAATTTCTGCAGATTCCTTCCCGTCGAACACCATTCTTGATGAGGGTGTCGTTTACTTCTGGCGCGTTATCCCGCACAATCGATGTCAAAGTTCCACCGATGTTCCGGTTGCCGCGTTTCAGACCAGGGTACAGGATTGCAATATCTATACAGCTTCTGATCTGCCTGTCGGGCTGGGTGGTAGCAGTCCGGGCGAAATCGTTTCGCAGCTTAATGTCGACGATGATTTCCTATTATCTGATGTAAATATCCTCAACCTGGAAGGGTATCATGAATCAGTCAACCAGCTCAAGTTGATCCTCCAAAAGGACTCGGCCTCTGTCACGCTCTACGAAGGAGAATGTGGGATCAGAAGTCTTAACATTGACATCAATTTTGACGATGAAAGTGTGGAAAAAACCGACTGCCGGCTAGGTTCCGGAACCCGGGTGAAGCCACTGGAGCCCCTGGCAGCCTTTCAAGGATTATCCAGCAAAGGGGTTTGGAATCTACATTGGCAAGACAGCGTGGTCGGAGCCGGTGGGATATTTCAGGGGTGGATGCTGGAACTGTGTGGCGCGATTACTCAAGAGCAACTCAACGTAACCACGGACACGCTTTTCGTGGCTCCGGGTGGTCAGAATCCGCTGACCGACAATCAAATTGAGATTGTCGGTGCACGCGATGTGATCTTTGAATGGGTGGACACCACCTGGTCCGGACAATTACTCAATAGTGGGCAGCCCATGCAACCTGGTCAAAAATGGACGGCTGCAGATGTTGCTTCGGGCGTAATTCAGTACAAAAACACCAAAGCATTTGACCGCGAAAACATCGTATTATCGATTGAGTCTGCCGATGGAAGATGGTCCGGCCTGATACAGGTTCCGGTGCAAATTGATGAAATGACCGCGGCGACGCCAGAAGATCCGAACCACCACCGGATCAAAATTTTTCCAAACCCCGCCAAAGACTATGTGATCATCGAAGCCGAGCCAGAGATCAGCCTGCGCAGTATTCAAATCCACGATGTCCAGGGACAGGAATTGTACTGGTCTGCACGGGAATCCGGATCGGACCGCTGGACCATACCTGTCAGTTCCTGGCCAGCAGGCGTGCTGTTCGTTACGATAAGATCAGCGCATGAGCAATGGAATCGTAAAATAATACTTCACTAATGGCAAATCGAAACGTCTTAAAATATCGTACCCAGGATTTCCTGGTTGAATATCCGCCCTTTTCCATGATGAGTGAGGCAGAAATCTCGCTCGTGCTGGAAAACATCAAGATCAAATATGTCGACAAAGGAGACATATTTTTCCAGCAGGGTGATCCCTCCGGTGATTATTTTTACATCGTTCGGAAAGGAGCGGTAAAACTGGAAAGACTGGAAGGTGGTGTAAATATTCTCATGGATTTGTGTGGTGAAGGAGACGTTTTTGGAATCCGGCCGGTCATTGCCGATCAGCCTTATTTGTCGACAGGCACCGCTCAGGAAGAATCCATCGTATATGGAATAGCCGTGGCAGATATTCGGAAAATAATGGCCAAAAACCCACAGGTTAGCTCCTTTTTGGCCTCCAGTTTTGCTTCCGGCTCGCGCACGGACAGAAAAAACGACAACACGGATGGATTGGTTTTTATAAGCAAGGGGGAAGTCTTTCAGGATGAAAAACTTTCGGAAGTTCAATCGCTTCACAGTTCCCGGGAACCCGTGACCTGTTCGCCTGATACCCCGGTCGAAGTGGCCGCCAGTATCATGACCATTGAAAAGGTCAGTTCGATTATCATCATCAACGAGGAGCGGCATCCGGTGGGCATTTTAACCGACTCCGACATCCGGCGCATGGTCGGTCTACGGCGACTCGAGCTTGATCAGCCCATCCGAATGATCATGCACTCACCGGTCACTTGCCTCCCGGAGAAATCGACCTATGCCCAGGCGCAGATGACCATGATTCAGCACGATATCGGCCAGATTGTTCTGACAGAAGACGGCACCGACGAATCAGAGATCAAAGGTGTGTTTTCAGAAAGTGAAATGCTGGTTTATCAGGGCAACAGTCCGGGTATGATCATCAAACAAATGAAAAAATCCCGGGATCCGGAAGAATTAAAACGCATCCGAGAAAGAGCAGAGCTGCTGCTGGAACGGTACCTGGACCAGGATGTAGCGATTACCTTTATTTCCGATGTCATGACAGCAATCAATGATGCTCTGTTCGTTCGTGCAATTCGCATTGCCCGTCGGCGGATATTAAAAGATTCAGGCCGACTGCCTCCGGTCAGGTTTACCTGGGTGGCCATCGGCTCCCACGGCCGGCGCGAGCAAATTATCCGCACCGACCAGGATCATGCGATCATCTTTGAAGAAGTTCCCAGAAACCAGTATGACAGTGTCAAAAAATATTTTCTCGAGCTGGCGAATCATGTTGTGGAGATTATGATCACCTGTGGTTTCAAGGAGTGTCCCGCCAAAATGATGGCAAACAATCCAAAATGGTGTCTTTCAATCGATGAATGGAAGGGACAATTCTCCAGATGGATCCATTCCCCGGATAATGAATCCATCCTGCACGCCAACATTTTTATGGATTACCGGTCTGTATATGGCGAAGTGAACCTCACCAAAGAGCTGACTGAACATATATTCAACATCGTCCATGACAGTAAAATATTCCTGACCTATCTAGCCAAATATGCAGTGGAAACCCCACCGCCCCTGAGCTTCTTCAGAAATTTCATCCTTGAAAAAGACGGTGCACACAAAAACCTGTTTGACATCAAACACCGTGGGATGCTGCCCCTCGTGGATGCTGCCCGCGTATTAATCATGGAACAGAAGGTGGGACGGATTAATAATACCATCGATCGGTACGAGAAGCTTGCTGAAGTGGATTCGAAAAACGCAGAACTGTATCAGGATGCCCGCGATTCTTATGATGTTCTTATGAAACTGAGAGCCAAAAACGGCATCAAAAATGCAAATTCCGGGCGTTATTTCTCACCCGACCAACTCAGTAAAGTTCAGCGATTACTACTGCGCAATAGCTTCAAACCCATTGGCCAAATCCAGGAAGTCTTAACTGTTCGGTTTCGCCTGAAATTTTTCTAACACAAAACAAGTCCGTTCCGACCATGTTCAAATTCTGGAAACGCAATAAACCAAAGGCACCAGCCAAAGGGCCCGAATGGCTCCGGGCATACTTTGAACATACCATAGCAATCGACCAAAATGCCCCATCAAGAGACCAGGACTTTGCAGTTATTGACCTGGAAGCCACCGGCCTCGATACGGCGAAAGACAAGATTATTTCATTTGGTTTCATTCCTTTACGAAACTTTGAAATATGGCCCGGTAAATCATTTCAGTGTTACATAAAACAGGATTATTTTGACAAAGAAACTGTTCCTATTCACGGAATACTAAAGGACGATATTAAAGATGGTTTATCGGAAGAAGACTTTCTTAAATCCATCCTCCCGCACCTAAGTGGGAAAGTAATCGTCGGCCATCATGTAGGCTACGACATAGCGATGATCAATCAGGCGCTCCAACGCCATTATGATACCGAACTCATCAACCCATTTATCGATACCGGAGTGTTGTATAAAAAGGCCTATCCGAGCAAGTTTATATACAACAAATATCAAAGTCCGATACCATCGCTCGATGAAATCGCCATGGAGTTTGACATTCAGACCAGAGACCGGCATTCTGCCATGGGTGATGCATTAACGACCGCATTTATCTTTATGAAATTGTGGAGGACTGCAGAGGAGAATCAAGAATATACCTTGAAGGATTTACTCTAAAAAAAAACGAGCCACAAGAATGATCCGGTGGCCCGAGTATGCAAATTATAATCCCATGAACATATCCAAAACTATTATATCTCGTTATATACAAATATCAATTGGACAAGTACAAATATAAGAGGAGGATCCACACAAACCGAATACAAAATTACGGTATTGTTACGTCAAATAAATAATACTACATACTTAATAGCCTATTAATCAATGCATTATAGTCTTTAAACTAGCGATATTGTTACTTTTCATGGATTTGGATCAGCATAATCGGGGTGATTTAAAAATGCGGTATCCGTTAAAGTTTTCACGAATGCAATCACTTGTTGTTTTTGTTTCTCCGTCAACCCCAGGGGTACGATGAGCGGATCGGTATTGGCCTGACGATGCCCTCCGCTGTTGTAATGATCCATGACTTCTTCCAATGTTTCAAACCGGCCATCGTGCATATAAGGAGGTGAAACAGCTGCGTTGAACAGCGTCGGTATTTTAAATTTTCCATAATCCCACAACTCGCCAGTCACTTCACCACGCCCTTTATCCGGGAAGTTCTCCAGGTTGTCAATATTCTCCAGACCATTATTTTTAAATTCAAACGTCGTAAAAAGCGGTTCTGCGTGGCAATGGCCGCACTCGGCATCCGGAAGATCAGGAACAGCGTCTACGAACATCAGATACCCTTCCAATTCATCCTCGGTCAGCACGAGCTCACCTTTCAGCGCGAGATCATACCGTGTCGTTCCACTGCTGATCAGGGTTCGTTCAAACTGAGCAATGGCTTTGGCAATCAATTTCTGATCAATTTCTTTTTTATTAGTAATCCCAAAAGCCCGGCGGAATTCCGCGGGGTAATCCTTGTGGTTTTGAATCTGTTTTTCCAGCACCGCCCAATCGTGATCGAGCTCATTTGGATCTTCGACCGGATGCAGGACTTGTTCCTCCAAACTGGTGCTTCGGCCATCCCAGAAAAGATTTTGAGAATTGTACCCGACATTGATCAGGTTCATACTGGTCCGGCGACCTGTCCGGCCATCCACCCCAAGCGATATACCCCGGGGATCTTTAAAGCTTTCCGTCTGCAGATGACAACTTCCGCAAGATATCGTACTGTCCCGGGACATAATGGGATCGTAAAACAACCTCCGGCCCAGCGCTATACCTTCACGGGTCATCGGATTGGAAGCCGGAATATTCATTTTTGGATAATTTACTGCTACAGACAAGGTATATGGGGTCGGTTCATAGGGGATGGCAGTCAGGTCATCTTCATCCACATCCGGCACTTCGGCAGGCTCTTTTTCACAGGCGCCCACCCCTATAAATAGCAGAAACATACTACAGAAAATTAGCTTTTTATAACGTACTACCGGCTTCATAGTATGTAATCAATACCTCCGATGCCATTAAGGTTCAAAAGAGGCCCTTAAGTTTGCTTTAAATTTACTCAAAAGAACGTCCTCCGGCAGGGAGAAATCCATCGCATCAAACAGGGTGGTTATATTAATACGAAAATTAACAACCAGATCCCGGCCGCGAGTTTTGGTCCACGAACCAGAAATATCAACATTTGCACGTGGATCATCAATCGACAGATTCAGCGAACCTGCTTCGCTACCCGGTACATCCAGCACAACTTTTACCCAATTCCACGAATGGGCCCTAAAGTCATAGAACGTGCTATCCCTCAAAGGGTGATCGCGTGGAAAATCAGCGGGTACTTTCCCCCGTAGTTCTTCCACCGGACCTACAGAAAATTCCAAATGATCAAATGTTCCATCCGAAAGAAAATTTGCCCCCGCATTATTGAGGTCAAGCACATTCACCCCTAAAATAGCAGGCGATACCAGGTAGTTCCCGGTGGTATCCCCGGGCACAAAAACCGCTCCTGTCGAATCAGACAGCTGGATATTTGAAGCCAGGAACTTCAATTCCCGGATCACATAGCGCTGACCGGCAGCATTTTCAAAAGTGTCCGCGAAAGACAACGTACCTTCCCCGTCGGTCAATGTAGTCTGAAACACAAGATCTGGATACTCGCAGCAACACGGAGCCTGATTGGACACCTGGAAGTTGGTCGCCGAAGCATCCATGCACCCTTCTTTATACTCCTCGCACGACAACAGACCGCCCAGCATGAGGATCAAAAAGAACCGAATGCTAAGCATTTTGTCCCTTGGCCAGATTGTCAGCATAAGCCTTCACTTCTTTTTGGATAATGTCTTTCACCTGATACGAAAAATCCTTGTTCAACATCCACCCCAGATACTGCCGGTCTTTATACAAGAATTTACCTACAGGTTGACCATTGTACTTGCCAAAATTGAACACAACCTGTCCGTCCAGATCATATTTTAACTTTTGAGTCACATCAGCAAACCGAAGATCGGTGGTAAAATCATGCAAAGCCTGCATATCATTTTGCACCGGTTTCGAAATATTTCCATCGCCATCGTCATACGGCGTATCGGCATATCGATCCAGCTGTCCGTGAAGTACCTTTACGGTCGCCCGGACATCTTCGAGTGCATCATGTGCATTCTCAAGCTCCTGACCAGTATAGAATTTCAGGGCAGCAGCAAGATTACGCGGTTCCATTTTAGTAAAAATCCGCATCACATCGATGGTTCGTCGTTCTGACATATCCAGAGGAATGCCTGCCCGATCCAGCTCTTCCATGAGCATGGGCACATCAAACCGGTTCGAATTGTATCCAGCCAGATCTGCCGACCCGATAAAGCTATGCACCTCCCGGGCCACCTCCTTAAAAAAGGGTTTATCCGCCACCATTTCAGGGGTAATGCCGTGGATGGAAATAGACTCCTCTGAGATCTCCCTTCCAGGATTGACCAGTACAGTGTATTCTTCCGGTTCCTCTTTTCCTTTTTGGTACTTGATAAGAGCCAGCTGGATAATGCGATCATGAATCACATGCAATCCCGTTGATTCGATATCCAAAAAAACCAGATCTCTGTCAAGGTTAAAATTCATCATTGTTGTTTTTATATTTAAGTGATTTCATTCCGGAAGTCTCATATATTAACATACTGTCGCTGCCATTATTGTAAATCAGGTAGGCTTCTACTTCCGGAATCTGATCCAGCATGGCCTTACCCTTATCGGAACCCATGGCCATGACTGCCGTGGCCAGGGCATCAGCCAGACCACATCCGTCAGTAATCACGGTAGCTGACAACACATTACTTTGTTCCGAATAACCGGTTTTCGGATTGATCGTGTGTGTAAACAACTGCCCATTGGATTCGTAGTAATTGCGGTAATTACCGCTGGTGGCTACAGCCTGATCTTTGATGACCAGTTCTTCGATCAGTTCCTGCGCCGGTGCATTCACCTGTGGTTTACTCACCCCGATAACCCAGCCTTCACCGGCTCTTCCAGGGCCGTGAAGCAACATCTCTCCACCTATCTCGATCAAATAATTCTCAATCCTACGTTCCTTGAAGTAATCTCCCAGCCAATCGCAGGCCGCCCCTTTCGCCACCGCACTAAAATCAAGCTGGTACCCGTGGGGCAATTTCCACGTCGCTCCTTCCAATTGATCGAGGAGGTCGCCGTATCCCACAAATTGAAGCAAGGAATCCACTTTGACAGAATCGACCAGATCCACCGGACGGTGTCCTTCATATCCAAACCCCCAATAATTCACCAGATCCATTACCGTCGGATCAAAATAGCCGTCGCTCCAGTTCCACACCTGTTCTGCTATGGACACATTAAACTTAAAAAATTCGATTTCATGCGCATTTTCTGCTTCGACATCGATGGTTTCTCCTTTATTCAGCCGGCTGATCAAAGACGTGGGAATATAGGTCGAAGCAGACTGATTGATCATAGCTAATACGCTGTCAACCTCTTCTTTTTTGACCGGATTTTGATCGGATCCTTCATAGGTGATGTGCCAGGTTGTCCCCATCGTATTCCCCTGGATCTTTTGTATCGAAGTGGTCGTTGCAGCCGGCGGAGTACATGCATACGCCATACACCCCAGCACCAAGCCCCATAACAAATATTTCATAGTGATATCGTATTTCAATTTGACTCTGATACTTTTTCTGCAGCCCCGTGCAATTGAACCGGCTTCTTAGTTTTCCGAAGCCGCATATTGAGCATTTCCACCATCAGCGAGAATGCGATGGCAAAGTACAGATATCCTTTGGGAATAGCGCCCACCGTCTCATCGAACACCTCCAGATGAGACAAATGTGCTGCCTCGGTGACCAACATAAACCCAATTAGGATCAAAAATGCCAGACCAAGCATCTGAATGGTGGGGTGTTCATTGACAAAATTACCCACCGGAACGGCAAAAGCCATCATAATTCCCACACTGATCACTACGGCAATAATCATAATCAGCAAAGCTCCGTCCAGACCACTGGTCATTCCCACCGCCGTCAATATGCTATCGATGGAAAAAACAAGGTTGATCACTGAAATCTGAACGATGGCATTACTCAATGTATTTACTTTTTTATTGGCTGCAGCAAGTTGATCTCCTTCCAGCTTATGATGAATCTCACTGGTGGCTTTGTAAAGCAGGAACACACCCCCTGCAAACAAAATTACACTTTGGCCGCTGACACCGGCCGCCAGCCAGCCAATATCAAATGAAAACCAGACCGCCTGCATGGCCGTCAGATATGATATTCCAAACAACAGCACAATACGCATCACCATCGCCAGTATAAGGCCGATATTAATGGCTTTCCCTTGGTGTTCTTTTGGCAATTTGCCACTGATAATAGAAATAAATAGAATATTGTCCACTCCCAGGACGATCTCCAAAAAAGTCAGTGTCAATAAACTCATCCATATCGCCGGGTGGGAAAAATCAGGAATGGCGATCCCAAATAACAATTCAATCATACGCTTTGGTTTATTTTTGACAAAATACTGTACCGCTGCAAATATACTACAAATGCATTTATACTCGGTACCATTTGACCCGCCCAATCAGATAAGGCAAAAGATGTAATCTATAACAATACAAAAACGGCCAAACCCTTTTTCTATGCGTTGGCAAGTTCATCAATGCGGCATACCGACCCCCTGATTTGTATGAATCACGAGGGTACCGGTACCATAGAAACATTGTATGAAAAGATTATGGTCATTAATCTGCTTGCTCCGCATTAGTCATAGCTTCTTTCAAGTCTTTTTTCTATCCACCCCGCCGGCGTGACACGATCTGCGTGGACTGCTATGATCTGGGGGAATAAAAAGACAAGCATCCCGTTCTGCCAGAGCTGGAGCTCGTACTACCGGGAATTTAGTACTCATCTACCTGGTTGGGACCGGTGGAAAAAATCACAGCATGTTATCCGGCGGAATTAAATCATTTGGAATGAAGTTCCTTAACTTTGTCTAAAAGGCCAAAAAACCATGAAATACAGATTGCTCACCAAGGATGAATTGGAAGAACTCGAAAAAGAATTTGTCACCTTTCTGGCAGCGAATGGAATACCAGCCGAAGACTGGGTCCGAATCAAAGAAAATGAACCGGCCAAAAGCCAGGAACTGATCGCCATTTTCAGCGATGTGGTGTTCGATAAAATTTTATCCCAGGTTCATTACCTGGAACACCGCCAACCAGACATCATCCGGATCTTCCGGTTTGGGGAAGAGAAAGTGATCATGAATGGTCTTCGGCTCGAAGGCAAATCCGCCATTGACTTTACTAAAAATCAGGATGTTACTGCCCTGATGCAACTCTTCAAATTGTCACCGGGCAAATTGAAAATATTCACCGCAGAGAAAACCTACCAAAAAGACCGGCTTCAGGAAATTTTTCAATTAATGCAAAATAGCGCACAAATTTTGAAGGATGATCGTTTATTTAGCACGATAGAACAACTTAAAAACGCAAAACCATGAAATATTTTACCACCCTCCTCCTCTTTTCAGCCTTGCTGTGGTCCAATTCAACGGTGGCTCAAACCAAAAAAATCACCTATGTAGAGCACTTTAGCAATACCAAGTGCCCCATATGTCAGGATTCCCGCGGTGACATCTATGAAAACCTCGAAGATTTCAAAGGCGAGATCAACCACATGACCATCCATTACCGGTATCCCTATTCCTCCTGCCCCTTGTATCAATACAATAAAACAGAAGCGGACAACCGGGTGGCGATCTACGCAGATTCCCAAGATCCTATAGGTAGTGCGCCGACTTTATCTGTGAACGGAATTGCACGCCACAGAAACAGCATGGTGAAAAACATCAATGCAGCCATGGAAGACAAAAGCGTCCCCGTCGGACTGAATATGGTCGAAAAAGGAACCAGCAGCAAAGAAGTGACCCTGGAAGTTTTTAACCGGACCGAAGCCGACCTGGGTCACCTGTATGTGTATGCCGCACTGGTGGAGAAAAAAGTAAAAGTCAATGTGGATGGCCAAGACTGGGAAATTCACGATGTATTCCGCAAATTTCTCGGATCTCAGCAAGGAAAAGGGAATGCTCTTGGTACGCTTAAATCCGGCGCATCAACAAGCATTACGCTAAAAGGTGATGTTCCCAATGACCTGAACGCGGAGGACCTCTATGTCCTTGCCTGGGTGGAACAACGGATTCCCAACGGGGATAAGTACGAGCTCGTCATACAAAACAGTGTATCGGTCAAGACAAGCGTGACGACAGACACGGAGTTGCAAATACCGGAATCGGAATTAGCCCTCTACCCCAATCCAGCCCGCCACGAACTTCGACTACGCAATACGAGCGATTTCACCCCTTCGCTTTACCGGATATTTTCGTCGACCGGTCAGGAAATAAAACGAATGACACCGTCCGGACAAATCGATATTTCAGATCTCACGCCGGGCCAGTATATTTTGGTCCTGGAAGGAAAGCATGCCCGGGTAACCCGAAGTTTTGTGAAGCAGTAAATTAGGGATTAAGCAGTTCGAGATCTGGAAGCTAAGTAGCACTGAGCCAACCCTATGAGCGTGCGGACTTCCCCCATATCAACTTTAAGATTAGTTCTCTGAGTTTCCATGCTTGTTTCGCCCTTTCAGCTTTCAGCTTGGTTCTTTGGGCTTTCAGCTTTTCTGCTTGGTATGGTTCTTTCAGCTTTCAGCTTGGTTCTTTCAGCTTTCAGCTTTTCTGCTTGTTTAGCCCTTTCAGCTTTCAGCTTGGTTCTTTGAGCTTCTCTCCTTTTATACCTATATTTGTGTAGAACCGGCAACCTTTTGGCACATGCAACGTTGTTGGTAATGAAACGAAAAAGTCAAAAATTCATGGAAACACAAACCAAGACCAAAAATCCAGTACTTCTATATACAGAGCGCACCCCCAATCCGGAAGCGCTGAAATTTGTTACCAATACCATGCTTTACCGTGGTACCGCAGATTTTCAAGAAGTAGAACTGGCCAACGAGTATTCACCACTGGCTACAGAGCTATTTGAATTTCCGTACGTCAAAGGCGTCTATATATCCAACAACTTCGTGACGGTCACCAAGGAACTCAACTACAGCTGGGATGACATCATGCTGAAAATCAAAGCCTTTATCAAGTCCTATGTGGAATCTGATAAAGCGATCATCAATGAATCCTTCGAGGCCTATATCCAAGAGCAAGAAGCGGCCAAGCGAGAAAAAGAAGGGATCGCCTACACGGGAGATGAGGGAGAAATCGTCGCCCGGATCAAAGACCTCATTGACACCTACGTGAAGCCGGCGGTAGCTGGTGACGGGGGAAACATTGAATTCGAATCTTTCGAAGACGGGGTCGTTTCGGTCTTGCTCCAAGGCGCCTGCAGTGGCTGTCCTTCCTCGCTGGTCACCCTCAAACAAGGAATCGAGGGGATGTTGAAACGGATGATTCCGGAAGTCCAATCGGTGGAAGCACACATGGACTAACCCATGAAAGTCCCATTTCAGGAGGATGCATATAAGGATATCATTGAAGTGGGCCAAAAGGCAGCCTCCTTTATCCGCCAGCATTTTCAGAAAAAAGACTTTGAAGAAGAAACCAAAGCACACGACAACAGCCTGGTGTCCTATGTTGACCGCCAGGCAGAACAAATCATCACCCGGGGGCTCGCCGAACTCTATCCCGACTATGGATTCATTACAGAGGAAAACACCATTCGACAGGATGATCAAAGGGACTACTATTGGATTATTGACCCCTTGGACGGGACCACCAATTTCCTCCATGGTCTCGAAATATTTTCAGTAAGCATTGCCCTCAGCAACCGGTCGGGCACGTTGCTCTGGGGGCTGGTTATTGATGTGATGAACGAAGACGTGTACCACGCTGCCAAAGGCCAGGGCGCCTGGAAAAACGACCAGCGTTTGATACAAGGTGACAGCTCACTCAAAATGTCCCTTCTGAGTACCGGATTCCCCTATTACCGGTTTGACAAGAAAACCATTTATCTGACCCACCTGGAAGGCTTCATGGCATCTTGTCGTGGCTTGCGTCGCTGTGGATCGGCTGCGCTGGACCTGTGCCATGTAGCAGCAGGTATTTACGGTGGTTTTTTTGAATATGATCTGCACTTGTGGGATATCGCTGCCGGAGCATTGATCATCCGGGAGTCCGGGGGTGTCGTGACCGATTTTGAACAAGACCACGAAAACTGGAAACTCGCTGGTCATGTCGTAGCAGGTAATCCACGCTGTCACCAAGAAATGTTTGACCAGGTGATCAAGCGTAATCCCACCCAACCCAAGCGAACGTCCTGATCGACCCCGGTGATCTCACTCCACCCCTCTTATAATGGTGGCTCGTCCCATATAGTTGCTAAATAATTGGCAATTCACATAATTTTATTCTAAATTATGCCCGCAACAATTATTTCAAATTTTTAGTATCAACACGTATCATGAAAAAAGATAAAACGAACACCCGTGAACGACGGGATTTTATGAAAAAAGGCGCCGCTGCCATGGCCGGATTATATATTGTACCCAGAGCCGTTCTGGGTGGAGATGGCTATACCGCACCCAGCGACAAGCTTCGCATAGCGGGAATCGGAGCAGGTGGGAAAGGCCGCAGTGATATTGCAAGCTGCTTTGAGTCCGGAAATGCGGAAATCGTCGCATTGTGCGATGTGGATGACCGGCAATCCAAAGCGAGCCGGGAGCGTTTTCCCAAAGCCGACTATTATCATGATTTTAGAGAAATGATGGATAAAGCCGCCGATTCCATCGATGCGGTAACCGTGTCTACCCCGGATCACAACCATGCTGTCCAGGCCATGGCTGCGATGCAACTGGGTAAACACGTATATGTCCAGAAACCACTAACCCACGACATCTACGAAGCCCGGAAACTCACTGAGGCAGCTGAAAAATACAACGTGGTCACCCAAATGGGAAACCAGGGCTCATCTGGTGATGGGGTACGGCAAATGATCGAATGGTACAACGCCGGATTGATCGGCGAAGCACACACCGTCTACTGCTGGACGAACCGCCCGGTGTGGCCTCAGGGTATTCCCTGGCCCGAAAAAAATCCTGCCGTCCCCAAAGAATTGGACTGGGATCTTTGGTTGGGGACCGCTCCCTATAAAGAATATGTCGACCATGTGGTTCCATTCAACTGGCGGGGCTGGTGGGATTACGGCACCGGTGCGCTGGGCGATATGGCCTGCCACATTATGGAGCCGCCATTCCGTGTGTTGGGTCTGGGGTACCCCAGCTCTGCAGAATGCAGCGTTGCCAACCGATATGTCGAAAACTGGGGGCAGGCTTACTTCCCGGAGTCGGGTCCCATTGCGTCGCACATTACCTTGCAGTTTGAAGGACAGGCCAATGGCAATGACGTGGAATTTCACTGGATGGACGGTGGTATTCAACCCTCCAGACCACCCGAACTTGGTCCGGATGAAGTCATGGGTGACGGTGGAAACGGAGTCATTATCGAAGGAACGCGTGGTAAAATGATGTGTTCGACCTACGGCCGGAACCCCCGGTTGTTACCCACATCGCTTACGGATGCGATCAATGTACCGCAGACAGAACCCCGAGTAGAAGGCGGTTCCGGCGGTCACCAGGCTCAGTGGGTCAATGCATGTATTGCCGGAAGAGGCAGTCAGGAGTTCAAAGAGTTGAGCTCACCATTTAGCATTGCAGGGCCATTGACAGAATCTGTATTGATGGGCAATCTTGCGATCCGAAGCTATGATTACAGAGAAGAAAAATCCAATGGAAAGGGATACAATTACCCCGGCCGACATAAAATTCTGTTGTGGGATGGACCCAATATGGAAGTCACCAATTTCGAACCAGCCAATCAGTTTGTTAAACGGGACTACCGGAACGGATGGAGTCTGGGCGTTTAAACCCGGAATATGGACCTAAAATACCACATTCACTGTGTGCGAATAACGGCTCTGCTGGTATTCGCACATGGTATTTTATGGGGTCAGAACAACGTTCCGCGTAACTACACCATGCAGGATGTTCTGGCTCACAATGATTATCAGAAATCGCCGCCGTTTACGACAGCCTACAAGTACGGTGTAGGCATTTTTGAAGCCGATCTGATCCTGCACGACGGAAGGGTTAAGGTAGCTCATGATTCTTCCGAATTCCATCACAATTGGGACCTGGAAGAGATTTATCTCAAACCATTGAAAAGATATGTCATCCGACGTGGCAGCCCCTATCCGGATCCCAAACTCAAGCTGGCATTAATGCTCGATATCAAAAGTCATCCGGAAACAATCATGACATGGATCAGAGCGCTGATTGGTGCTTACCCGGAATTATTTGGTTCGTCCGACCACCCTGTTCGGGTACCGATCATCATCAGTGGTATACGTCCCCCTATTAATACCTGGGCCGATCTCCCGGCATCTATATTTATTGATGGTCGGTTGACTGATTCCATCCCGATATCCTTGCGATCCCGGGTATATATGGTCAGCAGCTCATTCTCGTCCGTTGTTCCCGGTTCCTGGAACAGGGGGCAGCCCCTGTCTTCATCACAGATCGCTGCAGTAAGAGCTGCGGTGGATCAGGTTCATCAACAAGGTTTGAAAATACGGTTCTGGGGGGTCCCCGATCAGCCATATTTTTGGAAACTGCAGGGCGACCTGGGTGTGGATATTATCGGATCCGATCACCTTGCTGAACTAGCTAGATACATTTCAGACAATTAATCCTGTTCCCAACTTTTGCGCCAATCATTTTCTTTCCATGAACATCCCTGCATTCCATCCATAGACCGTACCGTACGGCACGGAGATTCTGTCTCATCACGATTTTCTACCCAGAGACCGTCCCAAAAGGGACGGGGGCTTCATAAAAATTTCCAACGGATTGTCCCGTTGGGGACATACCATGGGTAGAAAATAAAAATGGTCTGCGCATTGCGTCAGGTACGCTATATAATCCTCCAGGAGAGGCCGGTTAATCAATAAAGAGCTTAGCCGGCGGAATCAAGCTGTTCTCAAATTTCACGAAATAGATTCCCGGCGTCAGGTGGCCCTGAATATTGACCTCCTGCATGGTATTTTTCTGAATCCGGATCTTTTGGGTCATCACATTCTGACCGTGGGTGTTCATCAAATGCATTTCACCCGCATAATTTTGACCGGCTTTGATCATAATACTCCGGCTTTGTGACTGATAGAACAGATTGTTGATCACCTGATCTTTCATCGTCACGGGCAGAATATTGGAATACTTCGCCGCCCCGGCATATCCGGAGATAAAGAGCCGGTAATAAACTTTGGCTTGCTCGATGGACTGATCCATGTATTTTCCATCCATGGTCTGACCGGTGAGGTAATTGTCCAGGTTTTGCTCGTACACACTAACCCAGTTTATACCGTCATACGATCGCTGCAGATGAAGCTTTTGTGCGGGCTCTTCGGAATTGACCGCCCAGGACAAAGCCACGCCGTTCGTTTCGTTCTTGTAATCAAAAGCAAGTATGGAGATGGGTAAGATTCCGGCTTCGTAGGTACAGGCTCGTTGTCCCACATACAGCGTATCCGACAACGGCATTGGTGTCATATTCGTCGTGTCACACACGACATTAGTGTCATTACTGAAAATCCAATAACGGGGATTATTCGAATCATATCCTGGATTATAATACATCGTATCCTTAAAACGCACAGAATCAGGTAGACTTCCTGAAAAAGTAGAATCAGCCATAAATACTAGGCAATCTCCTGATGAAGATACCATGACATCATCAGGACAACTTGGGACATCCACCCCATCTATGAATTCGCATTCTAGCAAATCATCACTAAACAATTTAAAACTAATTATTCCTTTGAACCCAGCTGCGTCTAGGGTATCGCAAGTAGCAGGGATATCACCTGATAAGCGCGAGTACATAACTTCGCCGTCGACTATTCCATTTTTAAAATACTGAGTTCCTCCCATTAATATAATAGGTGGTTGCAGCGCCTCCCCTAAGTCAGATTGCCACGTCACGAACAGACAGTTCGAATCCGGACTGATTCTTGCCTCTGTGATCAGGCATCCTTGTGCATTCAGATAACTTCCAAAACTCAGAAATGTAAAAATTAGCGGGAGTAATAAATTTTTCATAAGTTGGGTATGGTTTCTTGTTTTCAATTTGTAATTAAAACGGATTTAGCAATTTAAAAAGTATCTAAAATACCTTAAAAGGAGTTGGAATTGTTATCTTATCCAAGATTCCTTTAACTCAAAAGATTAAACCCGCCGGTTTGAGAGCAAATTCGGGCGCAATCTTAGAACGTTAAAGTTTCAACCTTCACCAGGTAACGGCACTTTGTTTAGAATAAAAACGACAAAGTTCAATACTAGCATTAAAGTAAAACATATTATTGGAAATGTCAAAATATATTATAGTCATTTTAACTTCTATACTTTTGGCGACTTCTTGCCAATCCGATGAATCAATAAGCTCATCCGCCCATCTGCCAAATATTATTTTTATTTTAGCTGACGATCTGGGTTTTGGCGATGTCGAAGTCTTCAACCCGCAAAGTAAAATTCGCACACCTTATTTAAATAAAATGGCGCACGAGGGCATGATGTTCACCGATGCGCACACCTCCTCCTCCGTGTGCACACCAACCCGGTATGGTCTTCTCACCGGCCAATACAATTGGCGATCTCCGTTAAAAAAAGGGGTCTTGTTCGGCCGGGACTCTGCCCTCATCACTCCCACCACCACAACGGTGGCTCATCTGCTGAAAAAAGCACACTACCAGACCGCATTTATCGGCAAATGGCACCTGGGATGGGACTGGGCGCTGGACGACAATAATGAGATTGATTTTACCCAACCCATTACCGCCGGGCCCAATGAGCTGGGGTTTGACTATGCCTATGGACACATCGCCTCCCTGGATATCCCGCCCTATGTGTATGTGGAAAACAGGTATGTCACCACCGTTCCGGATTCGATCATCCCGGCCACGAGCGGCTACGAATTTTACCGAAAAGGGTGGATCGCCCCTGATTTTCACATGGAGGAGGTCACACCGCACTTTTTTAAAAAATCACAGGCTTATATAAAGGAACAAAGTCAGACAGAAAATCCATTCTTTTTATACCTCGCTCTTCCCTCTCCGCACACGCCGATCTTGCCCACGCCCGATTGGCAAGACCAAAGCGGCATCAACCCCTATGCAGACTTCGTCATGGAAATCGATCATTATGTCGGCGACCTGATGAAGTGCCTGGATAGCCTGGGGATCAGTGACAACACTTTGGTCGTTTTCACCTCAGACAACGGCTGTTCGCCCATGGCCAACTTTCAGGAACTGGCTGCCCATGGACACCACCCCAGCGCTTGGTTCAGAGGTCACAAGGCAGATATTTACGAAGGCGGTCACCGAGTTCCGACGGTCGTGAAGTACCCCCGATTGGTGGAACCCGGATCTACGTGCGACACCACAATTTGTCTCACGGATTTTTACTCCACATTTGCGGACCTGGCCCGGGTCACTGTTCCCGAAGATCAGGGAGCGGACAGTTACTCCCTGCTGTCAATGTGGTCTGACACCAGCACCAGTTCCTTCCATCGGGAAGCTACGATTCATTCTTCCATCAATGGTAGTTTTGCGATCCGAAAGGGAGCGTGGAAACTCAATCTCTGCCCCGGGAGTGGCGGGTGGTCCGACCCGCGTCCGCAAGCTGCTTCCGACGGGGATCTGCCGCCCGTTCAGCTTTTCCACCTCACCGATGACCCGGGGGAGACCAACAACATCTATGCCGAACACCCCGGTAAAGTGCGGGAATTATACGACCAGTTAATCCACACCATCGAGCAGGGACGCAGCACACCGGGCCCGCCATTGAAGAATGCGCCCGATGGATATGGGAATGCATGGCCGGCCCGTCAAAAAGTGAAGGAATTAAAACCATTCATTGCGTCGTTGACCAGGTCCGCAGATTCCGATACGCAATGACTAAATTATGAAAACAATGTGGTCTTTAAATTGTAATTGATTACAGTTGAGAAGTTTATTCTCATAATTGACTACAAAACGTTAATTTTGCAGAAAATTTTTCAAAAGTAAATTGGACCACTGATTTCGCAGTAGTCAAAAACAGGTTACGGACCCTTTCCATCAGTGTAAATCGATGGATCCATCTAAAAAGACAGTACACCGGGATGATCTGTTTTGCAGCAACGTATGAAAAATAAAGAAGAATCAAATTTGGAAGAGCAGGAATATATCTCAATCTCGGGTGCCCGGGAAAATAATTTACAGGATATCGATGTAAGGATTCCACGAAACAAGTTCGTGGTCATTACCGGCATCAGTGGCAGCGGGAAGTCCTCGTTGGCTTTTGACACCCTTTTTGCAGAGGGTCAGCGTCGGTACATGGAGACTTTTGGCATTTACGCCCGTCAATTTATCGGCAAAATGGAACGCCCCGATGTCGATCAGATTACCGGTCTGAGTCCGGTCATATCCATCGAACAAAAGACCAGCGGGTGGAATCCCCGATCGACGGTCGGCACGATCACCGAGCTTTATGATTTGTTTCGGCTGCTGTATGCGCGGATCGGAGAAGCGTACTCCTGGAAGTCGGGCAAGAAAATGCAGCAGTTTACGGAAGAGGAGATCATCGAGCGGCTTTTTAATGAGTTTCACGAACAAAACATCACCATCCTGGCACCCCTGGTCCGGGGCCGGAAAGGCCATTACCGGGAGCTGTTTGAACAAATCCGCAAACAAGGCTTCTCCAAAGTCCGGATCGATGGCAAACTCACAGAACTGACCAAAGGTCTCCGCGTGGAGCGGTACAAAGTCCATGATATTGAAGTCGTCATTGACCGCATCAAGGTGTTGGAGGACCGTCGGCAACGCATGGAAAAATCGATTGCCACCGCTTTTGAGATGGGTGAAGGACTGATTTTTATCGAAGAGATGAAAGAAAAAAAGATCAGTCGATTCAGCCGAGACCTGATGGATGTCGACTCCGGAATTTCTTATGAAGACCCATCACCCAATAGTTTTTCATTCAACTCACCCTACGGGGCCTGCCCCAAATGCAATGGCTTGGGCTATGTCAACGAGGTGGATATGAAAAAGGTGTTGCCTGATCCGGCCTTGTCCATCAACAAGGGCGCCATACCCCCCATCGGAGAACGCCGGGAAAACAGAACATTTGACCAACTAAAAGCTTTGGCCAAACATTTTGGATTTACCCTGGGCACCCCGGTTTCAGAAATCCCCAAAAAAGCACTGGATATTATCCTCCATGGCGGGGGCGAACAAGTGGAAATCACCGCTCGCAACCTGGATTTGTCCGAAAATTCCATCCTCTCCGAAGGGATTATCAAAATGCTTGATCGCTGGTTCAACGACAGCACGTCGGAACGCATCCGAAAATGGGCCGGTGAATTTATGTCACTTCAGGATTGCAGTGCCTGCCATGGATATCGGTTAAAGAAAGAATCTCTGCATTTCAAGATTAATGACCGCCACATCGGTGAAATAGCGCACCTCGATCTTGATGAACTGGATCACTGGTTGGAGCAGCTCCCGGAACACCTCAATGAAAAACAAAAAAACATCGGAAAAGAAGTCCTGAAAGAAATCAAAACCAGGCTTCGTTTTTTACTGGATGTAGGTCTGACTTACCTCACACTCAACCGGCCTGCAAAGTCGCTTTCAGGGGGTGAATCCCAGCGAACCCGCCTGGCCAATCAGATCGGTTCTCAATTAAGTGGCATCACCTACATCATGGATGAACCTTCGATCGGACTCCATCAGCGCGACAACCAAAGACTGATCACAGCACTTCACAGCTTGATCGAGGCCGACAACACCGTATTGGTGGTGGAACACGATGAAGACATCATGTTGGCATCAGACTACCTCATTGACATCGGCCCGGGGGCCGGCAAACTCGGCGGGCGCATCGTATCGGTCGGTCATCCCGAAGAAGTGATTAGTGACCCGCAAAGTATTACGGGGCAATACCTCAAAGGCACCATGGAAATAGCGGTACCCGGGGAACGACGTCCGGGAAACGGCAAAACACTGACCGTCACAGGGGCCAGGGGGCACAATCTGAAAAACATCACCGTGGACATCCCTTTGCAAACCCTAACCTGCATTACGGGCGTCTCCGGAAGCGGCAAGTCGACCCTGATCAACGAAACGATTTACCCCGCTTTGCGGAAGCACTTTCACAACAGCCTGAAGGATCCACTGGAGCACGACGCGATTCATGGGATCGAAAATCTTGACAAAGTGATTGACATCGATCAATCGCCCATCGGACGGACCCCGCGCTCCAACCCGGCTACCTACACCAATGTATTTACTGACATCCGAAAACTATATGCCGAAGTTCCGGAAGCCAAAATAAGAGGGTACAAAATCGGTCGGTTTTCTTTTAATGTCAAAGGGGGACGGTGCGAAGACTGCGGTGGAGCGGGAATGAAAGAGATCGAAATGAATTTTATTCCCAATGTGTACATCGAATGCCCCACCTGTTTTGGAAAACGATTCAACCGTGAAACACTCGAAATCCTGTATAAGGGAAAAAACATCAGCGATATTCTCAAAATGACGGTAGATGAGGCCGTTGAGTTCTTCGAACCGGTGCCTAAAATATACCGAAAACTCAAAACCATCCAGGATGTCGGGTTGGGCTACATCACGCTGGGACAATCAGCGACCACACTGTCAGGCGGTGAGGCCCAACGGGTCAAGCTGGCCGAAGAACTGGCCAAGCGAGACACCGGCAACACGCTTTACATTCTGGATGAACCGACCACCGGGCTTCATTTTCAAGACATCGAACGGTTGCTGCAGGTCGTACAGAAACTCATCGACAAAGGCAATACATTTATAATCATAGAACACAATATGGATGTAATCAAGACCGCAGATCACATCATAGACATCGGGCCGGAAGGCGGAAAGCACGGGGGGCAGGTCATTGCTCAGGGGACCCCTGAAGAGGTAGCGCAAGTCAAAGAAAGTTTTACGGCAAAATTCCTCCGGAAATATGTGTCCGAAGATGTGCTTTCCTAATCAATTAATTTATATTTTATGGCACCATGAAACCACAGAGATATGAAGCCACTGAATATGAAATTTGTCCTATTATATCTGGTTAAACCCGCTTTATGAAAAGCCTGGTCAATAAAACGGTCAAACTGTTTCTCAAGTCAAAATACCGCGCGTTGACACAGGTCATGCAATCACCATTTGAATATCAATACGGCTTGTTTGACCACCTCATCGAAACGGCGCGCCATACCGAATGGGGTCGAAAATATCAGTACGAGGAACTGACTTCCTACGATTCATTTCGAAGCCGGCTTCCATTGTCAAGCTATGAAGACCTCCAGCCACACATTCACCGCATGATGCTGGGTGAACGGGATGTATTGTGGCCAGGTCGAATCACCTGGTATTCAAAATCCAGCGGTACAACCAACTCACGATCCAAATTTTTACCGGTCTCCGAAGAAAATTTTAACGATTCTCATAAGAAAGGCAGCTGGGACACCCTGTCCATTTTGTACCACTACCACCCCAACTTACAGCTCTTCGAAAAGAAAAGTCTTATTCTCGGTGGCAGTCTGTCCCATTTCAAGGACAATCCGGAAACCATCATCGGTGACGTCTCTGCCATTATGATCACCAATCTGCCATTGATCGGACGTCCTTTTTATATGCCCGATGTCAAGACAGCCATTATGGAGGATTGGGAGAAAAAGCTCGATCTCACAGCGGACCTCGCCTTGCGAGAGCCCAATATCGGAACCATCGGAGGTGTCCCGACGTGGAACCTGGTTTTATTCAGAAAAATTCTTCAAAAAACAGGGGCGGCCCATATGCTTGAAGTATGGCCGGAATTGCGGCTGTACATCCATGGCGGTGTGAACTTTCAGCCGTATCGAAATCAGTTTCGTCAGATGATTCCCCGGGATGATTTCATCTTTCAGGAAGTTTACAATGCTTCAGAAGGTTATTTTGGCACGCAATACCGGCCGGATGAAGATATGATTCTTCTGCTGGACAACGGGGTATTTTACGAATTTGTGGCCATGAGTGAATATGGCAGTCCCCATCAAAATGTGATCCCGCTCGAAGATGTCAAATTAAATGTCGACTATGCGGTGATTATTTCCACGTCGTCCGGGTTGTGGCGGTACGACATCGGAGATACCATCCGGTTTACAAACAACAATCCCTACCAATTTCGGATTGTGGGCCGCACCCGACAGTACATCAATGCATTTGGAGAAGAGGTGATGATCCACAACACGGACACCGCGATCAGCCGTACCGCAGCCAAGACCCTCAGTGAAATCAAAGACTATACCGTGGCACCGCGCTACCTCGAAGATGGCGAAAAAGGCCGGCACGACTGGCTGATCGAATTCCAGCACCCGCCGGAAAGCCTGCACACCTTTGCAACCGTACTGGACGATGAACTCCAAAAGGTAAACTCAGATTATGCGGCCAAACGAACCAAAAATTTGGCATTGGAACAATTATCTGTTACGGCTTTACCTGAAAACACCTTTGAAAAGTGGTTAAAGAGCCAAAACCGGCAAGGATCTCAGGTCAAGGTGCCCAGACTGTCCAACACCAGAGATTACGTAGATGATATTCTTGATTTTACAAACCTGCAAAAAATACACGTTGATGACTGACCTCATTATGCACAACTTTGGTGTAGAAGCACCAGCAGAGAACCCCGAAAAACTGAGGAGATGGCTTGAAAAACGCATTGGTTATATGCTGGATCACGAAACCGATTTACTGCTGAGCACCCTCTATCGACTCGATATTGATGAACAAAAAATCAAAAAGGTGCTGCACAGCGGTACCGGAGCACCCATCGCACAAGGTCTGGCCGAACTTGTTCTCGCACGGCAGCGCCAACGCCACCAGACCAAACAAAAGATCAGAGTGGACCAAAGTTCATTTTACTGGGGCGAGGAAGAATGACCGAAGACGGCAGACCGCAGACCGTGAAGTGCTGACAGGCCACACGAGAGAAGGAGACCTAGATCAGCAGATCGAGACTACCACACTAGTTCCAAACTGCAAACCACAAACTACAAACCATACCACATATGATCGGAAAGCACCAAAACGAATAAGCGACTCTTTTAAATCCCAGAAACTATTTGAACACCCAAGCACCAAACCACAAACCACACCATTACGGAATAAGCAAAACCCCATCCAAGCTAAGCTTCACTAAAATCTCAAGAACCATCTCCACACCCAAGCACCCGTCGCGAAGTTTACCTCCCGTGACGAAGTAGGGAGGCAGGGAGGCGTCCCAAAGCATAGCGTCCCAACAGCAGAGCGCCCCTACCTCATTGCTTCACAAACGCTTTTGAGAATACTTTTCCATTGTGCACGATCATCAGTACATAGGGACCGGTTGCCAAACCATTGACCATGAGCTGAGTTTTGATCATCCCATCCTGGACATTAATTGCATGTGATCGAACCGCGCTCCCTTTCAGATCCCGGACCTCTAACTCATACGCACCATCCTGGGTGACGACGCCCTCCACATTCAACAAGTCCTGAGCGGGCACCGGATAAATCCGGATATTGGCGACTTTCAGCTGCACGGATGTATTGGCGTGGCGCCATTTTGTCGTAATCTCCACCACCCCATCGCGGCCTTTTTCTCCATATTTCTTGATCGCAGACTCACCTTTTAAGACATTTACAGACTCAATATCTTCTGGACTGATGGATTCGTTGAGCTCCTCAATATCCACTGTTCCCAATACTTCATCATCCAGCACAAAAAGCGGCCGGCCTGATTTGCTTCCTTCCTCTTTCTTGGATTTCAATTGAAATTTCACCGGTAAAATAAACTGAACCCGCACGTTCCGTCCCCGTTGAACGCCCGGCGTCCATTTTTCGGGGAGTTCAGCCATCATGTCGACGATCCGCAAGGCTTCATCCCCCAACCCCGCACCGGGATCACGAATCACCTTGGGATTGGAAATGGAGCCGTCTTTCTCGACAATAAAACTCAACACCACATTGCCTTCCACGCCGTTGTCTCGGGCTATAGCCGGATAGCGGATGTTGCTGTACAGGAATTCCAACATCTTCCGATCGGCACAAGATTTAATCTCCCGCGAAGTGCCCTCCATCCCTTCACAACCCGGAAACCGGGGCATTTCTTCGACCACGCGAAAAATCTCACCTTCTTGTCGACCCGCTGGATTGTATGTTTTATTTACCTGATCCAACCCGGGTGCTCTTTTACGAATGCTGTACACATAGCCATCGATGCCGGGATCAATCCGAGCTTTCGCCGCCTCAGGTGTAAACACTTCAAAAACCCAGGGTCCATTCGCAGCGTATGTATCAATTAACTCATCTGTCAGCGTACCGATACGCTGCCCGTCCACATAGAGCAAATCGGAAGTGCTGACTACATACTTATCCTCTCCCAACATGATTTCTTCTCCAATACCGGGCAATGGTGGTGCCGGGGGCGGAGGTGGCATCAACGTATCTTGTTGCAGAAGAGGTGCGGACAACATGGCTTTTCCCTGATCGGTATAAGAAAACAACAAGATGGCCAGACCAACCAATGGAATCATGATCAAATACTTTAAAATACTGTGTCGGGTGGAAGGTTTTTTAGTCATCATGATAAATCTGTTTTTTAGTTGTGAATTAAAGAAAGGATTAGCCAGGGGAGAAGCCATCGAGGAAGAGACATGTTTTAGAAGCAATCTTCCATATTGCTTCTTAGTACTTATACGGCAAGCTGCATCATCGGCCTGATACTCATGAACCTGCTGTAGTTCATGCTTATACACATAGACCACCGGATGAAACCAAAAAACCACTTTCAGCACTTCCAGGACGACTACATCGATGCTGTGACGCGCCTGAACATGAAATAATTCATGCGCTAAAATCTTATCGACATCCGGAGAATCCCGGTAAAAATCCCGGGACATATAAATAGAACTTAAAAATGAAAAAGGCATCAGGGGCTGAGGCGTCAACACCAGGGTGTACCCAGCACAGGTGTGCTGCTCGGATTGACGGCGGATCCGAAGGATTCTCCACCAGGATCGCAGGAGATGCAGGGCAGTTGTCAGTGCGCCGACCCCATAAACAACCCACATCAGTGAATACCAGTTCATCGATTCTGGTGCGGTGGCAGAAATGGCACCCTCCCATTCTGCTAATTGGGTGTTCAGCGGCGCAATGTAAAGGTGGCCGAAACTTTCGGGTTGATGAAGAAAAATGCTTTCCCAACTAATGAGAGGCAACACCATCCCCAGCCCAAGCGCAACCAACAGGTACCATCTATTGCAACGAAAATGCGTCTCTCCGCTTAGCAAAAAATGATAAGCGATATAGAACAGCGTCCAGCACAATGTCAGTTGCAACAGATAAGTAACCATTTCTCATATTTTATTCGTCATCCATTTCTTCCAGATACTGACTCAACTCCTCCCGGTCGATCTCTTTCTCCCGCACGAGGAAGGAAACCAGTTGCTTGGGCGACCCGTCAAAATAATCCCGAACGAATTTATTTAATCGGTTTTTACTATAATCTTCTTTCTTGACCACCGAAAAATATTCGTGGGTGCGTCCATAAGCCTTATGATCCACATACCCCTTGCGCTCCAGGATACGCACAATGGAAGAAATAGTGGAATGAGGTGTGTCGGGGGTTCCCATGTGCTTGATTATATCAGTCACCAGACAGGGCTCGATTTCCCACAATATCTGCATAATTTCTTCTTCTGCTTTTGTCAGTTTCATTTTTCAGTATTTAATATTTAAAATTTTGAATGTATTCGGGATCTGGAATTAGTTTCACTTCGAAACCCAATACCCATCAATTCAACGTAAATATACGTTTTATATTTGAAATATCCAAACAAACTAGTAAAATATTTAGCTTCATTTTCTGCGACACCTTAGATAAGGAAAACTAAATAACATAAATCACGTGTTAAGCTATTACTAAATTGCGGATTATTTCGATTATTTTGTTAAATAATATATATAGTCAATATACCCAACTACCCACTCTGGGGAAATGATTATATTTGTGGCATACCCTACTTAATGCCGCGAAATCAACTCTTTTGCACTAGCGAAAGAGCAAGCGATTACTTATTAACTTAAAATCACAATTAACAAAAAATGATTCACATTCAAAATGAATTAAAGGCAATGGCGGATACCTATTCTATTATCTCGCAGCTCTCGTTACCAGAGCAAAACCGGGTCATTGAGTGGCTCAAGAATAAGGTAAACGAACAAAGAAACGAAGAAACCAATTCGGAAAACGGACACCAGGATGAAAGCGAACCGGTCATGTTCCAGGACAACAATGACAATCTGTCCTCCTTCATTTCCATCGCAGCAATCCGCCAGTATAAAAATCTAAAAGAATTATTGGCTGATATCAATATTAAATCGTCTTCAGACAAAACATTACTGGCGGCTGCTTTTCTCAAAACCAAGCGAGGAATGACCGAGTTCAAAGCCCGGGACATCAGCAATGCATTGAAAGAAATCGGCGAATCAGTACCCAATATTACCCTTTCGGTGCAGCAGCTTATGAAAAAGGACTTGCTGAAGTTTATTGAAGGTGCTAAGCAAGGCAAACGCATCGAGAAAAAACTGGAATTTACAGAATTTGGAGAGGAAATCGTGCAGCGCGCCATGGAGAACAAAGAACTTATGCTGCGACGGCTTCGGTAATCGGCTGTCCATGCATCCTGTGAGCAAAATGCGCTCTGGTCAATAACGACCCAGGCTTGCCGTGCCCTACAGGTGCTATACGTCGACCCAAGAGGAACCATCTCTGAAACCAGAAGTCATATATTCGGAACATAATGATGCACCCGCAGGGCCTCAAAATTATTGAATTATAAAAGGATTAGAAACAACCGCTTTATATACGGCGTCATTCTAATAAGACGCCTGAATATATAATGCATCCATGTATTAATCCCCAAACAATCTGGACGCTGTTCCCAGAAGTTCTGATATCCGATAAAAAGCGTGGTTCGGTGCCCGTATTCTACCCGCCCAAAACAAAGATGTTTTGGTTCTTGCACCCCAGATGGATCGACCACATCCTGTCCGTGGCGTGATGGAATAGAGTCATTTCCGTATTCAGGGGTCGTTTGACTTCCAGGGGTTACGTATTCTCCGAAAGTAAACGGGACAAAATTTGACGGACAAAACCAGGTCCCTGATAAATCAGACCGGTGTACACCTCGACGAGATCTGCACCGGTTTTTAATTTTCGCAGCGCCGTCTCTGCATCGTGGACCCCGCCGGATCCGATCCGTACGGCCCCCCGGGGCAATCGTTGATCCACTTCATAAAGTAGATTCTGAAACATGGCATCCAGCGGTCGGCCACTCAAGCCGCCGGCACCAAGCTGTTCTATGTCTGCAGCACTGGTCTTCAAAGGCGCCCGCCTGATCGTCGTATTGTGACAAACAATTCCATCCATTTGAGTTTCACCCAATACCTCCATGATATCATCCAGCAAATGAAGGTTCATATCCGGAGCAATTTTAAGCAGAACCGGAATTCTGCTTTCATTGATCGACTGAACACTGCCCAGAATTCGCCGTAAGCTTTCCTTGTTCTGCAATTCTCGAAGACCGGGCGTATTGGGAGAGGAAACATTAATTACAAAAAAATTCACCAGTGACCGTAGTTCTCTAAAACAAATCACATAATCCTTAAAAGCATCATCATTGGCGGTGTCCTTGTTTTTTCCAATATTCGCTCCCAATACAAAACGGGAATCCTTTCGTTGTTCCAGGCGGCGTTTTAACGCCATCACCCCTTCGTTATTAAACCCCATCCGGTTAATCAACGCTTCATCCTTTTCCAACCGAAACAACCGTGGACGTGGATTACCCACCTGCGCACGCGGGGTAACGGTCCCTATCTCGGCAAACCCAAACCCCAGCAACGGCAATAAATCAATGTATTTCCCGTCCTTATCAAAGCCGGCCGCCAGCCCCACCGGATTTTTAAACGAAATCCCCATCAGGGTTTTTTCCAGTCGGGCATCGGTGAGCACAAACCGACGCTTTAGCATTGCCTTTCCACCGGGCACAGAAGCAGCCAGTCTCAGTAAAGCCATCGTTTTAGTGTGTGCTTCTTCGGCGTCACGCCGAAACATATACGGCTTCAGAATAGATTCATACATCGACATCAGAGCACTTGTATTTTTGAATATTCTAGAATATCATCCATCCACAATCCACAATCAACCATCAACCACCCACAATCTACAATCTAAGAACTAAGTTCTAAGTTCTAAACTCCATCAACCATCAACCATCAACAATCTATAATCTAAGAACTAAGTCCTAAACTCCATCCTCCAGTTTCCAGCCTCCAGTTTCGGACTAAATCCACTGGGCTTTACAATCCGTTCTCCCGAGTACTTTGTCAAGTCCTCAGGATTCATAGGCTTGCAAATCCCTGATGTCCAGTTTCCAGTTTCCAGTCTCAACCATCTACAATCTAAGAACTAAGTTCTAAACTCCATCAACAATCAACAATCTACAATCAACCATCTATAATCTATAATCTATAATCTATAATCTATAATTAATCAAACTCCTTTCGCCAATCCCCCATCGACCGGTATAATCTGGCCAGTCACATATTGATTTTGGGGCGACAGCAACCAAACCGCCAATTCAGCGAAACTAGCCGGATCACCCAGCTTTTTCAACGGGGTATTGGCAGCCATGTTATCGGCAATTTCTGTTTCACTCCGCCCCTGCTCTTCACTTTGCTTAGCGATCAGATTTTCCAAACGGTTCGTTCGATGATAACCCGGCGCCAGGATATTCATCAACACATCTTTTTGATCCATCTCATTCACCATCGACTTCATCAGGCCGACCACCGCCATGCGAAACACATTACTGAGAATCAAACCATCGATGGGCTGTCGCACAGAGACACTTTCGATAAAGACAATCCGGCCGGACCCACTCGACTCCAAACGCGGTACCAGCGACCGAAGCAATTCGATCTTCCATCGCAACACCACATCATACCCCTGATCCCATTGCGCCATATCATCCATAGGAAATGAACCGGCCGGCGGACCGCCGGCATTGATCAACACCCCGTAAAAATCTGTTGCTTCGATGACATCCAATACTTTGGACAACCCTTCCGTAGAGAACAAATCAGCACAGACCACCGAAGATGAAGCATTTTTTTCCTTAAAATCCTTCAGCGCATCTTCCGACCGGGCCACCAAAACAGGCAATCCTCCTTCATCGTGTACCCGTTGTGCAACGTGGCGGCCGAAACCACTGCTCGCACCCAGGATAAGAAATTTTTTGCCTTTGATATTCAGATTCATAACTTTATGCTTTGTGTTCTGTTTTGTGCTATTCGTTATCCTGCAATTTACTATTTTTGTTTTATACCGATAACGATACATTGTTTTCCAAGGTCAACAATATTAAGACGGGTCCAAATATAACAATCTATATAATGAATCGTTTCTCACTGCGAGGATTAATTAAATACGAACCCCAATAAAGCGAAACATCCATGAAAAATGCCGGAATATAGCCGGCTTGAAAATTTAAAGAACGACCTGATTATCAGGATGACATACCACGGTATGGGTAACAAGGGCAACATAGTCACTCCGACATATGGAAGGCGAAGCCATACCCGTTCAGCAACGCACAAAATCTATTTTGAACATTTCTTGAACAAATTCATATCATGAAAGGAATTATTTTAGCGGGTGGATCCGGGACCAGATTGTATCCCATCACAAAAGGCATATCAAAGCAACTGATGCCGATATATGACAAACCCATGATCTATTATCCCCTGTCCATACTTATGCTCGCGGGCATCCGTGATATACTTATCATTACCACCCCGGAGGACAATGCACAGTTCAGACATTTATTGGGCGACGGCTTGGATCTGGGCTGCTCGTTTCACTATGCGGTTCAGGAAGTCCCCAATGGCCTGGCGCAGGCGTTTGTGATCGGCGAGGAGTTTATCGGTGACGACAAAGTAGCCCTCGTACTGGGAGACAATATCTTCCACGGCAGCGGACTGAGTCATCTGCTCCAGTCGTGCACGGATCCGGACGGTGCTTTTGTATTTGCCTATTCGGTCAAAGATCCGCGCCGGTATGGAGTGGTCGAATTTGATGAGGACCACAAGGTCATTTCCATCGAAGAAAAACCCGACCACCCCAAATCTTCGTATGCTGTGCCCGGTCTTTATTTTTACGACAACAATGTGATCGATATCGCCAAGAACCTGCAGCCTTCTGCCCGGGGCGAATACGAGATCACGGATGTAAACAAAGAATACCTGTCCCGCGAAAAACTCAAAGTGGCCGTCATGAACCGCGGCACGGCCTGGCTGGACACCGGAACCTTCGAATCACTCCACAATGCTTCCGAATTTGTTCGCGTCATCGAACACCGGCAGGATCTCAAAATCGGATGCATCGAAGAAATCGCCTACCGCATGAAATGGATCGACAAAGACCAGCTGATGACGCTGGCTCAACCCTTGCTCAAAAGTGGCTATGGCAAATACCTGAAATGGATTGGGGATAGGTACTAGTTTGTAGTTTGTAGTTTGTGGTTTGTGGTTTGTAGTTCTTAGGCTTTCGGCTTAGTTTATAAACCGTGGACCGCCGCCAATTGGTGCAGAGGATACGCGGGGAGCAGTAAGACCTGAATTGGTTTTAGAGGGTAACACCGTTCGTTGGGTATTCCCCCGTTCCGATACTCCCGCTACTCTTCCCAACTCGAAACAAAAACAATGCGTAAAAACCAAACCTCAAACCATACCAACCCACGATGACAGAATCCGACAAAGTTAAGCTCCCACAGAAACCCAAAAACAAAAACAAAAACAATCCGTAAAAACCAAACCGCGAACTACACCACCCCACATTGAAAAAAGCCCGGTAAAGCTAAGCTGCAAACTGAAACCCGAAAACTACCACAATACACCAAACACCAAACATCTAAAATATGAATATTCTAATTACCGGCGGTGCCGGATTTATCGGTTCCCATGTCGTTCGACGATTTGTCCGGGAATTTCCGGAAGCCCATATTTACAACCTGGATGCGCTCACCTATGCGGGCAACCTTGAAAACCTGACCGATGTAGAAGATGCGCCCAACTACAGTTTTATCCAGGCCGACATTGCCGATCTGGAAGCGATGCAAAAACTGTTCAAAGAAAAGGACATCACCCACGTCATTCATCTGGCTGCCGAATCCCATGTGGACCGGTCAATCCACGACCCGTTGATCTTTATCCGGAGTAATATCACGGGAACGGCCAATCTGCTGCACGCGGCACGAACCAACTGGCCGGACGATACGACCCGGGACAAAAATTTGTTTTTCCACGTCTCCACCGATGAGGTGTACGGCTCCCTCGATCACGAAGGAATGTTCACCGAAGAAACAGCCTATGACCCGCGGAGTCCGTATTCCGCGTCCAAAGCAGCATCGGACCACCTGGTTCGTTCCTGGTACCACACCTATGGGATGCCCGTAGTGATCTCAAATTGTTCAAACAATTACGGCCCCAATCAATTTCCCGAAAAGCTGATTCCGCTTTTCATCCACAACATCAAACACGAAAAACCCCTTCCGGTCTACGGCGCAGGCGACAATGTGCGGGACTGGCTCTATGTCGAAGACCATGCGGGAGCCATCGAATCGGTTTTTCGGAATGGACGCTCGGGGGAAACCTACAACATTGGCGGCCACAATGAGTGGTCCAATCTCGACCTCATCCACGTCATCTGTGACCAGATGGATGAAAAACTCAATCGCCCGCCGGGCAGTGCACGAAAATTAATTACTTTTGTAAAAGATCGGTCGGGCCATGATTTCAGGTATGCCATTGATGCCTCTAAAATCGAAAAAGAACTGGGCTGGAAACCTTCCCTTCAGTTTGAAGAAGGCATCGATAAAACCATCGACTGGTACCTGGACAATGAAGACTGGCTGGACAACATCACCGATGGCTCCTACCAGGAATACTATGATCGTCAGTACAATCAAATCTGATCCAATATGAAATTGACCAATATTCTATTCATTCTTTTCCTTTGTTTTAGCACGGCCCTCCAGCTACAGGCTCAGGACATTCCCAAACAAAGCGAAGAACTGGCCCGCCAGGAAGCGGAATCCAGAGGACTGGACTGGGAAGAAGTTAAAAACCGCATGAAAACCCGTGGTTTTGACCTGGACAATCTGAAACCTGAACAACTTCCGGAAGCGGAAACCGCACTCCAGGAAGTGGTTCAGGAAATGGAAAAGGAAAAAGCCGCTCAGGCGGACACCACCGGCGCAGAAGATAAAATCACCAAGACAGAACAGGCAGCAGCCATTGAAGTGGTGAAAGAAAAAAGTGAAGACATTCAGGAAAAAGTGGATGCCGGTGCATCAGTCCAGGAAGCAATCTCGGAAACCACGTCTGAAGAACTTCAGAACAAAAAAACCGAGATCACCAACATTTACGGGCACAATGTCTTCGCCGGCTCCGAACTTTCCCTGTACCGCACCACGGAAAAAGCACAGGCCCCCGCTCAGTATGTTTTGGGCACGGGAGACAAGGTCCGCATCTCCATTTTTGGTCCGTCTCAGGCTGACTTTGAAATGACCATCGCAGAAGATGGATCCATCTCCCCCACCGGCATGCCAAAAATATTCCTCAAGGGCATCACCTTGGAAAAAGCCCGGACCCTCCTGGAAAACCGGTTCCGGAACAGCTATACCTTTCGACCCGAACAATTTTCAGTAGTCCTGACCACCGCCCGGACGATCACCATCAATATTTTCGGGGAAGTGGCTCAACCCGGGTCCTACACCATTTCAGCGCTCAACACCGCCTTCAATGCGCTCGTCGCCTGCAAAGGACCGACCGCCAACGGATCTGTGCGAAACATCAAACTGATGAAAGACAACAACGAAGTCCGGGAACTGGATGTCTATGAATTCCTCACGAATCCGACCATCCGGTTCGATTTTCCGCTGAACAACAACGACATGATCTATGTACCGTTCAGTGAAAAAGTAGTCACCATATCGGGCGCCGTCAAACGGCCCATGATGTACGAATTGAAAAAGGAAGAAGGCCTCAAAGACCTGCTCCGGTTTGCGGGTGGACTAAGCAGCAACGCTTATACTACCCTGATCCGTGTCAACCGGCAAATGGAATCCGAACGTCAAATCATGGAAGTCAATCTGCAGGAGATCCTCGACAATGACCGTGAATTTGGCCTCGAAAACGGGGACATTATCACCATCGGTACCGTGCCCTCGCCGCTCAAATCCTATGTATCCATCGAGGGATCCGTGATTTTCCCCGGTAATTATTCCACCGTGGAAAACAAAACCATTTCCGACGTTTTGAAAAAAGCCCGGTTGCAGGATCAGGCACGTCGAGACCTTGCATTTGTCATCCGGACCAACCTGGACAATACGGTTAAGATGATTCGCATCAACCCGCAAGCGATCCTGAATGGCAACGAAGAAGATATTGCGTTGCAGCCCCGGGACCGGATCACCATCTACGATCAAAGCCGGTTCACCGATCCGAACAACACTGTACAGATCAGTGGTGCAGTCCGGGTTCCCGTGACCGAAACCTTCAACCCCCAAAACAACATCCGGTTAAATGATCTGATTACCCTGGCTGGTGGATTGAGGCCCAATGCCACGGGGAAAGGTATGCTCACCCGGATCAATCCCCGGGACAGCAAAGACCGGATTTACATCCCGGTCGATCTCAGGCACGCGCAGGACGATCCGAACGGTGCCAGCAACATTACGCTCCATGCCGGAGACCAGATCAGAGTCTACCAGACCGAGGATTACAGAGAACAATATTCCGTGAAAATCGAAGGACTGGTACGCGATACGGGAACCTACGTCTACGATCCCTCGCTGACCTTTCCTGATCTGATACGCGATGCGGGGGGACTGAGACCTTCCGCCAATCAATATGGAATGCTGGTCCGGCGGGATACTACCAATTCAAAAATGCGGGAATATCAGCTCATTGACATCCATGCGTTGATGACCGGTGCGGACACCCTCCAGATCAGACCGGGTGATGTCTTCCGGATTTACAATAAAGAAACCTTTATCAATCAGTTTAACATTCGGGTCCTCGGTGCGGTGAACGACCCGGGATCTTTCATTTTTGATCCGTCTTTATCCGTGGAGGACGCTTTGCTCATGGGGGGTGGATTGCAATTTGATGCCGATCCAAAACGGGTCGATGTATATCGCATCCAGTTTGCCGCCAATGGACAGCCCAACACCATTGTAAAATCCATCGAGTTAAACGCTGACGGCAGCCTGATCAATCCCACCGATGCCGATTTCCGGTTCGAACCCTTTGATGTCATCGTCGTACGAACCATTCCAGACTTCCAGTTGCAGCAGGTCGTACAGATCAACGGGCGGGTGCGCTATCCGGGCCCGTATGTGCTGATGGGCGGTCCCGAAAAACTCACCGATCTGGTTCATCGGGCAGGCGGGCTGAGTGCCGATGCATTTCCGGAGGGAGCCACTTTGGTGCGTACCCAAGGAAATATCACCGGCATTGTGGTCATTTCACTCGGCAAAGCCCTGGACAAAAGTTCGCATCCGACCAACCTCGTACTCCGGGAGGGCGACGTCATCAGCATTCCCAGACAGGATGACCTGGTGTCCATCCGAACCGTGGCAACCAAAGCCACGGAAATACTTCGCGATACACTAATTCAGCAAAATTTTATCAATGTCAATTACAGTGGTAAAAAATCTGCCGCGTGGTACATCCGAAACTACGCCGGTGGATTTGACCGGAATGCAGATAAAAAATCGGTTCGGGTCGTTTATCCGAACGGGCGGATCAAAGGGACCAACTCTTTCTGGTTTATCAAGAGTTATCCCAAGGTACGGCGGGGAAGTCAGATCTATGTGGCGATGACACCCCCGGAGATTATCGAAGATAAGCGGGAACAAAAAAAGGAAAAAAGCAAAGAACCGGTAAAGTGGGATGAACTCCTCCGCGTAGCCATGAGTTCTGCAGCCATCCTGTCCAGCCTCGCCACCACGATCGTTTTGATCAACAAAATAGATTAATCCACCGCTCAATATCAAAACATGGAGGAACATAAACCATACACACCACCATCCCGGGACGCCGAAGTGACCCTGGCGGACATCATCCGCACGGTACAAGGCTACCTCCGCTATCTGGCCCGGGGATGGTATTGGATGCTGGGGGTTGCCATCCTGGGGATGGGCATTGCATTTGCGATTGTAAAATCACACACGATCGAACACATTGCTGAAATCACCTTCGTAGCAAACCAGGAAAGCCAGCGAGGCGGGAACTCTATTTTAGCCTCCACCCTGGCCAGTTTTGGGCTTTCCGGGGGCAAGGAAGGCGAATCCGGTCAATACACCAAAATTCTCGCATTAAGCCAGTCTCGCAAAATACAATTTTCTGCCCTGCTGGATACGGTGGAAGTCGATAATCAAAGGGATCTGATGATCAATCACATCAGCCGGGTCTATGATTTACAGAAAACCTGGGAAGTGGAAGAACCCATCCATTTCACCTTTCAGTCACCGGACAGCATGGATCTGACGAACCGGCAGTATCTCAAACGGATTTATTCGATGATCAACAACGATAAACAACCGATGTATTCCGTTTCGCTGGACAACGCCTCACAAATGATCACCATGAAGGCCGAAACCATCCACCCCGAACTGTCCATCGCCCTGGTGTATGCCTTGTACGAGAACCTGAGTCAGTTCTATGTTCTTCAGAGTACAGCCAAAGGGATAGAAACCGTTAGCACCCTGTCCGAACGAAAAGATTCTCTGGAAAATGTTCTCCAGAAACAACAAGCCAGCCTTGCTTCAGCCATTGATCGTAGCCGGGGCATGACGTACAGATCGCAGCAGACAAACCGGCTGGATCTGACCGTTGATCTCGAAATCACCCGGACCATGTACATGGAGGTCGTGAAAAATCTGGAAATGTCCCGGTTTAACCTGGAAAACATTCGCCCCATATTCACCATCATCGACTATCCGCTGCAGCCGCTCCCCACCAACCGGAAAAGCCTGATCCGGCTAATGGTGATATTTGCCATCGTGGGAAGTGTGTTCGCGGGGATGATCCTCATTCTCCGGAAGATGTACGTGGATGTCATGCGTGAAGAGAAGGGCTAGTGTAGGAAATCATAAATAATGTATAGGTATTAGCTCGCGCTTCCATCCTCAAATTGTACCTGTTTAGCACAAATAAAAGCTCTATTTGAGCTTGGTTCAATAGACCTGGGAGAGGTCATAACTATGTTAGCAGAGGATTTTGCAGTATTCTTCGACTTCCGAGAAGTCGCAATGTCTAAGCATGCATTACGATCGCTCTGAGGTCGATATTATGACAATAACCGTTGCTAACGTACTTCGACCTGCGCTGCAGGTCTGCTTAGAATCTACATTTAGAGTGCTAAGCACGTATCCCAACTTGTTGGGGATGGAGGCGCTGCATATAATGCATACAAGTTCTGAATTGCAGCACTAGTGGTGTGTTTCATAATTCTATATGATTAATTAATTGCGCTTCCAGATCACTCCGATTCTCTCCATGCTCACGAATCGCAGGCTATAGTTGGCGATCCGTGAGTGCGGAACGGAGTGGAGCAATCTGGGAGCGCCCTCGAAAATAAACCATTAGTAAGTTATGATCATCTGAATTATGCGATTCAGAATCAAACCCGACCGCTCTGAGGTCGTCAGTCGGAATTCATATAAATTGGCTAACCTAATTAGACCGCTCTGAGGTCTTCTCTAGTTTAGCTATTACTAGTATACCGCTCTGAGATCTTTGACCTGCAAGGATTCTGACCCAGTCAGGGTCAGATTAGGTTAGATGCGAGTAGAAATCCAATTTCGACCCAGTCAGGGTCGGATTAGATTGAACTCCAAATTATATGGGGATTTATAAGGTAATCGAATTTATAATGTTTTATCAAACAAAACACAAGTATGTACATTGCACAGGAAGGACCTGGAAGACCATAATAAAAACACCGTAAATACAAACGAATAGGGAACCGGGCATCAAACTAAGAAATCGTTGAATCACACAGTGCCCCTACCTTCTTAGGCCCCCGTCTCGGCTGAGCCGAGACGGAAATTTGTACCCCAAATGAAATATACCATGAAACACCAAGAAGAATTTAGCGCGCTGGTCGGGGACATTCACCGTCAGCTGGATGAATTTGATCAAAAAGGTCTATCGATAGTCAGTAGTTCATCGTTTCAGACCCAATCGATCCCGTTGCTGCACATTCTGGCGCAGTACCACAAACCGATCGAAGTGGTTTTTCTCGATACTGGCTTTTTGTTTCCGGAGACCCATGCTTTCCGCAAGCAACTGGTCAGAGAATTGGGCCTTCATGTCCGCATCGAGCGATCGGACATCCCCCACTCCCAGCAGAAAAACAGCGAAGGCATTTTTTATTACAATTCGGATACGGACTACTGCTGCCACCTGAACAAGGTCATCCCCATGGATCGCGTCCGAAAAGAATTTGACATCTGGATTTCGGGGGTCCGCGCCGACCAATCTGCCACCAGGGCATCCTTTGACCCCATCATGACCGCCGATGACGGAAAGATCCGATACCACCCGATGTTGTATTGGACCTCCAAGATGATTTATGATTACATCAAAGAATACGATCTACCGAAGCACCCCCTCCATGATGCCGGATACAAGTCCATCGGATGCATGCCCTGCACGGTCAGCTGGGCCGATGAGATGAACCGCGACGGCCGCTGGGCAGGCCAGTCGAAGACGGAGTGCGGATTGCACACGGAATTGAAGTAGGTTATAGTTTATAGATTAATAGACTATAGATACTGGCTTTTAAATAACACAAATCATCATGGATACTTTCAATTTTGAGAAGTTAATTGCATGGGAGAAATCAGTCGAGTTTTTTGATTTAATCATGATAAAAACCGAAGATTTTCATAATAATAAAAGCAGTTATCGATTGAAAGAACAATTAGATGCTGCTTCCGCTTCTATTTCAATGAATATAGCTGAAGGAACTGGACGTTACTCAAAAAAAGAATATCTAAAATTCCTTTATTACTCGCGAGGATCACTTTATGAAACGGTCACATTATTAATCTTACTTAACAAGAGAAACAACCTCTCAGATGAGAATTTGCAATTTCTTAAGGCCAAAGCAATGGAAATAACGAAAATATTAAATGGCTTAATCACATCGATTAGAAAATAAATTTGAAATAATAAGTCACCAATTCTTTTGACCCTACACGGAACGGATCCACCGAATACTGGCCCGTCATTCCGTACCCATATCTATGAACTATAAACTACAAACTATACCCTAACTCATGAACGTACTCGTCACAGGCGGCGCCGGCTACATCGGCACTTCACTGGTGGATAAACTCAACACCAATCCACTCATTGAAAAGATTATCGTGTATGATAATATGTCGCACAACAACATCCGGTTTTTTTTCGGGAACATCAACCTGGAAAAAGTCCGGTTCGTCCAGGGAGACATCCTGAACCACATAGCACTGCAAAAAGTGCTGAAAGATATTGATGTCATCTACCATCTGGCCGGGGTGGTCAAATCCCCCTACAGCATGGAGGACAGTCTGAAATACGAACAGATCAACCAATGGGGAACAGCCAATCTGATCCAGTGCCTGGAAAAATTTAAGCAGGTCCAAAAATTTATCTTTGTCAGCTCGGCATCGGTCTATGGTTTTGCACCGGTCGACAATGAATTTATGGAAGCGAACCCCATGAACACCTACGGCCGTTCCAAGCGGGAAGCGGAAAAATTTGTCCAGCTGCTTGAAGAAAACATGCAGGTCGATATACTCCGGGTGGGAAATGTGTTTGGTTACAACCGCACAGTGCGTCATGATTCGGTCATCAATCGCTTTATATTTGAAGCCCTTTGCTACGGCCAGATTCAGATTTTCGGCAACGGCAACCAGGTCCGACCCTTTGTACACATCCATCACCTGACCGAGTTGCTCAATGATCTGCTGGAACCCATTCAGGACCACAGTGACCTCCGACTCAACAACGTATTGCAATTTAACCATAGCATCAACGGTATTCGAGACATCCTGGAAAAAGAAATCGAAACGTTGGATTATATTTACATCAATCAGGGGCACGAAGTCCCCAGTCTGGAAATCCAGGACGACCACCTGCTGGAGGAAGATGAAATTCAAAAACTGCTTCGAAAAGAAATACAAACCTTTCGCAATCGTTTTGTGCTGAGTTAAGGCTTAGTGCTTAGAGCTTAGTGCTTAGAGCTTAGTGCTTAGTGCTTAGAGCTTAGTGCTTAGAGCTTAGTGCTTAGTGCTTAGAGCTTAGTGCTTAGAGCTTAGTGCTTAGAGCTTAGTGCTTAGAGCTTAGTGCTTAGTGCTTAGTGCTTAGTGCTTAGTGCTTAGTGCTTAGTGCCTATAATTTAGAACGCAACAACTACTAAACATAAAAACAAATACATGAAAAAAATAGGAATCATTGGTTTGGGTTACGTGGGGCTGCCACTAGCGGTAGAATTTGCCAAAAAGCACCACGTGGTCGGCTTTGACATCAACGAAGAACGGTGTCAGGAAATCCAGGGGGGCCACGACAGCACCCTGGAGGTCACCGACGAGCTGCTGCAGTCCGTATTAGCGGAAGGACCCGGTCAGTCCGGTCTGTGGGTCAGCAGCGATCCGGAGGATCTGAGCCCGTGCGACATCTACATTGTCACCGTTCCCACGCCGGTGGATGACAACAAACAACCAGACCTCAATCCCATCCGGTCCGCCACCGGTCTGGTTGCCGGTCAACTCAAAAAAGGCAACATCGTCATTTACGAATCCACGGTCTATCCCGGTGCCACGGAAGAAATTTGTCTGCCCATTCTGGAACAAGAAACCGGATTGGTCTACAACGAGGACTTCTTCATCGGCTACAGTCCGGAGCGCATCAACCCGGGCGACAAAGACCGCACCCTGACCAAAATCGTCAAAGTGACCTCGGGCTCCACACCGGAAGTGGCCCGGGAAATCGATGAGCTGTACGCATCTATCATCACGGCGGGCACCTTTCCAGCCACTTCGATCCGCGTCGCAGAAGCAGCCAAGGTCATCGAGAATTGCCAACGCGATATCAATATTGCTTTTGTCAATGAACTCGCCAAGATTTTCAACCGAATGAACATCGATACGCTGGATGTTCTTGAAGCGGCCGGTACCAAATGGAACTTCCTCCCCTTTCGGCCGGGGCTCGTCGGAGGCCACTGCATCGGGGTCGATCCCTATTATCTGGCTTTGAAGGCACAACAAGTGGGTTACCACCCGGAAATGATTCTTGCCGGTCGCCGGCTGAATGATACCATGGGGAATTATGTGGCTCAGGAAGTCATCAAACTGATGGTCAAAAAGGACATTTCACTCTGTAATGGGCGGGTTTTGATTTTGGGCATCACCTTCAAAGAAAACTGTCCCGATATTCGAAACACCAGAGTCATCGACATTTACCACGAACTCGAGGAATATGATCTGGACATCGATGTCTATGACCCCTGGGCCAATCCCGATCAGGTTCGCAAAGAACTGGGAATAGAAATCCTTGCAGAAGAACCCGATACCGACGACTACAACGCCATCCTGCTGTGTGTATCGCATGAGAAATTTAAGTCCATCGTTCCCGTCCGCAAGCCGGACGGCCAGGTGTGGTATGACGTGAAAGGCTTTTGGGATAAAAAGGATGTGCCGGCCCGGCTGTAGTGACCTGCGGTCGTTTGTCGTTTGGGGGCTGCGCCCGTTGGGTGGCCTGCGGCTGTTTGGGGACTTCGTCTGTTTGATGGCCTGCGGCCGTTTGGGGTGTGGGCCTGCGGCCGTTTGAGAGCTTCGCCCGTTTGGTGGCCTGCGGCCGTTTGATGGGCTACGCCCGTTTGGAGCCAAACCACAAACAGTACCACATAACATAGGCAGTCCCCAGAAAGACAAAATATCCCATGTAAATGAAGAACTAAATCATAACCCAAAAACCAAACAACAAACAATACCACACAATATGGGCAGTCCCAGAAAGGCTAATTACCCCATTCAACTGAAGAACTAAATCATAACTTAAAAACCAAACTACAAAAAGAATTAGCGCCACACTTAAAAATCAACCTATATGCATATATTATTAACCGGCGGAGCCGGATTTATTGGCTCCCATTTGGTTCGTGCATTTATCGACCATCCGGAGATCACGCACACGACCATCGTGGACAATTTGATCACCGGATCCATGGACAATATTCGGGAAGTATTGGATCACGATCAGGTCACCTTTGTCGAAGGCGACATCCGGGATCTGGATCTCTGCCAGAAGTTGTGCAACGAAGCCACGGCTGTCTGCCACCAGGCGGCATTGGGATCCGTGCCCCGGTCCGTAGACGATCCGGTTCGTTCGAATGCCCACAACATCGATGGCACCTTGAACATTTTTATGGCCGCCCGACAGAACAACATCAAGCGGGTGGTGTTTGCATCGAGTTCTTCGGTCTATGGAGATGACCAAAACCTGCCCAAGGTCGAATCCCGGGTGGGGCAGCCCTTGTCACCGTATGCGATCACGAAAAAGGTCGCCGAACTCTATGCCGAGAATTTTGGCCGCTTGTACGGTATGGAGCTGATCGGGCTTCGGTATTTCAATATTTTTGGGCCTCGTCAAAGCCCCAAGGGCCCCTATGCGGCGGTAATTCCATTGTTTATCAAAGCCATCCGCGACCAGGAAGCCGCCACGATCAACGGGGACGGCAGCTTTAGCCGGGATTTCACCTACGTGGACAATGCGGTTCAGGCCAACCTCCGGGGATTGCTGACAAACAACCCGGCGGCGGTTAATCAAAACTACAATGTAGCCTGCGGGGAACGCACTACGCTGACCGAACTCTGGGGTCTGATCAACGACATTGCCGGCAGTGAACTAAACCCCATTTACGGTCCGGAACGGGCGGGCGACATACCACACAGCCTGGCAGACATCAGCAAGGCCCAGGAATTACTGGATTACGAACCGACCGTCGGTATCCGGGAAGGCCTGGAACGACTGATGCAGGAACAGTTGAGGTGATTGATAATTGTTGATGGTTGATGGTTGATTATTGATGGTTGATTGTTGATGGTGGATGGAGTTTAGAACTTAGGATTTAGATTGTAGATTATAGATTATAGATTGTAGATTGTAGATGGTTGACACTGAAAACTGGACACAAGGGATTTGCAAGCCTATGAATCCTGAGGACTTGACAAAGTACTGGGAGAACGGATTGTAAAGCCCGTGTATTTAGTCCGAAACTGGAAACTGGAGGATGGAGTTTAGGACTTAGATTGTAGATTGTAGATTGTAGATTGTAGATGGTTGACACTGGAAACTGAAGGCTGGAAACTGGAAACAGAACTAAAGCGGAGCGTCCCAAAGACCAAAGCAAAGCGTTCCAAAATGATTCGAGCCTACAGCTCTCAATTTTTTTCGCTCCCGGTCTCCACCGGTTAAAACCGGTGGCTACCACATCGAACGAGCCTATGGCTCTCTTTCTAGCCATTCACAAGAGGATTAACTGTTCATGAAGGACGATGTCAACATACACATTGTGCGGTGCTTCAAAGCCCTGAAGGGGCGATGGTTATTTTTAATTGTTGATGGTGGATGGAGTTTAGAACTTAGGATTTAGATTATAGATTATAGATTGTAGATTATAGATTGTAGGTTGTAGGTTGTAGGTTTTAGGTTTTAGGTTTTAGATGGTTGAGACTGGAAACTGGACATCAGGGATTTGCAAGCCTATGAATCCTGAGGACTTAACAAAGTACTCAGGAGAACGGATTGTAAAGCCCAGTGTATTTAGTCCGAAACTGGAAACAGAACTAAAGCGGAGCGTCCCAAAGACCAAAGCAAAGCGTTCCAAAATGATTCGAGCCTACAGCTCTCAATTTTTTTCGCTCCCGGTCTCCACCGGTTAAAACCGGTGGCTACCACATCGAACGAGCCTATGGCTCTCTTTCTAGCCATTCACAAGAGGATTAACTGTTCATGAAGGACGATGTCAACATACACATTGTGCGGTGCTTCAAAGCCCTGAAGGGGCGATGGTTATTTTTAATTATTGATTGTTGATGGTGGATGGAGTTTAGAACTTAGTTCTTAGATTTTAGATTTTAGGTTGTAGATGGTTGACACTGGAAACTGGACTAAAGCGGAGCGTCCCAAAGCGCCAGCGTCCCAAAGACCAAAGCGGAGCGCCCCAACAGCGGAGCGCCCTAACAACGCAGCGACCATGTTTTCCTAAACAATCTACCCCCCTTAAACCTTATAACCCCTATAAACCTCATAAACCTCATAAACCTCATAAACCTCATAAACCTCATAAACCTCATAAACCTCATAAACCTCATAAACCTCATAAACCTCATAAACCAATATAAAAAATGAATATTGCAGTAGTAGGTACCGGCTATGTCGGCCTGGTCACCGGAACATGCTTTGCCGAAACCGGCAATGAAGTTGTCTGTATTGACGTCGACGCCGACAAGGTACAGCGGATGCAGCAGGGTGAAGTTCCGATTTATGAACCCGGACTAAAAACCTTGTTTGACCGAAATACCAGACAAAATCGCTTGCAGTTTACGACCTCCCTCGAAGAAGGGATCAAAGACGCCGAAGTCATATTTTTGGCTTTACCGACTCCACCCAACGGGGATGGTTCCGCCGATTTATCTTATATATTAAAGGTCGCCGCACAACTGGCAGATTTGATCACCGACTATACCGTGATCGTAGATAAAAGCACGGTACCGGTCGGCACAGCAGACCAGGTGCACGACACCCTGGCGTCCAAAATCAGTCCGGAATTATTTGATGTGGTTTCCAATCCTGAATTTTTACGCGAAGGGGTTGCCGTCGATGACTTTCTCAAACCCGAACGCGTCATCATCGGTACCGAATCCCAGCGTGCCCGAAATATTATGGAGCGGTTGTATAAACCTTTTGTCCGGCAGGGGAACCCGATCTATTTTATGGATGTCCGGTCGGCTGAAATGACCAAATACGCGGCCAACAGCTTTTTGGCGACCAAAATCACTTTCATGAACGATATTGCCAATCTGTGCGAACGGGTCGGCGCCAACGTGGACCAGGTCCGGATCGGCATCGGATCGGATTCCCGGATTGGAAAGCGATTTTTGTTTCCCGGCGTGGGCTATGGCGGATCGTGTTTTCCCAAGGACGTCGAAGCGCTGGTGCGAACCGGGCAGGATTACGACTACGACCTTCGGATTCTTCAATCCGTCATCGAGGTCAACAATCGGCAAAAACGCATTTTAGCTGATAAACTGGTGCAGTATCTCGGCGAAGACCTGTGCAACAAAACCATCGGTATTTGGGGATTGGCCTTCAAACCCAACACCGATGACATCCGGGAAGCACCGGCACTGTATATTATACAGGAGCTCCTCGACCGCCACGCCACGATCAAGGCCTACGATCCGGAAGCCATGGAAAACATCCGAACCCGGTTTGGGGATCAGGTCCATCTGGTCAGCGATGCGTACGAGGCCGTGATCGATGTGGATGCCCTGTTGATTATCACGGAGTGGAGTGTCTTCCGTACCCCCAATTTTGAAGTGATGAAATCGCTGATGAAGCAACCGATAATCTTTGATGGGCGGAATCTGTATGAGACGGATTATATGGCGAAAAAAGGATTTTATTATGAAAGCATCGGACGGGAAGTTGTTGATGGAGGTTAGAACTTAGGACTTAGATTATAGATTGTAGATTGTAGATTGTAGATTGTAGATGGAGGCGTCCCAGCAGCGATTACCTCCCGTCGCAGAGCGGGGAGGCGTTCTAAGTCTACCTCCCGTTGCGAAGCGAACTACCAGGGTCAAACCCCGGCGTAATGCCCAAAAAAGGACCGCAGAGCGGTCCAAGTTTATTAGCACCCGGATCATATAATCCTATTGACCGCAGAGCGGTCACAGAATGCCCGAATCGGATGGGGCAGACTGATCCGATGTAAGCCACTCGCTCCAGACAGTGCAGCGTCCTCTATCCCCGTTGGGGAAATCACTTTAGGAGTCAGACACTACCAAAGCGCCAGCGTCCCAAAAGCAAAGCGCCCCCAGGCTCCAACCCCAATAAAAAATAAAAAACTAAAAATTCACCCCTCTAAACCCTCTAAACCCTCTAAAAATGAAACGCATTCTCATCACCGGAGCGGCCGGCTTTCTCGGTTCCCACCTCTGCGATCGATTCCTCGCAGAAGGCCATCGGGTGGTCGGAATGGACAACCTGATCACCGGCGACCTGGAAAACATCCAACATCTATTTCCGAAAGAAGAATTTGAATTTCATCACCACGATGTGACCAAATACGTCCACGTTCCGGGACCCTTGGATTACATCCTGCACTTTGCCTCGCCGGCCAGCCCCATTGATTACCTGGAGATGCCCATCCAGACCCTGAAGGTCGGCTCACTGGGCACCCACAACCTGCTCGGGCTGGCCCGCAACAAAAAGTCTGTGTTTATGATCGCGTCCACCTCCGAGGTGTACGGTGATCCGCTGGAACATCCACAGACGGAGGAGTATTGGGGCAATGTCAATCCCATCGGTCCCCGAGGTGTCTATGACGAAGCCAAGCGATTTCAGGAATCGATGACCATGGCCTACCACCGGGTGCACGGGATCGACACGCGCATCGCCCGGATATTCAACACCTACGGCCCCCGGATGCGGGTGCGGGACGGCCGGGCCCTCCCCTCTTTTTTCACCCAGGCGATTCGTGGGAAAGAACTCACGGTGTTTGGGGACGGCAGCCAGACCCGGTCCTTTTGTTATGTCACCGACACCATCGAAGCCATTTATCGATTGCTGATGACCGAGTATCACCAACCGGTCAATATTGGCAATCCCCAGGAAATATCGGTCCTGGATCTGGCGGAAATGATCTTGCAGCAGGTTCACAATCCGGAGGCCCGAATCGGTTTCTATCCGTTGCCCGAAGATGATCCCAAGGTTCGGAAACCAGACATCACAAAAGCCAAAAAAATGCTGCAATGGGAACCCGAGATTTCCCTTCAGGAAGGTTTAAAAAAAACCCATCAATACTTTTTAAACAAACTCGTTCCTTTGTGATGGGTCCGGTGCATGAAAAGATCGAGGAGATTTGTTTACAAACTCTGCACCTAACCTAACCATACCAAGCCCTCGACACCAAATAAAAGGTGGCAAATCTATGCGTCATCGGAAGAGAGACTGTGTGAAAAAGGTGGAATTATTGATTTTGCACGAGTCTCCAAACAGACAGGTTTTTATTGCACAGATTACATGTGCTTGTTATATTACACCAGTTCCTATGTCACTAACAAATGCCAAACGCTGTCAGGTTTCCACACACCCTGAAGAGTCGTGGTTCACACTTTATGAGCCGGCACTGTTCCCCCTTGTATTCCACGAGTGGAGACGATCAGTTGCTGTATTTTGCCCCGTACTTTAGAGACTGCGTGAAAACACTGGAAATATAATTTCTTCAAACGCTGACAGGTTCTATATCACATTGAATACAAGGATTTTATATACTACATATATTGCTTGATAACAAAACGAAGTCAAACGCTGTCAGGTTTTCACACACCCTGACAAGGCTGAGGTTAAGGAAGCAAAACATTATTTGGCTTTAGCCATTAATCTATTCCATAAAATTGCCCGGAGATAAGAAGCCAAAATCAGAGGTCTGGATCCACCATTTATAACGCCCCCGGATTTTTATTTTGCATTTAAATGATGGTTTCAGTACCTTGACCGCGACCACCAAATGAAAAGATATGGCCAAACGAACCGCCGAAAACGATACACTAGTGGAAAGTATATTTCATGAACATTCGACCGAATCCCTGGAAGAGCGCATAAAGCTCATCCGGATCCTCAGCCGATCCAGTACCCTGCCGAAGGTAGAAGGCATTTTGATCCGTTCGATGATGTCCAGACCGGACGGGTTTTATATCCATGCCGGTCATTCCATCAACATCGGGGTGCATTTGCTCAGCAATCCCATCGCCGCCTTGCTTTGTCTGCGGTATGGCATCGAGTGGCAGATCTGGTACCAGCGCATGTCCCAGGATCAAATCGATGTCCGGATCTGTGATCTGGCGGCCTGTCGCGTCACGGCACGGTTTTATGAGCTGATCCCGCAGGAAGACAAGGAAGCCATCGATCAGATCCCGGCGGATATTGCTGAAATCATTCTTCGGTTCCGATCCGACCGGGAAGACATTCCCCATCTCGACCCGGAGACCTACGAGACCTTGGGCATCTTACACAATCAGACCTACATGGACGGGCCGATTGATGAAGAACTCCTGGAGGTGGTGCGGCATCTGGCCCACCCCACCGAAGCGATGCTGATGCTGGGCGGCGATCTCCGGCTCAATGTGGATCCCATCCAGTTGCTCAACAAATACGGCTGCCGGCCTTTTCCGCGTCCGGAGGCATTGACCTTTGCCTCCTCCACGGCGACCTCGGTGTCCAATGTAGCCTTTAACCGAACCGAAACCAAGCGGCAATACCTCATCGAGTCCGCACTCCACAAGGGCATCCGCGAAACCTTGCAGCGGTTTGCGAGCCACCTCAAGACCAAACTTCGCAAAGCCTTGGCCCTGCCCGAATCGGTCACCCTGATCCTCGCGCCCTCCGGCACAGATATATCGCTGCAGCTGGCTGGTATTTGTCAGGCCGTCTATCCCGAGCAGAAGGTTCACATTCTGGTGGCTTCGGATGAGACCGGTAGCGGGGTACCACTGGCCTTACTGGGCCGCCACTTTTCAGACCGGACCGCGTTGGGTTTTGAAGTGACCAAAGGCGATCAGATCAATGGATTTGACCAGGATGAACTGATCAAGATTCCGTTGCGAAACGACCAGGGGGATTTGCGAAGCCCGGCGGACATTGACGAGGAAGTGATCCGGACGGTACGTCGGGTGATGAAAGAAAACAAACAGCCCGTCCTCCACGTCATGGACCAGTCCAAACTGGGGTATTCGGCACCCAGCACGGGCGCATTGAAAGACCTGGATCAGGAATTTGGCAAACGATTGCTGAAGATTGTGGACAACTCGCAGTTGCGCATGGACCAAGAGGACATCCGGGCCTACATCAAACGCAATTACCTGATGACCATCACCGGATCCAAATATTTTACCGGACCGCCTTTTAGCGGTGCCTTGATTATACCAAAAAAGTACGCCACGAAATGGGCCGCACCGGACAACAAGCTCCCCGAAGGTCTGGAAGAGTACAACTGCAAAAACGAATGTCCGTCGTCGTGGAACATCGGACGCAACCTGCCCAAGTGCCTCAATCTGGGCTTGTACATGCGCTGGTATTCAGCCATCGTGGAGATTCAGCGGTATTTTAACACGCCCATTTCGCTGCGGTATCTGGGCATTGAAATGTTTTGCAACCACGTTGCGCAGGCGATTGAGCAAGCGCCTTTTCTGGAGCCGCTGCCGGACACCATCGAACCCGTCAAGGCCCCCGACGAACCCATCGACCGGCATATGTTAAAAAACCGACGCACCATTTTCCCTTTTTTCATCCGCACCCCGGACCGGGTGTTGACTTTGGATGAAGTCACCCATTTGTACCGCCTGTTGAATCAGAACTTATCCGATCAGATGGGCGACGCCCCGGAAGAATGGGATCGGATCGCCTCGCAGGCCTGCCACATCGGGCAGCCCGTCAAAGCCATCCACAAGGACGGGACGGTCAGCGGCGTCGTACGGATCAGCCTGGGCGCCCGCGTCATCTCCGAAAGCTGGAAAGACCGGGATGTCAGCATTTATTTTCAGAAGATCGAGGAACAGATGAATCAGGTGGACATTATCGTTCGAAAAATCGATTATTTGCTTTCGCAAATTATCGATATTTAGTTTGGTGGCCTGCGGCCGTTTGGTGGGCTACGCCCGTTTGGGGGCTGCGCCCGTTTGTAGTTTGGGGCGTTTAGCAATCTCCAGAAAGGCACCATAGCCCATATAGCGAAATCATAACCCAAAAACCAAACCAACGCGTGAAATCTAAAGACTAAAATCATGTCCAATTACACCTACCCATTTGAGAAACTGGATGCCTGGAAGGAAGCAAAAGGTATAAACATTCAAATTTACAAGATTACGACAGAATTTCCGGATGTAGAAAAATATGGATTGGTGAGTCAAATGCGACGATCTGCGATTTCTGTTTGTTCCAACTTGGCAGAAGGAAGTTCACGCAGAACCAAAAAAGATCAAGGACACTTTTATACCATGGCATACAGTAGTCTAATGGAATTACTCAATCAATGCATCATCTCAGAAGAACTTTCTTTTTTAAAAAATGACGCCTATCTCGAGATAAGAAAGAATATAGAGAGTACCAGTAAAAAGATTTATGCACTGCGTGTTTCTGTACTTAAATAGACCGCCCATTTGGTGGCTTGCAGCCGTTTTAGGACTTTGCCCGTTTGGGGGCACTGCGTGCGTTTGAAGTTTGGTGGCCTGCGGCCGTTTGGTGGGCTACGCCCGTTTGGAGCCAAACCACAAACAGTACCATTAACACTGGCAAAGTCCGTAACGAATAAGCTATCCTCAAAACTCAAAAATTATTTCAAAACCGCAGATACCAAACCACAAACTATACCACATAACATTGAAAAACCCCATATCGAACAAGCTCTAAACGAAATCCAGGAACTCATTCAAAACCCCAGGAACCAAACTACAAACAATACCACTTAACATTAGAATGTCCCCAGAAAAACTAAATACCCTATATAACCGAAGAACTATATCATAACCCAAACAACAAACAATACAATCCATGCCCAACACTGAAAAAAACGCTCCCTACTTCGCACACGAAACCGCGGTAATCGACTCCGGAACACAGATTGGAAAAGGAACCAAGATCTGGCACTTCTCCCACATTATGAAGGACAGCACGATCGGAGAAGAATGTAACATTGGTCAAAATGTGGTGGTATCGCCCGGCGTGGTGCTTGGCAACCGGGTCAAGGTCCAGAACAATGTATCGATCTATACCGGGGTGATTTGTGAGGACGAGGTTTTCCTGGGTCCGTCGATGGTATTTACCAATGTGATCAATCCGCGCAGTGCGGTCAACCGGCGGGGGCAGTATGCCCGGACTACGGTTCGGCGGGGTGCCACCATCGGTGCCAATGCCACCATTGTGTGTGGGAATGAGATCGGGGAATACGGATTTATCGGTGCGGGGGCGGTGATCACGAAGGAGGTCCGGCCGTATGAATTGTGGGTGGGGAATCCGGCGCGACGGATCGGTTGGATGAGTGAGTATGGCCATCGGTTGGAATTTGACGGGGCCGGCAATGCGGTTTGTCCGGAGAGCGGTGAGCAGTATCGGTTGGAGGAGGATCGGGTGGTGAAGGTTTGATGGAGTTTAGAACTTAGGATTTAGATTATAGATTGTAGATTATAGATTGTAGATTGTAGATTGTAGATGGTTGACACTGGAAACTGGAAACTGGACATAAGGGATTTGCAAGCCTATGAATCCTGAGGACTTGACAAAGTACTCGGGAGAACGGATTGTAAAGCCCAGTGATATAGATGCTCCTTAAATTTGACGAGATAAAAGGTGCACTTTGATTGTTGATTGTTGATGGTGAATTGTTGATGGAGGCGTACCAAGAGCGCAGCGTTCTAAAGACTAAAGCGCAGCGTCCCAACAGCGAAGTTTACCTCCCGTCGCGGAGCAGGGAGGCAACCTAAAAGCGCCAGCGACCCAACAGCGAAGCGACCCAACAGCGAAGCGCCCTTCAAAAACCAACTGCTTAGACTATTAAGCATATTTTACTTATATTTGCTTAGAGCAAAAAGCAATTTAATACTCATGGACGAATTACTGGAGAAGTTCATCAAGAAAATAGAGGTCACGCAGCTTCAGTTCACCCGCAACATGATGAACGATATCGACTGGACTGCGCGCCTGATCGGCCTGCGCGGTGCCCGGGGCGTTGGAAAAACCACCCTCTTGCTTCAGTACATAAAGAAAAATCTAAAATTGGACGGAACCAGTCTCTATACCAGTCTGGACAATATATGGTGGGCAGAGAACCGCCCTGTCGACGTCGCCAGCGAATTTGTCCGAAAAGGGGGGCGTTATCTTTTTCTGGACGAGGTACATCATTATCCCACGTGGAGGCAGGAAATCAAAAACATATATGACGACCATCCGGAATTAAAGATTGTCTTCACGGGATCGTCGCTTTTAGAACTTTTGGATGCCCGTGCGGATTTGAGTCGCCGGGCCGTCATGTATCACATGCAAGGTCTGTCCTATAGAGAATATCTAAACATCAGATTGGGATTGGACTTTGAGGTCATCAGGCTGGATGAGCTGTTGGAAGATCCTGTACCTCTGGCCCAAATGGTGAATAGGAAAATAAAACCATTGCAACATTTCGATGATTATCTGAAGAATGGATACTATCCATTTTTTATGGAAGGAAAAACCGGATACCATCACAGGATTGAAGAGATTCTCAATATGATACTGGAGATCGAGCTCCCCCTCCAACGAGGTGTTGATCCGGCTTATGTGATTAAAATGAAACAACTCTTACAGATTATCGCTGAATCTGTTCCTTTCATACCCAATGTAAGCAAACTGAGCAACAGGATGAAGATCAATCGAAATACATTGGTCACCTATTTGCATTATTTGCAGGAAGCCAGGTTGATTGCTCATCTTTACAAAGATGCAAAGGGAATCTCCCGATTGCAAAAGCCGGATAAGATCTATTTGGAAAATCCAAATCTGCCTTTTACACTGGCCGGTAAAAATGCCGGAAAAGGAAATATACGGGAAACCTTCTTTATCAATCAGGTAGCCTACCAAAATAAAATAGAATACATCGATCAGGGCGATTTCCGAATAAACGACCAGACCACCATTGAAGTCGGTGGAAAGAATAAAAGCTTTGAGCAGATTCGGGGAATAGAAAACGCGTATATAGCGGCAGATGATATAGAATATGGCGGGAATAAAAGAATCCCATTGTGGCTGTTCGGCTTCTTGTATTAGGGACCTTTGGTCGTTTGGGCACTTCGTGCGTTTGAGGGCCTTCGGCCGTTTGGAGCCTTCGGCTGTTTGTAGTTTGGAGGCTTCGCCGTTTGGGGGCACTGCGTGCGTTTGAAGTTTAATGGCCTGGGGCCGTTTGATGGGCTACGCCCGTTTGGAGCCAAACCACAAACAGTACCACAGAACATTGAAAATCCCCGAATCGAACAAGCTATAAACGAAATCCAGGAATTCGTTCACCCCCCCCCAGAACCAAACCACAAACAGAACCACATAACATCGAAAAACCCCGAATCGAACAAGCTATAAACGAAATCCAGGAATTCATTCAAACCCCCAGGAACCAAACCACAAACTATACCACATAACATCGAAAAACTCGAATCGAACAAGCTATAAACAAAATTCAGGAACTCATTCAAAACCCCCAGAACCAAACCACAAACAGGACCACATAACATCGAAAAACCCCAAATCGAACAAGCTATAAACGAAATCCAGGAACTCATTCAAAACCCCAGGAACCAAACCACAAACAATACCTCCGAACTTTGGCAAAACCGGAGAAGTTAAGCGGCCATCAAAATCCAAGACCAAACCCCTACACCATAAAACACCCCATGAACCTGCACCTTTGCATTGACGATAAATTTCACCAGGGCTTCATTCGGCATCAAAAGACCTATGCTCCAGATTCCCACAACGACTATTACGTCGTCGGCACAGCCAGGCGGAAACAGGGTACTCCGGAAGACCAGGAGGTCACCCGCATCTCCATCGCAGGGATGAAAAAAATACTCCGGAGCTCGGGCATGAAGAGATACCGACAGGTTCTATTTCATTCTTTGCCCGGCCGATTTCGCAAACACCTGCTGCCGTTTATCCCGGCGGACATGCCAGTGACCTGGATCTTTTATGGGTATGAATACTACCACCGGCGAGCGGTGATCCGGGAATACCTGGGTACGGCCACCCGGGCGTATTATGATTCTATGCAAAACCCCCAGTATTACCAATTAAAATTTCAACGGGTACTGGATATCCTTCGTCGCGAAGACGACCAATACCAAAAAGATTTGCAACGCATCGACCGATTTGCGCATTGGAATCCGGCCGAATACCACATGATCAGGGATCGGTATGATCTGACGCACATGGAATACGCCCCATTTGCCATGGGGCAGAAAATCCATAAAAATGTGCCGGACCTCCGGCACCGCGATCTGTTATTCGGCCATTCGGGGGCTGTGACGGTCAACCATCTGGACGGCATCAAAGCCTTGAGTGAAGAGCTGATTGCCGGATATGACCGCATCATCATTCCTTTTTCCTACGGAGCGAACAAACGGTATGAAGCCCTGGTGCGAAAAGCAGCCCGGAACAAAATGGGTGATAAGGCGCTTTTTCTCCATCGATTTCTAAACCGCCAGAGCTACTTCAATGTACTTAGCCGGGTCAAACTGGCCTGGATGCCTCAAATGCGTGGGATGGGCGGAGGCAACCTTTTGTATTGCCTTCAAAACCACATCCCCATCGTACTGCCAGAAGAATCCGGGTTCTACCGGTATTACACCGGACAGGGGTTCCGGGTTTTTTCAATGAAAGATCATCAGCATAAAGCACCGGTCTTACACGATGAAGAAAAAAGACGCAACCAGGAATTACTGTATCAAAATTTTGGATTGGACACCATAGCTGAACAATACAGGCGGCTGGTCGGGAGATAAAGAAAGACAGGTCGTTGGGAGGGGCAGGTTTGGCGCCTGACGGCGGTTTGGGAGCTGCGCTCGTTTGGGGTTTGGACGCTGGGTGCACTTAGAACTTTGTTCCTCCGCTAAAGCTACGGCGACACGCGGACGGATTTGGGAGGGGCGTTTGGGCACAGTGCCCCACTACCGAAGCGACCCATCAGCGTCAGCGCCCCAACAGCGCCAGCGCCTTCTATCCCAGTTGGGGAAATCACTTTAGGTGTCAGACACTACCCCACCCACAAGGCTCGCCCGGCAAGTGTCTGACACCAACTACCAAAGCGCAGCGTCCCAACAGCGTCAGCGTCTCAACAGCGTCAGCGTCTCAACAGCGCAGCGTACGATCAGAGCCGTCGGCTCGAATCATGTAATAGCCCCCGGTTTCAACCGGGGGAATAACGGATAAAGGATCATATAAGAGCCAGCGGCTCGGCACATTTTAACCAAAAAAACGCAGCATCCCAACAGCGCCAGCGTACCAACAGCGAAGTTTACCTCCCGTGACGAAGTAGGGAAGCAGGGAGGCCCAGCGTACCAAAAGATAAGCTGCGCAAGAAGTACATAAAATTGATGTCACCCAATTTTGTAAATTATCTTTTACAATAACCATCGAATTTTGTAAATTACATTTTACAATTAAGCCATCATTTCCTGGTCGTCATGAATATAGAGCGATTACAAATTACATCACAAAGAAAAGCACAAACAGTGCCATTGCATTTTGAAAGGTATCTGGCCGATAAAATCAATTGGAATAACAGGTTGATCGGGATCACAGGTGCGCGGGGAAGTGGGAAAACAACTTTATTGTTACAGTATCTTGCCAAAAAGCTGCCTAATGATGGCTCCGCACTTTATGTAGCCATGGACGATCTGTTTTTCCAGGATGTTGGAATGTTGGAATTGGCAGAACGTTTTTCGAAAGAAGGAGGCAATTATTTATTACTGGATGAAGTACATAAGTATCCTCGTTGGTCTAGGGAATTAAAACTTATTTATGATAATGTCCCGGATCTGCAGGTGATTTTTACCTCTTCGTCGATACTTGAAGTTTATTCTGGCGAATCTGATTTAAGCCGGAGAGCTATTTCGTATAGTTTAAAGGAGCTATCTCTTCGGGAATATATTCAACTCAAAAAAGATATATCGTTTACTACATGGACTCTGTCGGAAATATTGGAAGATCATGTGGAAATAGCCCGGACGATCAATGATAATATAAAGCCCATAGCAGAATTTAAGGAATACCTGCGATATGGAGCTTATCCGTATTTTATTGAAGGCGAAAATGAATACCTACAGCGATTATTGCATACAGTGAATCTGATTATCGATATAGACCTGGCAGCTGTGGAAAACCTTAATTATGAGATGTTAGTAAAAATCAAAAAACTGTTGTACGTTATTTCAACCAGCGTGCCATTCACACCAAATATAAGTAAGTTAAGCAGAACCACCAATATATCACGGCCGGCTCTTATGCGGGTATTGCATCTATTGGAAAAGGCACGACTCATACAGCAACTACGTAAAGACACACAGGGCATGGCTGTATTGAGAAAACCCGAAAAACTATATCTGAATAACAGTAATCTGCAATTTGCATTAGCCGGAGAACAGACAGATAGAGGCACACTACGTGAAACTTTCTTTATGAATCAGATTCAAGATATCGAAACTATCCATTGGTCTGGTGACGCAGATTTTTTGGTCGATACCAGGTATATAATTGAAATAGGTGGAAAAAGCAAAGCACAGGGAAACCTCAAAAACAAGAAAAATGCCTATATCGTCAAAGATGACATCGAATATGGCGTCGCAGGAATAATCCCCTTGTGGATGTTCGGCTTTTTATATTAGGGACTTTTGGTCGTTTGGGCACTGCGTGCGTTTGAGGGCCTTCGGCCGTTTGGAGCCTTCGGCTGTTTGTAGTTTGGAGGCTTCGCCGTTTGGGGACACTGCGTGCGCTAGGAACCTTGTTCCTCCGCTAAAGCTTCGGCGACGTGCGGACGGTCGTTGGGGCACAGTACCCCAGTACGGGAACAACCAGCAGCGCAGCGTCCTAAAAATGAAATTTACCTCCCGTCGCAAAGCAGGGAGGCGACCCAAAGCGGAGCGTCCCAATAGCGCCAGCGACCGGTCAGAGCCGTCAGCTCGAATCATGTAATAGCCCCCGGTTTCAACCGAGGGATTAACGTATAAAGGATCATATAAGAGCCAGCGGCTCGGTACATTTTAACCAAAAAAAAGCGCAGCGTCCCAACAGCGGAGTGTCCTAATAGCGCCAGCGACCCAACAGCGTCAATGCCCCAACAGGCTTAACACCCGGATTAATCCTGAAAACACGACCGCAGAGCGGTCCAAGTTTAATTAGCCACCGGATCATAAAATCCTTTTGACCGCAGCGCGGTCACAGAATGCACGAATCGGATGGGGCAGACTGGTCAGACGTAAGCCACCTCGCACCAGGCAGTGCAGTGCCTTCTATCCCAGTTGGGGAAATCACTTTAGGTGTCAGACACTACCCCACCCACAAGGCTCGCCCGGCAAGTGTCTGACACCAACTACCAAAGCGGAGCGTACCAACAGCGTAGCGTCCCAACAGCGGAGTGTCCCAACAGCGGAGTGTCCTAATAGCGCCAGCGACCCAACAACGAAGTTTACCTCCCGTCGCGGAGCAGGGAGGCGTCCCAAAAGCTATAATCATGTTTATAATTTTTACTATATTCGCATAAAGTTATAATTACGATTTAATCTTGATGAATTTCAAAATACCAAAAAATGTTCTGACAAGACCCCACTACCTGGAAAAGGTCAAGCCGTTCATGAATCAGAATATAATTAAGGTATTTACAGGACAGCGCAGAGTCGGCAAAAGTTACTTGATCTATCAAATAATTCAATTGTTGCAGAAATCCCATAGGGAGGATAAGATCATATACATTAACAAGGAAGACCTGGCATTTTCATTTATAAAAACAGCAAAAGATCTGCATGACTATGTATTGCAACATAAATCCAGGTCAGGCACAACCTATGTTTTTATCGACGAGATCCAGGATATTTCTGATTTTGGATCCGCTCTGCGGTCCTTATTGTTAGATGAAGACGTAGACCTCTACTGTACGGGAAGCAATGCAAATCTGCTATCCACGGACATATCAGGTCATTTAAGCGGCAGATACATTGAAATATCGGTCTATAGTTTATCCTATCCCGAGTTTTTAAATTTTCATCAATTGCAAAAAGGAAAGAAGAGTCTGGATCAATACATGAAATTTGGCGGATTGCCCTATTTGGTCCACTTGGAGCTTACAGATTCTGTCGTGTTTGAATATTTAAAAAACATATACAACACCATCGTATTTCGAGATGTAGTACACAGATACGGAGTGAGAAATGTACATTTCCTGGAACAATTGGTTCTGTTTTTGGCCGCCCACACCGGCAGCATTTTCTCGGCAAAAAAAATAAGTGATTTTCTCAAATCGCAACGAGTGAATATTGCTCCCAATCAGGTACAAACTTATGTACAACACCTGACCAATGCATTTTTGATCCACCCGGCTTCCCGGTACGACATGGTTGGCAAACGAATGTTTGAAATCGGCGAAAAATATTACTTTGAGAATTTAGGCATCCGAAATGGTATCTGGGGATACCGACTGGAAGACGCGGGTAAAATCATGGAAAATATCGTCTATAATCATTTGCTTTTCCAGGGATTCGATGTAAAGGTAGGTCAACTCAAAAATAAAGAAATAGATTTTATAGCAGAAAAAGAAGGCGAGAAAGCATATATCCAGGTTGCACTAAACATTCACGATCCTAAAACAATGGAACGGGAATTTGGTAATCTACAGGCTATCGATGACAACTACCCCAAGACGGTGATCACCATGGATTCATATTCGGGAAATACTGTGGAAGGCATACAGACTATCGATCTGATCAGCTTTCTGGATCACGAGGAGGTTGCTGCGCATTGATTCGGATGGCATATTAAATTGTTGTTGGTTGATGGAGTTTAGAACTTAGTACTTAGGACTTAGATTATAGATTATAGATTGTAGATGTAGGCGTCCCAGCAGCGATGTTTACCTCCCGTCGCGGAGCAGGGAGGCGTACCAAAAGCGTCAGCGACCCAATAGCGCCAGCGCCCCAATACCGCAGCAACCAACAGCGCAGCGTCCGGTCAGAGCCGTCGGCTCGAATCATGTAATAGCCCCCGGTTTCAACCGGGGGGAATAACGGATAAAGGATCATATAAGAGCCAGCGGCTCGGTACATTTTAACCAAAAAAACGCAGCGACCCAACAGCGAGGCGTACCGAAAGCGCAGCGACCTAACAGGCTTAACACCCGGATTAATCCTGAAAACACGACCGCAGAGCGGTCCAAGTTTATTAGCCACCGGATCATATAATCCTTTTGACCGCAGCGCGGTCACAGAATGCACGAATCGGATGGGGCAGACTGGTCAGACGTAAGCCACCTCGCACCAGACAGTGCAGTGCCTTCTATCCCAGTTGGGGAAATCACTTTAGGTGTCAGACACTACCCCACCCACAAGGCTCGCCCGGCAAGTGTCTGACACCAACTACCAAAAGCGCCAGCGTACCAATATCACAAGATGCAGAGATTAAAATCATGTCCATAAAAGACAATAAAACCGGAAATAATTCTTTAATTGAGGGAGAAATACCTACCCTCCAAAAGAATCAAGAAATATATTTATTAAAAAAAGTGCGATACGGATGACCGATAGCGACACTCGAATAATTAATCACAGACAAAGCACCATTTAATGAGTCGAAATGGAAAACAAATAGTAATAACCGGCGGGACCGTTTTTTCCAGTGATCACTTTTGAAAAACTTCTCTCTTTGATATGAAATCAGAAATCATAAATCTGACTAAATTGTAAAATCGTTCTAATGGCATGATTCAGTGATCGACCACCAAGGACTAACACTAAAACTCCATTAACAATCAATCATTCACCATCACCCCTTAGTAAAGCTTGTCTTTAAAAGAAAAAACCATCTCCGGTCTCTTCTGAACCTTCGCCGAGCAATTCTGAAGAGGAATTCTCGTTTTATCCCGCAGAATGGATTTGCGGAAAATATTCAATCCATGATAAAATATAATATTACTACCTACTAATAACATAGAGTGTCGCTACGAAAGTCAACTTTAAAAGGACTGTATTGGAACTCAATCTCCCAATATGGCAGCCAAATTATTGGCATTGTAATTACAATGGTCCTGGCCAGGTTAATTACGCCGTCACAATTTGGTATCATTGCAATGATAACGGTTTTTTCAAATTTCTCGGGCATCTTAATAGATTTTGGGTTTAAGAGTTCTATTATTCAGAAAAAAGATGTAACCACCAATGATCTTAGTTCAATATTTTGGTTGAATTTAATAGTGGGTCTTTTCCTATCAATTATCTTTTTTATATCAGCCCCTCTCATAGCCAACATTTATAATGAACCACAATTAGTTCCTTTGATAAAATTTATTTCCATAAGTTTTACAATAACTGCAATTAGCTTAGTTCCTACCGCCCTTTTTTTAAAAAGTATGGACTTTAAAAGTCTTGCTATAAGAAATTTATTGGCTGCAGCTATTTCAGGAGGTACTGGAATTGTATTAGCTTACATTGGTTTTGGTGAATGGGCTTTAGCAATACAGTTAGTATTACAGGGATTTTTAAGTACTATTTTAATATGGACTTTGACCGATTGGCGACCTTCATTCATTTTGAAGTGGTCGAGCATCCTGAGGTATACTAAATTGTCATCAGCCTTGTTTATAAATTCTTCCATAACTTACTTCTCTTCAAACATTGATAACTTCCTAATTGGAAAAATGTATAATCAAAAGAGCTTGGGGATTTACTCCAAATCCTATGCCATAATCAAATTACCCACAACGAACATATCCAAGGTATTATCAGCCGTGTTTTTGCCATCTTTTTCAAAAATTCAAGATGATCCAGCCAAAATAAAAAAGTATTACGTGAAAATAATCAAAATTGTGATTTCGATTAGTTTTCCACTCATGATAATGGTTTATTTTTACGCCAAAGAATTTGTTCTTATCGTTTTCGGCGACCAATGGATTGAGGCTGTTCCATTTATCAAGATTTTCTCAATCTCAGGTATGATTGCATCTATAAACTCACTATTAGGATCTGTCATTATCTCACGCGGAAGGACAGATCTAATATTTAAAGAGATATATTTAAAAAGACCAAGTGTAATTATCGGAATTTTAGTAGGTGCTTATATCAGCGTATTTGCTATTGCTATTGGAAAATTGCTAGCAGATATTTTTAATCTATTCGTCACATTTTTTCAAATAAAAGATTCAATAGGATTATCAATAATGGGTCAGCTAAGAAGCATGGTCTACATATCATTCTCGAACATGATTTTGATTTTTACGATTATTCTAATAAAACCGGAATTCCACCAAATTAACATGCCTACTATTATATCACTTACAATCCCCCTAATCATTTATGGGATAGTTCTTTACCTCGGAGAAAAAAAACTTATTCAAGAAGTTATTAAAACATTTAATTCTAACAAATGATAGATCATAAACATAAAGTAATTTTCATTCACATTCCAAAGTGTGCTGGAAGTTCAGTCGAAAAAGCGTTTGAAGTGAGGCCTCAAAAGGGGGAATGGGAGAAAGCTAACTACACCACATTAATGGGATGGTGCGATAAGAACAAAATTCATCTTCAGCATGCTACTCCACAACAACTGATAGATTATGGATATATTTCAAAACAACAATGGAATGATTATTATAAATTCATAATAGTTCGGAATCCATATGACCGAGCATTCTCAGATTATAAATACATATCTTTTATGCACAACCTCTATGGTTCGTTTAATGATTTCATACAAGGGACAGGACCATACCAAAAAGTCATGAATTCAAAGAAAAATATCATTTATAGGGGAGACCATTTATATCCGCAATCAACTTTTTTCTTTCTAGATAATAAACATATTGCTTATAATCAAGTAATAAAATTTGAAAATATCAGAGAGGGATTACAAAATGTAATTAACGATCTGAATTTACCATCTAAATTTTTTGATACCAGAATAAATAAATCACTAAAGATATTTGATCATTATTCGTTGTTCTATAATAGAGAAAGAAAAAAACTCATTAATAATTACTATGAAAATGACTTACAACTCTTAAACTATGAATTTGAAGAACGAAAAAAAGGCTTAGACCTCTTATGGTCACAGTTACCGATGAAAACCTATTTTAAGTATCGTTATTTACTATCAAGATATGCAACAAGATTTAAAAAATAGATCCACTGTCAATCAAGATGTATTGATTATCATTGTTACGTACAACGGAGAAGCGTGGATTCAAAACTGCATTCAATCATTAATTGAGGATCCAGATTCCGATATAATTATCATTGATTGCAATTCAACTGATAATTCTAAAAGCATTGTAAAATCGTTTGGAGATAGAATAATAACTTTCTTCTCAGAGGTCAATTTAGGTTTTGGCAAAGCAAATAATATTGGTTTACGGTATGCTATCGAAAATAACTATAATTTTGTGTTTTTGGTCAATCAAGATACAGTATGTGAACCAGGAATTATCAGAAGAATGAAGATGGTGTCAAAATCCAATGCAGACTATGGTATTCTATCCCCCATGCATTACTTTAACAGCAATACACTTGATAGAAATTTTGAAAATTACTTAAAGCGAAGTAAAACAAGAACTATTACACATCTTTTAAATCAACAGGAAGTCATACCTGTTGACTTCATCAATGCAGCCTTTTGGTTTATCCCCATTGACGTAATCCACCAAATCGGTGGTTTTGATCCTATTTTCGATCATTACGGCGAAGATAATGACCTTATAAATAGGCTTGTGTATATCAACAAAAAAATAGGAGTAATTCCAGATTGCAAAGCTTATCATTTACGGAATCAAAATTCAGATAATAAAACACCCAGTATCCAATCGGTGAAAAACAGGTACCACCGACACTTTTTACTTTTGCTAAAGAACCCTGTAAATAAGTATAAAACACAAATTATAAAAATGCATCAGCGTTTGATAAGGTATGTTATTTCAAGTGGAATGCGGTTCGATTGGAAAAAGCTAATGGGTCTAAGTATGGCTTATTTTACTATCTTGGGTAAACTTTCCAAAATTTCAAAACACCGGAAATACTATACGGTAAATGACACCAATTTAAAAAACATAAAGTTTCAAAATAACCTGTTTATCAATGAAAATAGTAAATTTGACAACATAAATCACAATTATAAATAACTTTATTCGACACTCCTACCCATTACATAATGGGCTAGAAGAATAGGGCATCAATATTCAAGAATTTCATCAATTTTTAAATTTGTCAGTTCACACATGGGTCATTTTATATGAATTATCCTTCAGTATCTATTGTCATTCCCGTCTATAATAATAAGGAAAGACTGGGAAAATGTCTAAAAGCCTTATCAGTTCAAACTTTTTACAGGATAAACTATGAGATCATCGTCGTCGATAATGAATCATCAGATGGATCGTTAGATGTAGCAAAGACCCATGCAGATAGAATGCTTATACAAAACAAATTAAAAAGCCCGTATCCGTCCCGAAATATGGGAATTCGGGCCGCAAAGGGGTATTATAAAATATTGCTGGATTCCAACATCGTAGTACCAAAGCATTTTATAGAATCTGGAATTCGCCAATTGGAAGAAAATACTAGCGACTTTGGTGCCCCAATCATTCAATTTGAGATAAATGAAAACTCATCGACCTGGGAATTACTGGATAGCCTGATATATGTGGATATAAAAAGAGAAATCGAAAGTGGACGCGTTGCTGGAGGTTGTGTTTTTACAAAGAATGAATTTTTTGAAAAATACGGATACTTTGATGAAACGCTTCGTTCCACCGGAGATTCCATCTGGTCAAAAAAAGCGATTGCCTTGGGAGCGAACCTAACACTTTTAGGACATTTAGAGGTCAGTTACCCTCCAAAAGATAGATCACTGTTATTGAAAAAAGCTCGACGGATAGGAGCTGGTAAGAGAATGGTTGCAATACAAAATGGATTATCAAACTTTCGAATATTTAAACAAGCCCTATGGACCATGCGTCCTCTTCCTCTAAAAGAAATTCGACAAAGAATAAATGCAAGAGGAAAAGAAAATATTACCTATCATCAAAGAAAATTGTGGTTGTATAATTGGATTAGGAACGTCCATACTGGGATCGGAAGAATGGGTTTCTGAATATAAACATCATCCATTAAGCGAATAATTCAGAATATTATACGGCTGACTAGAAATCAATATACATTTATGAATCTTAAACAGCAATTCATTATATGAACGAACCAATAATCTCCATTGTCATCCCTTCTTTTAACCGAGAAGACTATATCGCCGAAACCCTGGACTCCGTACTACAGCAAACCTACCCACACTGGGAATGCATCGTGGTTGATGATGGATCTACTGACAATACTGTAAAAATCATTGAAGAGTTCGTTCAAAAAGATTCAAGATTTCGACTATATCACCGGAACCGTGAACCGAAAGGAGCCAATACCTGTCGCAATATTGGCACAGAATACAGCACAGGAGATTATATAATTTTTCTGGATAGCGATGATTTACTTATGCCATCGTGTTTGGAAAACCGAATGCAAAGAATTCACAAAATAGGGGAAAATGATATCCTGATAAAGGGAACTTACAAGATGTTTGAAAAAGAGAAAACTACCATATTCTCCAACAAAATAGCAAGATCAGGTTCTGATTATTTATCTCTTTTTCTACGATTAGAACATCCTTGGAATATTATGTCTGGAACGTGGAAATCTGAAATTCTTAAAAAGATAAAGCCTTTTGATGAATGTCTTCCACGCTTACAGGATCCTGATTTTCACATTCTAATGCTTTCTAAATATGACGGCAAAGTGCATTATGATTATAATAAAGCAGATAATTATCACATTATTCATACTGCTAAATCCACTCGTAAAACGATTGAATGGTTAGAAATGATTGTTACTGCGTATGAAATTTTCTTCAAAAAATATCATACTCGGTTTCTAAACACCAAATATGAAGATGATCTTTACGCAGGGATTTCCCGTTCATTAGCAACACTATTGACAAAAATAAAGCAATCAAAACATCGGGATTTTAATCTTGTTTCTGGTTATTTGAATTCGCTTCATATTTATGGAATTATCGATCAAAACCAGAAGAAAAGAATTGACGGCCTTTTGAAATTTAACAAGCTATTTCCTCATTTTAGAGGTAATGCCAGAATAAATATGTTCGCAATGAACCATGTTCTTCAAAGAAAAGTCTCGAACTATGAAGAAAATTAAACTCCTTCTTCTCATGCCTTCCATAAGTCCTGGTGGCGCAGAGCGGGTTATGGTTCATCTTTTCAATCACTTGTCGAAAGATAAGTTTGATGTTCATTTAGCTGTTCTTAGTGTGGGGATCAATAAAGTTGGTAATTTTAAAAAGGGAAGTCCACAATTTTATGATTTGAAAGTCTCACGAGCCAGATTTGCATTTTGGAAAATTCGAAATCTCATATATACACTTAATCCGGATATTGTCTTCGTCACACTTCCTCAAATGTATCTAATGTTATCCCTCTTAAGAAGAATTTTTCCAGCTCGTTTACTTTCTGGCAATACTGTTTTTATAGCACGTGAAAATACAAATGCAAGTGAACGTAAAAAGAAAATGTCTCTTGGATTCAACCTTCTTTTTCCAGACCTACTGGCTCAATATAACTACATCGTATGTCAAAGCTTTGCTATGGCAGAAGATTTAAACCAAAATTTCAGCATTTCTCGAGAGAAACTCAAGACGATAAATAATCCTGTAGATTTCTCTTCAATCAATAATATTCATTCCAAACATCCAAAATTTGATGTCCTTTCAGTGGGAAGCCTTACCCCCTTAAAGGCAATTCATCGTTTGATCGAAGCTGCTGAACACTTATCATCTGAAGTCAAATATGGAATAATAGGTTCCGGTCCTGAAGAGGATAATCTCAAAAATTTGATTGAAGAAAAAGGGCTTACTTCTCAATTCACCTTCCTAGGCTTTCAAAAAAATCCGACTGCTTTTATATCTTCTTCAAAGATAGTGGTTATGACATCGTATTATGAGGGGTTCTCCAATGTAATATTGGAAGCACTTGCAGTTGGCACCCCTGTAGTGGCTTTTGATGTCCCAGGAGGAAATAGCGAAATAATCAAGAATGGTTTCAATGGATTTTTAGTTCCTGATGGAGATATCGAAGCATTGGCACTTGCAATTAAAAAATCTTTTAAGCATTCTTGGGATAAGGACGCTATTAAATCAAACTGCTTTGACAATTACAATATGAAAAAAATAATAAGCCAATACGAGAATTTATTCGAAGACGCCGTTCTTACTTTAAAAAATTAGACCCAAGCAACTCGTAAAATGGTACAAAATAAACTTTCTTCAAGCTGGAAAGAACTTACTAATCATTTAGGTGGAGTCTATCCGTTTTATAAAGTAGACGAACCAGTTCATTCTTTTTCTCTTAACATTAAAGAATTACTTATTACCAACCTGGAGAATGATGATCAAAACTTGCTAGACTTAGTTTCTTTAATCTCTAGGATCTACCTACCCTACATTCCAGGAGATCGAACACTTATCAAGAACATTCATCGAGCTCCCTGGATGTCTCATCCTGAAAATAATAAATGGCAAGAACACCCCCTGCCTCCCCACAAACATTCCATCCCGGATCGTCAGCTATTTACTGTTGAATTGAAAACTGCACTACTTCAAGAAGTCACACGATATATCAATAGTCGAAAAACAATAGGGATACTTCTTAGCGGAGGCATGGACAGCCGAATCCTTGCAGGTATAGTACGTGAATATCAAAACACCATCGATCCTGATATCATAGTCACGGGTATTTCATGGGGGGATACGAACTCAAGAGATGTAGCATATGCTCAGAGAATTGCCCTACAATTTAATTGGGAATGGCAACATATAAAACTATCCGCAGAAACATTATATGAAAATATTCGTCTTTCCTCCGATAATGGTTCAGAGGTGGCTCCATTTCATTATCACGGAATGGATGAAGTTTCTAAAATCGAGGGTCTTGATTTGATATTGGCAGGAAGCTATGGTGACAGTATCGGTCGAGGGGAATATTCCGGTACCCATATTACTAACCTCTCAGATATATCTTTTAAAGGTAAGGATCGATTTGGAATTTTAAAATCATCAGCAAAAAAGAAGCTAACTCCTATTTTAGAAGATGAACTCTCGAAATCATCAAATTCTAATAAACCAATTCGTAGAAGAGAAATACAACAACAACAACATTATCTACGTAGAATGTTGCAATCCTGTATGATACATATCACAAAAAGCACCCCCCTATACCAAATTTTTACTGCACCTGACGTATTTGGAAAAATGTGGGCTTTAGACCCCAGTGTTCGTGATGATCAATGGTATATCCTTTTATTAAAAGATTTACCTGGTAATTTATTGAATATTCCCTGGGCCAGAACGGGATTGCCATACGGGCAAAATGAGGGAGAGAAAGACAACTACACAAAAAGCTATCATTCATATGGTCAGTGGCTCCGAAATGATCTCCGAAATGAAGTGATCGAAGCCGTCAATAGTTCAACCATTCGTGATTTAGGTATTTTCAATAACAAGTCCCTGGATCAGGCGCTGTCCCTCTGGAGTAAAGCCACTACCCGTTCCGTAAATTATCTAGATGAATTGTTTTCCTGGATGGCCTCGTTAAAAATATTTCTTGAAGAAAAGAATATCAAAAAGCCGAAAGAGGAGTTTCCCGATCAGTTTCAGGATCGGTTAAATACTTATCAAGCTCGTATATATGGAGAGCTGTATATCAGAACACGAAATCATAAGAGATCATAAATTTAAAGGACCAATAAACTTTACACGACTTGTATCCCATTCGAATAACATTTGATTTTATCAATCTTAAATTGAAATGAGCTCCGGCAATAAAAAAAACATCTCTATTCTGACCATCAGTCTCGCCAGTGGAGGAGCTGAAAAGGTCATCAGCCTGTTGCTTCCTGAACTGGTCAAAACCTACAACGTCCATCTTGTATTATTCTATGAGAACATCCATTTCCCTATACCCGAGGAGGTAAATACCGTGATACTCCATCAAAATCAAAGTGATGATTTTTCAAAAAAAATTTTCAAATTTCCGCGATTCATCTCTCGGTATCATGATTTCGTACGTAAAAACCAAATAGATGCATCCATTTCCTTTCTGACCCGTCCTAATTTTATTAACGGTTTTATTAAAATGAGGCATCCGGATATAAAAGTTATTATAGGAGAGCGTTGCTACCCATCAATCGCCTATAAATCATCAAATTTACGCTATTGGCTATATAAATTTCTAATTCCAATATTATATAACAAAGCAGATATTGTATTTTCAAACTCAAAACATATAAACGATGATCTCACAAAATCATTCAGGGTCAAAACCAATCTAGAGATTTTGTATAATCCAGTCATCATGCAAAAACGGAAAGAAAGCTTCTCATCAAATGATTTGAAATTAATCTCAGTAGGTTCATTAAAACCAATCAAAAATCCATCGATGATCATTAATGCCATAAAGAATATTGATGGAATTTCTTTAACATTCCTGGGTGATGGTCAACTTAGAAAATCATTGGAACAAGAATTTGCAAATGATTCCTTTTCCAAAAGCGTCTCTTTTGAAGGAACCGTAAGGAATGTCAATCCCTATCTTACCCAGCACGATTGTTTTATTCTTTCATCGAATTCTGAAGGATTCCCCAATGTAATTCTGGAAGCGATGGCGACTGGACTTCCTGTGATCTCCACCAATTGTATGTCGGGCCCCTTGGAAATATTGAATGAGAATAAAAAGTTGATTATAGAAGAAGGCGATTTTGTAAAAGCGAAATATGGATTGCTCGTGAATGTCGGTGATGTGATCGGGCTGGAAAAAGCGATTCGGTATTTACTGGATAACCCGAAAATGCTAATCGAATATGGGAAAAGAGGGTATGAACGAGCGAGAGATTATACCGTGGAGAGTATCTATGCCGAGTTTGAGAAGATGATCGAGAAGGTGTGAGAGTTGAGGGAGTCGCATCGTCAAGTGGATCGGTAAGCAAGCGAGAACGGGGAGCGCAGAAAAGGATTGCTCACTAACTAGCCCCCGAACTTACCGATCCTTTGGTATTCTAAACAACAATTCCACGCTTTTTCGTTTATTACTGTAGTTATGATATACAGAATGTTAATTATATTGTTTTTTATCTCTGCATGCCAACGGAAGTCCGTTCCCGCGCATGAGGATCATATCGACATAGAGATTGACACCTCACTCACGCTCTTAGCACCAGATGAGTTGCCCGGAAATGCGATCCAGGATGTTCACCATCTGCTGAAGTTAGGTTATCAAAAAGCAAATAGAACGTATGATTTGCTTCGGTTTCAAGTGTATTTTGATCCCAAATTGAAAGATTCCATCCGGATACAGGCCGGTTGTAAGGATACGGTATATCTCACTATCGGGAATGACCAAAACAAAAAAGTAGCCTTATACAATTACCTCGACATCTTGGGGTATCGTTTTTATGGACCTGAAGACCATTGGACATATATTCCTGAGCTTGAAAACCATTCTTTAATAGATACTACTATATATTCCTTATTTCAATTACGCAGGTTTGCTCCCTCATATTCCGTAGGACCTCCAACAAATGAAGGATTAAAAAATGCGGGTTATACTTACGACCGGTGGATGAACCGGCTTCGTATGGCTAACGTTCTACAATTGAGATTTGGGCATTATGGTAGTACATTTAACAGAAAATATAAAGAGGAGATTATCGCACATCCTGAGTGGCGGGGTAAAAATAAGGATGGCAAAATAAGAAGTTGGAGCAGTAACCTAAAGTTATGTTATTCGCACCCCGGCGTTATTGAACTCTATGAAAAAGACGCAAAAATACGTCTTGAGAAAATAATGAAGACCCAGTCTCCCCCGTATTATATTAACATGGAACCACCGGATGGTGGGGGACACTGTCAATGTACAGATTGTTCAGCCAATAAAACTCCGAGTGATCTGGTTTTTGGTTTGGCGAATAAAATTGCTGAATTCCTACGGTCAATAAACCCAGATGCGGGTGTCTGGCTGATAGCTTATAATAAGCATGCTGCACCTCCATCTTTTTCTCTAAATGATAATTTATTGGTGGGGCTGGTACCCTATGCTTTTCAAAGAGATTATACACCTGATAAATTTATGCAGGTGTGGGAAGAATTTCACAACCATTTATTTTTAAGAGACTACCTGGCCATTCCTCAATCAAATTTAGATGCACCTTATTGGCAAAATGGTGACGAATTCCTAAATCGAATTCAGCATATAAAAACCCAAAATTATTCAGGATACAATTTTGAAACTACGGCTTCATTTCTGAGTGCTGGCTGGCCCACCTACCTGATAAGCACAGCGAGCTGGAAAAATTTAAACTATAAGGCGTCTCTTGATCAATTCAAACAGCATATGTTTGCGTCATCAAACCTCAACTTGAAGGAATTGATCAATTATTTTGAAGATGCACGTTCATCATCCTATTATTATGGAAATCTTGAAAACCAGATTAATAACGCACTTCTCATTTGTTCTGATTCCCTGGAAATGAAGCGATTGAAAGATATTGAAAAATATTTTCATTATCTAGCGATACGGCATACTTACACCAGCAATCGTGACCAAGAAAAACACATAATGAAGGATAATTTGCTTAATTTTATTTACTCAGATTCATCCGGACTACTATTGCATTCCTGGGGATTGTACCGAGTTATGGTCAAAGATAGAAATAACATCAAGTTTGGTCAACAGATAAAAAAAGGACAAGCTTCTCCAATTCCTAATTTCACATTGCGATCTCGAAAACCTACTGTTCTTGGTTATAAAGCAATCCATCCGAATTTTCACTCTGAAATAATTGATACGATGCCGATAATCAAGTTCAATAATAATCCTAATTCCCTGGTCTTTATTCCAGATAGTAGCGATTTGACCATAAAAATTAGAGTAAAAAATGTTCCTTCAAACAGACATGGGGGAGGTAATGTGGTTCTATTTGATTTGGAAGGAAATGAAATAAACAGCAAAATTTTTGACTATGAAAACATCGAATGGAATAACATAAGTTTTACAGTGCCAAAAGCTAATGCTTTTTATATTATAAAATTCAACAATCCTGCTGCCATAATGTACATACAAGGACCAAACCGACCATTTGCCTTTACAGATCCATTAGCCACAGGGGTTTTACCACAACCAATAAAACTATGGGCATATAATCCAAAGAATTATTCCCTCGATATGCGGTTTACCTACCTCACACGTCAGGTTGTTATAGATAAAGAAGATATGCAGAAAGAAAAGTTCTACGTAAAAGACCCAGTTTCTCGTACAATCACTGGCAATGGGGTGTTTAGCATTCAAACCACGAAAGCTAGCTTCGAGGTGCTAAATATTCCACATTTGTTTTCTCCATTGAAACAACAGGTTATTTTACCTATTTTAGAATAATCTAAGATAATTTTATATGCAGGAATCTATTACGGGTAATAAATTTAATTTCTGAGGCATCACTTAACACACATGCTCACTTTTAATAAACTAATGCACTATAACCATAAAACATGAATACCAAGCTTCAATGGATCTACAACAATGCACCTATTCTACTGCAAAACATAATGGTCACATTCTATAATTTAAAACAAAATAAAGGCAGATATGGTGGCGACTATAAATCTTCAAAAAAATATTTTAAAAAGTGGCAATACAAGTCATATGAAGAGATTAAAAAGGAACAGGAGCGACGTTTGACAAAATTTCTTCTATTCACTCGTTCAAACTCCTCATATTACCAGGAAATCATCCCAAAACAAACAAGTTATTCTTTAAAGGATCTACCAAAAATACCTATAATGACAAAAAGTGAACTAGTGGAAGAGTATGAACAACGTAAAACAATGTCAGAAAAAGATGGTTATGTCTCCTACACCGGCGGTACCACCGGTGCTTCTCTGAAGGTAGTGTATAAATGGGAAGATATACAGGAAAGAAGGGCATTTTTAGATTTTTTTTGGGAACAATATGGATATAAAAAAGGAGCCAATACCGCATGGTTTAGTGGTAAACACATTGTCCCAAATAATAATTCTAATGTATTTTGGCGAAAAGATTGGATAAACAATATAAGGTATTACAGTACATTTCACATTACAAGAAAAAATATAGGGTACTATATAAATAATTTAAATCAATTCAGTCCTCAGTTCATTGTAGGTTTTCCGAGTTCAGTTCATCAAATTGTTAAATTAGCTAAAGATCAGGGTTTAAAATTTGAAGGTAGCGTAAGATGTTTTTTCCCTACTGCAGAAAAGCTCAATTCTGAAGAGGTAGCTGAGATTAAGGAATTTTTCAAATGTGAATTACGAGACCAATACGCATCTTCAGAGGGTGCTCCATTTATTACAGAATGTCCCAAAGGGAAGCTTCATTATGATATGCTGACCGGCATCATTGAAGTAGTGGATACAGAACTTATGCCTAGTCAAGAAGGTGAAATACTCGTAACCAGCTTTACAACTAGAGGAACTCCTTTAGTCAGATATAAAATCGGAGACCAGGTTAGCTTTGACCAATCAGGTAGGGCATGTTCATGTGGGCAAAAAACACCAGTTATCGAAAAAATCCATGGCAGATCCAACGACTATATTCTTTCACCTGATCATGGGAAAATAAATCTTGGGAACCTATCTAATTGTACTAAGGGAATAAAGGGTATAATTCAATTCCAAATTATTCAAGAGAATAGAAAAGAGATTATAGTCAAAATAAAACCGGGCGAAAAGTTCTCAGAATTACAAGCGAGAGCTTTCAAAAGATGTCTGCAAACTGTTATTGGCCCTTCAATGACTATCAATATAAAAAACGTTACTGATATACCACAAGAGAAAAGTGGAAAATTCCGCATGGTAAAAAATAAACTTATCAAGTGAGCACCTAATGAACATCCTGATACGAATTACTTTTTATATTGTCATCTTCACAGGATTTTTAATTTTGTTGAATTTCGTAAAAGCAAAGTATCCAAAAGCCAGCCTACCATTTCTATTTTTTTTGTTTTTTTATCGTATACCCTTTTCTATAATTTATTTCAATTTTATCCCAGGAGATTGGATCAGCTATATTGCGAGAGGAGAAAGGGCTACGGATATAACACAACTTTTTGGCTTAGGAACTAGTGGCGTAGCCACTCTTACTTATCCTTTTGTAAAGATTGGACTTGAAACGATTGATATTTTTTATCTCTATTCTTTCGCTGGCTACATAGGGGTGTTGCTATTCTACTTAATAGCACATCGTTTAACCAACCATTCCGATAAGGTAAAAATATGGGGGATCAATATATTTCCTTGGATTCTACTTTACCCAAGTCTACATATGTATACAACTATGGCGGGAAAAGACGCTATAGTACTTTTAGGCATAGCACTTGTAGGTTATAGTCTCATATTTTATCGATTACGAAAAAAATATCTGCTGATTGGTCTCGCCTTATTATTATTAGTGCGACCTCACATTGTATTTGTCCTAATAACTAGTTTAATAGTTTCCCTCTTGTGGAGTGGAGAATGGGGCGGCATGAAAAAGCTCATTCTATTTTTAATAACAATTGTAGTTGCTACAGTATCACTGCCGTTAGTTTTATCTTTTTTCAGAGTTGGAGATGTTTCTTTAGAAGCTGTCCAATTAGCTATTCAGCGTAATGAAGGATATGTTAGTACTGCTGGAACTTATGTTGACATGACATCCTATCCTTTTTGGCTTAAAGCTTTTACTTATCTTTATCGTCCCTTATTTTTTGATTCTCCCAATTTATTACTTTTAGAATACAGTGCTGAAAATCTATTATTCCTATTTCTAACATTTTCATTGGTCCGAGTTTCTTTTGTCTATTGGATTAATAAACAACCCAGAATTTTGAAATTTTGTCTTGTTTATTTTGTGATTGGCACTTTAGTACTTTCCAACGGCTTAAGTGTCTTCGGCCTTTTCATCAGGCAAAAGACAATGGTTTTTCTTTTCTTGTTAATACTAATTTTTGCCTTTATCCATTACAGGAATCAGAAAAAAAGCTACCGAATCAAAGCCGCTGTTAATCAAAATCATCCTTCTGTTCATTCATAATTTTTTTTTAATGATGACTTGTTTAACATCTATAAGCCCTACTAAAGATGGCTATTATAGAGTAACATTTTATTCTAGGTTATGGACCTTAAAATTTTAAGGAACTATAATAATATTTCTAATATAAAGTCACGATTAAAGCACTTACATGCCCTCATTGATGATATATACAAATTAGTTTATTTGAATTGAGAAGCATCACGCATTATAACTAAATATGGCCATGGGCTACAAAACATAATTCATTAAGTTTATGACACATGTAATAAAGAAATCGGCATTGCTGCGATCAAACATGAAAATTCTAGATTAATTTTAAAATGAGTTTATGCATACTCAAAAGGATTTTACAATATAATGCAATTTCACACCCCACATAAAGTGCTTGGCCAAGTAGGGATCCCGGTACTTGAGGTGGGCGATGGTGTAGGCGAGCAGATACAGCAGTACCAGCCATATCGGTGTCATCACCAGATCTACCCAGGAAAAAACGCCTTGGACCATAGATTTCGTTTATTGTGCGGTTAAGATACGGAACGGATGAGGAGAATTTTTAGTTTTTAATCCCGGTGAAATAAATTAATTTCACGGGACAGGTTTTGAATGCTTCGTTTAAATTGGGTACCAGCGTAGGAATCCCATCTCCCCTTCTGAACCCGGTGAAATAGATGCTGCGCAAATTTCATGGGTTAAATTGGTCCAGGCTGGGAAACCACATCCAGCTTTTTCCCAACAATCTCAACTCAATAAACCGCTTTATAATTGTGAATTGTTGATGGTTGATTATTGATTGAATTTTGGTTTAGAAACATATCCTGTTTTTCTCAACGCTCTAACAAGCCATTCGTAGAAATGTCATAGACCGTATCACGCTAAGGGGTGACAGGCTCTACAGCACGGAAGGATGGTGGGGAACCTCATTTTTTCTACCCATGGACCGTCCCCACCGGGACGAACTTGATCATACGGCTCATCGATCCCCAGAATAAGACGTATGGGAAACAGATTTAACAGATCTCCACGATCTGTCAAATCTATGTTTTCCTCAACCCCATCAACCCTATAAACCTCATAAACCCGCTCCCCCTCAACGAATCAACCACTCAACAAATCAACGACTCAACAACTCAACATCATAAAACCAAACCATAAACCAAACCTAGTTACCCCGGCGCCAAGTTCATCTTCTATTCTTCTGCTTGTACGGGCACTCACCCCAACTAAAAATTAAAAACTAAAAATTCGGAAACCCGATCAAACCATCTTCGTCCGGAATACGTTATAAATCCGCGAACCCCTTCACGGCCAAAACTTCAATGCGATCAAAAAAATAGCCCTCACCCTAAATACAGCCTGGAACATCCTCAACTTTCGGCGGCCCCTGATCCGAACCTTAAAAGAGGCGGGGTACCAGGTGGTGTGCTTTGCACCGGAGGATACAGCTACCCCACAGCTCACCGATGAAGGGATCGAGGTTCATCCGATCCGGCACCTCAGCCGCAAGGGGACCAATCCGGTCCAGGACATCCGGTTGATCCGCGAACTAACTGCTTTGTATCGGTTTCACAACATTGATCTGGTCGTCCATTTTACGATCAAGCCCAATATATACGGGAGCCTGGCTGCCCGCCGCGCGGGCATTCCTTCCATGGCCGTGGTCACCGGATTGGGGTTTACTTTTCTGTCCAGCGGACTGGCAAGTCGGGCGGCACGGCAACTGTATAGGTATGCGTTTCGGCAGAATCAGCTCACCATCTTTCAGAATCCGGACGACCGGGCGCTATTTATTCAGCGGAACCTGGTGGACCCGGACCGGTCGGCGGTGGTGCTGGGCTCCGGAATCGATACCGACTTTTTCACCCCCGACGAGTCGTTGCCGGATTCGCCGGTGTATGTGTTTATCGGTCGGTTGCTCCACGATAAAGGGATCCGGGAATTGCTGGACGGATTTACGCAATACCAAAGTAAACATCCGGAGGCGCGGTTGGTCATCGTGGGGGAGCCCGACCCGGACAATCCCGCTTCGATCACGCCCGATGAATTGCAGCGGTACAGCCGCCACGAAGGCATTGATTTTGCCGGTTTTCAATCCGACATCCGGTCTTTTATCCGTCAGGCGTCGGCGGTGGTATTGCCTTCCTACCGGGAAGGAGTGCCCCGGACCCTGCTCGAGGCGCTGAGCATGAGTCGTCCCGTGATCACCACCGATGTACCGGGCTGCCGCGAAGTGGTGGTTCCCGGTGAAAACGGTCTGATGGTTCCCTGCCACGACCCGGCCCGGTTGGCCCACGCGTTTGAAGAATTTCATGCGCTGGACGGGTCTGTGAAGCAGCAGATGGGGCAGCGCAGCCGAAAGCTGGCCGAAGAGGTGTTTTCGACCAAGGTGGTGAACAAACAATACCTGGAATGGGTGGAACGAGTTCTTAATGGTTAATTTTTAATGTTTAATGGTTAATGTTTAATTGGGGGCCAGTCGCAGGAACGCGTCTCGCATTCGGAACCCGATTTTCCGCTCAACGAAACATCCGCAGTGCCGTCCCGAAGGGACTCCATAATTAGGCTTCCACTGGTCCAGGGTCTCACGACCCCGGCTCCCCGATAGCTATCGGGGCTTTTATCCCTACGGGATTTTTTGGTCCGATCAAGCGATATATACTTTTTCGTACCGTCTCAATCATCCCAACCGTTTCTGATTCCAGCAGAGTTCCTATCATTGAGCTCAATTAAAAATTAAAAATGCCACTAGCCTTCCTCAACGACTCATCGACTCAACAACTCAACCATCCTATAACCAAACCACAAACTCTACCATTGCCCTTGAGCAAATCCCATTAGGGCTATACGACACCATAAATCCGAGAAACTCCCCCACTGTAAAGAACCAAACCACAAACGCTACCATTCCGCTGAGCAAATCCCACCTCGGCTATACGACACCATAAACCCGAGAACTTCCCCAAAGCCAAAGAACCAAACCACAAACCAAACCTAATTACCCCGGCGCCAAGTCCATCTTCTATTCTTCTGCTTGTTCTAGCACCCTTCCCAATTAAAAATTAAAACCTAAAAATTAAAAATTCAGATCCCTCTCAACAAATCAACCATACCCATAAACCCCATCTTTTCAATTATATTTGCGGCTCAACATCAATCCACCTGAGATCAGTCAGCTATGAAATCAAATCACAAACCCACCATTTTGCGTCAACGCGGCATTTTCCGCGGAGATTTTGAGGGCCGTACTGAATTTATCGCGCGGGTCCGGGCCTGCCAGGCCAAAGCCCGGGAACTTTATCCGGACTTCAAACTGGCTGACGAGGAGTTACCCATCGTATTTGTGTGGTCGGGTCGGGTGGCCGGGATGGCAAAGCGCCGGAAGGAGGTGTACAATCTGGAATTTAACATCGAAGCGATTCACCGCGATCGGACGGAAATGCTCGAAAATACGATACCCCACGAAATGGCCCACATCGTCGACATGTACCTGCATGGGGGCAAAAGCAGCCACGGTCCCCGTTGGCAATCCATCATCCGGGCCCTGGGCGGCAGTCCGCAGCGGACGCACGATATTCCACTGACCAAAGCGCGCCGGTCCCGAAAATATCTTTACGAAGCTTCCTGCGGATCCACGGTGGAAGTGGGGCCCCGGCATCACAAATCGGTTCAGCGGGGCGGCACCCTGGTGGTGAAAAAAACGGGCGGGAAGGTCACCCGTACATGTTTCACAGGTCGGATCGTGTTGAAGTGAATTATTAATTATTAATTGTTGATGGTGAATGGTTGATGCAGTTTAGTACTTAGTTCTTAGATTGTAGATGGTTGATGGTTGATGGTGAATTGTTGATGGTGAATGGTTGATGGAGTTTAGAACTTAGAACTTAGAATTTAGAACATAGGTCGGTAATCCCGGTATATTAGATGCTCCGCAAATCTCACCGGACATAAGGAATTTGCAAGCCTATGAATCCTGACGACTTGACAAAGTACTCGGGAGAACGGATTGTAAAGCCCAGTGTATTTAGTTCTTAGATTGTAGATTGTAGATTGTAGATGGTTGACACTGGAAACTGGAAACTTGATGATGGAGACTGGACATAAGGAATTTGCAAGCCTATGAATCCTGACGACTTGACAAAGTACTTGAGAGAACGGATTGTAAAGCCCAGTGTATTTAGTTCGAAACTGGAAACTGAAACTGGACGAAAGCGCCAGCGTACCAACAGCTCAGCGTACCAACAGCGGAGCGTCCTACCCGCTGGAAAACCCCGATTAATTCCAAAAATACGACCGCAGAGCGGTCCAAGTTTATTAGCAACCGGATCATAAAATCCTTTTGACCGCAGCGCGGTCACAGAGTACACGACTCAGATTCAGCACCGTGTGATTAGATTAGTATAAAATTAACAATCATAATACATCACCCGGTGACTAACCTGCATGAGCAGCTAAGAACGGATGTTCAAAAAGGTTATATATTAATAGAAATGTAGTACATTTATCAAAAGTAAAACTTCTTCATCCATTCTGACGTTGAACAGAACGTATAGAAATGATCAAAATGATGAAATGAATAAACGCCCGGTGGAGTTAATTCTAGAGGAGAAATTATCATTAACTTTTACCTTGAAAGAATGCCCCTTCCCCATTCACAAACTTTTGAAATACGATCTGGTAAAATCCAGGAGGAAGATATAGAGGGCCGTACGCCTGAAGACCACCAAAAAAGAAGACCAGTCCTAATCAATGGAGTAACAAGCGTAATGGACCAAGTTCAGCTGCCTTTAAAGATTCAAAGGGTATATCGGTAGATCGAGCAGGAAATCGACCCATTAACTCTATTGTGAGTGATTTCCAATCCAGATTTGAAATTAGATCAGTCATTTCGGTGACTGCTGGCGAATGCATAAAACATATTCTAAATATGCTCCCCTATCCGATAACATATACCACTCAGAAATACATCGTAGCTCTGATATTATTACATTGACGGCTGGACAAGCAAGAAAATTGAGTAAATTAGCACGAATTGACTATCCCTGACCTGTAGAGTTTGTCTCATGGGAGGTATTAAAAAATTGAATTACCACAATTTGAATTAATCAAATGGGCCCGTTCAACGGATTGAAAACGGAAAGATCAGCGGTGCAGGCCACAGCCAGCGGTTGAAATCAGTTTGCTCCATATAGAAAGTGGGGGCGATGCGGGGAACTGCTGCAAATTTAGCAGCTGGTTTCGTACGTCATCGGCATCAGTTAATGAATTGTCCCAACAGCGGAGCGCCCCAAAGTTCACCTCCCGTGACGAAGTAGGGAGGCCCAGCGTCCCAAAGCGCCAGCGTCCCAAAGCGCCAGCGTCCCAACAGCGCCAGCGTCCCCATACCCAGTAAAAAGAAAAAAATTATTACGTTTACATCCATTTTAACGCAGAGATAAATCAGGGTGCATCAACGATCCGCGGATGGGGCATCAGAAACGAAAAACAGGATTTCAAAGCATGGAAGATAGTTCACAAAATCCAGCTGTATTAGTTACCGGTGCCGCCGGGTTCATCGGCAGCCACCTTTGCGACCGGCTCGTCGCGGAAGGCCATCAGGTTACCGGTATCGACAATTTTGATCCATTTTATCCCCGTTCCCTAAAAGAGAGCAACATCAGTCGGTTGATGGACCACCCCAATTTCCGGCTCCTGGAACTGGACATCACGAATGCTGAGGCACTGGTCCACCAATTCCCGGATGGGATCGATGCGATCATTCATCTGGCGGCTAAGGCCGGGGTCCGACCCTCTATTTCCGATCCGGAAGCCTATCAGCGGGTCAATGTGCTGGGCACACAAAATCTGTTGGAGCAAGCCCGAAAAAGGAAAATCGGTCAATTTGTATTTGGTTCGTCCAGCAGTGTGTACGGCGTCAATGAACGGGTGCCCTGGCAAGAATCCGATGCCGTGCTTCGTCCCATCAGTCCGTATGCGTCCAGCAAAGTCGCCGGGGAATTGCTCGGTCATGCTTACGCCCACCTCTACCCCATTCGCTTTATCGCGTTGCGGTTTTTCACGGTGTACGGTCCGCGACAGCGGCCCGATCTGGCTATTCATCGGTTTTTCCGGATGATCAACGAAGATCAGGCAATCCCCGTTTTTGGAGATGGAACCACCCTACGCGACTATACCTATGTCGATGATATTGTGTCCGGTATCATGGCTGCGCTGCAATACAATGGCACAAACTATGAAGTCATCAACCTGGGGAACAATCAGACGGTGGCCCTTTCTGAGCTGATCAATGCCATCGAGGAGGTCATCGGAAAAAAAGCCAATATCAACCGGCTTCCACCCCAGCCGGGCGATGTCCCGCAAACTTCGGCCGACATCACCAAAGCCCGTGCGCTCTTGGGTTATCACCCTCAAACTCCGCTCCACCAGGGCCTCCAGGCATTTTATGAATGGCTGCGCGGGGGTAATTGTTGATTGTTGATGGTTGATTGTTGATGGTTGATTGTTGATGGTTGATGATTGATGGTTGATTGTTGATTGTTGATGGTTGATTGTTGATGATTGATGGATTTTAGAACTTAGTACTTAGATTTTAGAACATGGGTCGGTAATCCCGGTATAATAGATGCTCCGCAAATCTCACCGGACATAAGGGATTTGCAAGCTTATGAATCTTCCAGGCTCAATAGAGTGCCGTCCCCAAGGGACTCAAAATATTAACTTGCGCCGATCCAGGGTCTCACGACCCAGGCTACCCGATAGCTATCGGGGCTTTCATCCCTACGGGATTTCATGGTCCGGTCAAGAGAAATATACTTATTCAAATATTCGAAAAGACTCGGGACTCTTCACCCACAAGACCAACTCACAAGTTTCCCGATCCCAGAACAGAACGCAAGGAAACACTACCGTTCGACAAACATCTGATTCATATGTCACCTACCTTTTATTTATCACACCATGTAATACAATTTTTTACATGAACACAAATTTTCAATCTTTAATTCCTCATTTAGTAATTTTTTTCATTATATTATTAGTCATCATTCTATTTGTCCAAAATTAATCTTATGAATCCCGTCAACGGATCAGGGATTTGCAAGCTTATGAATCTTCCAGGCTTCGACAGAGCATGGAAGAGAACAGATTGTAAAGCCCGGCCACTTTAAAAAACCAAAATAATGAGAACAGATTACCATGCTTCCTTACAACCTCAGGGCGTATATCATTTTTACAACAAGACAGTAAGCCAGAGAAAGTTATTTTATGACCATAAAGACTATACACGTTTTTTGAATAAGTTCAAAAAATACTTTACGGCATACATGGATATTGTTGCATATTGTTTAATTCCAAACCATTTCCATTTTATGGTTAAAGTAAAAACAATAAGCCCTATCATTCGAAAGCTTATTGCGAAAGAAAAAACACAAGCAGCGTTTAAATTTCTTTCTAACGAAGATACCTTCAACGAATTTCTTTCTGATCAATTCAGAAGGTTTTTAAGTGGCCATTCCTTGTATATCAATCATAAATACGACATCCAAGGATCTTTACTTTTAAAAAAGACAAAAAGAACGGCAGTGGTAACAGACACAAAATTATATGACCTGCTTTGTTACATCCACCACAATCCCATTCATCATGGTTTGACAATAACAT
>NZ_JAHVHU010000001.1 GCF_019802045.1 Membranihabitans marinus | reverse complement strand
ATAAATGGTATGCGTGCATTAACAAATTATGCATGTTCAATTTTCAAAAAATATATTCAAAGCTTCCCAGGGCTTCACAATCCACCGTGCTCCAGGCACCCCACAGGCTTATGAATCCCTAACGCTACCATTCCACAGAGCAAATCCCACCCTGGCTGTACGACCCCATAAACTCCAGAACCTGCCCCATTCCAATGAACCAAACCACAAACGCTACCATTCCACTGAGCTAATCCCACGAAGGCTTTACGACACCATAAACCCCAGAACTATTCCCACTCCATAGAACCAAACCACAAACGCTACCATTCCGCTGAGCAAATCCCACAAGAGCTGTACGACGCCATAAACTCCAGAACCTGCCCCATTCCAATGAACCAAACCACAAACGCTACCATTCCACTGAGCAAATCCCACGAAGGCTTTACGACACCATAAACCCCAGAACTATTCCCACTCCAAAGAACCAAACCAAAAACTCTACCATTCCGCTGAGCAAATCCATCAGGACTGTAGGACACCAAAAACTCCAGCATCTGCTCCATTCCAATGAACCAAACCACAAACCAGACATGGTTACCCCGGCGCCTAGTCCATCTCGTATTCCTTTGTTTGTCCCAGCACCCACCCCAATTAAAAATTAAAAACTAAAAACTAAAAATTCCAAAAGCCACCCCATAAACCCCATAAACCCCATAAACCCCATAAACCAAACTATTTCCTATATTTGATTCCATAATTTTAATCTTCAAAAAAAAAGCAGAACATGTCAGAACTTCTCGGAATCGGATCGCGGGTCCGACACAATATGTACGGTAAAGGCGTCGTCATCAGCGTGGATGCGGACAACTATCAGGTTTGCTTCATGGAAAATGGAATCACTCCCATCGGCAAAAACTACACCGGCTGGGATGTGATCGAACGGATAAAACCAGCCCAAACCGTGTCCTATACGGCTCTGGAGCGCAGTCTGGAACGAGTGCTTCAAAACCACGATCTCCTCACCGCAGACATCGAACTGGCACATAAATGGGAGGGCGGCTCGTTGATTATCCGGGATGCCGATGATTCGGTCAAAGAAAAAGAAATTCCCATCGACACCTTTTTCAAAAAGATCATTATGGTGCGCGAACGGCTGCGAGTCATGGAACAGCGCATCAACAACAGCAGTCTGACCGAAGCAGAAAAAATCAATCTCCAGCAATACATCACCCGGGCCTACGGCAGCCTGACGACATTCAATGTCTTGTTTCAAAACAAAGACGAGCAGTTTGTGGGTTCTCGATCATCAAAAAGTTAAAAATTGGCGCCCGTTTTGTCATCATTCCATTTTACCTGAAATTTATCCGTAGGATTTTTCAACTACAAAAAAAGGTAAAACTATGACCCGATTGATGCGTACCGCCTGGCTGGCAACCTGGGTACTCCTTTCCATGGCGTGTGACAAAGACAACGATCTCCCGAAACCCGTCGATCCTTTGATCGTGGAAGACCATTTTGAAGAAAATACCCAAAACTGGCAGGGTGGCTTTTCGGATTATCCGGAAGGGGAAGAAGACTTTTACGAGCTGGATTTTGGTCACAGTACCCTCCCCCCGCCACTGGATACCACCGCAGGTGCCTTAAAAATTACCGGTAACAACCACAGCGATGATCTTTTTATGTTTGTATATAAACCCGTGGAAGGGTTAGCACCGAACACCAATTACCACGCCTATTTTGATTTGACCATCGCCTCTGATGCGGCAGACGATTCATTTGGTGTCGGAAGCAGTCCCGCCCACAGTGTATATCTAAAGGCAGGGGTGGTCCGCATAGAGCCAAAACCTCAAGTGGGCGATCAGGGTTTCTACTGGATGAATATAGATAAGGGCAATCAAAGTCAGGACGGCGAACAAATGATGAATATCGGTGACGTAGCCAATGGGACAGATCAGTTCGAATACGCGTTGATCAAGCGCCGCAATGACCAGCCCTTCTCATTTCGCACGGGATCCGACGGCGATGCGTGGCTTATCATCGGAACAGATTCCGGGTTTGAATCAACCACTACCTTGTACTTCGATCGCATCGAGGTCCGGTTGGAGAAAGCAGATTAAAATCCACCAAAACACCTCCACCATTGACCAAACTGACACTGATAATTCAAGGGGTGATCGTTCCCGGAGGGTTGGGTATAGTTCGTATATTAGTTGAAAAAAAAAGAGGTCGCGGGCGGATTCGAACCGCCGTACAAGGTTTTGCAGACCTCTGCCTAGCCACTCGGCCACGCGACCCTATTTTGAGAATGGGATGCAAATATAAGATAAAGTTTTGATCTTGTCCAAGGAAAGATCAGGAACTTTCTCACCAACCCTTTTTTATCGGTTCGAGGCCGAGTTGCACCGTGGGAATGATTCAAAAAAATAAGGTGTGGACAGAAGGACAGGGCTTATCTTTGTGCTTAAGGCGACCACTACGAAAGGATATACACCGGGTCACCTCAAGATCAGCACGTCCTGCGACATCGTCACCTCGTCGCCTTCTTTGCATTTGATGCGGGCGATGCACACGATCAGATCGGGTAGTTCCGTACTCATCCCATTGGGCCAATTGATGCTCGAGTCGTCATCGGTATAAAAGTCCGACCGCTCGTACAAGATGTTCCCAAACCGGTCGTACACCTGAAACTCTATGATCGACTCCATCTGATTCAAGGGGTCAAAGATCTGGATCAGGTTGTTCTGACCCTTCCCCGGGGTGATTACATTGGGCATCAAAAACACATGATCGGGTCGGTCTATCCGGATCGTGGTATCGCGGCGACAGCCCGGCCCCTGCTCGGCATAAAAGGTATAGATCCCGGCATCCAGCATAATTTCACTTTCATAATCACCACAGGGCTGACACAAGGTCGAATCTCGGAAGATCCAGCCGAAATCAGTCAGTGCATTCAGGTCAATGCCGAGCAGCGCAGACAACTGGTCCGGTTCCTGGTATCCGATGTGGTGGAGCCAAACCGGCTCATCGCTCCGGACGGTAACCGTATCAATACAGCCGTCCAGGGTCTCTATGTGAAAAATATGATCTTCATTCGCCGGGGCTTCTACGGAGAAAAAGGGCAATACCTCCGCTCCGCTCCGCCATTGGACCACCTGACTGGAATCCGATAGGTAAAAAGTTGCTTCTCCATCCAACAAACATTCGTTGACTGCCAATACTTCCGGGGAACTTGGCATCGAGGCATCAATAGTGACGTGGTCTTCGATCAGACAATCTTCATACGCCACCGTAAAGTAATAGGTTCCCGGTGCCAGTTCTGTCCGTTCCCAGAGCTCGGACTCGTTTACATCCATCCAGGTAATGGTTCGACCGGCTGGCAGTGCGGATGGGTCTATGGTGATCTGTCCGTTGTCCAGACCACACGTGGTCGCCAAAGGTGTCACGCCGGGATGGATACAATCCGGGGTCAGCACCAGGGTGTCTGTGCCCATGCAACCCTGGTCATCCAGCGCCGTAATAAAGACCGAATCGTGGGTTTGCCTAAAGTCGAGTTGCCGCTCCACGCCGTCCAGCAAGCTGACCGATTTTTTTTGGACACCGATACTCGCTTCGATCTGATAAGGCGCGACGCCCTGGCTGGCTGAGATGCGAATCCCGACCGAATCGCCGGGCATGGGGACCTCTGTGGCGGTGATTAGCACCATCGGATTGGGGATGGGAGGCACCTGCAGCGTACTGTCACAGATTCCGCTGGCTGTATTCCGCTGTACATGCAACTGAAATGAATCTTGAAACGCCGGAAAATCGATCTGAAACGGGGTATAAAATACCTGGGTGGATGTGCGCCCATCGGGCAGGGTGACTGTAAACGTCGTATCCTCCGGTGTCCCGCCGCTGACCGTGACATCGATCGTCTCGGGATCGGCACAGGATCGCGCCGCAGCTATCAGTTCGTAAGCACAGACACTGCAATCCCGCACATTGATGGTCATCGTGCTGGTATCGGGAATATCCAATAGAGCGGGTGCGATATAATAAAACCTTTGATCGCCTGCGCTATCAAAAGTTAATTGCATCACTGACAACGAATCCAACGGAACGAATGCCTCGGTATAAAAACCACCGGAATCCACATCGGCGTCCAGGTGATCGTATAAATTCAGGGTGTCCCCTTCGCCAATGCAATAGGGCACAAATTTATCTTCGCCTGCTTCTTTTTTTTCAGTACAAGTCGACACATAAGCTTCTGATTCACACCCACTGGTATCATAAAATTTAATATCGTAAATTCCAGGAGGAATATTATGCCACTCCATAGAATCATGGTCCACCTGCTGACCATCCCGAAACCACACCACGGAATCAATAGTCACAGAAGACGGAATCGTAAATGTAGCCGCACGATTAAAACAATCTTCTGACAAATCGATATGAGTCGTCACATTAAAGGTACATACATTGGGGGTAAACCCGGGATAGTAATCTACATTGCATCCATTAATATTATTCCGATCATAAAAAGTAATTTTATCCACAGATACAGGAATCAATATTTCAGATGTGGTATTATCATAGGAGTGTGTTTCAGGTAATGAATCAAGCGCCGCAGGAGATTGATCATCGAATAACATGAAAAACTTTTTAGCAAGTCCCGGTTCATCATTTTTTAGAAGCATTTGAACCCGCTTGTACAAGACACCATCCTCTGTGACTTCTGTCGGAAGAACATTAAAGTATTCCACTCTTATCCCGCACGACTGCGCATCCACGGCCGTCAAACCTGCGCCGCAGAAAAAGGACCAGCAAAAAACCAGTAAGAATGAAAAGTTGGTACAGTTTTCCTTCATATAGAGTTACATCACAAATATTTCGCCAAAGTAACGAAGAAGTCTTGGAAACTTCCGAATTACATACGTAAAACCACGGGGTAAAATTATATAACGGCATTCTCTGGATGCTATTCTCCAATTTTTAACCTATTTTTGCCGTCCATTTACGAAAAGATTCAAACCACAAACGTGAGCACTTTAACGGAACAGGAAAAAATCAGGCGCGAGGCGCTGACAGCACTGAGAGAACTGGGCATCGACCCCTATCCGGCGAAAGCCTTTCCAGTGAATACCACCGCCGCCGAAATCAAGGAAAATTATTCAGAAGAACGACAGGAGGAGTTCCAGAACATCATCCTCTCAGGCCGATTGATGATGAAGCGGGTGATGGGTAAGGCTTCTTTTGCCGAACTGAAAGATGCCTCAGGCAAAATCCAGATCTATCTGAACCGTGACGAAATCGCCCCCGGCGAGGACAAGACCATGTACAACACGGTTTTCAAAAAATTGCTGGACATCGGCGATTACATCGGCATCAAAGGCTATGTGTTCACCACCAAAGTGGGTGAAGTGACCGTGCGTGTGCAGGAATTGACCGTACTGGCCAAATCGCTGCGTCCGCTGCCCGTGGTTAAAAAAACGGTCGATCCGGAGACCGGCGAAGAGGTAACTCACGATGCCTTTTCCAATCCCGAATTGCGCTATCGACGACGGTACCTCGACCTGATCGTGAACGACAAGGTGCACGAGACTTTTGTGACCCGCTCCAGGATTATTTCTGCCATGCGGCGGTATTTTGATGATCAGGGCTGGCTCGAAGTCGAGACCCCGGTGCTCCAATCGGTGCAGGGAGGAGCAGCTGCTCGCCCCTTCAAGACCCATCACAACACCCTGGATATGCCCTACTTTCTCCGGATCGCCAATGAGATTTATCTCAAAAAACTCATCGTCGGCGGATTCGAAGGGGTATATGAAATCGGTAAGATGTTCCGAAATGAAGGAATGGACCGGACGCACAATCCCGAATACACGGCCATGGAAATCTACGTGGCCAATAAAGACTACCACTGGATGATGGAGATGGTGGAAAAACTACTGGCTACCATCTGCGAGCAGGTCCTGGGCACCACCAAAGTAACCTTTGGCGATCAAGAGCTTGATTTTGAAGGACCTTATCCACGTCTCAGCATTTACGAATCCATCCAAAAATACGGCGGGATCGATGTGGAGCACATGGACGAGGATGAAATCCGAGCCGAATGTAAAAAACGACACCTGGAAGTGGACGCTTCGATGGGCCGAGGGAAGCTGATCGATGAATTGTTTGGTGAACTGGTTGAAAAAAATCTGATTCAGCCCACGTACATCATCGATTACCCGATCGAAATGACCCCGTTGGCCAAAAAACACCGGGAAAAAGAAGGACTGGTCGAACGTTTTGAACTGTTTGTAAACGGGAAAGAAATCGCCAATGCGTATTCCGAGCTCAATGATCCGATCGATCAGCGCGAACGATTCGTGGAACAGCTTCGGCTGGCGGAGCGTGGAGATGAAGAAGCCATGGGTATGGATGAAGATTTCCTCCGTGCGCTGGAATATGGTATGCCACCGACATCCGGCCTGGGCATCGGTATTGACCGGTTGACCATGTTGCTTACCAACCAATCTTCCATCCAGGAAGTTATATTTTTCCCCCAAATGCGAAAAGAACAATAAAATATGAAAATCAAAGAATTAATGTCAGTGAGTGGCTTGCCGGGTCTGTACCGGCTGATCGCCACCAAACAAACAGGCATCGTCGCCGAATCTGTGAAGACGGGCCAGAAGAAATTTCTTTCGGCCCGGAGCTATCAGTTTTCTCCACTGGAGTCCATCGCCATTTACACGGATTCGGATGCGCTCCCCCTGGAGGATGTGTTTGCCCGGATGAAAGACAACCCACCGACGGAAGGGATGAACAAAGCTGATCTGAGAGAGTATTTTACCGAAGTCATCCCGGATCACGACCAATCCAAGGTTTACGCCAGCGACATCAAAAAGATCGTTGCCTGGTTTACCTACCTCAATGAAAATGGCTATTTGGAGGAAGAGGAGGTTGAGGATGAGGCTGAGGTTGAGGAGAACAGTGAGAAAGAGGAAGAGCGTGACACAGAGGAGAGCGAGGATATTTCTGAAGAGGAATGATGGTATGAAAAAGATATCTGTTGCAGATCTGGCCATCGGTTTGTGTGTGCTGTGGTCGTTGATCGGAACACCCTGTGTGGTTGACGCTCAAACACTTCAGCTGGATGCGGAAACTAAAAAAGAATTTCTTCAGTTGCCCCAACCGGAACAGTTTCGGGAACATCTGACGCGATTGGCTTCGACACCACATCGGGCAGGCACACCAGCCAACCGAAAAGTGGCCGATTACCTGTCCCAAACCATGGAAGCCGCCGGCATGACGGTGCAGGAATACCCGTACGACACTTATATGCCGTTGGGCCCGGGGAAGGTGACGGTCAGCCTGATCGAACCCGTTCGTCAACCGTTATCCATTCAGGAAGATATCATACCGGAAGATCCATACAGCCACAGTCCCGATCTGGACATCGGATGGAATGCCTATTCGGGGTCTGGCGATGTGACCGGCGAAGTGGTTTATGCAAATTACGGCCGAAAAGAAGATTTTGAAAAACTCGATGAAATGGGCATTTCCATCGAAGGAAAAATCGTTTTGGCGCGGTATGGCGGGAATTTCCGGGGGTACAAAGCTTATTTTGCAGAGAAATATGGGGCTGCCGGTTTGATCATTTTTTCCGACCCCAAGGATGCGGGGTATGTAAAAGGGTTGACCTTTCCCGAAGGACGGTATTACAATGGGAGTACTATCCAACGCGGTTCGGTACTGACCCTCCCTTATACGGGGGATCCTTTGACACCGTTCGAGCCGGCCCTACCCTTGGATGATCCGGCTTCTCCAGACCGGCTCGATCCGGATGATGTGGATCTATGCACCATTCCGGTCACACCGATTGGATACCGGGCCGCTCGGGAGATTCTGGAACGAATGGACGGACAACCCGTTCCCGGGGCCTGGCAAGGCGGATTGCCTTTCACCTATCGACTCACTTCAAAGTCAGCTCTAACAGTCCGTCTTAAGGTAAATCAACCGCGAGGTCAGGTTCGGATACAAAATATCGTGGGAACCTTCACCGGAGAAGAATTCCCCGATGAATGGATTGTCCTGGGATGTCATTATGATGCCTGGGGGTATGGGACCACCGATCCCAATAGTGGTTCAGCCATGTTGCTGACTCTCGCAGAATCCATTGGAAAAATGATCGAACAGGGTTTTCGACCCCGGCGAAGTATTCTAATTGCGCACTGGGATGCGGAGGAATACGGTATTCTGGGTTCGGCGGAGTGGGTCGAACAGCTCAAAGACGAATTGAGTGCGAATGCAGTGGCTTACCTCAATGCGGATGCCGCGTGCGCAGGTACGCTTTTCAGCGCAGCCAGCTCCCCATCACTAAAACCACTGATCAAAGCAGCTACCAAAGAATCACCCTATATGGAGGGCTCAGAGACCGTGTGGTCGCACTGGAAAGGAAGTAATAAAGAGGATCCGGCCATTGGAAACCTGGGCGGCGGCTCAGACCATTTGGGGTTCTATTCCCATCTGGCCATTCCGAGTATGGGTGGCAACATGTGGAGTCCGACCCTTTATCATTCGAACTACGATGACCTGTACTGGTTCGATCTGTTCGGGGATTCCACCTATCAGAATGGCCCCACGCTGGCAAAAGTATTGGGACTCATCACCCTGGAATTATCCGAACAGGATTTGATTCCTTATGGAGTGGGTCAATACGGTATCGATCTGAACGGCCATCTGAACAAAATAAAGCAACGGGCAGAAGACCAACAACTAGATTCCGACGTATTGAAACCCCTTCTGGCTCAGGTCCAGACCATGACAGAGCGTGGACATGCCATCGATTCCTTGATGCGATCGTACAGCTCTGGTCAGAACCAAAAAGCGATTAACCATCTACTCATCCAGCTGGAACGTCAATTTCTATTACCGGAGGGTCTTCCTTTTGGTTCGTGGTACCGGTCAGCCTATGCCACTTCGGATCCGTACAGTGGGTATGCGGCCTGGATGCTGCCGGGCTTGCGGTATTACATCGAGGAAAAGGATCAGGCCGGGTTGGAAAAAGCGGTGGCGGATCATGAGCTGGTCTTTGGCCGGTTTGTAGATGCGTTGGAAGATCTTCAGGAGCAGCTGGTTCGGTAAGGTCTGTAGTTTTTTGTCTTTAATTTTCACAGCGCCCTGACCAGATTGGACTTCAAACAATCTTTCTACTTCTGTCGTCCCCAAAGGGACTCAAATTGCACGACTTCTTTTCCCAGGGTCTCACGACCCTGGCTCTCCGATAGCTATCGGAGCTGTCGTCCGCGATGCGGACTTTTTGATTAAATTACCAAACCACTGTAATATGACTATTTATTTTTAAGATCACTACAGAAAATGTATCGCTTTTTAATCCCCAGAAGACGATATTCCATAGATCATTGCCTTTCATAAATCTCCCAGCCTAAGGCGGGTTCGAGGCGCCTAAATTACCCATCGGGATACCCATGGCGAAAATTCAATGATCTTTGACTTTTCAAAGTAGATTCAATAATTTTACGTTCTATTTCTATACCTTTAGAATCTCATCACAAAAAACAAGAATGCTTGCATATATAGACTGGAATGTCGACCCCAATTTATTTCTTTTCATTCAATGGTACAATGTATTCTTTGCAGCCGGCTTTATTATTGGGTTTTTTATTATGAAACGGATATTTCAGCGGGAAGGTGCGAACACAGATTGGCTCGAACCTCTGTTGCTTTACCTGGTCATCGCTACTGTTCTTGGTGCACGAATAGGTCACTGTGTATTTTATGACTGGGACTACTTTTCACAGCATCCATTGGAAATTATTCTCCCCTTCCAGTTTGAGCCTGAGTTTCGATTCCAACGATTTCGTGGTTTGGCTTCACACGGAGGAGCTATTGGTATTTTAATTGCTTTATGGCTATTCTCACGGAGGGTCAGTAAAACGCCATATCTCTGGATACTCGATAGGATCGTCATTCCGATAACCCTGGCCGGAATGTTTATCCGGCTAGGCAATCTCATGAATCATGAAATTATCGGCACACCAACAACAGTACCCTGGGCCTTTAAATTTGAATTGGTGGATGATATTCCGCGGCATCCGGTTCAACTGTATGAATCGATTTCCTATCTCTTCATTTTCTTTTTTCTATATTACCTTTATTGGAAAACGGAGAAACGTAAACAGTTGGGGTACATATTCGGTTGGTTTATGATCCTGTTGTGGACAGCCCGGTTTATTATGGAATTTTTCAAGCGAAGCCAGGGTGGATTTGAGACCTTGTTTAACCTTGGATTATCAACCGGTCAGCTATTGAGTATTCCATTTGTCATTATTGGGATCATTCTTTTGTTCTATAATATGAAGTATGAACCGGATTTCAGACCTGAGATAACGATCCATACGTAAAATATTCGTGCCGGCAGCTACCGCCCATGGGTAGGAAACTATGAACCAAAGCACCAGCGCCCCAAAGCATACCGTCCCAATAACATAGAGTCCCAACAGCGAAGTTTACCTCCCGTCACGTAGTAGGGAGGCGTACCAACAGCGAAATTTACCTCTCGTCGCGAAGTTTATCTCCCGTGACGGAGTAGGGAGGAGGCATGGAGGTAGCAAAACGCAGCAACTTTACTAGAACAGGGCTCGGTAATCCTTCTCGCACACATGCCTACCCCACAGGCTTGCCGATCCCAAAATCAGTAGGGGGAAAGCCCGGTTTAATCCCGTAAACACGACCGCAGAGCGGTCCCAGTTTATTAGCAACCGGATCATAAAATTCTTTTGACCGCAGCGCGGTCACAGAGTACACGAATCAGATTCACAACCTTGATATTAGTAAGCCACGCCTTCGTTCATTAACGCGAGCGGTGTCGCTCATTTGATTGGCCTCAACCGGATGGGGTTTAACCACCACGTGGTATTGTCCGGGCCGAGCTGGTCAGGCGTAAGCCACCTCGCTCACCCTCCAGGCTTTCGCCACAGCTTTCTTCCGCCACCATCCCTCAGGATTGGTCCATCGAGGAAATCATGAGCTGACAATCATATTCAATGCCACGAATCTGGTGGGCAGCCCAAGTAAAAACCAATATTAAACATCAACACATAAATCAGAGCCCTAACAGCGTTCTAATGACCGAAGACCACCGACCGTGGACTCTTAGTGCAGAAAGTTCATGTGGGATATTTGACCAAGGAAGTTCTGTAAAAAAACATAGTCCAACTACCAACAGCGCAGCGCCCTAATAGCAGAGCACCCCAACAGTGAAGTTTACCTCCCGTCACATAGTAGGGAGGCGTCCCAACAGCGGAGCGTCCCAAAGCGCAGCGTCCCAACGACCAACAGCGCAGCGTCCCAACAATTATTCCTTACAAGAAGCTTAATTTTCTTACATTTGCCCTAAATAGAACAGACTTATGTTGGCATATATCGATTGGACGGTTAGTCCACAGTGGGGTTTTATCCGATGGTACAGTGTTTGCTTTGCGATCGGCTTCATTGTGGGTTATTTTATGATGAAGCGCATTTTCAAGCGCGAAGGGGCCGACTTGGAATGGCTGGACAGTCTACTGATGTATATGGTGATCGCCACCATTCTTGGTGCACGACTGGGCCACTGTTTCTTTTATGACTGGGACTATTTTTCTCAGCACCCGCTGGAGATTATTTTACCGGTCCGTTTTGAACCCGAGTTCCAGTTTATCGGATACCGTGGTCTGGCATCTCATGGCGGTGCAATCGGTATATTAATTGCTTTGTGGTTGTTTTCCAAAAAAGTAAGCAAGACACCCTACCTGTGGATCGTAGACCGGATCGTGATTCCGGTAACATTTGCGGGGGTTTTTATCCGGATTGGAAACCTGATGAATCACGAGATTATCGGAAAACCGGCAGACGTTCCCTGGGCCTTTAAGTTTGCCCTGGTCGATGATATTCCACGCCATCCCGTTCAACTTTATGAATCGATCTGTTACCTGTTTATCTTCTTTTTTCTTTATTACTTGTACTGGAAGACGGATAAGCGCAAACAACTGGGCTACATTTTTGGTTGGTTTATGATTCTATTGTGGTCGGCCCGATTTTTTACAGAGTATTTCAAGAGCAGCCAGGGGGGCATCGAATCGTTATTTAATCTGGGTTTATCAACGGGACAGTTGCTCAGCATACCCTTTGTCATCATTGGGGTGGTTTTGCTTTTTTACAATAAAAAATATGAACCTCAATTTAAAAAGAAGAAAACGGGACGAAAAACAAAGTAATCGAACAGGAGGCCAAAGCGTAAATTTTCTCAATAATTGAACATTAATAGCTCCTGTGGCGTTGAATTCGCCTGACCATCTGGATAAATAATAGTAGCAGAATGGCAGTAATCACGGAAACTGGATTATGAAAAAAGAAGAAAACACGACGTTATTGAAAGCGGCGTTTGAAGAGCTTGGGGAGACCCATCAATCGACCAGCATTGACACGCCACTCAAAAAAGGGGCTTTTGACCTGAGTGATGAGGAGAAGATGGACATCATTGCTGATAAGTTTGGCGAAATCATGGACACGCTGGGCCTGGATCTTTCTGATGACAGCTTGAAAGGTACACCGTATCGGGTGGCCAAAATGTTTGTCAAAGAGATTTTCTATGGTTTGAACCCGGAGAATAAACCCAAGATGTCCCTGTTTGACAACAAGTATCAATACGATAAATTTATCATCGAAAAGGACATTACCGTCAATAGCACCTGTGAACATCATTTTTTACCCGTGGTCGGAAAAGCACACGTGGGCTACATCTCCAATGGTACGGTTATCGGTCTTTCAAAGATCAACCGGATCGTGGATTTCTTTGCCCGGCGGCCGCAGGTTCAGGAACGGATGACCCGGCAAATCCTGGAAGAACTCAAAAAGGACCTCAATACGGAGGATGTAATCGTGATGGTCGATGCCAAGCACTTTTGTGTTGCCACCCGCGGGATCGAAGATATGGCCAGCACCACCATTACGATGGATTATTCCGGTCAATTTTCAGACCATACGATGAGGCGGGAATTTTTGGATGCTATCAAATGATAGTTGATGATGAATTGTTGATGGTTAATGGTGGATGGGTGATTGTTGATGGTTAATGGTAGATGATAAATGGTTGATCTGCCCCCGCAGCGGAGGGTACTAAAGCGCAGCGACCCAATAGCGCAGCGTACCCAATCGCCAACGCCCCAAAGTTTACCTCCCGTGACGAAGTAGGGAGGCGGAGCGTACCAACAGCGTAGCGTCCCAACGACCAAAAGCGAAGTGTCCCAACAGCGAAGCGTCCCAACGACCCAAAGCGCAGCGACCCAACTACCATCTAATTATTCGGTGCGCCAGCATCCACCCAGTCTTTAAATTTCTCTCTTTTTTCCAGTGACATGGTCCGGTCCTTGGGCATGTTCTGCAGTTCCCACACTTCCCGTCTAATGGCAGCGGCTTTCAGTTTGACCTGATTGTAAGTCAGCAATTCAAACTGCACGGAACCAGCACCATGGCACCCGGAGAAGGTACAATTTTGATCGATCAGAGGGCGAATATCCCCCGCATAAGATACTTCGTCACCGGTCAGCACCGGATCGGATTCACACGCTGCAAAAAGCAATAGCCCGGCGAAAACAGCCAGCCAGCCTTTGCGATTCATCTTAAATTTCAGAGCCATTTTATTGTTTTTTCGGTTACAATCAGAACAATTAAACACTCTGATCGCAAAAAAAAGTATAAAAAAAGCCCCGTGATTCCGAAAAACCACCAGGCTTTAGAAAGCTTATCTTTCGGTTTACAACCCGATAATTCTTCGGTTCAACTCTTCATCCGGTTCGCCACCCGCAAAATCATCAAATGCTTTATCGGTCACTTCGATGATGTGATCGGCAATAAAGGGGGCTCCCTCAGCCGCACCCTGTTCACCGGATTTGATGCAGTCTTCCCACTCCAGCACAGCCCATCCATCATAGCCATACTGCGATAGCCGCGTAAATACGCCTTTAAAATCCACTTGTCCATCGCCCAGGGAACGGAATCGCCCGGGTCGGTCTACCCAGCCAGCGTATCCGCCATAGACCCCGGCCTTTCCGGTCGGATTGAATTCGGCATCCTTCACATGAAACATTCGGATCCGCTCGTGATAAATATCGATAAAATCCAGATACTTAAGTTGTTGAAGAATAAAATGGGAAGGATCATACAAAATATTCGCGCGCGGATGATCATCCACCGCCTCTAAAAACCGTTCAAAGGTCAATCCATCGTGGAGATCTTCCCCAGGATGCAGTTCATAACACACATCTACCCCGTGTTCATCAAATACATCCAAAATGGGTTTCCAGCGTCTGGCCAGTTCGTTGAAAGCGGTGTCCACGAGACCTTGTGGTCGCTGGGGCCATGGGTACACCGTCTGCCAGATCAATGCCCCGGAAAAGGTTCCATGGACATCAATGCCCAGATTGCGGCTGGCGGCGGCTCCCCACTTCAGTTGTTGGATGGCCCATTCGGTCCGCGCTTTGGGATTCCCCCGGTGCTCGGGGGGTGCAAAACCATCGAAAAGCTCATCATAGGCGGGATTGACAGCCACCAACTGCCCCTGAAGATGGGTCGACAATTCAGTAATAACAATCCCTTCTTCGTTGGCTATTCCTTTTAGTTCATCGCAATAATCTTTACTAGTGGCGGCTTTTTCGAGATCGATCAGACTGGGCACAAAAGTAGGTAATTGCACCCCTTTGTACCCCAGGGATGCTGCCCAATTGCATATAGATCGCCAGGAATTGTAAGGGGATTCATCGGACGCAAACTGCGCCAAAAATATGGCAGGTCCTTTAATATTTTTCATGTTTTCTTTTAAATAATTTAGTTAATAAAATTGATTTATTTCCAGAGGGATTGTTCCGGTGCGCAAACCACGTTGTCCTAACCAGGTACGCTCGGCGTCTTATTCCCCGCGAGCTAGCCCGTAGAACAAATTGGGATTAAAGCTCCAAAAATTAATCATCAAACGAGGTCCATTTTTGCGTACTCTTCCCGCTTTCGACGACCTTGTACAAAAATTTCATACCCCGGACCCCATCAGAAACCGTTGGAAAATCCTGGTACTGCTCATCGGGTTCCTCCCCCTGGAGCCGGGCTTGGATGCACTTCGCAAAATTGCGGTAAAGGTTACCAAAAGCTTCCAAATATCCTTCCGGGTGACCGGCTGGCACCCTGGTATGGGCAGTCGCACTGTCATACAAATCCCCCACACCGGTGCGATATACTTCCATCGGCTTGTCCAGCCATTTGACGTAAAGACTATTGGGCTCCATCTGATGCCATTCCAGTCCGGCTTTCGTTCCATAAACCCGTATAGACAAGCTGTTTTCTTCCCCGGCAGCCACCTGACTGGCAGTCAGAACTCCGGTCGCACCGCCATCCATGCGGAGCAGAACACTGCCATCGTCATCCAGTACCCGACCCTCAACCACCGTATCCAGATCAGCACACAGTTCGCTGATTCTTTGACCGGTAATATATTCTGCCAGATTTTCCGCGTGGGTCCCGATATCACCCATCGCTCCGGCGATTCCGGATTTTGAGGGATCGATCCGCCAACTGGCCTGCTTGGAATCGGTTTCTTCTATTTTCTCCGTCATCCACCCTTGTGGGTACTCGACATAAACCTTCCGGACCGTACCGATATCCCCATTTTTCACCATATCTCTGGCTTGCTTCACCATGGGATAACCGGTATAGGTATGCGTGAGCGCCAATATAAGTCCGGTTTCTTCCACCAATCGCTCCAGCTCTTCAGCTTCTTCGAGTGTCCGCGTTAGCGGTTTATCGCAGATCACATGAAAACCATTTTCAAGCGCCAGCTTAGCAGGTAAAAAATGAAGGTGGTTGGGGGTCACGATACTGACGCAATCCATCCGCTCTCCTTCGGGAAGTTCTTTTTCCTTTTCGATCATTTCCTGGAAGGTATCATAGACCCGGTCTTCGGGCAAAAATAGCTCCCGACCTGTGATCTTCGATTTCTCGGGGCTCGAACTAAAAGAGCCACACACCAGTTCAATCTGGCCATCCAGCCTGGACGCCATACGATGTACGTCTCCGATAAAGGCTCCGGGGCCTCCTCCGACCATACCCATTCGTATTTTTCGGTTCATAAAATATCTGTTTTATACTTTTGAAAAATACTAAATATAAAGAAAGAAAATCGAAATCCTGAGAACAAAAGAACTTTCTCATACATTTACGTTCTATGATTTCAATTTTACTGAGTGGCTTAGTACTATCCGTGTTGCATGCGGTGATTCCCAATCACTGGATTCCACTGGTAACCTTATCCAAAAAAGAACAGTGGGGTTTGTCCAAAACCCTGAATATCACTGCCATAGCAGGGGGCGCGCACGTGCTTAGCACGGTATTAATCGGGCTGTTGATCAGCTTTCTCAGTTTTCAGCTATCCAAGGATTTTGAAAAGTGGACCCATTGGATCAGTCCGGCTCTGCTCGTGGCTTTGGGTATTTATTTCATCTATCAACACTATCACCACCATCATTTTAGCATCGACCAGGAGGGCAATCCCAAAACCACCCGACAACAGATTAAGATTATCGTCATTGCCATGTTTTTCAGCCCTTGCCTGGAAATTGAGGCGCTTTATATCATGGCTGGCCAACACAGCTGGATGCTTACGGTATGGTTGTCTCTGCTCTACATCGTGGTTACATTAGCTGGCATGCTCACCTGGGTCTACATCGTCCATCAGGGATTGGAAAAACTCAATCGGAACTGGCATTGGCTGGAGCATTCTTCCGGAATCATTGCCGGGGTGATTCTCATCGCCACCGGTATTGCTTCATTCTTTTTTCACATTCATTGAGGTAGATTGTGGTTTGGGGTTTGTAGTTTGTGGTTTGGGGTGCGGACATCACATAGCATATTCTACGGTATCATCGTAATCAAAACTCCTGGAATATGTTTGAAAATTAATTCATCGGTCAGAATAAAAGACTGCTGAATCCCTATGGAGATCATACCAATCTGCCTTCTCTATGGGGACTCAACAAATCCGACCACATTTTCTCCCCAACTCGTTGGGGACTTTTGTTTTTTGAAGATAATATCTACGTCCTTAGTTTGTAATGCGTCATTTGTCGTTCGTAGTTATACGGCCGAAACGCTGCGCTTAAGTAATTGGGCCACACTTTCTTTTACTCTGGAAGCAGGATCTTCCTAATCCAGTTAGTTATAAGCACATCATAAGTACTCTTTGCTAAAAACAGCGGCGGTCTACCCCATAGTTGGTTGTCCGTGCGCCGCCCCGCTTGATGCCTAAAACATTCTTACCCTACACTCCTTACTCATTTCCTCTTCCACCTTTCCCCTTTGAGCTTTTCTGCTTTCCCCTTTAAGCTTTCAGCTTGACCCTTTGAGCTTTTCTGCTTTGAGCTCTTATAACCGGTACCGGGCCATAACCTGCACATACTGGTTTTTCAAGGACAACTTGGGCTTGATCCATGCTCCGATACCAGGCAAATCGATGGATGCAGCGGATGTCAAAGCCCGGTGGTACCGCACGCCCACTTCCACGTTATCGTGGATCGCAACCTGAATACCAGCCAGAATACCAGCGGAAAATTTCTGATCCAATGAAGCGGATACCACGCCGAGGTACTCCGCATTGGAATTCACACGCCAAGCCAGTTCCGGTCCGGCGGAGACACTGATTCGATCCGTTACATAAAAGTCCAGCAGGGCAGGTAGCTGAATGTAGTCCATTTTCCAGGTTGCATCTACCGGTACCACCTCTGGAAGCAAACCCACCTTCCCACCGCGACGGCTATAACCGGGTTCGAAGGACAGACCAAACCGATGTGAAGGTCTGATTCCGATGTATCCATGAACTCCGTAGGCTACGATCGGATCATTACTGAGTACCCCCAGGTCGTCCAATGAAGCACCTATTCCCTCCCATATGAAGTGAGACATCCCAATTCCACCCCCCAATCCATAGTTTATATTACTCTGTGAAACAGAACTTTGGGCCTGAGAAGCCGTCCATCCGAAGAGTATCATTAATATTGCGAACATCCATTGCTTTTTCATAGCGACTTGTTTTTATGTGATCAAAAATTGATACCATCATCCGTTCACATAGACGACGATGATTCCCAATGGAGTATTCCCAATAAAATCATAAAGGATGTTAATACGAATTTTTTGAAAGCGAATCGGGTATATCGTCCGTTTGGCGAAGGCCAACATTGCGACCTCTCTGAGGTCGAATCTTTTCTTACCCCATTTACTAATAAACTGTGACCCGCAAACGGGTCAATCACGTTCGGTGTTTCAACTAACAGCCTAAGGTGTTAAATCATGATATTTTTACCACAACATGTCGGTGGTGAGGGTAAGCGGACCTCAGAGAGGTCCCATTTTATTAGTATTTGCATACACAGATTTACCGACCCGGTGAAGGGTCGCAGACCAAATAACATATTGCAGAGGATATTTTTGAATATCTCAGTAAATTGGAATCCACAGGGAATCTTCAGACAACCTATCCTATTATGTTTATTTATTCGACTTGTTCAAAGATCAAAAGAAAAAAATAATGCAAAAATTTGAAGACACTATATGGCCCACAGCCGACAGAACAAAGAATTACATCATGCAATTGATGGATAAGGGGCTGGAAGAGGGAATGGTGAAAGGCATGGAAAAAGGCATGGAAAAAGGAAAATATCTAACCATAAAAAACTTGATTCAGGAAGGTTTTGACAATTCATTTATCAGCAGGGTCGCCGAAGTCACTCCACAACATGTAGAAAATATCCGCCAGGAACTCAAAAAATCATAACGACGACGCCCGGTGAATAGCCCCCGTACCAAACCGTTCCCGGATGTGATCCATCTGCTCCAGCAACTGAATATCCCGCATGGTATCATCAAACAACGAGAGTTGATCACTTCCATGCACCAATCCACCAAATTTCACACCGATCAACCGGATCAGCTGGCGGCGCTGGTACAGTTTTTTGAATAATTCCAGCAAGTGATCAACCAGCACTTTATTATTCGCCGTATAAGGAATTTTCTTCTGACGGGTATAGGTATTGAAATCGGCATACCGGATCTTGATTGTCACCACGCCCGTCATCTGGTTCTTCTGACGCAGTTCAAAAGCCAGGTCGTCCACCATGCTCATGATTTTATGCCGTACAAACTGAATATCCAGTGTGTCATCGGAAAAGGTCCGCTCCTTGGAAATCGACTTTTGTTCTGTATAGGGAATGACCTCCGAAGGATCGATCGCATTGGCTTTGCTCCAGAGCTGACGGCCGTGCTTGCCAAACTCCCGTTCCAGCAAACGTACGGGCACTTCACGCAAAGTCCGCACCTGTCGCACGCCCATAAAACTCAGTTTCTTGTACGTTTCCTTGCCGATCCCCGGAATCTTGCGAGTCGACAACGGCGCGATGAACTCGCGCTCGGCGCCCTTCGCAACCTGACTCTCCCCGTTGGGCTTGACTTCGCCGGCACCGATTTTTGAGACCAGTTTGTTCACAGACAATCCAAACGAGATGGGCAACCCCGATTCCCGGATGATCTTCTGACGCAGTTCTTTCGTCCATTTGAAACATCCAAAATAACGGTCCATTCCGCTAATATCAAGGTAAAATTCATCGATCGATGACTTCTCAAATACGGGCGCTTCTTCCCGGATCACATCCGTGATCAGCCGGGAGTACTTCGAATATTCATCCATATCCCCCCGCATGACAATCGCCTGAGGACACAACCGCAGCGCCGTCTTCATCGGCATCGCAGAATGAACTCCAAAGCGACGCGCTTCATAACTACAGGATGCCACCACGCCCCGGCTGCTTATCCCCCCAATCAACAGCGGTTTGCCTTCCAGGGAGGTGTTTCGCAACCGCTCCACGGAAACAAAAAAAGAATCCAGATCCATATGTACAATCGCACGGTCAAACATAGCACTTATCGTCAAATCATTTTCGGCACGGCCGCTCTTCCAAATCAAAGCGTTTGTTCCGGCCTGTATTCCTTTCCAAATATCTGCTTTTTTTACCAAATGTCGAATATTTCGACATAAATATATTTTCACATTCTCGCCAACCTTTTTCTCCAAACCTGGATATACCTCATCCTGCCAACACCCTACACCAGATCTGCGCCCTTGCTGTTTTTGCAAGAAGCTTAAAAAATTCACCACAGTTATTTCTTATATCCAAAAATAATTATTAAATTTGCACCGCCTTCGGGCAAAATGGATAGACCCATGGTGTAATGGTAGCACTCCGGTTTTTGGTACCGTCAGTCAAGGTTCGAGTCCTTGTGGGTCTACTTCCTTTTTATTCCGATTCTCAAATACCCTCCCCTTACCACCGGATTATTCCACTCTTTTTTCTTAGTACACAAACCGACTAAGCCCCCTCAACTACAATACCATCCACAAGTGCGGTTCGTATGCACTCAGCGCAAAGTTTCACTATAGGTTTCAACTTACAACACGGATTGAAGAATATCACAGTATTTTTTTAATTTAGCAATCCAATCATTTCATCATTCAAGAACACATGAACCGTATAACCAAGCTGATACTGTTGTTTTCGACCAGTCTATTTACATTCAATTCCTGCCAGAACAATACCACCGGTGAGCTTAAAGAACCAGCATACCATGTGGATCCCTCGAGATCTGAACCACCCTATCCCGTCATCGCTTTACCACCTGATGCAGACACAACCTCTCCTCGATGGAAAGGCATCGACCTCAGTCCAAAATCACCCGTCGTGCCGGTCTCACCACAGGAAGAACTAAAATCATTTGTACTTCAACCGGGCTACGAACTTACTCCTGTCTTGACGGAACCCCAGATCATAGAACCCGCCGCCATCCAATTTGATGGAAATGGCCGCATGTATGTACTGGAACTCCGCACCTACATGCAGGACATCGATGCCACCGATGAATTAATGCCGGTGAGTCGCATTTCCAGGTGGGAAGATACAAACCAGGACGGAACCTATGACAAGGGCGTGGTTTTCCTGGATAGCCTCGTTTTTCCGCGGTTTGTCGTCCCTTTCGGTCCCAACACCATCCTCTCCATGGAGTCCAATGAGGATGAGGTATACAAATATACCGACACGGACGGAGACGGAAAAGCTGATAAAAAAGAGTTGTTTGCCAGCGGGTTGGGCCGGTCCGGCAACGTCGAACATCAAACCAGTTTTCTCACCTGGGCGATGGACAACTGGATGTACAGCACCTACAATGCCAAACGCATACGATGGACCCCGGAAGGGGTAATCCAGGAGCGATCCGGTCACCCGCATGGTCAATGGGGAGTCACTCAGGATGACTATGGACTCATCTGGATGCAAGGTGGGGCGAGCGGCGTTCCAGCCAATTTTCAATTTCCCATCGTATATGGCAATTACGATGTCAAGGGCCAATATGAGGACGGCTTCCGGGTACCGTACAGCCTGGTGCGACTGGCCGATTTTGAACCTGGCATGCGGGAGGTCAAACCGGATGGTTCTTTATCCAATGTGACCGGTGCTGCCGGTAATGACGTGTTCAGAGGAGATCGCCTCCCCCGGGAATTGCAGGGAAATTACTTCTACGGCGAACCCGTGGCCCGTATTATCCGTCAGGTCCATTCCTCCAAACGAGAAGGTCTGACCTACATCCAAAATGCTCACATTGAGAATCAGTCCGAATTCATCCAGTCGACCGACCCCCTATTTCGTCCCGTGGATATAGCCACCGCACCGGATGGCACCATGTATATCGTCGATATGTACCGGGGAATCATCCAGGAGGGCACCTGGACCCAGGATGGTAGTTATCTGCGAACGAAAATTCAGCAATATCAGATGGATGACATCATTAGAAACGGCCGCATCTGGCGGTTAACTTATGACGGCATGGACCGAAGTAAAGAACAGCCAAGAATGTTTGATGAACCTTCCAGTACATTGGTCGAACACCTCAGCCATCCCAATGGTTGGTGGCGGGACAAAGCGCAGCAACTGTTGATCCTGCGTCAGGACCATTCTGTGGTAGCACAGCTGGAAGAAATGATGCTGCATGACACCAACGAATTAGCACGCATTCATGCCATTTGGACACTGGAAGGGCTTCGGGCACTTCCCCTGGAACAAACCGTCCTGCTGATGCAGGACGCCAGTCCGATGATCCGCAAACAAGCATTGCGCGCCAGCGAATCGCTATACAAATACGGACAATCGTCCCTGGAAAATCATTACCTGAAGTTATTGAAGGATCCGGACGTAAATGTGGTGATCCAGGCCATGCAGACCCTGTCGATTCTGGATATAGACAACACCCCGAATCACGTGCAAGAAGCCATGGAAACCCGGCCCGAAAAGGGTGTGCAAGTGGTCGGTGACCAACTCTTGAAAAACCACGCAGAAAATAAAAAACTAAAATCCAGCCAATTCACCAAGGAAGAGTTAGCGCTCTACGATGCCGGAAAAAAAATATTCGATGGATTTTGTGCTACATGTCACGGCAAGAAAGGGCTCGGAACCCCATCCGGTACCGGTGGTCAAGATATCATCGCTCCTGCTTTTTCTGGTTCGCCCAACATCACCGGTCACCCCGAATACGCGGCGAAAGTCCTTCTCCACGGTCTGACCGGCGCTATCGACGGCCGCGAATATGAAAGCCTGATGATCGCCATGGATAGCAATGATGATACCTACATCGCCTCCGTGATTTCTTATATTCGCAATGATTTTGGCAATAAAGCGAGCTTTGTGTATCCCGATTACATTGCGCAAGTCAGAGCTCAAACAAAAAATAGGAAAAACCCATATCCCTATGCCGAGCTGATCCAGGAAGTACCCCGGCCAATGCCAGCTCAGCACATTCAACGAGTGACGGCGAGTAGTACAGCCCTGCGTGGTGTAGGTTCTACAAGAGATCCCCGCTACGCTTTCTCATTCAAAGGGTGGCGAACGGAACAGAAACAATCACCAGATTCGTGGTACCACATCACATTCCCCGAGCCGGTTCGAGTGGCTGAAATCCAGTTTGATAGCGGGAAGTCAGAATACCCGGAATCCTTCACAATATTGGTGTCAGCTGATGGCCAACACTGGGAAACCACTGCCGAAGATACCGGTCATCCCGGCACCAACACAGTGGCTATTAACTCGGATTCGTTGGTTCGGCACCTCAAGATAAAAACCAATACAAACGCAGATACCCCATGGGGGATGAAGAATCTGATTATATATGTTCGAGAAAAATCTCCGGTTTAGTATTTTAATGCGATTTTAAACTCAAAAAGCTATGGCATCATACCTCAACGCCCTGTCCAGCAGATGTCTACTCCGACTTTCATTCGTGGCCATTTTCTGTATATCGCTGATCCCGATCGCGGAGAGTCAGGAAGAACCACTGGCCTTGTATCTGACCTGGAAAAAGGACCCAACGACGACCATGGTTATCGACTGGCATGAACTCACCGCACCATCCGCTACACCGATAGTCCACTACAAGAAAGCAAATGAAGATAAAGAGTGGCAAACCACAACCGCCGTAGCACTTGATTTTCCACATTCGGACCGCACTATCCTGAGAAAAGAACTTACCGGCTTGCAACCCGACACCCGGTATGCATTCCGGATCGGGGAATACAATCGAACCTATTACTTCCGGACCATGCCGACCGCCATTGACCGAGAGCCCCTGTTATTCGTAGTCGGAGGCGATACGTTCGACCGCGGCCACGAAGCCCGAAAAATATGGATGGAACGCACGAACAAATTGATCTTACAGTATCATCCCCATTTCATTTTCTGGGGTGGCGACCTGGCCTATGCAGATGGTAAGCCTGATGAGGTTTGGCGATGGTATGAGTGGTTTGATGCCATCAAAAACACTTTAATCGATGACGATGGGAATGTTATTCCTATTGTGGTAACCATAGGCAATCATGAAACGAATCAAAGCATCGGAAATCTCGATGAAAAATACTGGGACAATGATTCCACCCGGCAGGCGATAGCCCCATTCTTTTATCAACTCCTGGCCTTCCCTGGGCAACCGGGATACCGCGCATTGGATTTTGGAGATTACCTGACCATTATCGCGCTGGATTCTGACCATTCCAATCGCATTGACGGGGAACAAACCAAGTGGCTCAAAAAGACACTTCGTCAACGAAAAAACAGGCCCCATGTATTTCCCGCGTATCATGTCCCGGGTTATCCTTCAGTGAAACCTTTTGATCAGAAAACGTCCATGCGGGTTCGAAAATACTGGACACCCTTATTCGACCGGTACCATGTCCCGATGGCTTTTGAGTTTCATGATCACGTGTACAAACGAACACCCCGAATCAAGGCGAATAAAGTCGATCCGGACGGGACCCTTTATATAGGTGACGGCGGATGGGGTACACAGCTAAAAGCGCCAAAATCTACTGACACTCTTTGGTACATCGATAAAATTGTCCGCGAAAGAAACGCTGTACTGGTCTCTCTCTTTCAGGAAAAGAGCTACATCCGCGCAATCAACGAATTCGGGCAGGTCATCGACGAATATCCACCGTTATTCAGCTCGCCCTCACTGACCCACCCCATCAGTACCTTGATGACCAAAGGTGGAATTACCCTCAGTGCAGAACTGGCCACCCGGAATGGCCCGGTATATATTGATTCGGACTTTACAGGATACAGTCAACAAGGATTTGCCTGGTTTGATCACACCTTTGGCGATAAAGCCACCCTGACCTGGACCGTGCCTGCCCACCATTCGGACGACTATACCCTGCGGTTCCGATATTCTCACCCCGGTCCCGATACCGGGCATCTGGAACTGTGGATAAATGATCAAAAATTAAAAGAGCCGCTCACTTTTTTAGCAACAGAAAAAGAAAACCGATGGAAGAAAAGTGTATTGATCAATACTTTCTTTAAGAAAGGTACGAACCGCATTGAACTCCGCTCTGTCGACGGAAAGAAAGCACCGAGAATTGACCGGCTGGAAGTCTTTCCTGCGGTCCATTGATATTTGTAGTAATTTTCGTAATTTGTACAATAGAAGAACCGGAAGTAAATAAGCTTATTTTAAAATATTGGCAGTTCATTATTTAGAAAGGAGAACGATCAATGCAAAGGTCATGCACATCAAACACCACACGAATAAGTATGTGGTGAACGAATTCTAAACTGTGATAGCATATGGCGGACGCATGACGGGTTGGGGTAATTTCAAAGGATTGCTCCTGCATTGAAAAAGAAAATAATTAACGAGCTAAAGCCAGACGCTCATTAGAGTTGAATCCGGGCAAAACCTTGCCTTTTCTTAAATTTCAATGTGAACAATCAAGAAAATCCCTGGTCAGTAAGTTATCTAAAAAAAAAGACATTAAAACATCTACACAAACACTTTCAGGACCGGCATGGTCACCAAAGTGTTGCAATCATAAAAATAATAAATGATGGGATTTAGAATACACCTTTTTTCACATTGCCTTGCTCTTGTATATGTCCTGACCACGCTGGTCAGCCAATCCTGTCAATCCGCCATGGCTAAAAAAGATCAGGACCAGAAGCCCAACATTGTATTGATCATGCTCGATGACGGTGCCTTTGATGATTTTGCACCCTTTGGCACCCCCCACTATCCCACCCCGCATGTAGAGACTTTGGCGAGCGAAGGCCGTAGTTTTTACAATTTTCATGTACCTCAGGCGATTTGTTCGGCTTCCCGCGCCGTGCTCCTATCAGGTTGCTATCCGGGTCGTACCCGGGTGTTTGGAGCTCATGGACCGCACCAACCCGGCCTTGATCCACAATTTGCTACATTGGCCGAAGCTCTGAAGAAAAACGGGTATGCCACGGCCAGTTTTGGGAAGTGGCATTTAGGCGATGTGGATGGCCAGCGGCCGCAGGACCGGGGTTTTGACGAGTCCTGTGGTCTGATGTATTCCAATGATATGTGGAAGCATCATCCAGGCAATCCGGCGTACTGGGGTCAGTGGCCGTTGCAGTATTGGGAGAACGGTAACATCACCATTGACACCGTCGATGAGGAAGATCAAAAGATGCTAACGACCTGGTACACAGAACGCGCTGTGGATTTTATCAAACGGCATAAGGACGAACCTTTTTTTCTTTATCTGCCGCATTCCATGCCACATGTCCCCATTTTTTGTAGTGATAAATTTGAAGGTAAATCAGGAACCGGTTTGTATGGTGATGTTATGATGGAACTCGATTGGTCGGTCGGACAGGTCAATCAGACCTTGAAAGATCAGGGTCTCGAAGACCATACGTTGTTTATATTCATTGCATCCGACAACGGTCCCTGGTTGGCCTATGGGAACCATGCAGGTGTGACCGGCTACCGGGAAGGGAAAGCCACCGGATTTGATGGTGGACTGCGAAATCCCTGTATCATCAAGTACCCCGGCGTCATCGAACCCGGCACGAAATCACTCCACATGATAAATTCCGTGGATATTTTACCCACGCTCTGTGCGGTCACCGAAACGCAACTCCCGGCCAATGAAATTGACGGGCTGGATGTATGGGATCTAATTCTGGACAAACCGGGTGCTAAAAATCCACATGATTACTACCCCTTCTCGACCGGAAAAAACTTCGAAGGTGTCATCGCAGCGGACGGGACCTGGAAACTCCATCTTCCCCATTCATACCGGTCACTGGATGTAGCCGGTACAGATGGGTTACCCGGTCACTATGAAAATACGATGATCGACACCAGTCTTTTTGATCTGATTCATGATCCCTATGAGAAAGGGAATGTACACTCCAAGTATCCGGACGAAAGTCAGATGATGGTACAATGGGCAGAACAACACAAAGCACAATTTTTTCCGGAGCAGAAATGAATGTAATTTATGAGCGGTAGTATTCTCTTTGAAGCCATAGTCTTTCTTACCGGAGCCATCATTTGCGTGCCGATCGCCCGGAGATTGGGTTTGAGTTCTGTACTCGGTTATCTGTTTGCAGGCATCATAATCGGGCCTTTTTTATTGGGCTTTGTCGGTCAGGAAGGTCAGGATATTTTGCATTTTGCAGAGTTTGGCGTGGTCATGATGCTTTTCCTGGTCGGTCTCGATATTGATCTCAGAAGTTTTTGGCGAATGAGAAAAGCTATCTTCGGCATGGGCGGCGCTCAGGTTATCGGCTCCATATTACTCAGTTATTTTATCTTAATTTGGCTCGGCGTCGAATGGCGGATTGCATTGACCATATCAATGGCAGTGGCGCTTTCATCGACGGCCATATCGCTGCAGTCCATCAAAGAAAACGGATTGTTCCATACCACAGGAGGAAAATCGTCTTTTTCCATTTTACTTTTTCAGGATATCATCGTGATTCTTATGCTGGGGGTACTGCCTCTGTTGTCCAACATTGATCCCATGCAGACACAAGGTAGTCAGAATGGTACAGAGCGTCACTACCTGCTGGAAAATCTACCGCTCTGGATCCAAACGATAGCCATCCTGCTTTCGATTATTTCGATCGTGATCGCAGGCCGATACCTCATCGTACCGATGCTCCGACGAGTGGCCAAGAGTGGTGTACGTGAATTATTGGTCGCCATGGCCCTGCTTATTGTTTTTGGTATTTCCTGGCTGATGGAATTGGTCGGACTGAGTCCCGCTCTGGGTGCATTTCTGGGTGGAGTGGTTCTCGCCACCAGTGAATTCAAACACGAACTGGAATCCACCCTGGACCCTTTCAAAGCTTTATTGCTGGGGCTGTTCTTTATGGCTGTAGGAACCTCGATAAACTTCCTGGTTATCGGCGACAATCCCCTTGTGGTCAGCGGCCTGGTTGTGGGGGTCATCGTTATCAAAGCGGTCATCTTGTATGTGGTGGGATTTATCTTTCGGTTAAAAATCGACCAACGTCTCCTCCTGGCCGTGGGTTTGGCTCAAATCGGTGAATTCGCCTTTGTATTACTCTCTTTCTCATTTGAGCTTTACATCCTTACCAGAGAGCAGCTGGATATCATGCTAGCCGTCACTGCACTGACCATGACCATCACACCGATCCTGGGGATGATTAACGAGCGGCTAATTCTTCCTCGTGTGGGCACCAGGGAATCGGAAGTTCGCCCCATGGACCAGATTGAAAAGAAACACAAAATTATTTTACTGGGATTTGGTCATTTTGGTAGTACCATTGGTCGTTTTCTACGAGCACACGGGGTGGAAGCAACCGTATTGGACCATGATTCCAATCGTGTCGACTTTTTGAGAAAAATGGGATTTGAGGTGTATTACGGGGACGGAACCCGGATGGACTTACTGGAATCTGCGGGGATCGCCGCTGCCGATATCATCATCCTGGCCATCGACGACACAGACGCGAAACTGGAGCTTGTCCGTAAATTAAAAACCAAATACCCCAATCTAAAATACATGGTCCGGGCTAAGAACACCTTTGACGCCTACGAACTCCGCAAGCTGGGTGTCCGGCACATTTATCGGGAATATTTTGGCACATCCATCAAAATGGCTGGCGACGTATTGAGCGATCTGGGATTTGATCAGGAAGCTACCCAAACCCAGGTGGATAAATTTATAAAATACGATCAGGAGAGTATGGCAAGATTAGCTGATACGGTCACCAATAAAAAAGAGTATTTATTCCAGGTCAGAGAGGAAATTGCGTTGCAAGAAAAACTGATGGCCGAAGACCTCAATATTGGTAAAAGCAAGATCGATGCCCACAGAAAGACCGCTGAATCGCAGGCCAAATCATGAATAGAATTATAATCCGGTTTGGGTACTGCACCTATGCGGACGCATAGGCACATAAACAATCAGCCTTTATTTTTGTACCCAAGCAAACGAAGTATGTAACGAAATAAAATGAAGGCAAACAAAGAAAGCTTGTTTCAGCATGTGAAATTTCTGACATCCATTTACCCGTATAGAAACTATAAAAACATCGAAAGTCTCAACAAAGCAGCTTGTTATATCGAAAATGAATTCAAGAAAACCGGTTTACCCACATCCCGGCAACAGTGGGAAGCTAAAGAAAATATCTACGCAAACATTATCGCTTCTTACCAACCCGAAAAAACAAATCGTTTTATTATTGGCGCCCATTATGATGTGTATAAAGAGCAGCCCGGTGCAGATGATAATGCCAGTAGTGTTGCCGGTCTGTTAGAACTGGCGCGAATGCTGACTGAGCATGGAGATAAGTTGACCTATGGCATTGATTTTATTTCCTTTTGTCTGGAAGAACCCCCCTTTTGAAATTATGACCGATGCGGTAAACAGTCTTGCCCACGCATTATTTAATTTTATGAAATGAACATCGGTGATCCAGAGCCATCGGCCACCACTGCATCTATAGGGTACGCGAAGGGGAATAAAAAAGAGGCCAGGCTTTGGAATTGAACGCATGGGCTGGCGAGACATCTCATTTGAAATCAAAGGGGGATGTTATGTATGATTTGAAAATAACAAGATAACGGATGAGCTGTCAGGGGCGGAATACCTTATGCATTTTAGAGCTGGCGCAGCAGTTATCAAAATACAGAGCTGTCAAAATATCATTTCGATACCGGAGAAGTGCAAAAATCATTATCATTGCATCATGGCACTATTTCTCATCGATCATCAGAAAGACAACCGGATATTTTTCAGCACCGAAGTATCCCACCACATGGTACGCAGTTTACGCAAAAAACCGGGAGACTCGATTCATGCCAGTGACGGGAAGGGATTGATCTTCACAGCAATTATTGAAAGTGCAACCAATCAAAATGTCGAAGCAGTCATCCTGGACGAAGAATTCATTCAGAAAAACTGGGAAGTGCATGTGGCCTGCTCACTGATCAAGAAAGAAAGTCGTTTTGAAGTATTCCTCGAAAAAGCCACAGAGATCGGGGTACACCGAATTACACCATTGCAATGTGAACGAACTGTAAAACCTAAGCTTCGGGTAGATCGCGCCCGGAAAATCATTCAATCAGCGGTTCAACAATCCTTTAATCCGCATGTTCCTATTCTTGATTCACCCATGGAGTTCAGCACATACATTGGTCAGTCCGGCTACAAGGCACACGAACGCTATATAGCTACGGCTGTTGAACGGGAAGAGACCCGAACCCTGGAGCAGCAATACAGTGGGAAAAATCCCGTTCACATACTGATCGGACCCGAAGGTGATTTCACTCCGGAAGAATCGGAAATTGCGCTAAAAGCGGGGTGGAATCCCGTTTCTCTGGGAATGAACCGGCTACGAACAGAAACGGCAGCGATAGCTGCTGTGCAGATTATTAAAAGTTGTTATCAGATAAAAACCCAAGCAACCCAATGAAATATCTCTTTTCACTGATTTTCCTGGCTTTTTTACACCTATCGGTGGCCGCACAAAAAACACCCATAGGCTTGTTAAAGTATCGGGGAGGAGGTGACTGGTACGCCAATCCCACTTCTTTACCCAACCTGATTCAGTTTTCTAACCGAACGCTGAGAACCAATATCGATGATGATTATATCACTGTCGATGTAGGCAGTCCGGAGTTATTTAACCTTCCGTTCGTTCATATGACCGGTCATGGCAACGTCGTGTTTGATGATCAGGAAGCCAACAATCTTAGAATGTATCTGCTCGCTGGTGGATTTTTACACATCGATGATAATTATGGTATGGATCCGTATGTTCGAGTAGCCATGAAGAAGGTATTTCCTGAACTAGACTTTGTCGAGCTGCCATTTGATCATCCCATCTATCACCAAAAATATAAATTCCCACAAGGTCTGCCCAAAATACATGAGCACGATGGAAAGCCACCGCAGGGATTTGGATTGATCTATGAAGGCCGGCTGGTTTGTTTCTATAGTTATGAAACCGACCTGGGGAATGGATGGGAAGATGAATCGGTCCATAACGATCCGCCTGAAAAGCGGTTGCAGGCCCTGCAAATGGGGGCGAACCTGATCCAATACGTATTCATCCATTAAAAGCCGGGGCTGTATGTTCTACCTGATCACAAAATCCATTCATATAATCGGTGTTGTCAGCTGGTTCGCCGGTTTGTTCTACCTGGTTCGACTGTTCGTCTACTACCGGGAGGCTGCAGATGAAACCACGCAAAAACAACAAATTTTACAAGCCCAATACAAGGTCATGATCCGTCGGTTGTATCAGATCATTACCACACCCGCTATGGTCATCACGTTGATTGCGGGTATAGGGATGCTAGGGCTTCGACCGGAATTATTGCAAACGCCCTGGATGCTCGCTAAGTTATTACTGGTAGCTGGTTTGTTGGTGTATCATTGGTATTGTGGTCGAATTATTCGCCAACTTAGCGACCAACAAATAAAGTGGGCTCCATTTCGGTTGCGGCTTTTTAATGAGGTCGCCACAATTTTGTTGGTTGCAATTGTTTTTTTGGTCGTATTAAAAAATACGTTCAATGCGTTGTATGGATTGATCGGGTTCATGGTATTTGCGATCGTACTTTTCGCCGCAGCTTCCTGGTATAAAACCAGACGAAAATCTCAAAAATCATTTAAAAAATAAAGAACGATATACATGCAATTTGCTTTTCCACTTTTTCTGATTGCCCTGGCTAGTATACTCATTCCGTTGATCATACACCTGTTTTATTTTCAGCGCTACCGAACGGAGTATTTTTCCAACGTCAGCTTTCTCAAGGAGGTGGTCGAGCAGAAGCAAACCCGATCCCGTCTACAAAACATCCTTGTTCTCCTGGCACGCATATTTTTTCTGGTCTTTCTGGTGTTGGCCTTTGCTCAGCCTTTTCTACAAGACAGTTCCAAATCCGAACAGGGACGGCCCGATTTTGTCTCGATTTTTATCGATAATTCTTTTAGCATGGAAGGCCTGAGCAGTGAAACACCAGTCTTCCAGGTGGCAGCGAACAGAGCAAAAGAAATTATCCGGTCCTACCCGGAGGGAACTTCGTTTCAGATTTTGACCAATCAACTTAATCCTGCGGCCCATCGGGTTGTCGATCGGGATCTGGCTCTGGGATTTATCGACGAAATAGAATTGAGTTCCGAAAGCACGAATTTTAACCAGGTCTATGAATTTATCCGAAAAACGGCGGTCCGACAGAAAAGCAACGGTCACGCCTACTGGCTTTCCGACTTTCAGCAGAACGCCTTGACACAGCCCATAGAGGTCGATAGTTCATTAACCGTTTTTCCGGTTCCCATTCAACCGCTGGAGATCCGGAACATCAGCATTGATTCCTGCTGGTTTGAATCTCCGGTTCCGGAAGCCAACCAGGAAAACCAGATGTACATCAAATTGACCAATTATGGGACAGCAGCCGCCGAAAGCCGGATTGTATGGCGCGAAAATGAAGAAGTAAAACCCGTGAGTACCGTGGCGATCGATGCTGGCCAATCTATCATCGACACCATCGGTATCCAGTTGTCGGGTACAGAGTCACGGGCATTGACCCTGGAAGTGACTGATCATCCGGTCACCTTTGATAATCGGTATTATCTGCAGTTGAATGCAAAGCGCAAGCTGCGGCTGCTTATCATCAATGAGGGCATTCCCAATCGGTATTTGCAATCCGCATTTCAAAACCAGGCCATGGTGGAGAAAAAGTTTGTCACCCCGGACAGAATCGTGTATTCGGAGTTTGACCAACAAGACCTCATTATTCTGGATGACCTCGAGACCATGAATACCGGCCTGTCGTCCAATCTACTGCGCTATCTGGATGAGGGAGGCAATGTGTTACTGTTTCCAGGTCCTGGAATCGCATCTGCCGGAATCAATAATTTTCTGAAAAACGCAGCACAGATCAGTCTGGGTGCGTGGATGCAAGCGGAACAGGAAGCACTGGGACTCAACTATGAAGACTTTGTTTTTTCGGATGTCTTTGAAAAGCAAGAGTCGCAAGTTGCCCTGCCCTCGGTAAAGGCCTATTATACCTTAAATGCTGGGAGCCGGACGCCACAGACGAACCTCATTCGCCTCCGAAACGGGGATCCATTTATTTCCAAAATTCATGCGAGGAATGGTTTAATGTACCTCTCTACAGCACCTCTGGATGCCCAATGGAATACTTTGGGAAATCATGCCGATATCTTCATTCCAATGCTTTACCGGATGGCTCTTTCCAGGTCTCAAACCAATCAACTGGCTTATTTTATCGGAGACGATCAATCCATATTTATCAACCCCGATCAAGAACTTCAAGCAGAAACCATCGAGATCCGAAACGAAACTCAACAATTCATTCCGTCCTACCGGCGGACCGGTGATCAGGTGGAAATATTTTTGCATGACCAAATCGGCAAAGCCGGTTTTTACGAGGTCGTCGAAGCCAATAAGACCATCGCGCGGTTTGCTATGAACTTTTCGCGGTATGAAAGTGATGTCAATCTATGGAGTCCGGAGGAGTTAAGAGAAAAAATCACCGGCCACACCATTTTTATGAATGCCGAGCAAATGGCATCATTGGGGCAATTTATTCAAGAATTTGATCGAGGCAAAGTATTTTGGAAGTACTGTCTTATATTTGCATTGGTATTCTTAATCCTGGAAAGCCTGTTGTTGCGGTTTTTCAAAAATTGATCAATCCCATGCGTATTTTATTCAAAAATGTCCAATTGTGTTTTCCGGGACATCCACTTCATGATCAGAAACGCGACCTTTTTCTTGACTACAATAAAATCGGTGCCATCGGCACCAATCTGGAGCAACCAGCAAGGACCAAAGTTCTGGAAGGCGGGGTCCTCGCTCCCGGACTGGTGGACATCGGAGCATTTTCGGGAGAACCGGGCTATGAACAGCAAGAAACCTTGCGAACGCTGAGTCGTGCCGCAGCACGCGGAGGATACACCCACGTGTATGTTCTTCCCAATCTTAATCCTGTCACGGACAATCGTTCGACAGTTCAATACCTCAAAGAAGAATCGGGCCTCATCGACATCCACCCTCTGGGAGCTATTTCCAAAGGAATCAAAGGGGTAGACCTGGCAGAAATCTATGACATGAACCGGGCAGGTGTTCGATCCTTTACTGATGGTCTCCACCCTATCCACGATGTAGGTCTCATGAAGCGAAGTCTCCAATATGTAAAAACCTTTAACGGACTGGTGATTAATACACCCTATGAGCACACCATCGAACCAGATGGGTTGATCCACGAAGGTCGGATCAGCACCGAAATGGGTCTCAAGGGAATTCCTGAAATAGCGGAAACGGTCATGCTTAAACGGGATATTGACCTGTTGGACTACACAGAATCCCGCTTGTTGGTGCATCAGATATCAACGGAAGAAAGCACCGACATTCTAAAAAACGCACGAAAAAAGCGGTCTGATTTGCATGCCTCAGTGTCTTTTTTGAACCTGATCCGTACGGTGAAACATGTTGGCAATTTTGACACCAATTACCTCGTGCTTCCGCCACTTCGGGAAGAAAAGGACCGTCAAGCTCTTATTCGATCACTCATCAACGGAGTGGTAGATTGTATTGTTTCAGGACACCTTCCCATCGAGGAGGAATACAAAAAAATAGAATTTGCGCAGGCTCATTTTGGAGCATCCACTCTGCCACTCGTTTTTCCGGTATTGCATGATCTTTTAAAAAAGCAAGCTGGCATTGACCAGTTAATTACCTGGCTCTCTATAAATCCTCGATCAGTCATGGGATTAGACCAGGTGGTTCCCGAAGAAGATTCTGATATTGATTTTGTCTGGATTGATCCAGACAAAACAACTACGTTCACCACCAGAGACTTCCCATCAAAAGGAAAAAACAGTTCCTTGCTGGACCAGCCGTGGGAAGGGGCAGTGAAAGGGGTGTTTTATCGGGAGAATTATGAATTGTATTGAAATCATAGAATTTTTAATTTTTAATTGGGGTTTTCAATCCGTCTTATCCTGGGATCAGGAAGCTTGTGGGCTTGGATGGTTTAGCCGAATGATCAATTTCGTCCCGGTAGGGACGATCCATGGGTAGAATAAATGGTTCCCCCACCACCCTTCCGTGTCAGGTACGGTCTAGAACATTTCTACGGTTGGCTTGATAGAGCGTTGAGAAAAACAAGCTGTGGTTTTAAAGCAGAATTCAATCCACCATTTACAATTACCCTTGGTTGAGCGGTTGGGTGACTTAATCGGACGGGGATGTGCCATTGTTTATGGGTATAGTTGAGTTGTTGAGAATCTTGGCTGAGTGTTTTGGGGTTATCTGACAAATCCAAACAGATGGCCCCGATTGGAACCCCGGGGATGGCCATCCACACACGATCCTGTTTGATTTTTGGTATTTTGGAGTGAATATTGAAATAAATGAATCCGAAGTCCTATTTTTGGAGTCTGAATTTAACTTCGCACCGTACGTTTGGCTGAAAGGATTCCAGCCCGTATTTATTAAACAATGAAAGACCATATGGCATGGAAAAAAAATCGGTAAATCTGGGTTTGATAGCTGGGGGTGCTATCGTGGTCATTATGTTTGTCGTGGACATCATCGACAATCACATGATGGTGCATTTTGCCATGAGCTACTTTCCAACGTTGTTACTGATCGTGGCCATGTTTCTTTCAGCCAGAGAAGCCAAAAAAGACTACAATCATCTCGCTTTTTCGGATGCGTTCAAGGAAGCATTTATTCCATTTATGGTCGGGAATGGCATCTATATGATATTCAATTATTTTCTATACAATTTTATTGACCCGGAATTGGGTGATATCGCCCGGGAAAAGGCACTCGAAATATTTGATAACGGCGTTTTTGATAACATCCTTACGGCAGATCAACGGGAACTAATGATCGAAACCACCCGGGAGAACACTTTTCGCCCGACGCTGGGACAAAGTTTTACCGGCTATTTATTCTCGCTTATTCTTCCAGGTGGATTGGTGGCACTGATACTGGCTGCCATCTACCGGACGCGATCCAAGCCATCTTTCACAGAAGCTGACTCCGATGAACAGTAATCCAACAGAATTCCCTTACGATGTATCGATCGTGGTGCCGCTGCTGAACGAAGCCGAATCACTGCCCGAACTGGAAGCCTGGATTCGAAGAACGATGAATCAACACAATCTTCGGTATGAAATCGTGTTTATCGATGATGGCAGCACAGATGACTCCTGGGACATCATTACCCGGCTGACCCACGAAAGTCCGAAAATCCGTGGAATCAAATTCCGTCGGAACTACGGCAAGTCAGCAGCTCTGAATACCGGTTTCAATATCACCAAAGGCGAAGTGATCGTCACCATGGATGCAGACTTACAAGACAGTCCCGAAGAAATTCCGGAGATGTATGATATGATCGTACGGGAGGGCTACGACGTCGTCTCGGGTTGGAAAAAGAAACGATACGACAACAAGTGGACTAAAAACCTGCCTTCCAAGCTATTTAATTGGGTCGCCCGGAAGATGTCTAAAATTCCACTTCATGACTTCAATTGTGGGCTGAAAGCATACCGTCATAAGGTCGTCCATTCCATCGAAGTCTATGGAGAGATGCATCGATACATTCCCATCATTGTCAAGTGGGCTGGATTCATGAAAATCGGTGAAAAGGTCGTACAGCATCAGCCGCGAAAGTACGGCACCAGTAAATTTGGCGTATCCCGGTTTGTGAATGGATTTTTGGATCTGGTCTCCATATTTTTTATGGGCAAATTTGGCAAACGACCGATGCACTTTTTCGGACTACTGGGTTCCATTATATTTTTTATCGGACTCCTGGCCGCCTTATATTTGGGTATTAACAAACTCATCCTTCTGAATAAAGGTATTTCAGCTCCATTGGTGACCTCCAATCCATATTTCTATATTTCCCTGGTCAGTATTATTATCGGTTCTCAGCTTTTTCTTGCCGGATTTCTGGGTGAACTCATTACCCGCAATGCCACCGAACGAAATGCCTACCAACTGGATGAGATAGCCGGATTCGAAAAAAGCGACACGCGGATTTTAGACCAAAATAAAAGTCAATCCACCAAAATAAAAAACTCGCGATTCTCAGGCAATTAAATTGCACTGAATCATTTTATTAAATCGTACAGTATGGCCATTGATCATTTTCGCTTTATTTCGGATAATATCCGTGCTTCGATCCTCGTCAAAGAACAGATGCTCCAGTCGGATGAACTATTGGAGGCCATCGGCCAGACCGTATCCCTGATCATTTTAGATTATAAAAAGGGCGGGAAGGTTTTGTTTTGTGGGAATGGCGGAAGTGCAGCTGACGCACAACATCTATCCGCTGAATTATCCGGACGATTCCGCAAGGACCGACCACCCCTTTTCGCAGAAGCGCTTCACGTGAACACCTCATTTATGACTGCTGTCGCCAATGATTACAGTTATGCTCACGTGTATGCCCGCATGCTGGGTGCCATGGGATCCGAAGGAGATGTCCTCATTGCCATTTCAACCTCCGGCCAATCAGAAAACATTATTGAAGCGGCTAAAAAGGCCCGGGAAATGAACATCAATGTGGTCGGACTGACTGGCGGTGACGGAGGAGCACTGGCCGAATACTGTGACATTGAAATAAGGATCCCGTCCTATGACACGGCGCGTATCCAGGAAGGACATATCCTGGCCGGGCACCTCATTTGTGAACTGGTTGAAGCCGAGATGTTTCCCGATGAATAAGCTAACCATTACACCCGAATGGACCTTGTTCCTCGACCGCGATGGTGTGATCAACCGGCGCATACCAGATGCTTATGTCAGCACGCCGGACGATTTTGAATTTTTACCTGGCGTGCTTGACAGCTTGTCCAGCTTGTCCAAAATATTTCTACACCTGATTATAGTGACCAACCAACAAGGCATCGGACGGGGATTAATGACTTCCCAACAACTCGACGATGTTCATAATCACATGATGGATAAAATCATCAAGAAAGGCGGTTGCATCGACGGAATCTATTATTGCGGCGACCTGGCCTTGCAGTCCGGAAATTGTCGCAAACCGTCGCCCGTGATGGGCTACCAGGCCCGGGAGGATTTTCACGATATCATTTTTGAAAAGTCCATCATGGTGGGTGATACCATAGCAGATGTAGGTTTTGGCCAGAACCTGGGCATGAAAACGATTCTGGTGGGTGAGCAACTGGGATACCCCGATCCGGAAGGAAGATGGCAGCCGGACTATGTGTTGAAAGATCTGGTGGAGTTGGAGGAACTACTTTCTGAACGGAGGTAATCTTGAACACGATGACTGGATTTACAAGATGCACACGATACATTATCCACACACAGAACCACAATCCTGAGTATCTTAAAATCTTAACAATCCTGTTCGAAGAACCATCCTGACATATCCTAAAATCTTACAAATCCTGTTCTGACTCGTGCCTGGAACACGATGACCGGATGTACAAGATACTCACGATTCAGGATTCCCATACAAAACCACCATCCTGTCACATCCTAAAATCATATAAATCCTCTTCTGACTCGCCTGGAACACGATGACTGGATGTACAAGATACTCACGATTCCGTATTCGCACCCAAAACTACCATCCTGACATATCCCGAAATCTTACCAATCCTGTTCTGACATCAATCCTTATCCTACTTTAGCTTCTTATTGTAAACTCGATTAAATTGAAGGCTACTTCCCCCAAAATTAATTAACAATCCATCGGCTATCTCGTAGGCTTCACAATAATTAATAGCCTGCGCTTTATGCACCCCTTCTAATTTCTCAATAGCTTTAATTTCGACCATTGCTTTTTCTTCTACCAGAAAGTCAACTCGTCTGGTTCCAACATTTTCTCCTTTGTAAGTTAGGTCCATTTCCAATTCCCTGGCAAATGACAGCCCCTGTAATCTGAATTCGATAGCCAAAGCTCTTTGGTAAACAACTTCTTGAAAACCATTACCTAAGTGATTGTGAACCTCCATCGCACATCCAATAATCTTGTGGGTTAATTCGTCGATTTTTTCATTTTTCATCTTTTATTTTATATTAATTTTCTGAAAACGACTCCATTTGTCTTGAACACGATGACTGGATTTACACGATGCACACGATTCATTATCCACACACCGAACTACAATCCTGAGTATCTTAAAATCTTAAAAATCCTGTTCGAAGAACCATCCTGACACATCCTAAAATCTTACAAATCCTGTTCTGAAAAATTATCTTACCACCGTCACCTCCCCCGAGAACAGCCTGACTTCCCCATTGATCAGCTCCAATTCACAGACAAAAGCATAAATTCCCGGTTCAGCAAATACAGAACCACTGTTCCCCTTCCATAAAACCAGGCTACCAGGCTCCAATGCATCAGCTGGAGTGTGCACCACGTTTCCCCATCGATCCAGAATCCGGGCGGATCTGATCCGATGGACAAGATGAGGCGGTGCGATAATCCGAAAGTCATCATTCACACCATCACCATTGGGTGAAAAAGCATTGGGAAAAGCGATGGGCAGATTGTCATCTTCCACCTCTATAAAAAAAGTTTCGCTACTGCGGCATCCATTCCGATTCAGTGCTTCAATGACCACCTCTGCAGATCTGATCGGAATAAATGTAACCCTGCTGCAGTCCGTACAATCTTCCAGGATATCGGGAATTGCAATCACAGAATGAATTTCTTCCGTCGCTGAGATATCGATCGTGAGTGGTTGACCAAGTACCAGCTGGGTATCGCGAAAAGGATGTAAATCAAAAAGTGGTGGGTTGATTAGTCGTTCCTCCGTGTTGAATACACAACCAAAATGATCCCGAATTCCGATCTGCTTGATTCCGGAGGACAGATTCGAAAATCGACCCGTTCGGTTGGTATCTGATTCAACGATATACTCGTAAGGGCCGTACCCGCCTGATGTATTCAAAATTTCTAATTGCCCATCTTCAGAATTATGACACAACGGATGACCCACCAGAAGATCAAAAGCCACCGGCACCTTTTCGACCACCTCGAGATGCAGTGTGACGATGGAGTCACATCCGTGTGAAGAAAAGAATGAAGCCGTGTAACTGCCTGGATCTGTCAGCTGATCCCCATCAAATGACCGTTCATTTCCAACACAGATGGTATCCCAAATTTCGTATTGCAATGGAAGAACCTCCGCCCGAACCACCTCCGAATGAGAAATGCAGTGCGGATTATTTAGGTTCTCAGCAGAGTTCGTGACCTGATACCGATAATAATACGTTCCAGGGATGGACACGTCCTGCTCAATTGTGGTCTGATTTTGCCCTCCGGTGTTTTGCCAATCCTCACCCGGGGTCTGGGTTGTCTGCCACTGAATGTAGAACTGACTGGTGTCTATATTGGTTGAGATAGCAGTCGCTTGTGCGCTATTGTCTTCACAAAAATACACTTCTGCCGCCAAATCAGGATCCGGATCAGGGCCACAAGGTCGAAAAGTAATGTTATCCAGGGCCAGATCATTTCCTGTACCGCCGGGTGCTTTATTGACCAGACTTAACTTAATGCTTATCTGACCGGGTTCCAAGGCAAAGACAAACCCATGTTTGTGCCATTGTTCATCCTGGGGTATTTTCCCGGTAGAATATCTGACCGAATCGTCAATCATGAAGTCAAGATCCGGCAAGGAATGTCCTCCCACCTCCCGTCGTACCACATTAATAATATCTGCGGAAAATTCAAAAGTCGTATTGGGGCATAAACTATCAATAGTCTGTTCATAAAATATACCGGGTTGATACGATGCATTGACCACCATCATATACCCCTGTGGATCATCGCTGTTATCTCCGATATTAATCCACGATCCGTAGTTTCTTTCCCACCGGGCCATGTTGTTCGTGATGGTATAATAACCATCGCTGGGTGGAGTCTGGGTGGTATAGATGTATCCCGGCGCAATGCCTGTGGCATTGGGGACGATGTTTTCATATCCACTGCCAAAATCTCCCGCACTGAATATATTCTCGCCGAAAGTCCCGGTGCAGGTGACTTGTGCATCCATTGCAAAAGTGAACAAGATGAATGGAAACCAACTAATGTAATAATACCACTTCCAGCTCATATTTCAAGGTAATTCAAAATTTGGCATTATTTCCGTCATGTCCAAAAAGATGATACGGTGCCAGGTGGGGATGTGTGTAAATCCCGTTAAAAAAGTATCAATGAACCTGCAGGAAGAAAAACTGAAAAATCCTTCCTCAGGCGGGTGCGTGCACAGTCTTAGGAAGGTCAGCTGCAAGCCCCTCTAAGCTTCCCATCACCAGATCGCTTCCACCGTTTCCCACCCGCACTAAAAACTGGTAGGAGTTTGACGCCTATGGTTCCTAAAAGCGGAGCGATCTACCCCTCAGCATCTACTCACTTAGCTTCGTCTGCCTGAGAATATAATCCAAATAAACCATGGACAGCTTTTTCTTTTTCTCCGGTGAATAGACAAACCCGTCTATAAAAACAACTTCCTGTTGTTCTTCATCCAGCAGAAGATAGGATACAAAAGAACCTCCCAGGAAATCCCCGACGATTTCCCAGATCCCATCTGCTTTTACCGCATATTGTCCGTTGATCTCTGTGGATTCTGTAAACATGGGCAAATCGGTCGCATTAACCCGCATATAAGTACCCGATACCGTGGAAGAAATATATTCACCCATCCTGTTCCGCATCTGTATGATTCCTTCCTTAGAGAACTGATCCTGACTCTTGTATGGAAACCGGGCAACCATGATAGAGCGGCTGATTTCCGGTACTTCCTGCCGCAACCAGATTAGTGAATCCGCCACAAGGGCTGTCGTGTAATCTGCCGGAATTTTCATGTCAATTTGAAACTTTTGCTTCAAGGTGTCCTGAATCATCTTATTTTGGCCCTGAACATAGACCGTCGATTGAATCATACCCTGATAAAACTGCTCAATCCGATTTGAAATAGTCAGATAACTCCGGTTGATTTCTTTGATCAGAGATGCCTGATCCGGGGCATAAATGTATATAATCAATTGGTCTCTGGCCCATTTATCCTGACCGATCTTGACCCCGGGATCTTTAAAATCAATGGATTCCCGGAAATCTCTGCGAACCATACGGGTGAGCTCATCATCGATACTCATATCGGCCAATACAAGAAAACATTTCAAGTTTCTTAGAAGCGGTTGCTCATCCAGATCCCTGGCTTCATAATAACGCAATTCAAAATAGGGTTCTGGCTGAGGAAGTATGGGATAGGCCCGGCCATAGCGGTAATCAAAGGTATCGATCACATCAGAATTAAACACTTCGGGGGAGACTAACGTGTTCACCTGATATATTTTACCCATCGAGGATGGCTTGATATCTCCTCGATACTCACTACTGTCACCACATCCCACCAGGATAGAAGAGACGAAAATCACAAAGTAAAGTGGAAATAAATACGGAGCATTAGGTATACACATAAAATTCAACTTTCATCCTCTAAGATGCCCAAATGAAGCATTTTGGTGTATGTCCCAGAAAATCTACTTGCTCTGAGCATTTACAACAATTGCCGAATAATATCTTCTTCGGACAGACCTTCTGCTTCGGCCTTGTAATTCTTTACGATCCGATGTCGCAACACGTAATCCGCAATGGCCTGTACGTCCTCGATATCGGGAGAGTATTTTCCATGGATAGCCGCATGACATTTTGCACCCAACACCAAATACTGCGACGCCCGGGGACCTGCCCCCCATTGGATATACTCCTTGACGACATCCGGACTTTGCTCGCCTTCCGGCCGTGTCTTATGAACCAATCGAACGGCATATTCCAGCACATTATCTGCCAGAGGTATTTGACGGATCAATTTTTGAAAAAATTGAATTTCTTTGCCATTTAAAATCTGATCCAAGTCCATGGCATGGGTTCCGGTGGTCGCTTTCACTACCTGCAGTTCCTCCTCATAGCTGGGATATTGCAAAGGTATATTAAACATAAATCGATCCAGCTGAGCTTCAGGCAAGGGATAGGTTCCTTCCTGCTCAATAGGGTTTTGGGTGGCCAGTACAAAAAAGGGCTGTGGCAATGGAAAGTTTTCACCAGCTACCGTGACCGATCGCTCCTGCATGGCCTCCAGCAATGCAGCCTGCGTCTTGGGCGGAGTCCGGTTAATCTCATCAGCCAACACAATATTGGAAAATATTGGCCCCTGGTTAAACTGGAACTGGCGATTGTCACCTAATATTTCTGACCCAGTAATATCCGAAGGCATTAAGTCCGGTGTAAACTGAATCCGTTTAAAATCCAGATCCAGCACATCGGAAATGGTACTCACCAACAAGGTTTTAGCTAGTCCGGGCACGCCTACGAGCAAACTGTGCCCATTGCTAAATAACGAAATAATCACAGTCTCGACCACTTTATCCTGTCCGACAATGATTTTTCCTATTTCTTTTCGGAGTAAAGTGTATTTTCTGGATAGTTCATCGACCGCTTCTTTTCCAGATGATTGTTTTACTTCTTGCATAAATTTATGTTGTTTTTTAATAGCCCTGGTGGAAAGAACGAATATACAAGGATTCAATTGCAATCCCAGACCAAATCAGATAATGGATACAATTTATTTTTGTTGTAATCAAAATGCCACCATTCCGTGCGAATGGGCGAGAAATGATACTTGCGCAGGGTTTCCGTGAGCAGTGATCTATGCTGAAGAATATCTGCCGGCAGATCCTTAAAATCCTGATGCGCTCGCTCACCAAAAAAGTCATAAGGGGTACCCATTTCCAGTTCTTTGCCTGTCGAATCCACCAAAGTAAGATCCACCGCCCCACCCCGATTGTGCACCGAACCCTTCCACGGACGGGCTACATACCGCGGATCCGGAACAGATTCCCACAGCTTATACTGAATGGGCCGGGGCCGGTAACAATCAAACAGTTTAATCCGGTATCCTGCTTTTTTAAACTCTTTGTGAGCCTCAATCAGCAATTCAGCGACCGGCTCCCGCAAGTAACACTTCCCGCAGTCATACATCTGTTCGCCCGTGAAATTATTGGTGGTCGCATATCGGATATCGAGTAAAAAAGTGGAATCCAGCGTCATCACATCTACCAGTCGGACCCCTCCATCACCCGCTTCTTCCAGGTATTGCTGGGCAAATAGTGCGGTGCCGGCTCCCCATGCATATAGAAAGCTAAACACCAATACAAACCCACACTTTGAAAAATTCATAAATCACGTTTTATCATCCTGTCATTGAAACACTAAGCGTTATGGTGGTACCCACGGGCTATCGCAGACTTCTACCCAATCATATACTACAATCACCGTCCGTCGTCAGTGATCCACTTGTTTACCCCACCAATTCCCTGAATGCATCCTCCGTCAATATATCGACCGTCCCCATTTCCTTTGCTTTTTTCAATTTGGAACCTGCATTTGCCCCCACCACCAAAATATCCAGGTTACCGCTCACCGCAGAAATCGTTTTACCGCCATTTTTCTCGGCCATTTTCTTGGCCTCCGCCCGGGTCATAGATTGTAAACTACCCGTAAAAAGAATAGTTTTTCCAGTCAAGGGAGCGTCTTCAGCGATATCCAGTGGTTTATCCGAATCTTTCTGACTCATATCAACGCCCAATTCTTCCATTCGTCGAAGAATCTTGACATTTTCAGGCACAGAAAAGAATTCATGGATATTTTTTGCCACTACGGGGCCGATGTCTTTGATGGCTATGAAATCCTCTTGTGTCCATTCTTGCAGTTCAAATAATGAACTTATTTCAGCAGCAATAATGGATGACACCTTCTTTCCCACGTGATGTATACTCAGACTGGTGATGATGCGGGTCAATGAATTGTTCTTGGCCGCTTCGATGCTTTTCCTAAGATTCTGAACCGATTTCTCTCCAAACCCTTCCAAATTCCGGATTTGATCATAATCCAGATTGTACACGTCACTAATATTACGCAGCCATCCCTTTTCGTAGAATGTCTCCACCAGTGCTTTGCCAAACCCGTCAATATCCATCGCCCCTTTGGACACATGATAAATGATGCGCTGAAGCACCTGTGCTTTGCAGTTGATGTTGGGACATCGCCAGGCAGCCTCCTCTTCTTCCCGCACTAATGCGGTATCACAGATCGGGCAATTTTCCGGAAACTGAATCACCTTTTCCGATCCATTCCTCAACTCAGAAAATGATTTCACAATATACGGAATCACATCACCGGCACGCTCCAGAAGAACCTGATCACCCAGACGAATATCTTTACTCTTTATAAAATCTTCGTTGTGCAGGGAAACCGAAGATATTGTCACTCCGGCAAGTTGGGTCGGCGTAATTTTTGCGACAGGTGTGATCGTTCCGATCTTACCCACTTGATACTGGACTTCCTCAAGCGTACTGGTCGCTTGTTTTGCTTTGAATTTGTAAGCCATCGCCCACCGCGGATGGTGACTGGTACTACCGAGCTGCTCCTGATAATCCAGACGATCCACTTTGACAACCATCCCATCGATTTCATAACCGTACGCCTCCCGCTGTGCTTCCCATTCTTCACAAAAACGTGCTACTTCTTCTATGGTTTGACACTTTTTAATGCCATCCACGGGAACTTTAAACCCCAATTCCTTCAACAATCGAATGCGGGCAAAATGACTATTAGTCACCTCCTCGTCCACCGGACTACCTTCCATGTGTGCGATTTGATAAAAAAAAGCCTCGATTCCCCGTTTTGCTGTATCGGCGGGATCTTTCATGCGGAGGCCACCCGTGGCTGCATTTCGTGGATTTGCGAAAAGATCTTCTCCAGCCTCTTCACGACGGGCATTAATTTCCTCAAACCGATCTTTTGGAATCAATGCTTCTCCGCGCAGTTCGACGCGATCCAGACCTGATGCACCAAAGTCTGCCGATAAAGGAACCGTGCGCAACGTCCGGATATTCCCCGTGATATCCTCCCCAATGTACCCGTCACCCCGTGTTGCTGCAGTAATCAACTTGTTATTCTCATAAACCACAACAATGCTTCCACCATCAAACTTTGGCTCGACCGTATATTCTATATTCTCCTTGTCTCCGAGGAGTTTTCGCACCGACTTATCAAAATCCATTAGATCTGCTTCATTATAAGAATTGGCCAAGGATAACATCGGACTAAGGTGCTGAATTGTATTCTGACCATCCGGCCGATCAGAACCGACCCGTTGTGTGGGACTCATCGCCGTCAGCCATTCGGGATGCAAGGCCTCCGCCTCCTCTGCTTTTTTAAACAACTGATCATATTCCGAATCAGCCAATTGGGGGTCATTATCGACATAATACTTTCGTTCATGATATCGGAGCACATCCAACAAGTCATCATACTCCTTATGAGTTAAACCGGAAGCATTCTCCAGATCCAGAAAGTACCGAGTCTTCTCTCGGTAAGGATGTTTTTCGGGCATGGTCATTCTTTTTCGTTTATTTTGGTAAAACTATAGGCAGGAACACGTCCCTGAACCCCACTAAAATGTGCACTGATATCATCAAACTGATTCTCATTCGAAGGATCAGGCCATACTGGTCCGGTGATGTGCACCTTTTTCTTACTGTAATCAAAAGCTGTCAGATACATGGGTACTTGTGCTTCCAGCGCTATATAATAAAAACCAGTTTTCAGTCGCTCTACTTTTCTTCGTGTACCTTCCGGTGCAATGGCTATATAAAACCGTTCGTGTTGATCAAAGATAGCGGCCACAGACTGTACATATCCCTGGCTGCGGCTGCGATCCACCGGATACCCACCCAGTAAACGGAAAACACGGCCTTTTACCCCGGAAAAAAGTGATTTTTTAGCGATAAATCGTACATTCAGTCCCAGGTATTGACGAACCAGCAGCCCCAGCGGAAAATCTTGCCAGTGGGTATGAGGAGCCACGACAAACAGCCCTTTTTCAGTACAGGGTGCATCACCGGTCACTTCCCAGCCAAATAGTGCCAAGATTTTTTTTGCGATGACCTGTTTTATATGCATAGCGGTGATTTATATATATTTTATGTCCAAATTTATAAAACTTAAGGCAAAGCATAGCACCAAAATAGTGGAACTGCCGATTAAACCTTTTCCGATTCCGGACATCTACGCTATAGTTACCGGGGAAATAATGAAGTAATCATTTATTTTCATCTAATACAACACATGTGGAAGAAATCAACGACCAGGAGCTTTTACGATTAATACGTCATCCTGATTCCAGGGACACCGGCTTCAAAATCATTTTTGACCGATACCATCGGGAGCTCTATGGTTATATTCGAAAAATTGTTATTACGCATGAAAATACTGATGATGTTCTACAAAACACTTTTATGAAAGTCTATAAAAGCATATCCAAATTTCGTGGTGAATCCAGTTTGAGAAGCTGGATGTACCGGATCGCACACAATGAATCCCTCCAGTTGATCAAGAAAAATAAGCGACAAGCTGCTGTCCGCGCCGAGGAAATCATACCCCACACCCTTTTTGCTGACCCCTATTTTAAAGGGGAAAAAATTCACCAACTGCTGCTCCGCGCAGTAGCGAGTCTGCCGGAGCGTCAAAAACAAGTGTTTGAGCTAAAGTATTTTGAAGAGTTTAAATATGGAGAAATAGCCTCCATGTTGCAGTTGACCGAAGGTGCATTAAAAGCCTCGTATCATCATGCGGTTGCTAAAATCAAAGATTTCGTAAAACAAAATTCTATTTCCGAATGAACCAGGAAAAACCCATGGATCCAATACCAAATAAAATGACCGACATCAAATCAGAACGGATATTTGACATCCCTCCGAATTACTTCAATCAACTGGAAGGACAATTTTTTGATTCCAACGGAAAATATATTCATTCTGCACAGAAAAAACGATCCTTCCGTTCACATTATATCTGGAGCATCGCAGCAACCATAGCCCTCGTGGTTTCGGTGGCATGGTGGTATTCGACAGATCACTCCGGTTCTACTCAGACAACGATCAGCGAGACAGACCTGGAACACTATATTCAATCGAATATTATGGACTTTGACCTCGAAATGCTGACTCAGTCCTTTGTTAGGGAATTATCCTCCCCCGACGTACCGATCGAAACGGGGAATTACCAATCCTACATTCAGGAAAACCTGGATGATTTCGATGACCTCTTATACCTTCAATAAAATATAAATATCATGTTAAAACCACTCACTATGACTATTCTTCTCCTTCTGACGGGATGGCTGACAACATCGGCACAAAATCAAAGGTTTGAAAAAATCAAGGCGCACAAAGTAGCCTATCTCACCGAAAAAATGGAACTCAGCGTGTCCGAAGCAGAGAAGTTTTGGCCCCTCTACAATGAATATGAGAAAGCACAGCAGGAAATTCGAAGTCAAAAAAGATCTCAGGTTAAGAACCCCTCCGATGACCAAGCAAAAGAGATCCTGTTTAATGCACTCGAGAGCAATGCCAAAGAGATTGACTTAAAACGAGAGTTTTACAAGGAGGCAGCTCAGATTCTATCGTATAAAAAGCTGTATCTCATGGAACAGGGTGAGCGTGAATTTAGACTAACCATACTTGAGCGGTATAAGAACATGCGCAAGCGGTAACGCGTGTGATCGGTCCACTAGTGCACCACTGGAATGTTTAGGTAGTATCTAGGCCTTCCCTCCCGACATGCACCTAATAAGTGCAAATAAAAGCTCTATTGGAGCATGATTCACTAGACCGCAGAGCGGTTCATAACTATGTTAGCACATGATTTGCATATTCTTGGATTTCGGAGGAGTCGTCATGTCTACGTATACATTACGACCGCTCTGAGGTCGGTATTTTGACAATAACCGGTGCTTATATTCTTCGACCTGCGCTGTAGGTCTGCTTATCTACATTTCCGAGTAGAGCGGTTCGTTACCTCCCCGCTCCCTCACAGATCCGTACGAGCAGCTTTCCCGCATACGGTTCCTCTTAACTCGGATTCGCTGGAAGAAAAGAGTGGTAGATTCTAGGTCGTAGTAATGGTATCCATTCATTGACCAGCTTCTCGTACCTTTCCCAAGGCCATGATCGTTTCCCGCCTCGCCGGTTGAGCCACTTAAACAGGGTGCGCTCAACTTCCTTGTGGAACTTGCCGATACATCGACTATTGAACGTGATCCCATAATAGCTATAGTGACCTCGTAGCTTAGAGTTCAGTAGTACGATCAATTCTTTTAGCGGCCTGTGTCGATTTTGCCTAATCCAGTCTCTAATCTTTGAAAGGGACAGGGTGAACTTAGTCTTACTCGTCTTACGCTTCAATACCAGGTAGCCTTTACGGCTCTTACCAAGATAATGCGTGAATCCAAGAAAGTCAAATGATCTCTGTCCTTCACCTCGGTTGTTGTCTAGATTAATTATCTGAGTTTTGGTAGGGTGCAATTCAAGATTGAATTTCTTGAATCGCTTCGGTAGAACCCGCATCACTCGGGATACATCTCCCGCTTCTTCAAATCCCAGCACAAAATCATCGGCATATCGTACGATAAAGCTTCTCCCTTTCAGTCGTGGCTGTATCTCTTCTGAAAACCACGCATCCAGTACGTAATGAAGGTAGATATTGCTCAGCAATGGAGATATTACTCCTCCTTGGGGCGTACCTTCTTTCGGATAGCTAAGCTGTCCTTCTTCCAGTATTCCTGCCTTCAGCCATTTATCTATCATCTTACGTACCACTCCATCTTTCACCCGTAGATCAAGAAATTCCCGAAGCTGGCCATGGTTAATGCTCCCAAAATAGTTCTTAATATCCGCATCTATTATATAGTGCATCCCTTCAAAACTTACTTTGTTAAACATGTATTCCACTGCCTGATGTGCAGAATACCCTTTCCTGAAACCAAATGAAAATGGCTTGAAGTCCACCTCATATATAGGCTCAAGTATCCGTCGCACACTCTCTTGTAGTACCTTGTCCTCAATGGTAGGTATACCCAGCGGACGCTGGCCTCCTTTCCCCTTCGGAATGTACACCCTGCGTATCGGGGGTGCCTTATATGTACCACTTTTGAATCTACTCAGCAGCTCAGGTATCCGCATCGAACGCTCCTCGTTATAGCTTGCCCAATCTTGTTGATCAACTCCAGGACTACTGACCCGGTTGAGTCTGAGTAAACTATCTTCGAGCGTCCTGGCATCAATGAACTGATGTAGGTTCGTCAGGGCCTGCCCCTGATGCTTCCTTGCTCTTTCTGCTATCTGTGTTAATTCTGTTGACATTCTTTTTACCAAATCTGGTTTAGTTAATGTTTCCTTTACACAGTCCCGATTCAAGGCTACACTCCTTCCCTATTCACCGGCTTTCATGGGACTGATTTCCCGGCTTTATGCAGTACTATGAGGTAGCTAAGACTGCCTTCGTCCATTTCCTTGCCTTCGGTTTCCCTCGGCTCAGATACCACTACGTCAATGTCTTCTTCCTTAACGTAACTGACGGTGACATTGAATACCGTCAGCTCCTGGACCATTCCGTTAGGATGCCCATTCCTTACTCGTGTGGAGACGGGAGGCTCTCCCGTGTTCCCATGTATCCCTATTCTGCATTTGATCAGGTCCAAGATCCCGACCGGACAGTAACAATCTCGCCATTTCGATTGCACCATATAGCTCCAGGTGGGCTAATGCCTAAAGCTCCGGTTTTATATAATCTTGCGAGACTAATTCCTCACCTTTTGCAGTCGCTGTCTACGCTTCATGCAAGCATCTCTACTTACTATGCAAGACTCGCTTCTGATGGGGGGCTAACCCTTATCAGACAGGATTGGTTACCTGCAGAGATACGAAGAGGTGTTTCGTTCTCACTCATTTTAATACGCTGAGTGAAAGTCCTCACCTCATGGACTTGCACGGCGCAATAGCCCGCTTTATTCCCCACGTCAATCTAGTATGATGCATCATATGCAGCGCATTAATTGCATAATTTCCAAAATTGGGCATATTCCATCGCCCAAATTTGGACGACGTTTGACTTTTGATTCATACATTATCCTCGGGACAGAGCCCTCCCACAGCCAAGGCGGGGAATGTTGTATATACCAACATTCGATCTCGCCCTTGGCGAGATTTTGCTCAGTCATACTGAACTTTCTGTCTCGGCTCAGCCGTGAATTCGGTCATGTTAATAATTCCTTGAAATAGAATACTATTCCTGAAGCTATATGTCTATAGTTTTTTAAATGCAATTCATGCTTGCTCGCCCGAAACAGGGATGTTTCGGTTCCTTCATCAGAGCTAGATTGACTTCCTTAGGTCTCGGGTGAGCCGAGACTGCATTCACTCATATCTGCACCTGTCTAACTGCTATAAAAAGAATAATCAACGCCAGGTAGGTAAATCAAAAGCCATGAATTTTCCGGGGTAAAATGGTGTCATTCGAAATGCGTGGATGCTTAATCAAGATAGCCCATCGTCCTCTGTATTTTCCAAACATCCATGTCTGAACAACAAAACTCAATCCGTTTTTAACCGCTACGCGTCGCTATATATTTATATTTTAAAACCGTCTGAAAACCAGTGGTTTTTAAAAATCAGGGATAGCAACTCATTTTTCTGCAACTTCCAGAAAATTTAACAGTTTTGATATGACCTTCTTGCACATTCATTCATGAATTATTTATAAACCATTATATAATACACTTAAATTTAATAACTAAACAAGCCATCATGTATATTTTTGATTATCAATACTTTATAATGTTATTAGAATTAAAAGTAATACCAACGGAAGACTGAAAAAGTATCCGTGAATATTATTTATTGTGGATGTAATTTCTGTATATTTACAATCGACAAGTTTAATAATCCCCCTATTGACATGGAATGTGAACCTAATAACAATTTTGACATCTTCCAGCTTGTCCGTCAATTCGAAGAAATGATTCAATCCGGGATCGATATCTACCTGGAAGAACATCAACTTCAGAAATTGATGGATTATTATGTGGATGAGCATGAATATGCGAATGCAGGTAAAGTAGCTCGTGAAGCCGTCAGACAATACCCTTACAATCTCAATTTCCGAGTTCAGCAAATCGAGCTTTATTATCAGTTGCGTGAATTGGATCATGCACTAAATGGTGTGGAAGGTGCGTTGTTGATTGCACCTTTTGATTTTGAGGTTCAGTTGCTTAAAGTACGCATACTGATCGCGCAGAAAGAAATCAATGAAGCCATGACCATCCTCGAGACGCTCAAGAACGGAGCCGACAATGAAGAATTCAGCCAAATTTATTTTCTGGAAGGACTCGTTCATGAGGCGCTGGAGGACTACGAAGAGATGTTTGAGTCACTGCGATTCTCTTTGCTGTGTTATCCCGTTAATGAAAAATCTCTTCGCAAGATATGGGTCGCTGCTGAAATGATCAACGCATTTGATGAATCCATTGTGCTACACAATAAAATCATCAATGAAGAACCTTATTCTTACCTGGCGTGGTACAATCTTGGTCAGGCTTATTCCTGCGTCGGAGATTACGAAAAGGCTCTGAATGCTTATGAATACGCATATCTCATTGAGCCAGATTTTGAGTTGGGGTATCAGGATCGGGGTGATTTACTGTTTGAACTGGGACGGTACGCAGAAGCACTGGAATGCTACAAAGAATGGTACGAACTCACAGGGCCGGACGCAGAGCTTATGATACTTATTGCGCATTGCCATCTAAAATTGAACAATTTTGACAAAGCCCGGCGCATTTTCAAAAAAGCTAAACGACTCGACCCGTACAACGACGAAGTTTATTATTTGATCGGTCGGTGCCATTACGAAAAAGAGGAATACCTCAGTGCCATCCACCAATATCAAAAGGCTCTTCGACTTGAAAATCTCCGCGAAGAATATTATGCGGCCATGGGGTCAGCTTATTGCCGACTGGGTGAATTCACCAAATCTCATTATTACTATCAAAAGGCTGAAGAAGTCGGTCCGGAACAAACCTACATTTGGAAAAAACATGGTCTTTTCTTATACTCCATTGGAGAGCATGAAGAAGCATTCAATGTACTGAATGAAGGCATTGACAATACCATGGATACGGAACTCATGTATTGCAAAGCAGCTTTACTGGTCAAGTCCGATCGCATCGAAGAAGCCATGTATACACTGGAGGAGGCTCTGGTAGAACGGTATGATGGCCAGGAAACTTTTCATCAGATCCTGCATGGTATAGACTTGGACCACAACATCCAATCGTTGCTCAGGTTTTTTGCGCCCCAAAGCGGATGAGAATAATGGTTAATGGTTAATGGTTAATGGTTAATGGTTAATGAAGGAATTTATTCATGATGTACATTGGTAGCCCAAAGCTATTCTAAACCATCTCAACCGTCTAAACTTCATAAACCTTCTTATAAATCAAAGATCTTAACTTTATAGTATCGGCTCTTATCCTGACAGTCCTTCTATTATTAGCTGGTTGCCATTCTTCCTTCAATCAACCTTCTCGAACAAACCGGTCCTCTGTAATCACGGACTCTTATGGCGCGGTGGTGCGGATGGACACTACTAAGCCAAATATCTACCTGATATTTTCCGGGCATGATCACAATGAGGGTCGGTTAAAAGTGCTGCATACCCTGTCCGATAAAAATGTCCCGGCTTCTTTTTTTTTTCACGGGAGACTTCTACCGAAACCCAGAAAATAAGTCTTTTATTGAGTCATTAATGAACGGAGATCATTATTTGGGAGCCCATTCTGATAAGCATTTATTGTATGCAGACTGGTCTCAACGGGATTCCACATTGGTAGACCGGGATGCGTTCACCCATGATCTTCGGGCGAATTACCACTCCATGCAAGCGCAAGGCATCCAGCAGTCGGAAGCCACCGTATTTCTCCCACCTTACGAATGGTACAACCACGACATTGTTCGCTGGACAGCGGATATGGACCTGACTTTGATCAATCTTACACCGGGTATCGGCACAGCCCGGGATTATACCTGGCCCGAAATGGGAAATCGTTACACTTCTTCAAAAACGGTCTTCGAAGACCTGATGAACTATGAAAAAAAACATACATTAAACGGAGCAATTATTCTTGTACATCTGGGCACCGACCCCCGACGTAAAGACAAGTTTTACGATCATTTAGGGCCATTGATCGACACCCTGACCAAGATCGGTTATTCATTTCAGGCATTTCATCATTGATAATCTTATCATCGTACCATGGTACTCTCTTATCGGTTACTTTATGCCACGGTGGGGTACTCCGTTTGAGGTTTGGGCATCTTTTACACTGGATATGCCCAAATGATGTGAGCATGTCACTACCGAGGTATTAAAAAAACCAGACACTTTCGCAACAACTCAACCATCTAAGTCCACAAACCAAGAGAAAACAGATTCAACAGATACCGTAGTTTTGCCAATTCTTTGTGATCAGAGTGCCGTACCCAAGAGACTCAAATGATGCCATACACCTATCCAGGGTCTTTCAACCCCGGCGGTTCCCCGCTTTCCCGGTGGTACTATGACCTTTATTCCCTCCGGTATTATTATGGTACAATCAAGAGATATAATTCTTCTCAACTTCTAAACCTTCTACACGTCCCGCCGGTAGGTTTCGCTTCCGGTCACATTCATCGGAACGTAAAATAAATCACCGGTCAAGGGATAGACATCCAATTTACTTTCAGAAAGTTCCTTCCGGGCTGTGGTGATAAACAATCGATCTTGATTTTTCCCACCAAAAATATTAGCGGATACCTGCGGTGCGGCCACCTCGACCCGATCGACGACTTCCCCTTTTTCGGGATCGACACAGACCACACCATATCCATTCCAGAGCGACACCCAAAGTCGGCCCTCTGCATCCATCGACATACCATCGGGGTGTCCTTCTTCCACGGGAATTTCTATGACATTCCGAACAAATTCCCAGGTGATGGTATCTGAATCAAACCGAAATTCCCTGATCAACTGCGTGGGAGTATCAATATAGTAGTACGTCGTTCCATCAGAACTGCACCGAATTCCGTTGGATATGGACGTTTCATCCAGCATGGTGTGCCAGTTTTGATCGGCATCCAATAGATAAAGTTTTCCCAGTTTGGGTTTTTCACTAAGGGCCATGGTGCCGATCCACAGGTTGCCATGGATATCACAAAATCCATCGTTGGTCCGTACATGTGGATCATAATCGGGCATTTCTATCCATTTTTTGAGATTCTTTGATTCGGGATTCCAAAGGTAGAAAGCGTCCGGCAGGCATAAAATCAAATCATCTCCTTCTTTTGTCAAAAAGATATTGGATACATAATCCGGTGTCTGGAATGATTGATGATCCATTCCGTCTTCGTTTGACCAATGAACCGCATTGCCTAGAATATCCACCCAAAAGATCTGTTCCCTTTGATCATCCCATATCGGGCCTTCGCCCAGTGCACACTGTGAAGAGACTTTGCTCTGAGCAGTCAAAGATGAAAAGGATTTGGCATTTGTCATAGTCTTACATTTTTGATCAAAATAAGAAGATCCCGTTACATTCCCAATCTTCCGTAGTTAATTGACTTAAAAAGTGTAAAAATGAGACTTCCAGAATAGGGGACCTACTACCAAAGTCCGGAATTGTCCCATTACCGCGAGGCATTTTTTACTATCTTTGAACAACAAGCGATTATAAATTCAGACCATGAAAACTTTAACTTTAGACGAATTCATTATCGAACGGGAAAAGCAATTCCCTTACTCCACGGGCGAATTCTCTCAATTACTGAACTCCATAAAACTGGCGGCAAAAATTGTCAATCACGAAATCAACCGCGCCGGACTGGTGGACATTTTAGGCAAAGCCGGAGACACCAATGTACAGGGGGAAGATCAGAAGAAACTGGATGTGTTTGCCAATGAAACGTTTAAACAAGCCCTTGTTTCCAGAGACATTGTTTGCGGTATTCTTTCAGAAGAAGATGAAGACTTCATTCCGGTTACCGGACTGGATGGTGGCAACAAGAATAATTATATCCTCTCCATGGATCCGCTGGACGGATCCTCCAATATCGATGTCAGTGTTTCTGTGGGGACCATATTTTCCATCCACCGGCGTATTTCACCGATCGGATCACCCGTCAACAAAACTGACTTTTTGCAGCCCGGGAACCAACAAGTAGCTGCCGGATATATTATTTACGGGACCTCTACCATGATGGTTCTCACAATGGGAAACGGAGTGAACGGATTTACTTTGAATCCTGCTATTGGAACTTTCTATTTATCCAATCCAGGCATGACCTTTCCCGAGACCGGAACGACCTATTCGGTTAACGAAGGATATTACCGGGATTTTCCTCGCGGAATCAAGGACTATATAAAGTATTGCCAAAGAGAAGAAGGTGATCGCCCTTATACCAGCCGATATATCGGCTCTTTGGTCTCTGATTTTCACCGTAATCTGATCCAGGGTGGCATCTATCTCTACCCGGAAAGCACAAAATACAAACAGGGTAAACTCCGGCTCCAATACGAAGCCAACCCCATTGCTTTTCTCACTGAACAAGCGAAGGGTAAAGCAACCGACGGATCACGCCGAATCCTCGATATTCAGCCTGATGAACTTCACCAGCGTATTCCATTTATTTGCGGAAGTCCCCGCATGGTGGAGAAGGTGGAGGAATTTTTAGGAAGAACTTAGTTTTTAGTGCTTAGTTGTAATAATGATAGATTTATCATTGACTCCCAAACCAAGATTTAAACATCCTATGAACGCTTTTTTGCATCACTCGACTAAATCCTAAGTACAAAGAACTATAAACTAAATTGGATCCACATTCACGATCATTCGAAAATTGCTAAATCCGGGCCGACTTTTCACCTCTCGGATGAAATGGTTCAACCGCTTTCTGAAAAAAGTACCTTCCTTCCGGTTTCGGTGAAGCTTGACAAACACATCCAGCAGATAGTAATGATTAATATAGCTCACCAGGGGTTCCACAGGAACGCTGACCCGGTCTCCAAAACTGGCTTGTAAATAATGATACAGTTCATAAGCAACCTGCGTGTTCTTTTTGCGATTTTTATTTCGGAAAGTCACTTTCACCATCCGGTAATAAGGCGCAAACCGAAAAACCTTTCGCTCTTCTAATTCCTGCTGATAAAACCCCCGGTCATCTCCACTCATCAAACTCTGTATGACAGGATGATCCGGATTGTAGGTCTGTATCAAGACCTGACCTTTTTCTTTTTTCCGACCCGACCGGCCACTGACCTGACGAAGCATCTGTAGCGCATTTTCAGCGGAACGAAAATCAGGAAAAGAAAACAATTGGTCAGCCCGGGGTACCACGACGAGACCCACATTTTCAAAATCCAGGCCTTTCGCAATCATTTGAGTGCCAACCAGAATCTGTGTTTCATTATTAGAAAACCGGGTCAGGATCCGTTCCAACCGTTTCCGGCCGGAAGCGGTATCATAATCCATTCGGTCGATGGTGGCATCAGGCAAAAGAGACTGAAGATGCTCCTCGAGCTTTTCAGTTCCCATACCATACATTTTCATACTCCAAAAATGACAGGAAGGACATTCCTTCGGTACTGGTTTTTCCTTGCGGCAATAATGACATTGTAGTTTTTCTGAAAATTTATGATAGGTCATGCTTACATCACACGAATCACACTGAACCACATGTCCACAATGATCACACAAAAAAACCGGAGCAAAGCCCCGTCTGTTCTGAAAAACCATGACTTGCCGGCCCGCATCCAGCATCTGATGGATGGCTTGTAATAATTGGGGAGAAAAACCGATTTCTGCCTGTTCTTCACTCATCTGCACCTGTCGCATATCCACAATCTGGATTTCGGGCATTTCCATTAAGCCAAAACGTTCCTTCATCATTACATGACCGTACTTTCCTTCCTGAACATTTACCAGCGATTCCAGGGAAGGCGTTGCAGATCCGAGAATAACCCGGGCGTCAGACAGAAGTGCCAGGTATACGGCACTGTCCCGGCCATGATAGCGGGGTGCAGGATTCAGTTGTTTATAGGAACGGTCATGTTCTTCATCGACTATTATCAATCCCAGATTTTGAAAAGGAAGCAACAAGGCAGATCGGGTACCAATGACCAACGGCGCACCGAATCGTACACTGTGATAAGCTTCCATCCGGCTTTTCTCAGACACCCGGCTGTGATAAACGATCACATCCGATTCAAAAATAGCTTCCAATCTATGAATGATGTGCGTAGTCAATGCGATCTCCGGAATCATAAACAAGATTTGCTGTCCTGCTTCTTTGACCCGGCGTATCCATTCCAGGTAGAGCCTGGTCTTCCCACTTCCTGTCACTCCCTCCAAGAGAACCACGGGTGTGGACTCAAACGCTTGCTCCATCTCTGCCAGGGCTTTCTTTTGAAAATCTACCAGCGGGGGCAGCATTCCTTTCCGAAAAATCAACTCACCAAGAAAATTTTTTTTGATTTTTGTTTCCAGTAGAATGCCTTTTTTTATCAAGGCGCGGATCGTGGCATGGTCGGTATCCGATTTGGTCATCACTTCATACCGAGAAATAGGCGGTTTCTTTTCCCGTCGAAGCGTAGTAAAAGCCAGGACTGCTCTGGTTTGCTTCTTGGACCGGCTGACTTGCTCCATCACTGCTTTCTGATTATCCCGGTATTCCGCTGCCCACATCAACGTTTTTACAGTTTCATGCGTGTTTTTACGAAGGGCTTTTTCCTTGACATCAACCATTCCCGCATCGATCAGCTCATTGACATTTTTATTAATGCTTTTCTTTTGAAGGATTTCCTGAATATCTCCCCAGGTCAATTCATTTTGGATGGACAAGGCATCGGAGATGAGAAATGCATCATCCTCCAGGTCCATCTCATCATAATCATGATCCACATTAAGCTGCAATACAGTCTCACTGTCTATTTTTAGCGGAGCCGGAAGCGCCGCATTCATTACGTCCCCCAGAAAAGAACAATAATATTCGGCCATCCATTTCCAAAACCGGTAATGAATCTCTCGAATGACGGGTTCATCATCGAGAATATCACGGATCATTTTTAGTTGGTCGCCTGTGCCAGATTCTATCCCCACGATTAATCCGGTGTAAAGCTTTTTCCGACCAAACTGAACTTCCACTCTTTTACCAAATACCGCCTCTTCCTCCATATCCGGTGGGATCAAGTAAGTGTAGGTCCCTGGAACGGGCAACGGCAAAAGAATTTCAGCTTTCATAGTGATCTCTGTCTATTCCGCTAAGTTATTGAAAATAATTGGTCCCAAAAGAACAGAGTACTGCCTGAACTAATGGAGCTTAAAAGATATTTTCACACAGACGCACCAACAAGTCACGGAGGGACACAAAGAGAGTAAAATTGAATGTATAGTCTCTACGCAAGTCTCTCTCGTTAATGATACAAACTATGATATTACTTAGTGGTTCTCCCACACTGTAGTTTGCAAGCTGTAAAAATCTTACTGATTCTCCGTGACCCCCCCCAGTGAGTCTCCGTGAAACTCCTCTGTGAATCTCCATGAAACTCCTCTGTGGATCTTCGTGAAACTCTTTTTGTAAAAACTCTGCATGACTACCCATCCAATCTATCAGCTGCTATCCGAAATGTATTGGCATGTGCTTCCACAATATCGGGCAGGCGATGTGAATAGCCACCTCCCATGGCAATGACAATCGGTATTTGACGGTCATATGCATAATTGATGACCATTTCATCCCGTCGGTAACATCCTCGTCTGGTCAAGCTGAGCCGTCCAAGTTTATCTGAATCTAGAACATCCACGCCGCTGATATAGAAGATGAGGTCGGGATCAATCCGGTGCTTCAGATGATCCAAAACCTTTTGGAGCTCCTCCAGGTAAGCAGTATCTTGTGTACCATCTTCCAGCTCTACATCCCAATCTGAAGTCTCTTTGTGCATCGGGTAATTCCGTTCTCCATGAATCGATAATGTAAACACCCGGTCTTCCTTTTCCAACAACTTAGCTGTCCCATTCCCTTGATGAACATCCAAATCTATGATCAAAATTTTGCTGTTCGGTTCTTTTTGCAATAATAGATTGGAAGCCAGGGCCACATCATTGAAAATGCAAAATCCTTCCCCCTTGTCAGCATAGGCGTGATGGGTTCCCCCGGCCACATTCATCGCTATTCCATATTCGCGGGCCCAACCAACGCATTCCCAGGTCCCTTGTACGATGTGTACCTCCCGTTCTACCAATTCCGTACTCATGGGAAAACCAATTTTTCGGATTTCTTTGGCTGTTAATTTCTGGTTCAATACTTTATCGACATATTCTGATGTATGTGTGGTCAGCAGGTCTTTGTAACTCATTTCCCCCGGTTCAAATAATTGATCCGGGGTAATCGTTCCTTCATAAACTAACTGCTCCGGAATCAACTCATACTTCTCCATCGGGAATCGATGGCGGGCGGGAAGGTCATACTTGTAAATAGGTGAAAAAGCGATTTTTAGCATAAGCGCGCAAAATACAAAATAGTTAAAAGTCAATCAAGTCCAACCTAATTTGTGGGTTCACTGCAAATACTATTGCAAATTCATCGATTTTCTTCGTCAGATTTCCCGGTATAGCGCAGACAATACCACTGCTCTCCGCCCAGAAGATCTTTGACTTTCTTCAGCATTGTATGCAGGAGCATCAGCTAAAAAAATTACGGGTTCAGACATGTCCGGCAATACGAGTCGCTAAATCACTGAATTCTTCCTCGGTCAGATTTATCCGGGGTTTACTGAATTCCATATCATAAATGCTGTCGATCGGAATTAAGTGAACATGCGCATGGGGAACTTCCAACCCAACTACGGTTATTCCAATCCGTTTGCAATCCACCTCCTTCTCAATAGCTGTGGCCACTTTTTTTGAAAATGCCATCAAGTCGCCCAGTAAATCATCCGGAAGGTCAAATAGATAGTCAATTTCTTCTTTGGGAATGACCAACGTGTGGCCGATCGCAACCGGATTAATATCCAAAAAAGCATAAAACCGATCATCTTCAGCGATTTTATAGGATGGAATCTCACCTTGAACTATCTTCGTGAATAGGGTACTCATAGCTGTCTCATTTAATTATCATATATCTTTTTCGTCGTTGATCATTCCACTCATTCGACCATTCGACCATCGCACACCTACTTGATATATATCTTTTCAATCTTAAACTTAATGTCCCCACCAGGCGTTTTGATCTCTGCGATATCCCCTTCTTTTTTACCCAACAGCCCTTTACCAATCGGTGAAGTCACAGATATTTTTCTAGATTTTAAATCCGCTTCTGATTCGCCAACCAGGGTATACTCTATACTCTTGTTGATTTTCATATTTGTGAGTTTGACGGTCGTCAGGATATTGACTTTGTCCGTCGATATCTGTGAAGCATCTACGATTCGTGCAGACGCTATACGGCTCTCCATCTCACTTATTTTCATTTCGAGCATACCTTGCGCATCTTTGGCCGCATCATATTCTGCGTTTTCTGACAAATCTCCTTTATCACGGGCTTCTGCAATGGCTTCCGCAGCTTCACGTCGGCCTCGGGATTTGAGATCCTGAAGCTCAGCTTTGATTTTATCATATCCTTCCTGTGTCAAATAAATCGTACTCATTTCATTATATTTTTTTATAAACAGATAAACCTCTTACTCGTTTGCCGCATCTCTTATCGGCAAACAAATAGAGGTCTGATATTATTAATTTAATATGTCAATGCAAAAATAGCGATTTTTATTATAACCGCAATGTCAAAGTTAGATTGTGTGTTCCGTTCCAGGGATGCGTAGTGCGGTAGGCGTAGTCTATACCAAGTTTTTTCTCCACTTCCCGACCCAGGGGCATATAAATCCCCATCCCGACACTCAACCCTTCATATACACTCTGAGCGGAACTTCCGGTCGCGGTATTGCCTACCTGGACTTTATATCCACCTCGGACATACAGTAAGTCCCGATAGCTGTATTCCATACCAGCTCCTACTTCATCCCGCGAAAATGAATGCGAGGTAAAATTTCCCACCAACGATAGCCGGTGAATGGTTTGCATATAAAAATCGTATGACAAGCCGATGTTAAGAAGCGATGGCAGTTCAAAGCTGGCTGCCCGCTGGTCATAAGTTAGTTCATAGGTAGGACTACCCGTCGGATTGTCACTGCGAGTTGCCAGTCCTTCACCGCCAAATCGCATCGGGGTTCCGATGTTCCGGATGGACACACCAAACTTAAAATTGTCCTGTGGTCCGTTCACATATTGCACCCCGGCATCCAACGCTACGCCCATTGCAGACAAATCTGAAATGGATTGGGAGATCAACCGCAAAGCAAAACCCACCGAAATCTTATTTTCATACGTGTATGCATACCCCACACCCAGATTGAAAAAATTAGGTGAATAGGTCGCCCCGATCCCCTCTGGCTGATCTACGGTTGTAATATCAATTTCTCCAAAATCCATTGCCACCAAAGACAAAGCCAATACACTGTTTTTTCCAACTCGCTGTCCTACACCCAGGGCATTAATATTAATATCCGTGCCCTGAAGATACCGGGTATGTCCCAATGCCACATCCGTGCCCTGTATACCTGATAATCCTGCCACATTAAGACGCATCGACTCAATTCCCCTGATCATGGAAGTCGCTATATTGTTCATCCCTGCACTCTTGGCCCAGGGAATCAGCAACAGTTCACCGGCACCTGCTTCACCCTGCCGGTCCGGATTACCAGCGGATCCATGGGTGGAGAGTGTAAAAACCAATATCAGCGCAGCCACTCCTTTTTTTATCCATAAAAAACCAGACCGGTTTGTACATGACCGTATGGAATAAAGAGGGTTGATTATACCCAACATCATGGACATATAGATATACTTGGAATTTGTCAATGTATGACGGCTGGTTTCAAAAACGCTGACAGGTTCCTTCTGTGCCTTTAAAGAAGAGTGTATCAAAAGCCATATTTTTTTTACTAAATCCATATTCTATCAAACGCTGTCAGGTTACTATACTGCTTAATATTATCATCCGAAGTATCACTTCTATTGTTCTTACTACAACCCACTGGGGTCAAATTTTCGATTCACACCAAACCATTTAATAGTACGTTCACCCAATTCATACGCATTTACATGGATGATATACAGCCCACTGGCAATGGGAATGCCTTTGCTGTTCTTCAGATCCCACTCCAAATCCGGTGAAACCTGTTTGTACCGGGTTCCCGGATTGATTCGGCCACTATTACTTAGCGGGGTTTCATCCCGCTTGTATTGGCGAATAAACTTCCCGTCCAGACTGTAAATCGTAACGATACACCGGGGCGGAAGATTCGTAATCTTCACCGTATTGGTAAACTGGGAGGTCTCATACCCAGAATAAGCCAGGTATGGATTGGGCACGGCCTGAATATCTCGCAAAGTAGAATCTGCTTGAGCCTCCACCAGATCCTTGGCTGCCAGATTGTTTAGATCAAAGCGGTATGCCGGATGTCCCTGATTCGTTCCGGTTCCTTCGGCCACCCCGTATGGATTGGTTACCCGAAGTTCTATGGTCACCGGATCCGGGATCAATCCATCAGCGTAAGACAACAGCGTACCATTGGTGAATGGGATACCGGTCCAGGTCACTTCGGTGATCGATGAAAATTTTGTGGTAAAGCTCCCGCCCGGGACAAAGCGCTTCCGGAATACTTTGCAGCTATCGTAGGGGGTTTTCGTTACATACACAAAGTGCTGACCGAAGGTCTTGAACAAAGAAATATCTCCGGGGCTACCGGAATACAGCAGTTCTTCATCCGGATTCCACATCATATCCCCACCAATTTCACCCGTGCTTTCAAGAATATTTTCGTTTGCTGAGCTGTATACCGAGTTTTCACCAAAGAAGATATTGAGCCGTTCACCGGTTTCCACATCAATAGCATATCCCGGGAACCACCCCATGCCAATGCCATCTCCATCCGGATCCGGACGGCCATCCCCATCCATATCCTCTTTACCCACCGAGGGCGAACCTCTCAACTCAAAGTTTTTGGAATCTCCCAGTGTGTTATATACGCCACCAAAATCGGGTGAATAATGCAATGGATTCGCAGTTTCCACTACCACGCAACGAGACCATTTTGACTTATCCGGGGTAAGGATGATATCGACATTGTTCAGATCACCCATAGACATCGCTCGACGGGCGATATTCATCGATCCGGTCTTGTTTCGCCAGGCTGGTGAGATAAATGGATCATCACCAAAGCGATAATCAGCCAGATAAAATGGAATAATACCCTGAAAATCTTTACTAAATATCTGAGTGGGATCCAACTCAAAGTCGACCTCGTTGAGTTCATTCTGGACAAAGGTCAAAAAGGGGGCCACGCCGGTTTGCACAAACCGCAACCAAGGATTGTTTCCGTTCTCATATTTCAGACTAGACCCCAAGGATCCACGATCTTCCAGACCAATGGTTCCCGGTTCATCCACATCTCCGATCAGGATGGAAAACCCATATTGACCGATGATTTGTTCGTTCAGTGATGCAATAGTTTGATCGGACAGAACCACTTCATCGGGGTCATCCAGATTAATTAATTCCCATCGTGCATCCGTGTCGAGTTCATCATCCGACAGATCACTATCTATGAACCGAAGCATAAACGAACCATCAACCACTTCAAGCGGATTGTAGATCACCACTTCGATCGGTGCTGCGCCAGGTTCATACACGATCTCTCCGGAAAATGATTCATTCATGATGGCCTGACGTGTTTCGGGGGTCATTACCAGATAATTTGATCCGGTACCTTTCCCGTCGAGCCGGGTGACCTGGACGCCCTGACCATAATCGGTATAGGTTTCGGAATAGGTGATGGGCCGTGGCAGGCCTGTATAAACTTTCACATTCCGACGTCCTTCCAAATAAGGTTTGCGCTGACCGGTCACACTTTTATAATCGAATTCTTCAAAATTATTGTATGCATAGGCGACCGTCATAAAATAATACTTTTTATGATTGACCAATTCGCGGTCATTCCGGGCAAATTGGTCTTCGGTCACCTGGAAGGTATGGCGGATGCCTTTATTGGTCCCGATGACTTCCACTTTGGGTTCATATATCAATTCACCACTGGCTGTCGGGTGCGGGATCGGATTCCAATTGACGATCTGACTAATGTCATTTTTGATATCAGTCTGAAAAATTAACCGTGCTTTGGCTGGATTATCTAGTTCGGCAGGTGATACATCTTCTGCAGCCAACTGGTAAATTTTATAGCCTTCAAAGGTATAACTTTTGTCCTCTTCCGGCAAATCGGTTGGCGCACGTAAATCGATTTCTGTATACTGCTCTTTATAATTGTTGGAATGAAGATCATTGGACAGGATCAAAATCAACTCCCGGTCCAGCTCTACGATATCCATATCTGGTGCATCCGGACCATCCGTAATGTCAAAACAATTGTCAAACAATGCCTGTGCCGTTTCATCAGCAAGCAAAAGCGGTTCAATACTCGGACAAGGATAATCGGCGATATCCGGCACCCATACGACACCGATAATCAATTCATTTACGGCACCCGGATCGAGACGAAATGGCCCCGAGGCCTGGATAGTCCGACGATCACCAAAGTTCAGGTTTGCAGAACACATCGACCAGCCGGAAGGATCGTTGGGTGGTTCGGTAAAAGCATATTTGATCGGATCACCACCAATATCATATCCGCTTCCACCAAAGGTAAAAGGGGTTCCATCCTTCCAGGATCCACTCATATACCGGTAGTATTCCACAGCTACCTCAGGATCTGTCTGCGCATCCGGCCATTCACCGACCCCACCATTATTGTAATAGGTAAACGAAGACATTCCGATCTCTTCAAAATTCTCATCCAACGGACCTCTAAAATAATCAATGCCCAACATGGGAACATGCTCACAATACGTATTGATATCATTGCATTCACACCCGGTGATTCCATCGATGGCATCCTCATTGTACACATACGCCAGACTCCGGGCCGTATCGGACCCGATGTAATCATCCTGAGGACAGCCTAGGTCTGGATCCACCCACATCGCAAAGTAGGTACTGTCAATGCTCTGAGTAGCGCGGTTGATCAACTTATACCGCTGAAACGTCATATTGTTGATTTCATCGTTGGTCGCATAGGCAAAAGCCTGCACCTGGACTTCCATTTGAATGGGGTTCCCCTGGGTTTGGGTGTGGATGGATCCCGCATCATTATAGATCCAGAATATCATTTCATCGGGATACTGTGGAACGGGACAGCCCCGGATTTCGATGATGGGATAATCGCCGTCCAGCGGATCATAAGCAAAATCATTGTTTCGGTCAAAAAAGGCCGCCAGCCCTTGTGTCGTGTTGGGCAGATCGAACCCGTGTATTCGTTTGAAGTGGGGATTCCCCCGGGCCGGCCACCCCAATACATCTTCCGGAATGTCTTTGGTTTTTAGTTTTTCTCCTTTTTCTTGAGCTATTTCAAAATCCCGGATAAACAACCGGATATTGTCACCCAGGACCCGGAAATGCCGGTCCCAATCTGCACAGGTTTCCCGGTCGACAGTTCCGGTTCTGGGTTCCAGCGGTCCCGGCCAAAAATCGTTTTTATTGGCATCACGGTATTGTTGCGCGGCTAATTTCAAATTACCAACCGGATCATACCCGCCCAGCCAGACCGCTCCAGCAAATATCGAAGAGACCTCCGGCAATCCGGACCCCGGTTCTACATTGGGCACGATGTATTTTCCGTCGGTCAGATCCCACCATACATCCCCACCACCGAGGAGGCGTGCCCGTACATTATTGATGCTCATATCAATCTCAGACCGCGCAGGAGCACAATCCGCCCGGTAGCTAAACTCAATGTTTCTTTTCTTATTCGATTTTGAAGGTTTTTCTTTTAACCAATCGGGACGATGCGTGTGGCCTTCCGGAACCAGGTAAAGGAAAAAAAACAAAAATGATACTATGACAAAAAATTGTTGCTTCATCATCAAAAATTTATGCGACAACTCAAGAAAATACGACGCGGCGCATAAAAGATGTCCGGATTACGAACCATCCAGTGATAGGCGTCTGTGTACGCATCCACGTTTCGGCCAGCCTCCGTCACCAATTCACCGGCATTCGCAATATTGGCCAAACTCGCTTCGCCGTCCTGGGACTGCAAATAACCACTGTCATAGGGCGATCCCGTTACAGGATAGACACCTCGTGGATTCGCCGTATTCAGTAAATTAAGTACCCGAAGTGACAAATTAACAAACAATGGATTTTCTTTTAAACTGGTTGGAATCGCAAAGGTCTTATCCACACGCATATCCAGCGTATAGGTCCATGGCTTCCGCGCACCGTTAAAAGAGCCGGCAAACCCTGTTCCTCCAAAAGGCGTAGCTCGTATCCGCTGGGTATAAGGACGACCAGATACCACAAACCCCTGAAGGTTTACACCTGTATTTGCTAGTATATCCAAATCAAAAAGACGCGGGCCATTGTATGCCCGGCCACCCCCGTAGCGGTAATCCAGGGTCATTTTGAGCGCATGACGTTCATCCCGGTCAATGGGTGATAGAGTTCTAATGTTACCACGGGTCGTCAATCCACCCTGCGAATTGGCATCCGATCCTGTTCCATTGGCTATCTGTAAGGTATAATTAGCCTGCATGGACAAATTTTGGCTTTGTCTTAAATGATATTCCAGCGACAATCCTTTGATGGTGGCGAAGTCAAGGTTCCCGTACGTGGTATAGGTCCCGATCGGCGAAGGTAAATACAGATAAGTCTGCTGCTGGATCATATCGCGCAGTTCTTTATAAAAAGCATTGATTTTGACCGCGGAGAGTGGTGTGAGCAATTGTTGAAACCCGACTTCATAATTGATGGTCTTTTCCGGCTTTAGATTCGCATTGTTGATCGGATTTCCCGCACCGTAATTACGGTCTTCAAAATAATACCAACTCAATGGCGAGGTAAAGCTGTTGCTCGGTGGGCGCTGCACCAACACATCATAGTTGGCAAAGAAGTTGGATTTTTCGGAGATCGGAAACGACACCGCAAACCGGGGCATCCAGCTTAGAGTGGGTTCATATTCTTTGAAACTTTTATCCGGATCAAACTGATCGGATTTGATATCATTTACATTTTCTTCGTAGTACTGAGGGTATACGATTTCCCCGCCAAAAATAACATTCCCGTCATTAGCCGGCGTTCCATTGGGAAAATACCACTGATCACCATCCCGGTACGCTTTAACCTTGGTGGAATTCGGTCGCTCGACATATACCTTGAAATCATCACCGATCGTTCCGGGTCGTTCCCCTTCATTTCTTGCATAAAAGTCACTCGCAGTCATGATCGGATACAGTGACAGTGGATCCCGCAATACCATGGTATTAGCATCGTAATAATCTACCCGCAGTCCCAGTCGAAAAATAATGTCTTTATAGGAAAATTTGTCTTGAATGTAGGCTGCGCCATAGATGGGTTCGAAAGCCGGGTTCAGAAAAGTACGGTTCCCGGCTGCATCTCGTCCGGTAAAGAAATCGTTGAAATGAACACCCGAAGTTTCATTCCCCAGGTAATCATACCCGTTGTACCCCACCAAACCATTGTCATTAAGCTCCAGGGGCGAAAACAAAGACAAATCAAGATCATCCGGATTCATGGCATCTACATTGATGTAGTCATCCAGTGGAGTACCCGTCCGTTCCCGGATCGCTTTATAGAACTTTGCGCCGGGCAAATCCACCGTCAACCGGGCAAACTCATCGTACAATCCAGGTTCCAGCCGCCCCTGAAACTGTCCGATAATCTGCGTAGTGTCTACACCAATGATGTGTCGATTCGCTTGTTGTCGGGCTAACAACCACAAGTTTCTGGGCGCCACCGTCCACGATCGGGATGTTCTTTTTTCATAGTTAAATCCGATCTCGATGGCATGTCGTCCTTTGTCTGAGCCCCCGGGGAATAGATCAAACCGGAGGCTTGCATTTACATTTTGCTTGTCCAGCTTACTTTTAGAATATCGGTTGTACACACTACCCACATTATTAATAAACCCCCAGGGTGTGGTATAATTGGAGGATAAAAAGCCATTATAAGCTACGTAGTTATCAAAATCGGTTTGATCCACATGATTGTTGTAATTACCCAAAACTGGATTGCGGGCAGACGGTGTAAAAGGACGCTCCAGCACCCGAAGATACCCGGCGTGGGCCACGCCGTCATTGCCTTGGGAATATTCAGATTCGCCTTCCACTGGAATCCAGCTAAAATCAAAATTCCCCACATGGCCGTAGTCGAAAAACCGATCCTGGTGCCGATAGTCCTGGCTTAGGCTTTGATCATGCTCTACGGACCCATTTACGATAAGCGTGGCATTTCGTATGAAGCCGTTTTTCTGGGTATTCTGTAGAAAACGGTGTCTGTACCTGGCGTTCACCCGGTAATTATTTCCTGTACCCACTGGATTATTCATATAATTCATCACTGCAAATGACCGACTTGGAGCAGTTCGACTGTAGGAATCTCCATAATTCCCGGACAGCGTCATATCAATCTGACTGGTCAACCGGGCATCCAATTTACCCGTAAAACTAAAGTTTTGTCGATTTTCATTGGAATTGGCAGAAACAAAATGAACATCCTCATCATGTAAAAACTCTGCTCTGGAAAACAGTGTCTGTCTGAATTGTCGCAGAGGGTCTGCTTCTATTTCCTGGAGGATAGAGGGTTTGACCTCTACATTGGGGAGAATACCTGGATTGCCGTCTTGTACATCAATATATCTTCCAGCCAGTCGGAATCCCAAAACAGAACGCCCTGTTTCCTTATTCTTCCAGATCGGACCACTGGCATTTAGATTCAGTTCATTCGTTCCGAAAGCGTCCAGATACTGTGATGTTTCTGCCTCTGCACCCAGTTGGAATTCCTGGGAAGGTCCCTTTGTGGTGATTGAGATGATCCCCCCGGTCACATCCCCATACCGCGCTTCCACCCCACCGGTAATCACTTGCAGCTGATCGATCTCAGACTGAGGAACCAGATTGGCGCTTACGCGGATACCATCTACATAGTAGTCAGTTGCATTGGAGCGGGAACCACGGATGGCCACAGATTCTCCACTGAAAGAAGAGACTCCGGAGGCGGTAGCAGCCAATGAATTAATGTTTTTCATGGGAAGATTCCGTATTTGCTCTCCTGTCACAATACCCCCCGTTGTCGTATTATCCTGTTCCACCAACGGTACTTTGTACTCTACGATAACCACTTGATCAAGGACCGTCCCACTGGAAATTTCGATATCCACCCGGGTATTTTTACCGGCCAGCAATACAACACCTTCGATGGTTTTGGGTTGATACCCGACATAACTCGCATTGACATCGTAGGTCCCCGGATCTAAATTGGATATCGAATAATTCCCGTTATCGTCGGTTTCTGTCCCTGTTACAAGTACTCCATTCTTGAAGATAGCCACTGTCCCATATATGATCGGTGTTCCGTCGCTCTGATCCACAACTTTTCCTTCGATGGATGTCTGTGCATCCACTATAAAACCTATGAAGATGAATAAAAAGACCAGTAAATATCGCATCTATATTTTGACGTATTTCATAAACAATGAGTGGACATTCATTCCTATCGGCATGCTAAATATATTAATTCTATGGCAACCGGCGAATCTTGACCGCACTATACTTCACAAATGTAAACGAATTTAACCGGACATTGAACTGCCGCAATGTGTTAAAATCTTGTCGAGAAGAATTTTTGCCAGCTTATATTTACTTTCTTTGGTCCACCCGGCCACATGCGGGCTCACCAGAACCTGAGGGAAGGCATACAACTGGCGGTACATTTCCTGCTCTTCCGGGGTATAGGTAGCTGGTTTTTCGTTCGCCAACACATCCAGACAAGCGCCTCTAATTTGTTTATTTTCCAACGCTTCGATCAATGCGATCGTATCGACCACCGGCCCCCGACTTGTGTTGACCAACAAAGCTCCGGGTTTGCATTGATTCAAAAAAGACCGATTTGCCAGTTTCAATGTTTCGTAGTTAAGCGGCAAATGTAGACTGACCACCTCACTCTGCCGGATGGCCGATTCCCGGTCTGAACATTCTTCCACCCACGGATAATCCTTTGCATACCCCGAGGGTTTGTATTTGTCATAGGCTTTAATCCGAACCGAAAAACCCTGTAATTTACGCGCCAGAGCACTGCCTGTATGTCCAAATCCGATGATCCCAATGGTCTTTCCTTCCAATTCGATGCCCCTGTTCTTTTCCCGGTTCCATTGGAAGTTTTTGACTTCCTCATTCGCACGGAGTAAATGATTGTTCCATGCCAGAATCATCCCCATGGCATGTTCGGCTACCGCGTTGCAATTCCCGTCGGGTGAATTGAAGACAGCCACCCCTCTCTTTGCCATTTCTTCCTGATCGATGATCTCCATGCCACTACCCAGCCGGGCCACGAACTCGAGCTGAGGCGCCTCATCAAGCAACCGGGCATCCACTCTGATCTTACTGTTTATCACCAGGCCAGAATAAGGGCGAACCATCTGGATGACTTTTTCAAGTGAAATTTTAGGGTAATAATCTACTTCATACCCATGCGCTCTCAATTCCTCTGGCAGAATCTTATGAACGCCATCTGTGATCAAAATCCTTTTCATGGTGCGTTTTTATCTTCGATATTAAAATTTCTTCTCTTGAATTATAATATTTCTTCACAATTCATCATAAATATAACCGGAGCTTTGTAAATTACCCTATTCATCGTTAAAAACAAGAAAACAAAATCTGGCTGAGTGAATATTCATCAAATATTTAGCATTACAAAATACATCGTAATGTCTTGTTGGCTGCTATCTTCCTGCCAGCCCTCAGGTAAAAACCCAAAATTCAGTGATCCACGAATTACGGCCAATATCAGGTATCTGGAGTCGAGCGGAGAACTTAGTGGCACATGGAGCTTTTACCAACGCAACCAGGTAGACAGTCTGGTTCCCGACGCCAGGCTTCATGAGTTTATCATCAATGGTCAAAAAGTCAAATCTGAAAAGGTCAAAAATAATTACCACATGTATTTGATGAATGATACCCTGATCAGTCACAATCTCAATGTACAAATTCAGCCTTCCAATCAGGTAATATCTATTGCTATGCCCTACATTCCTGTCATCGAATCCGAGCTACTTCAAGTTGGTCTGGACTGGACCTTTACCTGGGACAGCCTGTCCTACAATGTGGGAGATTCGATCCGGCTAGTTCTGTCTGATTCTACCAAAAAGACAGTTCTTACCAATGCCTCTGGACAAGCCGGACAGATCACTATTCCCTATACTCAAACCCGTTACTTGACCCCAGGTTCAGGATTTTACTACTTGATCTCCAAATCCATTCGAAGAAAAAAGACCAATGGCGTTGATTTTGAATACGAGATTGAAGTGTACTCAGATGATGTACCGGTGAAAATTATGTCATGGGATAATTGATCCAAAAGATGCGGAAGTTCGCCAATGGCCAATGGAAGATCGTGCTGTAAGGACCACAACAACAGTGGTACCAATCATGCCGTGTGAATTCACAACAGAAATAATGAATCAATGAACGGATAAAATGGGAATTTAAACTACAATCCGGACTCTTGGATTTTAAAAATAAGAATCAATATCGCACCATTCCTTTGACTTTTCCCACAGTATTCGGGCATATTCAGTATGGTATGATGCTTTCGAGGAAGGTTTCCGCTGCCGGTTGTGCCAATAGGCACCAGATGTCAGGTTCTCCTTGTCTTCCGTCGCCAGGTATACAGAGGTATCCGCACCTTCCCGGGGCGTCAATCCACTCCGGCTGCGAAGATTCCAAATCAGCCGCTGAAAAAAATTGGTATGTTTTGCTCCGATATCAGTATTGACCAGGCCTGGATGCAGTGCATAAACAGACAGATGATCATACACATTCCGCCGTTCAAATTCATAGGTAAACAGAACATTGGCCAGTTTGGAGCGGGCATACGCGCGCAATCCGTGGAATCTGCGATCAAGGTTAAGATTGTCAGCGTCAAAAGAAGCCTGAAAATGGGAATCAGAATTAACACAAATAACCCGGCTTTCCGTACTTTTCACCAAGATTGGAAGTAACAGATGTGTAAGATAAAAGGGCGCAATGTGGTTCACCATAAGTGTTAATTCAATACCGGCTTCATTTTTTCGCGGAGCACTTTGAAAGTAACCGGCATTGTGAATCAGAACATCCAGATATGGACACGCAGCCTGTAGTTCAGCCGCCGCATTTTTCATGGACCTGAAGTCCGATAGATCAAGCAGCACATAATCTACTTTGGGATCCGTTTCGGTATCGTGAATTTCTTTCAACGCTTTCTGGCCTTTTTCCTCACTGCGGACAGTCAAGGTAACACGATGTCCCTTACGTGCCAGGATGCGAGCTGTTTCCAGACCTATTCCACTATTTCCTCCCGTAATTACAATCTGTTTCATATTCTTTACCGTTATTAAAGTAAACTGTACCAATAAAATTATTAAATTTCGATACAAAACTTCATTATGCGCGCAGTATTCATTAAATGCTTATCGGCCATGTTGACTCTGGTTATTCTAAGTTGTCAAAACGCTGATCGGCCCGTTACCAGCCCCGATGCGGTGGAGTTTATTCAGACATATACGGACAGTTTCATCGATTTGTATACAGCCAGTACAGAAGCAGAATGGTTAGCAAATACTCGAATCATCCCGGGTGACACCACCATTTCAAGTCAATTGGAACGGGCAAACAACGCTTTGGCGGCATTCACGGGCGATGCATATAATATCAAAAAAACCAAAGAACTCCTTCAAAATCCGACTGAAATAACGCAAACACAGGAGCGAATCCTAAAAACGATTCTCTTCAAAGCGGGAAACAATCCGGCCACAATGGGAGAGGTTGTCGCACAACGCATTACAGCTGAGAACAACCAAATGGAAACGCTTTACGGATTTGACTATAGGGTCGATAGTGCCCTGGTAACCACTGGGGAGATTGATCAAGCGCTCCGCGAATTAACCGATCCCGCTATGCGCCTGAAGTGGTGGGAGGCATCCAAGGCGGTCGGCAAAGAACTGGATACGGGTTTGCTCCGGCTCCGCAATCTCCGAAACAGCGCTGTACAGGGCCTCGATTATACCAATTATTTTCAGTACCAGGTCTCCGATTACGGCATGTCTTCCGATGAAATGATGACTTTGCTGGAACAGCTCATTTCAGAAGTTTGGCCACTTTACCGGGAACTTCATACCTGGGTCCGCTATGAACTGGCAGAAAAATACAATGCCCCCGAAGTCCCAGAAATGATCCCTGCGCATTGGCTTCCCAACCGCTGGGGACAAGATTGGAGCGCTTTAGTTGAGGTAGAAGGCATTAATCTGGATGAACAACTCAAAAAGCACCCCCCTTCCTGGATTATCGAACAAGGAGAGGCATTTTATAAAAGCCTCGGATTTACGGCCCTGCCAAAAAGTTTCTATGAAAATTCAAACCTGTATCCCCTACCTACAGACTCCGATCACAAAAAAAACAACCATGCTTCTGCCTGGCATATGGATCTTCAAGAAGATGTCCGATGCCTGATGAGTGTGACATCTACTCCCACGTATTATGAAACGGTTCACCATGAACTCGGCCATATATATTACTATTTATCGTATTCCAATCCGCGGGTTCCGCTTTTACTACGTAAGGGAGCAAACAGGGCATTCCATGAAGCAGTGGGAAGCCTAATGGGCCTGGCTGCCATGCAACCCCCTTTCTTAGCCGGACGTGGCTTGATAGATCAACAAGACTATCCTGATTCCCTTCGACAAAAAATACTACTGAAGGAAGCTTTAAATTATGTGGTTTTCATCCCTTTTTCAGCAGGCGTTATGTCTCACTTTGAACACACTTTATACAATACATCAATTGACACATCGACCTTTAACAGTGAATGGTGGAACCTCAAGAAACAGTACCAGGGAATCGTACCACCGTATGAACGGGGACGCCCATACAATGACGCAGCAACCAAAACACACATTAATGATGATGCAGCGCAATACTATGATTATGCGTTATCGTATGTCCTGCTTTTCCAGTTGCATGAGCACATTGCACAGGAAATTCTTCAACAGGATGCACATGCTACCAATTATTATGGAAGTAAAAAAACCGGGGAGTTTATCCGAAGCCTCATGCATAGTGGAGCGAATAACGACTGGCGTCAACTCCTCAAGGAAAAACTGGGAAGTGAATTGTCCGCCAAAGCTTTAGTGAATTATTTCCAACCCCTGATGGAATACCTGAAAAAGGAAAATGAGGGGAGAACATATACCTTGCCAGTGCGGATTCTTTAAAAAAGGAGTTAGGACGCTGCGCTGTTAGGAGTTAGGTTAGTTATTGGGTTATTAGTTATTCAGTTACTGTGTTACACGCTTTCACTTTTTACTTTGAGCTTTCTGCTTGGCCCTTTGAGCTTGCGTCTTTCAGCTTATTTTGCTTTCAGCTTGGCCCTTTGAGCTTATTTTGCTTTCAGCTTGGCCCTTTGAGCTTATTTTGCTTTCAGCTTGGCCCTTTGAACTTTCAGCTATTTTTGCTTTCAGCTTGCATCTGTGAGCTTACTTGCTTGCCGGTTCCACATGGATATGAACGTCGGCTATTTCGGGCAGGCTGTCTTTCAGGTGATCTTTCAGCCGGTGGGCCAGCTCATGCCCCTCATAAACGGTAATCCGGCCATTCACAATGGCGTGCAAATCCACATGATACAGCATTCCGTTCTTGCGAATATAGCATTTTTCAGTATCCAAGATTCCGTCTACTTCAATCGCCAGAATTCGAATGCTCTCAATCAGATCGTGGTGCGTATTTTCGTCCATGACTTCACTCAGGGCGGGTCTGAATATGCGGTAGGCATTGTACAGAATGATTCCCGCTGCCACCAAGGCGGCCCAATCGTCAGCCGCCTCATATCCCTCCCCCATCACCACCGCCACACTAATCCCGATAAAAGCAGCTAAGGAGGTGATGGCATCACTTCGATGGTGCCATGCATCCGCTTCAAGCATCCGACTTTTGGTCTGTTCCCCTTTTCGCCGCATCCATTGATAAAACCCTTCTTTGATGAGAATAATAAGGCCCAGTATGATCAAAACGTAAGGCTCCGGGTCACTATGGGGATGACGGATGTAATATATACTCTGAATAATAATAAAAATAGAAGAAGCAATCAATAATCCGACTACTGCAAAAGTGACCAATGGTTCGGCTTTCCCATGCCCGTACGGATGGTTCCGGTCCGGTGGTCGTGCGGCATAGCGGAGCCCCACCCAGACCAGAATGGAAGATAATATATCAGACACCGATTCGATTCCGTCAGCAATCATTGCAAAAGAATGGCCCAGTACACCAACTACAATCTTGATCCCTGCCAAAAACAGATTGCCTACAATACTATATTGGGCCGCCCGAATAGCGGTTTTGATGCGTGACTGGATCATAACCGGTAATGTAATCGATAAATTTCATTTCTTGGTGTATTAACAAGAATGTTTTACCTTGAGGTATGGTTTCATGAAGCCCCCTAATATTCAACAAAACACCTATGCGCGGAAAAATACACCACCGGATCGACAAAAATCACCTCGGTATTATAACCATCGATAATCAGCCACACAATGCGCTCCCGGCTCATCTATTGGCTGATCTGGAAACCAGCATCCTGGATATGGGTGACAACGATGCCATCCGCGTCATTCTGCTGCAAAGTGCCGGCGACCGGGTGTTTTGTGCCGGCGCCAGCTTTGACGGATTGGCATCAATCCAGGACAAAAAAGAAGGAAAAGAATTTTTCATGGGCTTTGCCCGGGTCATCAACGCACTTCGAAGTTGCGGTAAGATAACCATCGCCCGTGTTCACGGTAAAGCCGTAGGCGGTGGTGTCGGACTATGCAGTGCGGTGGATTATGCCATGGCGAGCAAGTGGGCATCGATCCGACTGAGCGAGCTAAGTCTGGCCATTGGTCCTTTCGTTATCGGACCGGCGGTGGAGCGAAAGATCGGGCTTTCCGGATTTTCTCATCTGGCACTGAATGCCACCGAATGGCAGACCGCAGAATGGGCTCGGTCCAAAGGACTCTTTCAAGAGGTCTTTGAAACCGTCGAACAGCTGGATGCTTACTTGGAAACATTTCTGGATCGATTTCTGGACTACAGCCCGGCGGCCTTAGCCCAATTCAAAAATATGTTTTGGGAGGGGACAGAAGATTGGCCCACAGTCATGGAGCAGCGGGCCGCCCAAAGTGGGAACCTGGTACTGACGGACCAGGCACAGGAGGCTATTCGGAAAGTGAAGAAGAAAGCGTGAAAAGTGATGGTTGATGGTGAAAAAAAATAGGAAAAAACATTTTTAAAACTAGTGTGCAAAATCTTACGTAGTGTATAATATTGATGAGTTCGTGCACCAGCTGAAGGGGAGTAATCTTTTTTAGGAACTCCAGAAACTTGAGAATATAATTTACAGCATCTTATTCCCGAACAATTGAACAAACACCACGCATCAAAATGGATCAAACAGCGAAGCCGGGAACTCGGCTTTAGCCGCATCGGCATTGCCAAAGCGGAAGAACTAACTGAAGAAAAGAAGCAACTCAGGGAATGGTTGAACCGGGGTTATCACGGCGAGATGAGTTATATGGAGAATTATTTTGAGAAGCGGACCGATCCCACCCTACTGGTCGAAGGCACGAAATCAATTATTGTGCTGACCTACAATTACCACAACCCCGCACCGCGTCACCCCGATAGCTACAAGATCTCCCAATATGCTTATGGCAAAGACTACCATTGGGTGATGAAAGAAAAACTCAAAACCTTGCTGGCAGATATCGACCGGGAGATTGCACCCACCAGTGGACGGGTATTTGTGGATTCAGCACCGGTAATGGAAAGCGAATGGGCACAACGGGCCGGTGTAGGCTGGCAAGGAAAAAACACCCTGATCATTCACCCCAAGGCCGGCTCCTACTTTTTCCTCGGTGAAGTCCTTGTCGATATTGAATTGGCCTATGATCAGCCCATCCAGGATTATTGCGGGACTTGCCGGCGATGTATCGATGCCTGTCCGACCGATGCCATAGATGAAAACGGTTATCTGCTGGACGGGAGCAAGTGCATTTCCTTTTCGACCATTGAGAAGAAAGGTCCTATTCCTGAAACCTTCGAAGGAAAAATGGAGGACTGGATCTTCGGCTGTGATATCTGCCAAGAAGTCTGTCCCTGGAACCGATTTTCGACACCGCATGATGAACCGGCATTTGATCCCCATCCAGACCTGCTCTCATTATCGAAGGAGGAATGGCAAAATCTGAGTAGAGAACGGTTTCAGGAACTGTTCCGGAAATCGCCCGTGAAGCGGACAAAGTATGAGGGGTTGAAAAGGAATATTGAGTTTATTGCAGAAAGAGAATCTACCTCTGAAACTTTCTGATACGAATTGCTCCGGGCTGAACCACAACAAGTGAACCAAGAAGATTATCTTCATGATTCAAAATTACCTTTTTCAATATCTCGGTTTTAATAGAAGCTTTCAATCCCATCAATCGAATTAAAATAATTCCTAAAAAACCTAATGCAGCCAAAACAGCTTCTCTTGACAACCGGTGATGCGCATCTAATATCTCTTTTATTGTTTCACCTGCTGATAACTTTTCTAATATTAATTCAACGGTGATCCTTGTCCCCTTTATTACCGGTTTGCCCATCATAATTTCGGGATTAACCTCTATATAGTCTTGATAATTATCCATGTTTCATATTTTAACAGATGCAATGAATGAACAACCAGAGTCCTATTTTAGTTCGCCTTATCAATCCAGCCGTCTTATTCACCTTGCTAAAACTGATCCAACAAACCACCCCCCTGGCCGCCTTTGTCCTGCTTGGCAAAGACTTTTTTCATCAAATCTGTCGTCCGCATAGCTACATTATTGCGAATACCTTCCTCCTCTCGTTCGATGCGCTGAAAAATCGACTTAAGCGCCAAATCAGAGATAAACCCATTAAAATCAGGATTGACTTTTTCTTTAAAAGGCAATTTATTATAGACGTCAGCGATCTTACCCCATTCTTCCAGCGCTCCTACATTTTGCAGGTTATCCTTGGTGATCGCACTAAACTCCTGATAGAGCGGTTGATAGGTCTTACCTTCGAGATACTGCGTGGCCGCATCGTTTTCTCCCCGCATCAATATATCATAGGCATCGGCAAAGGTCAGTTCGTTGATGGCCTGCCGAAAAATGGGCAGAGAAGCCTGAACCGCATCCGTGGTCGCTGTGGTCACCTTTTCGGTGAATCGATTGGCATATTCCTTGACGACCGGCACACTGCTCAATGTCCGGATCACTTCCAAAGCTTCGGGTGGTATTTTCACATCACTTCCATCTGTCAGGAACGAGGGATCCTGAGAAAATTCACGAACCGCTTTTTCTGCCCCCTGATAAAGAGCTTGTTTCAGCGCTTCTCCGATCTGAGCATTAGACAATCCTCCATCTCCGATCACCTCCTGGAGTACATCGCAAGAAGACAATTGAAACACAAGCAGCAATAGTAGTATCTTTTTCATAGTATTCGTTTAGATTTCATGTTATTATACGAATGAAGTAGGAAAATTGCACTTAATTTTTCATTAAATTTTTTAAATAAAGTCTATCTGTGTTCCGATTCTCTTACGAACCTGTATTTTTGTCTTCTATTTAAGAACGCTGACTTGGATTTTAGGGGCATGACTTAGAGATGAATACCAGGTTCGGTATCTCCGCAAAATGAATAAAATCTGTCAGGTTTGTTTGACAAAATAATTAAGTCAACCAGAGCAACCATGGAAAAAAGAACACGCATTGATCAGGTTTTGGCCACAAAGCCCATCGGTGAAATCATTACAGTAAAAGGGTGGGTACGTTCGTTTCGCAACAATCAATTTATTGCGGTAAACGACGGAAGTGATTTTGACAGCCTGCAGATCGTTATTAATCGGGAAAGTTTATCCTCAGATACCCTTAAAAAAATACACCCCGGCGCAGCAGTGGGAGCAAAAGGGACACTGACAGAATCACAAGGTCGGGGGCAGGCCGTGGAACTCAAAGCTGATGAATTGATTGTTTATGGCGAAGCGGACCCCGAGACTTATCCCATTCAACCCAAAAAACACACCAAAGAATTTTTAAGAGAAAACGCACATCTGCGTTTTCGGACGAATACCTTTGGTGCGATTTTCCGGATCCGGCACGAACTATCGTATGCCATTCACAAATTCTTCCATGAACGTAAGTTCTACTACCTCCACTCACCGATCATCACAGCATCTGATGCTGAAGGAGCCGGAGAAATGTTTCGCGTGACTACTCTGGACCCCAACAATCCACCGCTCACCACGGACGGTCAAGTCGATCTGAAAAAAGATTTTTTCGGACGAGAGACCAATCTCACGGTATCTGGCCAATTGGAAGCAGAGCTTGCCGCACTGGCTTTGGGACAGGTGTATACCTTTGGTCCCACGTTTCGGGCAGAAAACAGTCACACCAGTAGACACCTTGCCGAATTTTGGATGGTTGAGCCAGAAGTGGCTTTCAACGACATTAATGACAACATGGATCTTGCGGAAGACATGCTCAAATACCTGATCAACTATGTTCTGGAGCATTGCCGGAAGGATCTTCAATTCCTGCATAATGCCGCTGAAAAAGAAGACAGTCAAAAACCCAAAAACCAACGACCGGACATGGGTTTGATTGATCGACTGGAATTTTGTCTCGAACAAGACTTCGCGCGAATAACCTATACCGAAGCGATCGATATTCTCATGAATTCCAAGCCCAACAAAAAGAAAAAATTCAACTATGTGATCGAAGGTTGGGGCGCAGATCTTCAATCAGAGCATGAACGGTACCTCGTCGAAAAGCACTTTAAGAAACCCGTCATACTCTATAACTACCCTAAGGATATCAAATCTTTCTACATGAAGGTCAATGACGATAATAAAACAGTTCGTGCCATGGACATTTTATTTCCCGGCATTGGTGAAATCATCGGAGGCTCGGAGCGGGAGGAAAACCTGGATGTTCTGAAAAGTCGGATGAAAGAAATGAATATACCCATGGAGGAACTGTACTGGTATCTGGACATCCGAAAGTATGGTTCGTGTCCACACAGCGGGTACGGACTGGGGTTTGAACGCATGGTCCAGTTTGTTACTGGTATGAGCAATATACGAGATGTGATTCCATTCCCCCGCACACCTGGGAATGCTTCGTTTTAAAAGACCACAGTTCAATATTACCTAAGCGCGCCACCTGCCCACGCCAGAATTTAATTACCAGATCTGGAAGATGGTAAAATATTTTTGAAATAAGGGATCTTCTAATTCATTTCGATCACGTTCAAAAGTGGAGAAAGTCCAATTAACCTTTATTAAGGGATCTGTAATTATCTTTAACGCAGTCAAATGCGCCAAAAATCAGACACACATCCTACCTTTGCGGCGTGATGCATAATAGACATATCAATTCTGTATTATATGAAGCAGGCGCGGTCATTATGGTCCTACTTTTGGTCATCGCACCGTGCAAGATTCGTAATTCCATCGAATCTGCCCTTGGGGTGGAGAATACAACCGCGATCAATAAAAGCAAAGCCAGCTTCAATGACAACTCGTGTCATACGATTGATGGTTTACCTGCTTCTGAGATTGTCTCTAAGAATGCAATAAATCCACCTGTGACGTCGGCAGTTGCTACGGGGACAAGTCCGATCGGTTTTCCTCTTTTATCCAATACCCATTTTTCACCATATCTTAGGAAAGAGAAATCCGTCTCACCGGTTCCCTATTATCTGTTGTACAGACAGTTCAGAGCTTACCTGACTTAAGCATTCTTTACTGGGGCTGGCCAATATGATGCACCAATATTATATCATCGCCACCCCCAACACCTGACCACATTTTCCACAATCAACACGACCTGCTGACTAAGGCGTTCCATCCTGAACATTGATCAGCAACCCATTTATCTGCATTTTTCGACACAGCATTTTTGATCTGATCAATCCCGTTGGAATCATTAAGATACCGGGTTGAGCAGGCTTTATTTTATCACTTTCAAAATCAAACCGATCTATGAATAATACTAAAAACGATCCGGGGTTAATGACCCTGGCCATCCGGATGGTCGTAGGCTGGACCTATTTCTCAGCCTTTTACCGAAGAGTTATACTAGCCGACAAGCTCGATCCCGCGGGGGCAGGATACATCGGCGAAAAATTCAATCACTTTTTACCCAACGCCCTCGGAATAAAACCCATTATCCAGTATCTGGTAGAAAATCCGGACGCACTGTGGTGGGCCATGGTGGTCTTTACCATCATCGAAGGGATCGTCGGTTTGTTTATCATTTTTGGTCTGTTTACCCGGCTGATGAGTATAGGTGTATTCGGACTCGCGATGGGTATTCTACTGGGTTCCGGTTGGATCGGGACGACCTGCCTGGACGAATGGCAGATCGGGGTGCTCGGTATCGCGACGGGATTCACACTGTTCCTGACCGGCAGCGGCATGTACTCCGTCGACAACTATCTGATGCGTCGGAACCATCCATGGACCCAAAAGAAATGGTTTCCGTGGATCGGATCCGGAACCATTCCACTCAAAGACAAGATCTTTCCGGGTTTTGTACTCACGGGATCACTGGTGATTCTGGGGTTGACCCTAATGACCAATCAGGTGTTTCACAATGGTTTGTGGGGCAATTTACACAATAAATCGGTCAAGCCTAAGCTTGAGATTACAGCAGGTCAACTAAATAATGGACTTACTTTTGATGTATACAGAACAGAAGGGGTCGACGTATATGGTGCCTGGATCATCGGAATTGAGCTGACAGACGATCAGAACAACACGATTTTTAGTCTCTCCAATGATGAATTAGCCGATCTGGATTCACGACACATCGACAACTATTATGTCGCCCGGGTCAAACCCGGCAAACATAGTCTGGTCATCCCCCTGGGAGCTAAAGCTAAAATGCATCTGGACCAGGATCCGCTGATGGATTTACCAGCCGGCCAATACACCCTTACAATCACAGACATCAGCGGAGCAAGTTGGAAACATGATATAGTCAAATAAACCAAGTTGTTGAAAAGTAAACGCACATCGCTCAAAGGGGACCTGCGCAGAGGCTTTCTTTTGGGCGATTTTTTAACCCGCTGTATTCAATACGTCTTGTAACCAAAATGTCCTCGACGCTGTTCGCGGAGGCTCAAAGTTCCTTGAACAAAAGACGATGGACGACCATTGATCTCCACTGTAGCGAGACTTCTTTCAGATTTCCCAATTTTAGATGACGATTGACTTTGTCGGGTTAAGTTGACGGAACCCATTTATTTGGGTGCCCGATTCATCAAAAGAAGACGTGTGCTTTCAACGATTGCCATTCTTCTTTATCCCTTCTTCGATCATTTCATTCACCGTTTCTTCTTCGTCGTCATCCAGGTTATCTTCATTTTGTTGTCCCGGTGCCTGAAGATTAATAAAAAAACGACACAATACCGGAAAATGATCAGAACCTATATCTTCTTGAGCTATCAGATCCTTTATAAAGACTTCCTTTGAGTGGAAGACCAAATCTATGGGGCAACGGAGTAACGGATACCTTACCGGAAAGGTGGGTACAAACCCCCGGCCAATACGCGGATCAATCAAACCCGACGTTTTTCGAAATAATTTGGAAGCCCGAGCCCAGGCCACATTGTTAAAGTCTCCTACAGCTATCACCGGATGGTCAATCTCCCGGATGCGTTTGGCTATAGACATCAAATCGCCATCTCTTTCTTTGGAAGTGGGCTCTTCTGTAGGGCTTGGCGGAGGGGGATGAACGCCAAAAAAGGTGAATTCATGTCCGTTCTCTGTTGTTAAGCGCGCTTCAATACTAGGAAGATCATCTGCCACAAAAAAATGTGCCTTAATATCTTTTACTTTCAATCGGGTGTAAAAGTGCATCCCGTAACAATTCTCCAAAGGGATCTTCTTGTAATGAGGATAGTTCTTTTCAATCACGGTCAAAACATCCTCCCATGCCTGATTGGTCTCCAGGGTCAGAATAATGTCCGGGCTCAATTTTTGGATCAGCCGGATCAGCCGATCGTATTCTTTATTAAATTGGTACACATTGGCCGACAAAATAGTCACATCGCCAGAGTGATTTTCTACAACATCGTATTTTGTGGGGCGATACCATGCCGTGTAGGGAAATAATATCCAGATATTTTGAATAATAATTCCGCCAAGTATAGCCGCTCCGATCCAAAATAAAATGTTTTTATCCTGTACAAAGATCAGCCCGACCAAAAAAAGGACGATCTGCAACACCAAAAGCTGAATTCGACCAAAATCGCTAGCCCTGAATACCCAATGGGGATGTCGTATCATCGGGAAGAAGTGGATGACTACCAACAAACCAATAAGGATATAAAATACAGTGTTCAAGGTTCCATATCTAAGATACCTAAATATAACCAAAATTTAAGGAAAGCTCAAAATCGGCTGTTGTTAAAACCCTAATGCCACTTTTCGATGGATCCTGAAGTTTTTTCCCACCATCTGCATAATGTAAAAACCGGGGGGCAGTATCGGCAAATCCAGTCTAACTTTTTCTCCTTCACGGATATCAGCTTCTGATTTAAATTGAAGCCGGCCATTCAAATCATGAATAAACACGTTCACTTGATCCGATTGCTTTGCACCTGCTTCTAAAATAAGGTAACGACCGGCCGGATTGGGATATGTTCGGAACTCAGGCTCGATTTCATCACAATTCGGATGGATCAATTTTTCCTGAGTCGTCCGCAATCCCAGCGGGTCTTCGACCGACAGCTGTATCCGGTAGTAATAGGTTTCTATGCCACAGCCCAATGGTTCAATAAGCGCCACTCCGGATCTGGTATCATACTGAGCTTCCTGATGGAAATGGGTGTTGTGATGTAGGAAAACGCGCCAGTCATACGTCAAAGATTCCTGTCCGTGCTCTTCATCAGAAACCTCAGCTTCCAACGGCCACTCAGTGGGTTGACGGAGACTGTATTGATCACCGACACTGATACTCGTGATGTTTACTTTAGGCGGTGTATTATTGACGGAAACAAAAATCTTCTTTCGGGTCGTTGCCCCAAATTGATCAGATACCGCGAGCTGAACCTCAAAGGATTGTGGTTCATCGCTGACAAAGGTATGTTCAGTCACCGCTTTGGTACTCGAATCACGACCACCGAAATCCCACAAAAAAGAAAGAGAATCGCCTTCCGGGTCATAGGACCCAGAGGCATCAAAAGTCACAGTGAGCGGTGCTGGGCCATAGATGGTATCCGGGGTGCTTACAATGACGGGCTTCCGGTTGCCTTCAAACCGCAACCGCTGAATACGATGCGGATCATGTGTAACAATATAAATATTCTCATCATAGGGATTTTCAGATATGTGAACTACTCCCCCAATATCATTTGACCATTCCTCAATAGCGGTCACCTGGTGATCATTGTCAAAATTTAGCACCCGCAACCAGCCCTGAAAATCACCATGAAAATAAGCATTTTTCATCGTATCCGGATATCCGTCCAGCGTATAAAAAACACCGGCGATGGTGGAGCTTCCACTAAAATCAACGCCATGTTCTATCGTTGAGGATGGGTCATGAATGCCCACCGCTCTGGACTCACCGGATTCCGTATATCCCGGCGTCTGAGTCGTAACCGTATCACTGATCCAATTAACATACGAAAGAGCAGGCCGCTGATGCACAAACAAAGGAACAGAGTCAGGAATAGCGACACCCGGACCACAAGGATGCACGAATTTAGCACTATGATCTTTCCGGGATTGCACGATAAGATCCTTGAAGTAAAAATGGGTTTGACCACATCGGTTCTCAGGAATATTAGCTTCATAGTTCGGTACCTTTTTGTCTCGAAACAAGTAATACGATTCGATTCCCTGATAAACCGGCCAACCGTAGTTCAATCCCGGACCATCAACGATATTAATCTCTTCCCAGCTCCAGTCACCCACATCACCCACTAAAATGTTTCCAGGGCCGGATCTTGGTCCGGCAGCAGCAATATCAGGATAGCGCGTCATCCGAAAAGGATTCCGGAACCCCAATGCCCAAACCTTGGAAATGGGTTCATCAGCACGATCAGAGTCATAAAACGGATTGGAAGCCAAACCTGCTCCAGTATCAGGGTTAATTCTTAGTATTTTCCCACAATACGTATTCAGATACTGAGAACGGTACGCGCCGATGTTCTCCGCTTCGGTAATAATCCCGTCCTTTAGGGCCTGTTGATCAAATGCTAGGTTGGGGAAAGGGGGTTGACCAACAAAATCTTTCCCCGGCGCACTTCCATCTCCCACAGAGAAAAGCAAGCTGGTATCGCGACCAAATAATAAGGTACCTATGCCATGAGATGTCGTGGTGATCGGAATCCCATCCTGAGGAGTCTGTCCAACAATCACTTTTCGGCTATCTTTCATGATTTGACTGCGGTCCGACGGATCAACAGTATACCGTGTAATCCGACCAATGGTGGCATTATTATAGTCATTTATTTTGTTGTCATACCGGGGTGTACCGGCATGGTTAAGATGGTGTCGATCTACGACATACATTAAGTAGATCCAACCATTGTTCTTGAAATCGGGGTGAAGGGCAAGTCCCAGCATGCCGTGATCACTCCAAAACCCCACCTCCTCCGAAATATCCAATACGGGCTGGTCATTTAATTCACCCTCCGTGACCAACCAGACCATTCCATCCTGGGTCCATACATACGAATCTTCGGTTCCCGTGTGTGCTATGCCCACCGGATAATTGATCTGACTGGTCACTTCTTCCAAATAAAACCCATCGGGTAATTTCTGTGCGAACAGCCCAGGAACTCCCATTATGAAACACAGAAAAAGTAAAAACCGAATCATAGAGTGAATTTACAAATAGTGAGATTTATTATACGATGATTTCATGATAGACCAACGTTCAACAAGGATCCATGTTGCATCGACTCCCGCCTGTGTGAAATGTTACATACGGTCTGGCCCCATGTTTCTAAGCGTGGAGGATACTGCTGGTAATTAATGCTTTAAGAAAAAAAGTCCCCCGAGTAGTTTTGGATAAAATGAGATATAAAATCCAAGATAGATCATCTCTCCCGGGGGACCTGGTAAATGGGATAAGACAAATCTAAGAACTTTCAACTAGATGACTCAAAATTCACCTTACATTAACTTTTATCTGAAAAATCTATGATTGTACTACGGGATAGCCATCAATTATACCTCGGGCAAACCATGGTATATTCATTCCATCGATAAACTAATTGATGGCTCTTAGCTGGGTTTTTCAATAGTTGTTCAGCGATTCAAAGCCGGTCTTGGCGGATCTTAGTCCATCACTTTATCTGTTGAAAAAGAGCTGCTGATGTATTCTCGGTTCATCCGTGCGATATTAGCCACGCTGATCTCTTTGGGACATTCCGCTTCACATGCGCTAATGTTCGAACAGTTTCCAAATCCTTCTTTGTTCATTTGCGCTACCATGCGTTGTACCCGACGTTTGGACTCCACATCTCCCTGAGGCAATTGTGTTAAGTGAGACACTTTGGCACCGGTAAACAAGACCGCACTGGCATTAGGACATGCTGCAACACAGGCTCCACACCCGATACATGCCGCTGCATCAAATGCACTGGATGCCTGATCTTTTTCGATTGGAATAACATTCCCATCGGGCGCCTGTCCGGTATCCACCGAAATATAACCTCCCGCTTGAATAATCCGGTCAAAAGCGGAACGGTCAACGACCAAATCCTTGACTACCGGAAAGGAGTTTGCTCGGAATGGTTCGATCAGGATGGTTTCGCCATCGTTAAAGTGTCGCATATGTAGTTGACAGGTGGTCGTTGCTTTTAGTGGACCATGTGGCTGTCCGTTAATCATCATTCCACAGGTGCCGCAGATTCCTTCCCGGCAATCATGGTCAAAAGCGACGGGTTCTTTTTTTTGTTCAATCAACTCTTGATTGAGCACATCCAGCATTTCCAAAAATGACATCTCTTCACTGGCCTCGACCTGGTAGGTTTCGAACCCTCCGGTTTCCTCCCTGTCTTTTTGCCTCCATATTTTTAGCGTAAGTTTCATGCTTCGTACGTTTTTTACTCTTATTGTATATGTTTGCGGTCAGCGTTGAAGACTTTCCGCCTCTTTTCATCACAATGGATGATCAGGTAATCTGATGCTTCTCTATTTATAACTCCGCACCTTCAGTTCAACATTTTCAAATACTAGTTTTTCTTTATGCAGTTCCGGCTCCTCTTCATCCCATTCCCAGGCTGAAACATAGGCGTATTCTTCATCCCGTCGTAAGGCTTCACCGTCTTCGGTCTGGTACTCTTCTCGGAAGTGTCCGCCGGCCGATTCTTCCCGGTCCAGGGCATCGAGAATCATCAGTTCGCCCATTTCCATAAAGTCCGCCACCCGCAGTGCTTTTTCCAACTCGGGGTTGAATTCATTTCGATCACCCGGAATATAAACCTCTTTCCAATACCGGTCTCTGAGTTCTCGAATCATGGCCCGGCCTTTCAGAAGTCCCTCTCGATTTCGTGCCATCCCGCAATATTCCCACATAATGTGTCCCAGTTCCCGATGAAAAGTATCCACAGATACCTCACCATTGATATCCATCAAACGATCGATCCGTTCATTTACTTCTTTCTCTGCTTTCAAAAACTCCGGCGTATCATTGGGAATCGGAGGGGTTTGTATTTCTTGGGACAAAAACTGTCCAATGGTATAGGGTATCACAAAATAGCCATCGGCCAGGCCCTGCATCAGTGCGGAGGCTCCGAGCCTGTTAGCACCGTGGTCAGAAAAATTACATTCACCCAATGCAAATAGACCATCTACATTGGTCTGAAGATTATAATCGACCCAGAGTCCACCCATGGTATAATGAACAGCGGGGTAGATCATCATCGGTGTTCTATAAGGATCATCGCCCGTGATTTTTTCGTACATTTCAAAGAGATTGCCATATTTTTGCTCGATCACTTCTACGCCATACTTGCGGATGGTCGATGCATCTGGGTTGTGAATTCCATGCTGATGCGCTGCTGCTTTTCCATACCGTTCAATCGCTGCATTAAAATCCAGAAATACAGCCAATCCTGTCGCGTTTACCCCATACCCCCGATCGCAAGCCTGCTTTGCAGCGCGACTCGCCACATCACGTGGCACCAAATTCCCAAACGCAGGGTACCGTCGTTCTAGATAATAATCCCGGTCTTCTTCCGGAATATCGTTCGGTGATTTTTGTTTACTTCGGATAGCCTCTACATCTTCTTTCTTTTTGGGGACCCATACTCGTCCATCATTACGCAATGATTCTGACATGAGTGTCAGTTTGGACTGATACGATCCAGACACCGGGATACAGGTTGGATGAATCTGAGTATAGCATGGATTGGCCATATAAGCTCCTCGTTGAACAGCCCGCCAAGCTGCGGTCACATTACACCCCATGGCATTGGTAGACAAATAAAACACATTGCCGTATCCACCGGTAGCCAATACAACGGCGTGTGCCGAATGGCGTTCAATTTCACCTGTGATCAGATTGCGGACGATAATGCCCCGGGCTTTGCCATCGATGATAACGATATCCAGCACCTCGTGCCTGGTAAACAATTCAACTTGCCCTGAAGATACCTGGCGGGACAACGCTGAATAGGCACCGATAAGCAATTGCTGACCGGTTTGCCCCCGGGCATAAAAAGTCCGGGATACCTGTACACCACCAAATGAACGGTTTGCTAACAGTCCGCCATACTCCCGCGCAAACGGGACACCCTGAGCGACGCACTGATCAATAATGTTTGCGCTTACTTCTGCCAGCCGATACGTATTGGCTTCCCGGGAACGGTAGTCTCCGCCTTTGATGGTGTCATAAAAAAGCCGGTAAACGCTATCCCCGTCATTCTGGTAATTTTTAGCTGCATTAATTCCACCCTGCGCTGCTATACTGTGTGCCCGTCGTGGTGAATCATGAAAGGTATAGGCTTTGACCTTATACCCCAACTCAGCCAGAGAAGCGGCTGCAGAGGATCCGGCCAATCCGGTCCCCACCACAATGACTTCCAGATGGCGCTTGTTGTTCGGAGCAACCAAATTCATGGACCCTTTATAATTTTCCCACTTTTCCTCCAGGGGGCCTTCTGGAATCTTGGAATCCAGTTTTATGTTTTGTTCTGCTTCGGCAGTATTGTCTTTCGCTATTGTACTCATCTCACTCAATTGTTATCTTACAAAATATATATACAGCGGGATCAAAGCAAATCCCAGCGGCACGACCACTGAAAAAACCAATCCGATTCCTTTGATGATTGGTGTGTATTTTGGATGATTCCACCCCAAGGTCTGAAAAGCACTGTAAAAACCATGCTTCAGGTGAAAAAACAACGCGATCTGTCCGATCACGTACAGCACCACGATCCACCAAACACTGAAAGCGGTATTGACCCGGGTATACAGGTCATTGACCGGGTAATTCACCCCGTCGTATTTTACCATATCGAGTTGGCCCATCTTCATTTTCAACCAAAAATCCCCCATATGCATAAATAGAAAAGCCAAAATCAGCAGACCCAAAACAGCCATGTTCCGTGAAGCAAAATCCGCTTCCCGAAAATTGAGTTGGCGGTAATTCTTTTTACGGGACTTCCGATTGTGGATGGTGACTACAATTCCCTGGATGGCATGGAGTACGATAAAGAAATATAATCCAAAAGATATCGTTTTAACCAATCCATTGTGCGTCATAAAATACGCATAGGTATTGAACGAAAAACCATCGTCTTCGTTCAACAATTGTAAGTTCCCAACTAAATGGACTACTAAAAATAGGATTAAAAACAATCCCGTCAGACTCATGATTAGCTTTCGACCTATCGATGAGGTGAAAAAACGTGACAACCAATTCATATATGACAGCTTTTTACTATTATTGTATTTTAACGTCCAAAACTAAAAATTATCAAAGTGAACCTGTCAATATCAAAAGAATAATTAATTATTTAGAACGCATCTAAATCCTTTCAGATAATTTCCAGTAGTTTTGCACTTATTATTATCGCGAACAGTAGACCACATGGGCCGAATTTCCAACGTTAAGTTATTTACCAAATATATCGATCTGTATCAGACCATTTCCTTCCCGATTACCTTGCACAAAGATGCACATCATGACTTTAGTAAACAAAATAAATCCATCAAACCAGAGCTTTTAGAAGCTTATGTAACTCCACATATCGGAACCAATGATGACGAGTACACCGAATATATCCCGTGTTTTCAACTGAAGGCAGAAAAGAATTTTATTGCCATTGTTTTGTGGCGGGCTGCACTATTGGAATACGAATACTATGTCATGACGTATAACAATGCAGGTGATCTGATCCACCAACAAGTGATTGCAGGGATGAAATCAGATGGAGAACACATCATTACTCGGATCGCCATCATCGATGACGACACCAATATTCATATGGTAGAAGGTGCCATGAATGATAAAAACGAAACAGATTACGACCCCGAAAACACTCGGGAATACACCTTCGAAATCACGCCTGATGGTTTCATCAGCTTAGAACATTAAACAATTATGAAGAAGAAAAAATATAATCGAAAACCAAAGAAGTTAACCTCAGATGACCTGAGGGAAAAGCTCAAAACTAAATTTTTTAAAAACCCATCACAAACCTATAATGCCAAACAAATCATGCATTCGGAGTCTTTCTCAAACAATAAGGACTCAGTCAATCATGCATTGAATCACCTGTCCAACGAAGGATTTCTCATCGAATTAAATGAGAATCGTTTTAAATTCAATAAAAACAGCGTGAAAAACAGCCGCATATTTGAAGGGAAGGTCGATATGACAAAACACGGTTCGGCTTATATAATAAGCGATGGATTGGAATCTGATGTTTTTGTCCCACGAAAACGACTCAAGGGTGCCCTGGACAATGACCGTGTAGAAGTCATGGTCCTCAGCAAATCCCAAAACAAATACACCGGAGAGGTCATCAAAATCGTCCAAAGAAACACCACCCACTTTGTGGGAAAATACCAATCCAGCAAATCTTTTGGCTTCGTACTGCCGCTCAACAATTCTATACAATTTGACATCTATGTGCACGACGATGACAACCACGGAGCCAAGAACGGGGATACCGTGATCGTCAAGGTGGACAAGTGGCCAACCTCCTCCCGCAAGAGTCCCATCGGACACATCGAGCGGATCCTGTCCGAAGATGACATGAATGAAGTTCGGATGCAATCTATTTTGGCCGAACAAGGCTTTAGTGAAATTTTTCCGGCCGAAGTGGAGAAAGAAGTCGCTGGAATGCACTTTGATCTCAACAAAAAGGAACGGGAACGCCGTCGGGATTTCAGAGATGTAGCTACGGTAACCATAGACCCCTTTGATGCAAAAGATTTTGATGATGCAATTTCTCTAAAACACCTGGAGAACGGGCAAATTGAAATAGGGGTTCATATCGCCGATGTAACCCACTATGTCAAACCAAACACCGCTCTGGACAAAGAAGCCTACAAGCGATCCACCTCCGTATACCTTGTAGATCGGACGGCTCCAATGCTTCCTGAGAAACTTTCCAACGAATTGTGCTCATTGAGACCGAACGAAGACAGCATGACTTTTTCAGCAGCTTTTGTTCTGGACAAAGACTTCGGTGTCATCAAGTCCTGGTTCGGCAAAAGCATTATTCATTCTGATTATCGGTTTAGTTATGAAGATGCGCAGGATATTATCAATGGAGATCAAACCAATGAATTTCAAGATGAACTTAGACTTCTCAATAAGGTCGCCAAGACGTTGCGAGAACGCAGAATGAAAAAATCATCCCTGGAATTTGAAACGGATGAAATAAAAATTATCCTGGATGAGGACAAAAAGCCAATAGATATTAAGATCAAGGAACGATTGGACACCCACTTACTGGTTGAGGAATTTATGCTCCTTGCCAACAAACAAGTCGGCACCTTTATGGCCAATCGGGACAAACCCAATGTACCATTTATCTATCGGATTCATGATTTGCCGGATGAAGATCGAATGACTGATTTTGCCTTGTTGCTTAAAGAAATGGGCTTTCAGTTCTATATGGACAGTCCACAAGCCATCAAAAGTTCCATTAAACGACTTAATGAGGCGGCCAAAGCGGATGAAGCACTGAAAATGATCCAGCCCATGGCGATTCGAATGATGTCCAAAGCGGTCTATTCAACGGACAACATTGGACACTTTGGTCTCGGATTTGAGAACTACAGTCATTTCACATCTCCTATTCGTCGTTATTCCGATGTGCTGGCTCACCGGATATTGCAGCAAAACCTGGACAAGATCACCCGATTCAACAAACAGGAATTGGAGGCACAATGTGTTCACATTTCCAATCAGGAACGAAAGGCCATGGAAGCGGAGCGGGATTCCATCAAGTATAAAAAGGCAGAGTTCATGAAACGCCACATTGGTGAAGAATATGACGGCATCGTCTCCGGGATTATTGACCGTGGGGTTTTTGTTCAGATTACTGAAAACCATTGTGAAGGGATGGTTCCTTTCGATCGGTTTGACGAAAATTACGATGTGGCGGAAAGTCGACTGGAAGCCGTCGCCCGTGAATCCAAAGATGTTCTGAAAGTAGGGGACAAACTCCGGGTCAAAATCATCGATGTCGATGTATCTCGTGCAGAGGTAGATATGGATTTGGTGTTTTAGAAAAACTAAGCAGAGCCCGTTGCCGGATTCTGCTTAGTTTTTAAATTGTGGTTTGCCCTTGTGTTACAAAAGCTCCCCCTTGGGATGCCCATTGCGCGCCCCGGTACGCGGCATGGCACAGCGCTTATATTGAAAAGCACCCATGCACTTTCAGGCAGCTGGTTTCATTCCATAGTTGGAGATGTTTTGAAACCCGGTGAGTAGATGCTGTGCAACTCAGTAAAAAACAAATTTCTTTTGTCTATGCCTCCATAGCTGCCGTGCTGATGATGGTTTTAATTAGGAATCACAGCTGCACTACGACGAAAAAATGAAGGCCCACTAAAAGTACCACTCAATTGCATAAAAAGCTCCTTAAAAAGATATTCTTATCAAATTTCATGTTTCTTTTTATTTGTTTATATTTAGTCACGAAATACGAGCAGACGGCAACAGCCTCCTGATTTATCCACCTACGCTGAAACCGTTTTTTTATAAAATAAGAAATCTTTACTATGTCCAATAAGCCCTGGTTAGAAATTTACGCCTCAGGAATTCCTGCAAACGTGGATTATGAAAAGTATGACAGTCTTCATCAACTTTTGAAAGAATCGTTTGATAAGTACAGAGACAATGTGGCCTATACATTCATGGGTAAGGAAATGACTTTTCATGAAATCGAGGTTTCTGCGACCTATTTTGCAGCATACCTCCAATCCAGGGGATTGGTGCCGGGTGATAAAATCGCCATCGTACTTCCCAATATATTGCAATATCCCATCGCAGCATATGCCGCTTTCAAAGCCGGCCTGGTGCTGGTCAATACCAACCCGCTGTACACCGCCCGGGAGATGAAACATCAATTTGTGGACTCGGATGCCAAGGCCATTGTAATTCTTGAAAATTTTGCTGCGGAATTTGAAAAGATCGCCGCAGAGACAGACATCAGCGTGGTCATCACCACCAAAATCGGGGAACTATTGGGTACATTCAAGGGTATGCTTGTGAATTTTGGCGTAAAGTACATCAAGCGAATGGTTCCCAACTACGACCTTGTCAACAGCGTCTCTTTTAGTGAAGCACTCACGCAGGGAAAAAAATTCAAAGTAAGAGACGTGGAGAGGAATCCCGACGACGTCATCATACTACAGTACACCGGTGGAACCACTGGAGTTTCGAAGGGTGCCATGCTGACCAACCGAAATATGATTGCCAATGGCCTCCAGGTCAAAGAAATCATGAACCCATATCTGGAAGCGGGCAATGAAAACGCGTTGTGTGCATTACCACTGTACCACATTTTCGCTTTTACGGTAAATTTTCTAACCATATCTGCACTGGGAATGAAAAACATACTCATCCCCAACGCCCGGGATATCAACTCATTGGTCAAGGCATTTAAAAAAGAAAAGATATCATTGTTCCCCGGACTCAATACACTTTTTAACGCACTTCTGAATAATGAGAAATTTAAAGAATGTGATTTTTCAACATTAAAAGTGACTGTTGGCGGAGGAATGGCTGTTCAGAAATCGGTAGCCATCGAATGGAAAAAGGTAACGGGCTGTGTCCTCAGCGAAGGGTATGGTCTGACCGAAGCCAGTCCGGTGGTCACCGTAAATCCATTTAATGACGATGCCCGATTGGGTACCATTGGCATCCCTATTCCATCCACGGATGTCCGTATTCTCGGCGAAAACGGGGAAATTCTGGGGTATAATCAAATCGGAGAGCTGGCAACGAAAGGGCCACAGGTGATGAAGGGGTACTACAAGCGTCCGGATGAAACGGAAAAAGTGCTCGATCACGAGGGTTGGTTAAAGACCGGCGATATGGCGATCATGGAACCAGATGGATTCGTCCAGATCGTAGACCGAAAAAAAGACATGATTTTGGTCTCCGGGTTCAACGTCTATCCCAATGAAGTAGAAGATGTGATAGCCATGCATCCCAAGGTACTCGAGGTGGCGGCCATCGGGGTACCGGATGAACATTCTTCAGAAGTGGTCAAGATTTTTGTGGTCAAAAAAGAAAAATCACTTACAGAAAAGGAATTAAAAACGTACGCGAGGGAATATCTGACAGGGTATAAGCGTCCCAAATACATTGAGTTTAGAAGCGAACTTCCAAAATCAAATGTCGGAAAAATTTTGAGGAAGGAACTCAGGGATGAAGAAAACGCAAAGGACAATAAATAACTAATATCTTTCGTACTTTTGCCGTCAAGAGCATATGAAGATGGCAAGACTGATTCGGACATTTTGTGTAGTACTATTTACATCGATTGTAGCCTGTGCCTATGGACAACAGCGTTCTCCGGGCATACATAAGTTACCAAGTTTTATTAATACACCGCTCTCTGATGAGATAGCTCCCATATGGACCTGGGATGGGCAAACCATGTACTTTACGCGTATCAAGGACCCCAAGTTCAATAAAACGTTGCTGTATAATAATCAGAACCTCTACGAGACATTGCCCTATGGTGAATATGCCGCTTTTATCAGCAAACTTTTTGTCGATCTGGGAGACCAGGAAAGGCGTGATAAAATCTATCAAAGCCCTTTTAATCAGGATGTGTTTATCGCTGAACTCAAAAACGGATCCTTTGATCGGTTTGTACACCCTCAACACCCCCTTAATAATGCTTTACCGAACTCTGTCTGTGCAATTATGCCCGATCAAAAGACCCTCGTCCTCATGAATCAGTTTTATGAGAACGGGAGTATGTACAAGGGATTTTCAACATCAAAAAGGATTGGAGAAACGGAGTTCACCTGGCCAAAGCCGCTGTTCATCTATGATTTCAAGGAATTATCAGGCACTGACGCCAACCTGGCACTGTCACGCAATGGAGAAGTTATGATATTGGCCTTCGACCGGACCAATAAAAAAAATACCGATCTCAATGTTTGCTTCAGAGTGAATACGAGCACTTATTCTGAACCCATCCCTCTTGAAAATCTTAATTCGCCCTACCGGGAATTTAGTCCGGCCCTTAGCAAAGATGGTAAATTTTTATTTTTTTCCTCTACCCGGGGTGACTATCCTTTCCGGAGTAATATATATGTCTCACAGCGGCTTGATGACAGTTATACCCGGTGGAGCAACCCCCAAAAATTGATCGAACCCATTAATTCCAATTTCAATGACGGTCATCCTTTTATACTGGATAAGAAGCTTTATTTTGCTTCCGACCGGGATGGATCCTGGGATATATTTTATTTCGATTTCGATGAACACACCAACCAAGCACCAGAACCTGAACCAGTAGCTGAAGTCAGTCCGCAGCCACCACAGACCCCTACCCCAGCACCTACTATTGAAAAAAAAGCTGAAAAACCTAAGATTCATAACATTCGCATACGCGTCGTAGATTCTCAAAACAAAACCCCTTTGAAGGCATCTGTTCTTGAAATAGCAGAGAACGGACAAACCAAAATGCGATTTGACGTGGATGAAAAGGGGTTTTTGATGCGATTTGATGAAAAACAAGTGACCACGTTTTATCCTCAGCTGGATGGGTACATCACCAAACCCCGAAAATATGATATCGAAGCAATTTTGGACAAAGCAGACCAAATTCCCACGTTGAATATTCCGGTAGATGCCATTCGGGTCAACAACTCGATTGAAATGGATCCGATCTTTTTCAAAAGAGCCACCGATCGCATTCTCTCCGTCTCCTACAATGAAATACGCCGATTAGCTGTTATTCTCAAAAACCACCCGGAAATCGAGATTCTTATCAAAGGTCACACCGACGATTTTGGTGACTTAAATGCATTGATCGCCTTATCTGAAAAGCGGGCGTACGCCGTTAAACGTTTTCTTTTGGCTCAGGGCATAGATGGCGACCGGGTAGAAATCAAAGGAATGGGACCCAAAGAACCGATTACAGACAACTCAACGGAAGAGCTTAAAGCGAGAAACCGACGGGTAGAAATCATTATTTCCAAGGTGAATGAATAACAAGTTAGCGCACATAGTATCGATCATTTTTCACCCCCTCTGGTTTCCGTTTGGAATGTTGCTGATCTATCTGCACAGCAACCCTTTTGTATTTGGTATAAGCACCCCTTTTGATGATATGATCCTGGTTCTTCAGACCCTTATCACCTGCATCATTTTACCTCTGATCGCGGTAGTAATGATGTGGAAGATCAATCTGATCTCTTCATTGGACATGGACCACAGAATGGAACGCATCGGTCCGTTTATAGCCATGATGGTCTTTCTGATCTGGTATTATCTGAACATTGACCAGTACGGAGTAGCACCCATATACCGACTTTACATTCTGGGAAGTATTATTACTTTGGTCTTGACCTTTGTCATCAATCTCTTCATCAAAGTGAGTTTGCATACCGCGGGCATGGGAGGTGTCCTGTTAAATCTATTAATCGCTAAAAACGCTTTTGGATACACCTCCCTGTCAATAAGTTTTGGTCAAAGCAACTATCTGTGGAGCTACCAGATTATCCTCTTTATTGCTTTACTTATTCTATTTATAGTCTTACTTTCGAGGTATTATTTAAAAAAGCACACCCTCACGGAACTGTTTGGTGGTTTGATTCTGGGGTTCCTCGGCCAGATTCTGGCTATGGGTCTGATCGATGTAATCTAGCGGCTTTTGATAAATGAAATAGTTAATCGACTTCATAAAAACGATAAAAAATGAACAACAACACGCTACAACAATTGATAGAAGAATGCTGGGAAGACCGGTCATTATTAAAAGACCAGGCTACCCTGGACGCTATCGAATCTGTGGTAAAAAAATTAGATCAAGGCGAACTTCGGGTCGCAGAACCGGATGGAGCGCACAAATGGAAGGTCAATACCTGGGTCAAAAAAGCGGTTGTGCTGTACTTCCCAACCCGTCAGATGGAAACCATCGAGGTGGGGCCGTTTGAGTTTCACGATAAAATTCCGCTTAAAAACAACTACGCAGCGCAAGGCGTTCGGGTCGTACCGCATGCCATCGCACGGTACGGCTCCTACCTCGAAAAAGGCGTTATTATGATGCCCAGCTACGTGAACATAGGCGCATGGGTGGGATCAGGATCCATGGTAGATACCTGGGCCACCGTGGGTTCATGTGCACAAATTGGCCGGAATGTGCATCTGAGCGGAGGTGTGGGAATTGGTGGTGTTCTGGAACCACCACAAGCTTCACCCACCATCATTGAAGATAATGCATTTATAGGCTCCAGATGCATCGTGGTAGAGGGCGTTCATATAGAAAAAGAAGCCGTTCTGGGAGCCAATGTGGTGCTGACTCAATCCACCCGGATCATTGACGTCACCGGCGATGAACCTGTCACTTACCGGGGACGGGTTCCCGCCCAAAGTGTGGTCATCCCGGGCACCTTTGAAAAAGAATTTCCCGCTGGAAAATATCAAGTTCCATGTGCACTTATCATCGGCCAGCGAAAACCAAGTACCGATAAAAAGGTTAGCTTAAATGAAGCGTTACGGGATTATGATGTCTCGGTTTAATCCGCATTCCTTTAGCTGAAACACATCAATGGGTTTCATCCTGCAGGAATAAATCTTCAGGATGAAACCATCTTTTTTGACCTGTTATCCCCACGCTCGAGTCCAAGTATTCTAAATAGAAAAACACATAAGATGAAAAGAATTCCCTTTTTATTGATCGTTTTCCTCGCTGTCTCCTGCGGTGGAACAAAAAAAGCAACCGTCGATTCGACACCGGTCACTGAAATCCGGCAATTGGATACCCTGGTGGTCTCTGATGATCCGCAATTTGAAGAACTTCCCACCGCACCGGAAGAACACATCCCCAATGAACTACCTGTCTACCAGGCGTCGCCGCGTCGCATGATCGATATTCACCACACCGCACTTGATCTGTCTTTTGATTGGACAAAGAAAGAGGTTTTGGGTCAGGCTTTGATCACACTCTCTCCCTATTTCTATCCCATCGATGAGATTGTGCTCGATGCCAAAAATTTTGAAATTCAATCGGTGCAGAGAAAAGAGAACAACCAACCGCTCGAGTATAAATATGATGGCGAACAAATTACGATTCAACTGGAAAAGCGCAGATACAAAGGAGATGAATTAACCATATCCATCGATTATATCGCTCGCCCCAGCCGAACCGGTGGTAGTGATGCCATCACCGGTGACAACGGCCTGTTTTTTATCAATGCAGACGGTACGGAGGATAAACCTCAGCAAATCTGGACCCAGGGAGAGACCGAGCACAATTCCAAATGGTTTCCCACGGTAGATAAACCCAATGAACGTATGACCACCGACATTACCTTGACCGTCGACGACCGGTTCAAAACGCTGTCCAATGGTTTACTCATCGAATCCAAGCAAACAACCGATGGTCAGCGAACGGACCATTGGCGCATGGACCAACCCCACGCGCCCTATTTGGTCATGATCGCTGTCGGAGACTTTGTAAAAGTGGAAGATCAATGGAAGGATATCCCGTTGGGGTATTGGGTTGAACCGGAGTACGAAGAAGATGCGAAGTATATCTTCGACAATACACCAGAAATGCTGACTTATTTTTCAGACCTGATCGGCACCCCATATCCCTGGAAAAAATATGATCAGATCGTCGTGCGCGATTATGTATCGGGCGCTATGGAGAACACCACAGCGGTGGTATTTGGTGAATTCGTCCAGCGTAAAAAACGGGATCTGATCGATGACAACAACGATCGGATCGTAGCGCATGAATTATTTCATCATTGGTTTGGTGACCTGGTCACCACCGAATCCTGGTCCAATCTAACCATGAACGAGGGATTTGCGAACTACAGTGAACACCTGTGGCGAGCCCATCATTACGGGAAGTATGAGGGGCAGGCTCAGCTTTTTGACGAAAAGTATGGCTACATTTACAGTAGCCAGACCTCCGGCATCCATCCGCTTATCTATTTTAGCTACAAGGACAAAGAAGATATGTTTGATGCACATGCCTACAACAAGGGCGGACTGGTCCTGCATATGCTCCGGCATGAAGTCGGTGACAAGGCCTTTTTTGCCGGATTAAAATACTATTTGGAACGAAATGAATACAGTGCGGTCGAAGCCCATGATCTTCGGCTGGCGATGGAACACGTGACAGGCCGGGATCTCAACTGGTTTTTTAATCAGTGGTATTTTGAAGCGGGACATCCCGAGTTGGATATCGAATACACCTATGATTCTACTTCCCAATCACTCGACATTCTGGTCAAACAAACCCAGGATCCTCAATCCAGTATTCCCATATTTCAAATACCAGCCACATTCCACATTCACACTCCCGGGGATACCGTACAACAGGTCCGGTTCTGGCTGAATCAACGGGAACAAAATTTCACCGTTGAGGGACTGACAAACGCTCCGACGGTGGTTAACTTCAATCCAGATCATGTTCTTCTGGCACCGGCAGAGCAACATTTCACTACAGAGCAAGCCACCTACTTAGTCAATCACGCCGACCACGTGGGGGTCATTCTCGAGAATTTGCAAAAAGCCAATCCGATTCTCATAAATGTGGATCGGTTGCTGGATTTTCCAGCCAAAGATATTCAGTTGATTGCGCTGGACATGGTCCAACCGGGCAGCAGTCAGGCCATCCGGGATAAAGTCAAAGAAATGGCCCTGCATGCAGAAAATAGCTTCGTACGCGAAAAGGCTATATTAATTACCGGGCAACTGGGTCAACCCCTCGATGAAATTAAGCTAATTGCCATCGCACAATCCAGGGAACTGCCTTATCGCATCATCAATGCTGCTTTACTCTCACTCAGAGCATCAAATCCCCAGACAGCCATTGAAGTATTGCAGACCATTGATGTCCGCGAGTCTCCGACACTCGTGCCGGGAGCAGCTAGTATCTTTGCTGAGACGCGCGATCCCCAGCATCTTTCATTTTTTGAAGAAAACAAAACCTTTGTCAAAGGTCAGTCTGCCATTCCTTTTTATTCGAGCTATCTTTCATTGTTAGCCGTATTGGAGCCTGGTAAAATGATGGAATCCATCGCTGGATTAATGTCAGAGGGTCGGGAATCCGGTGATTTATTTCAGAAATACGGGCTTGTCAAAGGAGTAGCAGATCTCATCCGTTCGGAGGAGATCGAAGTGAACCAGGCTCAGGTCCTAAAGGAAGAGGTGAACCCAGTCATCCAGTCTGTGGACAATCCGAACTACCGGCGATTTTTTCAATCCATGCTGGATGCTGCGCAGTAAAATTATAAATTTTTAGATCATCCATGAAAAGCGAGTTAGACGATGAGTGATATTCTATCAGGACTTAATGAAATACAAAAAAAGGCAGTCAGTCAGATCGATGGACCAGTCATGGTCATTGCCGGCCCCGGATCCGGAAAAACCCGGGTACTGACCTTCCGGATTGCCTATATGATCCAACAGGGGATCTCGCCCCACAATATTTTGGCTTTGACCTTTACCAACAAAGCGGCCCGAGAGATGAAAGACCGGATCGAAAAAGTGTTGCAGGGCAATGTGGCCGGGCTCTGGTCCGGTACTTTTCACTCCCTTTTTGCGCGGATTCTTCGGATAGAGGCCGAACACATTGGTTATCCGACCTCATTCACCATTTATGACACCGACGATTCCAAGAGTTTGCTGCGCACCATTGTCAAGGAGCTCAATTTGAAAAAAGATGACTATCCGGCCAACCAGCTGCTATCGAGGATTTCGTCTCTAAAAAGCAACCTCATCACCCCTCGCACCTATGAACAAGACGAAAAACTGATGAACAGCGACAAAATCGCTAACCGGCGTGCTTTTCATAAGATTTACAGCCGCTATGTAGCCCGGTGCAAACAGGCGGGGGCCATGGACTTTGATGATTTGCTCTACCGACTGTACGAACTTTTTCAAAAGAAACCGGATATACTGACCAAGTACAGAGAACGGTTCAAATACATCCTGGTGGATGAGTTTCAGGATACCAACTTCCTACAGTATGCCATCATCCGGAAATTGTCAAAATATCCGGGGAGTCCAAAAAACATATGCATTGTTGGTGATGATGCACAAAGTATCTACGCCTTTCGGGGTGCCACCATCGACAACATCCTCGATTTTGAGAAAGATTTTAAATCAGCCCAGGTTTTCAAACTGGAACAAAACTACCGAAGCACACCACACATTGTCGCTGCTGCCAATGAAGTCATTGCAAAGAATCGGCGTCAAATAGAAAAAAAGATCTGGACCTCGCAGGGGGAAGGTGAAAAAATACGGATCCTTAAAACGGTTTCTGATAATGAAGAAGGGAAGCGAATCGCCGACCAAATCATGGAATACAAAAATCGTTATCATGTTCCCAACCAGGAGATAGCTATACTATATCGAACCAATGCGCAATCCCGGGTTTTCGAGGATTATCTGCGCCGATACAACATCCCATATCGGATCTATGGCGGGCTCTCCTTCTATCAGCGAAAAGAGATTAAAGATTTGTTGGCCTATCTGCGTCTGCTTATCAACCCCAGTGATGAAGAAGCTTTCAAACGCGTTGTCAATTACCCCAAACGGGGGATTGGGAATACCACGATGGACAAGGTTATGGAACATCGCACCCGGGAGGGGACTGATCTTTATACGGCAGCGCAGACGGCACCGCTTTCACCCCGGGCCCGAACACAGCTCAATAAATTTTTGAAAGTCATTCGGGCAGGAATTAATAAAAACGAAACAGCCGGAGCTTATGAGGCAGCCGAATATGTAGCCAATGCCAGCGGCATCATCAAGACATTCAAAGATGAAAACACCACCGAAAGCCTGAATCGACTGGAGAACATAGAAGCGCTTCTCAATGGGATCAAGGACTTTATGGATGAGGATGAGGTCAGTGAACTGGGCATCGAAGTAGAAGAACGAACCCTTGCTGCCTACATTCAGCACATCGCCTTATTGACCGACCAGGACAATGATTCTGAGGCAGAAGAAAAAATCACTCTGATGTCCATTCACGGGGCAAAAGGTTTGGAGTTTGACGCGATCTTCGTTGTGGGATTGGAGGAAAATCTATTTCCGTCCTTTATGTCTATGGAAAATGAGAAAGACATCGATGAGGAGCGTCGACTGTTCTATGTGGCCATCACCAGAGCCCGGAAATACCTGACGCTTTCTTTTTCCAACTCCCGCTATCGTTATGGAAAGGTCGTATACAACCGGCCGAGCCGATTCCTGGAAGAAATCAATGCCGAGAACTATGACAATCCAAATACGGTTTTTGGAAAAACATCCTTTGCAGGGGGTGGTGCGGAAACAACGACGCCTTCTGCCAGAACCCGGTTTAAACCCATAAAGAAGAAAAAAACCATCGTGGCCCCAGCAGACTTCACTCCAGCTTCTTCAGACGAAATCAAAGAAGGCATGGAAGTAATTCACCAGAAGTTTGGCAAAGGAAAAGTCTTAAAGATTGACGGACGAAATGACAGCCGCGTGGCCACCATCTATTTTAATGAGATTGACACCCCACAGCGCAGGATTATGTTGAAGTTTGCGAAGCTGCAGATTGTTTGAGTAGTTTGTGGTTTGTGGTTGTGGTTTGGAAGATCCATTGTTTCTTTTTTGTAATTAATTTATTCTACGTCAGTCAGGGGGGGGGTAGAAATGAAATAAAACAACATGAATTGACGACACTATTTTGTGCATCAACGAGGCATGAACTATGAAGAATATTTCGGAATAAATGCGGCTATTATGAATTCAAATGGTATAACTGACTGGTTACTCAATCTCGCTTTTCCTATTCGCCCGGACAACAAAATATTTCAAGAATAATTTCGTTAACCCAGTGAATACTGTAAAAACATATTTACGTATTCGATAACATCAAAACAAGGTCAATCGTACAAAACACCGACAGCATATGAAATCAATTCTTTTTACCCTATTTATCATAGGATTTTCTACCCAACTTTTTGGCCAGATCGAATTTCGTGATGGGACCTGGGATGACCTGCTCGAAATGTCCAAAGCGGAGGATAAACTCATTTTTGTCGATGCCTATGCCGTGTGGTGCGGTCCCTGCAAACGGATGTCCAAGGAAGTATTCACCCAGGCCAGCGTCGGTGATTTTTTCAATGAAAATTTCATCAACGCCAAAATAGATATGGAAAAAGGGGAAGGTCCTTCCATTCAGCGGAAGTATGGCGTGACTGCTTACCCAACCCTGTTGTTCATCACGCCCGATGGGGACCTTTTGCACAAGGCACGAGGCTATCAGCCGGCGGATCGATTGATTAATAATGGGAAGATCGCGCTTTCCAAAACCAATAAAGCCGATGAATTTGCGACGAGGTATGACGAAGGTGAACGGGATCCGGCTTTTGTCCTGGAATATATCCAGCAACTCAACAAAGCAGATAAACCGACAGAGTCGATTGCGCTGCAATATTTTCAAGAACAAAAAGAGGTGGAGGTACCCCTAAAAGCCCGAATTGCGTTTGAAGCGCTTAAAAATATGGATTCGCAGCTCCTGCAATACGTCATGGAAGGAAAGGCGACGATCAAGGAAAATTATGACCAGAGCGTGATCGATGAAAAATTAGTTGCTGCTGCCGAAAGCACCATCAATACCGCAGTCGAATTCAACGCACCCTCCGTGTTCCATCAAATGGTCAGCAGCCTGGAGCAGATGGAGCTCTCTCCCGCCTTGTTGCAAAGCGTAGAACGAAAGTACTATGCGCAGACGGAAGATGAATCGGCCTTCCTGGAAAGCATCAAGACATCACTGGAGAGCGAGTCGGCTGATCCGGGGGCTTTGGCGATGGAAATATACCAGGCTTTCCCCAACTCAAAATCCATGTTGGAATATGGCCGGGAAATCTTTGATAGGAACTTTGCCAAGAACATGACCGTGGAGAATTACGTGACCGGTTTGTCTCTGGCCATCGGATTGGAGGATTTCGTGTACATGGAGCAAATTTTCGAAACGATGAAAATGAAGCCCAATCCAAACCCGCAGGAGAAACGCCAGGTGGAAGCCTTGTACCAGAAAGCAAAAAGCTTTCTGACCCGTCAACTCAAGCCACAAGGGAATTGATCGGAATCTATACGGAACCTTTGTCTTACACGTTGGACTCAACAGCGCACTGCTTCTGTAACGACCTACCCTAAAGAAGCAATTCGCTCTACTTTCTTTTTTATATAATACCTTTGTCTCTGTGGAATTGCAAATCATATTTCTGTGGGTTCTGATGACCTTTGTAGTCGGTGCATCGGTGGGTGTTCTTGGTAAACGCTACGGCGTCGCCTATCCGATCGCATTGGTAGCATCATTAGTGGTTATGGCCAATATATTTGCCAATAAAATGGTCAGCATGGGGCCGTTTACTTTACCGGGGGGTGTCATCATTTTTTCAATGATCTTTCTGATTACGGATCTGATTTCAGAGCACTGGGGTAAAACACAAGCCCGAAAAGCCGTGTGGGCTGGTTTTTTATCCGGACTCGTGCTGATCGGTGCGACCTATCTGGTCATTTATTGGCCGCCGGCGCCTTACGCCATTGAATTTTCAGATCAATTTTCGGACGTATTGGGATTAACGCCCCGTATTACCGTAGCCGGATTTGTTGCCTACCTGGTGTCCCAACATCACGATGTGTGGGCTTTCCATTTTTGGAAGCAAAAAACCGGCGGACGCCACCTTTGGTTGCGAAATAATGCTTCTACGATCGTCAGTCAGCTGCTGGATACGGTAGTATTCACTTTCATTGCCTTTTATGGGGTTGTTCCCATTTGGGACATTATCTGGAGTACCTGGATCGTAAAAACATTGATCGCTTTCGTAGACACCCCTTTTCTATATTCGTCCATTTGGTTAATGAAAAAAGTTCCGGAAGTCGATGCCAGATGAACTTTATTTTAACAAGGTTAATTGATTAAAATGATTAAACACCAAGGCCTGGAAAAAGGCAAGTTCTAGTCCCAGGCATTAATGTTGTTTAACCTGTTGGTAAAAAACTCAGGATTTACGCAATGTAAATTCTGGCATTTTCAGTAATTCACCTCCTTTTAGCGCCGATTCATGCGCCAATATTCCCACGCAGGTAATATTTGCAGATTCCCGGGCATCCGGATATCCATGTTTTCCATGGAGCAAGGCTTCCATAAAAGCATGGACCAGGTGGGGATGTGAACCGCCATGACCGGCACCCTGCGTAAAGGATAAGTGCTGGTGATCATCTTCATCATACACTCCACCCTGCGTGAATGGCTGAATCTCCTGAGGCAATAAATGCGCAAAATCAGGACATTCGGTATTCTCCGGAATTTCAGGTTCAGGCTTTTTGGCTGTATGTACCACCAACGGATCATGTTCAATCAACGGCCATTCTACCGACTTTTTGGATCCGTACACCTCAAAGCTCTCTCTGTATTGCCGGGCAACATCAAAAAGCGATCGGTACACGTGCGCAGTCAGATCACTGTCTTTAATCTTAATGTGTGTGGTCTCCACGGCAAACGGAGAATTATAGTATTCATGCAATTCTTCGCGAATCGTACCCGAACCAAAACAAGATACCGTTTCCGCTTCGCCTCGGGTCAATCCCAATACAGGTCCTACGCAATGCGTGGCATAATGCATGGGAGGTAATCCCGGCCAATAATCCGGCCATCCATCCATGTCCTGCTGGTGGCTCGCTTTAAGAAACTGAACTTTCCCCAATTCTCCTTTTTCATATAAATCCTTCATATACAAAAACTCCCGGGCATACACCACCGTCTCCATCATCATATAGGTCAACCCGGTTTCTTCCGTTAATCGGACAATCTCTTTGCACTCTTCCACCGTCGTGGCCATGGGAACCGTGCATGCGACATGCTTTCCCGCTTTCAAGGCCTGAATACTTTGGATACCATGGAGTGGGATGGGGGTATTGATGTGGACCGCATCTACCTCCGGATCTTTCAATAACTCCTCATAAGAAGTATATCTTTTTTCAATCCCAAACTGATCTCCGATCTCATCCAACTTGTCTTGAGAACGCTGACATATGGCATACATATTGGCACCGGGGTACCGTTGATAAATAGGGATAAACTCTGCCCCGAATCCGAGACCTACAATGGCGATATTCATGTTGAAGTGTTTTTTTATTCTGAAAGTGTCCCAAAATAATAAAATTAACCAATCTCATGAAAAACTTTTGAATATTCTCGGCCGAAGATCGTCCTTCATGATCTTTTAGTACAAAGAAGAAAAGTCTGGCTTCAACCCCTTCTGCGAAAAGCTTGTGGGAATCAGGTATAATTATATTGATCTGGTCTGGAAATAGACCCATCCCTTGTCCACCTTTCAAACAAAGACACGTCTTTCACCATTATTCGATAACATGCAATTTCTTATAATCCCCCGGCGTCATTCCATATTTCTTTTTAAACGCGGTCGAAAAATGCTGTGCATATTTGTAGCCCACAGCTTCAGCAACTTGCTGAATAGTCCTGTCCTTTTCCTGGAGCAACTCCACGGCCTTATTCATCTTCAGATGCTGAACATAGCCATAAACGGTATTCCCCGTAATGGATTTAAATCCCTTTTTCAAGTAAAACTCATTGCTCCCTACCTGTCGGGCAAGTTCTGGTATTCCAGGCGGATCCGTAAAATTAGCTTCGATCAATGATTTTGCTCGTATAATTTTATCATATTCATGCTCCGGTACATCATCTGACACCGGGTGGACGGGGGAAGAATATTTGAATTGGTTCAATAAAAGTTCCAGTACCTTAATTTTAATGTGGATGCATTGAAAGGGGCAATCCGAGGAGCAACATTCAATCTCATGAAGAAGTTGTCTCATGTCCTCATTGAGCCCCTCAAATTCAGAGTATAAAACCCCGGGTTCATTTTTCATAATTTTCAGCCGAAAATCCCGGAACCGGGGAATGTCTTCCAGGTACTCCATAAAATGGGGCAAAGCGTACTCAATGATCAAGCATTTGAATTTTGTATCCGTCACCTCAATGGTTCGCTGGCTATCCGACGCGTAACATATATTGTGTGACGGCCCCTTACCATGGATGGATTTTGCAGATACCTTAAATTGACAGCTGATTTCTCCCTCCAATAAAAAAAACATTTCGGCCTGCTTGTCATCCGACACCAACTCCAAAGTGTATGATTTCTCACTCTGAAGTTCTATGATAATAATTTTAAATAATTCGTAGCGTGAAACTCTGAATTGACCTCGAACCTCAGGGTGCGCAATGACCTGTAGGTGATCATTATCGTCTTTTCTCGGTGTCGGGCTGTCCAGGTCCAGTTCAGTGGCTTTCTCATCTCCCAACACAATTGTTAATCTCATAATATTCCGTTTCACGTATTTTTTCTTCCCGATGACGTACTTGAATTAAAGCGCCAGTAAAATACATTAGCGGTCAAATGTAGCTATTTATAATAAATCTAAATATAAATACTGAATTTATTTTCAAGAATTATCACCATAATTCATTGAGCAAGAGCCTATTGCAGAACCTAAAACAACCATGATGAAAAAATTTATCCGTATCATACCATTTGCCATACTTAGTCTGGTCCCCACAGCGATCCTATCTGCCCATGCCTTATTTGTAGAGACCAACCCCACAGGAAAATCCGGTGTTCTTCAGGAAGTCACGATCTATTATGCAGAACCACATGATGGAGTCAAAGAAGCCGTTTCGGATTGGTGGGCCGATATTAGTGATTTTACTTTATGGCTGCACCATCCTGACGGGTCAAAACAAGCCCTGAACACTACCCCCGAAAACAATCATTTTAAGGCCATATTCACACCGGATCAAAACGGTGTTTATACTTTAACGGTCTCGCATACTGTCAATCAGCTCGCCGGAACCACGCAGTATGTGTTCAGTGCTTCTGCACAGGTGTTCGTTGGTAAACATGGCAATAGGAAGACGGTCGAACCAGTGAGTGCGAATCAATTGGTTTTAGCGAAAAACCCGCATAAACTCAAGAAAAACAAAGAAGTAACTCTTACCAGCTATGAGAACAAAGTACCGCTCGCTGAATCATCCTTTTCCATTTATGCCCCAGAAGGCTGGCAAAAAACAGTACAAACCAAATCTCACGGCACGACTTCCTTTGTCCCTGAATGGAAAGGGAACTATTATATCGAGCGTATTCAGAAAGAGGAAGTACAAGGTCAATCGTATGAGGAACTGGTACAAATCTATACGACGGCTTTGGTCGTGCGTTGAGGGGACCTCTAAAAGCGATCCAATTATTTATAAAATGCTCCACAAAAATGATCTCCAGTATTTTAATGACCTGTTTTATCGGATTCTCACTCTACTATTTCACTTCCGAAAGAGCCACGGTGACCTACCAATCTGTAACTATCGACTGGATCGGTCAACATCATGAGGAAAGTAGAATATTATCGACCGTGTTTTTAACGGCAAGTGCTTTGCTTTCAATGTTTCAATGGGGGTTACTTGGGGGGTTATTTTCGTTTTGTGTCATTTTGATGACAGTCGGAAGTCTGACCTTTCTTCTGCAGCCACTTCAAGTCTTGAGTCCTGTAACGCTGATGCTGATCGGTGTGTTCATTATTCTATTGGAAGTGATAATATAGACCAATGCCTGCCAATAAAAAACATCTCACGAAATCCCCTTTTGAACGATTTTTAAAAATATCTGCCGGCCTGGTCGGTGGCTATATGATCACGGAAGGACTCCATATCGCTTTGGCCATGTGGACCCATATTGGGAATGTATTGGTCACGCTTCGGTATGCCGGATTCATACTTTGGGCCGGCCTGCTCATCGTGGCTTTGATAGCACGTAAAGGATGGAAAATATGGTTGCTCTATCTCGCTATTTTCATCCTGCTGTGTGGCATCATATATACCGGTAAAATAGTTCACCCCATCGAATAACTCATCATGTCAAGACGAATATACAACATCCTTTTCCACAGTCATACGATCAGCGGCATCATCATCAGTGCGCTCCTGTACGTCATTTTCTTTACCGGTTCCATCTCTTTTCTCCGGGATGAAATCAATGCCTGGGAGCGCAATGAGCCCATTGAACAGGGTTTTTTTGGAACCATTGATTTTGATTCTGTTTTTCAGCACCTGGATCAGGAACATCCGTTGTATGGAAGGGACATTTCGTTAACCCAATATTATGACGAACGCCGGGTAAACACGACCATCAGTGCATCCAAAGATACGACGTTAAGTAAAGAAGATAATAAGCGCTCCTTCTTTTATCTGGACCTGCTGACTAAAAAGGATAATAGCTATGCCACCAACTATTCGCTAGGGGAGTTCTTTTACCGGCTTCACTTTTTCGCCCAGCTTAATTTCTATGGGAGATCGGGCTATTTGTTGGCCGGGCTCGTGGCTTTCTTTTTTCTCTTTGCTATTGCTACAGGAGTACTCGTCCACTGGAAGAAAATTATTCCTAATTTTTTTGTTTTCAGACCAGGGACGAAATGGAAAACCATCTGGACCGATGCCCATGTGGGGCTGGGTATACTGGGGTTGCCCTACCAGTTTATGTTTGCGGTCACGGGGGCATACCTGATCATCGGGTATTCGCTGATGCTTGATCCGGTGAAAAAGTTCCTTTTTGATGGAGATCAGTCCAAGATGGCAGCAACGATGAACTACGAAGAAGAAACCCAATACGAATATACCGGGGAGGCCGTAATTACCTCCATTTCTATTCAAAAATATGTAAATCAAACATTGGATAAGTATGAAGATCTGGTTCTTCGTTCCGTGGAAGTGTATAATTACGGAGATGAAAGCATGCACGTAAAAGTTACCGGTCATCCGGCGCACAAAAATAAATTGTTGGGCAGTGGATTTATGATTTTTAATGCACTGACGGGTGAGGTTGTCGGAGAGAAAGATCCGTATGCGACGACCTCCTACATGGAAGGTGCCACCAATACGATCCTTCGGTTGCACTTTGGTGATTATGGTGGATATGGGATGAAGCTGATTTATCTGGTATTGGGGTTGGTGACCTGCTTTGTGATTCTGTCCGGTGTGATGATCTGGTTGGTTGCCAGAGATAAAAAACACATTGACCCGCGGAAACGGAAATTCAATGCATGGTTGGTCCACATCTATTTGGCGGCTTGCTTGTCGATGTATCCAGTCACTGCTTTTTCTTTTATCATGGTCAAATGGCTGGGCACGGCGGAGCTCGAAAACCGCCAGGCGTTTATTTATGATTGGTTTTTCTGGCCGTGGCTGTTCCTGAGTCTCTTCTTTATTCTCTTTAGAAACGATCGTTTCACGACAAAAACCAGCCTTGTGCTTGGATCCGCACTGGGATTCCTGGTCCCTGTAGCGAACGGATTGGTATCTGACAACTGGATTTGGATTACGCTTCAAAAAGGACATCATCAGATATTCATAGTGGATCTGTTCTGGCTCCTGCTTTCCCTAACTTCCTTATTTGTTTTACTCAAAATGAAACGGAAGAAATCGGAATCAAAACAACCGCGCGAAAAAAACTCACCGGCATCAAGTAAAAATAAGAGGGCCATGAAGGCTGAAATAAGTTAACCCGCTCATTTTCCGTCTGGCGTATGGATATTTCCCGATGACGTATAAACGCACGCTAGGCCATTGAATACATTTGCACTGTCCTATTATTTATAATTAGTCTAATTAGCGCATCAAATCATACATCGTGATGAAAAAAGATATTCCTGGAATAAGATTCTTCGTACTGTGCACCTTGCTAGTCCTCATCTGTGGATCACTATCTGCACAAGTTCAAAAAACCACCATAAGTGGTACGGTATATGATGTGCAGGGAAGTGCCATCATTGGTGCCACCATCAAAGTTCAGAACCAGAACACGGGTACTACATCTGATGTTAAAGGACAATACAGCCTGGAGCTCCCCCAACCCGGCACCGTCGTTCTCGAAATTTCGTATTTAGGATACGAAGTTCAACAGAAAAAAATTCAGGTCGGTTCGGGTCAGACCGCCAAGCTCGATTTTACATTGAAAGAATCTGCCTATGCCCTGGACGGCATCACCATCTCGGGAAAGACAGCACTCCGGTCAGTAAAGGAAAAAGCCTTCAACGTACAGGTCGTCGATGCTCTACAGCTCCACAATACCACGCTGGATATAGGTCATGCACTGGACCGCATTTCGGGGGTCCGCGTTCGGGAAAATGGGGGCGTGGGTTCGCAGATGAATGTGTCCCTGAACGGCTTCCGGGGAAAACAGGTTCGCTTTTTTATAGATGGGATCCCCATGGACAATTTTGGTTCGTCTTTCCAGCTCAATAACATACCAATCAATCTGGCACAACGTATCGAAGTATATAAAGGGGTGGTACCGGTCGGACTGGGAGCGGATGCGCTGGGCGGGGCTGTCAATATCATCACCCGACCGCAGACTCAAAACAGTCTGGAAGCGTCCTACTCTTATGGTTCCTTCAACACCCACCGATTTAACATATATGCTTTATTCACCGGGGAAAATGGCTTTTTTGCCAAGATCAATGCTTTTGCAAACTATTCGGATAACAATTACAAGGTAGAAGTAGATGCGGCAGATATTAACACCGGGGCCTATTACCCAAAACAAAATCTGGAACGATTCCACAACACCTACCACAATGAAAGCATCATAGCCAGCGTAGGAGTGCGAGACAAATGGTTCGCCGATGAACTGGCATTGGAATGGACCGCCGGTCAGAATTACAAAGAAATTCAGACGGGAGCCCGGATTGTTTCTGTGTTTGGTGGCTGGCACCGGCGCGGAAATATTCTGATGCCCGCCATCACTTACCGTAAAAAGAATTTCATCCTCGAAAACCTTGACTTCCGGCTCAATGGTCATTACAACCTGGGATCAGAACAAAACATCGATACCTTGCACCGGCGCTACAATTGGTTCGGTCAATACAAAGAGTATCCCAATGCCGGTGGCGAGCGTTCTTATTCTACCTACAAATACGGCAACAACAATGGTTTGGTCGTAGCAAACCTCAATTACAAATTGAATGAGACACACAGCGTCGCCTTGAGCAATACGACCAATACCTTTAACCGGAAAGGGAGTGATGCCCTCGATCCAAATAATGAAATCTATGAACAACCCCGCATTACACTTAAAAACATCAGCGGTCTGGGGTATCAATTTTCTCCGGGCCCATGGAATAGCTCACTTTTTATCAAAAACTACTACCAACAAAATAAATTTGCTCAAAGTTATAACCCATCGGGCAACTACGGGGATGTCGCTTATCGAAACAATACCAACGACTTTAATTCTGTGGGTTATGGAGTGGCCGTGAGCCGGTTTTTTACCGAAAACCTACAGGTAAAAGCCTCCTTTGAAAAAAGCTATCGAATGCCCGAAACCGGCGAATTATTTGGCGATCTGATCAATCTCCGGGGGAATACCGATCTACAGCCCGAACAAAGCTTTAATTACAACCTGGGTGCCAGCTATTGGTGGACTTTCCGGGACCACCACAACATCAACTTCAACACCAATGTATTTTATCGGGATGCCATGGATTTTATCCGTCCCAGACTGGATAAAAACCAAACCATGCAAATCATGGAAAATCTCGGCAGCGTAATCAATAAAGGCCTCGAAGCTGAAATCCGGTACCATCATCTCCAAAACATAAGGATGGGGGTGAATATAACTTATCAGGATCTCCGAAACAACACCCGGTATGAGCAAGGGCAAACCATCCAAAGTGCCGTGTACAAAGACCGGATCCCCAACATGCCTTTTTTATATGGTAATGCGGATGCGACCTATACTTTTCACGATATATGGCGAAAAGACCACCAGCTGAGTATCGGATACAATGGCTTGTACGTGCATGCTTTTTACCTCTACTGGCCCAGTCGGGGGAGTGACAAGCTGAGCATTCCGAGTCAAATATCCCATGATCTCAATGTGACCTTCACCTTTGCCAATAAGATGCAGTGGATTCTGGAGTGTAAAAATCTGTTGGATAAAAAACGCTTTGACAACTTTAGCCTGCAAAAACCAGGTCGAAGTTTTTCAGCCAAAATAAAATATACTTTTTACTAATGAAAACCATTTTAATTATGAGAAAACAATCAACTTACCTGGGATTATTAGCCCTGTTTATACTGAGTCTGGGCTGCGATAAGGATGATCATCCCATTACAGAAAATCCTGATCCTGAACAACCTACTGCTGTTTCGAAATACATTATCTCTGCCAATCCGGTCGCTTCGGAAGGCGTGGCGGATTATTTACTGACCGCCGAAGACCTGTCCGAAGGCACGGTGACTACAGAAGGAAACGGGGTGGAACAGGACGGAACGTATCGGTATTATGTCACCCACAACAACAAGTTCTTTAGTCTGCTCTATGGTCAGGGCAATCCAGGCGCAGTGACGACTTATCAGCTGGATTCCAAAGGTGAACTGGAAAAAATATCTGATTTTCAATCCGAAACCGTTCAGGCTTTTGCTCCGGTAAATGACGATTTACTATTGACGAAAATATCCAGAAGTGACGAGGCTCCATATGCCTACTGGTATCGGCTGGATACCGAAACCAATCAATTCGTGGATGAAGGTCAGATCAACACCAAAGAACTGGCCGGTAATGGAGAGTTGGCATTTTTCAGCTGGATCACCCAGGTAGAAGATAAGGTGTTCCTGCCCTATATGAGCGTAAAGGCATGCTGCAACGATGTATTTGGCACCTCCCACCCCGATAGCGCCTGGATTGCCGTGTATGATTATCCTGAAATGGAATTGGAGAAAGTCATCACCGATGACCGGACCAGCTTTATCGGACGGTATTTCAACAGTGGTCTTACGGTTGATGAGAAGGGAGATATTTATGCGATTTCGTCCGGAGTAGCGATGAACAATGGTTCACCGAGTACCACGAAACCATCTGCAGTGACCCGGATAAAAAGGGGAACGACAGAATTTGATCCTGATTACTATTTTGACATCGAAGCAGCCACAGCGGGCTACTACATCACAACGAATACCTATGCAGGAAACGGTCAGTTTCTGGTTTACATGCAGCCCGTTGCGGAGAAAGGACCCTATGCCACGGGAAAAAGCTATGCCATCCTGGATGTGTACGAAAAAGCGATCACCTGGATCAGTGGACTACCTGATGCGAAATCCATCGTCAGTAATACTTTAAGAAGCAATTATGTTTCGGAAGATGGACGGACGGTCTACATTGGGATAACCACTGAAGCGGGTAGTTTTGTATACAGCGTAGATGTAGATTCCGCAACGGCCACGCGGGGACTCGAGGTAAAGGGTGGTGTGATCACTGCAATCAATAAACTCGAATCCACAGAATGATTTTCATCCCCATGAACTATATTTCAAAACGGCAGAGCTTTGTGGCTCTTGCCGTTTTTTTTTTGTCCTCATATTGTTCTTTTCTTACCAGGCGGTCCAGCCCCCGTCCACGACCAGATTGTGTCCGGTCACAAAGCTGGAGGCATCGGACAACAGAAAGAGAACAGGTCCTGCGATCTCCTTCGGTGCACCAATTCTTCCCAACGGAACTTTGTTGGATAACCGGTCGATAAATTCGGGGGTTTCTGCCTGCACCTGTTCGCTGGGAAAAGGTCCCGGTGAAATGCAATTCACGCGCACCCCGGTACGCCCCCATAGCACGGCCAGGTATTTGGTCATCTGAATAATACCGGCTTTCCCCACCCCGTATTCGATGGGGTTCGCCTTCATGGGTGGCAGATACATGTTCGGATCGGGAGACACCATGCCATACATGCTCGAGAACAGGACAATCTGGCCTCGCCCTTGTTCGACCATATGCAGACCGACGCTTCGTGCTAATAAAAATGTTGATGTGACGCCCAGCTGACTAGCCTGGTCAAAATCCGCTCCGGTCATTTCTTCCAGTTTTTTACCCGCGGCCCCATAAGTTAAGATCACGAGCCCATCCGGTACTCCGGTGTCAGCTATTTGTTCTTCAATAAACCGATCAATGGCCTTTTCATTCCGGGCATCCAGCTCAACCGGATAAAGGGTTTCCGGATGCTCCAGATTTTCAGCAAATTCCGCTGCTCGTCCATTAATATCCGCACAGACCACGTGGTAATTTTGCTCCAGCAGTGTCGCCACAATATGACGTCCCAAATACCCGGCACCTCCGATTACCCATATTGTTTGATTCGCCAGAGAATAAATTGATTTCATAAATTTGGTTTTGTTATAGATCTAAAAATAAGATGGCGTGTGGGTAAACCCGGTAATTTAATTATAGTTTGCTTTTAGTTGAACCCCATATGGGGTTCCCAATAAACATCGTCTATAACCCCCGGCTGCACTTTGCTTGCCGGGGGTTATTCACTTTGAACCCCATCAGGGGTTCTGAGTAGTGGGGATCTCTAATTATCATGAAATTTCAACGCATTAGATCTCATATTGACTACCCAACAACGCCGGAGGTGTTGAAGGTGAATAACCCCGAATAAGCCGATAGGCGCCATTCGGGGAGGGGAAGGCTAATGCTTTGAACTCCGTAGGTGTTCAACCTGACCATCTTATTTTTTGACAGGGTTTGGGTATTTTATTAACCCAATTATATGGAAATCTAAACCCCGTCATTTTTTACTTATTTTGGACGCTTCTATACAAGGATCAAGACCTTACCACATCAAATAAATCATTCGTTTCATTCCATTGTATCCGGGCTACCCAAACACTACCATTGCTCCCATATTTTTCGACACCAGCAGGCTGCATCCATTCAGACACCGTGACCCAGGTTTCATCCGGGCTCACATCCGTTACACCAAAATTACCCAATCGGGCACCGCGTTCGGGCACCAGGATGCGTTCTGTCTCCCGAATCACGCACAATTTTTCCGGATCAACCTCGGCCATAAAGAGTGGGGCCCGGTGGCGAAATACGTGATCGTTGTCAGCTCCACGACGAGTGTATACCAAGAACAACCCTTTACTATGGGTCACCCAATGCTGTTGGGTATTATAGGTCCCGAGATCCGACCCATCGTCAAAAGTCCATCGCCGGTAGGTTTCATACTGCAGACCATCTTTACTGCGCGTCACATAAGAGGTTTTGTCATTGCGCATCACGAGATAATAATTTCCTTCGTAAAAAGTCACCGACGGTTCATGAAGACCCCTGGTCTCATCATCAACCGCCATTTCATTTCCCTGATCGAGCACGGTAAGGGTCTGCCCGTCATAGCCACATCGAAGAACGGTAACCTTCGAATTGGATTCGGGGGGCATAAAATAAATGGGTAAGATAATCTCGCCATTCGCCAGGTCATACCGCTGGACACTTCCAGCTCCGGCATTGTGGAATTTATTCGTGTCAGGCATTTCCAATTTTTTCCACTTATTCCAGCGGTGGGTCTTCGGGTCATACATGGAATAAGACGTATGGCGGGGTCGAGGATGAGCCACCTTCCAGTCCGGGGTGTACACCACCGTATGGCCGATCCCGAGCAATTGCTTGCTTTGGTGGTGGTACTTGGGCCAAAAATCACTGGCGGCCACGGGACGCCGGACCCCATCGATGGTTTCGAAGCGGGGCGACATCATTTCCTGTTTTTCAACCGGTGACCAGGTCTTCCCCAGGTCTTGGGTATGCAGCCCATACATCCCTTTGAACACGTCGCTTCCGGCAAGATCGAGGGTTGTCATGGTCATGGCAATTTCAGGCATCTGCCCCACCCCCTGGTGCGGTACAATACCACCCCGCGGATGCACATAGCACATTTCTCCATCAAAGTATTGAGCGGCCACATCGCGGGTCAAGTCATAATTTCCAGGTCCCTGACCACCGAAGCCCAGAGTTTTACAAGATGGAACAGCCATTAAGGAAATACCCCCTATCAGGCTGTTTTTTATAAATTTTCGTCGTTGATTCATAAGTGTCTAAGATAAGGAGAATTCACAATGTCGTTAAGGAATGAGAAAGTTATCTGGAACTTTATTCAAGAATAGAAGGTTTAAAAGGCATCGTTATATCAAGAATTAAAATTTATAAAATGGACACGATTAAGAAAAAATACATCTTCGATGAAAAAAATCAAAATAAAGTTGCCGTACAGATAGACATTGCGGCTTACAAGAAAATCGAACAAATACTGGAAGATTATGCTTTAGGCCAGTTAATGGAAGATAATGATTCTATGCAAAAGATGAGTGTAAGCGAGGCACGAGTGGCGTATTCTCAATTAAAAAAGTCGAATTCTGGTGGAAGTACAGATTGAAAGAAAATTTTTGAAAGATTTGGTAAAATTACCTGTCAAAGACCGCCGCAGAATAGAACAATTTGTTTTTGAAGATTGTGAAAAATTAGATTCATTTTGGTCATTAGATTCAGCCGAAAAATTAAAAGGATACGCCAATTTTTACAAAATCAAAATGGGTAATTATAGAATTGGTATTTAGTTTGAATCAAATATATTGATATTCAGACGTGTCCTACATCGCAGAGATATTTATAGATATTTTCCGTAGAATTCAACAAAAAATTATCATTTCTCTAATTTTGCTCCCTGAATAAGATCCACCCTACTACCCTTGTCCAATCCTACAATCCTAGTCAATCCTAGTCAATCTCCAATATCGTTCCCGCGATGTGCCGTGTTCCATTATCGATATTATAATAATAAGTCACCAGCACCCGGTTATCATCCAGGACCACTGCCCATGGATAACCGATGTCAGTACTTCCGCCATCTGTTCGCAAAACAAACTCTTCAGCGGTGTCGTAGTTCGTGCACTCTGCATTGAGGATCCGGGCACGAATTCCATAGGGTTTATGGCGATATCCATACACCAGCAGCACCCGGTTATCGGGCAGCCGGGTCGCTTGCAGCGGATGGCCTTGAAAACCCATTTTTTTCCAGGGGCCAAAGGACTTCCCACCATCGGTCGATCGGGCAATACAAGCCTGATCGTCCAGACCTGCCGTCCGCAGAAAAGCTACCAGGTCTCCATTGGGTGTTTCGTACATCGATGTTTCATTGAATGAAGCCTCTGAATCTTCAGCGATGGGGCACGAATATTCCCAGGTCACTCCCTGATCATCTGATGTTAAGAGATATACAGATGTCTGACGAATATTATCTTTATTGTTTCCAGCTGCTACAGCCCAGTAAAGCCGTCCGTCCTTGCCTTCCCATGGTGCTCCCCGGTTATAGGCCGGAAGAGGTTCACCGGTCGCCGAATATTTGACCTCTGGAGGAATATTTGGCGGATAGAAGGGACCATCCCAGCTTTCACCGCCATCCCTGGAGATGACGTTGTAACCTCCCAGAAAAACGGTATTTTTCATATTCTCAAAATAAGGGGTTTTCAGGTTGTCGGTATTACGCAAGAAAGCCCATCCGTAGCTGGTACACAATATCGTTCCATCTTTCATAAGAAGAAAACAAGGATCTTGCGAACCACCCCAGGGATGTGCGTACATCAGCTCTGGCTCACTGGACCACGACAGGCCGTTGTCACGTGATCGCACCGTCATCAGATAGCTATTGGGGTCGACATGGTTGTTTCCCCCTTCACCAAAAACCTGCCGGTTCGGAGCCCGACGGAATGCCACTAATATTTCTCCATCTTCTTTTTTGATGACCGATGGGAAGGTCGAATAATAGGACGCATCCTGATAGATGATAAAATCTTTCACCTTTCGCATTCCTGAATGGTTTTGGCAGAAAGCATTCAAAACAAAAGCCATCAGCAAGGCTGACATGATAATTTTTCGGGACATAATTATTATATTTTTTATACGTGCATAAATATAATTCAAAGTCCAAACCCTTTCTTCTACTTTTACACCAGAAAGTAATACGATTCTACAAGATTAAAATCAATGTGTCCCTGATCCGGATGCCTTCTTTCTATTCATTGAATTTGAAGGCATATAAATCGGCATCTTTTAATCGGATTTTTAACCGGACAGTTCGGCCGGCCAGATCCTGAACATTGGAATTCTCTTGCCACGTTACGACCCGATCCAACTCATTTCCTATAATCTCCTGGCAATCTCTCAGACCAAACCCCGGGATGGGTTGCCCCTGCTCATCCTGAATTTCGACACGGACACTTCCGGCAGCTGATGTCGAATAATTGATCTCGAGTTCCTTGCCGGTAAACACCAGGGGTTTGGTCACCAGTGTTCCACTGCCATACCCGGCATGAAGGGAGGCAAAGCCATCGATGCGCATCGAATATCGTTTCAGGTGTGCCGTGGGCTGAGCATAGTTTTCGTTGACATACAAAGACATCTCGGTATCGCCGGTCTCCACCACATTCAGCGCGGGATAATTGGATCGGGACACCCAGTTTTGAAGACCAATTTCAGGTCGGATGTAGGATTCCATAAAGGTCCGGTCATACCGATCGCCACCTCGCGTCGACATAATAAACGCATCGGAGCAATCCTTGAAATACTTGGGATTGACATCCAATGCCTCCGCCTGTGCCGTGGACAGCACCTGTCGTCCGGGCATAAACCGGGCACCTATAGCGAGGTAAATTTGAGGCGCCCGATAATACGGGCTGGTCTGTTGGGTATAAAGATGTTCCGGTGGGGTGCCTCCGAAGGTCATCTTCACCGGATCGGTCCAATGGATAAAATCTTTTGAAGTTGTTCGACTGACGGTCCGAAATCCCTTGTATTCTGTGAACCCTCCATCCGACCACGTTCGAAAATAACAGACGTATTGGTTTTCACTTTCGGACCAAAAAACTACATTCTGAGAATCAAAAACACCCGTTGTAAACACGGGTTCTTCTTGCATTTTGGTCCAGTGGATTCCGTCGGGTGAACTATATGCAATCAGACCGCTTTTACTGGTTCCTCCCACGCCTTTATACTTTTCTTCCGGTTTACACGCCGGATTTTGATCAATAAAGGGACTGAAATTATGTGTCACCGGCGCTGCATGAGCCAGGACAATATTATTTTTCTTGGATCCATTCACTTCGAAAAGTCCCAGTTCCGGTTTCGTCCAGTGAATTCCATCGGTAGACAATGCGATGCAGGTCGTCTCACCATCGCGCCCATCACTTCCCGCCTCTCGCACACCCCTGTAATACGCTTTGAACAAAGGACCATCTTTAATAATCGTGGAGTAACCACTGAAATGACCTTCCCACGGTTTATCAAAATGGAGTACCGCGCCTTCAGGCACCGGGTGGTGCAAGCGCAGTTCAGTATTATCCATAGCATCAATGAGGTAATGGTCCACAAACAGTTGCCGATCATCCTGGATCTGTAAAGGCTCTTGCGCCGTAACTGTCAGCAGGGTAATAATCTGCAAAAGCAGAACAGGGTATAATCTATTCATTTGGGGCTTGATTTAATTGTGAAAGAATGTGTGTACATGTTGTTTCCGCGTAAGATAAAAAAGCTATTCTAAATAATTACAACCCGGCCTCCAGCTTTTTTCGATATTGCCGCGGCGTCATTCCTTTGTGCTTTTTGAACTGCCGGTTGAAGTTGGCCAGATTGTTAAAGCCGCAATTGTAAGCGATCTCGGAAATATTTTTGTCCGTTTCGGACATCAACACACACACCTGACCAATCCGTACAGAGTTGAGGTATTCTACAAAAGTCATCCGAAACTGATCCTTAAAGTAATTGGAAAATGCTGTAACGCTCATGTTCGCCACACCAGACACCTGTTCCAGGGTGATTTTCTGATCAAAATTCTGCATAATGTACTCCATAATTGATTTGAATCGGTCCGATGCCAACGATTCATAGTTTTGAACAAATGCAGGACTGGCCAGAATCTCCACCTCCTCCGCATGAGCTAACTCTTGAAACACAGCAAAAAGATTGGACATGCGGAGCAGACCGGGCATTTCGGGCATTTCAGTCATCAGACGATCAATTTCCGCCCGGGCTTTCCCTTTGATCGCCATGCCTCGTTGTGATAATTTAAGAACCTTTTTCAGCTTCTCCATTTCCGGCATTTTCATCGTCCCTTCCCCTAGAAAATCCTTCGTAAAATGAATCACCAGGGCATCTGCTTCCTGATCGGCTTCACCTTCGAAGTATTCCGGGTCGTTCACCCAGACATGGGGCAACATCGACCCCATAAACACCAAGTCGCCTTCATCAAAATAACCAATGTGATCCCCCACCATGCGTCGTCCGGTACTTTTCTTGACCAGTACCAGTTCATAGTGCTCGTGATAGTGCCAGGGAGCCGGAAAGAAAGCCCCTTTTTCCCGAAATACCACAAAAGATTTGGTAAAATCCTGCGGAAGATGTAATTCAACGGCGTTCATTGCTGATTTATACTGTTAATTCATGAATTTATAAAGAGATGTTTTCCGAATCAATCCTAACCCGCTTTATTCACCACGTCAATCTGTTATGATGCATAATATACAGTGCATCAAATGCTTAAATTCCAAAATTGGATATATTTCATAGCCCAATTTTGGGTGACGTTTGACTTTTGATTCATACATCTGCTGCGTTACTAACTCCTTGAAATAGAATACTATTCCTGCGGAATTAGATGCCTTGCATCTGCATAAATCAAAAGCCATGAATTTTGCGGGCAAAACTGATACTTTCTGACAAGTTAGGGAAAGATAGTGGTTATTGCAAACCAGGGTGAGTAGAAGAAATAAAATTCTTCCTCATAGTGGAATTCGATCGAGCAGATGCGGTAGGGACTTATACGAACTTGCGCTGTGGCAAAAGGTTTATTTCATCGAATTTTTTCACACTGTCAGAATACGTTTAAGCAAGTCGTGAAAAACCACTCCTATTTTTTGCCCCTCCTGGCAAAGCTTCATGTATACGATCGTTCTCTATCAGGGAATTAATTTCAGCAAAAACCTCATCCACCGCTTTTAATACAGCCGCTAAGTGATCCGGGGTATGGGTCCACATCAGATAAAAATAGGTGGATACCAAAAAGCCTCGGTCCACCATTTTCTGTATGTACAGCGTTTTCACTTTTAATGCAAGGTCGCCCAGGTGGAACGCGATGGACGGCGAGGGTGGCATTCCTGCGATTTCCATTTTACATGCGGGGTATTTATCTGCAATCGCCTTGAGTTCATTTTGAAAACCTACGCCCTTATCCCAGACCTGCTTTTGCAAATTCAACCGTTCCGCCTTTTCCAGCACAGCCAGTGCAGCAGCGGTGCCTATTCCATCGGTCCAATAGCTGGATGAAATAAAGCTTTTTTCGGACTCGTCCATGACTTCCTTTTTTCCAATAATGGCTCCGAAAGGGATTCCGTTGCTCATCGCTTTGGCGTAAACAGCAATATCGGGTTGAAGTCCTATATTCAGGTGTGCACCCGGAAATCCATGGCGCATTCCACTGGTGATTTCATCGACGATCAAAACAATGTCCCTTGTCTGACAGGTGCGGACAATGTGTTCGATAAATGTCGGATCGGGATGCTGCGAGCGCATGGGTTCCATGACTATAGCTGCTATGTTCCCGGATAATCTATCTATCGCTGCGTCAAAAGATTCAATATCATTATATCGGAATGGAACAGACGTATCCTTCAGTTCCCGGGGTACTCCACTGGGTTCCAGTCCGGGCAACAGATGACCATCTAACGCATCATCATCGCCCAGGTTGGCAGCCAGATACCAATCATGCCAACCATGATATCCACAAAAAGCCACACCGCTTTTTTCCGTGTAACTTCGTGCACAACGAATGGCGACGCTCATCGCCTCACCGCCCGTCCGTGCAAAACGTACCTTCCCCTCCTTCGCCCAGGGATGCAATTCCAACAGTTTAACAGCCAGCTCGACCTCCTGGGGGTTGACCAGAGAACAGTAGCTCCCCAAAGCAACCCGTCTTTTCACTGCCGCATTGACATCCGGATCGGAGTAACCCAACAGTATGGATCCCACCCCGCCCAGAAAATCCACATATCGCTGGCCATCCAGATCCCATACTTCGGATCCAGAACAACGGGAATAGTAGGTAGGCCAGGTATCTACATCATGCATTTCTGCCCGTTTCGATAACAAAGCGGTACCCCCTGCGATGACTTCCCGTGCTTTCGTCCACAATTCGGATCCCGAAGCTGTATCCGATGAACTATTGGAAGTATCCTCCAGATCTAACAGTTGCGAAGCGTTGTTGTAAAAAATGTCCTGAATATCTGAACGATTTAAGCCATGATTTTCGCAAGCTTCCTTCAATGCAACCAGTGATTCGATACCGACCAAGGTCATATCTACGCCGGTTGGGGACTGATGTTCTGATTTTAATATATGAGGATGTAACCAAAACATATTATCTCCGGTTGTCACACACCGTCCCCTAAGTTCACTAACCGGATAATCAGATCCCCACAAAATTCTGGCAGGGCCTAAAACTTCTATTGCTGTAGCAAAAGCCTCCGATTCACATATCGCAGAGGTATCCACGACCACATTGTCCAGCTCGGCCATTTCAGACAATCCTTTTCTGGCATTCCGGTAGTTAAAACTTCGCGCAATATGTGCCAATACAATCTTCACGTTCGGATAGGTTCTTGAAAGCCGTCGAAGCGCCTTCTGATTGTCTTCATCCGCTATGCCATAATGACGAACAATGTGTAACATAATGATGCCACCAGTTTCATTGAGGATTTCCCACATCCATTCCGGCGCATATTCCGTGATGGATGCATTCATGGTATCGGCCCGGTCAGCGTACACGTGGTATACTTTGATACCGGAAAACCGGCCGCTTTTCAGATCTTTGGACAGTTCTTCTCTTGAATCTTTGGGACTAACCAGTTTTAACGCTTTACTTTTTTCAGATTTTTCGACCTCGCCAGATATCCATTTATTTATAGATTCTCGATCGCCACTTTTATGAGGCATGCCAAAAAACAAGCCATCGATCGTTCTGTCTCCCAAAGTGCGAGATATAGCTTTCCTGTAGGCTGCGAGATCAAATAAAGAGGAATTCTGAAGGAATGGAAATGCCTGCACATCAAAGTGTTGAGCAGCATACAAATGAGCATGAATGTCATAAATCCGCTCTGGGATAAAATCCAGGATTTCATTGGCTACAAGCGTCCTGTCCGTAGAAGTCAATTGTTCTTGATACATAGCTGTTTATTTTTCAGGAAAAAGGATGTCTCATTTATTTTCGAAACTTAATGTAGAAGCGTATAAAATATTTAAGTATAATATGTACCGTTGATTGACATTGATTGATCATCCAATCATTTAAATTAGGAAAGAATTCAAGTCCGCATCTTGTAATAAATTTTATCTAATATTTTCATTCATAAGGTTGCCAGGATTTGTAATTCCAGACCATCGGATACAGAGCATTCCCAAAAAGGCAAATTAATAAACATCCGCTAATTCATAAACTGATCCGGTAGTAAAGCCTCTCTGGCAATTATAACATCATCAATGCATCCATTCAAAGCCGCTTTGGAAGCAGAAGGCAGTATCGTCCTCCTCCTTGCAAAAAACGGTTTGTTCCGATCCGCACCCAAAAAAACATTATTGCCAAGTTGAATTCCAACCTTCGAAGGGGCAGTGGAATTTTCCAGATACCACCGATGGCCATTATCCGCTTGTAAGGGTACTGAACCGGATTGAATAAATCCGGAACCTACCATGTTGCCATCCAAATATAAGATCACCTCCCCTTCGTCGTAGGTAACGGCGAGGTGATGCCACTCTTCATCGTGAATATTCACTTTCCCTGAAAATACAGCTTGTCCATTTACAACAAACCGGATTCCAGGGAATGCTACCCCACGTGGGTCGACATCAAGGACGACTTCGCCGGTCACAAACTCTCCCACTCCTCTATGATTACTAAAGATCCGTGCATGACCTCCTCCCAAATTCTTGACTCTGGCAGCCATTGTAAAGGAGGTTCCTAAGTTATTGGTATTTAAGATTTCAATTCTCCCAACCTCAGTTTTCACATCTGGTGTCAACTTCACCATGGAGTTGCTGATATGGTTACTTGAGCTATCTTTTACAAGAGCAGCGTTGCCATGCAATTGATAAGATTTTGACAAAGCGTTAGATTCAAATTCCTCCTCAAAGTCCAAAAATATACGATCCGAATCAGGCTGATCAATCAACTGAAGTTCACTGCCGGCCATAAAAGAATAAAGAGCAGCATTTTTAAGATGAAAGGCGAATCGTATTTCTTTATCATCAGGCAATCCATCTTGATCGTCCCACCGCACTTCTAAATCAAGTCCATCTTTATTCACCACCTGACATCTTTCCTTTTCGTAGCCGGGAATGACAGTCCCGGATCCATCCAACAACTCCACTCTAATCGACCCACCTTCCGCATTGGCATTGATTAATAATTGGCCCTGAGCGCCAACAAAAATTTTTGTTATAACCTCACCCCCATCCTGGCCCGCTTGCAGTGAAGCAAATCCGTCCTTCCGCAGAGTGGCTAATCCAATACTTGATCTGGAACTATCTGTACGACCACTATGCGTGGCAGAAGATCCACCATACCAAAGTTTTATGTGCCCATCTTCTATCAAGGGATGATTGGTGCTGAAAACCATACCCCGATCCCAGTCGTCCGGCCCGCCTGTCGGTAAAATAGGAACCCTGCGACCTCCTTGTACTTCCTGTCGGGTCCAGTTAATTCCATCCCGACTACTAACAATTTCACAATAAATAGGACCATCATTTTTCCCATCGGTAAGCGGAAATATCCAAAGAAATCCGATATACCCCGATTCGTAAGCAAAACCACTCAAACCATAAAATTCCGTCCGCTGGTATTCTTCTTCTACCCAAAAGTCATCCGCACGATCAGGTACCAGGATCAACTCTGCCTGGGGCCATGTTTCAAAATTAGTCGTCGAACTATATCCGACGCACCTTCTTCTAAATCCACGAACGGGTGCAAAAACTTTAGGATATCCTATGTATTGATTCTCATGTGGGTCCCAAACAAAATTACCTACATCGCCCGGATCTTTAAGAATCGGATTGACTGGGGTGTCATTCCAATGAATGCCATCTGCTGAATACGCACCATAGAAACCACTGACAAGATTGTTCGGTTCTGTCTTTCCGTAATCATAATTTATCAATTTATATCTTCGACTCGAATCCCTTTCCCATGGGGTATAAATCACCTGGGGAATATGATCTTCCCTGGTCCTGCGGAGAAATAGATTATTATCTGTGGATCCTTGAAATTCTACTAGTCCTAACTCTGGTTTGTCCCAATTCAATCCATCTGGGCTTGTGGCATATAGGTTTGTATACTCACCGAGCCAGGCGTGGTACCACATCTTATATCCATCATTGGTTTCGTTGGGCAACACGGTCCCATATAAATAACTGGTTCGCCCTTCCCACGGCTTATCTGCCACGAGCAAAGGATTGTTCGGATGCTTTGTAAAGGGATGATATATTCGTTTTACATTCACCTTTCGCTCCACCAGATAATCGTCTACAAACAATTGCCAATGCCCTGTCAAATCTGCAGGATTTGAACCTAATTTAAAATCCAAGTTCGGTGGCAATACAACTGTTCTATTAAACGACATTGTAGTTATCAGACCTAACACGAATAGTGAGAATATGAAAAAAAAGAAAGGTTTCATATATTATCTGATTTTTTCCTAAACGGGTGAACAAACTCATTTAAATTTGAACCTCTTTAATCCAAGTCTTTCAGTGGGATTTTAGTCAAATAAATATTAGCCCCGTCTTCATGACTGGAATAATAAGATATCCAAAGCTTTTCGTTGTAAATAAGCATCCCCGGATAGCTGGTATCACCACCACTGGGCAGCACAAAAGTTTTGCGTACATCCCCGTCCAAATCAGTCACCAAAATTTGTGTCTTGACCCCGTCTTTATATTTGCGGGTTCCCACGACCAATTTATCTTTGTTCAAACATAAAAAGTTTGGCCCGCCAAGTCGAAAATCTAATTTTTGATACTTCCAGTTATTGTACGGCGGACTGCTTTTCGCTAGCACACCCACTTTATCATCGCCTTCACGCCGCACAATGACATACATATTATCCTGGTCATCGAATCGGATGGTCGATTCATTGGCCTTCCCATCAACTTCCAACTGTGATATTTCTTGAAAATGTGAACCGTCATTGGTTTTATCTATAGAAACACGCCAGGGGCTATGGTCTTTTATTTGTACTCTCGTGCCATAACCGACACCATTGTTCCAGGTCACCCGCCAGATCCAACTATTTTTCCGGCCACTTTCAGGATCGATATGCACTTCGATCGGGGAAGAAAATGATGCACCTTCACGATCTGAAAATGAAACCTGCGGACGCATATCCAATCTCGACTTTCCTTCATACACAGACCCTCCCATAATCACCATAATTCGTCCATCCGGCGTAATGGATAGTTTGGGGTCTCGTAAATCGAGTCCCGGCTTATCTACTAACGCCACGGTCTCCCATTGTTCCCCATTTTGAGAACGTAAAATACGTACTTTTCCATCCTCGCCCCCGGCATGATCACTCCCGACTCGGAAGGAACAATAAAACACATCGTTGAACCGGATAAGGTCTGTGAAAGCACTGTGTTCATCCGTGCCATAAATTCTCGAAACTGGATAAGGGAAATTAGTCTCTTCTATGGTTGTATTTTGTGTCAGAACCGTCAAAGGAAGAAGAAGTCCTAAAATTAGTATCAAATTTTTCATAAGTATTACAATTGATTAAAAAATCTACTCCCTTAATATCCGCATAGAAACACTCAGAGATGTAATCCCTTATGTTCAAACTTAATGTATCAGCTAAGTTAGGCGAAAAGTAGATTTCGTTCTCCTACTTTAATGCTACACTTTGATACTATATTTCAATGGCCGCACAAATTTAGATACTGTCCCGCTGGATTCTTAAACATGATCAATACAAGAATGCCCGCTCGCTTACCACTTCTTTAATGTTTGTTATCGGCACAATGGGGGCATCTTGTTTATACAATTCCGCTAAAACCAATGATGTTTTTAAAAATCAGCCTGCGATTATCCGGGGATCGTTCGTTTTTGCTCCTCAATTATTATTTATACTTGAAAGAAATCCGGTAAAATACGCTGTGCAATCTTTCTCGTATCTTCGACCACATGGTCCCTTACACCTATGTATGGCCATCGCAATCGTGGACTCGTCGTGCTGCGACCACTTAATGCCCACAAAAGTTTATCCAATGCAGCATCAGAATATCCAGCACGAGCTAACGGGACAATTCCTTCTTCAAAGAAATGCAGGATTTGATTTTCGATCCTTATCCCTTCATCAATATTATCTATAATTATTTCAAACCATTTTTGAGCCGCATTTGGATTAATACAGGCGACATTGGAGTATGATCCTTTAGCTACCCCTTCTTTTATTCCGGTTGCCAGCCGATGCCCCGGAACAAATACCGCAAGACCACCATTCATTTTCCGCATCTCAGCATACCATTCAAGCCCTCCGGCACCTACTTTGATGCCAATAAGCTGAGGGAATCTATCGGATATCCTTTTGAAATCAGAAGGTGTCAGTACGGTTTTGGAGTGGCCCGGGCTATAAAGAACAACCGGAATTGGATCAGCTTCCTCAATTACCTCTGCCAAAAAAGACAATTGTTCGTCGGAATTAAGTGGGAGCCATTCAGGCAATGTAATTTGAAAAGCTTTTGGATTCAAAGCTTTTGTGCGTCTTATTCTTTCCCTGGAAATAATAGGACTCATATGGCTGGCACCAATCTGAAAAGGAAACCTCTTTTTATGACAGATATCTGCCATCATTTCATTGATTCCGTCAAATTCCGATTCTGTTTGGTTGTAGAATTCTGCGGCTGTACCATTAGAATATATTCCTTGAATCGATGTGTTCGTTAACATATCCATTTCCTCTTTCAAACTATTGAAATCAATGCTATTGTCTGCTAGTATGGGTAATTGGATGGAACACCAAATTCCTATTAAGTTGTTCGAAGACAAATGCTTCATAAGGAATTGACTTATTTCGTTCGATCGATTTTTAATTTTTCCTCGTAGGCTTTTTTTGCCTCTAAGTCTTCTATGGCTGATTCTGCAAAGTACACGATACCGAGCACACTTCTGGATCTTGTATGGCTTTTATTTCGATCCGCCCGGTGAATCGTCATGCCATCATGAACGAGAACATCCCCTTGCTTCGTGGGCATGCTCACTTCATTGGCGATATCGTCCTTGGTCCCAAAGTCGGTGATGCCCTGAGAAAAACCAAGGGTTTTCGTTCGGCCGTGTGGACGCATCCCCAGTTTGTGCGACCCCCTGACATATCGCAAACAACCGTTTTCTTCATCGACGTCTTCCAGTGGGATCCAGAATGTCAGTGCTTTGGGTGGGGACAACATAAAATAATAACAATCCTGATGGGGAGGAGTGGGTTGACCGATTCCCGGTGGTTTGTTAAAATACTCCACAAACCCCTGACCCGTATCTTCACCAAAAAAGACCCTGGCCAGGTCTTCTAGTTTACTTCCTCGGAGTAAATCTTTAAAAAAAACATCATAATCGGACAGATGAAAAAGCTGTTTGATGGAATTAAGGTCGTCAGCATCTTCATAAAACACTTTATCAGATGGCAGTCCGGGTGCAATATTCAAAATATAATTTTGAACCTTTTCTTTGATGCGCTTTAATTCGCGATTATCAAAAAAATCAGACAGGAATAGAAATCCTTGTTCTTCAAATTGGTTTTTCAAATGCGCTGCATCCATGATTAAGGTTTTAAGTAATCCAGGTAGTTCCATTTGAAATTTGGAATATTCCGATAAGAATGATCTGGATAGAGATGATTAATCGAATCCATTTCTGCGGTTAATTTTTCTAGCTTAACACGATCCAGCAAAGGATCATTGGTTTCTTCACGCCACCTTCTTAAAAGTGTCTTCATATTATCCAGTACATGTTGAAAATGGGGGTGATCAGATAGGTTATTGAATTCCCACGGATCCTGATCCAGATCGTAGAGTTCAAAGGTAGGCGGTTGCTTCCATATTGCATAAGCCTTTTTCACATGGTTTGGTGAATGATGAATCTCCTCTTCTGTCGCACCAGATCCAAATTCAGGATTCGCATAAGCACCATATGCAGGGAATTCTTTACGCCCCACACCAATATTTAGAATGAGCTTAAACCGGTCATTTCTGATGCTTCTTCGCGGAAAATAAAATACCGGTGAAGAGCCTTCTCCATCAGCTCCTAAATAGGTTCTCCAATTAATCGATCCAGTCGGATCATTTAGAAACGGCAACAAACTTTGTCCAGGCAAGTGTGCCGGGATGTCTAACCCCGCCACATCCAAAATGGTAGGCAGCAAATCGACCACAGAAATTAGCTCATCCCTTACGATATTTTTGCAGGTGGCAGCCCCTTCCCATGACATCAAAAACGGAATTTTCAATCCACCTTCGTAATTGGTCAGCTTTCCTCTGCTAAACTGGGCCCCATGATCACTTAGGTAAATGACTAAGGTATTTTCTAATCCTCCGATGCTGTCGAAAAGCATGCTTATCGATTCATCCAGGCGATTGATGCAATTGTAATACTTTTCTGTCTCGTCTCTCATTCGCCGAGTATTGACCCCGGCGAAAGGCAACGTGGTTCGTATCTTAGCGGCATCAACGCTGACCGTGGGGAGATTCTCGACCTCATTCTGAAACGGCAGGTGTGCATCCGGGAAATTGACCATCAGAAAGTATGGTGTCGCGGACCCGGATTGCTGAATGAAATGCTTCGCATGGGAGGCATACTCTGACAATCTTTTTTTTCCAAAATTGGATTCCGGAATAGCTTCAAAGTCAAAATTAAAACGGCTTTCAGGATTAACGTGAACTTTACCAATAATCCCTGTTTTATATCCCGTGTCAGAGAGGTATTGAGGAAGTACTTTGACGCCCTCGTACAAAGCATAATGATGAGTAGCCCACCCAATCTGGCCATTTTGATGCGGATATAAACCAGTAAAGATGCTGCTTCTTGAGGGACTGCAGACAGAATAAGTTGTATAGGCATTGGTGAACCGGACACCATTGTGCGCCAGTTTATCCAGAGTCGGCGTATGGACTATATCATTGCCATAACATCCCAAGTCGGCGCTATTATCTTCCAAACAATCAATAATATATTGGGGCGCAAATTCTGAGCGGATATTTGTGAAAGCATTGCGACACTTATAAAGAAAGTAAGCAGTTTCACTTTAAACATCCTATTCATGACTGCACCAATTATTTGAGTTCCCAGATCACCGTTCCCATATGATACCTGTCGTGGTTTTTCTCCCTGGACGCGTAGTATGCGGTAATTATCGTTCCATCTTCTTGTTGAACACTGGAGGGATAGCCAATATCAACTGACATTTTCTGACTAAATAACATCATCTCATCACCCCATGTCCGGCCATGATCTTCACTGATTTTTACCGCCACTCCATATTGGTCTTTTACCCGATTTCCATAGGTCAATAATAGTCGCCCGTCCTCCAATCGCAATAAATGCCCCGGATGCTGTCGGGAATTTGTAAGCTGACTTTCTTTCACCCAGCTTTCTCCATCATCTGTGCTTCTGAACAAATCCATGGATTGCCCACCTTTCCATCTTCGTGCTGCTGCAATCCATTCCCCCTGCCCCAGGTAAAAAAGCGCAGTTTCATTGTGTCCTTTGGATGTCTGATCTGATCCATCACTGATCATCGACATCTTTTTCCAGGTCGAACCATCGTCATCACTTCTGAACATGGCGGTTTTGTTGATCACTTTATTCTGGGACTGAGCATAACCAATCGCTCTTAGCGACCCATCTTCCCCCTGCAGAATATCTCCAAACGGAATGAAGTTGGTCATGTTTTTGTCTGCGGTGGGAAAACCATTCTTGTTGGTTTTCCATGTAGATCCATGATCTGAAGAGCGGGATACCCAGGGTCGCAACACCTTCACTAAAGATACCTTGCCTTTGCGATCTTTTTTCAATTCCCAACCAGAAGTGAGCACGATCAGATCCCCGGAAGCGGATAATCCGGCGGCGACATTCATTCTATTGGTACCCGGTTCATGATTAGTGGGTGTTCCCTGCTTATCCCAAAAGCGACCATCTTTACTTACCCAGGTTTCGACATCACCTTCTCCCCGGCCATGACTGGGCTGATTAAATATTGTGGCGATCACACTTCCATTATCCAGTTGAGTCAGATTGGGCCAGGCGCATACATTATCGATTGAAATATACTTTTCCAGGATCGATACCGTATCGCCATTGACCCTGGTATCCTTGTGCAATACATATTCACCTGAATTGGCATGAGCGTTTCCGAGTACACCAATGGATAATATAAACGCATAAATTGATACATACAAGACGGTAATTCTTTCTTTCATCACGTTAGTTATTTAAAAATTTCACCCATTCAGCAGGCGGAGATAAAGCTTGTTCTTTCGCTGGTACTTCAAAGTTTAATGCACCAACACCACTGTTTTCCCCTTCTTCGTAAAAAACCAATAAAATGGTTCCATCCTTTAATTCGACCGTCGACGGATAAGCTCCCCGGCTATTATCCAATTTAAATGGACCTTGCCAGGTTTTCCCTTCATCATAACTAACCCGAAGTGCCGTATATGCTTTATCCCAATCAAAAGTATGGCTATTTTCTACTCCTCGATATACCATAAATATTTCACCAGTACTCAACCGATTTAGATGGGGTGAATGCGCCAAGAATCCGATGCTCTCAACAGGTGACCAGGATTTTCCAACATCCTGACTAATGGCATAATGCATAGGCAATTCGTTCTGGCCACGCAGTGCTGCAAACAAAGCACCATTTTTCAGGCGTATCACATCTGTTTCCGCAGCCAAAAACAAACCGGCGTCTTCCCCGATTGTAATGGGGTCTGTCCAGCTTTTCCCTTTGTCATACGATAAAAACACGCCGCCCCAGGCGTTTTGTGTACCCATAATTTGTCTATACACCGGAAAAATCAAGGTTCCATCTACCATTTCTCGAATGGGCGCGGAGCAATACCAGTCCTTTCCAAAAGGAGAAACCAGACGAGGTTTGGTGGTCCAGGTATGTCCATTGTCATGAGATTCAATAAAATGGACCCCAACACCAGATCTGGATTTAGGATTGGATTTTAGATCCAAAGAGAAAAAACTAACCATTATCGTACCATCATTCCGCTGACTGATGTGCGGATCACGATTATCATGAAGATCATCAAATATGGTTACCGGCCTGGACCAGGTCTTCCCTTCGTCCCTAGAGCGGACCATGCAAATTCTTCCTGCCTTGGGATATTGTTCGTTGGGATATGTAATATGGCCATCCCCACCATAAAAGACTACTACGATGTCCCCGTTTTGCAGTCGACACGCATCTGGAAAGGCCTGGTAATCACCAGCGTCACCACCTTTCGAAATAATCTGATATCGAGTGGTATCGGTTATACCAAGGGTAGTGGATCTTTTATTATAAGATATAATCGGATGATTTGAACCGATCAAATAGAACGGTCCAACGAATAAAATAAGAGCTATAATAGCCCATTTTCCGTTCTTCATATTTGATTTAATTTTGATACCCCGGATTCTGTTCTACGGTAGGTTCGAGACTTAACACAGAATTTGAGATTGGCCACAACAACAGATGTTCTGGATTCTCTTTGTCCTGGAGCGCTGGAACTAACTCAATGGCTTTTCCAAACCGGAGTAAATCCCACCAACGCTTGCCTTCAAAGGCCAACTCACGAAGTCTTTCTTCGAGAATGAATTCATTATTTTCTTCTTTTGATCCGGCAACAAATTCATTACCTGAAAAATCATCTCCGAAGGCACGCATCCGAACCTGGTTAATTTCTGCTGCGGGATCTTGTCCCAATGCATTCTTTGCTTCAGCGATCATCAATAAAACATCAGCATATCGATACAAAATGATATCATCAATAAATTGTCTGTCGCCACCGGTAATCAATCCATCTTCTTTAACCACAATGGTGGTATAATAAACGGTGGGATTCCCATCTTCATTCTTCGTATAAATTTCATAAAAGGTTTCTTCTTTTCGCACATCGTTTTCTTCATAGAGTGATTTGAGATAAGAAGTTGGAACCATAATATTATTACCAGGTCCCACAGGTCCTATTTTTTGTCTAGTTTCTGGTGTTATGTTAGAAGGAATCGCACTATTAATGATGTACATATTTTGAAAATAACTCCCTCCTGTTTCAAATTCAGCTAAGCGAACAGCCATTAATATTTCATCATTTCCTTTGTTGGAATAATCAAATACATCTTCGTAGTTGTTTAACAATTGAACATCAGAGTTCTTAATCTCATTTAATGCTGCAAGAGCTGTTTGAATATCAGAATCTCCACCGCCTTCTTGTTTGCCGGTCCACAAATAAACATTGCCTTTAAGGGCCTGAACCGCAGGTTTAGACCAAAAAGCGCGATAGGGGCCATAGTCTTCATCCGGGAACAACTGCAATGCTTGTTCGATATCATTTTTTATTAATTCAAAAACCTCAGACATCGGTGATCTTGGCTTTTGTGTGGTTTCTGCTCCAAATCCTTCTGTAGGTTCGGTTCTTAAGGGCAGTGCACCCCATGTTCTGGTCATCACAAAATAAGTGTAAGCGCGCATCGCATAGGCCTGAGCTAAAATATCGCTTTTACGATCTTCCGAAGCAAAGTTGATATCAGGTACATACTTTATAATTAGGTTCGCACTATTGATCAAGGTATAAAAGCTCGACCAACTTGGACCGGCATCTGCGGGGTTAACGGTGTTATTATAATACTTTGCATACCCTCCATCACCGACTGTTCCGAGCGTCACCACGTCAGCACGTGCTTCACCCAGGATAAATAAATTGAATCGAGCTACATCCCTAAGATCTACATACATTCCAGCCAAAGCACCTTCAGCATCTCCCTCAGATGCCCAAAAAGAATCTGTCGTAATAACACTAGTCGGATCTACGTCCAGCAAATCAGAACATGATATCTGAAAAGCAGATAGAATAATTACTAGTATGATATTGTTAGTTATTTTTCTCATTATGATCTAGTTTTATTAGAATGAAATATTTAACCCAAAAATGATATTCTTTGGGATCGGATAACGACCATAGTCGCGACCTCCAAATTCAGGATTCAATCCTTTGTATTTCGTAAAATAGTGAAGGTTGTTCCCGGTCACATTGAATCGAATGCTGTTAATTTTCAGCATATTGAGAACTGACTCAGGTAATTCATAACTCACAGTCAACTCACGAACAGAAAGATAATCACCGGATTCATAATACTGCTGACCTGTTCTGGTCGGAAAAATATTATAGGCTCCCCGCTGGCTCTCCCAGGTATACCGGGGCATATAAGTTTGATCACCCTGTTCCTGCCAGGCATTATCCACCATTTCTTGCGTCAAATTCATATTGAGCTTCCACTGACCATTCATAAAGGCCCGGGCGTAATTATAAATAGTGTGGCCCGTCGTATAATCCATCCGCAAAAGCAATGACAACCCCTTGTAGGACCAGGTGTTCGTCAATCCGCCAGTCCAAGTTGGAAATTCTGTTCCGACGTAGACTCTGTCACGGCTATCTATTTCGCCATTTCCATCCAGATCATCCCAAATAACATCCCCACCATGTTTTTTATCTCCTACGCGTGCAATCCGATCTAATGGGGCGCTTGCGGCCTCTTCATCAGTTGCATAAATTCCCAATTGACGGTATTCATAATACTCACCCAAACTACCTCCCTCTTGCAATCCCCCTAACCAGTTGTAATCATTAATCGCCGGATCCCATACGTAATAACCTCCAATTCGATTATTTTCGGTTCCATTATCAGGCAATTCAAGTATTTTATTACTCACTTTGGATGAATTAAATGCGATGTTCCATTGAAAATCTGAATTGGGTGGCAGGATAGCAGCATTTAATTCTAATTCAATTCCTTTATTTTCCAGGCTACCCAGGTTTGTCAATATGCTTCCAAATCCAGTGGATGGGGGTAAAGAAAGACTCGTAATCAAATTATCCGTTACTCGCCTAAAAACATCGACCATTACATTAACTCGCCTGTTCCACAGACCTATATCTGCACCAAAATTAAGCGTTTTTGATTCTTCCCATTGGAGTTCCGGGTTACGTATGATGGAGTTCTGAATAGCAGCTAATCCGGCATATTTGGCACCTACACCATAAGCGCCCTGGGCCGAAAAATCACCGAGATTTCCGATATTTCCATTAACCCCATAACTCCCTCTCAATTTTAAATTCAACAAGTTTTCAGGTAAAACCGCCCAAAAATCCTCATGGTGGAGATTCCATCCCAATGAAACCCCTGGAAAGAACCCCCATCTGTATTGCTTACCGAGGTTGGATGCACCATCGTAACGCATATTAAAAGACAAGAGGTACTTGTAATCAAAATTGTAATTGATTCGACTAAAATATCCAAGTATAACCTGATCGGTAACTGAACTACTTATATCTACAGGTTCTGCCGAAGCATTGAGCGTAGGAATAAGATCCGTCGAAGCCCCTTGCCCGGTCGCACTAAGTCGCGATTCGGTTCGACCAAAATAAGAAAATCCAGCCTTCGCATCGAAATGATGCGCATTTAAGATTGATTTTGAATAAGAGAGAACAGCATCAACTTGTGATTGTCGCCATTTGTATTCAGAAGCACTTGCTCTTCGACTATCCACCAAATTACTGACCCCGTTGAGAAAACTAGGCTGAAAATTATATGAACTGTTGGTAATATTATACAATGAGACCTGAGGTTCAAAAGTCAAATTTGGAAGAATATTCCAGTTAGCGCCAGCGGAAAAAGTGGGACTGTCAAGTAGTTTGTGTATTTGTGGAGTTCAAGAAGACTTTCCAAAAAATTTTGTGTTGAGCGGAATTGATCTGATTTTGTGAGTCTAAAAACTTTATACTATGAAAGATCAAACTCAAAAATTACTCGATGAATTGGTCAATCAGATTGCAGACAAGGATGAACTTGC